>CAYLWU010000019.1:0-72998 GCA_964387475.1 uncultured Ohtaekwangia sp. | reverse complement strand
TGCAGGCGCGTGCTGCCGTTTTGAAGGCGGTCGTCATAGAACACGTTCGGTTGCCAGTCGCGGAACAGTTGGGCATAACCGGTGTAATCGGCTTTGGTGAGGTAGCCGTTCAGCGTGCCGCCCAGATAAAGCGAAAACTTGGGCGCAAAATGAATATCGAACCCGGTGTGAATCTTGTTCAGCAAACTCAGCTGCTCGGTAAACTTGCCTTTGTTCACCTGCTGCGCAGTAACATCAATGTTCAGGTGAAGCCAGCGGTTCAGGCGCCGTGCCGTGCCTAACCCATAACCAAAGGTCCACACGTTGTCGCCTTGCTGCGTGGTGGGTTGAATGCCTGCTGAAAGAATGTTGTAGAACCGGCGCACACCGGTGCGAAAGGCCAGGTTTGTATAAAACACTTCATCGGCTGCAGCCTCTATTTTATGGTATCCCGTTTTTACGAAGCTTACCAAGCCGATGGGCGCACCGCGCACGGACTTCGCATAATTGATGAGGCCGATTTGGCTGCCGCGCACGTGGCCGCCGTAATTGAAGAACGCACTCACCTGCGAACCCCACACGCTATCCGTAGCCACGTTACTGAAGCCCGCGATTTGCGAGCCAAGGATACGATCGTGATTGTAATTGAAGAAGCCCGCTACCTGCGAGCCGCGGTAGGGTGCGGTTTGGATGTTGGTAAAGCCCGCCACCTGCACACCCAGCGATTGGCCCCTTACGATATTGGCAAAACCGGCTACCAACACGCCATCTGCTTTTTGCACGTTTACATTCGAGAAGCCGGCCACCTGCACGCCCTGGGTGCTGCCCTGGTTGGCATTGGCAAAACCGGCCACCTGCACGGCCTTTACTTCGCCTCCGTTTACATTGGCAAACCCTGCGGCCTGCACACCATACACGTTTCGGCCCACCAGATTACCAAAGCCGGCAATTTGTAGCCAGCCCACGTCTCCTCGGTCGATGTTCACAAAAAATCCTAACTCAATCTGGCGCGTGCCCATGGCATAGCCCCCGAAAAAGTTGATGGAGTAGTTATTGATCACGTTGCCACTCAGGGGCCCGTTGGTACCGATGAAGGGGAAAATAGAGGCCTGGATATCGCGGTAAAGCGTATCGCGAATGTTCACCACGTTGGGTTCGTTGCCAAATGGCAAGACCAGTTCATCGTCTGGCACGCGGGTGGTGTCGGTAGTAACGGTGTCTTGTTTTACGAAAGGTTTTTCTTCGGGGGCGAGTGCCAGCAGCAGGTATTGTGGCTCGGCTTGGGTAATCTGCAACGTGGTATCGCGGTAGGCGCGTTTGCTAAAACTCAGTTCAATCGGCCCATTTGTTTTTTGCAGTTGCAGGGTAAAAAAGCCCGCGTTGTCGGTCGTGGCAGACGCCAGCGTTTTCTTTTCGTACACGCTAACATTGGGCAACCGGAGCTGCGTGGCCGCATCTTCTACGTAGCCGCTAATCAGCACCGTGGCATGCGTGGGTGTTTTCGGCTGCCGAACGGCTACGCGGGTAAGAATGAGGTAATCGTCTTTTTGTTTGTAGGCCATGGTGCCTTTAAACAGGTCGTTCAGCACTTCGCGCACCGGCTTACTGTTGGCCCGCACGGACACGATTTCTTCGGCCGCCACCAGTGCTGCATTGTACGAAAAGGTAAACTGCCCGGCTTCGGCAATTTTTGCAAGCGCGCGCGGCAGTGGCTCTTGTTGTAGGGTTACGGTAATCTTCCGATCCAGAATGGCCTGCGCGTTTACGTACCCCACGATGGCGTGCAACGCTACCGCCAGCCACACGCATTTACTGACAGCCCACGCCATGTAGTACAAAATCTTTCGGGCCTTGTTTTTCTACGGAGAGGCCGAGGGTCTCGGCAATTACATCCACCACAAACTCCAGCTTTTGGTCTTTGAACTCGGCCGTAATGCGGCAGTTTTCAATGGCTGCTTGTACGGCTATGCGTGCGCCGTACACGGTGTTGATCGTTTTTACCACGGTGCGTAAATCGGTATTGTTAAACACCAGCACTTTGGTTTTGTAGGCCAGATCGTTGGGCTGCGGGGCCGCTTCTTTCCAGAATGTTTTGGTCGACTTTCGGTAAAAACCTTTTTCGCTTTCGCGGATGAGAATACCACGGTCGGTAGCGGTGTAGGCCTGCACGAGGCCGGTTTCTACAATAATTTCTACCGTGTCGCTTCCGGGCAGGGCGCGCACATTAAACGCAGTGCCTATGTCGCGCACGCGCAGTTCGTCTGTTTCGAGGGTGAAGGTTTCGCCCGGCCGCGCCTGAATGTCGAAAAACGCTTCGCCTTGCAGGGTTACGGTGCGTTCTTTTTTGCGCGGATTATAGCGGTAGTGCACCTGCGTGTTTCGGTTCAACACGGCACGCGTGCCGTCCAGCAATTGCCCGGTCTTCGGCTCTTCCGCTGCGGCCAGTTGTTGTTGCTGCACCGGGGCAGAAAAAAACTGAAAGGCCAGGTACGCGCCCGCCAGCAAAAAGACGATGCCCGCCGCTAGCCGTGCCACCCGCATGGGGGGCCACAGCGGCACCACGCGGGCGGATGGACTGATTTTCTGTTTCACCTTTTGCCAGGCCGCTTCGGTGTTAACCGCAACTTCAGGTGCCCGGGCTGCACGCTCAAAAATGGTACGCAGCTGGCGCGCATAGCGGCCATTCTCGGGCGTTTGCTGCTCCCAATCTGCCAACTGCTGCCGTTCGGCCGGGGTGGCCTCGCCTGCCGCCACGCGGGCAATCAAATCGTCAATATCGTAGTGCTGGTTTTCCAAGTTAAGGCATCCAGGTCTGCAACCAGATCAAAAATAACGGCAAGTAGTCTTTCAATTGTTCACGCATCAGCCGCAAGGCTTTGCCCATTTGGTTTTCCACGGTTTTTACGGAAAGTTGCAACTGGTCGGCAATTTCCTGGTAGCGCAGCTCCTCAAAACGACTCAGTTGAAAGATCAGGCGGCACTGATCGGGCAGCGTTTGAAGTGCATCCTGAATTTTCTGTTCCAATTCTCTGGCCTCCACATTTTCGGAAACCGACTCGTGCACGGGCTCCCCGTCGGCCAGCGCATAGCGGGCGTGTTGCTGCTTTACTTTGTTGTGCTTCAATACGTTCAGGCAATTGTTGCGCACGGTGCGGTAGAGGTACGATTTAAAAGACGTTTGAATATCTACGTGGGCGCGTTTATCCCAAATGGAAATGAATGAGGCTTGTACTATTTCCTCCGCCTCATCTGCATCGTTCAGAAACGTGTAGGCGTAGCGGCACAGTGGCTGGTAATAGGTTTTAAAGATCATTTCAAACGCATCCGCGCGGCCCTCTTTTAGTAAAACCCAGGCGTGTTGATCGTTCCCTTGCACGTGTGCTTGCGTAACCTTTGCAATGTACGGTTTTTCGCCTGTGAGGGTTAGACAACACAGGAGGTGTTTACCCCTATCCCAAAAGAAAATATTATGCGTCTGGTAACGAGGGCGGGTTAAACTTGTACACGTCCGGAAGCTGGGAATTGTCGTTCATCGTTACTTTCAGGTCTTTGATGAGGCCGTTGTGGATATCGTAAATCCAACCGTGCACAAAGGGTAGTTGGCGCCGGGCCCAGGAGTTTTGGATGATGGAAGTTTCTACCAGATCGAAGACTTGCTCGATCACGTTGATTTCGGTGAACCGGTTTTCGCGCTCAATTCCTTCAGGGTAGGTTCGTAGCTCCTCTTCATGAATGCGGTACACATCTTTGATGTGGCGAATCCAATTATCAATCAAACCAAACTGCTTGTGGCCCATGGCCGCACGGATACCTCCGCAGCCGTAGTGGCCGCAGACGATGACGTGGCGAACTTCCAACACATTCACGGCATAGTCCAGCACGCTCAGCATGCTCATATCCGTATGCACCACCATGTTGGCGATGTTGCGGTGCACGAAGATTTCCCCGGGATGCGTGCCGGTAATTTCATTGGCTGGCACGCGGCTATCCGAACAGCCGATCCACAAAAACTTGGGTGTTTGTACTTCGGAGAGCCGGTTAAAGAAATCCGGATCTTCCAGGCTTTTTTGTTCTACCCAGGCCTGGTTTTGCAGCAGCAATTGTTCAATGAATCTCATAGCGCGTGTTGGATAGCGTGATGTGGTTAAGTTCTACGTGAATGTCTTTGGTTTTTGCTTCCTCCAGAAAATCGCTGATGGTTTCCTGAATGTCCTGATCGATGAAGCGCGAGTAGGTGCCGTCAATGATTAAGCGCGCGCCGTTGGGCACCTGTTGAAACAGGTCGCGCAACGTGGATTTATTCAGAAAAGAAACGTCTTTGGTGAATTTTAGCAGGTAGCTGTTTTGGTCGTTATTCACCAGAAGCACCGCCTGTTTAAAGTTGGTGCGCAGAATAAAAAATACCGAAGCCAGCAAGCCAATAAACACACCGGTAAGTAAATCCGTAAGCAGCACAGCCAGGGTGGTGATGAGAAACGGATAAAACTGGCTTTTGCCTTTGGCGCGGGTTTCGAGGTAGAGCTGTGGTTTGGTAAGCTTGTAGCCCACAAAAATGAGAATACCCGCCAGGCAGGAGAGCGGAATAAACTCCAGCAATTGCGGAATGAGTACAACCGCCAACAACAAAATGGCACCGTGGGTGATGGTGCTGGCTTTTGATTTTGCCCCCGCCATGATGTTGGCTGAGCTGCGCACGATTACCGAAGTGAGCGGCAAGCCACCCAACAAGCCCGACAAACTATTGGCCACACCCTGGGCCTTGAGTTCATGATTCAGCGGTGTCATTCTTCGGTAGGGATCCATCTTGTCGCTGGCTTCAATGCTTAGCAAGGTTTCCAGGCTGGCCACCAAAGCCAACGTAAGCGCCACGGTATACACTTTTGGATTTTGCCACGCGCTGAAATCCGGCAACCGAAAAAACGAAGACTCGCCTCCGGCAATTCGCGGTACCGCCACCATGTGCCGGGTATCAATCGCCCAAAACTCAGTAAAAGTATTGAAGGCAAGCGCCATCAAAGTGCCCAGCGCAACGGCCACAAGTGGGCCGGGGGTTTTGGCTACCCATGTCCATTTACGCATGCGCGGATGTTCCCACGCAAAGAGAAGTACCAGCGAAAGCAAACTTACCACCACCGCCCCGGGGGTTAAGAAGTTAAAGGCTTCAATCACCTCGGTAAATGTGTTTTGGCCATCGGCTTGAAAAAAGGTTTCATCGCCTTCGTAATCTACATCGTAGCCCACGGCATGCGGAATTTGCTTGAGGATAAGAATCAAACCAATACCCGCCAGCATCCCTTTGATGACGGATGCCGGAAAGAAATTGCCGATGGTACCCGCGCGGAGGAAGCCCAGCAAAAGCTGGATAAGCCCGGCCACAACTACACTAAGTGCAAAGGCCTCAAAAGAGCCCAGGTCTGCAATGGAAGTGGCCACAATTGAGGTAAGCCCTGCGGCCGGGCCGCTCACGCTTAAAGGCGACTTACTTAGTACGCCCGCCACCATGCCGCCAATCATGCCGGCAATGAGGCCCGAAACCAGCGGTGCACCGGAAGCCAGCGCAATGCCCAGACAAAGCGGTAGCGCCACCAGAAAAACAACTATGGCCGCCCGGAAATCATACAGCCAGTAATTCGAAAATTTCATGTTGAAAAGTTACGCATCCGCACCCAAAAAGAAAGCCTGAACATGAAACAAAGGTGGCTAACTGGCCAACTCTTTGCGGATGCGACTCAGCGCTTCAGGGGTAATTCCCAGGTACGAGGCAATCATGTACTGCGGCACGCGCTGCATCACCTTGGGGCGCTCTTTCATCAGCGTTAAGTAGCGCGTAGTGGCATCATCGCGGATGAGCGACATGTAGCGGTTTCCCACATGAACAACCACGCTTTCGGCCATCATTTTACCGAACCGCAAAAAGTGGGTGAAGCGTTGTTCCAGGGCTTCTAAATCCTCAAACGAAAGTGCAAGTGCGTGCGTTGGCTCTACGGCGTCAATAAAATAATGGGAAGGTTTCCGGCTAAGGAACGATTCGTACTCCGTAATGAAACTGTTTTCGAACATGAACTGGCGAATGTTCTCGCGGCCCTCGTTTACATAATACACGCGCATCAGGCCGGATGTAATGAACAAGACATCGCGGCACACCTCGCCTTCCTTCAGAAAAAATGCGCCTTTGGCAAACGTCTGCGGCCGCAGCAGCGCCAGCATCGCTGCCACTTCCTCGTCTGAGAAGGGCACCGCCCGCCGGAGATGTGCTACAATTGCTTCGTTCATGTGCTACAAAAAAGCCCCTGGCATCACCCGCGTACTAACTTTTGTTATTGGGCCATTTGCGAAATCTTCTGGAGCGGAATAGCCCCCGCCCATTGCAGCACTTCTACTTCTGTGCAATCGTAACCCTTCACCGAGAAGAGGGTGTTATTGATGGGGATTTGAAGATCCCAACTCACCTTCTGTGTTTCGCTATCGATGTCCTTATTCAGCAGCGCTTTGTAGCCCTGCACTTTTACGGGTTTCTGGTTTTCGTTTGTCATCATGCCGCCCAGCATCGGCATGGAAAGAATGGCGTTAATTCCGGTAAGCAGTGGCGAGTTGTTGATGATTTCGATTCGTGCCGTTTTGGGTTCGGTGCCATAGGTGCGATCAACATACAGCCCCAGGGCGCCCGCTCCGGACACGTTATCTTGTTTCTCGTTCACTGCCAACGCCCCCAGCTTTGCCGGCAACATTTTTAAAATCTCGCGGCCAATGGCCATGTCTAAATCGCGCAGCATTTGTTCCATGGCGAAGCGGGCATCTTGCAGGTTGCCCGTTGCGTAAGCGGTGCGGGCCGTCGCCAGATTCTTGTCAAACTCTTGTGCGAAAACCGCCGTACCCACCAGAAGCGCAAGGGTAAGTAGTGTAGTTCGTTTCATGGATTTACTTGGTTTATTGTTCGCCCAACTGCTTTTTGATGTTTTCGATGTCCAATGCCTCCGCGGCTTTTATTACTTCTGTCTCGCTGGCGAAGTTTACGGCCTCATATACAATCAATGAAGATTGGCCCAGCGGCACACTCAGCTTGTAACCGGAGGAGTCATCGTACTCGATAATGGAGCGATAGCCTTTTACCTTCACCTGTTTCCAGTTTTGCTGGCCGTCGGTAGTTTGGGCGTAGCCACCCGAAGTGAGATAGGCGTTTACACCGGCCATCCACACCGAGTTGTTGGCAATGGTAACGCGAAGTTCCTTTTCTTTTCCGTCTCCGTACTCGCGGTGGATGGTCAGGCCGCTCCAGCCCCAACCGGCGCTGGTTACCTGGTCTGCCGTTGCCTGGCGTTTCAGGCTAACCACGGTTTCGGGCAGCGATTTTAAGATTTGGTTACCAATCTCCATTTCCACGCCCAGCATGGCCTGCTGTACCGCATAACGCGACTCGCCAAGTTCGTTTTTCTTGTACGCTGCTTCGGCATCTGCCAGGTTTTGCTTCACATCCGGCGGAGTAGAAATTAATCCACCACCACCGCGGTTAGCAGGATTGCCGCCGCCGGGTGCACCCATGGTATTTTGCCCGTTGGCGCTGCCCGGCCCGTTCGTGCCCGGCGTGTTAGCTTGATCCGTTTGATTTTTCTTTTTGCCGCTGAAGAGATTATCAATCGCTTCGCCCGCCTTCTGTTCCGCATTGTTGGCGGCCCGGTTTTTTAGTCGGTTTAACACCTGGCTATTCCCGGCAGTTGCAATCGCCAATAAGCTGATGGTAATCAGGGTTGACAACGTTCTCATGGGGTTATGTTTTAGCTCGCAGGCAAGGTAGGGAATTTTATGCTTGCCTTGGGTGAAGCTTTTGTGCTTGGTGAGGGCAATAAAGCACGAAAGGCGGTAATCACACCGCCCTTCGTTTTTATCATTTTCCCTTTCGGGGATTACAACCTAAACGCTTTTTTGATTGCATCTACGTAATCCAGGCGTTCCCACGGAAACAAGTTCACCTTTACGCGCAGCTCGTTCTTCTTTCCTTTATTAAATACTTTCTCAACCGTTTTTGGTTCGCGGCCCATGTGGCCATAGGCTGCCGTTTCGGAGTAAATGGGCGAACGCAAATCAAAACGTTGCTCAATGAAGTACGGACGCATATCGAAAATCTTCTCCATCTTCCGGGCGATCTCGCCATCGTTGAGGTTTACTTTGGCGGTTCCGTAGGTGTTTACATACAAACCCACCGGCTTTGCCACGCCAATGGCGTAGGCCACTTGCACCAATACTTCTTCGCACACACCCGCGGCCACCAAGTTCTTGGCAATATGGCGGGTGGCATACGCTGCGGAGCGGTCTACTTTGGAAGGATCTTTGCCCGAGAATGCACCACCGCCGTGCGCCCCTTTGCCGCCGTAGGTATCCACAATAATCTTCCGGCCGGTCAACCCGGTATCACCGTGCGGGCCGCCAATCACAAACTTACCCGTGGGGTTGATGTGGTATTTGATCTGATCGTTAAATAACTTTTGGATCCGCTTAGGTTCTTTCTTCATCACGCGCGGAATCAGGATGTTGATCACATCCTCACGGATCTTCTTCAGCATGGCACCGTCTTTATCGAAATCATCGTGTTGGGTAGAAATCACAATGGTATCGATGCGTTGCGGCTTGTTATCGTCCGAATATTCAATGGTTACCTGCGATTTGGCATCGGGGCGGAGGTAAGTCATCACTTTGCCTTCTCTGCGAATGGCCGAAAGTTCGCGCAACAGCGCATGGGCCAATTCCAGCGGCAGCGGCATGTAGTTGTCCGTTTCGTTCGTAGCATAGCCAAACATCATGCCTTGATCGCCTGCGCCCTGATCTTCTTTCTTTCTGCGCTCCACGCCCTGATTAATATCGGGAGATTGTTCATGAATGGCCGACAAAATGCCGCAGCTGTTGGCCTCAAACATGTACTCGCTCTTGGTGTAGCCTATTTTGCGGATCACCTCGCGGGCAATGTCCTGCACGTCCAGATACGCTTCGGATTTCACCTCCCCTGCCAGCACTACCTGGCCGGTTGTCACCAGCGTTTCGCAAGCGCATTTAGAGTCTTTATCGTACGCTAAAAAGTAGTCGATTAGCGCATCGGAGATTTGATCGGCCACTTTATCAGGATGGCCTTCGGAAACAGATTCGGACGTGAATAGGTACGGCATATGTCTTTATAGCAGATTTTAGCGCGCAAAGATAGAAAGGTTCATCAATTTCGCGTATCGTTACCTGTTTGGAAAATGAGTGCCCCATTACGTTCGCCACATGCAAAACGCCTACCTGCTGGTTAACCAATTTACCGCCAGGCTCCGGTTCAGGGCCATTGAACCGGGCGACTTTGCCCACTGGCTGCCTTTTTTTCAAAACCCGGAAAATTTCGCCCATTGGAACGAGGTGATTGATGACCCGCACCAGGCTTGTGTAGATTGGTATGCAAAGCAGTTTGATCGCTACCACAACCAGCTCGGGGGCATGAATGCGTTGATCGAACAAAACACCGGCGCACTGGTAGGGCATGCCGGCCTGGTGGTACAAACGGTGGATGCGCAGCGCGAAGTAGAAATTGCCTATTCCCTGCTGCCCCAGTATTGGGGCCGTGGCTACGCTACCGAAGCAGCGGCGGCATGCCGCGATTTCGCATTCTGCCACGGCCTTGCGCCTTCGCTGATTTCGATCATAAGCCTGACGAACGTAGCCTCGCAACGTGTGGCGCTAAAAAACGGAATGCGCGTACAAAAGGAAACGGTTTATAAAGGCAATCGGGTATTGATCTTCCGGATCCACGCGCCGGGTTAATCCTGTTGGTGAAATTTACGCTGAATGATCTCATTTATATTCTCGCGGCTGAAATTGTTACCCGCATACAGCAGTTCTGAAATCTTGCGGATGATTTGATCTAATTCATTGGCGGATTGTTCTAACGCGTGCAGCAATTCCTTTTCCTGTAACGTATTCACCTCACGGGTGATTACGTGCGCAAGGCCGAGAATGCGGGCCAGCGGCGCGCGCAACAAGTGCGAGTTGATGAATGCATACTCGGTAAGTTGCTGATTCTGGAATTCCAGTTCCTGGGTGCGTTTCCGCACAGCGGCTTCCAGGTTGCGGTTGAGGTCTGCCAGTTGTTCATTCGCGGAGGTTAACTCCTCGTTTAACGTGCCGATCTCGTTGTTCTTTTCAGTTAGGTCTGCATTTTGTTGGCGGATTTGCCGAAGTAGATTTTTGATGCGCTCGTTCTGCGTACCCATCGCTATAAAATCTGCCAGCGATTGTACAAACAACGCATCTTCCAATTGCCATTGGCGCGGATGATCTTGTTGTTCGCAGCTGATCATCCCCAACACTTCACCGTCCAGCAAAATGGGGCAGTCCAACATCGATACGATACGATCCTGTTGAATATAATTGGCAGCAAACTCGCAGGTATCCGGATGGGTGGCCGCGTGGCTGGCAAGAATAAACGGTTGGTTTTTTAATGCCTTGAAATAGTTGGGAAACTGTGCACGGTGGATTTCCGCTTCAGCATCCAGCACACCACGCGGGGTAAGCTGAAATGTACGCACCAGGGTTTGCCCTTCCGATCGGAAAAACCACACGCCCACGTGCGAGACTTCCAACGCCCGCGCGGCGGCAACGGAAATCGCTCGCACAATGGCTGCTACGTTGCCGGTGAGTGTGGCCTCTTTCCGGGTAAGCGTGAGAAGTGTGTTTTGATATTTTTCGAGAATGCTCTTCTTGGCGGAAATTTCATCTTGCAGCAGCTTGAGTTCTTCCGTTTTTTGCTTCATGCCTGCGTAGGCATCGCCCAGCAAACGATACAAGAGCAGCGAGCCGGCAAACACACCAAAAAGGAAAATTAAATGGGAGGACAAATAAGGCCCCGTCTTCACTTCCATGGGGTAATGTCCATCGAACAGATACTCGATATAGGCCGCATTAATGAAAAACGTGGCGATCACGATCAAAAACCAGATTTGAGCGGCGCGCATCCCTTCAACAATAAAGGCCACGAGCATCAGCAGCACGAACCAATAATGGATGGCATGAAAGTTTACCGGGCGCGTTAAGAACATGCCCTCCAACAAACAGAAACAGAAGATTACAATCGTGCTGTGAATCCAGCGTGCTTCGGGCCAACGCCAATAGGCTAATGTCATGCCCACACTAATCACAAAGAAAACCACATTCGCCAAAAGCGAAGTGCCCTCAAGGCCAATGAGGATTTCCGCCAGCAGGTTGGCGCCCAGCAGCACATTGATGCCCATGAAAATTCCCATGATAATGGGGCGCGATTGCACCCGGTAATCGGTGCGGGCGAGTAAGGTTTTGATCGTGCGGAACATAACCGCCTGCTACCACAACAGCAAGCTCAGGTGCAAAGTAAGAGTAGTAACACCGTTCGGCAAGGGGTGTGGCACCCATTCTCCCACGCGCAACTCAATTTTTCAGAAAAAGGAAAACGGCAGGCTGCTTCGGCCAGGTAGCCGTGAAATTGCGCCATTCAGCAATCGTTTGAGTGCGGATAATCTCTTCGGCACCGGTCACGTTCATGGCAACACAAAGAAGTGTGGCCGGATGCAACGTGCGAACAAGTTGCAGAAACAGGGCTTGATTGCGGTACGGTGTTTCAATAAAAATCTGGGTTTGATTTTTTGCTTTCGATTCGGCCTCTAACGTGCGTAGCTTGTCGCTAAGCGCGCGCGCCTCCACCGGCAAATACCCATGAAAGGCAAACTGTTGCCCATTCAGGCCGGAGGCCATCAATGCCAGCAGCAGCGAGGAGGGGCCAACGAGCGGCACAACCTGAATGTTGTGGCGGTGGGCATACGCCACCGCGCGGGCACCCGGATCTGCCACCCCGGGGCAACCGGCATCAGAAAGCAATCCAACAGCGCCTCCACGAATTGCGGGCTGCATCAACACCGGCAGTTGCTCGTCTGTGGTGTCTTTATCCAACACCTCAAAGGTGAGGGCTTCAATTGATGGGTAGATTTTTAAACGGCTAAGAAACCTCCGCGCGGTGCGCACATCTTCTGCCAGGAAATACCTAAGGCCCGGCAAAAGGGCCTGCATGGCCGGGGTCACCACCAGGTGTTCGGTGCCCTCCGCAATCGGGCTGGGCAAAAGGTAAAGTACACCCGCCATGTGCTAGTGTTTTGCCAAAAAGCGCAATACTTCGTCTGCAAACTCTTGCGGGCGCTCTGCCTGCACCCAATGGCCGGTATCCAGCGAAGCCCACGTTGCAGCAGGAAATAACCGGTTTGCCAGTAGCTCGTCGCCCGGCCGGTAATAGTTGGAACGCGTGCCGTTGATAAACAACGTGGGCCCGGTGTACGTGCCATGGTACAACACCCCCGCACCAATCGCCTCGATATTGGCATCAATGGCCGCCAGGTTAATCCGCCAAATGAACTTGCCCTCAGCATCGCGAGCCAGATTCTTCAGCAAAAACTGGCGCACGTCTGCTTCGGGTATAAATTTCGCGAGTTGTTGATCGGCCTCCGTGCGCGATTGCAGCGCGGCCAAATCTACCGTTTGCAAGCCTTCCAGAATGTGATCGTGGTGTACCGGGTAGGGCTTCGGCATGATATCAACTACCACCAGCCCGCGGACCTGGGCCGGATTTTTCAAGGCGAAATTCATGGCTGTTTTGCCGCCCATGCTGTGGCCCAGCAGAAACGGGCGCTCGATGCGGTGTTCGCGCACAAACGCCTCCAAATCTTCGGTGAGGTAACGGTAATCGAACTGCGGGTGGTGAAAGGATTGACCATGATTGCGTTGATCGACCAACCACACCTCATAGTGCTGCGCCAGCGTTTTGGCATGGGTAAACCAGTTATCCGAGGAGCCGAATAGCCCATGCAATACAATCAATGGCGTACCCTGCCCCGAAACGCGATGAAACAGTTTCATGCGGGCAAGATACAAACCGCCCTGCATTCTTTCTGCGCGATCTCCCGGCCCACCTTCATTATAGCCGAAGCCGGCTTTATATTTGCACGCGAAATTCTACACATGCAAATCCAGGGTCTTTCCGTTGCCAACATCGCGCAGGAATTTGGCACACCGCTCTATCTCTACGATGCTGAAAAAATTGTTCAGCAACTCCAAAGCCTGAAAAACGCTTTTTCCGAAAACGAGGTCAAGGTAAAATACGCTGCCAAAGCACTTACCAACATCTCGGTATTGAAGTTGCTGCGCCAGGCCGGCTCGGGTGTAGATGTGGTGTCCATCAACGAGGCAAAACTCGCACTGGGGGCAGGCTTTGAGCCAAGCGATATTATGTACACGCCCAACTGCGTGGGGTTTGATGAAATTGAAGAGGCCGTTGCACTCGGGCTCAACCTCAATCTCGATAACCTCTCGGTATTAGAAAAATTCGGTCAGCGCTACGGTAACACTTACCCCTGCTGCGTACGCCTTAATCCGCACATCATGGCCGGCGGCAATTACAAAATCTCCACTGGCCACAGTCATTCTAAATTTGGCATTTCGGTGTTCCAGCTTCCGCAGATTATGGAGGTGGCGCAAAAACATCGCATCGTCATCAATGGCCTCCACATCCACACCGGGTCCGAAATCACCGATACCGAGGTGTTTTTAAAAATGGCAGACATTCTTTTTGGCATTGCCCGCGATTTTCCCAATCTGCGCTTTCTCGACTTTGGTGGCGGATTTAAGGTGGCGTACAAAGAAGGCGACCTCACCACAAACGTTTATGATCTGGGACTGAAACTCGGCAAAGCGTTCAAAGAATTTTATCACAGCTACGGAAAAAAACTGGAACTGTGGATTGAGCCCGGCAAATACATGGTGAGCGAGGCCGGCTTGCTGGTGGTAAAAACCAACGTAGTAAAAACAACGCCTTCGGTAACGTTCGTGGGTGTTGATTCGGGATTAAATCATCTCATTCGCCCGATGATGTACGATGCCTATCATGAAATCGTGAACATCAGCAACCCATCTGGTTCCCACAAGCTCTACACGGTGGTAGGCAACATTTGCGAAACGGATACGCTTGGTGCGGATCGGAAACTAAACGAAGTGCGCGAAGGCGACCTGTTGGTGATTAAAAATGCAGGCGCCTATGGATACTCAATGGCGTCCACCTACAACTCACGCTTCCGCCCGGCGGAGGTGATGGTGGTAAACGGTCAGGCGCGGCTCATTCGCAAACGCGATACGTTCGAAGATTTACTACGCGGGCAGTTGGATATTTTCTAATGCCCGTTGCCGGAAGTTATGATCTGATCGTAATTGGTGGCGGAGCCGCCGGTTTCTTTGGTGCGCTGGAAGCAGCCCGGTTACGGCCCGGGTGGCGCGTGCTTATTCTTGAAAAAACGTCTCGGCTGTTGGCCAAAGTAGCAATCAGTGGCGGCGGGCGCTGCAACGTAACGCATCATTGTTTGGAACCCGCACCGCTGGCGCAACACTATCCGCGCGGCCAACGCTTTCTAAAAAAAGCATTCCGCGCATTCCACGCACAACACACAATCGATTGGTTTGAAAGCCGTGGCGTGAAGCTAAAGACGGAAGAAGATGGCCGCATGTTTCCGGTAACGAACGATTCGCAAACCATCATTCAATGTTTTTTGCAGGAGGCACAACGCCTGCATATTGAGATTAAGTTACAAAGTGGTGTGGAAGCGCTGGAGGGCACAGGTCCGTACGTGGTGCGCACTGCACAGGAATCGTTCAATGCGAGTCGCGTGCTCGTTGCGATCGGTGGGCATCCCAAACCCGACGCCTACGCGTGGCTCGCCCAGCGCGGCTTAGCCCTGGCACAGCCCATTCCCTCACTATTTACGTTCAATGACCCAACGCGCAAATTTGCCGAACTCATGGGTGTATCGGTTCCGCATGCGGAGGTAAAAATTCCAGGCACCAAGCTCGCGATGAGCGGGCCCCTGCTGCTTACCCACTGGGGCCTGAGCGGCCCGGCGGTAATCAAGCTCTCGGCATGGGCTGCAGAATACCTGCATCGCCAAAATTATCAGTTCGATGTGCTGATAAACTGGGTGAACCAGGAAGAAACCCGCGCGCGGGAATTTCTCCAAGGTTATCGGCAGAACCACGGACGGCAGGTGGTTTACAACCATCCGCTGTTTCAGTTGCCCAGCCGTTTGTGGATTGCCCTCTGCCGGGAAGCTGGGGTAGACGAGGGTACAACGTGGGCGGAAATGGCCCGAAAACCCTTCCATCGGCTTCTTGAATTTCTTATTCGCACCCCGGTGGGCATCCGCGGTAAAACCACTTTCAAAGAAGAGTTTGTTACGTGTGGCGGAGTTTTGCTGGAGGAGATTGATGTAGACACCCTGGCGTGCAAAAAATTACCCGGGGTGTACGTTGCAGGCGAAGTGTTGAACATTGATGGAGAAACCGGGGGCTTCAATTTTCAGGCTGCCTGGACTACAAGTGTTTTGGCGGCCCGCGCCATGACCCGCGATGGGCGCTAGTTGGAGGCCATCGCCTCTTATCTATTTTTAGCTAGCTTCTAGTTTTGCGGAATGCGCACCTTGAATGTGCTGCCCTGTCCGTACACCGATTGTAGCTCCACTGTACCCCCCAATTTGGCCAATGCTTCCCTTACAATGTACAGGCCCAGGCCGGTACCATCCGTTTTGCGCGATGCGCGAAAAAACATCTCAAAAATTTTTGGTTGCAGCTCTGCCGGTATGCCTTCGCCATTGTCTTTCACCCAAAAAACAAACTCACCTAAACGTGGCTGGCAGTCGATTTCGATATAGGGCGCCGGTTGGTATGGGTTGTGGTATTTAATGGCGTTGGCCAGTAAGTTGGCCAGCACAATTTTCATTTGCGCCCGGTCGGCTTCAAAAAATGTATCTGCCTTTCGGGCCACCCGAAGTTCAATCTGGTTTAACCCTTCATAAAACTTAACATCCTGAATGGCCTCGTCCACCAGTTGGAAAAAATCCACACGCTGCGCGTGCAATTCTGCCTTGGTGATGCGCGAAAGCGCAAGGATGTCCCGGATAACGGTATCCAGTTTACGAACACGATCTTCAATAAGCTCATTGTAACGATGCAATTGCGAAACATCGCGCTCTGTTTTGGAAAGCTGTGTAAGGCCCAATACCGATGCCAACGGGGCCCGCAAATCGTGCGAGGTTGAATACAAAAACCGATCGAGCTCCTGATTGGTTTTTCGCAGGCGTTCGCGCTCATCCTCCAACAGCCAAATCACCATACCAATGCCCACCAGGCAAATGGCAAACATCTCAATAAGACCGAAAAAGTCGGGAAACATCAGCTGGTAGCCTGCAATGTTTAACAAAACAATGGAGAGGTAGTAGAGCTGAATCAACCCATACCCGACAAACGAGGCGGCCATAATCAGCCGGCCGAGGCCGTGGGTAAAAGCGCGCTTGATCAGCACCAGCCCTGCGGCTGCCAGAAATCCTACACCTGAAATGGCCGTGCGCGAGCCCACGCGTAGCAGGTAGCGTTCACGACTGGCATCAGGGTTGAACGAAAATAACAGCGAAGTACACAGCGCCAGCACAAATACAACTACCACCACACGCCAAAGGCAAGCCGCGTTACACGGCTTGTCGCGAATCAATTCCACCATTGCCAATAGCAGAAAGGTGATTTGAAAATAGCAACCCAATTGCGCAAGTACACTGAATACAAGCCGAACGCCCGGCGCACCTCCCAAAGGAAAAATTGCGGTAATAGCACCAGAGGCCGCCATGTACAGACTCAACGAGAGCCAACTCCAGCCAAGGGTTTTTAAGAACACCCGGTTGTACAAACGGCCGAAGAAGATGAATACTACACCCAGCACCAAACCCAGAAATCCCTGGGCCAACATCACGTAAATTACTTGCAAGGGGTGGTCGGTTGAAATCACGGGCGTGAGTTAACATAACTCACGTAGATATGGAATTCTGTAGAACCCAAAAAAGTGGTGACGGAGGGAATTGAACCCCCGACACAAGGATTTTCAGTCCTTTGCTCTACCAACTGAGCTACGTCACCGGGGCCTGCGTTTTTAAATACAGGGCCACAAAAGTAGAGAAATTTCCTTCGGGTGCAAACAACCACGCGGTTTTTACGGTTTTGCTCGGTATTCCGGCAGCCGTTATCTTCAACCGGAAATCGTATATGCAGATCGCCCAACAACTCCTCTTTCTCGTTACGCTGGCTGCGGCCGGCTTCATCATTTTTAAACGCGTGAAGCGCATCCGTGCGAACATCCTGTTGGGGAAAGCCTACGTGCCGGAGGGCAACGCCCACCAACGGATGCGCAATCTCCTGCTCGTTGCCTTTGGTCAGCAGAAAATGTTTAAACGGTTTTTGCCTGCGTTCTTTCACTTTCTGATTTACGCCGGGTTTCTGATCATTAACCTGGAGGTATTGGAATTTATCATCGATGGCCTGGCGGGTACGCACCGGATTTTCGCCCCTTTTCTGGGTGGATTTTATACTGTGTTGATGAACGTGTTTGAGTTTCTGGCCGTGGCCGTGTTGCTGGCGTGCGTGGTTTTTTTGGTGCGCAGAAATATTGGCCGGTTGCCCCGATTCTGGTCGGCCGAGATGACCACGTGGCCCCGGTGGGATGCCAACCTGATTTTAGGGATTGAAATTATTTTAATGCTGGCGATTCTTACGATGAATGCGGCCGATCAGCTCTTGCAAGGCCAACACCCGCATTACGCTGCCACGGGAAGTTTATTTTTTAGCCGTTGGCTGATGCCATTGTTCGATGGCCTGTCGGTGCCCACGCTTGTTGCGGTAGAGCGATTTGCCTGGTGGTTCCATATTGTTGGCATCTTGGCATTCTCCGTGTACATCACCTACTCCAAACACCTTCACATCTTCATGGCGTTTCCTAACACCTACTTTGCCAAAGTAGAAGCCAAAGGCCATATCAACAACATGCCCGTAGTTACGCGCGAAGTAAAATCCATGCTCGGCCTTGCGCCTGCGCCCACCACCCCTGGTGAGCCCGGCCGATTTGGCGCGAAAGACATCAACGATCTGGGCTGGAATCAATTGCTGGCAGCATACACGTGCACGGAGTGCGGGCGGTGCACATCCGAGTGCCCCGCGAACCTCACCGGAAAAAAGTTGTCGCCACGTAAGATCATGATGGATGTGCGCGACCGCATGGAGGAAGTGGGCACAAGCATTGAAAAAGGTGGCCCGGGATTGAACGATGGTAAAACACTACTCGGCGATTACATCAGCAAAGAAGAAATCAACGCCTGCACCAGTTGCAATGCGTGTGTAGAGGCTTGCCCGGTGCTCATCAACCCGTTGGAGATCATTTTGGAGCTGCGCAGATTTCAGGCGATGGAAGAAAGCAGCTCGCCCGCACAATGGAACTCAATGTTTCAAAATGTGGAAACCAATTTCGCTCCGTGGAAGTTTCCGGCCAGCGATCGATTCAACTGGGCACAGGAGGTGAAATAAAAAAGGGTTGGGCTCTTGCCCAACCCTTTTTGTTGCCTATTTCAGTATTATTGGCCGGCCAAAAACTCGTCAAACGACTTGATGACAATTGGCTCCAACTTATTCTTGGTTCGAATCTCACTTACTTTCGCCAAGTGCTTGTCCTTTATTTTTTTGAACTCACTTTTCGCAGTGGTAAATCGGGACTCAATGGCATCCTGATTCGCGAGCTCCGAGGCCGAAGGCCGGTAAAAGCTAGAAGCTACCTTGCTGTACAACTCGGCCAAATCTTCGCGTAGTTGGGGCTCTCCCATTCCAACATAATTATCACCCGTTGTAATGACGAGTTTTGCCTTTAGCTGATTTAGCTCGTTGATTAACGGGGTAACCGCTTTAGCAGATGCCGGGATTTTTGCTTTTTGATCTTCCGCCGCCTTAATTGTTTCATCGATCTCATACACAACATACGCCAACTCCTGTGTCATGTCGAAGAGTTTGCGGGCTGTCTTTTCCTGTAACTGTCGGTCAGCTATCGGAACAGTAGATTTCGGATCATACTGTACCACCAGATCCGTAGTGTATGTCTCCTTGCCCTTTGTGAGCACCACCTTGTATGTACCGGCAGGAACCCGGAGGGGTGTAGAGCCAGAGAAGGAATACGTCTTGGCTGTTGCAATCTTGGGCGGCTTGGTGGTGTAATTCCACGACACGATGTTTATCCCTTTCGCCTTACCCGGCGGCAGGTCTAACATCTTCTCCCCCTTTTCATTTTGTATTTCCAGTGTCATCTTGCCCAACGTGTGCCGTTTCTTCAAGTAGTAAACAATTTGGGCCGCGCGGCTCGCATTGCTACCTAAAAACTGCGTCTCGGTAGCCGTGCTGCCAAAACCGCTGGACTCGGGCATGGTAGCCAGCTTGGGAGCAAAGAAATGGAAATCTTTAGCAAGCACCTCTTCGGTGAGCTGCCGTAGCGGACTGATATCGTCAATAATAATTACACCCCGCCCGTGCGTTCCGAGCACGAGATCATTGGTTCGTTTTTGTAAGTCGATAAAGTGCACGGAAACAGATGGCATGTTGTTGGTGAACTTGAGCCAGGCCTTGCCGCCATCAACCGAAATGTATAAACCGAATTCCGTACCGATGAACAACAGATTCTCGTTCACAAAATCTTCCTGAATGTTCCTAACGAACCCTACAATATCGGTGGTTGCAATAGATTTCCATGTGGCGCCAAAATCGGTGGTTTTGTAGATATACGCCGCCTGATCACCTTTTTGGTAACCAGTAAATACTGCGTAGGCATTGCCTTTTCCAAAAACACTCGCTTCAATGTGCCAGCATGCGGTGTTCTTGGGTAACCCGGGAATATTTGCCACGACGTTCGTCCATGTCTTGCCGCCATCTTTTGTTACCTGCACGTTGCCATCATCTGTTCCCGCCCACACGATATTCTCGTCTAGCGGAGACTCCGCGATCGTAAAAATCGTACAATGATTTTCTGCACCCGAGTTATCAGCCGAAAGGCCGCCTGATTTGCCTTGTTCTGTTTTCACAGGGTCGTTGGTAGTTAAATCCGGGGAGATTTTCTCCCATGTTTCACCCATGTCTTCCGAACGGTGCACAAACTGGCTGCCCATGTAGAATCGGTCGGGTCGGTGGGCGCTGGTCGCCATTGGGGAATTCCAGTTGAAGCGTAGCTTCGGGTCGCCTTTCATAGGCAGTGGTTGAATTGCGCGTGCCTGATCTTTCGCTGGATCGTAACGCCAAACGTTTTCCGCCCCCTGCATTTCCGAGTAGATTAACTTCTTTGTGGGATGGGGCAACACGCGATAACCATCACCTACACCCACACGTACCCAATCCCGCGCTTCTACTCCACCGGGAGAAGAAGATGGGCCGTACCACGAACCATTATCTTGCAGACCGCCATAGACATTGTACGGTTCTTCGTTGTCTACGCTTACCTGATAGAACTGAGAAACAGGTATGTTCTCCACCATTTCCAGTGTAGTGCCACCATCCCATGACCGGTAAATACCGCCATCGGTAGCTACGTACATGCGATCGGAAACGTTGATATCAAACGCGATGTCATGGATATCTGAGTGCATGGGGCCAAGGGTCTTGAACGTTTTACCACCATCGCGCGAGATGGAGCCTGAAAGTCCGGCTTTGACAACCACATCTGGATTTTTAGGGTCGATCGCAATGCGGGAGAAATAGAACGGACGCACCACCAGCTCGAAATCGCCATTTAATAGCTTCCAGTTTGCGCCAGCATCATCGGAACGATACAACCCTTTGTCTGTATCTTTTTCCGCCTCAATCACCGCATACAGGATTTTATTATTTGACGGCGCAATGGCCACTGCTATTCGACCGAGTTTCCCTGCCGGGAAACCTTTGTGAATCTTGTTCCACGTTTTACCTCCGTCTGTTGATTTGTACAACGCGCTGTTCAAGCCGCCAGAATTGAAATTCCAGGCAGATCTGCGAAACTCCCAAAATGCAGCATACACCGTGTTGGGATCGGTGGGATCCAAAATAAGTTCGCTGCATCCCGTTGTCTTATCCACGTACAAGATTTTGTTCCATGTGGCTCCTCCGTCGGTCGATTTGTAAACACCACGTTCTTCGCTGTCGTGAAAGAGAGCACCAAGCACGCCCACGTAGACTTCGTTCGGGTTTTTAGGGTTTACTTGAATGCTGGAAATGCGCTCGGATTTTTCGAGACCTTTCTTTTTCCAAGTAGTGCCGCCGTCTGTAGATTGGTAGATGCCATCCCCAACGGAAACGCTATTGCGCGTCCAGGTTTCGCCCGTTCCCACCCAAACAATATTGTCGGGGTTTGAGGGATCAAGTGCGACTGCACCAATCGACTGGCAATACTCATCAAAAATCGGATTGAAGGTCGCTCCGCCGTTGCTGGACTTCCAAACTCCGCCCCCGGCCGTACCCGCATAAATCACGCGGTCGTTTGTGGGATGGGTTTGCAAATCGGTAATTCGGCCGCTCATCAAGGCGGGCCCGATATGGCGCGCGGTCATGTCGCCAAATAGCTCTTTTCCTTTTGTGACGGCCTCTTGTGCGTACACATTTACGCTGGCCACCAAAACCAGTGCTAATTGCAGGTATTTTCTCATGTTGAAATTTTAGTTTGTATCAAAAAAAATACTTCAATATCAGCGCACTGCTATTGAAGTATTTTTAAACACTTAGGAATTAGTTTCCGGAGGGAAACGCAAAGATTTTCGGATCAACCTTCGGGTTCAGTTCTACAGTGGTGGTATTGATCGTCACACCACCTGGTTGTCCTTTCGCACCTTGAGTGATCGAGAAGGGCATCATCAGGCCATTCACTTCTTGATAGTCACTCATTTTCGTCTGGCTGATCATGCCTTTTGCAGGTCCTGACGTGATTTCGGATTCGATAACAAGAGGCACATAGTTTTCTGCATCGAAATAATAAATTGATACATTTTCAGTGTCTTTGCCATCTACTTTGATGGGCTTTTTGGTGAGTTTCAACTTGAATGTCTCTGTGCCCTCAACCGTTTCTTTTCCGAGAAACTCTACTTTATAGCCTTTCTTTTGGTAGTCAAGAAACGGATCAGGAAAATCGGCTGCAGCGGTTAACTTGTAATTTTCGGTGGATTCTGCATCGCTTTTCTCCGGCTTCATGGTCATCTGGTTCGTGCTCCAAAGGGTGCTGCCATCAAACACATTCTGATTAAAGGTCATACCCTGGAATATTACCGAGGAAAAGGTTTTACCATCGCGCAGTTGCAGCGATTCCATAGGTAGTTCCATCCCTTGCATCTTCAGGTTAGCCTTCATGCGCATGCCTTCAACCGTCCGCCACTTGGCCTCGCCGCCGGTGTTTTCCAGGTACTTTTTAATGATTTCATCCGCGGTTTGGGCCTGGGCCGCGAACATCGCGCTAAGCGCAACGAATAAGAGTGCCGGTCTTAACTTCATGATTAGTTGGTTT
Organism: uncultured Ohtaekwangia sp.; assembly: GCA_964387475.1. Lineage (GTDB taxonomy): Bacteria > Bacteroidota > Bacteroidia > Cytophagales > Cyclobacteriaceae > ELB16-189. The sequence goes on along the minus strand of CAYLWU010000019.1, from coordinate 50,620 downwards.
GTAAAGTTTTAAAGTTGGTTAATTAGTGGCTTGTGCACACCACGAATTACAAACGAAATGTTAAAAATTTTGTTTTGGTTATCTGGCCGACACCGGATTGGCGGCTTTTGGTCTATTTTCGCAGTTTAACCTCCCCTTCGTGAAAAATTTTACCGTACTGTTGCTTTGTCTGTGGGTTTTCTGTGCTTTTGGCCAGGTTCTGGAACCGGCAAAGTGGAAATACAGCGTCTCAAAATCCGAAGTAGCACCGGGCGAGACCCTGGAATTAATTTTCGAGGCCACGATCGATAAGAACTGGTACCTGTACTCCACGGAATTCCCTTGCGAGGATGGCCCGATAAAAACCACATTTACCTTTGATCCGCATCCGTCCTACACGCTGGTGGGTGGCGTAACGGCCCTAAACTTTATCGACAAAACGGATCCCGTCTTTGAGTGTGAGGTGCGCATTCACAAGGGCAAAGCCGAGTTCCGCCAGAAGGTAAAAGTACTGCAACCGAACCCGCAGGTGGAGGGCGAATTTGAATACCAGGTGTGCAGCGATGTAGACGGCAAGTGTATTCCTTTTGCTACGGATTTCTCTTTTGGTGCGCTGGTGAAGGTGGTTGGGAGCAGCACCGCAGCTACAACCACCCCGGAGGTTCAGGTGCCCACTCCGCCTATCGATACAGTCAAGAGTGCGGTAGCCATTGCACCAACGGCATCCACATCCGTTCAAGGACCGATATTCGATAAATCCATTTTGGAGGGCGAATCTCGCCTGGATGATCAGAGCTTTTGGGGCTATATGATCTTCGCCTTCATCTTGGGGCTCACTTCGCTAATCACACCGTGTGTGTTTCCGATGGTACCCATGACGGTAACATTCTTTTTGCGCGACAACCAAACCCGCGCGCAGGGCGTGCGCAAGGCACTGATTTTTGGCGTGAGCATCATCACCATTTACACGTTGGCCGGTACACTGTTTGCCGTGTTGCTGGGCGCAGAAGGGTTAAACGCGTTGGCCACGCACTGGGCTCCAAACTTGTTTGTGTTTGTGATCTTCATTGTGTTCGCGCTTTCGTTTTTCGGTTTGTTTGAAATCACCGCCCCACACCAACTGGTAAACAAAGCAGATCAGCAGGCCGAGAAGGGTGGGCTGGTTGGAATTTTCTTCATGGCGGCCACACTCGTGCTCGTGTCTTTTTCGTGCACGCTGCCCATCGTGGGCAATGTGGTGGTATTGGCCGCAGGTGGAGAAATTATGAAACCGGTGCTGGCGATGCTCTCCTACTCGCTCGCATTCGCGCTGCCGTTTACGCTCTTCGCCATTTTCCCGGAGTGGATCAAATCCTTGCCGAAATCCGGCGGATGGTTGAATTCGGTAAAAGTGGTCCTGGGATTTTTAGAACTGGCATTGTGCCTCAAGTTTTTCAGCATTGCTGACCAGGCCTACCACTGGGGCTTGTTGGATCGAGAGGTGAACATCGGGTTGTGGATTGTGATTTTTGGATTGCTTGGGCTGTACCTGTTGGGCAAGTTGCCCATGAAGGGCGATAGTCCTCAACTCATCGTTACCGTACCGCGCTTGATGCTCGCGATCGGCACTTTTGCATTTGTGGTTTATTTAATCCCAGGTTTATGGGGTGCTCCGCTAAAGGCGCTGGCCGGCTATCTGCCTCCCCTCTATACGCACGACTTTAATTTGCAGGCCTCGCGCAGCGATGCAGCCAACGCTGTATGTGGACCTCCCAAATACGCAGACTTCTTGCACCTACCGCACGGGCTAAACGGCTACTTTGATTACGAACAGGCGCTACAATGTGCACGCGAACAGAAAAAGCCGCTTTTTATCGACTTCACCGGCCACGGGTGTACCAACTGCCGCGAAATGGAGGCGGTGGTATGGAGCGACGCGCGTGTGCTTGAGCGGCTACAAAAAGACTTTGTGGTGGTAGCATTGTATGTGGATGACAAAACCGAACTGCCCGAGGCACAATGGTACACCAGCTCGTACGACAACAAGGTGAAGAAAACGATTGGCCGCCAAAATGCCGATCTGCAAATCACACGGCTACAAAACAACGCGCAGCCATTTTATGTGTTGTTGGGGCCAGACGAAAAGGTGCTGGCCTGGCCTTACGGCTACGACCGAAATCCGGATAAGTTTGTTGAGTTTTTGGAGCGCGGAAAAAGTAAGTTCCGCGCGCTGAATCCGTAGGTTAACTTTTCGGTACAAGCTCGAAGTCGCCCCGCAGCGCGCGGAAACGCTTGCGCGCTTCTGCGGCATGTACGCTTCCGGGAAATTGGTCTAAAAACCTGCGGTAAAGTTCCATCGCCTCGGTCTTCTTTTGCTCGTAGCGCTCCGTAACTTCTGCTTCCAAAAAAGCCGCATCATCGGCCAGGATATCTTCTTTGTACTCCGTAGTAATTTTTCGCAGGGCCGCCAGTGCTTCGCCATAAAGTCCTTTTTTCAATAGCAGCCCCGCCTTCAGCCAATACACGTCATCCAGAATAGCATACGTGTTGAACATTGTAACCATTGCGGTTGAGTCGAGCTGGCCATTGTTGAGGGAATTTTGGTTGGTGGGGTTACTTGGTTGCGGCGGCAGTCCCCCGGATTCGATATCGGCTAAAGCCGCCAGCGCTTCGTCAATTTTGTTCTGGTACACCAACAGCTCTGCAGCGGCAAACTTTTTCAACGCCAGTCCAAGGGTATCGACAAAAAGATTTTCTTTGATGCGCATGTTTAAATCAATGGCATCGTTGGCGATGTCGCGGGTAGTGGCTTCTTTCAAGATATCGAGATGCGCTTCTGCCAGTTGAAACTCGCCTTTATAGTACGAGAGCTTGGCGTTTCGAAGCTTTGCCTCATAGCCGAGCGGAGCATCGCGTTGCGTTCGTTCTACTTGTGCATAGAGCAAAATGGATTCCCACGGTTCATCTTTTAAAATATAGACGTCGCCTAACTCTAACTTGGCGCGCGCTACCAGTTGGGGCTGCACACGTGGATTTTGAATAAGTGTATTGATTTTTAGAATTGCTGAGTCTTTTTCATTGAGGTGGTAGGCGTGCAGCAGCGCCACACTCAACCCGGCTTCATGTGCCTGATCGCTGTTACCAAATTGTTGAATAAACGATTGGTATTCACGAATGAGGTAGCGAATTGAATCTGTTTTAACCGGAAAACGGTTTTTGATTTTTCCTTCGCGGGATTTCACCTGGCCAAGCCGCGCGGGCAGTGCAACCTGAGGGTAATCCTTGAGCAAAAAGGTAAATGCCCGGTCGGCATTGTCATAATCTTTGTTGTTAAGCGCAATGTTTGCGACTTCCAACGTTTTGAGATTTTCCTTTTTGAATCGCTTATCGTAGGCACGTGATTGAATAAACGCACCATAAAAGTTTTTCTGCTGCAGTTGCACCCATACCAGCAAATCGGCATACACTTCATTGTCCGGAAACTTTTGCACCCGCTGCAGCAACACTTGTTCTAGTGTTTCCATTTCTTCGGTTTTGCTGAGCAAAATCTGCAACAAATTTTTAATGTAGGCAGTGTTGCCCGGAGTCTGGGTGGCATACTCCAGATACTCGTTCACCATCTCGGCTCTTTTGCCCTGTAAGCGAAATAGATTCGCCATTTCCAGCGCGAAAATATTGGGATTTTGTAACCGGAGGCGGGCCTCCTGCAGGGCGAGGGTGGCGTACTCTGGCAATCCGCGGGCGGCAAGGTAATCTGCCAAGAACTTGATTCGATAAACATCAGTTCCCAATGCTTTAATCACACTACGGAAATACTTGTCGGCCTTTGCTTCATCGCCTGCCCGCAAATAGACAATCCCCAAATCGGCTTGATAATTCGGCTTATCAGGTTGTCGCTTTACCAAACGATCCACATACGTTTCCGCTTCGCGAAACCGAGCTAGATCCAAAAGGGTTTGTAAATACACATCATGAACAAGTGGCTGAAAATTGGGCTGTTTCACCAAGCTCTCGAAAACGGCAATCGCCTTTTCTTTTTCGCCTTTGGCGAGATATTCATTCGCGATTTTGATATCGGTATCATCCTGACTGAAGGCGGGCGTCAACAAACAGGCGAGTATTATTATTAATATAGTATTATATAATTTTATATTGTAATAATTAAGGGTGTGAATTTGTGGATAAGATAACAATACAGTTTTGATTTTTGGTTGTCCACACTGTCTGTTGTTCTGGGATTTCTGTTTCGGTTGAGTTTGTGGCGTTATTTTGAGGTCTCCACAATTCTACGTGCTCGTGGATAATTGGATGCACATTGTGGGTTTATACTTGGTTTGATCGAGTTATCCTCAGGTGTCAACATCACGCGGGTGTTTTGGTCATCTTGGCGTGTTGCGTGCGTTGTTGTCCACAGAGAGATGCTCGTTGTCCACATTGCGTTAGAATAGGAATTTGAAGGGGCCAACTTCCCAATTTGCTCGCACGGGTGTCTCGTATTTCCCGTTGGTGGTTTTGAAGTAAACGATGCGCTCGTGTTGGCGTTTTTGGTAAATGTTTCCGGCGTCCCACTTTCCGTTTTTATTGGAGTCGATGATGGCGCGAACTTTGAAGCTTTCTGGAGGAAGGTAGTTGATGGTCAATTTAGTGGGGTTTTGAAATTGTCGAACTACGTTTCCTTGCGAATCGAGGAGCTGGATGATGTACGATGGTGCACGGGTAGCGATCTGGTCGAAGTTGAGAATCCCGGTGGATTCTTGGTCGATAAAGGTTAGCCCTTTCGTAACTTGTTTCAGGGTGTCGTTGGAAACACTGATCAGACTTTTCTTTGCGAAGATGAGTTGCCATTTGGTGTTCAGTTCTATTGTATCGGCTAGTGGTAGCGAGGCGCGGTACGTTAACTTTTTGAATGTGCTGTCGAACCGGAATCCTTTTTGACTTAACGGTAGTTTGTTGATGCTGTTCAGGCGGATGTAGATACTATCGTAAAGTATTCTTTGGATCGGCTTTGTGTAGGATGCTTCAAATGCAAGTTCACTAGTTTCTGCGGTGAGCGTAGCCTGGCCAACGGTGATCTTAAAGGGTTCTTCAATCTCTTTGTTTTGCGTGGCTAACCATACGGCGGTGTCGATTTCATTCGCTACGCTATCAATTGCGCGAATCGAGATCTTGGTGCTGTCGCTGATGAAATCGCGGAAGTAGACAGTCACTTCAGCCTGGTTGTCGCCAAATGATTGGTAGTAGTCGTGGCCCGATAACTTGTAGTTGGCGATGGGTTTATTGAAACGGATGCGGTTAACGAGCCCGTTTTTTCTAACGCTTATTACCCGTAGCGGCCGCGCATCTACCATGGTCACTTGTAGATCGACTTTTGTGGTGTCGTTTTCCAGTTTGATCGGGTCCACAAGAAATCCTGTTTTTTCTGTTTTCGTTTCGGCTTTCAGGTTCTTGTTTTTGTCGTGGAACGCATAGAGGTAGTAAGTATCGCGTTTTAAGTTTTGCAATTTGTATTTCCCATTCTTATCGGCTTTTGTGAAGTAGAACGGAATGTGGCGTTGAATATCGAAGGTGTCGCTGGTATAGAGGGCCACGGTGATGTCTTCCGGACTTTTTTCACTGAATACTTCATGTATCGTTCCGGCTATCGAAAGTGAATCAATCACGGGGCCGGTGCTGAAGGCAAGAAACACGTTGCGGGCGGCGTTGCCTTCCGTAATATCTTGAACGCCCTCGCGTAGTTGAATGCTGTACGTGGTGTTTTCTTGCCAGGGCAGTTCGGGTTCTATGGTTAGCGTGTTTTTCGCAACCTTGAAAGCCGTTTTCTTGCCGGTGTTGGGCACGATAATGATTTGTTCTTTGGGGTTGTTAATGCGTATGGGTTCAGAAAACTCTAACAGGATGGCTTTGCCACGGAAGTTTAGGCCGTTGTTTTTTGGAATAGAGTTTAACAATACGGGTGGCTTTTCGTCTTTCGGGCCGCCATCGGGTGTGGTCTGGCTGGCACACGTCCAGAGTAAAAGTGCCGTAGCCAATAGTAGTAAACCGGTTTTCATTTGCGGGCAAGGTAGATTAAGCTCGAATAATTTGTTGTGCCTCGGGCTTTCCAGTTCGAGTAAATTCCATGCCAGAACGCTTTGATGTACGCAATTGCTGGTAATGTTTGCGCGTATCGCTCGCTGAGTAGGGAAACAAAAAAGCTGTCGAGTAGCAGCGGCCGTGTCGCGATATGGCGGAGGTGATGTTTGTTGAGCAGGCGCACGAGGTTGGTTTGGTTGAGGTGCCAAAGGTGCCGGGGTACATCGTACCCTGCCCAGCGTTGTTGGTAATGGGTGGCATCCCACGATTCGTGATTCGGTACCGCGATGACGAGCAACCCGCCGGGTGCGAGCAGAGTTCTCAGTTGGTCGAGGTCGGATTGAATATGGGGCAAGTGTTCTAAAACATGCCACAGAGTAATTACATCGAAGGGTCCGTTCAATTCGCTGGGCGTTGCCGCGATACGTAGCCTGGGGTCCGCTGCTGCTCGGGCGGTGGCAGAGGGTTCGTAGCCGGAGACGATCCACCCTTTTTTTTGCGCTTGCGCGAGAAATGCACCCGTGCCACATCCGTAGTCCAGTAGTTTGCCTTTCGCGTGATGGTGTTCAATCAGCGTAAGCTTTTTGCGGATCATGAAATTTCGGGCGATAAAGTACACCCGTTCGAACAAGCTGTGCGAGGTGGTTTGGTGGCTGATGTATGCGGTGGATTGGTAGTAGTGTGGTAGCTGTGCTTCGTTAGGTTGCGGATGGGTTTGCCATAAGCCGCACTGCGTACACGACTGAATGGTGAATGGCTCACCGGTTACGGCATAATCATGCAAATGCAATTCCGGTTTAAATTGTGTTGTTCCACAAATCGGGCAGGGTGGCTGCACGTGGGTTGCCATAGGTTACTTGCCGAGGTAGACCGTGAGAACGGAAACATCTGCGGGAGATACACCGCTGATGCGCGACATTTGACCGATGGTCTGGGGTCGGTGTTTCTTCAGCTTTTCTCGCGCTTCGGAGGAGAGTGCTTTCACCCGGTCGTAGTCGAAGTCCGGTCGGATGCGGTACTCCTCTAGCCCCTCGATTTTTTCAGCTTGCTTTCGCTCGCGTTCGATATACGCTTCGTACTTAATGTCGATTTCCACTTGCTGTTGTATGTCGTCCGGAAACGGAGCCAGCAACTTTCGGATTTGTGTGCCGAGGTGCTGGAGGTGCTGCATAGAAATTTGGGGTCTGCGCAGCAAGCTGCTGGCGGTTGCTTTCTCGCGGAGGGTGCTTGTAGGTATGGTTTCCAACGAGGGGTTCGCTTCCTCCGGTTCCAGTTTTAACTCATCTAATGCAGCCCGCAAATGAGCGATCTGGTCGAGCTTGCGTTGTAGCGTTTCCAATCTTTCGTTAGAGGCCAGTCCTAAGGCATGGCCTTTTCGGGTGAGCCGCAAGTCGGCATTATCCTGGCGGAGTAAAATGCGGTATTCCGCGCGGCTCGTAAACATGCGGTAGGGTTCTTGCGTGCCTTTGTTCACGAGATCATCAATGAGTACACCGATGTATGCTTCTGAGCGTTTCAGGATAAAGGGCGCTTCGTCATGCACTTTATTATGGGCGTTGATGCCCGCCATCAGTCCTTGACAAGCGGCTTCTTCGTAGCCGGTAGTTCCGTTAATTTGACCTGCAAAATACAGATTGTCAATTAGTTGTGTCTCTAGTGAGAGCTTTAATTGCGTGGGCGGGAAGTAATCGTACTCAATGGCGTAACCCGGGCGGAACATGCGTGCATTTTCGAAGCCAGGAATCCGCGTAAGCGCCTGATATTGAATGTCTTCGGGAAGCGAAGTGGAAAACCCGTTCACATAAATCTCCACCGTTTCCCAGCCTTCCGGCTCCACAAAAATCTGGTGGCGGTCGCGTTCGGCAAACCGGTTGATTTTATCTTCGATGGATGGGCAGTACCGGGGCCCGAGACCTTGAATTCGGCCTTGAAACATGGGCGACTTGTCAAACCCTTTTTCGAGGGTTTTATGCACGGCTTCGTTAGTGTAGGTTATCCAGCAGCTCAGTTGTTTCTGCAAAGGTTGCGTGTTGGTGTAGGAAAACTTGCCGGGATTCGCATCGCCCTTCTGTTCTTCCATCTTGCTGTAGTCCAGCGAGCGGCCGTCTACCCGCGGGGGCGTTCCGGTCTTCATCCGACCGGCTTCAAAACCGAGTTCAACGAGTTGTTCCGTAATGCCGGTGGCGGCTTTCTCGCCGGTGCGGCCACCCCCGAAGTTCTTCTCCCCAATATGGATTTTGCCGTTTAGAAATGTACCGTTGGTAAGCACCACCGCCTTTGTATTGATTTCCAGACCCAGGGCCGTTCGTACACCCACTACCCGGCGGTTTTTTACGATCAGGCCGGATACCATTTCTTGCCAGAAATCAACATTGGGTGTTCGTTCTAAGGCCAGGCGCCATTCCTCGGCAAAGCGGGCCCGATCGTTTTGGGTGCGAGGGCTCCACATGGCCGGACCTTTAGAAAGATTAAGCATGCGAAATTGAAGCATCGACTTATCGGAGATGATGCCGGAGTATCCGCCCAGCGCGTCAATTTCCCGTACGATTTGCCCCTTGGCCACCCCACCCATGGCGGGGTTACAACTCATTTGGGCAATGGTGCCCATGTTCATAGTAATGAGCAGCACCTTCGAGCCCATATTGGCAGCTGCGGCCGCGGCCTCGCATCCGGCATGACCGGCCCCCACCACAATAACATCGTATTCCGGAAACATCGCTCAAAAAGGTTCGTGTTTCACGTGGAACATCAAAATCCACCTTTGGCTTGGCGACAGATGTTTCACGTGGAACTTATTTCCGCAAAGATAGACAGGTGTCTTCTTTTCTGCGCATGCGCTTTTTTGCAGCCGCCGTCTTGTCGCTGTAGCCTATCAGGTGCAACACACCGTGAATCATTACCCGGTGTAGTTCATCGGCTGGCCGTACATTGAATTGCCGGGCATTCTCTTTCACGCGATCGATACTGATGTACACCTCCCCTTCCAGCGGTTCACCTTTGCGGTGATATTGAAAGGTGATGATATCTGTCAGGGTGTTGTGCTTTAGATAGGCTTGATTCATGGGCAAAAGCACGGCATCCGTGCAAATCACAAAAGTGATGTTTCCGGCCGTTGCGCCCTCTTGCTTGATTACTCGCTTAATCCACGCGATGGTCTGGGCGGAAGTCCGCAGCCGGTACCGGGTTTGCTGGTAGAAAAGCCGAATGGCCATTAATTCATGTAAAAGCGAAGTTCTACCTGGCGCCCGCCATGGAGAAACTCTACTTCATCGGCCAGGTGTTTCATGAGGAAAATGCCGCGGCCGCTGGGTTTTTCCAGATTCTCCGGGGCGGTAGGGTCGGGCAAATGGTGGTAATCAAAACCAGGGCCCTCATCGGTTATCGAAAACCGAATGAGATTCTCCTCTACCCCAAGAGCCAACGTTACGTTCTTTTTTGCATCGCCACGGTTGCCGTGTTTGATGGCATTGTTCACCGCTTCGGTTACCGCAATCATGATGTTGCCGTAGATGTCATCATTCAGCTGAAACTTATCTTTTGCGTTGTCGATAAAGCTCTCGATCATCCGGATGTTTTCGGACAAAGAAGGGATTTCAATTCGGATGGTTTTCATGCCAACAATACGGATCAATTATAGCCAAGACGTTTAAAATACTCGTTCACCTCGCGTTTGTAGTAAGGGTACAACTTGGGTGGAACGGTTTTGAGCAATTCTAGTTCTTTTTCCTTTAATCTTAAATACTGTTCAAATGAGCGCGGAAGGGCATTTTCGTACTCTTTGGCGGTTTCTCCCTTTCGTTCTTCATCCATGTTTTGCTCGCGCAATGACTTTTCGGTTTCCAACAATCGTGTAAGGATTTCGCGTTGCCGTTGTAACAGTTGATTGGTGAGCCGCTTGTTTACCAGATCCAGCTCGTTTTCCTCCATTTTACTGGGTAAGTCGCCACCGGGCTTTTGCCCGTTTTTCTTCAGGCTTTCCTGCATCTCTTGTAGCATCCTGCGGATGTTCTCTTGTTCCATCGCCAATCGCGCAAGTTCTTCAGACATCGCACGCCCGGGCTTACCATTTTTCATGATCTCTTCTGTTCTGCGGTTCAGCTCGCGTTGTCTATCGCCTAGTCCCTGCTGCTTCTGCCCTTTCGATTTTCCTTTGCCGGGCATCATCATGGCATTTTGCATCATCTGCATCATGGCATCAAAGTGGTCGTTCAATAGCAACGCCAGGTTATTAATGCTGGTCATAGCAAACTGCATCTCGCTACCGGCATTTCCTTTCTTGCGGTCGCGCACGTATTCCACGGCTTTGTCTACATGGTCGTTCAGTTTGCCTACTTCTTTTGTAACAAACGCATTCATGTTTGCATCGCGCTTGGATAGTGCTAACAAGCTGTCTTCCAGCACTTTAGCATCGTCTTTGAGCTTTAATTGACGTTGAGAGAGCTCTACGTAGGCTGGGTCTGTCTGCTGAATGGGCAAAAACTCTTTGGTGATGTTTTCCTGATCGAACGAAAGTTTAACCAAGCCGTGAATGATTTGCCGCAGGCTTTCCAGATTCGCCATGTCCATCTCCATTTGCATGTTGCTAAGTGCGCCCTCCATTTGGTTTTTCATCTGCTTCATTTTTTCAACCGCTTGTTTTTGCTGTTGGGCCGATTTCTGAGGTTTGCCTTGTTCGAGCGATTCCTGGCTTTTCTGTTGGTCGTTGGCGATGTCGTTCATTTGTTCTTCATTGGGTAATTCGGCTGGGTCTTCCACCTCTTTGCCCATTTCCTCCAACTTTTCCATTTCTTTTTTCAACGCTTCGGTGGCGGCTTTTCGTTCGGCTTGTTGATTGGCTAACTCAGCGGGCGAGTCTTCGTTTTTCGATTCTGCTTTCGATTCATTTCCCTTTTCTTCGTTCGGTGCGGTTGTGTTGTTCTTGTTTTCGTTGCCGCGGTTTTTTTCTTCTTTGGTAAGGGCTTCGGTTTGTTGCAGTAAGCGCTCCTGCGCTTCGATCTCGTTTTGCAGTTGATTTGTGGTTTGCTCTAATTTGTATTCGTATTGCAGCTGTTTGTACAGTTCCTGGGCGCGCTCCATTTCTTTTTTGAAATCCCGCTCTTTGCGTTGCATTTGTTCCAGCAGTTTCATCAGTTGTTGCGAGGGGGCGTCGTCTTTCAATAGTTTTTCCAGCTCTTCCAGCAACTTGCGTTGTTCCTCATCCATCAGATCGTCAATTCGCTTTTGCACCTCTTCGGATTTCTCTTGCAGCCGCTCGCTTTCTTCGGTAAACTGGTCTTTCTTTTCTTCCAGTTCGCGGGCGTCTTTGCGCAATTGTTCTAATTGCTGATCCAGTTGTTTGCGTTGCTCAATCAATTGCTGCAGCATTTGTTTGTCCTGCCAATCCAGGCTTTGTTTGCCCTTTAGTTTTTGGATGGCCTCCTCCAGTCCGCGTTTGATCTCTTCCGATTTTTTCACGCCTTGCTGAAGTTTATCCTGGGTGTTTTGCGTGCCACGGTCGATCGCTTTTTCCAGCGCCTCCTGCGAGGGCAGTTCCAGGCGGAACGTGGCAGATTGCGCAGACTTTCTGCCGTTTACGCCATCGTTGTCCCACACGTGCACCGCGTAGCTCAATTGGTCGCCAGGCTTAAGGTTGAGGCTGTCCAGGGCCCAGGTATGAAAGATGCGTTGCTCCGGCAGATTGTTGTTCACCGGCAAAGGGAAGGAGCCGGTTTCTTCGCGCTGGCCGCGGAAAATGCGAAAACGAACTACCGCTTCACTAATGCCATGATCATCGCTGGCGTAGCCGCCCAGCCAAAGCGTGCGGAATAGGGTACTGTCTTTCTGTTGTTGGATGGTGATGGTGGGGAACTCATCCTTAATCACGTTGATCGAGTAGCGGAGCGCATCTTTGTTCCGGGCCCGGTCGTTTCCTAACAACACCTCGTATTCATCGGGCTGGCGCAGCGATTTACTGAAGCGAAACGTTTGCTCATCCACCAACGGCATGTCTTGAGGTTGCTCCTCCGACGCAAAGTGCATCGTTGCCTTGGTCGTGTTTGTGGCTTCTACCACCCAGGTTACACGGGTGCCTTCCGGCACTTCCAGATTTCCGGCGTTATAGCGCGTAACGGGTAGCAGGCCAAGGTAGCGCGGAAATTCAAACTGGGCCCTGAGCCGCAGTAACTCGGGGCGATGGATAATCTTCAGTTCAAAGCGTTTGGAAAGGAAACCGGAGCCCTCCAGCTGAAACGGAAATCCGGCCTGCACGCGCTCAAAAACATATTCATAAGCGCCGGCAACGGGTGTCATTTTAAATCGCTGCCCGTTCGAAACAACGTATAGCGCCTCGGGTAACGAATTCCCCGAAAGGGTGGCCCGCAAACGGAAGTCTTCGTTAAAGAAGGCGGTAAGTTGGGTTTCATCCACGGTAAACTGAAATGGCGCGGTTGGCGAAAATTCTTCCTGAAACCGCACAATTCGGTAGGTGCTTTGTGTAAGTAGCTGCCGGTTAAAGACCAACACCACAAGCAACAGCAGAATGGGAATGGAAAGTGCCTTTACGTACACGAGATTATCGCGCAGATCAATGGCCTGATCGAACGGAATGCCCTCGAACTGTTGTGATTTCTGATTGATGCTGGCGGCCCACAGGGCTGAAGACTGCGGCCGCTGGTGCAGTTGCAAAACGTTTAGCAGCCGGTCGCCAATGGTGGGGAACCGGCTTCCAATTATTTGTGCGCTTTGTTCAGTACTTAGCCCTTGTTTTTGAACCCACCAGCGCAGGGGCTCTCGCAGAAAACGCGCGATGCAATACGCAGCAATGCCAAAGAAGAAGATCACCAGCAACAGCCGTGCGGAGCCCGGCATCCACAAGGCAGACTCGAGCAAGGCGATTAACAAGAAATACCCAAGCAGAATGGTGAGACTAAGCAGCGTTCCGCGAATGGCAAGATTCCAATAATACTTGCGCGTAAACGCGGCAATGTTTTGTTGTACTGAATTAAATCCATCCATCGCTCCGGCTCTTACTATAGTCCAAACGGCCCCGCCCGCAAAGGGTTTGAGCCGTTGGGAAAGTTAATGAGAAACGCGTGGATATTTTACGGTTGAACCGGGTTTGTGGGGTACTGCCACTGGTATTCTTGTTCAAAATATTCCAGCACATGCATTTTTAACAGCTTCTCTTGCTCCAGCAGGTCAAAATGCGGCAGCTTTTTTACCAGTTGCCAGTGTGGCCAGCCGTCTTGATCAGTGCCCAAAAGTTGGTAGTAGCCAGACAGGCTCAGCACTTTACAGATGCCAATGTGCATAAGATCTTGCTTTTCTTCCTTCGAAAAAAAACGGTGGCCCTTACCCAGCTCTTGCACCCCGATGAGGAACAACACTCCGTTCAGGTCTTTGGGGCGCTTGCCAAAGCGGGCCTCAATTTCCTGCACAAGCCAATGCCACTGGCGGTCGAGTTCGAGATCGCGCTTAAACATGCAGGGCGTCCCAGAATTCAAATGCCCGGCGCAAATGCGGAATTACGATGGTGCCACCTACCAGTGTGGCGATGCCCATGGCTTCGTGCACTTCTTCCGTGCTGAGGCCAACTTCCTTGCATTTACCCAGGTGATATTTTACGCAATCATCGCAGCGCAGCACCAACGAACACGTTAGGCCGATGAGTTCTTTACTTTTTACATCCAACACGCCTTCCTGATAGGCATTGGTGTCCAGGTTAAAGATCCGTTTAATGATCAGATTATCGGCCGCCAAAATGCGCTCGTTCATTTTGCTGCGGTATTCATTAAATTGCTCTACCAGTTGCATACATTTTTTCACAAATATGGGGCGTTTGCAGAGCAATCAAAATTCAAACCCGGGTCGTTCGGTTTGGGCAGACTTCATTCAGCTGTTTTTCCCTCGGGCATGCGTGGGCTGTGCGGGTGGCCTGCTGCGCGGCGAAGAGTGGCTTTGCACCCAGTGTTTGCGCGATCTACCCATAACCAATTACCATCAGTGGCAGAACAACCCGGTGTTTGAGCGGTTGCTCGGCCGGGTGTCCATTCGTTCGGCACAGGCGTTTTTGCACTTCCGTAAAGAGAGTGTTGCCCAGCGGCTGCTGCATGAATTAAAATATCAACGCCAGGCCGAGTTAGGGGTTTTTCTTGGCCGTGTGTATGGCAACCTGCTTGCGGCGGCGGCACGCGAAACGTGGGATGTGATTATACCTGTACCGCTCCACCCCACCCGTATGCGCAGGCGTGGTTACAACCAGAGTGAACGTTTTGCAACCGGCCTCAGCCAGGAACTGCACATCCCGGTGCTGGCAGCTGCGCTGGTGCGCGAACAGGCCACGGAAACACAGACGCGAAAGGACCGGGCACAGCGTTGGGAAAATATGCAACAGGCGTTTTGCGTGGCAGAGCAACAAGCCATACAAAACAAAGCAGTTTTGTTGGTGGATGATGTAATCACTACGGGCGCAACGGTAGAAGCTTGTGCCGAGCGGCTGTGCGAGGCGGGTTGCGCAAGTATTAGTATTGCCTGCATTGCGGAGGCATAAATAAAAAAGGCCATCCGATTTCGGATGGCCTCTTATTGCCAAACAGGTCGATATTCTTAGTAGTTTGAACCGGCGCGAATCATTGCGCAGCGGAAACCGATGGTAGCCGTAGATGAATCTTGATCGAGATACCTGCGGGTACCGGGGCTCATCCAATAAGCCACATCTTTCCAGGAACCGCCTTTGTACACGCGCACCTTATCCGAAACCATTGAAGTGAAACCCTGCGCATCTTTTTCTTCCCAGTCGCCAGGTTTTGCTTTTGCTGCGCGGTTCGGGTCGCCCGGGCGGAAATCGTCTTTCAACTTCACGTTGTTGCTGTATTTGCCGGCATCATCAAGAAAACCGTCTCTACGCATGGGGTTCAGGTCGTCCATATCCTGGAAGGAAAGCGGCCGGTAAATGTCCATCACCCACTCGCTTACGTTACCGGCCATGTTGTACAAGCCGTAGTCGTTAGGCGGGTATTCATAGATGTAGGAGGTGATTAACGCGCCATCGTTCAGGCGACCGGCAATACCGGCGTAGTCACCGCGGCCACGTTTAAAGTTTGCCAGGAAGTAGCCCATTTCTTTACCGTAAGGATTACGCAGTGCGTGGCCATCCCACGGATACAGGCGCTGGTGCGTTTGCAATTCTTCCAGCCACTGGGTTCCGATTAATGCCTGAGCAGCATACTCCCACTCCGCCTCCGTAGGCAGGCGGTAGGCGGGAATCACGACTCCGGTTTCCAAAGGAATGCGGCCACCTGCCGGTACCTCCGGAATTTCTTCGCCAGAATCTTTTAATAGTTGCTGGTTAACAGCCGCCGTGCGCCACTCCGCATAACGGTTGGCTTGCACCCAGCTTACGCCCACCACCGGAAAATACCGGAAGCCGGGGTAGCGGAGGTAGTGGTCTACATACGGATCGTTAAAGGCAAGCTTGCCTACCCATACGGTAGTATCGGGTAACGCCTCCTGATAAATTTCTTGCGTAGAGTCGCGGTTGAGGTAGTGCAGGTATTCCAGCCAGTGAATGTTGGCAATCTCGGTTTCGTCCATGTAAAAGGAGGCCACTGAAACTGTCCGCTCGATGTTGTCGCGCCACGACATAACATCTTCTTCGAACGAGCCCATGATGGAACGACCGCCTTCAATAAACACCGTGTTGGGCGCGTCGGGTTGGCCCTCAAATGGTTTTACCTGAAAGCCGTTGGCATCTTCATCGTTAAATGCAATGCCTGTTGCTGTACTGAGTTGCCCGGGGTTAATGGCTGTGGGTTTGCCTCCACGGTTGCCAAACAATGAGCATCCGGTAATGAATACCGATGCAGCAACAACTAAAAAAGGAACCTTAACGTACTTCATCGCGAATTGGTTAGAACTAAAGAATCGTAAATATAAATACTTAAACCCATGTTTTCCAAAGCGTAACATTTTTTGTGATCAATCTCCGGTCGAACCGTTGCCAACCACCCGTGTCAACGCTGGTGCAACACCACGTATTGCGATCCGAGGATGGGAAAAACTTTCCCGATCCGGCAAAAAATCCGGACGAACTGCCTTAAAATTCTACGGATTGCCAATTGGCACAGTTCTTACGCATCCTGCCGCATGCCCACAATCAATGAGTTTAAAGAGGCTTCTTTCGAACAGAAATGCGACTGGGTGGTAACCCATGCCGATTACCTGGCCATGCGCTGGCTGGCGGATTGCAAAGTGTTGCTCTACGCCAGCGGCAACTTTTTTATTGAAGTCTACTTTTCTACCACCTATAAGCGGGTGTTGATGTTGAATGCCTTTCACGAACCCAACCAACTCATGCCCTATGTGGAAGGGGTTTCTTTGGATGATTTGCTCAAGACCGCCTAAATCTGCTGTAGAATTTCCAACGCGCTGTCTACGGTGGTAATGTGTTCGATGGTGAGCAGCGATTTGCCCCCACTTTCTTTTACCCGGCAGCGTTTTGCATGCTTTTGTACAAAGGCAAGGATGCGCCCGAACACATCGGAGCGGAAATACTCATCTTTGTTCAGAAACTGGGCTTTGATTTTCTCGTTCTTCAGCGAAAGTTTCTCAAACCCCAGCCGCTCGCCCAACCAACGCACGCGCACGGTTTGCACCAACTGCACTACCGGCACCGGCAACTCGCCAAACCGGTCGCGCAGGGAGTGAACAAATTTTTCCAGTTCGTCCTCGCTGGCAATATTATCCAACGTGGCGTACAGCTGCAGCCGCTCGCTGGTGTTGGCCACGTAGGTTTCCGGAATGAGAATTTCCAAATCTGTTTCGATTACGCAGTCAGGCACAATCAGTTTTGCTTTCTCGGCCAGCTCGGTAGCGAAGAGCTCTTTAAACTCCGTTTCTTTTAGTTCCTGAATGGCATCGTCCAGAATTTTGTGATAGGCATCAAACCCCAAATCACTGATAAACCCGCTTTGCTCAGCCCCCAGCAAATTGCCGGCACCGCGGATGTCCAGATCGCGCATTGCCACTTTAAATCCATCGCCCAGTTCAGAAAACTCCTCTAACGCAGCCAGCCTTTTGCGCGAGTCGGCCGAGAGCACGGTAGCGGGTGGTGTAAGCAGGTAACAGAACGCTTTTTTGTTGGAGCGGCCCACGCGCCCACGCATTTGGTGCAAATCGCTTAATCCAAAAAGCTGGGCCTGGTTAATGATGATGGTATTGGCATTGGGAATGTCGAGGCCAGACTCAATGATGTTGGTGGACACCAGCACATCGTACTCGCCTTCAATGAACTTCAGCATCACTTTTTCCAACTTATCGCCTTCCATCTGGCCATGGGCAATGCCGATGCGCGCATCGGGCACCAGTTTGTAGATCACATTCGCCACTTGTTCGATATCGCTGATGCGGTTGTGCACAAAAAAGATTTGCCCGCCTCTGCGGATTTCAAAACTCACCGCATCGCGGATGATCTCTTCCTGAAAGGCATGCACCTCGGTGGTTACGGGCTGGCGGTTGGGCGGCGGCGTTGAAATAATGCTGAGGTCGCGCGCGCCCATGAGCGAAAAATGCAACGTGCGCGGAATGGGCGTAGCCGTGAGGGTGAGCACGTCTACATTTAGCTTGAGCTCTTTCAGCTTGTCTTTTACCTTCACACCAAACTTCTGTTCCTCGTCTATAATCAGCAACCCGAGTTGTTTAAACTGCACATCGTTGCCCACAATCCGGTGGGTGCCGATGAGCACGTTTACCTTGCCCTCTTTTACATCGGCCACAATGGCCTTGATGTCTTTCTCGGATTTGAATCTCGAAATGTACTCTACCCGCACCGGCAGGTTGGCGAGGCGATCGCGAAAGGTGCGGTAATGCTGCATGGCGAGAATGGTGGTGGGTACCAACACGGCTACTTGTTTACCGTCGGCCGTGGCTTTAAAGGCCGCCCGGATGGCCACTTCGGTCTTACCGAAACCCACATCCCCACACACCAAACGGTCCATCGGGTGGGGTTGCTGCATGTCGCGTTTTACGTCTTCGGTGGCTTTCGCCTGATCGGGCGTGTCTTCATACAAAAAGGAAGACTCAAGCTCGGCTTGCAAAAAGCCATCCGCTGAGAACGGGTAGCCGGGAGCCGCTTTTCGTTTTGCATATAAATCGATAAGCTCCTTAGCAATGTCTTTTACCTTCTTTTTTACTTTGGCTTTCTTGCTCTCCCACTCGCCCGACCCAAGTTTGCTGATGCTGGGGGGCGTGCCGTCTTTGCCGGAGTATTTAGAAATTTTGTGCAGCGAATGGATATTGATGTAGAGCAAATCATTATCGCGAAACACCAGCCGAATGGCCTCTTGCTCTCTGCCATTAACATCCTTTTTCTCGAGGCCCGCGAAACGTGCAATACCGTAGTCGATGTGCGTTACAAAATCTCCGGGCTGCAGGGTTTGTAATTCGCGAAACGTAAGCGCTTTTGATTTCGAGAACTTCTCTTTGGCGCGGTAGCGATGAAAACGATCAAAAATCTGATGATCGGTGTAGCACACGAGTTTCAACGTGTGATCAATAAATCCCTGGCGCAGGGAAAACGCCAGTGGAATAAACCGCAGCTCCGGATGGATTTCTTCAAAAACACCTTGCAGGCGTTCGAGTTGCTTGGCCTGATCGGCCGCGATAAAGTTGGTGTACCCGCGCTGCTGAAGATCCAGCAAGTTCGCAGCCAGCAGTTCGAAATTCTTTTTAAACGAAGTTTGGGTTGCGGAGGGGAAATCAAACGTTTCTGCAGGCGTAAAGTAAGGGCGTCCGCCCCACTCGATCCGGTGAAAATGTTGAAGCGTAGTAAAGAAGGCCGCCTCCGTTTCAAACAGGGCTTCGGGGTGCAACCCCGCGGGCGCGCCACTGCGAATGAGAATTTGATCAAACCGCTGCGCTGCCTTTTCAAAACACTTACCAAGCAGCGCCAGTGTGTAGGCGGTGTCGCGCAGCCAAATCCGGGTGTGCGCCGGCACGAATTCCAGAAACGACTGCCGGTCTTCCTGCACCAGCCGGGCCTGTACATTGGGCATAAGGCTAACGCGATCGAGCACGTCTACGGAAAGCTGCGAACCCGGATCGAACGTGCGGATGCTGTCTACCTCATCGCCAAAAAGCTCAATACGGTAGGGTAGCTCGTTAGCAAAAGAGAACACATCAATAATGCCACCGCGCACGGCAAACTGGCCGGCTTCATACACAAAATCCGTCTTCTCAAAATCATAGCTGTGTAGAAACTCTTCTAAAAAACTCACCTCCAGACGCTCACCTTTCTTTACACCAAACGTGTTGCTGGCCAGCGATTTCTTGGTGATCACTTTTTCGGAGAGCGCCTCCGGATACGTAACGATGATCTGCGAGTCGGGGTGATCGCTCACGCGGCTAAGTACCTCCGCGCGCATCAATACATTTGCGTTTTCGGTTTCATCGTACTCATACGGCCGTTTGTACGACATCGGGAACGTAAGAATTTCCCGCTGGCCGATGAGGTTTTGCAAATCGTTCGCCAGATAAGCGGCTTCTTCTTTGTCTGCGCAAATAATAACATGCGATGCCCGCACCTGCTTGTAAGCGGTGGCAAACAACACCGCATCCAGGCTACCGTGCAGGTTTTTTATGGCGATTGATTCTGGTTTGGGCGTGCGCAACCTGGCGACCAGCGTTTTCACCAGGCCGTCCAGTTCGTAGAGTGTTAGAAATTCAGACGCCGTCACGCGTGCAAAAAAATGGAGGCGCAAATATATATGCTGAGGGTAACATAAAGCGGAAACACCCTTTATCTTTCGGTTGTGGATTCTGTGCGGCTCTTTTTTCTTTTTCTCTGCCTGGCGCTGGCGGTTTGTTTAGCGCTCGGCTTGTACAAACCGTGGTGGGTGCTGTGGTGGGAAGATCAACAAAACCGAAAAAAAATAATCATGGTGTACGGCAGCAGTGCCCTGTTTTTCTGGCTGGTGTACGAGGCGCTGCGTTGGTGGCGCTAAAGGCTTTGGCCGAAGGTGAGCAGATTGTGGTCGGGGTCGAGCAATGAAAATTCTTTTTGGCCCCACGGTTTGTTTTCCAGATGGCCCAGGGTGGGTATGGCCAAATGTCGCTCACGTGCCTGCTGGTAAAGTGCCTCAATGGCGGTAGTACGGATATACACCTGGCCGTAATTTTCTTTCGGATCAAGCGCCGGGAATTCAAAAAAGTGGAGTTGAATCTGATCTTTTTCCACCATCAGGTAACCCTCAAAATCGCCACCAAACTGCCGGAAGCCCAACTGGCCAATGTAAAAGTCTTTGGTGGCGGATTTGCTGCGCATGGGCAGCTTGGGGTGAATCGCGCAGAGCATGTAGAATAAACGTTTAAGGCCGTGAAGCTACATGCATATTTCAAAACCGGTTAAACCGGATGGAACTTGCGATCCCACAACCAAATTGTAATTTGGCGGCTTAACCTTATCCGCCTTATGCGTATTGTTACTTTGCTTGTGTGGTCTGCGCTCCTGCTCGCAGGATGCACGCAATCCGATCAACAAAAAATTTGGTTTACGATCGAATTTACGGAGGCGCTCTCCAGGCAGGCGCAAGACGGCCGCCTGTTACTGCTTCTCGCAACAAACGAAAAAACAGAACCGCGTTTTCAGATTAACGATGGCCTCACTACCCAAATCGTGTTTGGTATTGATGTGGAGGGCATGCAGCCGGGCCAGGCCATTGAAGTTGGCCAGCAAGCCATCGGTTTTCCAATAAAAACCATTTCGGAACTTCCGGAAGGCGACTACTACGTGCAGGCTTTGCTCAACCGCTACGAAACGTTTAACCTGAAAACGGGCCACACGGTAAAACTCCCACCCGATCAAGGCGAAGGCCAGCAGTGGAATCGTAAACCGGGCAACTTCTACTCTAAACCGGTGAAGATTGCCTTCAAGAAATCGGGCGCGCCTGTGGCGGTGGTAATGGATCAACAAATTGAACCGGTGAAGGAACCGGCCGACACGAAGTATGTAAAGCACATCAAAATCCAAAGCAAAATGCTCAGTGAGTTTTGGGGTCGCCCCATGTATCTGGGCGCACACGTGCTGTTGCCCGAAGGCTTTGATGAACACCCGAATGCGCGTTATCCGCTCATGATCTATCATGGCCATTTCCCTGCCGACTTCGGGGGCTTTCGAACAGCGCCACCCGATCCAAAATTAGACACGACCGATTACAGCGAACGGTTTGGCATTTATGGCTATAACAAAATCGTGCAACAGGAGGCCTACAACTTCTACCAGCAATGGACGAGCAACAACTTTCCGCGCTTTCTGGTGGTGGAAATTCAGCACGCCAACCCGTATTACGATGATTCGTACGCGGTAAACTCAGCCAATCTGGGCCCTTACGGGGATGCCATCATGTTTGAACTCCTTCCGGAGATTGAGAAAAAATTCCGCGGCATCGGCGAAGGTTGGGCCCGCTTTACGTATGGCGGCTCCACGGGCGGCTGGGAGGCGCTGGCCGTACAAATGTTTTATCCAGACGAATTCAACGGCTGTTTCGCGGCCTGTCCCGACCCGATTGATTTCCGTGCGTTTTGCCTGGTAGACATCTACAATCAAAAAAATGCATTTTGGTATGATAGCGAATTCAAAAAGCTGCCCATTCCATCGCATCGAAACTACTTAGGCCAGATCCAATCTACAATGGAAGAAAGCAACCGCTATGAGTTAGCCCTCGGCACCAAATCGCGCAGCGGCCAACAGTGGGACATTTGGGAAGCAGTCTACTCGCCCCAAGGCGAAGACGGTTACCCTAAGCGCATTTTTAACAAGGAAACGGGCGAGATCGATCCGGAGGTGGCCACCTATTGGAAAGAAAATTATGATCTGCGACATATTCTGCAACGCGATTGGGCTACCCTTGGCCCAAAACTGCAAGGCAAGATTCACATTTACTGTGGCGACATGGACAACTACTACCTGAACAATGCCGTGTACCTGATGGAGGATTTTTTGAAGAAGACCAAGAGCCCGTTTTATGCCGGCGAAGTGGACTATGGCGATCGGGCCGAACACTGCTGGAATGGTGATCACGCCAATCCGAACTATATCTCCAGGCTCCGATACAACACCATGTACTTGCCAAAAATTCTAAAGCGGATCCAGGAGTCAGCACCGGCAGGAGCAGATGTGAAAAGTTGGCGTTACTAACCGATGCGCAAAAAGGTCTTTCGCCTGTTCTTCCGGGCGGCTGTTGCTTTATTCCTTGTACAACTGGTTTACATCGTGCTGCTGCGCTGGGTAAACCCACCCATCACGTTTACGCAACTGGGCAACTGGTTGGATGGGCACGGCCTGCGCCGCGACTATGTGGTCAACGAAAAAATTTCAAAAAATCTAAAGCTGGCGGTAATGGCCTCCGAAGACCAGTTGTTTGCTGAGCACAACGGTTTTGACTGGGGCAGTATTCAAAAAGCTATGCAATACAACAAGAAAAAGAAACGGGTGCGCGGGGCATCCACCATTAGCCAGCAAACCGCCAAGAATGTGTTTTTGTGGCAGGGGCGCAGTTGGGTGCGGAAAGGGCTGGAAGTGTACTTTACGTTTATGATTGAGTTGTTGTGGAGCAAGGAGCGCATCCTGGACGTGTATTTAAATGTGATTGAAATGGGCCCCGGAACCTTTGGGGCGGAGGCGGCCGCGCAGCGGTACTACAAAAAACCGGCTGCGAAACTCACACGCATGGAAGCCGCGCGCATCGCTGCGTGCCTGCCCAATCCTAAAAAATACAAAGTCAACCCGGCTTCTCCGTACATTACGCGCAGAGCAAATTGGATTGTGGGGCAGATGAACAATTTAGAGGGCGATGAGGCGATTGCGGCACTGCTGCGGTAACCAACGTATTGATTTAACCGTAACGCGTAGGCATCCCGTGCTTCTCAGAGTAGTTGGCAAATTCAGCCACTATTATCGGCTTCGAAACTTGCCATGATGTTAAAGATGAAGGTCGGCATGGCGAAGTTAAGATTCGGTTTGAATAGATAGTTCTCGCCAGCTTGTTTAAGAGCACAAATTTCAAATAAAATTTTTTGAAAAAAGAGTTAGTTTGGAAAAAATGCTCAGCAAATGAAGACGCACTTTTACTCAAAATCAGTGGCATTCGGCATCTTGTTAGGGTTTAGTTTTGGAAACGGTTTTGGGCAAGCACGGCAACGCCTATTTTTTGAAACGCGACTAACTTCCCGGAAGCAGTATTTTGATTTTTCTGACGATGGTGGTAAGGTCGATCCCAACGGCAGGCGCCTTACCTATGGCTTCACGCTCACCTACTTTCCTACGGAAAAGCTTTCCGTTCAAACGGGCGTGCTGCGAAATACATTTAGTGATGATATCAATGTTACGGAGAGCTTGTTACGCTCCCGCTCCAATCCTTTTGCAGCGGTTGGTGTTCCGCTTCATATTGGCTGGCAACCGCTATCGGACGATAAATTTTCATTTCTCGTTTTCACCGGATTCACCACAAATTGGCTGGAAGGGGTAATTCCTGGAGTTTCAGGACATTCCTTTAGTGGAGTATCATCTTCAGGCACTGTCTTCGATTATAGCCTTCGGGCTCAAACCCAAATTGGCACGCGTACCTTAATTACGCTGGATGGCGGCTTTACTTTTGGGTTTGATCTATCCCGAAGGCTGCGCGGCTCCGTCTGCTACCTTCGCAATTTTGGGTTCGGTAAAAACATTACTACTACGCAGGCCACATACACCATAACGGAGGGCGTAAAAGTATCCGGCCCTTTTACCGCTACGGTAAGCAATGATGGAGATGCCAGCCAATGGAGCTTTGGCCTACAGTACATGTTCGGTCCGGATGTAAAGGCGAGCCCTCCGCGAATTCAAAAAAGAGATTCAACGTATCTGCGGAAAGAAAATGCCAGAGTAGTTCGGCTTCTGAACGTGGGCATTATAAACCCATCGATTGAATGGGAGCGCCCCCTTTCTCGCTTCACCACCCTCTCCATCCAACCAGGTGTAGGGTACGGAATTTCATATCCTGCGCTTTCGCGAGCAAACACGCTCGGTTTTCTTTATCTGATTGCTCCGTTTCTGGATGTGCAGAGCCGGTACTACTACAGTCTGCAGAGGCGAAGCATGAGGGGTAAATCCACAGAGAACAACACGGCTAGTTTTCTTTCGCTACGGCTACTTACACGGGGGCCTACGCTGGCAACCAATTTCTCCCGCCAAAACGAGATTGACTTAGCTGCTGGGCCAACGTGGGGTGTGCGGCATAACTCCGGTCGGGTAACGATTCTGTTTGATGTTGGCCCCGTGATTTACTGGGATCGCGAAAATCGCGGATTGTTTCCGTTGATCCTGCAATTGAATGTGGGCTATCGCTTGGCCAACAAAAAAACGGATTAACCCTCCAACTGCCGCAAATAAAGCTGTATCGTGTTTTCCAACCCCAGATAAAGGGCATCGCAAATCAAGGCATGGCCGATGGAAACTTCGTCCAGGTAGGGAATAGATTGCTTAAGGAATTTGAGATTGTGGAGATCAAGATCATGGCCCGCGTTAATTCCCAACCCCAAATCCTTTGCCCGACCCGCTGCCGTGACGTACGCGGCTACGGCGGTGTCTCGGTTTTCGCGATAGCGACTTGCGTACGGCTCGGTATACAATTCAATTCGGTCGGCACACACGGTTTTTGCACCGGTCACCATAGCTACGTCCGGATTCACAAAAATCGACACGCGCACGCCCCAGCCTTTTATTTTTTTTACGATGTCCGACAGAAACTCGGCATCCACCACGGTGTTCCAGCCGGCATTGCTCGTAATCACGTGCGGGCCGTCGGGTACCAGCGTGGCTTGCGCGGGGCGCACGCGCTCCACCAGCTCCAGATAGCGCTCGTCCGGGTAACCCTCAATGTTGAACTCGGTGGTAACCACTTGTTTTAGATCCAACACATCCTGGTACCGGATGTGGCGCTCATCTGGCCGCGGGTGTACCGTTATTCCCTGCGCCCCAAATCGCTCACAGTCCAGCGCCACCTGGGTTACTTTCGGGTTGTTACCACCACGTGCGTTGCGCAGCGTAGCCACTTTGTTGATGTTCACGGAGAGGCGGGTCATGCAGATTTAGAAATATTGGCAGGCTGGTGTAATTTCGCACCAAAATTATCAAACATGAGCTTACGGCAACAGGTTGATGCGGACATTAAAGCCGCCATGTTGGCAAAAAAGAAAGACGAGCTGGAAGCGTTGCGTGGTATTAAATCCATGATTCTGCTGGCCGAAACAGAAAAGGGTGGCTCGGGCGACATCTCGCAGGATGCGGAAATGAAACTGCTTACGAAAGCCGCCAAACAAAGAAAAGAATCGGCTGATATTTTTACTAAAGAAGGCCGCACCGAATTGGCCCAGCGCGAATTATTTCAATTGGAAGTCATCAGCCGATATCTGCCCAAGCAACTTACTGAGGCCGAAATTGAGGCCGAGCTAAAAAACATCATTGCTGCGGTGGGTGCAAAATCTCCGCAAGACATGGGCAAAGTCATGGGCGCCGCCACCAAGGCGTTGGCGGGCAAAGCAGATGGCAAACTCATATCTGAGCTGGTAAAAAAACTCCTGGCCGCTTGAGTAAGATTGACATTGCGTTGGTGGTAATTGTAGCCATTGGCGCCTGGAGCGGCTACCGCGAGGGTTTTTTGATGGAGCTTTTTTCTTTATTGGCGTTGGTTTTGGGCATTTTGGGTGCTTTTAAACTCATGGGCATGGGGGTAGAGTACCTGGAGCGGAACATGAACATTGACGAAACGATGTTGCCGTACATCTCCTTCGCGATTATCTTTTTTGTGATTCTTGGCCTGGTAACGTGGTTGGGCAGGCGTTTGCGCAACTCCATTGATAAAACATTTCTTGGTAAAGTAGATCAGTGGATGGGCCTGCTGCTGGGTGCGTTCAAAACCCTTTTCGTGGTCTCTATCGTGCTCTGGATTGTGGATTCGTTTAAAGTAAAATTTCCAGAGCACTATACGGCCGGCTCATGGCTATATCCGTTCACGGCTAAGCTTGCTCCCAACGTTGCGGGCTGGCTGGCTGGCTTTGTACCGTTTTTCCGGGAAATTTTCCGGCAGTTCTAAGGTTGCGTTTTTTTTAGTTACTTAAGGCCTTTACACATGGCACTATCCGTTAAACAAACAGGTGATTTCACATACGTAGATGAAGGCGCTGGCCAGGTGCTGATGCTTTTACACGGCCTGTTTGGCGCGTTGAGCAATTGGGAGGGCGTGGTGAACCAATTCAAAAAGGAATACCGCGTGGTTATCCCGATGTTACCCATCTACGAAATGCCAATTAAACAAGCCGGCCTGGAAGGGCTGCGCGAGTTTACAGAAAGATTTGTGAGTTTGATGAAACTGGAAAACATGATCATCATGGGCAACTCCTTGGGCGGCCACGTAGCGCTGTTGTACACCCTGCACAACCCGGAAAAAGTAGCCAAGCTGGTGCTTACCGGCAGCTCCGGTTTGTTTGAAAATGCAATGGGGGGCTCATACCCCAAACGCGGTAGTTACGAGTACATTCGCGAGCGGGTGGCCTACACGTTTTATGATCCGGCGGTGGCATCGAAAGAATTGGTAGACGAAGTTTTTGAAACCACCAAGAGCATTCCTAAATGCATGCGGATTGTTGCCATTGCCAAATCTGCCCAACGTAATAATCTTGCGCTGGATCTACCCAAAATACAAGTGCCTACCTTGCTGGTCTGGGGCTTGAACGACACCATTACACCGCCCATGGTTGCACATGAGTTTAATCGGCTGATCCCGAATTCGCAGTTGCAATTCATCGATCGTTGCTGCCACGCACCCATGATGGAACACCCCGAAACATTCAATACACTGGTTAGCTCCTTTTTGGCCCGTACATGATTGCAGAAGAACTCATCAACCACATGATTCCACCGTTGAAGGTGACAGACGATGCGCATAAAGCCATTGTGTGGATGGAAGAGTTTCGCTGCAAGCAATTGCCCGTGGTGGATGAGGGAGAGCTACTGGGTTTCGTATCCGAAGAAATCATCCTCGAGTCCAACGACATCGAAAAACTGCTGTCGGGTTTTCAACTCGAAGGAAAGACGTGTGCCGTTGCGCTGGATGCGCATTTTTATGATATTCTTAAAGTAGCGGGCGATCATAAACTTAGCATGGTGGCCGTGTTGGATGAGGAGCGAAACTACCAAGGGGTGATTACGGTGCAGGATGTGATGGCCTCGTTTGCACAAACCGCCGCTGTGCAAATGCCGGGTGGCATCCTGGTGCTTTCCATGAATCTGGTAGACTACTCGTTAACGGAAATCAGCCGGTACGTGGAGGAAAACAGCGCCAAGATTATCAGTAGCAACATCGTGGAGGATCCGCTCGATAAGGGGCGCATCAAACTCACGCTCAAGATCAACCAAACGGATTTATCGCGCATTGTGGCCACGTTGGAGCGGTTTGGTTACCGGGTAATCGGTCGCTACCAGGAAACCCTGAAAGAAGACGGCAACGACAAAGCCCGGCTGGAAATGCTGATGCGCTACCTCAATATCTAACCGATGCGAATAGGTATCCACGGTCGCGATTTTCAACAAAAGTCACACCAGTTTATTGATGGTATTCTCGATTTTCTGCTTCAGCACGGTGCGGAGGTGTGGGTGTCCGACAAGCTGTTGAAACTGCTTTCGCGTGCCTACGTGCGCAAGGTGCGCGCGTTCGCCCTGGGGGATTCCCTGCGCGGTCTGGGCGCGTTTCTTTCGATTGGTGGCGATGGCACCATGCTCGAATCCGTAACCTACATGGGCAAAACACAAGTGCCTACCTTGGGCATCAACACGGGCCGCCTGGGTTTTCTGGCCACGGTAAATCGCGAAGATGCGTTAGCCGCCATTACCGATGTGCTTGCAAAAAACTTCACGACCGAGCACCGCACGCTGCTGGCGTTGAAAAGCAATACCGGCTTGTTTGGCGATTTTAACTTTGCGCTGAACGACCTCACCATCATGAAGAAGGATTCGTCTTCCATGATTCATGTAGATGTGTTTGTGGATAAACAACTGCTCAACTCGTACTGGGCGGATGGCATCATTGTGGCCACGCCCACAGGCTCAACGGGCTATTCGTTGAGTTGTGGAGGCCCGCTGGTGCACCCGGCCAGCGAAAGTTTTGTAATAACGCCCGTTAGCCCGCATACGCTAACGGCCCGGCCCGTGGTGGTAAACAACCAGGCCGAGATCAGTTTCCGCATCGAAGGCCGCACCAACCGGTTTTTGCTTTCGCTGGATTCCCGCTTCGAAACCATCGATTCTTCGGTGAAATTATCTGTGAAAAAGGCCAGGTTCGCCACCCAATTAATCCATTTGCCGCACTACGATTACTTCCTCACCCTCCAGAAAAAATTGAACTGGGGCCTGGACGTTCGCAATTAACCCGCACCCCGGGTGCAAATAAATCGTGTAGATTCGTTACTTTTGAGATTCGGAAAACTCATGTTTATGCGGAAACTATTGTTGGCATGTTTATCAGTGGCGTTTCTTTCGTTTTCTTACGATGGCGAGGCGCAGATCAATCGGAAAACACTGAAGCGCAATAACAAGCGCATGGCTAACTTCCGCGGCAAGAAGAATAACTTCGGAAAAGACAAGCGTTACAACACGCTGGGCTTCGCGGTAAATGCCCTCAATTACTATGGTGATCTGGCACCCCGCCCGGGCATTGGCAGCACCGATATCTCGTTTACACGCCCCGGTTTTGCCGCTTCGTTTAACCACCGGTTTGGGCCGCGCTACACGCTGGCAACAAACTTCATGTGGGGTACGCTGCGCGGTGCGGATGCCGAGTCGGCCGACCGGGGAGACCTCGATAATGGCGTGTTCCGGTACCGCAGAAATTTATCGTTCAGAAACCAAATCAAAGAACTTTCGGTCATGGGCGTGTTCGATCTGTTTAAGAACGAAGGAAACTATCTCAGCCGGGTAAAGTGGACACCCTACGCCTTCCTGGGTGTGGCCGCATTTCACCATAATCCTCGTGGCCTTGCCCCTGCTACCGACCTTCAGGGCAACCCGTTAGCCGAGGCAGGCCAATGGGTAGAGCTTCGCCCGCTTGGCACGGAAGGACAATACGCCAACCTCGCCCCTACGGATCTAAACGCAGGCATCCAACCCTACAAAACCTTGGGCATTGCAATACCTTTTGGTGTGGGGGCTCGTTTTAGAATCAATGAAGTCATGGACCTTTCGGCCGATATCGCGTTTCGCTACACGTTTACAGACTATTTGGATGACGTTAGCCAGAACTACGTTGACTTGGGTGTGCTTTCCAGCCCGCTCGCTAAAGCCATGTCTTACCGCGGGAACGAATTGCCTGCGGCCGATCAACCCGCCCGAACTACCTACGTGGGCCGCGATGGCCAAACCTATAGCGTGATACCCGGATATGGACAGGAATTCAGAGACAACCTGCGTGGTTCCAAAAACGATCGCGATATTTACATGGTTACTTCCATCCGCCTCACCTACATTTTGGGCGCTACTTTCCACCGCGCCAAATTCAGATAAACACCGGGTGAAGAACTGCGCGGCAGCGTTTTTAATCTTGTTTGTTTTGGGGTGGGCGCCCGCCCACGCTCAGTTGCGCCAGCGGTCGGAAATCGGGGGCGGTATCGGCACGTTCAACTACACGGGCGATCTGGTGCGCTCGTACAACATCCTCAACTCGCAACCCGCGGCCACGCTCTTTTACCGCAGCAACATCAGCAAAGTCATCAGCTTCAGGGCCGGCCTCACCGGTGGCAAACTAAGCGCCTCGGACCAACGACCGATTGATGCCGCCGCGGCACAGCGCAACACGGGTTTCAATATTTTTCTCATGGAGGTGTCCTCCACATTTGAATACCATTTTTTGGATTGGCGCGAAGGCAAACGCAGGTTGCGCTTTACTCCCTACCTCTTTGGTGGCATTAGCGTATTTGGCATCAGTGGCAATAACCGAACGAACCAGGGGTACAGCAGCGTGCAAATGGCGATCCCGTTTGGTGGTGGGATGAAATACGTGCTTAATCCCAAGTGGTACATGGCCTTTGAGATCGGAATCCGGAAGACCTTCTTCGATTATCTGGATGGCGTGGCCGATGAAGATGTGAGCCGCAAAAACTTTCAATACGGCAATCCCTACGACTACGATAACTTTTTTTTCGTGGGTTTGTCGCTCACCCGCACGTTCTACGACATTCCCTGCGCAAAAAATCCTTACTAGCTAAAACTTTTCCGGGCCGGCCGCCATCTTTACCAGACTCCAACCACCTGTGAGATGTGAAGGAAATAGGCTATTTTTACGCCCTTATGCCCTCTCTGAAGGACCAAATCGACCTTGCCAAGATGCCGCAGCACATTGCTGTGATCATGGATGGCAATGGCCGCTGGGCACAACGCAAAGGTGCAGCCCGCATTTTTGGTCATCGCAACGCGATTGAAGCCGTGCGCGCAGTAACAGAGGGTTGTGCCGAGTTAGGGGTGAAATACCTCACGTTGTATGCATTCAGCACCGAGAACTGGGGCCGCCCTAAAGAAGAGGTGGATGCATTGATGGAGTTGCTCATCAACACGTTGAAAAAGGAAATCCAAACGCTGCACGATAACAAAGTGCGCCTGTCTACCATTGGCGATATTAGTCATCTGCCGCTGGACTGCCAGCGTAATCTGGATGAAGCAAAATTGAGCACGCGCGGTAATTCCGGGTTAAACCTGGTGATTGCCTTAAACTACAGCGGCCGGGCGGAGCTGGTGCGTGCCATGCGTACGCTTGGGATGGAAATTCAGGCGGGCCGCCTCCACCCGGAAGACATTAGCGAATTACACGTGAGCCGCGCACTCGAAACCGCGTTGATTCCCGACCCGGAACTTTTAATTCGCACCAGTGGCGAAATGCGGGTAAGCAATTTTCTGCTTTGGCAGATTGCCTACACCGAACTTCATATTACCAAAACGCTGTGGCCCGATTTCCGCAAGGAAAACCTATACGAGGCCATTTGCGATTATCAAACCCGCGAGCGCAGGTTCGGAAAAGTTTTAGCACCATCCATTTAGTAGCAGTATGATTCGAGTGGTTTTGATCGGAATGGTTTTTTTAGGCGTTAGCCTGCAAACTTCTGCCCAGTTCCGGAAGAACCGCGAACGTGCCACAACGGAAACTACGCCCGAAAAGAGTGCCTCGCTTAGCGATTTAAACTATGCCAACCCGAGCGAATATTACATTGGTGGCATTGAAGTAGAAGGTCTCAAAGTCTTGGATAAAACCGCGATCGTCTCGCTATCGGGTTTAAAAGTGGGCGACAAAATCAAGATTCCGGGCGATCAGGTAGGCAATGCCGTGCGTAAGTTATGGAAGCACGGATTAGTGGGAGACGTTTCAATTTTAGTCGATCGCATTGAGGGCCTCAACGTGTTCCTGATTATTCAATTGGCGGAGCGGCCCCGTCTGGCCGAGTTCTATTTCACGGGGATTTCAAAAGGCCGCCAGTCTTCACTTAAAGAAGACCTGGATCTCATCAAAGGTAAAATCGTGAACGATGCCATGATCCGCAACGCGGAGGTGACGATCAAAAAATTCTTCGTGAAAAAAGGTTTTCTGAACACGAAAGTGCGTGCCATTCAACTGCTAGACACACTTAACCGCGGTTACGTGCGGCTGCGTTTTGATGTAGACCTGCAAAGCAAGGTGCGCATTAACGAAGTGAAGTTTACCGGCAATGACGAGATTTCTTCTAACCGCTTGAAGAAGACGCTGAAGAAAACAAAAGAGCACCCAAGATTGAATCTGCACCGTTTGATTCTGGCGGGGGTGCTGCGTTCGAACACAAAAGAGAAAGTAGAGTTTCTAACCAACCGCAAACCCGTTTCCTGGCGGCAGTCAAAAGAATTCTTAAACAAACACGTAAAACTCAATTTCTTCAACGGGTCAAAGTTCATTGCTTCAGAATTTGAAGAGGATAAGGCGAAGCTGATCGCGTTCTATAACTCCAAAGGGTTTCGCGATGCCGAAATTCTGAGCGATACGGTGGTTCGCTACGACAGGCGCGGAATAGATGTGCAGTTCAAGCTTTCCGAGGGACGCAAGTATTATTTCCGAAACGTAACCTGGACGGGCAACTACCTTTACACCGCAGCTACTTTAGATAAGATCCTCGATATCAAAAAAGGTGATGTCTACAACAAAGAGTTGCTCGATAAGAAAACCACCTTCAACCCGAAAGGGGCAGATATCAACGGCTTGTACATGGATGACGGGTATCTGTTTTTCCGCTGCGTACCGATTGAAGTTGCCGTGGTGGGCGATTCCATTGACGTAGAGATGCGCATCTTTGAGGGCGACCAAGCCACGATCGATAAGGTAATTATCTCTGGTAACGAACGCACGAGCGACCACGTGATCCGCAGGGAGCTAAGCACCGTGCCGGGCAATAAATTCCGCCGGTCAGATATTATTCGCACCAACCAAATTCTATCGTCTATGGGGTATTTTAATCCGCAGAAGATAGAGCAAGATATCCGCCCGAATCCGGCCAACGGCACCGTGGATATTGAGTGGAAAGTGGAGGAACAATCGAACGACCAGATCGAGTTATCCGGCGGTTGGGGTGGTGCGTTTGGCTTTGTGGGTACCTTGGGTGTAACCTTTAATAACTTCTCGGCCCGCAATATTCCACACCTCAAAAAGTGGCGTCCGCTACCCGTGGGCGATGGCCAGCGGTTATCGTTGCGCATGCAGGCCAACGGGCGGTCGTTCCAGAGTTACAGTTTTTCGTTTACGGAGCCTTGGCTGGGCGGCCGCAGACCTAACTCTTTTACCGTGAGTTTGAATCACTCAATCACGCGCGGGATTATTGGTGGTGTGGCCAATCGGTTTGAGTTTTCAGACGATCGCTCGCTTCGGCAGAGTGGTGTAACCTTCGGCTTGGGCCGCCGCCTGGAGTGGCCCGATAATTATTTCGTGCTTCAAAACTCGTTGCAATTGCTACGGTACCGCTACAATAACTGGAACGGGCTCCCGGCCGGTCAGGGCGATACCTTCCAGTTCTCGTTCGAGACCGTGTTATCGCGAAACAGCATCGATAACCCGATGTACCCTACCAGCGGCTCGCAAGTGTCGCTCAGCGCGAAGTTTACACCACCGTACTCGCAATGGCGTGATCCGGCGTTGTACGAGCAAGGACTTCAGGAACGCTACCGTTGGGCCGAATTCCATAAGTGGATGCTCGATGCGAAGTTTTATGTAAAACTGTTGGGCAGTTCCAAGCCGAATGGCCGCAGTCTCGTGCTGGAGGCAAAAGCCCATTACGGATTCCTCGGTTCATACTCGCGCACGTTAGGGCCCGGTCCGTTTGAACGGTTTGTTGTTGGTGGCGATGGTTTGGCCGGCGGTTTCAATGCGTTTGTGTTGGGTCAGGAAATTGTGGGTCTCCGCGGGTATCCTAACAACTCAATCACTCCGCCAAACTATGCGGCATCCCGCAACCCGAACGACATCTGGGGTGGTATCGCCTACACCAAGTTGGGCATGGAGTTGCGTTACCCGGTAACCACGGGGCAGGCGGCCACCATTTATGGCTTTGTGTTTACCGAAGCCGGAAACAACTGGGACAATTTCTATCAGTTCAACCCGTTTAACCTCTATAAATCAGCCGGTGTTGGGGCACGTATCTTCATGCCTGCGTTCGGCTTAATTGGATTAAACTGGGCGTATGGATTTGATACTTTACCGGGAGCTACAGCCCGTAGCGGGTCGCAGTTCCACTTTACCATTGGTCAGCAAATTCGTTAATATGCGGCTGTTGGGCTGGGCGCTGGTTGCCTTTGTTTTTTTCGGCAAGAATATTGCAGCAGCTCAGAAGTTCGGGTACATCGACTCAGAATTTATTCTGAATAAAATGCCTGAATACGGCAAGGCCCAGGCCGAGATTGATCAACTCTCCGGGGCGTGGCAGAAAGAAGTAGAGGAAATGCAGAAAAAAACCGAGAGCCTTTACGCGGCGTACCAGGCCGAACAGGTGCTGCTTACCGAAGAAATGAAGCAGGAACGCCTGGCCGAAATCCGCAAGAAGGAAAACGAGCTGAAAGAGTATCAAAAAAAGGTTTTTGGTTTTGGAGGCTTATTTTTTTTGAAAAAACAGGAATTGATTAAACCTTTACAGGATAAAGTTTTCGATGCGGTCGATAAAGTGGCTAAAGCAAACCGGTTAGCTATTATTTTCGATAAAGCCGGAGAACTGGTGATGATTTATACGGACCCGCGCCATGACTATACCGACTTTGTGCTGGAAGAGCTTGGCTTAGGAGACCCCAACGATAAAATAAAATGAATGCTATTTTGAACACGAAAAAAATGAAAACAACGCTTCTTGCCCTTGGATTGATTTGCGCATCGTTTGTGGCACAATCGCAAACCACTCAGAAAATCGGTTATGCTGAATGGGATTACATCTTCAGTCAACTGCCGGAATTCAAACGTATCGATGCCGACCTAAAGACACATGTTACCCAACTCGAAAATCAGCTAAAAGCAAAGTATCAGGATTACGAGAACAAACTTAAAGCCTACCAAGGCATGCCTGCTACCACGCCGGATGCGATCCGAGCAGACAAAGAGCGCGAGCTTACCCAAATGCAGGAAAGCATCCAGAAGTTTCAGCAAGATGCGGAGGCCTCCAGCCGCAAAAAGCAAACCGATTTGATGGAACCGGTGTACACAAAAGTGGGCAAGGCCATTGCTGATGTGGCGAAAGAGCAGGGCTATTCCTTTATCATCAATCCGCAAACCGTACAAGGTGCTGACATCCTTTTGTACAGCGATGATAAGTTTAATATTTCCGATCTGGTGTTGAAAAAGCTTGGTGTTACACCTGCTCCGGCACCCGCAAAAACGAACTAACGGTAAAAAAATCTTCAGCAAAAAGGGCTCCCTGCGAAGCCCTTTTTTTATGCCTACACCTACTTGGCTTTGGGATGCGCCTGCTGATAAACCTTTTTTAGTTTCTCTATTGAGTTATGCGTGTACACTTGAGTGGCAGCCAAACTGGTGTGGCCCAGCAGGTCTTTTACCGCGTTAATCTCTGCGCCCTGGTTTAACAAATGCGTAGCATAGGTGTGGCGTAGCACATGTGGACTTTTTTTCTCTGCCGATGTGGTAAGTTGGAGGTAGCGCTTCACCAGGCGGTACACAAACATGGGGTACATGGGCACACCTTGGTCAGTGAGCAGCAGAAGGGCATGTGCAGGCGTACCAAACGCTTCGTTGCGGATGGTTTGGTACCTACTGATCAAAGCAGCCAATGAGTCGGTGAAAGGAATCACCCGTTCTTTATTTCTTTTGCCAACCACCTTCAATGTGCGCTCGCGCAGATTCACCCGTTTTTCCTCCAGCGAAATGAGTTCCGCTAACCGCATTCCCGTTCCGTAAAGCAGTTCCAGCACGAGCTGATCGCGTACACCGGAGAAAGAATCTCCAAATGCTGCGTGGTCTAAAAGCAGGTTCATCTCTTTTTCGGCTACGAATTGTGGTAGCCTTTTGGCCGTTTTTAACGCCCGGATCTTTTGCATGGGATTTTTTGTGATCAGCCCTTCTTTCATTAAGAACTTGAAGAAGCTACGAAGGCATGCTACTTTCCGATTGATGGAGCTGTTGGACAAATCGTGTCGGCTGAGCTCGGCCAACCATGAGCGAACCATGGCGTAACTGGCCCGCGCGGGGCCTATCTCATACGCCTTTAACAAATACTGGTTGAATTGTTCCAAATCAACCCGATATGCACCGGTTGTTTTACCGCTGTACCGTTTTTCAAATTGAAGATATCTCAGAAATGATTCAACCTCCTCCATAATGCGATGGAAGATAAAAAAATAACCCCGGCTGAATCTCAACCGGGGTTGCTTTATGCATTATTTCGCTGCTTCTACCTAGTAGTTCTCGGAAGCATACTGCTTCTGGCGGTAGGCTGCGCGCAAAACCTCGTTTCTACGGGCCACAGAAGGCTTTTCGAACGAAGTGCGGGAGCGCAATTCGCGCAAAATGCCGGTTTTTTCAAACTTCTTCTTAAAGCGCTTCAATGCTTTATCGATCGACTCGTTTTCTTTGATATTAATGATCAACATGACTCCTTCTGTGTTAAGGGCTGCAAATATACAGAATCACTTCATTTTTGCAACATCACGCCAGTAAAGACCGCGAAATAACGAGCTTTTGGATTTCGGACGTACCCTCGCCAATGGTGCAAAGCTTGGCATCGCGATAGTGTTTTTCCACCGGAAAATCTTTGGTGTAGCCGTAGCCGCCAAAGATTTGTACCGCGTCGTTGGCTACGTCTACGGCAGTTTCAGATGCAAAGAGTTTGGCAATGGCCGATTCCTTTGTAACCGAAAGCCCAGCCGATTTGCGATACGCGGCCTGTAGCGTAAGGCATTTTGCAGCTTCTATTTTGGTTGCCATTTCGGCCAATTTGAAGGAAATTCCCTGAAAGGAGGAAATCGGCTGATTGAACTGTTTGCGCTCCTGCGCGTACGCCAGGGCCGCTTCGAAAGCGCCTTGCGCAATGCCTAAACTTAGCGCCGCAATAGAAATCCGGCCACCATCCAGCACTTTTAGTGCCTGCTTAAAACCTTCACCCTCTGCACCCAGGCGATTCGCCACCGGTATTTTGCAGTCGTTAAAGATTAGTTCGGCCGTTTCTGAGGCACGCATACCCAATTTGTTTTCTTTTTTGCCGGGGTAAAAGCCAGGCGTGCCCTTTTCGATAATGAATGCGCTCGTGCCTTTGCTATCGCCCACCTTTCCGGTGCGGGCAATCACCACCGCCACATCGCCCGAAATTCCGTGGGTAATAAAGTTCTTTGCACCGTTCAACACGTAATTGTCGCCTTCGCGCACGGCAGTGGTTTTCATATTGCCGGCATCAGAGCCGGTGTTTGGTTCGGTTAATCCCCACGCCCCGATCCATTGGCCTGTTGCCAGCAGCGGTAAGTATTTTTGCTTTTGTGCCTCGGATCCAAACTGCAAAATGTGGCCGGTACAAAGGGAGTTGTGTGCAGCCATCGACAACCCGATGCTTCCATCCACTTTGGCTAATTCTGCAATTGCAGTAACGTATTCGGGATAACCAAAACCTGAGCCGTGATACTCTTGTGGCACCAATACACCCATCAATCCCAGCTCTCCCAACTTTTTAAAGAGCGCCACGGGAAAAATTTGGTTTTCATCCCATTCTGATCGATACGGCAACATGTGCTGCACGGCAAAATCTTGCACCATCTTGGCAATCATGGCTTGGTTCTCGGTTTCAACGTACGCAGCAGCGCTTCCGGAATCTTGATTTGACATAAACAGAATAGATTTTGACTTGCAAATATAACCGAACAACTGTTAGTTTGGTTCTTAATCGGCCATCTGTATAACCCTATTTTGAGGCATTCAGACGGAAAAGATTTCCTTTTTGGACTAGTTTTGCGCGCTCAAAGAAATTTATCCCACAAAAGATGAAAATAGCAGTAATTGGTACCGGTTACGTTGGCTTGGTAACAGGCACTTGTTTTTCAGAAACGGGCAATTACGTAACCTGTGTAGATATCGATCAAAAGAAGGTGGAGCGCCTCGTCGCAGGCCAAATTACCATTTATGAACCCGGCCTTGAGGTGATGTTTGAGCGCAACCTGCGCCAGCAGCGCCTGAAATTTACCACCGACTTGAAAGCCGGTATCCAAGACGCGGAAATCATATTTCTGGCCTTGCCCACGCCCCCGGGCGAAGACGGTTCGGCAGACTTGCGCTACGTGCTTAACGTGGCAGACGAGTTAGGAAAGATATTAACCCACTATGCCGTAGTGGTGGACAAAAGCACAGTACCTGTAGGTACGGCCGACAAGGTTCGGGAGCGGATTGCCAAAAACGCAAAGGTGGAATTCGATGTGGTGTCTAACCCAGAGTTTCTGCGCGAAGGTGTGGCCGTTGAAGATTTTATGAAACCCGACCGTGTAGTTGTTGGAACTTCATCCGATCGTGCCCGCAAAGTGATGGAAAACCTGTACGCACCGTTTGTTCGGCAGGGTAACCCGATTGTGTTCATGGATGAGCGTTCGGCCGAACTAACCAAATATGCCGCGAACTCATTTCTTGCAACCAAAATTTCGTTCATGAACGAAATTGCCAATCTGTGCGAATTGGTAGGTGCGGATGTGGACGCCGTGCGCAAAGGAATAGGTACCGACAGCCGGATTGGAAAACGTTTTCTGTTTCCCGGCATTGGGTATGGTGGAAGCTGTTTCCCCAAAGACGTGCAGGCGTTGGTAAAGTCATCCGATGAAGTCAATTACGATTTCCGCATTCTGAAGGCCGTGATGGACGTAAACACCGATCAGAAAACCCGCCTCATTCAAACCATTCACCAACATTACGCTGGCGGTGTAAAGGGCAAAACGTTTGCCATTTGGGGATTGTCTTTCAAACCCCACACAGACGATATTCGCGAGGCCCCGGCGCTCTACAACATCGATGCGCTGTTACAGGCAGGAGCCAACGTGCAAGTGCACGATCCGGAAGCGATGGAACATGTAAAACGTATCTACGGCACGCGCATCAAATTTTTCGATGACCCGTACCAAACGTTGGCGGGTGCAGATGCACTCTTTATCGCCACCGAGTGGCCGGAGTTTCGTTCAGTTGATTTCAGCCGGCTAAAAACCACGTTGAAAGACAGCGTGATTTTTGACGGACGTAACTTATACGACTTGGCCACGATCAAGGGCCAGGGCATTACATATTACAGCATTGGAAGGGAGGTTATTCATGGCTAAAGATCAAGTACTCATTACCGGCGCAGCCGGTTTTCTCGGCTCGCACTTGTGCGACCGGTTCATTAAAGAAGGCTACAGAGTGGTGGGCATGGATAACCTGATTACAGGCGACATGCGCAACGTGGAGCACCTGATGAAACATCCGGACTTTGAATTCTACCACCACGATGTGAGCAAGTATGTGCACGTACCGGGCCCGATTAAGTACATCTTGCACTTTGCCTCTCCGGCAAGCCCGATCGACTACCTGAAGATTCCGATCCAAACACTAAAAGTCGGCTCGTTGGGCACCCACAACCTGCTGGGCCTGGCGCGAGCAAAAGGCGCAAGCATACTCGTGGCTTCTACCTCTGAGGTCTATGGCGATCCGCTCGTGCATCCGCAAACCGAAGAGTATTACGGCAACGTAAACCCGATTGGTCCACGCGGGGTGTATGACGAAGCGAAACGCTTCCAGGAGGCCATCACCATGGCCTATCATACCTACCACAAAGTGGAAACGCGTATTGTGCGCATTTTCAATACCTATGGTCCGCGCATGCGCCTCAATGATGGCCGCGTACTTCCGGCATTCATTGGCCAAGCGCTCCGGGGCGAGGATCTTACCGTGTTTGGCGATGGATCGCAAACCCGTTCGTTCTGTTATGTTGATGATCTGATCGAGGGTATTTACCGGCTCTTGCTTTCGGATTACGCATACCCTGTAAACATTGGCAACCCGGATGAAATTACCATCGGCCAGTTTGCGGAGGAAATCATCAAGCTCACGGGCACTGCTCAAAAAGTAGTATACCATCCGTTGCCAAAAGATGATCCCAAACAACGGCAACCCAACATCACCAAAGCACGCGAAATTCTGGGCTGGGCACCGAAAGTTTCGCGCCAGGAGGGACTAAAAATTACGTACGAGTACTTCAAATCACTACCAAGAGAAGTTCTCTATCACCGCGAGCATAAGGATTTTGACAAATACATCAAGTGAAAAAAAGTAAAATTCTAATCACCGGAGCTGCCGGTTTTATCGGTTCGCACGTAGCGAAACGTTTCGTCCGGCGTTATCCGGAGTATTCCATCGTTGTGTTGGATGATCTGACCTACGCGGGTAATTTGGAAAACCTGAAGGAGATAGAAGGTGCAGCCAACTATCAATTTGTTAAAGGTAACATTAACGATTTTGGGTTCATCCAAAATCTGTTCAAACAACATGCATTTAGTGGTGTAATTCACCTCGCGGCAGAATCGCATGTAGATCGTTCGTTGGAAAACCCGGCCGAGTTTGTGATCACCAACATCGTAGGCACCGTTAACCTGCTGAAAGCCGCCACCGATGCGTGGAAAGGCCAGTTTGAGGGCAAGCGGTTCTATCACATCTCTACGGATGAGGTGTACGGATCGCTGGGCGCTGAGGGCTTTTTTACAGAGCACACACCCATCGACCCACAGTCGCCCTACTCTGCATCAAAAGCGGGCAGCGACCACTTTGTGCGTGCGTTCCATAACAGCTACCACTTACCCGTGGTGATTAGCCGTTGCTCCAACAACTATGGCCCGAATCATTTCCCTGAGAAACTGATTCCGCTGATGATCCACAACATCATTCAAAACAAACCTTTGCCGGTGTACGGCAAAGGAGAGAATGTGCGCGACTGGCTCTATGTGGAAGATCATGCGTCTGCAATTGATGTGATTTTTCATCGCGGCAAGATTGGCGAGGTCTACAACATCGGGGGTAACAACGAGTGGAAAAACCTTGATCTGGTGCACTTGCTGTGCAAAATCATGGATGAAAAACTCCAACGCCCGGCGGGTACC
Organism: uncultured Ohtaekwangia sp.; assembly: GCA_964387475.1. Lineage (GTDB taxonomy): Bacteria > Bacteroidota > Bacteroidia > Cytophagales > Cyclobacteriaceae > ELB16-189. The sequence continues at coordinate 9,936 of CAYLWU010000019.1, read as the reverse complement.
TCCGCACAACTCATTACGTTCGTAAAAGATCGCCCGGGGCATGATCTGCGCTACGCCATTGACGCTTCTAAGCTGCGCGATGAACTCGGCTGGGAGCCCTCTCTCGACTTCCCCACCGGCTTAGCGAAAACGGTAGATTGGTATTTAGCGAATGAAGAATGGTTGACGCATGTTACATCGGGCGACTATCGTAAATATTACGAAAACATGTACGCTAACCGTTAGCCGCTTGCGGGTTCGAAAAGAAGTGCTACATTTGCACCACTTCTTACGAGATTCTTGAAAGAGGGGACCAAAAGTCCCCTTTTTTGTTCTCTAAGCGGGTGTTTTTATGGACATAGCAGCAGCAATACGCGAGAAAATCGGAGATTTTTTAAAGCCGGGCCACTTTTTAGTGGAAGTGCTTTTTAAGTCGAAAAATCCTCACGCCCAAAAGTTGTTGGTGATTGTAGATGGTGATCACGGGATTTCGATTGATGACTGCGCAGACCTTAGCCGCTCCCTCTCAGATTGGTTGGATACGCAAACGGAGTTGAATGCCCCGTTTACACTGGAGGTATCTACCCCCGGCCTCGACCAGCCGCTTAAGTTGGAACGGCAGTACAGAAAAAACGTGGGCCGGGAGGTGAAGGTACACACCCGCGCGGCGCAGGTTGTCACCGGCAAACTCGTGGCCGTTGGCGCGGAAAACATCCGTTTGGAAGTTACCCCCAAGGGTGCAAAAAAAGGCGAGGTGCAAACCCAAGAGGTGCCTTTTACAGCGATTGAAAAAACTTTTGTAGTAGTATCATTCAAATCATGACGTTATGGATATAGGAAATTTGATCGAGTCGTTTGCAGACTTCGCCAAGCAGAAGAACATCGACCGCCCTACAATGATTCGTATTCTGGAGGACGTGTTCCGCAACATGATCAAGAAACGCTACGGTACGGATGATAATTTTGACATTATCATCAATGCCGATAAAGGCGACTTGGAAATCTACCGCATTCGCGAGATTGTGGAAGACGAATCCGAAGACATCTGGGATCACGATAAAATCAGTCTTACCGAGGCGCGCAAAATTGAGCCCGATTTTGAAGTGGGCGAAGAAGTGTCTGAACAAATCCAAATTGAAGACTTCGGCCGGAGAGCAGTAACCACTGCCCGCCAAACCCTGATTCAAAAAGTAAAGGATCTGGAAAAAGACATCCTTTTCCAGAAGTACAAAGACATTGTAGGCGAAATTGTAACGGGCGAAGTATACCAGTTGCTTAGCAAGGAAGTTTTATTGACGGACGGGGAGGGTAATGAAGTATCCATTCCGCGCGGCGAGCAAATCCCCAAAGACCGCTACCGTAAAGGGGAAAACGTACGCGCCATTGTACACAAAGTAGAGATGGTGAACGGTAATCCGAAAATTGTACTCTCGCGCACATCGCCAAAGTTTTTGGAACGTCTATTCGAGCAGGAAGTACCGGAAGTGTATGATGGCCTGATCACCATCAAAAAAGCGGTGCGCGAACCGGGCGAACGTGCCAAGGTAGCTGTGGAATCGTACGATGACCGTATCGACCCCGTAGGCGCCTGCGTGGGCATGAAGGGCTCGCGCATTCATGCCATTGTGCGTGAGTTGCAAAACGAAAACATTGATGTAATCAACTTTACGGAAAACATGGAGTTGTTTATCCAGCGCGCACTCAGCCCGGCGAAGATCTCCTCCATTAAAGTGGACAAAGAAAAAGGGCGTGCCTCTGTTTTTCTGCGCCCCGACCAGGTTTCGCTGGCAATTGGCAAAGGCGGCCTCAACATCAAACTGGCCAGCCGCCTGGTGGATTTGGAAATTGATGTGTTCCGCGAATTGGATAACGCCGCACAAGAAGAAGATGTGGACTTGGATGAGTTCTCAGACGAGATTGAAGCTTGGGTAATCGATGAATTGAAACGCATTGGGTTGGATACCGCCAAGAGCGTGTTGAACGTAAGCAAAGAAGAGTTAGTACGAAGAACAGATTTGGAAGAGGAAACGGTGGAAATCGTGACCAACATCCTCAAAAAGGAGTTCGAATAACAATTAATCTTCAAAAAGTAGAAAATACGGCAAATCATAGGCAAATTTGAAGCATGGCAGAAGAAAAAATGATCCGGCTAGGCCAGGCATCGCGTAAGCTAAACGTGGGGCACAATACCATTCTGGAGTTCCTTTCCAAAAAGGGATTCTCGGTGGAGAACAACCCCAACGCAAAACTTACCGCAGAGCAGTACGCCTTGCTGGCTAAAGAGTATGCCGCTTCTGCCACAGAGAAACTCGAAGCGCACAACCTCACCATAGGTGTAAAACACGCCGAGACCGTGAATGTGCCAGCCCCGGCTGAAACCACCCGTAAAAAAGTGGAGGAGGAAGAACGGATTTTGATCAAAAATCTGGGCTCCAAGGAAATTGTAAAACCGAAAGAGGAACCTAAGCCGGAAAAGGTAGAGCGCGATAAGCCCAAGCTGGAGGGCATTAAGGTGTTGGGCAAAATTGAGCTGGAAAAGAAACCCGAGCCCGCCAAGGAAGAAACGCCAACAGCGCCCGAACCTGAGCCCGTGGTGGTTGAGGCTACGCCTGCCCCTGTTATCGCGGTAGCGGAAGAAAAACTTCCGGAACCAGAACAGGAATTGATTAAAGCGAAAGCCGACCGCCTGCAAGGCCTGAAGGTGTTAGATAAAATCAGCCTGCCAACCGAAAAGAAGAAAGACCCTGCCGCAGACGACAACAAACAGAAGCGTCCGCGTAAGCGAATTCAGCCTGCGATGGATGCCCGCAAGAACCTGCCGCAAACCGGCGGACCTCAGCGCGGCGGCAATCGCCCGTTGCCACCCCGCACCTCTAAAGCAGAGCCTACCGAGAAGGAAATTCAAGAGCAGATCCGTGCTACACTGGCCAAGCTAAGCGGTGGCCAGCAAAAGAAGTTTAGCAGCGGTGCAAAATACCGCAAAGAAAAGCGCCAGGCCGTGTCTGACGCGGAGGAGGAAAGACTACAGCAGGAGCAAGAAGCCTCGAAAACCCTTAAGGTTACCGAGTTTATTTCGGCTAATGACCTCGCTTCACTCATGAACGTTTCTGTGAACGATGTGATTTCCACCTGCATGGGCCTGGGCATGTTCGTTTCCATCAACCAACGGTTGGATGCGGAGGCGATTACCGTGATTGCGGATGAGTTTGGTTTCGAGGTACAGTTCACCTCTACGGAGGAAGAAGAACAACCCGACGGCGTTGCCGATGTAGGCGAAGATGCAGAACCACGCGCGCCCATCGTTACGATCATGGGTCACGTAGATCACGGTAAGACATCCCTTTTGGATTACATCCGCAAAACGAAAGTAACGGCGCAAGAGGCGGGCGGAATTACCCAGCACATTGGTGCCTATTCTGTGCATACCAAAAACGGAAACAAGATTGCGTTTTTGGATACACCAGGCCACGAAGCATTTACCGCCATGCGTGCACGTGGTGCCAAGATTACCGATGTGGTGATTATTGTAGTGGCAGCCGATGACGATGTGATGCCCCAAACAAAAGAAGCCATTAACCACGCGCAAGTGGCCGGCGTACCGATTGTGATTGCCATCAACAAGATCGATAAGCCAACGGCCAATCCGCAAAAAGTACGCGAGTCGCTGGCCAAGATTAACATTTTGGTGGAAGACTGGGGTGGAAAATATCAGGTGCAGGAGATTTCGGCAAAATCCGGAAAAGGCATTGACGAACTGTTGGAAAAGGTTCTGCTCGAAGCGGAGATTTTGCAGCTGAAGTCAAGCCCCGATCGTCTTGCCACGGGCTCTATCATTGAAGCATCGTTAGATAAAGGCCGGGGCTACGTAGCTACCGTGATGGTGCAAAACGGCACCCTCAAAATTGGCGACATCATGCTGGCGGGCTCGAACTACGGCCGCGTAAAAGCCATGTTTGATGATACCGGCAAACGCATAAAAGAGGCTGAGCCGTCTACGCCAGTACAGGTACTGGGCCTGGATGGTGCCCCGCAGGCGGGTGAAAAGTTTCAGGTGATGGAAACCGACCGCGAAGCACGCGAGGTGGCCAACAAACGCGCGCAGATCATCCGCGAGCAAAGTATTCGCACCAAGAAACATATTACGCTGGATGAAATTGGCAGACGCCTCGCTATCGGTTCATTTAAGGAATTGAAGGTGATTGTGAAAGGTGATGTGGATGGCTCTGTAGAAGCGTTGTCCGATTCGCTACTCAAACTCACAACCAACAAGATTGCCGTAAACATTATTCATAAGGCCGTAGGTCAGATCTCTGAGTCAGACGTATTGCTGGCCTCTGCGTCGGACGCTATTATTGTCGGCTTCCAGGTGCGGCCCTCCGGTTCTGCCCGTAAGCTGGCGGAGAACGAAGAAATCGAAATCCGGTTGTATTCCATCATCTACGATGCCATCAATGATGTGAAGGCGGCAATGGAAGGCATGTTGGAGAAGGAGCTGGAAGAAGTGATTGTGGGCAATGCCGAAGTGCGAAACGTATTTAAGATTTCTAAAGTGGGTACGATTGCCGGGTGTATGGTTACCGATGGATACATCAAGCGCAACAACCCGATCCGTTTAATTCGCGATGGTATTGTGGTGTATTCCGGTAAGCTTACTTCCCTGAAACGTCACAAAGATGATGCGGGCGAAGTGAAATCCGGTTTCGACTGCGGTATTGGCATAGAGAACTTCAATGACATTAAAGAAGGAGATGTGATTGAGAGTTACGAGATGCGCGAAGTGAAGAAAGCGTAAGCCATCTTCATACTAAATCATTCCTTTTTCATGTTCCGGCGGCAGATGCCACCGGTAAACCTCTTGTACCATGGCACGCAACGATCGTAGCAATTCAGGTTCAGGGCGCTCGCGCAACCAGTGGCCCGGCAATAAAAGAACATCAGGCAAACCGCGTGGTGAAAACGCGGATCAAGACCGGAGCGGTGCGCGCCCGCCGCGGAACAACGCGTTTAGCCGCAGACAAGATCGGGCTGACGGTCCTCCAAAGCGCAGCGGTTTTTCCCGCTCCGGCGAAGGGAAATTCTCTGCCTCAAAACCCTTTGGCACACGCGGCAAAGGGCGGAGCGAACGCGAGGGCGACTCGGCACGTCCGGAAGGCAAACGCGGGTTTTCGAAACGGAGCAGTGGGGGCGAAAATCCCCGCAGTGGTTTTTCAAGAAACAAACGCACGGACGATCAAAAGCCCTTTTTCAAAAAGCGCGGTGACCGTGCCGATGGAGGTTTTCGGAAGGACGACAGCACCCGTGACGAACGGCCCCGCAAGTTTCAGCGTAGCGATTTTACCCGCGGTGATTCCAGCGAAAAGCCCGCAGCAAAACCGCGCGTTCGCTCCGAACGGCAGGACGACAGAAAGCGGCCGTTTACGCCGCGCAGCGGAAAAGAAAGCGAGGGTGATTTCCGCGAAAAGAAACCGTTTAAAAAGGAACGACCCGAACGCAAGTCGTTCATTGAAAGCCGCCTCGACAAACAACGCAAAACAAGACCTACGGAAGAGGCCCCGGCGCCAAAAGAAGGTGGGCTCATTCGGTTGAATAAGTTTATCGCCAATAGTGGGGTGTGTTCCCGCAGAGAGGCAGACAACCTTATTTCTATGGGATTAGTTGCTGTAAACGGCATCACCATTACCGAAATGGGCTATAAAGTAAAGCCTACCGATGATGTGCGTTACGAAGGCAAGCGCCTGAAAGCGGAAAAACCGGTATACATCCTGCTGAACAAGCCGAAGGGTTTTATTACCACTACGGATGATCCGCAAGAGCGCCACACGGTAATGAATCTCATTGCCAATGCGTGCAGCGAACGCGTATATCCCGTGGGCCGCCTCGATCGAAACACAACCGGGTTGTTACTGCTTACCAACGATGGGGATTTGGCCGATAAACTTACGCACCCATCATACAACGTAAAGAAGATTTACAAAGTAGAGGTAGATAAACCCTTTACGAAAGCCGACTTTGAGCACATGGCCGCCGGCATTCGGCTGGAGGAAGGTACCGCTGTGCCGGATGACCTGGCGATGGTAAGCGATGACCGGATGACGGTGGGGATTGAATTGCACATCGGCTGGAACCGCATTGTGCGCAGAATGTTTGAAGCCCTTGGTTATGAAGTGGTGAAACTCGACCGAGTGGTATATGCCGGTTTAGATAAACGCGACTTGCCTCGGGGCAACTGGCGTTTTCTTACCCAGCAAGAGATTGTGCGCCTGAAGCACTATAAGTAGCCGCCCGCACCCGGAAAATCGACACGGGCTGATTGCGGCCGCGCAACTCTACGGAGCCCATGTGTGTTACCTCCAGACCAACAACGGAGTCAGTCTTGTCGAGCACGTCTTGCGAAACGAGTAAATCGGCCTGATACGTATTGCAAAGGTCTTGAATACGCGAGGTGGTGTTGAGTACATCTCCGGTAAACACAATATCTTTTTTGATTTTGCCGATTTCGCCCACGGCCACTTTGCCCGAATGCACGGCGGCTTTAAACGTAAGTTCCACCCCGTACCGGTTGAAGTACGCATTGGCTTGAGCATTCATTTTATCGGTGATCTCCAAAAAGCAATTGATGCAATTCCGTTGCCGGAACCCACCCGGCACCGGCCAGGAAATAATCACTTCATCGCCCACGTACTGATAAATTTCCCCTTCGGTATTGATGATTGGCTCGGTAATGTCATTAAAGAAATCGTTGAGCAGGGCAAACCATTTTTCATGTCCTAGTTTTTCGGCAATGGCGGTGGAAGAGCGGATATCTAAAAACATGAAGATGCGCTCTTCTACTTTTGGCCGATAGTAGGCGCCACGCAATAGTTTTAAAAAGTTGCCGGGTCCATACTTTTCGCCAATTTGCAGCGCCACGAGTGTAACTGCGGAAACCAGCGACCAAAAGAAAATGGTGTAAATCAGCCCGTAGCTAAAGATAAACTCCCACGTCCTTACAATCACCCAGTTGTGCCACGGATACAAACCGTAGAAAATACTGTTGTACAACAGAGAACCCGGCACAGTAATCAACACGATTAAAACCACAATGATGACTGTATCTGCCAGCAGGGCGATCCACAGCGGCAGTTTACGCACGTGTTCTTTTATAAAATACACAATGGTGCCACCCGCGAAGAATGCCGCCAGAGGGATGATCAGAATATTCGTGGCAAGCGTAACCCAAAAATCGTATTGTTCAAAACCGCTGGACTGTGTGCTGAGCAAAAAGAAATGGTTATGCACACTGAAAATCACGCTGGCCACCGCCCAGTAGATGCCCATGTTAAAAATGGTCTTGAGCTTCTGTTTTTGGGCGCGCGTCAACCGGTTGGGGTTAGTAGGTGCATAGACGTAAACGCCTGGCTTTTAGTTTTTGCCGAAGTGGTGGTAGAAGCGAACGATGGTTTCAATGCCGATTAAAAAGTTGCGGATGCCATAACTTTCGTTGGGCGAATGGAGCGCATCGCTATCTAAGCCAAAACCCATCAGCACCGTATCCAGGCCTAATTCATTTTTGAATAAGGCCACAATGGGAATGCTGCCGCCATCGCGGGTGGGAATAGGTTTTTTGCCCCACACATCCAGAAAGGCTTGCTCTGCGGCCCGGTACGCTTTTGAGGTTGTAGGTGTTACTGCGGGATATCCCCCGTGGTGGGGTGTAACTTTAACCGATACCGTGGGTGGCGCGATGGCGGTAAAATGTTTTTTAAACAGTTCGGTGATTTGCTCTGGTGTTTGGTTGGGTACCAAGCGCATGGAAATCTTGGCAGCAGCTTTGGATGGCAGCACGGTTTTGGCACCTTCGCCCGTGTAACCACCCCAGATGCCGTTGCAATCCAGCGTGGGCCGAATGCCTGTGCGTTCCAGGGTGGTGTAGCCGGCTTCACCCGCTACATCGGCAATACCAAGTTCTTTTTTGTACTCATTCAGGTCGAATGGAGCGGCATTCAAATCTTGGCGCTCGGCCGCGGAGAGGCTCACCACCTGATCGTAAAAGCCGGGAATGGTAACACGGCCGTTTTCATCGTGCAGGCTTGCAATCATTTTGCTCAACACGTTAATCGGGTTGGCTACTGCACCGCCGTAGACGCCACTGTGCAAGTCGCGGTTCGCGCTGGTTACCTCTACTTCTACATAACTCAATCCGCGCAAGCCAACGGTAATGGAGGGTTGATCGAGCGAAATCAATGCGGTATCGGAGATGAGGATGGCATCGGCCTTGAGTTGGTCGCGGTACTGCTTTACAAACCCAGGCAGATTGTCGGAACCTACTTCTTCTTCGCCCTCAATCATGAATTTCACGTTGCATTGCAACAGGTTATGCTTCATCAAAATTTCGAACGCTTTGATGTGCATGTAGAACTGGCCTTTATCATCGCACGATCCGCGCGCATAGATTTTGCCATCGCGCACGGTGGGCTCGAAAGGCGGAGTTTTCCAAAGGTCGAGCGGATCGGGGGGTTGTACATCATAATGGCCGTACACCAACACGGTTGGTTTTGCGGGATCCAGAATTTTGCGGCCGAACACAATGGGGTGACCTTTGGTTTCCACCAGTTCCACGTGGTCTGCGCCCGCCTCTTTCAGTCGGTGCATCACCACTTCTGCAGTCTTGCGCACATCTGCCTTGTAGCGGCTGTCGGCACTCACGGAAGGTAAACGCAATAACTCGAACAGTTCATCTAAAAAACGCTGTTCGTTGGCTTTGATGTAATCCTTTACCATACAATTTTGTTGTGCCGACAAGGTACTACTCCCGGCCGGGGTTTTCAAACGGTTCCATTTGCTTTACAGCGGATGTTTGCGGTTGCTACCGGCGTAGCTTTCGCTCCCAGGCGGCGGCTTCCTGCATGCGCCGTAAACTTCCGTCGGACAACGCCTGGGCCAGCCGTTCGTTCACGGGGCCTTTGGAGGTGAGATGATAGCCCCCGCATTGCTGACATAGATACACGGCAACCGGCCCTTGACCAGCCGAAAACAAACCCCGCGTGTGCGCTTCGAGCAGGGCATCTTCTGCCAGGGTTTGGGTAACGTACATTCTCTTACCGGTGGTACACCCTTTCATGTGGAAATGGACTTGGCGGCAAGCCCGGATTCTTTCGTTCGAAAATTCATGAATTTTGCGCTCACCTGCTAACTTGCGCCCCAACTAAAAACGCAACAGATGAAAGTAGCCGAAATCCATACACGCAAAGGAGTGATGAAGATTAACTTTTTCGAGAAAGATGCACCAAAAACAGTGCAGAACTTTATCACGTTGGCGGAGAAGGGCTTTTATGATGGCCTGATTTTTCACCGGGTGATTCCCAACTTCATGATTCAGGGTGGGTGCCCGAACGGCATTGGCAATGGCGGGCCCGGTTACAAAATAGAATGCGAATTGACGGGTGAAAACCAATATCATGATCGCGGGGTAATGTCTATGGCACACGCCGGGCGCAACACGGGCGGCTCGCAATTCTTTATCTGCCATACGCGCGAAACCACGAAACACCTGGACCGCAACCACACTGTTTTTGGAAAAGTGGTAGAGGGCCTTGAGGTAATTGACGCGATTCGTGCGGGCGATGTGATGGAGAAAGTGGTGATTCGTGAGGTGCAGTAAAACTGCGCTACCGCTGAATTTCCCAACGTGCAAGAGATTTTAGTTTTCAGTTCTTACGCATCAAGCTTTTTTGGTGTACCCTTTTCGATGGCGACTTGCGTGAGCGATTGAGCGGCCTGTTTGAGCCCAGCCTTCGGTGCGCTTCGGCTGGTGCGGGTGGTGAAGGCTGGCGAGTAGCGAAAGCGCGACCCCGCGGCCGGGGGTGCGTGGTGTAGGACACCTGGGGTCGGACCCGCGGGGGCACGCCCCAAAAAAGACCGTAACAAAAAAATCGCCTCCGTTTCCGAAGGCGATTTCTCAAATCTCAACACTCGCGT
>CAYLWU010000018.1:0-76318 GCA_964387475.1 uncultured Ohtaekwangia sp. | reverse complement strand
AAGTATTACCAGACAGGCAACCAAGGCATCTATGACATTATGAGCTGGACTGAATCAAAAGACATAGATTTGACAAAAGCGATAATAAAAGCGCAGAGCTCCCGAAACAGGTAACTCTGCGAAGAATGAAAAGTCCGCCTGGGTCGTTATTTTTCCCACACCTATTACTTCAATCTCTTGGGTTTTTGAATCTTGTCCAAGAACCAGTAGAGGTATAGCTAGGAATAAAGCTATCAACTTAATTTTTTCCATGGTCTATATGTCAATGGAAATGAGCGCCAACGTTTGGCTATAACCAGTGGCGGCTTTTGAAAACGTCATTGTCCACCGTGACAAAACGCAATTGCGAGTATAAAACTATATAAGTACTCATTACCCGGCATCGGTTATAGCTTTTTGTTGGTGAGTATTCCATTACTAATGCCGGTCAACATTCATTTTAACCTTATCGCTAGTTATGGTAGATTGAATTAATTATCTAAAAATGAATTGTTTGCGCTCAATTTCGAAGCAATCTAAGCTTAGGATTTCTCATACCAGCAAAGCCTCCGTTTTGTGATGTTAGTTTAAAGCCAAGATTAAAAGGTCCCTTTGGAAAATCAGCCAAGAAATTGAGCGTTGATACGACTAGTATTTCGCTATTGTTTGTTGTCGAAATTGAGCTATTTGCGATTAGTTGGTTATTAGAAAAGTCATATAGCTCTAGTGTAACAGTATTGGCAGCCCCTGAGATGCTCATCAAAGCTTCGAATTTTACTGAGACAACACCTGGATAATCAGCCAGATTGAAGTTCTGGATCGTATTTGCTGCGCCCGATAGAACAGAAGTTGTTGTTGTATATATAGAGGCGCTTGATAAGTTGAAATCAAATACGATTGCTGCTGTGCTAGCCTGAGAACAAAGATAACTTGTCGATGTTACCTCATTAGAGTTCAAAACCATGTCGCCATTATTATCCAATCCAGAAACAATTTTGACACCACCACTCTCACAATTAACACCATCGGGTTCATCTGTTATATTAATTAGGCTGATTTTACCGTCATTTCCATTGCAGACATAGGCAGTAGCAGCAATTTCAGTAGGGACAAGTAATCCATCTCCATTTATGTCCACACCAGAGTCAATTCTGAATCCTCCATTTTGACAATTTGTTCCAGCAGGTTCATTTGTTGTTTTAGTCATTGAATTCTTACCGTCAATTCCATTGCAGACATATGCAATAGATGAGATTTCTGAAGTATTGAGTACTCCATCTCCATTTGAATCAAGACCTGAATCAATTCTAAGCCCTCCCTTTTGACAATTAGCACCTGCTGGTTCGCTTGTAAGTCTAATAAGACTATTTTTACCGACAAGGCCATTACAAACAAAGGTTGTGTTGGTAATTTCAATGATATTAAGTGTACCATCTCGGTTGATGTCTACACCTGAATCAACTTTAATCCCTCCGTTTTGGCAATTAGTACCTGGAGATTCGGTCACAACTTTTAAAAGGCTAACAGCACCAGTAGCTCCATTACATATATAATTTTTACTGAGTACTTCTTTGGTGTCAAGTATACCATTTGAATTGGAATCGGTACCTACTTCAATTTTTATTCCACCGTATTCGCAGTTCGAACCCTTAGGTTCATCGGTTACAATTACGAGACTGTTTAATCCTACCTCCGGTGTACCTGTTTGATCTTCACAATTAAAAAATAGTAGAGATATGAATAAATAGTATTCGACTTTTAGTTTAATCATAGTATTATTACTCGGTATTCAAAAATAGTTATTTTGAAACAGTATATGGGACTTCATTAAAAATTACCACCAACGTTGGTGTTTGCGCAGTGGTGGGACTTTGAAACGCTTCATTGTCCCACGTGACTGAACGTTGAACGAAGATAGCACTTTGAGCTTACACGTCACCCCACCATTGCGCAAACATTTTGTTAGCAACATGTGCCCTTCTTCTCGGAAGTTGTAGGTCAGTCGTTACGTTGTCGTTGGGGTGTCACGTTATAAAATTGATTGTCACCGTACATGGTCGTCCGTTTTTTATTTATTTGTTCTTTGTCCACGAGTCACTCTTTGTATTGTGTACTTGCGCGGGGGGCAACCTTACCCAATCTCTCCAGTTACTCTTACCACACTGTCAAATATTGGTGCGGGGGTGCGGCACTCTTGGCAAAGCTTTGGACTTGCGGGCGGGATTGTGCGGGCTTTGGCAAGTGTGCGGCTTGGGCGGGCTACACTCTCGGGTTACACCTCAGTCACACTGCGAGTTTCTCCGGTTACACTGTTAGTTTCGTGAATAACATCGTGAGTTTCGTGAATCACATTGGTAACATCGTGAATCACATTGCAAACTTCGTTAGTAACATTAGAATATTCGTGAATAACATCGCAAGGTTCGTGAATCACATTGTCAGTTTCGTGAGTAACATTGTCAACTTCGTGGATAACATTTGGAGTTTCGTAAAACGGGGTGCTTACTTCTCCGGTTACGCTGCTCCATTTTAAAAGAAGTGCCGGAGTATTATGAATATCCCTGCCTTTTCTCTGTGGAATAGTGTCCGTTTCTTAGTCACCGGTGCGCTTTGTAAACTTTAGGGCGCTCACTTGTTTGTATTGGGGGCTTGATGCTCCGAACACGGACTTCACATAAGTCTTTACGTCCATTGCTGTAACGACCATGCCTGTTCCTTCGGCATAGAGGGCTTTGTCTCGCGCTATCCGCGCATTGCTTACTGCTGTGGTAGCGTTTATCACGGCTGTGTTTTTTGCTTTTAAATCTGTAAGCATCAAGTTCAGTGCTGTTAGCTTCAATTCATTCTCGTTAGGGAGATACTTTGGCTCGGCTGTCAAGGTTGCTATCAACTGTGCGAAATGGTCTATCAACTTATCATAACTCTGTTGTGAAGTTGATGCTGTCTTTACGGGTTCTGCGCCTTCGGCTAATGCTTTTGCATCGGGTTTTTCTACTGCTTTTGCGCGTTTTCCCTGAATTTTCAGGTTTGTGGACTTTACATCGTCAACGGTTTGCTTGGTGGCTTCGGTTGCTGCCAAGGCACTTACGATTTTAGTAGCAAGTGTCTTCATTGGTTTGAAGGCTACTTCTCTTGCATTGGTGGCATTGTCGTACGCTGTCTTTGCTACTTTGACTGCTTGTAATGCTGCATTTGCACCTGTAAGTTGAGTGGTTAAAGCAGGAAGTTTTAATATTGCTTTACTCGGATTGTACATTGCTCCATAGCCTGTGCAGAAGCTAATGAGGTCTTCGAAGGTCGCTACATTTTTTGCGTGACCTGTTTCTGTGGTACTTGCCATAAACGTTTTGGTTTTGAGGGTTAAACATTACTACAAACGAGAAGGCCAGTCCTATTCCCCGAAAGGGAAATCTGATGGATTGGTATAATAAATTTAAAAAAGGGAGAATTAATTTACAAGTATGATTTTGAGAATTTGACAGAAGAAATAAAAAGGCTCAAGTATTATGCTTGAGCCTTTTAAGGACGTTTGTAAATTTTGAGATAGCGGTTTAGTTTATAACTGTAATGGGTAATGTAACTTCTGCCTTTTCCCAATAAATAGCAATCTCACCCTTTTTACTACCCTCAGATTCTACAACGTATCGAAGTCTTTCTTGATTCACTTCTTCTGTTTCTGGCTTTACTTTAATTCTTACGAGGTCATCTTTTTGGTCGTACTCGTCTGTAAGGTGTTGGTCCCAATTTTTGTTGATTATGATTGTCCACTCATCTTTAGAAGGGATGGTAAACAGGCCATACTTGCCGCTTGGTATTTCAACATCACCAATTTTTACTGCACCTTCAAATTCAACGGATGTTGCCTTGTGCGCACCCGTTACCCAAACCTGTTCCATAGGAACAAGCCCGCCCCAAATAACGCGACCACGCACTGCGGGTGAATAGTAGTTTACCGTTACTACGGTATTTCCAATTTTACCCGTTACAAGTGCTTTTAAACTCCCCTTGAGTGTATCGCTCTCGGACTGTTGCTGGATTACAACTGCCTCCACAATTTTCTTGTCGGCTATGGGCGGAGTTGTTTCTGTTTTTGATTCTTGCTTTTGATTACAACCTATTAAGGCAATGAGTGAAAATAGGCTTATGAATGTGAGATTGGTTTTCATATTAAAACGAGTTTGAGGTAGTAGTTTGAATTTGTTTTCTTTTATTGAACCAAGGGGCAGAGACAAAGAATAGGAGGAAGCCTGAGCAAACGGTAAACAATCCGAAAATAGAAAATGCTCGTAAGGCTATGTTTCCAAAGTTGTCTCGGCTTTCATAGTCCATCGTATGAAGCATCCACAGAAAATCAAATGCGCGCCATTGATTGTGGCGGATAGTTTGGTACGTGCCTGTTTCGGCAGCAACATAAATGGTGCAAGCAGGTTCGTCAAATGTGATGGCATAGGCAGGAAGCGGTCTTTCGCGGTACTCGCTATGTTTACCCACTTGCTCTAAATATTCAACGTTTCCGACTTTAGCATTATTGACAATTTGTTCCTGTGCTATTGCTACTGCCTCGACTTTGGTGAGCGGAGAACGTAACGCACCTGTTGTTGCATCTGCCAATGCAAAATGAACGTGATGGTGCGAACCTTCGCCACTATGACCTTTGAAGTATTGAATTTGGTAAACAGGGTTATCCAACACGCGAACGAGGTGTATAGAATGAATAGAATCGGGTGACTTTTCTTGACGCAAGGCTTGCAATGCAATAGAGGGCGACACTACCTCTATATCTGTTTGTAAAAATGAAACAGATTTGCGCAGGTGGTCGCCATGTACGTTATCAATGTTGTTCCAGCTAAAGTAAAGTCCACCGACCGTCCAAAGTAAAAACTGTATTCCGATGGTTATCCCTAAGTACCGATGAGTTTTACGGATGTAGTAGTTTCGATTTTTTTTCATTGAATTATGATTTGGCGAGTTGAAGAATTCGGTAGGCTCCTGTGATAACGATAAAGAAAATAATGGTGCCTATTAGTAAATCAGGTAACGCAGAATGAAAATAAGCTACCATAGCACCTGCTGTGATAACTCCTATGTTAATGACTACATCGTTTGACGTGAAAATCCAGCTAGCTTTTAGATGCGCTTCTCCGGTTTGTATCTTGCGCAAGATGAAAAGACAGGCAACATTTCCAATCAAGGCTAACAATGAAATGACTACCATGATATTAGATAATGGGATTGCTTCTTCGTTGAGGAACTTTCGAACTACCTCCAATAAACCAACTAATGCCAATGTGATTTGAAAAATGCCGCTAAGTTTTGTCACTCTGTTTTTGAGATAGAGTGAGCCACCAATAGCAATCAAGCTCAACCCGTAAACAATAGCATCGGCCAGCATGTCAAGGGAATCAGCTATTAACCCCATTGAATTAGCGATAAGACCTGTACTCATTTCAACAGCGAATAGTAACGCATTGATGGCAAGCACCCACCACAATGCCTTTCGTTGATTTACTTCTGAGTTATTGAGAGGCTGAACATTCTTTTCAGTCGAAAGCAGTGAGGTATCCAGTTTAAGCGTGTGAAGAGCTTCTTCAATTATGTTTTCATCGGTTTTGTGAAATACGGTTAGTTGTCGTTCCTGCAAATCGAATTGTAGTTGTTCAATACCCGATATGTTCCCAAGTTTCAGTCTTACAAGCTGCTCTTCCGCAGGGCAGTCCATTTTTTGAATTTTAAAAGCGGAGCGATTCATATTTGTATTCTTAGTTCAACTTGCATTTCGCTTTATGTATTCGTTATCTTAATTCTTCTGTCTTTGCATTTTTGAAATACGTTTCCAGTGCCTTTTCGCCAAACCTGTAAAAGACAACAGGCGTTACAATCATATCTAACAAAGTACTGCTCACTAACCCTCCCAAAATTACCGTTGCCACGGGATAGAGAATTTCCTTCCCTGATGCCTGTGGGTCTAATGTAAGCGGTACTAATGCTAAGGCTGCTGTTAAGGCTGTCATCAATACGGGAACTAATCGTTCCAATGAGCCACGGATAATCATTTCTTTACTAAACTTTTCTCCTTCATGTTCTACTAAGTGGATGTAATGTGAAATCATCATGATTCCATTTCGCGAAGCAATTCCCGTAAGGGTAATAAAGCCAACCAATGTAGCGATAGAGAATGTTCCGCCCGTAAGCATAACTGCTACTACGCTGCCAATTAATGCCAGCGGAACGTTAAGCATGATTTGTAACACCATTCGCGAAGATTTAAAATGACTATATAAGACAAGGAAAATTCCTGCTATAGAAAATATACTAAGTATCAAAATAAGTTTTGAGGCAGACTGTTGACTTTCGAACTGACCACCAAATTCAAGAAAATATCCTTCGGGTAAGGCAACTTCTTTTCCCAGTGTTTCTTGTATCTCTTTTACAGTGGTACCTAGGTCACGTCCTTGTACGTTGCATGAAATTACAATTCTGCGTTGTGTGTTTTCGTGCCAAACGGAATTGATGGCTGTGGTGGTTTCAATGGTGGCGATTTGCTGAAGGGGTATCAAATTGCCCTCAGGCGTATCAATCATGGTGTTACGAATGTTCTCAATATTACTGCGCTCTTCATCAGTAGTGCGCAATAGAATATCAAATGTTTTTTGGCCGTCCAGTATCTGCCCTACCACTTTTCCATTGTAAAATACTTCAAGGTCTTGCGCTACTTTTCCTGCTTGTATTCCATAGCGTTGCAAGGCCTCACGGTTTACTTTTATTAGCAATTGCGGCACCATTACTTGCCGCTCTACCTGTGCATCGACAACACCCGGAATTTTGCTAATAATGTCTTTTATGTTTCCGGCATTGGTGCGAAGGTCGGTAAGGTCTTGTCCGAAGAGTTTGATGGCTACCTGTGCGCGAACCCCCGAAAGCAAATGGTCAAGGCGGTGTGAAATGGGTTGACCCACATTCACGTTTACACCTTTTAAAATATTGAGTTGACTCCTGATGTCGGCAAGAATTTCATCACGAGAGCGGGTAACATCTGATTTTAATTCTACCTCAATCTCTGAATTGCTGACAGGCTCTACGTGTTCGTCTAATTCAGCACGACCCGTTCTGCGGCTCACGTACTCAACTTCGGGCACTTTCATCATTAGCTTTTCAGCCATTGTGCCAATCTTATTGCTCTCTTCCAATGAAGTGCCGGGAGGAGCAGAAAGGTTAATCGTAAACGAGCCCTCGTTGAACGGTGGCAAAAATTCTGTTCCGAAGAATGGAACAATAGATATGGAGGCAACTATAATTATACCAGCGATTGTAATTACGGGTCGAGAATGATTTAATCCCCAATGCAAAACTTTAGTGTCTTGTTTTTTTAACCA
The DNA here is from genome assembly GCA_964387475.1 of uncultured Ohtaekwangia sp. GTDB lineage: Bacteria > Bacteroidota > Bacteroidia > Cytophagales > Cyclobacteriaceae > ELB16-189. The sequence goes on along the minus strand of CAYLWU010000018.1, from coordinate 68,966 downwards.
TTTCACTAGCGTGGAATCCTCCGCGTGTTCAGAATTAAAGATTTTAGCGAACCATGATTTCTTAGTTGATTCCTTTTTTGAGCCAACGGATTTTAATAAATAGCTACAGAGTACGGGCGTGACCGTAAGCGATACGAAAAGTGAAGCGACAATAGACGTTATGTAAGCAATGCCGAGAGGTGCAAAGATTTTGCCTTCAATACCCTGCATGTAAAACAACGGAATGAATACGAGTACTACAATGATGGTGGCATATACAATCGAATTGCGTACTTCACTGCTGGCATCGTAGATGACTTTAAGTGTTGGTTTCGGATTGGCTGCAAGTTGATTTTCTTTTAACCGTCTGAAAACATTTTCAACGTCCACAATCGCATCGTCCACTAATTCACCTATAGCAATTGCCAAGCCACCCAGCGTTAATGTATTGATTGAAATATCAAACCACTTGAAAACAATTGCTGAAATAATGAGTGATAACGGAATAGCCGTGAGCGTGATAATGGTTGTTCTGAAATTGAGCAGAAAAAGAAACAGAATGATAATAACGAGAATAAATCCATCGCGTAAAGCCTCTTCTACATTGTTTAATGAATTGACGATGAAGTTCTTTTGCTGGAAAATGTGAGGGTTAAGTTTTACATCGGGCGGAAGTGTGGCTTCTAATTCGGTTAATGCTTTTTCAATCTCATCAGTGAGTTTAATAGTGTTTGCTCCTGGTTGCTTCTCTACTGTGAGGATTACTGCCGATTTTGCATTGATACTCGCATCGCCTCGCTTTAACGCTGCACCATATTTTACTTCTGCCACTTGTGAAAGCAGCACGGGTACTCCTCCGTTGTTTGCCACTACTGTTCCTGACAAATCTTCTAATGTATAAGCTCTGCCTACATTGCGGATTAATACTTCTGAACCGTATTGGTCAAAGAAATTGCCCGTTGTATTTTGATTGGATAATTGAAGTGCATTGTCGATGGCATCAATCGTAAGATTGTATTGCTTTAGCTTGGCACTTGAAATCAATACCTGATATTGTAGTCGTTCGCCCCCAATGGGTATTACCTGCGATACGCCTTTGATACTCATCAATCTTCTACGAATAGTAAAGTCTGATAATGTTCTTAGTTCAGAAGAAGATGTTGAATCGGCACTTACGCCTACTAACATGATTTGACCCATGACTGAACTAATCGGCCCCATCACAGGAACAATGCCGTTGGGTAATTGCACTGTTTGTAATTTCTCTGCCACTAACTGCCTTGCTCTGTACACATCGGTATCCCAATCAAACTCTACGAACACCATACCTATACCAATGGCCGAACTGCTACGCACAACTTCTACACCGGGCGCACCATTCAAGGCTGTCTCTACGGGAAGTGCTACCTGTGTTTCAATTTCTTCCGGAGCCATGCCGTTAGCTTCTAAGAAGATTGTTACGCGTGGCCTGTTTAAGTCGGGCAATACATCTACAGGTAGATTGATAACCGTGTATGTGCCATAGACCAATAACAAAGAGGCGAACGCCACAACAAACAAGCGGTTGTGAAGAGAGAAACTAATTAAGCGATTCAGCATGATTCCTTACGTTGATGTTTTACTCAAATTCATTGCAAGACTATAAATAGAAGGCAAAGCCCGACAACGGAATAGACAATCCATTTCAGTATGCGCCTAAACCTGTCAGGCTTTTGCTCTTCCGCCCTGCAACATTCCTTCATTTACTTATTAATGTGCGTGTTCAGCACCTGCAGCGTGTTCGCTTTCAGGTGCTTTGCCTTCTTCTACTTTAATGACAAAATCGGCTGTATGTACCTGACCATTGGTTTGGAACTGTAACCAGCCTCTATATATTCCCGGCTTGCCAAAAGTTGTGTGCAAGTCAAGTCTGCCGTTTACTACTTCGGGGTGTACGTGCAAGTAATTCTGAGTGTCCTCACTTATCACTACAACGTGGGCTTTTGCTGCCAAGTAGTTTTCAAACGAATCGGCAGGAACTTCTTTGCCATCTTTTTTGATAATGCCTGAAATGTGTGATGTGCCTTCGCTAAAAAACTTTCCACCTTCGGGTTCTAAGGAAACCTCGTAACCGTCTGTCATGCTTACGGTTTTAGAAGCCGTGTACTTTTGAGCTTTGTAAGGTGTGCCTGAAACATTCAATTCAATTCTTTCTAACTGGTGATTTGCACCACTTGGCACATAGTCTGCAAACAGAACGTAGTCACCACCTTGTTCGAACTTGGTTTCATTATGAAATCTTCCGTTTGAATAGTTTACTCCTTTTGGCAATACATTAATGTCGTACGAGCCGCTTGCCTGAAATTCAGGGTGGATATGGTCGAAGTAGGACAGGTCTTTGCTTACTACAATTAAGTGTAGTTTTTTGTCGTGCTGAATATCGAGGGGAACCATCTCGCTTTCGTTGCCTTTAATGGACGGTGTGAACGATAACTTGGCTGCCTTTCCTGCTTCTACTGCGGGTTCATTTTTGAAAGCCATGAAATATGTGTTCGTGTTAGCCGCTTTATCTGCACTTACCAATTCTAATTTCATTCCGCACTTAGGGCAAGTTTCACCTTCTTTACCCGTAACATCTGCGTGCATCGGGCAGGCGTAGGTGTGTTCGTGGTCTCCTGCTGCATGGTCGTGTTCTCCTTCGACATGTTCACCTGATTCAGAGGATTTACTTCCGCAAGAGGTTACGGCCATTGATGCAACTCCTGCGAAGAGTGCAAAGGCAAAGTTCTTAATTGTTGTTTTCATGTGTACTTGTTTTATTTAGTTATGGATTATTGGTTTAGATAAATCATTTTCATTTGATAAGTAGCGTTTACAACTACCCGTTCACCTTCTTCTACTCCTTTTTGTATCACTGTGTAAGAGCCATTGTTTTGGCCGATGGATACATAAGACACGCTATACTGCTCTGCACTATCCTTAATGAAGACCACAGGGCGACCATTGATTTCACTGATAGCACTGTTAGGCAAGGCAATTTCTTTAATGGGTTTAGCGGCAAACACCAGAACATTTACAAACTCACCGATTTTAAATTCATTGTCGGGATTTTCCATTTCAAAAATTACCCGTTGTGTTTGATTGGTTGGGTTAATGGATTGCGCTGGAGCAAGTAGTTTTACTTGTGCTGTTTTGTGAACATCCGTAGTGGCACATTCTACCATGAAATTTCTACCTGTATTAACTTTGTCAGCATCTTTATCGAATACCTGTGCCTCTACATATACTTTTGAAAGATTGGTAACGGTAAATAATGTTTCGTTAGCGTTTACGGTTGCACCAATGGCAAAAGTGAAGTTGCTTAATGTGCCGTTGATGGGTGACTTTAAGAAAATCGCTCTTGAATTATTTGATGAGCCATTGCCTACATTTTCAAAAAGCTTTTTGTTTTCTTTTGCCTTGTTGTAACGCGATTCCGCTTCGGCAATATCTCGTTTGGCTGCAATGTCTTCAATGCTTTTTAAACGTTCATAATCTTTTTGTGCTGCTTCTAACTCTGCTTCCGCATTATTTTTTTCAGCAATAAACGTTACTGCATTGCCAGCATCAATAGTTGGTTCAATGGTGGCTAACAGTTGTCCTTGATTTACCCTTTGTCCGACTTTCACATTCAGGGAAGTGATTCTTCCTGTTTGGGGTGATTGAACAACCGCCTGACCGTTCGATGATGGTATTACTGTGCCAAAAAGTTTTGTGCTTTCAGTAAATCCGCCTTGTTGAACAGGTTGTGTGAGTACATCAAATAGAAACTGTGTTTCTTTAGGGACTTCAAACGCATTGGAAAAGTTATTTCCTTTTTTACCTGCATCATCATGGCCTTCGTGCGCCCATACCGGTTGCAATTGTGCAGTCGGTAAAACAATAAGGGCAATTAAGAAACCAGCGGCTACTTTTCTGTAACGAGCTTTCATGAAAATGAACATGATAAGAAGACCTGCTGCGAGACCAACGCCAACTAAAAAAATGCTGCTTTCAAAAATAGCATGGCTATGTTCTTCTTCTGATACTGCTAATTGTTTACCCGGCTCGATGTTTTGCAAAAGGAGTAAATCAGAACCCAATGATGAACTTATTGTTACTGTTAGCGAGTACACCTTTGCGGATGGAAAAGTGGTTTTAATTTCATAATAGCCATTATCCATTCTCACAATAGTAAACTTTAGCGACTTGTCTTCTTTGGAAGTAATCTTGAGAGAAGCACTATCCAATGGCCTGTTGGTTTTATAATCACTAATGAACAGCCAAAGCGTTGCCACTTGCCCTACTTCAATAGGCTGGTATTTTAGAAACAGTTCGTACTTATCTGAGATTGCTTCCGAAGAGAAATAATTTTTTCCATTCGCTTCGGCAACTGGTTTTTCCCCTGCGTGGGTGTGGTCATCGCCTCCGCTTGCTTTGGCTACTAAGGTCGTAAGCAAAAGGCAATAGCTGAGAAGCAAAACCTTTGAGAAATAGTTTAGTGTTTTCATAAATCTCCGGTTATGTAGTTAATGTTGATGATACTTTGATTGTAGTTTCGTAATGTTTCGAGATAGGTTCGCTTAATCGTGTATGCATCATTAATGTTTCGGATGTAAGCGATGTAGTCGGTCTGTCCGCTTTCAAAAAAACGTTTTGCAGCATTGATAATGTCATCTGCCTGACGAAGGCCGGAAGTTTCATAATATGCAACGGCTTGTTGAGTAGAATTATAATCGCTCATGGCAGTTTGTAAGTCGGCTGTAAGTTGTTGCTGCTGTACCCGTGTTTGTTGTTCGGCAATTTGTAACCCTGCTTTAGCTGCTTTGATGTTGCCGCTGTATTGCCAAAACCAAAGCGGAACTGTGAAGCCCACACGAAAGCGATAGTAGGTTTCTGTTTCTTTCGGACCTTGGTTAAGGTATCCAAACACAAGGCCGGGCAATGCTCGATTGCGCTCCACCGATACTTGCTTTTGATTGACCAGTTGGTTTTGTCGTGCGTATTGAACGAAAGGACTTTGTGTTACCGATGATGTATCCGCTTGAATTGTAAGGGTAGAAAGCTTTACCAGTTGAGACACGCTGGATTCTGCTGACATGCCTGTGTACAGTTTTAATTGTTGAACGTTAGCTTTATAAACGTTTTGTGCTTGAACGAATTGATTATGGATTTCACCGTATTGAGACTCAGCAAAAGTCTTGGCGAGGTAGTCAATTACACCCGCTTCAAATTGCCTTTTGGCCGATAGCTGAATTTGATTGTAAAGGCTGTCTTGATATTTTAGTTGTGTAACCAGTTGCTGATTGTATTGTGCATTTAAATAAACGGAACGAATCAATCTCTTTATTTCATTTGTTGTAAGTGCCTTTCCCTTTTCAGAAAGCAGTGATTGTTGTTTAAGCAATTGTGCTTGTTTGATGTACACGGTTGGAAATTCCATGGATTGTAGAATGCCTACCGCGTAAAAATCACCTGTCGGGCTTTCAGCAATCACATCTGGGTTGGCGAGATTGAAAGCAGCTTTACGCAAGTAGTTGCTTTGCTTTACCTGTAGTTCAGCCGATTTAAGTAAAGGGCTATACTTCATGGCTGAATCAAGTGCAGCTTGTTCACTTAAAATGTGCTGTGCTGTGCTTGCTGTCGCGATAGATAAAAGAAGCACCGTTACAAAATAGTTTTTCATGCGTTTGATTTTTTACCTTGATAAATTGAAACACTACCCAAAATGGTATCAATCCTTTCAATCTCTTTAACATCTTTAAATCCTGCCTGGGTTAGGTACTCTGGTATCATTCCTTTCACATTATCGGTAGTTGTTTCAAATCCATCGAGAAACTGAACCAAATAGAATACTCCGCGCATGATAAAGTTGGAAGGCTTGCCCCAATCGGCAATGGCTACTGTGCCATTGGGTTGCAATACTCTATGTACTTCTTTGAGTGTTCTTCTCTTATCCTCTGAATTGAGGTGATGAAGCATGAGGCTTGATGTAACCACATCGAATAATCCATCACTCACGGGAATGTTGTAAGACATAGCCTGAATGAACCGAATCTTTGACTGCGTTGATTTTCCTTTTTCTTTCGCTATGGCCAAGATGTTTTCGTCTCCATCAAGGCCCGTAACGCAAGCCTCTGTGTACGTCTTTTCCATCATCAACGAAAGTGTGGCTGTGCCACAACCTATGTCGAGAATGTGTTTTGGATTTCGATGAGAGAAGCTCTCAATTAATCTCGTTTTGAAAGTTTTCTCGCGCAGAAATACATTCAGCAAGCCGTCATAGAATTGCGTTAGCCAATTGTATTTAAGTGCGGGGATATAGTTGCTTTTCGCATTCATATCCAACGTGTTTAAGTGTTGAGTAAATAGAGTAATGGGTATTTGCCTTTTGTAAGAGCAAATAGTTATAGCATTAGAAACTAATGCTTAAGCAGCGGAGAGAGGGGGTGCGCGAAGCGCACGAAATAGATAAAGAGAATTATCAGCAATGCTATCATCCGAGGGAGGATGAAAAATTTGTTGCGAAGGAACGATTCTGAAAATGGCAATTAAACTAAAAGCTGCTACCTGTGTTTCTGTTTTTTTGACTTTAGCGAAACCTTGCTCGGATGAATGAGAAAATGTAACATCAGCATTTGCAGCGTGTGTCAGAAAATATACTGAATTCGAATCTTCATGTTCGTTAGTATCTTGCTTATCGTGTTGATGTGAATGGTTTTCGGCACTATCATGATGGTGATGTTCCGTTGCTTCCTTATGCGAATCGTGATGATGATGGGGTACAATGCTATGCAATATCGCCCCTGAATAGGCGAACAGAAACACATAAACAAGTAGTAGTTTTTTCAGCATTGCGGTAGCAAATGTAAGTATTTTGAATTAATGCATTACAATCATGTAGGCCGCCATTGCTACCATCAGAAAATCTTCAATAATAGTTACGGTGCTCATGGGAAGATTGAAAACAGCCCCCAGACACGCGCATTGAATCTTTTTCTTATCTAAAACACTCTGAATCACGCCTGTGCTGCTGAACCCCATGATTATAATAGTCGCCCAATTTGTCAAAGTAGGGTTAAAGCCTATTAGAAATGCCACTCCCAAAGCCAATTCAAGAAAGGGGTAAACAAGTCCATAGGCAGGCACTTTTTTGGCGAGTAAATCATACATCGCGTAGCTGTCGGCAAAGCCTTTAAGATTGAGCAACTTAAAGAATGAGAACACTAGAAAGAAGCCAGCCATAAAAGTATTCATACCCGTGTGCAAGCTGCCATCGGCTGTTAAGAAAGCAACACCTGAAATGAAGAGTCCAATCAACAACAACGGTTTATAGGTAGCGAACCAAGATTTAGATTCTTCCTTGTTCATAGTGTGGTGGCTGTGGTCGGTGGCATCTTCGCTGATTTTGTATTTAGTGTCATTACCGATGGCATTCTGCAATTCAGCAACCGATAAATGCCTTTGCATAGTAACAACGGCCTTCTGGCCTTCCAGTTTTACATCGGCAGAAAGCACATCGGGGTGCATCAGCAATTTACTTTTTACTTTGGCTACACAGCCTTCACAGGTAATACCTGCTACAGTGTATGAGTGTGTCATGTGGATTTACGATTTTGAATTTCCGTTTACATACAAAGAAACGGAGTAGGATGTAAAAGGTGTTTATATAATTACAGGAAAGAGTTATACTTTATCCAGTGACTTACGCGTTTTGTCGCGAAGGTTCTTGAAATGGCTAGGAGTTAGTCCGGTAATTTGTTTGAACTGCTTAGATAAGTGCTGAACGCTACTGTATTTAAGCTGGTCTGCAATTTGGCTCAATGATAGTTCATCATATACAAGCAGCTCTTTTACTCTTTCTATCTTTTGATGTATGAAATATTGTTCAATAGTTGTGCCTTCAACTTCAGAAAAAAGAGAGCTAATAGAAGAGTAGTCCTTTCCAATCTTATCTGCGAGGTATGTAGAGAAATTTGTCCTCAGTTTTGCAGTTGGTTTGTGTATTAAGTCGATTATTTCTGTTTTCACCTTTTCAATCAACCTTGATTTCTTGTCACCAATTAATTCAAATCCCAACTTCTCAATGTTTTCTTTGAACTGTTTTAATCTGTAGGTCTCAACTTTATCTACAACTGTGATTTCTCCCAGTTCTACTTTCTTAAAATTGATATTCTGTTTTTCGAGTTCACGAGTCACCACCATTTTGCACCGGTCGCAAACCATATTTTTAATATAGAGAGTCATCTTTGAAGGTAGTATTTTGTCAAAGGTACTGTTATGATGTGGAATTCTGCTTTGTCGGTTTAGTCTACTCTATATTAGTAGGGGCGGGTGGGGATTTGGCTCTTGCCATTGCTTTGGATTGTGCGGTTGGATGTGCGGCAATGGCATGTGCCAAATGTGCGGTGGGTGAGAATCTCTCCCGGTTGCCGTGCGGTGGGGATTCGAAGACGAGTCTTTATAGTTTACTGAGTTCAGCCGTCTTTTTTTTGTTTTTTTCTCCTGTCCAACGTTGTCTAAAGAATAGTTATTTGTCCACGCGCCAAAACTTTGTTAGTAGGTCGTCCTGTTTTTTTTAATTCCCTCGTCCTTTTTTGATTTTCCTTTGTCAGCGTGTAGAAACTTAAAGGGTTGGACTGTCTGCCGTTACTTTTTTGTCGTGGAGAATTTGTCGGGTTACACGGAAGGGCATTGTTGCTAACGTACTAATATATGCAATTGGTGCTAGCCCCACTTTATCTATGTACCCCTCATTGCATATAGCCACCCAAAAAAGCAGGGTATGTGCCACTGTTTTTCCCGGAAGCTTTGCGCTCGTGTTTGGGGGATTTCGGTTTCGGGTTTGAAGGCGAGTTTTGGCATTCGGCTCGCCCCGCCCTTTTGAAATGACGCGCACTTTTTGGTATCGGGTACCCGCGGCCGGGATGGCAGCGGCACCCCGCAGCGGCGGCGGAGTTGCGCGTGGTGGCGAGGAGTACAGCGGACAGCCCGAAATGCCGCCCAAAAGAGAAACGCCCCGCTTCGGGTTTTGATGGTTGTGTTACAACGGGTTTGGTAACCGGGTATTTTGCCTGGAAACTCCGGGCTCCCCACGCGCCGGTTGGTAAAGTGGGCCCTGCTGGGATCGAACCAGCGACCACCTGATTATGAGTCAGGTGCTCTAACCGTCTGAGCTAAGGGCCCGTGTAAATGCGCCGCAAGTTTACTGAAAAAGAATGGCCGAACGAAACGGCGTTACGAAACGGATGTAAGCGCTTGCTGTAAGTTGAGCAAAATCGGCTGGGTAAGCGGTTTAGACACGAACTCCGCCACAAACGAAAACGCCTTGGCGGCTTGTACATCCTGAAAATTGGTGGAGCTGGTTACCATGACTACCCGGCAATTTACCTCGCCCCGATTGAGGCGAAGCGCGCGCATCTGTTCCAGAAACTGTATGCCGTTGATGACCGGCATGTTTAAATCCAAAAAAATCAAATCGGGCCATCGCTCGGGCTGGGCTGAGGTTAATTCTTGCAGGGCCACCGTGGGCGACCTGTGCATGACCACTTCTGCTGCAAAATGGGTAAGCTCCATTAAGCGTTTTTGCAGAAAAAGGTCAACGTCGCTGTCGTCTACGATCCAAACCCGCTGAAATCGATTGCTTCCCATCGGACAAAACTACGGGCCAAAGAAGCAAAAAATGTCTGGAATCTTCGCTGGCGTTGTACCCCCCAAAATATTAGGCACCGATTGACGGCCATTTTTGGAAAAATGCTTAAAATTGACGGCTAAATCACTTAAACCCATGAAATTTACTCGCTTAGGACTGTTTTCCTACTTATTGGCAGGCATGTACCTGGTTTCCTGTTCTTCCAAGACCAACGAGGGCGCTAATTCTGATGAATTCAAGGAAGCGGAGCAATCGCTAAAAGAACAAATAGAAGAAGTTGTTTATAATATCCCGTCGCCCACCGAAATTCCCTACCTGCTGGAGGCTACCGGTGCAGACTACAACCAAAGCCTGGTAAACGACAAGAAGAAAGTTGACCAATATGCTACCATTAGCGACAAGGCTGCCCTGAATCTGGGCGTTTACGCGGCCGATATTGGTTACCTTACCTCCTACGACAAGACGCAAGACGCCATTGATTACATGAACGTTTGCAAAACGCTGGCCGATAACCTGGGTGTGATTGGGGCGTTTGATGTGGACGTACTGAAGAAGTTTGAGAGCAATATCTCGAATAAAGATTCTTTGGCCAGCTTGCTGAACACTACCATTAGCCAGGCCGACAAATACCTGAAAGACGATAGCCGCAATAAATTGGCAGCCCTGATTGTAACCGGCAGCTTTGTAGAAGGCCTCTACATTTCTACCGGCGTGGTAAAAAGCTACCCGAAAAATATTCTGCCCGATGACCAGCGAAACCTGATCCTTACCCCGCTGATGCGGATTATTCTGGAACAAGAGAAATCGGTAGATGAGTTACTTCGCATGCTTGGCAACTCGGGCACGGAAGAGCCCATTCCTTCCATTATCGCAGATCTCACTTCGTTGCAGGCCAGCTACCGTGCCTTAAACATTGAAGAACAGATTAAGAACAACCGGGCCGACTTAGTATTGACGGACAAAAATCTGGCGGATATTACCTCGATTGTTGAAAAGTTACGCAAGGGAATTACCCAGTAGCAGTTAAACATTTTGCAATTAAAAGGGATTGGCTCACCGATCCCTTTTTTTTTAAATACCTTCGGTTGAAATTTACACCATGAGCGAACCGATTCTAAAAGCCATCATGAAGTTGTTTGCCCTGGTGGCGCGGGTAGACGGCATTTCTCAGCAAGAGCGCGATCAGATTAAGCAGTTTCTACAAGAGCATATTCCGCTGAATAGTGTAAACAAGCACCTGCAATACTTTGATGATCTTGTGGCCGACACTGCCGGTGCGGATGCCGCCTCTACCGAGCGTTTCTGCCAAACCCTGAACTCTGAAATCGACCAAAAGCAGAAGGTAGTGGTGATGATGGAGTTAATCTCCATTGTAAGCGCAGATAAAAACATTTCGGAAAAAGAACACGCGCTCATCGTTAAAATCGCCACGCTGCTTAACGTGTCGAAAACAGAAATCGATCTGCTGGAAGAGTTTGCGTTAGCCGAGGTACCGGCGGACGTTTCTAATGAGCATTTGCTGCTGATTGATTCCACGCGGGCCGGCCATGGCGCAACCAAACACATTTACCGCGATCATCTGCACGGCATGATGGTGGTGGCGCACTTGCCTGAGTCGGGCAACTATTTTCTAAAATATATCGGCACCACCGATGTGGTGTTTAACGGGGTGCCGCTGAAGCCATCCGTCATTACCATTTTGGGCACGGGTAGCTCCTTGCGGTGGGGCACCACCGATCCGGTGTATTATGGCGATATTCTCCGGCAGTTTAACACGCGCTCGCAAACCAACCGCCTGAGTTTTGAAGCGCGGGGCATCTCCTACCAGTTTAAAAACGGTAAGTTAGGATTACGTGGCGTAGACGTTATTGAAGAATCCGGCCGCCTGATTGCGCTAATGGGTGCCAGTGGTGCGGGCAAATCAACGCTGCTTCATGTTTTAAATGGAACGGAAAAACCCAGCCAGGGCCAAGTGCTGATTAATGGAATAGACATTCATGCAACGCCCGAAAAAATAGAAGGCATTATCGGTTTCGTGCCACAGGATGATCTTCTAATCGAAGACCTCACGGTGTACCAAAACCTGTTTTTCGCAGCTAAACTGTGCTTTAATCATTTCGATGAAAAGCAAATCAATGATTTAGTGCTGAAAACGCTTGATGACTTAGGGCTGAATGAAATTCGTGATCTTACCGTGGGCTCGCCCCTGCGCAAGACCATCAGCGGTGGGCAACGAAAACGCCTGAACATTGGCTTGGAACTGTTGCGCGAGCCCGCAGTACTTTTTTGCGATGAGCCCACCTCGGGCCTCTCCTCGCGCGACTCGGAAAACATTATTGAATTACTGAAAGAACTATCCTTAAAGGGGAAACTCGTATTTGCGGTAATTCACCAGCCCTCGTCCGACATTTTTAAAATGTTTGATAAGCTGGTCATTCTTGATACCGGCGGCTACCAGATTTATTATGGCAACCCCGTAGACGCGGTATCCTATTTCAAGCGTAACATCGACTTGATTGACAGCGAAGAAGGCGAGTGTTCACTCTGCGGAAACGTAAATCCGGAACAAATCTTTAACATCATTGAAACCCGGGTGATCAACGAGTACGGCAATTTTACCAGCCAGCGCAAGTACTCCCCGGAGCAATGGAACCAGCAATACCAGCAAAAAACAAAAATTGCGAACGTAGCCCGGGCTGCGGATGCCCCCGTCTCGACTTTGCGGATTCCCGGGTGGCTGAAGCAAACCCATCTTTTTGGCTTACGCGATTTAATGGCCAAGCTCAGCAACCAACAGTACCTTGTTATCAACCTGTTGGAGGCGCCGCTGCTGGCGTTTATACTCGCGTTCATCGTGCGGTACTACAACGTAGACGATCCGTTTAAAGCCGGCTACCTCCTCTCCAAGAATCTTAACCTGCCGGCCTACTTCTTTATGAGTGTGATCGTGGCGCTTTTTATGGGATTAACGGTATCGGCCGAAGAGATTATACGCGATCGGAAAATACTAAAACGCGAAAAGTTTCTTCACCTGAACTGGAGTAGTTATCTGGCCTCTAAAGTGGGCATTCTTTTCATGATGTCGGCCATTCAAACCGGTACATTTGTTTTGGTTGGCAACAGCATGCTTGGCATTAAAGGTTTGTTTTTTCAGCATTGGATTATTCTGTTTACCACCTCTTGCTTTGCCAACTTGCTGGGGTTGAATATCTCCTCTGCATTTAATTCGGCTGTTACGATTTATATTTTGATTCCCATTTTACTGATCCCACAACTCATCCTGAGCGGGGTGGTAGTAAAGTTTGATAAGCTCAACCCGATCATTGGCAATACCGCCACGGTACCGGCGGTGGGCGATTTGATGACAAGCCGCTGGGCATTTGAAGCCGCCATGGTTACCCAGTTTAAAGACAACGCCTATGAACGGCAGTTTTACATGTACGATAAGGTGATGGCCGCCTCCGACTTTAAGAAGATCTATTACATACCCGAATTGGAAACCCGGCTCGACTTTGTGAACCTGAACCGCGGAAATACCAATGAAGATGTGCAGCGGAAAATTGTAGCCGATCTTGCCTTGCTGAAGCATGAAATTGAAAACGAATTGGAAATCGTGGGGAAGAGTAACTTCGCGTTTCTTTCGGAGCTGGAGCCCAGTAAATTCGACTCGGCCACTTACCTGGGCACAAAACAGTTTTTTGAAACGCTAAAGAAATTCTATATCAAACGTTTCAATAAGGCGGATCAGGAAAAAGAAAAACTGGTGCGCGCAAAAACGCATTCCACTCAAGCTGCGGATGAATTTGAGCTTTTCAAAGCCACCCACCAGAACGAAGCCATATCCGACCTGGTGAAAAACCTGGCGGAGACCCACCGAATCATCGAAAGCAATGGCAAACTGGTACAGAAAATATATCCGATCTACAAAGACCCTGACCCAGACCATATGGTAGATTTTGATGCCCAGTTTTATATGCCCAAAAAGCACTTTTTGAACATGAATATCGATACGCTCGTGTTCAACTTATTGGTGATTTGGAGCATGACGCTCTTGCTGCTGGCTTTGCTCTATTTTGAGGTGCTGCGCAAAATCATTGATGGCCTGGGTAACATCTCCAATCCTATCCCGAAAAGGATGTAGCCATGTTCTTCTTTCTTTCCAAAACAATTGGCTTGCTCACGCAGCCGCCAGTTATCCTTGGCTTACTCTTGCTGGGCGTGTGGTGGCTAAAAAACAGTAAATGGAAAAAAAGACTTCTTGTATTCACCATCGGGCTGTTCTTTCTGTTTAGTAACGACTTTCTTTCTAACGAGTTGATCCGCCTGTGGGAGCTACCTCCCACACCTTACGAAACCATAGTGAAGAAATATGACTATGGCATTGTACTTACGGGCGTAACAAAAGCACAAGTTGGCCCGCGCGACCGGGTTTTCTTTGCACGCGGCGCTGACCGCGCCACGCACGCCATACAGCTTTATAAACTGGGCATTATTGAGAAGATCATTATCTCCGGCGGTGTTGGCCGCCTTACCGACATCGGACAAACAGAAGCTCGCGACTTGAAAGCGTTTATGATACTCTGCGGAGTAGACAGCACGAGCATTGTACTCGAAACAAAATCAGATAACACCGCTCAATCCGCCCGGGAGATTACGCAGCTTTTTGCCGGTGCTGATCCGGGAAAGTTTCTTTTAATCACCTCCGCATTCCATCAGCGAAGATCTCTGGCTTGTTTCCGGAAGCAAGGCTGGGAGCTAGACCATTTCAGTGCTGATCCGTTTGCGCACCAGCGTAGATTCACTTTTCAAATTCTTTTTGTTCCTGACGTAGATGCCTGGGTGAATTGGCAAATCCTCTTAAAAGAGTGGTCCGGAATGGTGATGTATAAATTGGCGGGGTACATTTAGTGTTATTTCACTACCTGCAACCAGGTTTTGCACACCAAATCCGTAGCCGACCGAAACTCCAAAAAGTACACACCGGCCGCCACGTTTTCCCTGCTCCAGTCGTTTTGATAATTATTCGATTCGTACACAAGATTGCCCCATCGGTTAAAAATCTTTACGGCCGAAGGAAATCCCGCGGCCTGCACGGTGGTGTTTCCAAAAAATAGCTGCAACCGGTCGTTCTTGCCGTCTACAATCAAGGGTGTAATTACGTTGGGTACCAGGAAAGGAAAAATGTCGATGGTTTGGGCACTTTCGTAAACACAGAACTCCTTTCGCCCCACCAGCTTAACATCGTACTTGCCTGGCCGCGCGTAGGTGTACGTGGCTGCTGCTGCGTCAATCGTGGTACCATCACCCAGATCAAAAAAGATCACTTCGTCTTCCTTGGGCTTGGTTACACGCGTAAGCGCGAGCACAGGTAAATCAGCGCAGGAAAACGTTCGGCTCCACTCCCACTGCAAATCAATTCCCGGCACCACTTTTACAAAAACGGTATCAATCTTGGTGCATCCGTTGGCTTCTGTAATCGTAACTCGGTACGTAGTGTTTTGCTGCGGCGTTACCACCGGATTGGCATCCGTAAGCACCGCTTTGTTCCGGTCATTCTCCCAGCGGAAAAATACACCCCCCGACGCCGTGAGCTGCGCTTGTGCACCGCTGCAAATCGCTAAATCGTTGCCTGCCTTCGCCATTGCCTGAAATGCATCGATCACGGCAAAGGTTGAATCTACGCCTACGCACGTTCCCTGGTCAATGGCTTTCAACTTAACCGTATAACGTCCGGGCGATTTATAGCGGTGCCGCACCAAACTTGTATCTGGGCGAAACAATCGTGTGCCGTCTCCCAGGTTCCACTCATACACCCGGCCTCCGCTACTCAGGTTTTGAAAAACAATTTCATCGGGCAGGCAAATCCGGCTTAAGCCGGGTTGTTTAAGTGTGATGGAGTTTGTTTGAATCCGTGCCCGTAGCGAAGAAAGATCAAACTTAAAGACTGCATTGTTGCAATTTGCACTTCGGTTTAACCGGGAAAATGCGTTGGGTGTGGTTGGAAAATCGGACGTGGCCCCGCCGGTGGTATTGAAAGCGCTGCAACCGGAACAAACCGCGTGGTACACAATTCCGCTTTTATCGAAACGGCTCGTGCCACCGTCTACGTGCGTAGCGCTTTGCCCTCCCCCCAAGTAAGTTGCATACAGCATCTCCCGAAAATCGGAGGTGAGTACGATAAAATAAAAATCGGAGCCATTCGTGTTTTTTTGAAGTGCATCGGGCGAGACCGGCATGTTGCGCGTATTGGTACCCCAGTAGTTCGGCAAAAAATTTACCGCTCCGCCCCAGCCCGACATATAAATTTTATCGCAGTCGTTCACCAGAAAAGCAGTGGGAGAAATATCCGGTAACGAGCGACCAGAGCCGAATACCGTAGATAAACGCAGCGACTTAAGATCGCGGGAAAATTTCTGTAAGAACTGGCCACTGCGCGGGTTGTGATAGACGCCCGGCGTAATCGGCATATTTCCATTGGTTTGTCCGTAGACAAAAACATCACCTGCCCGATCTTGATCGATGAAATACACCTGATCAAACTGCGGCGTGCCCGTAAACGTGGCCGCTAACACCGAGTCTGCATCCGCACTGAGCCGCAACAACCAGCCATCTGCCTGGCCCGCCAATGCAGGTTGATAAACGTCTGCAGTAACGGGAAAATTAGGACTTGCCGAACCACCCGCGAGTAAGATTGAATTGTCGGGTGCGATTTTAATGGTATGCGATGCATCAGCAAGAGCTCCACCCAAAAAGGTGCTCCACATCACAAAACTCAAATCGGGGCTCAACTTCGCCACATACGCATCGGAGTCGCCTCCTCGGTATTGCGATTGATAGCCCTGAAAAATCGGAATGTCGGGCGAATCTGTGACGGAGCTGATCAGGATATTTCCGTCGCGATCGGTAATTACATCACCCCGTAGTTCATCGCCATAATTTGCCACCAACACGCTGGTAGTCGGGTTCATGCCGTCATTGCGCGTGCCGCCCAGAAATGTGGCACCTTTCATCTCCCGCCCGTCAGCGCGAATCCGAGTCACAAAGATGTCAGACCCTGCCCCATAGGCGATGACATTGGACGCAGGCAAACCGCCATTATACCCACGGTCGTACGCATTGGGTGTGGTCGGAAAATCGGCCGAAGATGTAGTGCCCAGCACCACGAGATCATCATTACTATCAACAATAAGGCTGTGCGCAGACTCTGATAACGAACCGCCCAGGAAAGAGGCATACAACAGTTTTGTGCCCAGCGAATCAAATTTTACGATGCCAACATCGTATAGGCCACTGTAATTTATTTGAAAAGATCCCGCCGTAGCGGGAAAAGTGCCCCCAAACATGGCCTGGTTTGTTACCCCCGCGGAGTACGCAGTACCACGCTCGCCCGGCGTTGCAGTGCTGGCCCAATTATCTGCAGTAAAACCGGTGTAGGTAGAAAAGATCAGCAACGGATCAATCACGAGGGGCTCGCATGGATCATAACCGTCTGGAAACACAAAGCTGACTTCGCTTTCGCGGATCTGAAAGCGACAATGCACGGGTTGGCGCACACCGTTGATCATCTGGTAGGCCACCGGTTCAACTTCTTGCCATCCGCCAATCGAGTGCGCAACCACCAGGCGCCCGCCCACGGTTTTGATGCTCTGCATGCCGGAATACACCAGCCGAATGCAGGCGGCATCAGCGCCGGGCGCCACGTGCCAATCGTATTTTATTGACTGCCCCTGCTGATACAGCTGTAAATCCACGCCCGCGTACACGTCTTTAAAGTGCAGGCCTTGATACGTGGGCACACCCGTTACCCAACAGGCGGGCTCAGGGTTGGTGTAATAGTTGTAATACTCCCCGGTTCCGTTTACCGGAGTTACGTGCGCAAGGTTACCGCCTGCAAATTCAATGCGTACGTTGTTGCCGGTAATAAACTCGGGTTGATACGTGCTCGCCTGCTCGCGATGGGCATGTCTGTGGTGAAGCTGTTCTAACTTGCGCAGATCAAGCTGTTGTACCAACCAATGGCGTTGATGCACTTGAATTGCGCCTCCAGGAATCCGCGCAATAAAGCGGACGTCCGGCGTGAACTGGCCGGCATTCGGCACAAATAGATTTGCGCCCTGACCCATGGCAACACCCGTTACAAAACACAACGCAGAAAGTAGTCGCTTCATACCAAAAACCCACGTTGCCGAAGGTACAAAAACTTAGGCTTCGTTCAAGTTTCCTTGCGCAACACTTGTAATGGTGGAGTTGAAATTACCTCGCGCGAATTGAACCATCCAATTAGCATGGTGATTACGGCCACACCAAGCCCGATGAACGTTAAGTGCCACGGGCTAAATGTAAAATCTACCTTGAAGAAAAATGTGGCCAGCAAACCACCCGCGAAAATCGAAAGCAAAATCCCCGTAAGGGCAGCGAAAAGGCCCAGGTACGCATACTCGATTAATGTGATGTTCGTGATTTGCCGCGTACGGGCGCCCATGGTGCGCAAAAGCACATTTTCTTTCATGCGTGCAAACTTGCTATTCAGCACGGCACCCGCCAGCACCACCAACCCGGTAACAATACTGAACAGCGCTAAAAACCGGATCACCAATCCCACCTTTTCAAAAATTTCATTGATGGTACTCAATACCAGTCGCAGATCAATCAACGAAACGTTTGGGTATTGCATAACCAATGCCTGCTGAAACCGGCTACCAATCGTGGGGTCGCTCACCCGCGTGGCGGCCACCCAGATCTGAGGTGCATTTTCCAAAACTCCTTTCGGAAAGACGAAAATAAAGTTGGGTGGATCTTTTGGCCAATCCACTTTTCGAATGCCACTTACATGCGCCTTGATCGGCACGCCCTGCACATCAAACACGAGGGAATCGCCCACACCCACCTCCAGCGTTTCGTGCATCCCTTCGGAAATCGTTACCCACACAGAGTCTGCGGCATCACGGGTAAGTTTTTGCAATTCACCCTTCAAAAGCTCTTCGGAGATGTGCAGGCTGTCGCGATACGTTACCCGGTATTCGCGCGTGAGCGCCCAATTGGGAATTTTATCCGTAGTGTCTTTTTGAAGTTGGTCGATGGGTTTGCCTTTTACCTCCGCCAGTCTGCAGGTAATGATCGGCACCAGTTGGTTGACGGGCAGCTGGTGCGACTGGATGAGTTGAACCACGCCTTCGCGTTGCGAACTTTGAATATCGAATAGAATTGTATTCGATTGGTTTTCATTTCCAGAGAACTCAACTTGGTTTAGCAAGCTCGACTGGATGATGTTTAGCGTAGCGATAATGAACGTACCCAACCCGATGGTAACCATGAGCACCGCGGTTTGATTGTTGGGGCGAAAAAGGTTTGAAAGCGCATGCCGAAAAACAAACCCTGCCTGCCGCGGGAAAAACCTTCGCACCAGCTTGAGTAAAAGCCACGCCACCAACGCCAGGCAGCTTAACGCGATCAACACACCGCCGGTAAATGCCAAACCCGCCCGCCAACTATTGGTTTGGTAGGTGGCCACGGCAATTGGAAAAAGTACGATGAGCGCCAGGGCAACCACCTTGGTCTTGGAAACTACTGTGCTTGCAATGGATTCTGCACGCAGAACCGTAAGTGGTGGCACAAAACGCACCGCCACCAGCGGCAAAACAGAAAACAGGGCCGAGATGACTGTACCTAATGCCAACCCTTCCAACGCCGCGCGCCATGATAAGCCGAGCGTAACTTCGCCGGGTATGAAGTCTTTAAATACTACCGGTACCAGTTGCTGAATACCCAAGCCTACCCCTGCGCCCACCGCACTGCCCAGCAAGCCTAGAAAGAAAATTTGAATAAAATAAATGGAGAATGCCTGCCAGCCGGTTGAGCCGATGCACCGGAGAACGGCAACTTCATCGCGCTTTTCGCGGGCATAAATGTGTACCGAGCTGGCCACACCAATGCAGCCCAGCAGCAGCGCGACAAATGCCAGTAACGAAAAAAATTGATATACCGATTGGAATGCTTCACCCAAATCCTCCTTCCGTTCCGCCACGGTATCATACCCGTGCCCATACTTGCGAAGGAGGGGCCGGAGCTTTTTGCCCAGCGCTTCCGCCTCGGTTTGATCTTTGGTTTTGAAATATTGCCGGTACGTTACGCGACTGCCAAATTGAATTAAGCCCGTAGAATCAAGGTCGCTTTGCGCGATGTACACCGAGGGGGTAAATGTGGTTAAGATACCCGCACCACCTGGAAATTTCTGCACAACGCCCGCCACACGAAATACATTGTTACCCACCTTTATTGAATCGTCAGAACTTACCTCGTATTGAATGGCCAGCGACTCATCCAACATCGCGTAACCGCCCTGCTTCATCTTCTCGTATGCGTCGGTAGGGAGTGTAGCGATTTCGCCATAAAACGGAAATGCCCCCCGGAGCCCCATAACGCGCACCAGCCGCGATTGCTTTGAATTCATGAACATGACCATGGAGGCTAACTCCGACTCCGAGGCCTGTTCCAAGCCGGTAGAATCAAAAGCCGCCAGAACTTCCGGTTCGAAACGCTTATTTCCGTTGGCTACCAAATCCGCGCCAAGCAGCTCGCGTGCATTACGATCTAAATCTTCCTGTAAGGAATAGTTCAGGCTGCCAATGGCCACAACCGCTGCAATACCGGTAACGAGCGAAGCCACGAATAAGAAAAGGCGTGCGAAGTTATGCCGCGCATCGCGCCACGCCATGTTCCACACCCACCGATCTTTCCAAAAGGGAACGTGCGGTCTTTTTAGTTTGATGCGATAGTCAATCATGCGGGTACCACGTGATGATCTTCCACCAGGCGACCGCCTTTCATTTTCAATACGCGCTCTGTGCGGTAAGCCAAATCCTGGTTATGCGTAACCAGCACCAGCGTGGTGTTCTGCTCGCGGTTCATACCAAACAAGAGCTTGGTTACATGCAAGGCGTTCTCTTCGTCCAGATTGCCGGTGGGTTCGTCCGCAAACAGAATCCTCGGGCTGGTGATGAATGCGCGGGCCATGGCTACCCGTTGCTGTTCGCCACCGGAAAGTTGGGTGGGATAATGATCCATTCTTGCTGCCAGCCCTACGCGCTCTAATAATTCTTTTGCCCGCGGCATCGCACTGCGATCACCCCGCAGCTCCAGCGGCACCATCACATTCTCAAGCGCGGTAAGCGTTGGCAACAACTGAAAATTTTGAAAAACAAAGCCAACATATTGATTGCGCAAAAAAGCACGGTCATCTTCATCCATCGCTTGCATTTTGAAACCCATCAGCGCCACGGAGCCACTGGTGGGTACGTCTAGCCCCGCGCACAAGCCGAGCAATGTGGTCTTGCCGCTGCCCGAGGGCCCGATGATGGCCACCGTAGAGCCTTGCCGCACCTGAAACGATACGTGATCCAAAACGGTGAGCTGACCAATGCCCGACGTGTAAGACTTGGTGAGTTGCTCTGCTTCGAGTACGATTTCTGCCATGATTCAAAATCAAAAAGTACTTTTACAACGTTTATTCGTAAAATCGG
This sequence comes from uncultured Ohtaekwangia sp., assembly GCA_964387475.1. GTDB lineage: Bacteria > Bacteroidota > Bacteroidia > Cytophagales > Cyclobacteriaceae > ELB16-189. The sequence goes on along the minus strand of CAYLWU010000018.1, from coordinate 47,819 downwards.
TTCAAGATAACTGTTTGTATGGTCGTGAAAAGCTTCTGGATTATTGCATTAACAATTCTTTTGCAACGCCCCGTGCCTACGGTGTTGTTCTTTGGCGATAGTCTAACAGCAGGTTATGGGCTGTCTGCGGAAGAGGCGTTTCCAAGCTGGGTAGAGAAAAACCTGAAACAAAAAGGCACACCTGTAAAGGTGATTAACGCCGGGCTCAGCGGGGAGACTTCGGCCGGCGGCCTGGAGCGCTTAAACTGGATTTTAAAACAACCCGTTGATGTATTTGTGTTAGAGCTGGGGGGCAACGATGGCCTGCGCGGGCTGCCGTTAGATCAAACCCAGAAAAATCTACAAGCCATCATTGATCAAGTGAAGAAAAAATATCCTCAAACAAAGATCGTGATTGCCGGCATGATGGTGCCCCCCAACCTGGGCGAGGCGTATACCAATCAGTTTAAATCCCTGTATCCCGAGCTGGCCAGGAAAAACAAAGCTACCTTAATTCCATTTTTGCTGGAGGGTGTGGCCGGCAACGAGAAACTGAATCTACCGGACGGCATTCACCCTAATCCGGAGGGCCACAAAATCGTTGGAGCAACGGTAACCCGTTATGTGGAGCCGCTGGTGAAGTAGTTTCGCAGCGAACTAAAAAACTTTTACGATTCGTTCAACCCATTTTTGGTACATCACACCCGAGGGATGGAGTTTGTCGTCCGCCACATACTCGGGCTTCACCAAACCTTCACGCGAGATGTCGGTGATGTTTACATACCGAATCCCTGCTTTTTCTGTTATCGCTTTGTTTACCGCGTTAAATGCATCAATCGCTTGGGTGATCTCCGCCTGCTTTTTTTCGCCAAACGGGGTGAAGCCGTAATCCGGAATTGATACTACAAACACGTTCTCCTTTTTTCCGCGCGCCAGTTTTACGGCCCGCTGCAGAAGGTCTGTAAACTCACCCTCATACGCTTGCACAGACTTGCCTTGATACTGATTGTTTACGCCTATCAATAAAGAAACAAGGTCATACTCTGGTGATAGTTGAGCCCCGTCCATAGCCGCGCGAAGGTTATCTGTACGCCAGCCGGTGGTTGCAATAATTTTCGGCATTTCATACCGCTTGCCCTTGGCTTCCAGCGCGCGCACCAACTGGTTAGGCCAGCGGTCGGCCTCTGCTACCGACTCGCCAATGGTGTAGGAGTCGCCCAGGGCGAGGTATTTCTTCGGAGGTTCAATCATCGTCATCGCAAAAAAGAGTAGTACTAAATTGATCCAGGTTAACATGAAGGCGCGGTTGAATCACATAAATTTACAAAATCAAATTACACCTCATGTCTCCCGAAGTTGTTTTTCAAATCGTAAACACCGCGGCGCCGCTGGGCTGGCTGCTCTTGATTTTGGCACCGCGTTGGCGCGGAACACAAGCGGTAATCGTCTCCGGTCTGCTTCCGACCTTGTTGGGCGGGGTGTATGTGGCGCTGATTTTCTTGTTCTTTGGCTCAGCCGAGGGCGACTTCTCCTCCTTGCAGGGGGTAATGAGCTTGTTCACCAGCCCGTGGGCGGTGGTAACCGGCTGGGTACATTACCTGGCGTTCGATCTTTGGGTAGGCTGCTGGGTACTGCGCAACAGCCAGCAGCACGGCATAAAACACGTGCTGGTAGTTCCGTGTTTGCTGCTCACATTTTTGTTTGGGCCCATGGGTTTTGTACTCTATTTCCTGATCCGCGGCCTCCACACCAAACAATGGGTGCATGCGAATTTCTGATTGGATTGCTGCGCTGCGTGCGCGGAACCGGGTGCTATACATCAGCGCCCTTGCCTGTAGTCTGCTGGCGGTAGCCGCCGCCCTGGGTTGGGCGTTAGACCCGCGCCAACTCATGGGCATTAATGTTTGGCTGAAGCCGATGAAGTTTGCGATTTCAGTTGGTGTGTATTGCGTTACGCTCGGTTGGATTTTGGCCTATTTGCCGCTGCGCGATAAGCAAGTGATAAGTTGGGGCACCGTAGTGTGCATGGCGGTGGAGCTAGGGTTAATCTTTTTGCAGGCGCTGCGCGGGGTGCAATCGCATTTCAATATCTCTTCCCCCGGCAACGCGGCAATTTTTTCTGTGATGGGCATTTTCATTGCCCTCAACTCGCTGCTGGTTTTTTACACGCTGTTCTCGTTTTTCAAAAATCCAATCCCCATGCCTGTGCACATGGTCTGGGCGTGGCGATTCGGGCTTGCCATCTTGTTTCTGGGCGGCATTTCCGGGGGCATCATGTCAACCAGCTTACAACATGCGGTGGGTGTTGCCGATGGCGGCGCTGGGCTGCCGCTCCTGAACTGGAGCACCGAAGGGGGCGATTGGCGTGTACCTCACTTTTTTGCGCTGCACGCCTTACAAATTGTGCCGTTTTTGGTGTGGTTGCTAACTGATGCCACCGGTTACGTGGCGCCTACCCGAACTACTGCATTTACCGTAGCCTTAGGCTATCTTGGTTTCTGTATTTTTTTGCACGTAATGGCGCTACGCGGGCTGCCCTTGGTAGGATAAACAGCGGAGAGAGAGGGATTCGAACCCTCGATACAGTTACCCGTATAACGGTTTTCGAGACCGTCCCATTCGGCCACTCTGGCATCTCTCCGAAAAGGGACACAAAAGTAATGTTCCCGCGGAAGTCGGCCAAGTGCCTTTTTTTGCCGAAAATGCCGAAAAAAAGCGTTCAAAGCGGCTTGTTTCAGATAAACCACTTTTTTACTTTGTAACCTGTTTTATTACCCCAATCTTACCTTAACCCATGGAATTGTTCCTTAAGCCAGATACCTGGTTAGCCCTTCTCACACTGTGTTTTTTAGAAGTAATCCTCGGTATCGACAACATCATCTTCATTTCGATTGTATCGAACAAACTGCCCGAAGAACAACGCCAACGCGCACGCAATACCGGCCTCGCCCTGGCCATGGGTGTACGAATTCTGTTGCTGTTGGGCATTACCTGGATCATTGGTTTTGTGGAACCCCTGTTTACAATCCCGGCCAATATCTTCATGGAAAAGTCATGGTCAGTAAGTGGTAAAGATCTTATCCTGCTTTTCGGTGGTTTGTTTTTGATTGCCAAGAGCACGATGGAAATCAACCATGAAATGGAGGGAGATGATGAAGACGACAGTACAAAGGCGGCCGTGCGTTCGTTCTCGTCTACGATCATTCAAATCATTTTCCTGGATATTGTCTTCTCGTTCGATTCCATCCTCACCGCAGTGGGTATCATTCCTCCTGATCAGGTAATCCTGATGATCATTGCCGTGATTGTATCAATCATCATCATGATGTTCTTTTCGGGCGCCATCAGTGATTTTATACGCAGGCATCCGTCTATGGAAGTATTGGCCCTGGGTTTCTTGATTTTGATTGGATTCACCCTCGTTTTGGAAGCCTTCCACCAAGACATCCCGAAAGGATACCTCTATTTTGCTGTGGCGTTTTCGCTGCTGATTGAGTTCACCAACATCCGCGTACGCAAAAAACGTTTGAACAAAAACAAAGTGGTTAAACTGAATAAAGCGTTTTCGGAAGAGGAGATCAAAAAGGCCATCTCCGAGAAATGAGTGCCGAAGATTTGCGGTATCCCATCGGTCGGTTTCAGCCGCTGGAGGCCTATACCCAAGAACAAAACATAAACAACATACAAACCCTGGCGGCTTTTCCGGCCCGGCTTGGAGAGGTTGTAGCTACCTTTACCCCTGCGCAATTGGGCACCCCTTACCGCGAAGGTGGCTGGACGGTGCGCCAAACCATTCATCACGTGGCAGACAGCCATTTGCATGCGTACATCCGCACCAAATGGCTCCTCACAGAAGATACGCCCACCATCAAAGCCTATCAGGAAAAACGCTGGGCGGAAACCGGCGAGAACGAAGCGGACATCCAGCTTTCGCTTGCACTGATTCACGCGCACCACGCCAAATGGGTAGCACTACTTAAAACCGTATCACCCGCGGACTTTGCACGGCAGTTCTACCACCCCGACAACAAAAAACACGTGCGGCTGGATACGTTGGTGGCAAGCTACGCCTGGCATGGCGAACACCACGCCATGCACATCCAGCGGTTGAAAGAGCGCATGCGATGGTGATTGGCGATTATCAACGGCCCCCATGGCTGTGTAATTGCCATGCTGAGACGATTTTCCCCGCCAAATTCAGAATAGCACCAAAGCTACCCTACCAACGCGAGCGTATCGCTACGCCAGATGGCGACTTTCTGGACCTGGATTGGGTGCGTAACTCGCCCCACCAGTTGTTGATCATATCGCATGGCCTCGAAGGCAATAGCCACCGCCCGTACGTGCGTGGCCTCGCACAGGCGTTTTCGGCAAAAGGCTGGAGTGTGCTGGCCTGGAACTATCGCGGTTGCAGCGGTGAGCTGAATCGGCAACCGCGGTTTTACCATAGCGGTGCCACAGACGATCTGGCGGTGGTGATCGCCCATGCTGTACAACACGGCTTTGGGCGCATCTACCTTGCAGGTTTCAGTTTAGGCGGCAACCTTACGCTAAAGTACCTGGGCGAGCCGCGCGAGCGGCCATCCGCTTTGCAGCGTGCAATTGTGTTTTCCGTGCCGTTGCATTTACATAGCAGTTGCCTTGAAATCATTCAGCCCCGCAACTGGCTGTATAACTTAAACTTCCTCATTAGCCTGCGCAGAAAACTGAGAAGTAAAGCCGCTCAATTCCCGCATATTGATTTGCGCCCGCTAAGGGATATTTCAAATCTTTTGCAGTTTGATGATGTGTACACCGGGCCGTTGCACGGTTTCAAAAATGCGGTGGATTACTATGAGCAGAGTAGTGCGCTGCAGTTTTTGCCCTGCATTACGATTCCAACCAAAATAATCAACGCCCAGAACGATCCGTTTCTTTCGCCACGGTGCTACCCCGGCGCGGAGACAATTGCCAACCAACACGTACACACGGAATTCCCGCGCTATGGCGGCCACGTGGGCTTTGCTCAGTTTGATGCCAAAGGCTTATATTGGAGCGAACTGAAAGCGTTGGAGTTCTTTGTGCATGATTGATCGTTATAGTTTAGCCGTTTCGCCCACCGATCTGGGCCACGAACTTCGCGTGGACCCGCTCGGCTTTGATCAAGCAATTTTCAATGCGTTCCCCACCCGGCTGCTACCCGTTATCACGCAAAATAGCCCTACGGGATTTTCGCACTTCTATTGGGGGGTGGAACCGCAATGGGCCAAGAACAAACCCATAAGCGAGAAACTGATAAACGTGCGGGTAGAATCTTTGCTGGAGCGCGCCTCCACCCGCAAAGCATTGATGCGCTACCGATGCCTCGTGCCCGCGGATGGCTTCTACGTATGGAAGCGAGTTTCAAAAAAGTCGTTAGTGCCCTACCGCGTGGTAATGAAAACGCGAAAGCCTTTTGCTATCGCGGGTCTTTGGGAGGAGTACGACAATGAAGAGGGGCAGGCTTTTCATACTTTCAACATCATTACAGGGCCACCCAATGCAGTAGTTTTTCCGTTGCATGACCGCATGCCCGTGGTTCTCAGCAAAACACAAGGCGAAATCTGGCTTGCGAGCGAAAGCAGCGAAAAGCAGCTGCTCGATCTTCTTACGCCCTACCCCTCGGAGGAAATGGATAGCTACCCGGTTTCGCCCCGGATCCAGGAAAACCAGCCGCACGACAGCAGCCTGATCCTACCCGTGCCCCCGGCCGATCAATTCGGAAATCTCACACTGTTTTCTTAACTGGTTACACATTTGGATGTTGGAACAATCTGCACAATCGGCCCTGCCCAGCGGACGAAGTGTGAAGTGAAAGGCAGACATCTTGTTCCTAAAGCCGTGCGAGATCAAGTGGCAGCACCGCATTAGAATCCATCGCCTTCGTCCTCCTTTTTTGCAGGCGCTTTCTCTTTGGGCGTGGCCGCTGGCCCCGTTGATTTGTTTTTCTTCCGCCCACCAAAGAGCGCGCGCTTTTTTGTATTGGTGGTATCGGCTGGCGTGTTCGTGTCAAGTGAATCCGCTTTGTTTCGCTTTCTGGTTACGTCTTTCTTCTTTGACTTTGATTCTTTTGCAGCAGCGGCAGCCTGTTCCTTTTTACTTTCCATAGCTACGCGCACATCCGGCATGACCAGTATTTTGCGGAAATACCACATGTATAAATCCTGATCAAGATTGTACTTCTCTTTTGTTTTTGTGATCGCATATTCGGTCTCTACGGAGTCAGCCGCGGTGGCCACGGAATCGGTAATGTCCGTCTCGGCCAACAGCAACTCTACATCTTTATCCACCTTAAGCGAATCCGGAATTACCGGATACACCGGCTTCATTTCAATGGTGCGAAGGCTTCGCAATTTTTTGCGATACGACTCTGGCACAGCCACCAGGTATTTGGTTTGCCGGGACGCCAGAATTTTTGGCGTTGAGTCTTCGTTGAAGTAGCTAAACTTTTTCCGGAGCTCCTCTTTGTCGTAGATAAACGAGCTCTGGTAGGCGGGGCAAATCATCTTTTGCGTACAAGCTGTACTGAAAAAAGCCAGTAATGCAATGAAAAAGCCCCTGAACATCAGACTATAATAAACACAAGAAACAAAGTTAATGAAATAGTCTAACCATGAGTAAACGAAATTCTAGGTGGAAGATTGTATCTCGTTGATTATCAGCTACAAATCCAGAAGCTTTGCTTTATCTTTTTTTGGTAACCCACTCACAACCAGCGCATAAGAATCGTCAATCAGACTGTTTAAGAACTTATCGGGCAACGAGCCATCAATAAAAATCGTAATCCAGTGCTTTTTATTCATGTGATAACCGGGCTGAATGGCCGGGTACCGTTCGCGCAATTCCGTGCCTTTTTCTGGATCTACTTTCAAGTTGATGCTTGCAAATTCGTTGATGTCGGTGGCGGCAAACATTTTGCCCATCACCTTCAACACCATCGTTACCTCATCAAACGGGTACTCTTCGGTAACGCCTTTTTTTGAAAGGCAATAATTCCGAAAAGACTCGAGGTTCATTACAGCATGGGTTTGATCACCAGTTTAAAGATGAGAAATAAAACGCCCAGCAAAAAAATGGCGATGGAGATTTTGTTGATGCCATGCATCATGCGAATGTTAATGTTACTCGGGCGCGAGGGGTCTTTCTTCCTGAAAAAATATCCGCCCACTTCGCCCAGTTGGAAGAACTCACGCAACGTGGTGTGTTTCGCCTCCGGTTTTTGATTTTCCATATTTAAGCAATTAGCGTTTCCGGCTCTATCCAGATGCCGTCTTCCCGAATCAAATTAATTAACTCATCTACTGCCTGCGGCGTGGGTACATTTTTCTTCACCACCTCTTTCCCCCGATACAGTGTAATCCGCCCGGGACCTGAGCCTACATACCCATAGTCGGCATCAGCCATCTCGCCGGGCCCGTTAACGATGCAGCCCATGATGCCGATTTTCACACCTTTCAAGTGGTACGTGCGCGATCTGATCTTTGCCGTGGTTTCTTGCAGATCGAACAACGTGCGCCCACACGATGGGCAAGAGATGTACTCTGTTTTTGAAATACGTGTGCGGGTGGCTTGCAGAATATTAAATGCGGTTTCGTTTACCACCTTATCGCCACCGCAGTTTTCGGCCGCCAGAAAAACACCATCGCCTAAACCATCAATCAATAAACCGCCTACGTCTGTTGCGGCAAACAGTTGCAAGTCTTCCGCCTTTAGGTCGCGATAGGCGCGACCGATGATCACCGGTACCTCGCATTCTTCCGTCATCAATTCAACGAAAAGCCTGCGCTGTTCTGCGTAGCCGTGTTTGTTGTAGGTATCAATAACCAACACCGCCGTGGCATCGGTTTTCAGTTTCTGAATCAAGGGCGCATCCACATCCTTCAATAGTGCATAAATGAAATTGAGATTCGGGGAAACTTCTACGCCGTTACGATAGTCGCGGGAGTGAATGAACGGATACACGCGGTCGCGGTGCCGCTGCGTAAGCCAGGTTTTATGATTGTAGACCAGGCCCAGCGTGCCCGGAATCTCAAAGTCGATGGCGGTGTCTCCCAGAAACACGTAATCGCACGCCATGTCCGTGATGTTCCATTTATCCAACGGCACAGAATAGTGATAGCCAAGCGCAAAGAAAGACGCTGCGGTAACTTTCTCTTTTAGCGAAAAATCGGCCATTACCCGAGGCACCTGGTGCCCCCCAAGATTTTGAACTTCCCGGGTTTTTCTGCGATTGTATTCAAATGGATGAATTGGGTACTGCGCAACATCGGGAATAGGTTCGTGGCCTGCCCGATCGGTGTACCGATCTACCAGCGTTTTGGCCACGGGCACCTCTGCTTCAGGCTCCTCCGTAAGCGACACCCGCACGGTATCGCCAAGCCCGTCTTCCAGCAACGTGCCAATGCCCACAGACGATTTGATACGTCCATCTTCGCCATCGCCCGCTTCGGTAACGCCCAAATGCAGCGGATACGGTTGAAAGCCCTCCTCATCCAACTTTTGCACCAATAACCGGTAGGCCTGCACCATTACCTGTGGGTTGCTGGATTTCATGGACAACACAATGTTGTAGTAATGCAGATCTTCGGCAATCCGCAAAAACTCAAGCGCAGATTCTACCATGCCCAGCGGTGTATCGCCATAGCGACTCATGATCCGATCGCTCAGCGAGCCATGGTTAGTGCCAATGCGCATGGCGGTGCCATACTCTTTGCAAATCTTTACCAACGGGGTAAATTTTTCCCGAATGCGTTCCAGTTCGGCTTCGTAAGAAGCATCAGTGTATTCAATTGTTTCGAACCGCTTGCGGTCGGCATAGTTTCCGGGATTGATGCGCACTTTTTCTACAATGCGCGCGGCCAGCTCCGCAGCGTTAGGTGTGAAATGAATATCCGCAATGAGCGGCACGGTGTAGCCACGCTTGCGCAGCTCTTTTTTGATTTCCTCCAGGTTTTGCGCTTCCTTAATGCTGGGTGCCGTAATGCGCACGTACTCGCAACCGGCATCTACCATGCGAATCACTTGCTCCACCGAGCCGATGGTATCCATCGTATCTACGGTGGTCATCGATTGCACCCGAATTGGATTGGTTCCGCCCAGCGGCACATCGCCAATATTTACTACGCGGGTTTTTCGCCTGCTGTACTGCACCAGGCTGTTGCAATACTGTTTTAGGGCTGCAATTTCTCCGTTCACCGGCTTTTACTGATTTACAGCAAATTTAACCCTTTCGGGGCCAATTTGTTCGCCCCTGCAAGTGGGATTTACCTCACCGTACGCGCGGCTAAAGCTTAATAAAGATCTTTCGTTTATACAGCACGTACACCGGCACGAAACAAATCAGGTTATAGCACAGCGCCCACCCCAACGAAACTGCCTTTGGGGGCAATCCTATGGCCTTTAGTACCTGCATTACTCCACTTTGGATGTTGGCACTTTCCGGAATACTCACCAACAGCGTGAATATGCCCGCGAGGAAGTAGGCGGTGATTGCATTTGATCCATAAATCAACCCGACGGTCGTCCATTTTTTATACCCAAGCTCATCTACCACCCAAATACTGGTGGCCAACGCAAGCAGTGCCAGGCCCGCGGTATACAGCACATACGATGACGTCCAGAGGTGTTTATTGATGGGAAAACTCCAGCCCCAAAGGTAGCCCAACGCCAGCACACAAGCGCCGCCCATGTACAGCCAAATCAGCTTATGCTCGGCCGTCATCTTACTTTGAATAACGTGGCCGGCCATCATGCCACAGATTCCGGTAGTAAACGCAGGCACCGTGCTGAGTATTCCTTCGGGATCCCATGTTCCCTCCCACATCTTGCCCGGGATGACCAGTGCATCCAGCCAAGCCGCCATGTTTTGCCCGGGTTCAAGCACTCCTGCGCCCAAGCCGGGCACGGGCACAAAAACCATCACAAGCCAATACACCACCAAAAATGCCACGCCCCATGTGGCTTGCGTTTTCCAACAAGTATTTACAAACAACAGCCCGCATACCAAGAAAACGATCGCAATACGTTGCAACACCCCGGGAATGCGAATCTCTGCAAAGTTAAACTCGGGATAAAGGCTCAGAAAAATTCCCAGCGCAAAGATCTTCACCGCGCGCCAGACAATCTTTTTCTGCATCTCGCCTTTGCTTTTCCCGGCTGCTTTTTGCTTCGCATATGCCAGCACAATCGACACACCTACGATGAAAAGGAAAAAAGGAAAAATCAAATCGGTGGGTGTTATCGTCTCGTGCCAGTTGGCGTGCAGTAAAATGCCGTACGTGTTGCCCCAGTCGCCCGGGTTATTCACCAAAATCATGGCGGCTACCGTAAAACCCCGAAACGCGTCTAATGAAACCAGTCGTTTGTTTTCCATCGCACTCAGGTTTAAATATCGCCCAACTGCGGGCGTAAGAGAATCTCTTCTACTACCGTATTTTTTGAAAGGGCATATGCGCCGTAAATCGTATCGGCTACATCCTCGGGCTTCATAAACCGATCGTCCGGAAGTTCCACTCCATCCCAACTGGCGGTGCGGGTGGCGCCGGGCAGTACCGCGGTAACGCGAATGCCGGTTGGCTTTAACTCCTCGCGCAGGACTTTCGAAAATCCCAATAATGCAAATTTTGAGATGGCATACGAGCCGCCATTGGGATAGGCTTTGATGCTGGCAATGGAGCACATATTAAACACATGGCCCCGGCCGCGGGCTTTCATGGCATCAATCAATCCACGTGTGGTATAGTACGCGCTGTACACGTTGCTGTGAATCATACTTTCCAGCGTTCCCTCGGGTTCGTCCGTTACAGCGCCCGGCACAAAATACCCCGCGTTGTTTACCAAAACTTCCGCGGCGCCTACGGTATTTACAAACGTGGTGAATCGTTTTACCTGCTCGGTCACGCTCATATCGGCCACAAAAACGGATACCGGCACTGCGTAACGCTGGCCCACCTCTGCCACCAACACATCCAGATCGGCTTGCTTTCGCGAACAGGTGGCAATGGCAAAGCCGGCTTTTGCAAACCGCTCAATAATCGCACGCCCAATGCCTTTTGTTCCACCGGTTATCACTGCCAAAAGTGCCATTGATTTTTAGTTATCTTTGAAGCAATTTAGAAATTTTCATGAAGGAATTCGGACAATACGTGCTCTTTCTGGGCTCGTTGTTTGTAAGGCGGGAGACATTAAAAACCTATTATCACCTTACGCTGGAAGAATGCATTCAGATCGGTATCAAATCCACGTTTCTGGTCATGCTTGTTTCCTCGTTTATGGGTGCCGTTACCACGGTGCAAACTGCGTTCAACATGGTAAGTCCGCTCATCCCTAAGTTTGTGATTTCCCAGGTGGTGCGCGAAATGACCGTGCTTGAACTCGCCCCCACGATCATCGCCATCATTTACGCAGGCAAAGTGGGCTCCAGCATGGCGGGCGGCATCGGCACCATGCGTATTACCGAGCAAATTGACGCGTTGGAAGTAATGGGTATTAATTCATCTTCCTACCTGGTGCTTCCCAAGTTAGTGGCCTCGCTCATCATGTACCCCATGTTGGTTATCATCGCCGGTTTTTGTGCACTTTTTGGGGGGTACCTTATTGGTTCCCTTACGGGGATCATCTCACCCACAGATTACATCTATGGCATCCGGTTCACGTTTAACGAGTTTACCATCTTCTTCGCATTGATCAAATCTGTGGTGTTTGCCTTTTTGATTTCCACGATTTCGTGTTTTAAAGGCTATTACACGCAAGGTGGCGCACTGGAAGTGGGCATTTCCACCACCAAAGCCGTTACCACCAGCGTGATTGCCATTTTGCTGAGCGATTATTTTCTGGCCGAATTGCTATTGAATAAATGATCAAGATTACGCGCATCAGTAAGTCGTTTGGCGATCGTCTTATTCTCGACAACGTCAGTGGCGAATTCGAAAAAGCAAAAACGAATCTCATCATCGGTGCCAGTGGCACAGGTAAAAGCGTGCTCCTGAAGTGCATTGTTGGGCTCATCCACCCTGACATGGGCAACGTGTTTTACGATCTTCGGAATTTTACTGAAGCTGATAAAGAGATGAAAGCAGACATCCGCAGAGAAATTGGGATGCTGTTTCAGGGTGGCGCGCTGTTCGACTCAAAAAATGTGGAAAAAAATGTGATGTTCCCGTTGGATGTGCTTACCAAAATGGCACCCGATGAAAAAATGGATCGCGTAAACTTCTGTCTGAAACGTGTGGGGTTGGAAGCCGCCGCCAAAAAAATGCCTTCCGAACTATCGGGCGGAATGAAAAAGCGCGTGGGTATTGCACGTGCGATCGTAAATAATCCAAAGTATCTTTTCTGCGATGAACCCAACTCCGGCCTCGATCCACAAACATCGATTCTGATTGACGAACTCATTTCGGAAATCACACACGAATACCGCATTACCACCATTGTGGTTACGCACGATATGAATTCCGTGCTCGGGATAGGCGAAAAAATCATGTTCATTCACAAAGGAAAAAACATGTGGGAGGGCTCACAGCAAGATATTATGAAGTCGGGCGTAAAGGAACTGGATGACTTTGTTTTCGTAAACAAGGTCATGAAGAGCTTGAAGCGTGATTAGCTGCCGGGTGCATGAGCGGCAAGTGAACGAAAAAGGTGGTGCCAACACCCACCGTAGACTCAAATCGAATCGAACCTCGGCAGCGTTCAATACCTTGCTTTGTAATCGCTAACCCCAAGCCCGACCCCGTTTTTTTCGTGGTAAAATAAGGCGAGAAGATCTTTGCGCGCTGTTCTTCTGTAATGCCGGGACCATTGTCTGCAAAGGAAATCTGCACGCCATCCGGCAAACGCTCCACCCGAATCACCACCTGCACCGGCCGATCCGATGACTGCCACGCATTCAGTAAAATATTCGCGAATGCACGCGACAGAATTTTCTCATCCGCCCAAACATACACCGGATCCGCGGGTTGCACCACATCTGCGCGATGTTGTGCATCCTGCGGATAAAGCCGCACCACCTGCGCTAACACCTCGCCCACCTGCAGCTGCTCGAACTTCGGTTGCGGCATGCCCGCGAAAGCGCTAAATGAGCTTGCAATTTCATTGAGCAACTCCACCTGGTGAAGTAGGGCCGCTACTGATTCCGCCACCTTCCCGTCGGTCAAATCTTTTCTGGCTTGTAACAGTTGCATTTGCTGCAACGTGAGTTTCATGGGGGTAAGCGGGTTCTTGATTTCATGGGCCACCTGCTTGGCCATTTCGCGCCAGGCGCTTTCTTTCTCTTGCTGCGCAAGTTTATCCTTCGCCTCCGTCCAGTTGTTCAACATGCGATTATATGCATCTACCAAAACCCCTAATTCGTCTTTGCGCTTCCATTCCAAACGCGAGGGCGAATTTTGAAACGTAGTTTGACTCAATGTGTGCGCAATCCATTGTAGCGGACTCACCAACTGCCGCGAGAGCCGAATGGATAGCAGCACGGCAAAAAGCCCCACCACAACAAAAAGAATCAATAACACATTCAAGGTTTGGATTTCCGAGCGCTCGTTTGATTGATCAAAATCGAAAAACGGAACAGACAAAATCGCATACGTGTGATTTTCTGAATCCCGGATGGGCAAGTAACATGTTTTATAGCTCAGCTTTCCGATACGCTCCTCGCGCACCAGCGGTGCTGCGCCGCGGCTCTCCGTTAAAACGGACGGTGCAAGTAAGGGCGATAACACCTGCTGATCGTACACCGCGGGCTGATTGGTTACCATCAGGCGCCCGTGTGCATCAAAAATAGAAAAATCAAGATCGGTAAACTGGCGCACTTGATCCAATGTTAAGTCGCTATCGCGCCCCAGCGGTAGCCCTTCCAGTGCCTGGTTGAGATTACGTGCGCGTTGCACGAACTGGGTATTCAGCTGTTCTCGGTTGCTGCCCCGGATCAGTTGAAAAAGGGTTACTGCGATAATCACAAACGGGAGTGTGGCCGATAACAATGTTGCAATTTGCATACGCTGGGCGTACGTGTGATTGCGCCAATTCACCACTTCTCTCCATCGCTGAATGGCCACTGCTACACCCACAAGCGCACTGGCTAACAAAAGAAAAAAACAAAAGTTGGCTAAACCCTGCACAAACGTGTAGGCCGGACGGGAAACTACTAACCACCGCCCCTCCCGTTCCTGCACCGGAAAATGCTCAAAACCAAAAGCCGAAAATCGCACACCGTCTTGAAAAGAATTCACGTCCAACCTCTCATAGTCAAAACTCCCAAACCGATTCAAAATCCGGTCCTGCTCCCACCAGGCGTAACTATAGGGGCCAAAAACCTCGCCTTGAATTCGCTTCTCATCCAGAAGTACCTCCGGAAATACGCTTTCCGGTATGGCGCGTTTCAAAGTCAAATCAACCACAACAAAGCCTGCCATGTACCGGCCGCGGCCTACCCGGGTAACCACCCGGTAATTACGCGCCGCCGGTAACGTGGGTGCCTGGCGAATAAATACACCCTCATAGCCGGTGGGGAGCATTTGCCCGGACATGCTGGTGAGAACGGCAGCAAGGCCGGCAGCCTCCGTGGTGTCGGCACGCTTGCCGGAAGATTCAAACAACTCAATCCCGACATCGTATTGGTTAAAATAGTTTTGGAGATAGACACGCTTGATTTTCTCCTTGATGACCGATCGATTGCGAAGTGGGTTATTCCAAACCGAAGCGATGAAAGGATCGTTTGCGATTTTTGCACTCACTTCGCTTAAAAGAAACTCGCCCAACTCATCGCGAGACGACAAGTAGCTTACCGCAAAGCGTTGCTGATATTCGCGCTTACGTTCTTCACCCAGAAAAAAAACGGCCATCGCTGCATAACTGCAGCCCAGCACCGCCAGTAACAATTGCCATTGCACACCAAAGCGCATGCGTCTGCCAAAGGCAGCGGATAAACCAATTGTAACTAAAATCACCACGGCCGGAATTTCATAACTCCGCCCCTCAACAAATGCGTACAACAGAAATAGTGAGAATGCGGTTGCAAATGCGAAATACGTACGCGTTGCCTTAACCGGTGCTTGAAATAAAATTCGAACGAGCGCCAGCACCGTGCACCACCCCGCCAGCAAGCCAGCCAGTGCCGACATCCACGCCACTACCCGGCGGGCGTTCACTTGCAGCGTGTCGGAGATATCAAGTGTAAGCTGGGAATTATGATAGATCGATTCAAAAAAAAGGTAGGGGAAGAGCACGGCCAGGCAAAGCAAAAAAAATAGCCCCACGTGTGTAATGAAATTCCAACGGGGCGCATTTTGCCGGTTTAACCATGCGGGTAACCAACGCAGATAACCGTACGTCACGACCACTAACACCAAGAGGCTATTGATCAGCAAGTCGCCAAGCGAAAAGTTAAGGTAGCTGGATGCATACACCTGGGGGTCGAAAAGCGGACCTTTTACCCACGACCGCGGAAAGTGAAATGCAAGCTGCACTGCGCGTGTTACCACAAGACTTGCAGCCAAAAAAACAAAAGCCCAGCCGCGACTAAACTGCTCCAACGCGCGGACCATCATCACCACGCCAAACAGCACGAACAGTAGCGCTGCCACAAAAAGCCAGATCGAACCGGGAGCGTGTGTATCGAGATCCAGCGGCGCAATTTTAAACAATGGTTTTCCCTCCACCTCTACCGGCAGCCCCACCATCGCATCTACAGGCAAAACAATCCCAGATTGGATTGGAAAAAACTCCGACACTAGTTCGGTAGACAAATATCGATTTGCTACCTGATACTTGTTCTGAAGGTTAATCACAAGAATCAACCTTCGCGCATCGTCCAACTGCTTTTGGAGCGCAAGAAAGTTGCTGCGTGAGGAGGCAATGAACTGGAGCGGCTGCTCATTTCCAATCTTACCAAAATCGGGCAGAAACTCATGCTCGCTCCAACGCTCTAACGAGTCGCCCTGCAAAAGAAAAACATCCTGTAGTTGTAGCGAATCAAAATCCGTTACCGAAAACGAAAGTAACTGTTTCTGTGCAATGGCAATACGTGCGGAAAGACTGGCGCTCACGCGATCCACCAGTGCCTGTTCAGCCTGGCTGCGATCCCATCTCGCTTCATTTAGAACACCCGCACTAGCCAGCACAATGGCCAAAATGAATGGACGAGCATGGCGTACCCAAGGCATGCCCTAAAATAGCAAAAACTGTGCGTTATTGTTGGATGCGCTGAAGGCCACCAAACCAGTACAAAAACACCACCCGGGAGTAGCGAAAATTCAGCGGAATGAGAAGTATTGTGGTGCCAATCACAGAAAAAATATACACCCAATCGGACTGCGGTTTTACGAACAGATACAAGACTAAGGTTACCGCCACCAAAATGGCTACCGTAAATGCATAGCTCACGTACATCGCACCAATAAAAAAACCGGGCTCGGGTTCGAACTGAACCGAGCAATGCGGACAACGTTTATTCATTACTGCAAACGTGGCGAGATGATACCACGGGGTTGGAAATAATTTTCCCTGCTTGCACGCCGGGCACCTGCAGGCCAAAGCAGCCTTAAGCGAGTTTTGCATTTCGTCTGCTGGTGCGAAACCAAAAGTAAGCGATGGCCGCAACTGCCAGATAAGGTGCAAAGAACAGATACAAAATGCCGAAGTTAATGCCCGCCGCGATTCCGGGATTCCCGTTGCTCACGTTGTTCTCCAACGTTGTACGACACATCGCACACTGCGCCACGGCAGTTGCCTGCATCATCATCAAAACCAAAAAAACCACCGCGCTACGCATAATACGGGCTGATCATCAGGTACACAATAACACCGGTAACGGCCACATACAACCATACTGGAAATGTAAATTTAGCCAATGCCCGGTGGCGTGCAAAATTCCCGGCGAGGGCCCGCGAAAAAGTAAAAAGCACCAGCGGCACTACGCCAATCGAAAGCACAATGTGCGAAATGAGAATAAAGTAATAAAGATACCGGAGGAACCCATCACCTCCGTAAGCCGTGGGCTCACTGGTCATGTGGTAGAGCACGTACATTACCAAAAACGAGGCCGAACACGCAATCGCAATCTTCATGACGAGTTCATGCAGTGCCCGCTTGCCCTGCTTAATCAAGACCACAGCCACCACCAGGAGCACGGCCGTAATTCCGTTAATGGTAGCGTAGATGGGCGGCAAATAACTGAAGTCGTAGCCGGTAATCTGCACCCGGAAAAGGATAGCCACCACTACCGGTATGGCAATGGATAAAGCAATAATGAGGTTTTTGTACGGTTCTCTCGCTGACATATCAATACTGTTTCAATAAAATTTTCAATTCCAGAATCAGTCGGTCGGTCTCTTCGCGCGAGCCAAGACTGTAATAGCCGCGAATCTGACCGGCGGTGTCGATGAGTACCTCCGTATCATTTTCGCGCAGCAGCAATGCGCAACGCACGGAATCCCGCACAACGGGCACCACCTGATATAGCGCAGGGCTAATATTCTGCTCTACTCGGCGCAGGTCAAGCGCAATCGCATCTAAGGTACGGGTGGTTACTATCTGCACGTTGGGCCCCGTTGAGGATGTGATGTAGCGAACGGGGATTGTCGCTGCCGGACAATCTGAAAGTGTCCACTCGGCCGCCTGTGCATGAAAAACGGGCACAGCAAACTCGTTACGGCCAAAACGCTTCAGAAATACAAACACCAGGGCAGGCAACGCCAAGGCAAGTAATAAGAGAACCCCTTTCTTCATTTCGCTCGTACATTTAACATATAAAAAAGGGCTAAGGTTTTGCCTCAGCCCTTTCTGTTAAACGTTGTTGTTACATCACCAACGGATGAAATTGATGTCGCTCATTTTAATGCCCTCGTACACAAATGCCACAAGCATCCACACCACAAAAACCAACGGAATCATGATTGACCAGAACAACACTTTTACTTCGTGCTTCAAGTGCATGAACTCCATTACAATGTAGCCTGCCTTGACGATGGTAAGCGCCACGAAGATGGCTACTTTCAACGTGTGATATTGATGGGATATGGCAAAGGCAATAATAAATTCGAATACAGTTACCAATAACAGAATCAGTGCAACCTTCCAGAGGTGACGGATCTTTTCTTTGTCGGGCGGGATAACCGTTACCTGGGGTTCGTGGGAATGATGTGCCATAGTATCAGCGACTTTAAAGTTTTAAACGAGATAGAAAAATGTAAATACGAATACCCAAACCAAATCTACGAAGTGCCAATACAGGCCGACTTTTTCAACCATTTCGTAGTGGCCCCGGCGGTCGTAAACGCCGGTAACTGTATTATAATAGATCAAGAAATTAAGCAGCACGCCGCTAAAAACATGGAAGCCGTGAAAGCCCGTGATAAAGAAAAAGAAATCAGCAAAAGGCTGCGGGCCATACTGGTTGATTTTCAAATTGGCGCCTTGCACCGCCACCGGATCTACCGCCCCTGTGAGGACGTTGAATTTCTGCACGATCGTATCTGTACCGGTGCCCACAATGAAGTGCGTCCACTCCCATGCCTGGCAGCCAAGGAACGTTAAGCCACCCACGATGGTCCAAAGCATCCATTTCTCAACCGCTTTGCGATCCATTCGATGGCCAGCTTCCACCGCCAGCACCATTGTTACCGAGCTCATGATCAGAATGAAGGTCATCAAACCCACAAACACCAGCGGAAGCTCTGCACCGTGGAAAAAGGGCACTGCATCAAAAACCTTCTCAGGAATGGGCCAATATTCAGACGAGAATGTGAAATCGGCTGGCGAGCCAGTATACGCCGGGTGCGCCGCGCGGATTAATCCGTAAGTAATCAATAAGCCAGAGAACGTAAACGCATCCGAGAGCAGGAAAAACCACATCATTAGCTTTCCGTAGCTCGCATTCATTGGGGAGACTCCCCCATCCCAAATGCTTCTTCCGTGTGCCGTGGCCGGTGCGGCCGAGGTATGTGCCATATTCAGTTTAGATTATCGGTTCAATAATAAGAAGACGTAAAGATATACCCAAAGAACGCCTAAAAAATGCCAATAGGTGGTACACATTTCCATTTGTGCAATCTTTTCCGCGTAATGCGTGATTTTCAGGGACGCAACCCAAACAATGAACAAAAAAACAAGCGCGCTAACGATATGTAGGCCATGCAACCCGGTGATGACATACAAAAACGAACCGGACGGATTTCCAACAAAATAAACGCTATTGGTGACCAATGCCTGCCAACCCAATACTTGCAGAACCAAAAATGCGGAACCCGCAACAAACGTAAGCGTGAGTTGCGTGCGCACGGTGGAAATCTGGTTTTTGCGGGCCGCGAAAAACGCCCATTGCATCGTAACGCTGCTTAAAACAATGATCACCGTTGACGCTGTGAAAAACGCCGGTAGTTCAAAAAAGAGCCAGTTGCCCTCCGCTTGGCGTACAATATAGGCGCTGGTGAGCGCCGCAAACAACATCATTACACTGGCCATGAATAGCCACATCGCGAATTTCTTCGGATGCATTGCCAAGGGCTTTTTGGGCTCTTCAATAATTTTAAAATCCGGTGACGTTACATTTTCCATACCCCTCTACGTTTTATCCAACAAATAAGCAATCTGAACAATCGGCAAATACAAAAACGAACCAAACATAATCCGCATAGCCGATTGACGGCTACCCGTTTTCATCAGCGAAAACGTCTGCGCAAAAAATGCGATGGAGCAGATCGTTGCAACAATGGCTGAGTTGATTCCGGTAATCCCAAACTTAGCCGGCAACAAGCTCAGCGGAATAAGAAACATCGTATAGATCATGATCTGGATGGCGGTGTTCAAATCTTTTCCACCACCCGAGGGAAGTAGCCGGAACCCCGCTTTTTTGTAGTCGTCATCGGCCACCCAGGCAATGGCCCAGAAATGGGGAAACTGCCAAACAAATTGAATTCCAAATATGATCAAGGCCTCGTGGGTGATTTGCCCACTGTAGGCAATCCATCCCAATAGCGGAGGCAGCGCGCCGGGAAAAGCGCCCACAAATACCGCAACAGGGCCCACCCGTTTCAGCGGTGTGTAAACAAAACTGTACAACACCATCGACACAACCGATAACACCACGGTAATCGTATTGGTGTATTGGTACAACAGCGCGAGACTCGCCACAAAACATACCGCGGCTACCCAAACGGCCTCAGTCACGGTGATACGCCCGGAGGGCAGCGGCCGATTTTGTGTTCGGATCATCAGCAGATCGAGATCCTTTTCCAGAATTTGGTTAATAGCCACAGATGCACCCGAGAGTAAAAATCCACCCAGCGTAACGAGCAACAAACGCGCCCAGGAGATATCTGATTTAGATGCGAGCGCAAACCCAAATGCGCACGAAAAGGCCACCAAAAATGAAAGTCTGGGCTTTAATAACTCCCCATACGCTTTCGCCTTCACTTTCGTGAGATCGGCCATCGAAAAAGTTTGCGTTTGCATCATGGAGTTAACACATCAGCCCTTAGCCGGGTTCAGCCTCAGCCACAATAAAAACTGCAGCGCAATGGTGGTTGCGGCAATCACCAAATGTAGCGGCTGCAAAAACGCGGGCATGCCCGCATAAGCCATCCCTACCCCGGAGAAAAAGGCGCACAAAAGTAAAGCTATTATGGCTTTTACGAGCCGGTTTTCGGGGTTTGTTTTAATTAATTTCCAAGCCAAAAACCCATTTACCGCCAACAAGACCCAGGAAAACGAACGATGGACAATGAACTCTGCGCCGAGGGCATTCACCCACTCCGCGCGCGGCAGCTGCGCGGCCACGATATCAATGGCCGAGCGCACCTCGGTACCCAAAAAGATTTGCACAAATGATAATAGCACGGACACCAGCACGAACAATCGCGCGCGCGGCCAACTGCCGGCAAGATTACGGCCCGGCCGCGCCGCGTGCATTAACCAAGTCAATAACCCTACAATTACGAGGGCTAAGAACATGTGCAACGAGATTGTCCATGTGGTAAGATTGGTGGACACCACAATCGACCCAAACCACCCTTGTACGATTACCAGCAAGAGCGTTGCCAATGCACTCCAAAAAATCTGAGGCTGCCGTTGCCGGTATCTCCAGGATGCCAAAAACACCGCGATGATCAATAACCCAATAACCACCCCGATCAATCGGTTTACATACTCAATCCAGGTCTTGGTGGGATTGAAATCGGCCTCCTCA
Source organism: uncultured Ohtaekwangia sp. (assembly GCA_964387475.1). Classification (GTDB taxonomy): domain Bacteria; phylum Bacteroidota; class Bacteroidia; order Cytophagales; family Cyclobacteriaceae; genus ELB16-189. Next base: position 26,644 of record CAYLWU010000018.1, on the reverse strand, counting down.
AGAATACCCGGATCTTGGTCAATTTGATCCGCCGTGCCGCTGAAGCCCGCCAAACGCAAATACCGGGTAAACTTTTGATTTTTCGCCGCACGGTGGGCAGCATATTTCGCCTTATAGTCGGGCGGTAACTGTTCAATCGATGTTGGCGGAATCCACTGCCCGAAGCAGCGCGGCCAATCCGGGCAGCCCATGCCCGAGCCCGTGGTGCGCACAATGCCACCTACAAGCACCAAAAACAAAACAGCCACCCAAGTTGATAAGCAGAGCTTATAAAATCGGGTGGCTGCAGAATTCAAGAAAATCCGCTTAGTGCGCCGCAGTTTTTACCTGACCGCCAAGTTCAAGCTTAATCTGCTCGTTTTCGTGCGGCAGATTTGACTCCGGTGTTTCGGAATACGGAATGTGCTGCGGGATAAAATCTTCTTTTGCACCCGGCTTGCTGTAATCGTACGGCCAACGGTACACGGTGGGGATTGCGCCCGGCCAGTTGCCGTGTCCGGGATTGCGCGGTGTTGTCCACTCCAACGTGGTGGAATTCCACGGATTGGCGGGCGCCACCTTACCCCTGAACATGCTGTAGAAGAAATTAAACAAGAAGATAAACTGGGCCGACAACGTGAGGATCGCAGCCACGCTCACCAGCATATTTAGGTCTGCAAAGCCACTGAACGTTTCAAAGTTTGTCCACGAGTAATATCTGCGCGGGAACCCGGCAATACCGATGTAATGCATCGGGAAAAACACCAGATAAACGCCCACAAATGTCAGCCAAAAGTGAATGTTGCCGAGGCGATCATCCATCATCCGTCCGAACATTTTGGGGAACCAATGATAAATACCTGCCAACATGCCGAAGAACGATGCACTACCCATCACCAGGTGGAAGTGGGCAACTACGAAGTACGTATCGTGCAACTGAATGTCGATCGCTGAATTCCCCAAAAAGATACCCGTGATACCACCGGTAAGGAAGAACGAAACCAATCCAATAGAGAATAACATCGCGGGCGTAAATCGGATGTTTCCGCGCCAAAGTGTAGTTACATAGTTAAAGATTTTCACTGCTGATGGAACCGCGATAATCAGCGTTAAGATGGTAAAGATTGAACCGAGGAAAGGGTTCATCCCCGTTACAAACATGTGGTGTGCCCAAACGATGAACGACAATATTGCAATGAAGAGCATTGATCCCACCATCGCCTTATATCCGAAAATCGGCTTACGCGAGTTTGTGGCAATAATTTCTGATGTGATTCCCAGCGCAGGAAGTAGCACGATGTACACCTCTGGGTGGCCAAGGAACCAGAACAAGTGCTGAAACAGCACGGGGCTACCGCCTTCATGTGCCAGCGCCTCACCACCAATGTAGATGTCAGACAGGAAGAAACTTGTGCCGAAGCTCCGGTCGAAAATCAGCAAAAGCGCCGCGCCAAACAAAACCGGGAATGATAACAAGCCAATGATCGCGGTCAAAAAGAACGCCCAAATCGTAAGCGGGAGTTTCGTAAACGACAACCCCTGGGTACGCATGTTAATTACTGTGGTGATGTAGTTGATCCCCCCCAACAGGGTGCTCACAATAAACAACGCCATCGATACAAGCCAAAGCGTCATGCCAAGACCAGACCCGGAAATCGCTTGTGGCAGCGCACTCAGCGGCGGGTAAACCGTCCATCCGCCACCCGCAGGGCCGGTCGAGAGGAACAACGAAACAAACATGATTACGCTGGACAAGAAAAAGAACCAATACGAAAGCATGTTCATAAAACCAGAGGCCATGTCGCGAGCACCAATCTGCAATGGAATGAGATAATTGGAGAATGTACCGCTCAAGCCGGCAGTTAGTACGAAGAACACCATGATGGTTCCATGCATCGTTACCAGCGCCAGATAAAACTCCGCATCCAACTTGCCTTCCGGCGTAATCCATCCGCCTAGCACGGGCCGCAGCCACTCGATGCTCGCTTCAGGAAAACCCAACTGCAAACGGAAAATCACCGATAAAATACCACCAATCAATGCCCAAAACATCCCTGTAAACAGGAACTGCTTGGCGATGACTTTGTGGTCCTGACAAAAAATATAATTCGTCCAGAAGTTACCTTCATGATGCTCGTGCTCGTGGCCATGATCATCGTGTCCCTGAACCTGAACGTGCGAGTGAATGTCTACGGTTGCCATCGTTAAAAAAGATCTTAGTTAAGTGAAGAATTTACTACCGGAACTACCGCTGCCTGGTCTATTACTTTGCCTTCCAACGGCAAGCCAGACTTTATCAACGCCACTTCCTTCAACTCGGCCGGTACCCGTTTCAGGTAATCCGGATTTTGCTTTAACCACGGCTCTTGTGCCGCCTTCCATTTTTCGTATGCCTCGGGCTCTTCTACTACCACCAACAGGCGCATGGAGAAGTGGCCTTTTCCGCAAATCTCTGTACACGCCAACTCATAATTGAAGTTCGCATTGCCGGTTTCGGCCCTCATCTCTTCTGTCGTTTTAGTAGGCGTGAATTTAAAGTACGTGCGCATGCCAGGAACAGCGTCCATTTTCACACGGAAGTGTGGCAAAAACACGCTGTGCAGCACGTCTTTCGCACGAATGTTTAACAGTACCTCTTTTCCTTTGGGCAAATGCAATTCGAGCGACTTGAAATCATCGTACGAGTTTTTGTCACTCAAATCGAGACCAAATTCGTTCATGGCATCGATCATTTGAAAACTGTGCTTGCCAAGTTCCTTGTCTTTTACGCCGGGGTAACGCACCGTCCATGCGAATTGATGTGCCACGAGCTCAATTGCTTCTGCCTCTTTCGATGCAGGCGCCGTGATGTCGCTCCACACGGTTAAACCGCGGAACACTAACAAGGTGAGTACGATCGCGGGAACTACCGTCCAAAGCAATTCAAGCTTGTGATTGTCTGGATAGAACTCGGCTTTGCGATTTTTGGAGTACCTGTACTTGAACGTGAACCAAAACATCCCAATGAAAATCACCGTAAAGGATGCGACTGTTACCGCCATTGTAATCCAAAACAAACCGTCGGTAATTAAGCCGTGCTCAGATGCAACCGGCAGCGTGTAGTCTTCATAAAACGTAAACGAGTACCAGAAGAATACAGCCAGCCCCGCCACAAGAAACAACAGGAACAAGTACGCATGTGAGCTATTCGCGCTCTCGTCAATCTCTTCGGTATTGCCCTTCACCAACCCCACCAGATTCCCGATGCGGAACAACATGTACAGTATGGCCAGCACCAGAACTACCCCTAAACCGATTATCACACTCATCATATGGATTTCTTTTTTTTAGTGATTCAACTCGTTAGATGTGATGATTAAGACTTTCGCCCATCATCGGGTGATTTTTGGCCACCAGCGGAAACTTGGACAGCGCGTTCAATACCACGTAAAGGAAGAGGGAAACAAATACCAGCGCTAAGCCGATTTCCAGGAATCCTAACCCTCCTTCTGTCTTCATCACACCCGGTGTTACCATGTTAAAGAAATCGAACCAATGCCCTACGATAACGATTGGACATACCACCTTCAACATCGAAGCGTGGCGTTTCGCATCTCTTGTCATCAATAACAGGAACGGCAGCACAAAGTTTAACAACAGATTTACAAAAAATATCCAGCTGTAGGGCGCGGTGCGCAGGCGCTGAATGAAGTACACCGTTTCCTCAGGGATGTTTGCATAGTAAATCAGCATGAACTGGCTAAACCAGATGTACGTCCAGAACACACTGAAGGCAAAAACAAATTTACCGAGATCGTGCAAGTGGTTTGAGTTTACCATCTTCAGGTAGCCCGCATCTTTCAGATTTACTACAATCAGGGTGATCGTTGCCAAACCGGTTACCCACCAGCTCGCAAACACATACCAACCCATCATGGTGCTGTACCAGTGCGTATCGATGCTCATCACCCAATCCCATGCACTTACAGAAGATGTAACGGCAAAAATCACCAGGAAAATGGCGGAGAATTTACGCGCAGTAAGCCAGTGTTGAACTCCACCCGCGATGTCTTCTTGCAGCATCTCCTTCTTGATCCACATAAAGAACACATACCACAAGCTGAAGAAGATCACCAAACGCAACACATAAAAGATCGGGAAACTTCCGGCCTCCAACGGCCAAAAGAAAAACCCGGCCTTGCCGGCGATGATATGGTCGTATCCGGCGGTGCCTTCAACGTATAGGTCGTGGTGTGTCCAGTGGAAAACATCGTTTTTCACCACAAACCAGAGTATCACCATTAAAATACCAGCAAAAGGAATCCAGTGACCGATGGCCAGCGGCACCCGCTTTATGGGTGCAGACCAACCTGCTTGTGCGGCATATTGAATAGCGATGAAAAACAACCCGATGATGCCGATGCCCGCGAAGAATACGTTGTGGTGCCAAAGAGAAGTGAAAATTCGCTTCACCCACACCGGGCTGCCGTGGTGCTCGCCATGCCCTTCTGCGCCACCCGCAGCCACAGGCTCTGCGCTGGCAATAAGGTTTTTAGAAACCTCAGCAGCGGCTGCGTGGCCATCCCCATGGCCATGTCCGGCGTTCATGGCCAGGAATGTTCCCAAACCAAACAATACTAAACCCAGAATCCCCACGTAAAGGAGTTTACGTTTGGTTTCGGATTTGAACTCGTATCTCTCGTCAGCTATCATCAGAATGGTATCTACAGGTTTCAGAAATTACTTTTGAAGCGTTTTAACATATTTGGCAATCTTCCAGCGCTCTTCGGGAAGCACTTGCGACCCGTGGGCTGTCATCAATCCCTTGCCATGCGTAATCACATGGAAGATGTGGCCCTCAGAAATATTTTTGTACGCATCGCCCTTTAAATTCGCCACGCCCGCGTACTTGTCGGCCACTAAGCCATCGCCTTCGCCTTTTGCTCCATGGCAGTGTTTGCAATACATTTCGTACAACGCTTTTCCATCGGCCAACACCGCTTTCGTAGAATCAAGGGGATTTTTCAATTTGGCAGCGGCAATCGTGAGACTATCCTTGGGCAACCGATAGGGCAACCAATTCTGCTTGTTGCGCGGCACCGTGTTGGGTGCTGGCTCGCGCAAGTTCATGCCATGTGGATTGTATTTATTGGAATTAAAATATTCGCCACGGCCATTGTCCAATGAGTTTACCCATGCACCTGCTTGCTCGTCAGTAATTTGCGAAAGCGGTTCGTAGGCCACCGAATGGTACATGTTGGGCGCATACTCCAGACCCGGATTGTCGCCACCGGCCTGACAACCGGCCAGTAACAAGCCACCGACAAAAAGTGATAAAATGAAACTGTTACGCATGATCAAAAATTCTTTTCGTTAACTTCAGTTGCACCATTGGTTTTCAGGATACCTGCAATTTCATCCTTGCCAAATTTGTTAGCGGCCAGATCGATCGCCATTACCAATTTGTCATCCGTGCTGCGAACATCGTATTGGCGAGGCCACTTGTAGGGTTTCATGTCGCTCACGATAAAAAACGTTCCCACCATTCCAAAGGCAGCCAAAAGCACGGTGAATTCGAATGTTACGGGCACAAATGGCGGTAACGACACATGGTTTTTACCACCAATAATCATCGGCCAATCAAAACCCATCATCCAGATTTGTGTACTGATTGCCAGAATTGTTCCCGTCATGCCAAAAAGAAACGCGGCAATGGGCAAACGCGAGCGCTTGTAACCCAGCGCCTCGTCTAATCCGTGTACCGGGAAAGGGGTGTATACTTCATGAATCTTTACGCCTTTTTCGCGCACGTTCTCAACGGCCTTCATCAGCACGTCTTCGTCTTCGAATACACCTACCAGAAAGTTCTTGTTGCTATCCATGTGTAATTAGTGCTTCTGTTCAGAGGATGATTTGATAATGCTTTTTACTTCAGCCATGTTGATTACCGGGAAGAACTTGGCAAACAACAGGAAGGCGCAGAAAAAGAATCCAAATGTGAAGATGTATTCACCCAAATCGTACATCGTAGGGTAAAACATCGACCAGCTGGACGGCAGATAGTCGCGGTGGATTGACGTTACGATAATCACGAAGCGCTCAAACCACATTCCGATGTTTACCACAATCGAGAGGATAAACGTTGCCGCGATGTTGGTACGGATTTTCTTGAACCAGAAGAGTTGGGGCGAGAACACGTTACACGTCATCATCGCCCAATAGGCCCACCAGTACGGACCAAACATCCGGTTCATGAATGCGTATTGTTCGGCAGGCACCTGGCCATACCAAGCAATAAAGAACTCGGTAATGTATGCGATACCCACGATGGAACCGGTGATGATGATCACGATGTTCATCAACTCGATGTGGTAGATGGTGATATAATCTTCCAGTTTAAACACTTTGCGCGTAACCAAAAGCAGCGTTAACACCATGGCGAAGCCAGAGAAGATCGCACCCGCCACGAAGTAAGGTGGGAAAATAGTGGTGTGCCAACCCGGAACTACAGAGGTTGCAAAGTCGAAGGATACGATCGTATGAACGGACAATACCAGCGGCGTGGAGAGACCGGCAAGGATCAGCGCTACTGATTCATAACGCATCCACGTTTTTGCGCCGCCATCCCAGCCAAAGCTGAGGGCATTATAAACTGCTGCGCGGGTGGAGTGGCCCATGCGCACTGCGCGATCGCGGATAACCGCAAAGTCGGGGATTAAACCGATGTACCAGAACACCAGCGATACGCTGAAATACGTTGAGATCGCAAACACATCCCACAACAGTGGCGAATTAAAGTTTACCCAAAGAGAACCGAAGGTATTGGGTAGCGGCAACGCCCAATAGAAACCAAGCCAAAGGCGCCCCATGTGAACGAGCGGGAAGGTGGCCGCACAAATAACCGCAAAGATGGTCATCGCCTCAGCAGCACGGTTGATAGACATGCGCCACTTTTGGCGGAACAACAAAAGGATAGCCGAAATAAGCGTACCTGCGTGGCCAATACCCACCCACCAAACGAAGTTGGTAATGTCCCAGGCCCACCCTACTGTTTTATTCAGACCCCATAAGCCGATGCCGTTCCACAGCGTCATGCTTAAACAGTATAATCCAAACAGGAGCAGCAGTGCAGAAAAACCAAAGGCACCCCACCAAAGTTTGGTTGGTTTTCCTTCTACCTGGCGGCTAATGTCTTCCGACACATCGGCCATGGTTTTTCCACCGGTAACCAGTGATTCTCGAAGAGAGGAAGTAACGTGCATAGAGTTCGTTATTACGTAGGGTTATGCGTTTTCTTTTGCTTGGTCTTTGTTTCTGATCTTGGTGAGGTAGAAGATGTTCGGCTTAACGCCAATCTCTTCCAGCACGCGGTACGCGCGCGGGTTTCTCGCCTTTTTGTCGATGCCGTACGGGCGTTGCGGGTCGCGCTCAATTTGCAACAGTTTGCTTACGCGGCTCTCCGGGTTATTCAAGTCGCCAAATACAATGGCACCGGTGGTACAAGCTGCCTGGCAGGCGGTTACTACTTCGCCATCCTGCATCGGGCGGCGCTCTTTCTTCGCTGTGAGCTTTCCGGTTTGGATGCGCTGTACGCAGAAAGAACATTTTTCCATTACCCCACGCGAACGCACCGTTACTTCGGGGTTCAACACCATGCGGCCCAAATCTGTGTTCATGGCCGGGTTCGAAGAGTAGAACTGCTGGTTATCGTGGTACTTAAACCAGTTAAAGCGTCTCACTTTGTACGGACAGTTATTGGCGCAGTAGCGCGTACCGATACAACGGTTGTACGTCATTTGGTTGAGACCTTCCGTGCTGTGTGTTGTAGCCGCCACCGGGCAAACCGTTTCGCAAGGTGCGTTGTTGCAATGCTGGCAAAGCATCGGCTGGAACACCACTTCCGGGTTTTCTGCGGCCTGTTCAAGTTCTTTTGAATCAGTCGGTGCATCGCTGGCGCTGCTATAGTAGCGGTCGATCCGCAACCAGTGCATTTCCCTGCGGTTGATTACCTCCTGCTTACCCACCAAGGCCACGTTGTTCTCTACATTACATGCCACCACGCAAGCGCCGCACCCGTTACAGGTGTTCATGTCGATCGCCATGCCCCAGTGGTGATTTTTATAGTCGTGCCCCTTCCATAACGAAAGCGCGGCCGGATCTACTTTGTTGTCCCAATCCGAAATCTTTGGGAATGCGCGGCCGGCATCCGGACGCTCTTTGAATTCCGCAAGAGTTGACTCCTGAATCACACTTTCGCGACCCATATACGTGTGGTGAATCTGGGTCTGCGCAACCTGGAACGGCTCGGTGGTTACTTCCACCTTTACGTTCGTTACGCTATACGAAAGATATCCGTTTGCTATTGAAATGAACGGGTACGCGTTTTTGCCAATGTTCTCGGCCACTTTCCCCACTTTCGTACGGCCGTAACCTACCGCTAAGCCCAAGGTGCCCGGTGCCTGCCCCGGCTGTACCAATGCAGGCACGGATACCGAATACGATCCGGCGGTTAGCTTAATCAATTGTGTATGGCCTTCCGCATCATTGTTGATACCCAGCGCGGCTGCATCTTTTTGCGATACCGTTACATAGTGATCCCACACGGCTTTTGTGATCGGGTCGGGTAATTCCTGCAACAACGGATTGTTCGCCTGAACGCCATTTCCTACGCCGCAGGTTTCATACACCACCAGCTCGTATGCGGTGTTGTTGGCTTGATATTCCTTTTCGATATCGGCTGCAGCCGCTGCAATGTTTCCTGCGAAGTTCGGTGCTGCACTGTTTTCCGCCGGAAATTCAAGAACGCCATCATACAAGCACTTATCCCAGTACGACTGGAAGCCAGACAGGCTACCCGACTTTGCGTAAAACCACGCATTCCAGTTGGCCTTCAGTGTCTCGAAGTAATCGGTGTTTGATTCGCCCGCCCAAACCAAGAAGCTCTCTTGTGCCTGACGTGTTTTAAAGAGCGGCGTAATTGCAGGCTGCGATACGCTGAAGTGATTTTTCTTCGGTTCGAAGTCGTTCCAAGACTCAAGGTAGTGATGATCGGGTGCTTTGAACTTGCTTGCCGATGCGGTTTCGTCTTTGGTTGTGCCTGTGCTTACCGAAAGTGCGATGTTTTTCAATGCGGCTTCCAACTTCGCGCCCATCGGGTGATCGTACACCGGGTTGCAGTTATAGAAAATCACACCATCGATCTTGCCCCCTTCGGCCTCGGCAATAAATGCGGCCATGGCCTCATCGTTACCCTTCCGGTAATTTACCGGTAGTGCCGTGTTGATGGTACTGCCATAGTTACCCAACAAATGGTTGATGGCGTTGACAAGTACCTGAACATCTTTGTCGTTTGACCCGGCTACCACGAGCGATTGGCCTCTGTTCTCCCAAAGCTCGTTTGCCGCTTTTTCCAAATGCGCCACCTTGTCAATACCTGCGGTGATACCCTGTGCGCCCGCTTTAGCAGCAATCAGTTTATACAACTGGGCAACTACCAAGCCCTCTTGAGAGGGGCGAATCATGGTGCGGTAATCCGCATTCGCGCCCGTGAGGGAGAGGTTCGATTCGAAAACATACAGGCGCGACATTTCGCGTTTCTCTTCGTTGATCTCGCGCGTGGTACCAAACTGTTTGCTAAATTCTATGGGAGCAATCCAAGTACCAAGGAAATCCGCCGCTACAGTTACAATGGTTTTCGCTTTGCTGAAATCGTAGGAAGGAATCATCCCTGTACCAAAGCTGCCTTCGTTCGCCTTCCAAACGCCATACGCAGAAGATTGGTCGTACTGAATGTGCTGCGTGGTAGGGTATTTTGATTTGAACTTTTCGATGACTGCCAGTGTGCTGGGGCTAAGTACCGTATTGCTTACGATGCGAATCTGGCCACCCTTCGATGCAATTTCCTGAAGCTTCGCGGTAATCTCGCGATCTATGGTCTGCCAATCCGAAGCGGCATCACCTACTTCGGGGCCGCGAAGCCGGTAGCTATCGTATAGCGATAAAACCGATGCTTCCACCTGAGCGCTGGTGCCGCCTTTCGTAACGCTGGATAAACTGTTGCCATCGATTTTAATCGGACGACCGTCGCGCACTTTTACCACCACGCTGCAATAGTCACCGCCGCTCACGTACGAGGAGGCGTAATAATTCGGGATACCGGGGTCAACATCCACCGGCTTGTTTACATAAGGAATAGCTTTGCGAATGGGCGCCTCGCACGCGGCCAGCGATGCCGCCGCCACACTAAAGCCCATCATTTTCAAGAAGTCTCTGCGCGAGTGGCCCGGATCGGGCGCACCCATGTCTACAAACTCCTTGTCTGCATGCTTTACAAAGTTCGGATCGTTCTTCAGTTCCGGCAGGCCTTTCCAATACAGCTTTTTGGTATCGTTCATATCTGGGCTATTCTCAGTAGTAAAAAGAATGGTTTCAAAATATTAATAATGACACTTGGCACACTCCAACCCGCCAATATCTTCCACCTTCATCGGCTTCTTGCTATTGTGGATTTCCACCAGCTTATCGTAGTACTGGTTGCCTTTCGTGTTCACTTCGGTTTTGCGGTGGCAATCGATACACCAACCCATCGTTAACAAAGAGTACTGCTTTACCACTTCCATTTCCTGAATCGGCCCGTGGCACGTCTGGCACTCAATGCCGGCTACGTTCACGTGCTGCGCGTGGTTGAAATACGCCAGATCGGGCAGGTTGTGAATCCGCACCCACTCGATCGGTTTTGTGTTACCCGTATACGTTGACGTATTCGGATCGAACCCAGCGGCGGCAAAGATCTTTGCGATCTCTACTTCGCCCGTGTTTGTACCTTTTCTAATCTGGTTGTGGCAGTTCATACACACATTCACGGCCGGGATGTTTGCCTGCTTGCCGCGCAACACACCGGTGTGGCAGTACTTGCAGTCGATTTCATACTGCCCTGCGTGAATCTTATGAGAGAATGCAATGGGCTGTTTCGGCTCATAGTTTTTCTGAACACCAATGGAGTAAAGTCCATCAATTACTGCCTTAAAAGACACACCCGCTACAATAAACACCACAAGGAAAATGAAGCCGGGGCTACTTACGATTGAATTTGTATTGATCGGTGAGTGAACAACCTCTTTATCTTCTTCTGTGAGATTTTTGGTATCCAGGAAACGTTTCAGGGCGCTGATGATCAGCGCCAGCATTACCAATAACAACACCAGAATCACCACCATACCAATCAAGATGGCATTCAGGTAGCTGGACGGAATTGCGCCACCACCGCCGGTCGCGCCATCCGCGCCTGCAGCCGCCACCGGCGCAGCCTCCGGTTTCTCGGCCTCAAATTTTACATACGCAAGAATGTCGAGAATCTGATCATCAGTGTAATTGGTAAAAGCCGTCATCTGGCTTTTGTTGTACTCATTATAGATTTTGTTTGCGTACTCATCGCCCGAAGCGATGACTGCCGCCGGGTTGCGCACCCAGTTGATGATCCAATTGATGGATGGCGCGCGGCCTTCAATCCCCGCAAGGGCCGGTCCTACCAATTTTTGCTTTACGCGATGACAAGATTTACAGTTGCCATTGAACAGCGCCTCGCCTGCTTTAATGCTGGCCTCGTCTGTGGGAATGTCTTGTGCGTGCGTAGAAAAACTGAAGAGGAAAAGAAAAACGAAAATGTAGAAAGCGTTGATACGTTGCTGCATGTTGTTTAGGCGTCCGGTTTTTACGGAATCGTGCAAATGTACGCGCACAGGCCGTTTTTTCAAATTAATTTTGGAAGGCGCAACGCTAATTTTTGATGTCCAAAAGTTCTTTGAACAAGATGAAAAACATACTCTGGTTTTGTTGAACATTTGTGATCTAAAGTGCAATTTAGATTGATTATAAATTACTGGTTCGTTTGTTCTAACTTACTTTTATTCAAATGTTTACATGAGCCCTTTTGAATACCTCAGCGTCTTTATTTCCATTTTGCTTGGTTTGGGGATTACACAACTGATAACCGGCGTTGCCGATTTGTTCCTGCGTGCTACTCGCGCGAAACTCTACTGGCTGCACATGGTCTGGGTGCTACTCGTTTTTTTTCTTCACATCCAGGAGTGGTGGAGCCTGTACGAGTTGCGTGATGAGGTGTGGAGTTTACCTGGTTTTGTGTTTCAACTGGTGTATCCCATCACGTTGTTTTTGCTGGCGCGTTTGCTCTTTCCTTTCGGGATGGATGGAGAACCTGACCCCGATACCGTGCGGAATCACTACCTCGGCAACTACCGCACATTTTTCTTTCTCATCAGCTTTCTCGCTGCTAACGCCCTGCTCGAAAACCACTTTATCCGGGCTTTGCCCTGGCGCAACCAACTGCTGCAAATGGTGTTGCTGGCAGGCAGCTTTGCGATAGCAGCGCTGCGACTACAGCGGGTGTGGATTCACCAACTCTTCTGCGCACTGCTCATGGGCGCGTTGATTGGTTATTTTGTGCTGAACTGGAACAACCTGTTGCTGGTTACTCCGTAACCGAGAACGCGTAGATCGTTTTTTGGGTGTACACTTCGCCGGGCTGAAGCACCACGCGGGGGAAATGTGATTGATTTGGCGAGTCGGGAAAGTGTTGCGCTTCCAGACAAAAAGCCGTGCGATGGGCGTATGCCTGGCCACCCTTTCCGCGATCTGATCCGTCCAGGAAATTACCCGAATAGAATTGCAAACCGGGCTCGGTAGTGTACACGTCCATGGTGCGGCCGGAAGTAGGTTCCACCACACGGGCGGCCAACGTTAGTGCCCCGGGCTGGGGTTGGGTGAGTACCCAATTATGGTCATACCCTTTACCCCGCAGCAGTTGCTCATCGGTGCCGTGAATACGTGCACCAATCGGCATGGGTGTACGAAAATCAAAGGGCGTTCCGGTTACATCTTGTAACACCCCCGTGGGAATCAGACCCTGATCTACCGGTAAGAAGCGGTCGGCCATGATCTGGAGTTCGTGGCCGAGAATATCGCCTGCGCCGGCACCGGCAAGGTTGAAGAACGAGTGATGGGTTAGGTTTACCACGGTAGGCGCATCGGTAGTTGCCCGATATTCGATTACCACTTCGTTTTTCTCGGTGAGTTGGTAGGCGACGTGCACCTGCAGATTACCGGGATAACCCGCCTCGCCCGCTGCGCTTATCCGCGAAAGCGTAACCCGATTCTCGGCCGAGTCCAACCGCATGGACCAAAACACATTATGAAAACCGCCCGGCCCGCCATGTAAGCTGTTCTCACCGTTGTTTCGCGGTAGCTGATACGTTTGGCCATTCAATACGAATTTGCCGTTTGCAATACGATTACCAAAACGGCCGATAAGTGCCCCGAAGTAAGGATTGCCAGATAAGTAGTGCTCCAGGGTATCGTACCCCAGCACCACATCTTGCAATGTACCGGCGCGATCGGGTACCCAAAGTTCGGTGATTTTACCACCAAAATTGATAATGCTTAGCCGCAGTCCATTTCGGTTTTGCAAAGAGACTTTCTGGATGGCAGTTGGCGTTGAAACAGTTTCCATAGCAGACGGGCGCAGGTGTTGGCAATGACCAAACAGGACGAGCAAAATCACTGCACTTACTCCGGCTTTGATCATGCGCTGAAAGTAGTAAAGTTCAGCGAATTCGCATGTGCAAAAATGTGGCACGGGCAAAACCAACAGAAGTGTAATGACAAATCAGGGCGCAAAATTCCGTAGCAGTACAGACCAATCGTACGGTTGAAATCGAATTTTATAGGATGTAAAGTCCTGCCCGAAATGCCGCGCATGAATGGCCCGGATACCTGCGTGGCCGCCAAAATCACCATGAAACCAAAGCATTAATCGGGTGACGCACAAAACCTTCTTCCGTTCATCTACTTGTGTTTCACTGGCCAGGAATGTGGTGGTAGCAAGTGCTAACTGCTCGTGCAACGCATCGGCCGAGTAACTGCGTATCGGTGGGCAGCTTTTTGCGCCGCAGTTCAAAGCAAAGTGAATCCGGTAGTCGATTTTTGACACCGCCAGTTTCCGCACGACATGGGGCGGCAACAGTTGCGGCACATAGCCGAGGCCAAACCGGTGCCGCCAGCGCCGCAAGATGCCATGTTCTACTTGATCCAAACTCAACGTTTGATCCGAAAACCGAATTGCAGCCTGCCTGAAAACCTGTGGCGAGGCGAGCGACTGACGCGGCACCAGCAGTTGATAGCACGCATTGTAGAGATTAATCCAAAATGCCAGCCGCGCATGATCCGTAGTGAGCTCATGTGCCAGCGCATCGGTAGAAACCGAACGGAACTGGCGCAGCAAATCATCAGTAGGTGCTTGCCGCTGTACCGCCAGCAATAATTGAGCAGACAATGCTACAAGAGACATTTCATTAACCCGAAAAGCCGCAACCGAAAAAAAAGGCCTTGAACCGTTGTTGATTCAAGGCCTGGAGGTTCCGAGCGGATTCGAACCGCTGTAGGAGCTTTTGCAGAGCTCAGCCTAGCCACTCGGCCACGGAACCATTTCGTTGAGCAAAACTAACGCTTTTTTTCGTTGTGATGCCCAACGATAAAACTCATAAAAAAACCTGTCAGCGGTGGGCGTTTGCCTGCGCTGACAGGTTTCTACCGGAGATCATTACTGGCCTTTGCCCGACATTTTCTCCTTCAGCGCGCTCAACGCTTCCAGATCGCCCAAGGTGGATTTCTCCGACTCCTGATTGATCTTTTCAATTGTCTTGCCTTTAGCAGGAGCCGCAGGCTTCTTCTTGGCTTGCGTCTTATCTTCTTCCTCAGCCGACCATGTGGACTTGTGGCTCAGCACAATTCTGCGGTCGTCTTTCGAGAACTCCAGCACCTTAAAGTCGAGGCTCTCGCCCACTTCCGCCTTGCCGTTGTCGGCTTTCGCCAGATTCTTTGCAGAGCAGAAGCCTTCCAGACCGTAGGGTAACTCCAATACAGCGCCTTTATCGTTTTTGGAGATGATGGTACACTTGTGCACCGACCCAATGGTAAACACGTTTTCGAAGGTATCCCACGGGTTTTCTTCCAGGTGTTTGTGGCTCAGCGCTAATCTGCGATTGGATGCATCCAGTTCAAGTACTTTTACTTCCAGGCTCTCGCCCACTTTCGTAAACTCAGACGGGTGCTTGATCTTGCGCGTCCAGCTCAAATCCGATACGTGCACCAGGCCGTCAATCCCTTCTTCAAGTTCCAGGAAGAGGCCAAAGTTTGTCAGGTTACGTACAATGCCTTTGTGCGTAGTGCCAATGGCATACTTGCTCAGCACATCGTGGCGCGTCCACGGATCTTCGCTCAGTTGCTTAATGCCTAAAGACATTTTGCGCTCTTCGCGGTCGATCGTTAATACCACCGCCTCGATCTCATCGCCTACTTTAATAAAGTCTTGCGGGTTACGCAGGTGTTGCGACCAGCTCATTTCACTTACGTGGATGAGGCCCTCTACGCCAGGCATGATCTCCAAAAACGCACCATAATCGGCCACGTTTACGATCCGGCCCTTCACGCGGCTGCCAATAGAAATTTCTGAAGCCAGCGAATCCCACGGGTGCGGCGTAAGCTGCTTCATACCCAACGAAATACGCTTCTTGTCCTGATCGAAATCCAACACTACCACCTTCACGGTCTGGTCGAGCTTCAACACCTCTTCCGGGTGGTTGATGCGGCCCCAGGAAATATCGGTAATGTGCAGCAAACCATCTACGCCACCCAGGTCGATAAACACCCCGAAGTTGGTCATGTTCTTGATCACGCCTTCTAACACCTGCCCTTTGTCGAGGTTGGTGAGGATGGCCGCCTTTTGCTGTTCGATGTCTTTCTCGATCAACACCTTGTGCGACACCACTACGTTGTCGTTGGTGTAGTTGATCTTCACCACCTTTACTTCGATGGATTTGTTCACATAAATATCAAAGTCGCGGATCGGCTTAACGTCAATTTGAGAGCCAGGCAAGAACGCCTCGATGCCGAATACATCCACAATCAAACCACCTTTGGTTCTGCGCTTCACAAAGCCTTCGATCACCTCGTCCTTATCGAGTGCTTCCTGTACGCGCTGCCAGCCTTTCACCAGCTTTGCTTTTCTGCGGCTCAGCACGAGTTGGCCCATGGCATTTTCGCGCTCTTCAATGAAGAGGTCTACCACATCGCCAATCTTCAGGTTGGCGCTGTCTTTAAATTCGGCCAGCGGCACAAGACCGTCTGATTTGAAGCCAATGTTTAAGATCACATCGCGGTCGTTAATGCCTACAATGGTACCTTGAACTACCTCGCCTTCATTGATGGTGGCCACAGAGCCGCCATACAGTTTAGTCAGGTTATCGCGATCGGCTTTGCTGTAGCCTTCGCCCAGCCCTTTACGATCGTACGCATCCCAGTCAAAATCTTCCAACGAAACGTTGTTTTTTGCGGCCGGCTTGGGGGCCGTTACATCGCGGATAACGCGGCTAATGCCTTCTTCTTCGGCTGCCTTCTTTTCCGCACGCAGACGTGCTAATTCATCGTTGTCATCGATGTCTACGCCTTTTGCCTTTTCAGGACCTTTGGTTGTTTTCGCCATACAATGGTTTTGCCCTCGTTACATGTGGCACACGGGCACGGTGCCACACCTTTGGTTGAAGAATACTCCGCAACGCGGAGCCCATTCACCCGAATGGGGGTGCAAATGTAGACTAAAAATCGCTATTTGTTCCACTTTATTTTAACTGATCTCCAACTTGTTTGGAGAACGAACCGGGCGAGTGAGTAACAAATTTTTTTAACTTGACTCATGAAAAACCAGTTCAGATATGTTGTACAAGTCTTTGCTTTGCGCGCATTTCATAGCCACCGCCATGGCGGTATCTGCGCAGGATGTGGTGTTTGGCATTAAGGGCGGAGTTAACGGCGCGCGTTTCAGTGAGAACCTTAATGTAGATGCCGCTTTGCGTTGGGGCCCCCAAATCGGGATTTTCATGAACAACCGGAAAGGACTTCAAGCGGAACTCAATTTTTCTTCCTTCGGTCAACGAAACAATGTGGTTTCCGGGTCGGGAACCAAGGTTGGCGAGACAACCGTGCGATCCAGTTACATCACGCTTCCAATACTTGGCGAAATTGGCAAGAAGGCTTTCCGCATCCACGTAGGGCCACAGGTTGGGTTCTTACTCGCGGCCAAAGAAACCGGCACTATTTCCGGGCAAACCGTGAATGATAACCTCTCGGAGGAAGCGAAGCCAATTGATATCGGATTATGTGCAGGTTTTTCCCTTCACCCCTCGGAAAATACGTCTATTGGGTTACGCCGCTATTGGGGATTGACGAACGTTTTTGGAAAACCGAATTTCACGTTGCCTGGAGTGGAATGGCCGGACATCCGCAACCGGGCGTGGCACATTTACCTTGCGATTGCATTTTAGACGCGCCGCTTAGGGAATATCCTCCGGCTTAAGCGTACCGGTGGCGTAGTTCAGCAGCAGTTTCTGGAACATGAGCGTATAGCGCGCACTGGCGTAATCCGATTGCGCGCGCACGAGGGCCTGTTGGGAGGTAGTAAGTTGTACGATGTTGGAGATACCTAAGTCATACCGTTCTTTTTCCATGGTGTAACTCAGCTCCGCGGATTTCAACTGCGCATCGGCCGAAACATAACTGGTCTGCGCATCCTGAAAGTTTTGATAGGCCCGCAGCACATCATTTTTTACCGTGATTTCCGTGGCCCGCAGGCTGAGCTTGGAATTCTCATACAAAATCTTGTTTTGCACCATTAACGCGCGGTTTTGAAAACCCGCAAAAATGGGCACCGTGAGCGATAGCCCATAGTTAAACTGGCGGTTGTCCTTGCGAAACTGCTCGTTAAACGGCCGGTTATCCGAAAAGTCATAAATGTAGTTGTACCGCGAGCTTAAGCCACCAAACGCGCTGAGGTTCGGCAGCAACTGGCCTTTGCGGGCAGCATAACCAAACTGGTTGGCTTTCATAATGAAATCGGCTTGCTTCAGGTCGGGGCGCTTTTCGGAAGCGAGCACAATCAACTCATCCAGTTTGGCCGACTCTAATTCTGTGATCTGCGTTTCCCACGCAGGGTCTTCAAGTTCATAATTCAGCGTGGGATCGATCAAAATCGTTTGTGCCAGTGTGGCCAGTGCGTTTTTGAATTGATTGGACGAGCGCACGAGCAACAGCTCGGCATTCTTCACCTGGAAATCCTGATTGTACAAGTCAGCCTCCGCGCGGCTGCCCAGCGCCACTTGTGCGGCAATCTGGTCATACTGCGCTTTTTGGGTTTGTACGTTTTGCTGATCGATGCGCATGAGTTGCTGATTCAGCAGGCAGGTGAGGTATTGAAAAGCCACGTTGCGGATGACGTCTTGCTGAGTGCGCCCGATAAATTGTAGCTGCGCCTCGTTTTGGCTTTTGGCTTGGCGGTATTGGTTGAGCTGAGAAAACCCACCAAAAATGGGCACGCTGGCACCAATGCGCCCGTTTACGAAATCCGTTTGTCCGTTTACCACCTTACCCAGCTGCTGGTTAAACGAATTGCCATCAAAACGGCCCGCGTCTGCGGAGGCGCTTATATTGGGCGCCATTTGCAACAGCCCCGATGTTTGGTTGACTTGCGTAACAAACAATTGGTTGCGCTGCTGGCCCAGCGCCACATTGTTTTCCAAACCCATCTTTACCGCATCTTGAAAAGTAAGGCGTACCGATTGAGCAAACGCGCTGCTGCTGAGCAGTAAAATCAACGTGAATCGAATCATACCCATTTCGAAGTGTTTTTTATAACCGGTTGTTGACTTGTTCATCCGACTGAATGGTGCCATCGGCCACGCGCACAATGCGCTTGCCGTAACGGGCGTTCTCCTCGCTGTGCGTTACCTGAATGATGGTAATGCCTTCGTCATTCAGTTTCTTGAAAATTTCCATGATCTGGCGGCCCTGATCGCTGTGTAAGTTGCCGGTGGGCTCATCCGCTAACAAAAGCTTCGGCTGCCCTACAATGGCCCGGGCAATGCCTACCAACTGTTGCTGCCCACCACTCAACTGCTCGGGAAACAAATCTTTTTTCGCCACCATGTTAAAACGATCCAGCAACTCCGCCACCATGCTTTTGCGCTGGCTACTGTTTACGCCCTTGTAGAGCAACGGCGTTTCAATGTTTTCATACACGGTTAATTCATCAATCAAATGGTACGCTTGAAATATGAAGCCAATGAAGTTTTTGTGCATGTCGCTTTTTTGCTTCTCGCGGATTTTGTGCACCGGCTGATCAAAGAAGTAGTACTCCCCGGCGGAGGGTTCATCCAACAGGCCGATAATGTTTAGCAAGCTGGATTTACCCGCACCACTTGGGCCCATAATGGTGAGAAAATCACCTTGGTTTACTTCCAACTGAATGCCTTTGAGAATGAAGGTGCGCTGAAAGCGCGAGTCAACATATTTGTCGATGTCGGTTAACTTGATCATAGAATGCTGGGATATTGCCAATAATGGTGCCACTGCGGTTTTCCCCATTAAGACGCGGGTTTTATGGGCAAGTTGCACGAAATGCCGTTCGGGAATGAAAAAAGGTGTCCTAAACCGGACACTTCGTTTTTTAATTCAGAAAACAACGGGGTGTAGAATAACATCCACCCGGCGGTTCATCACGCGGCCGTTGTAGTTGTCGTTAGAATACACGGGGTTTTCAAGGCCCCAATCTTTTACAGAAATTTTGTCCTGCGGAATGCTTTTCAGCACGAGCAGTTCCCAAACGGCCGTGCTGCGCATTTTTGAAAGCCACTGGTTGTAGCGCTTACCCCCTACCGGATCGGTATGGCTGATGAGTTGAATTTCGTATTTCTCCAGCAGGTTGGGGATAGAGTCCAGCCAACGCGAAAGTTCCGCTCCTTGGTATTCGTCAATGAAGTAGCTACCGCCATCGAAGTAGATGCTTTTTCGTAACTCCTCCGTCTGCGCGGCGGAGCACCGGGGTATCAGCAAGATCAACAGCCAAGTTAGTCGCAAGAGTCGCATTCGGTTGTTTTGCCGCGGCTTACCTTCCAACAATCTCCAAAAACTGAACAGTAACACGTTTCAATACGCACATCGTTTTTACGAAACGCGCTGTCTAACAGCACCACCTCCGACATTTTCGGAAAGTGCAAGAAATCAAACGATTCCCCGGCCGAAACCACGCGCCCTTCCATAGTTGTATGCACATAGCTTGGGATTTTGGCCACCAGCAAAAGCAACACGGAGTCCAGCTGGCTTTCGCGGAACTCAGCACCGCCCATAAAAATGCGGGTGCTTTTAACAATGGCAGGCCCCGCGCCCTTGTTCGACACGATTAATTTTAATCCATGCTCACCGGGCACGGTCAACATTTCCAGATACGGCCAAACCGATGCATGCATTTGCTGGCTCATGATCCGGGCTTGCACAATGTAAACGATCATGGTGCACACGCCAATGGCTACCGCCAACACAGCAACCACAAGATCCGCACGAATCCTGCCTGAGTTCCCTGCCGGGATTTCCGTTTTACCGGGTATCACCTCATCTGTTTGTTCCTTCATCAAAAACCGTGTTAAAGGATAAAGTTAATTAGCGCCCGCCAGATTCCGCCACCCGTGCATGGGGCAAATCATCTATTTAAACTGCTTGCTCACAAACTCCGGAATTACGCAGCCCTCTTTCTGCCGCGTATCGGCCAGGTAAAAGATCTTCCATTCGCCACCTTTATCGGGCACCAATTGAAAAGTATCAACACCACAGTGGCTGAATGTTTTGCCCACGTAAAATGCATATTCAGCCCACACCTGTACAAGATCGGGCGCATGGTTGGCAGTAATGTTCCAGATCGGCTCGGACCATGCCTCGGGGTGCGGGGTGCCCACGGCCTTTAAAAATGCGGACAACGGGGTGGCTCGGAGTTGCGGATTGCCCTGCGGGTCTTTGCCCACAGTTACCAACGTTGCCCCCGGCAGAAACGCGGACCGCACCAGCGCACTGTCGCCTTTATTCATCCCATTAAACAGCCGGTGAATCGGGGCCATCCAGGGTGCTTGCGCGTGATTGTCTTGCGCACCGCATACAACAGGGGCGCCCAACGCCGCCAATACCGCGAAAAGATAGATTTTCATGAGCGTTACAGTAGGGTACAGATTCGAATTTAATATCTTATTTTTATCGGATTAATCAGACCTGAACCATGCGCGTTTCGTTCGTCTTGTTTGCTTTTTTACTTGCTCCGTGGTTGTTGGCCCAAACGGATAGTCTGGAAAATGTTGTCGCCACCGCCAAAGGCGAGCAAAAGGTAAAGGCATTAAACGAGTTATTCAAAGCCTACATCAATTCGGATCCCATCAAAGCCATTGGATTTACGCGGCAGGCACTTTCGCTGGCTACCGAAATCTCCGACCGCAAAGGCATGGCGGCGGCCTACAACAACCTGGGCGTGGCCTATAAAAATCAGGGCGCGCTCGATAAGGCCCTGGAATACTACCTTACCTCGCTAAGAATCAATACCGCCATTGATAACAAAGATGGTGTTGCATCCACGAAAGTGAACATTGGCTCAATCTATTCAGTAAAACGCGATTACGGCCAAGCGATGCAATACTACGAAGATGCCTACGCCACCTTCTCGCAGCTGAACGACCGCGAAAAACTCATCATGGCGATGAATAATTTGGGAAACCTGCACAGCGACCTCCAACTTTATGAGCAAGCGATGAAGTACTATTCGCAAGCCTGGCAACTGAGCGAGAAGGAAGGAAAACCTTTTGGCGATCCGTTAGCAAACATTGGCACCATTTTTCAGCGGCAATCAAACTTCCAGCGCGCGATTGAATACTACAACCGGGCATTGGATTTAGCGAAAAAACAGAATAACCGGTTAGGCGAATTGAACATCATTGTAAACATTGGCGAAGTATTTACACGCGCAAACAAGCCCAACGAAGCGATACCCTATCTGAACCAGGCCCTGCAACTGGGCCGTGAGCTAAACACCGTTATTTACGAGCCGATCCTGATGAAAAACATGGCCACAAACTATGCCCGCCAGAACCGGATGAAAGAAGCCTATGAGGCCATGCTGGAATATGATAAAATCCGGGAGAAGCTTTTTGGCGAAGAAAGCACGCGCAAAATTGCGCAGATGGAAGTGGCCTTACAGTTGCAGGAAAAAGAACGCGAGCTGGAGGCCCTCGCAAAAGACGACCAGTTAAAAACGATCCAACTACAGCGCACGCGCCTCATTATTGTGGTGGCGGTGTTGGCAATCTTGGGCGGCCTTTCGTTGGTTAACCTGTTTCTAAGCAAGCGTAAAGCGGCGAAGTAAATGCAGTACGCAGACGCGAAGGCCCTGCTGGAGTCGCTCACGAAAAATGCGAGTCTGTTGCGCCACATGCGCACGGTAGAACTCGTCATGGAAGCGTATGCCCAGCGGTTGGGTGAAGACCCTGACGAGTGGCGTATCGCTGGCTTATTGCACGATGCCGACTACGAGGCCTTTCCGGAGCAGCACCCAAACGTGATTGTAAAGAAGTTACGCGAACTAGGTGAAGAGAAAATAGCCTACGCCATTTCAGCCCACTACACAAAATGGAATGTGCCTTGCCGCTCGCGCCTCGACCAGGTGCTGCTGGCCACCGATGAGCTGACCGGTTTTATTGTGGCGTGTGCTCAGGTTCGCCCGGATGGGATTCAATCGCTCGAAACCAAATCAGTAGTTAAGAAACTAAAAGACAAAAGCTTTGCCGCCAAAGTAGACCGCGAAGAAGTGTACACGGGCGCAAACCTGGCAGGTTTTGATCTGCATGATCACACCACCTTTATCATTGATGTGCTGCGAAAACACCGCGAGGAGCTTGGCATTTGAGCTAGAACGAATACGTTAACCGAAAGTCCGTGAAATCGGCCACGTGGCGGTGGGCCTTCATGTTTACCCCGGCCATCCAATGATCTGAAAACCGGTAGGCCAATCCCCAGCTATGGCAGATCGTATCGAAATACCCCCCCGCCTGGTGAAGGTAAGCGCCCAGACGCTGACTGAAAAGAAACCGACCGAGAACAAACTCGTGCCCGGCATGCACGGAAATCCGCCAGGGATCTTCGCTGCGGCCATCTGCGCGTAACCGACTTCCGGTGGCATCATCCCAAAGGAATTCAACCCCGGCGGTAAGATTATTGATGCGCCCTACTTGTTTTGCACCCTGCACGCTGGTGCCGGCCACCAGGTAGCGCAAACCGCGACCATCAGTTTGCCCGCCAACGCGTTTGGCAACACCAAAGGCGGTAACATCCCACCGCATTTTTTTCGAAAAGGTGGTGGTGCTGCGGCTAAACGTTCGAAATGTACGCGGCTGAAGACTGTAATTGATGCTCAGGCCCAGCGTGGGCCAGTTGATACCCTTGTTCGGTTGTCGCAACCCACCGTTAGAGATATGCTGATACAGTACGTGTGCACCTACCTGCCATTGATCGGTTGCCCGCCACCAATAGCCTAACCCAAGCGCCAGGTAGGCGCTTACTGCCAGGCTGTACGACTGGTTGGTGGGATTGGTCTCGGCATCGAAGGGATTAGTAAGGTAAGCCAAACCTGCCACCGTGCGCAACGAAAGCGAACTTCGGGGTGTGAGCCTGAAAAACGGCTCCAAACCATACGAAGCCGAAACCGCGTGCCCAAGAATGCCTACGTCATAATTGTGAACAGCCAATGAGAATGATTGCAGCGTGCCGCAGCGGCACGCGTTCCAGGTGGTGGAATCGTTTCGCCAATGGCCAATGTTTGCCTCATAGACCTGCGGCTGTGCACCGGCCGTGTTTTGCACGTCTACCGAGTGCGCAAAAATGAACCCGGTATGCGCACCTACTTGATACACCGGCACTTTTAACTTTTGCCGCGACTGCGGCTGGCCCACGGCCGTAAAGGTTAAACAAACGCACCAAGCTGCGGCTAATACAACCGATTCCAGACGTTTTTTGGATCTGCACATAAAGTAATGCTGTTGATTTTGCGATTGCAGTGAATCCGTTATTTTTGCAACAAATAAGATAAACGTATGTTCGAACAAGCTGTTGGAGATGGTGCAAATCTTTTTGTAACCATCATTGCCGTGTTGATTGGTTTTGCATCAGCACTGGGTCTCATCGACTACATGAAAACGAAGAAGGAAGAAAACAAAGGTTAGTCTCCTCTTCTTGTGATATAAAAAATAAACCCCGGCATGCCGGGGTTTTTTATTGATCTACGCTTATTTACCTGAGCCTTGTTTTTCCGGGGCCGCATCGCCATAAGGCGACTTGTACTTGGTCTGCCAGGTTTCCCACTTTTCCGTCTTGAAATGGTCGTAACCAATGTACTGCACAATTTTATGAAACTCCGGGGCTTTTTGATATCCCTGTAAAGGTTGAATGATTCTAAACTCTTCGTCAAGAAACACCACGGTTGGGTAAGCTAACTGATTATTGAGCAACGCCATTGCCAACTGATGCGACCCTTTGTTGCCGTAGGCCACAAACTTAAACGTGTTGCCATTAAACACTACGTCTTCCTTTTGTTCGGCATCAAATTTTACGGGATAGAACTGCTCGTTCAGAATTTTTGCAATGAGCGGCTCGCTAAAGGTATTCTTATCCATCACCTTGCACCAACCACACCAATCCGTATACACATCGATGAAAATTTTGCGCTTCTCGGTTTTTGATTTCTCCACGGCTTGTTCAAACGTCAGCCAGTTTACCGTTGCCTGCGTTTCCTGGGCTGCAACACCCGTGGCCACCATACCCAATACCCAAAACAACATTTTTTTCATCCTGCTGTAATTTATCGATTTGCTATACAACAAATGTAGACAGAAAATAAGTTCAAGATGCGTTTTTATCAGCTCAGCCGCAGCAAAGTAACCGCGCCGGTGCACCTAGCCAACCCACCGCGCTGTTGGCAGTTGAACAATTCCGAACAAAAATTCGAGGTCATTCCAACTTTTCGGATTTGGCATGCATCTGTACTAGCAGAAACCGCCATGAAACGCACAATCCGCTCAACTCGTCAGAAACTCTGGGTGATTATTTTGGGCATATTTGTGGCCCTGATGGTTGTTTTTTCAGTTCTGTATCCTCCCCTGCCATGGCAAACAACCGCGCGGAGTAGTACTGCAGTGTGGGCAACGCCAGACGTGACCGAAATAGCAGAACCCGTTGCGAGGCGAATCACACAGGCCGTTGGTTACTGGCTATCGCGATAAGCGTAGTAGTGCAAAACAATTTCGAGCGCCCGCTTAATGGCTTGGCGAATCGGCAAGAACTCCCGACTTAAATCCGGGTCGATGCCATGCAGTTGCATGTAGAAATCGCTCATCACCGGCACAGGCAACTGTTCCTGAATTTTTTGACTTGCTATGCCAAAGGCCTCTGCCTGCTCGGTCTTGATGATTGCGCACGTGACCAGCTCTTTATCACGATGCTTGGAAAGGCGGGCCGAATAACCAAACAAACGGCAAATCAAACCGCGATGAGCGTATTGCGAGCACAGGCCCGCACCGCCCTGCGTGGGGTTCAAAATCGGGCATAAACCCTGCGCATCTTGCCGGATGTTATCGAGCCACGTCCACGCGTGGCCTTGCTGATATTGATATACTGCAAACGGAATGAACTCAAGCACCGTAGCTTCCAAATCAGCCTTGAAACAACATTTGCCACATCCCCATTTGCAATGGAGTGTCGTCTCCATTTGAAATGCCGCAATTTGCTGATCTAGTTCCCGAAAAACGGCTTCTACCGCTAACGCAACCCGTGGTACATCCATCGTTGCAAAACTACCATAAACTCGGTGTTTAGCGAACGATGCACGGAATGGATGCCGTGTTAACGTTTTAGGTGCTGATCGTCTAAAATCCCTTCGCGTTTACGCTGCTGCGGCACAAAATCAGGCCCGAAAGAAAACTTTTTATTTAACGCAGACTTTCGATCTACCACCCGCCAAAAGGGTGCGACTTTATGAACGGGGGTGCCATTTTGGATTTGCTCGTGCGCAGCTTCAGATACGATGCGAAGAAAAATTCCGGACGTTACCGGGCACGTATACTCTGCGCCATATTCTACGGCCAAATCTTTGCGCAGGGTGGCCAGCGAGGTGCTTTTTCCTTTCGGAATTTGCCGCACATAATCATCCACGATTTTTGGCGTGGCAATCAGCATCTTCGCGCCTGCCGGCATATCGGCAAAATCCTTTTCCAGTTTTTTCACCACAAACGCTTTGGTAGGATCGTTTACTTTGTCGGTCCACGTTTTGCCTTTGGCTGGCTTCATGGTTACTTTTTTCTTTGTTTGATTCTCCTTTTTCATCGCTCAAAAATTTGATTCTACAATTTGATTCAAAGTCCCGATGGCCATCGCCCAGTTTTCCTCGGCATGTTGCCGGGCTTCATCCGAGCGACAGTTTTCCTGCGTGAGCGTAAAGTTCGTATTTCCATTGTCCGACTCCAACAGATAGGTGACCACCACGTAATTCTCCGGTACATCTGCCAAACCCGACCTACTGCTTCAATAGGTAAACCGGATCAGCTTCAGGTGCTCCACGGCCAACACGTAACTGTTATCTCATGCGCGCGCAGCAGTCCCTCAATCATACCATCCAGAATGATGGCTACACTCAAGATTTTTCTCATATGTTAATCAGTTAACTCCTTACAATCAAACCCCTGACCGGCCAGCATATCGGGCA
>CAYLWU010000017.1:0-82716 GCA_964387475.1 uncultured Ohtaekwangia sp. | reverse complement strand
GTTTGAAGCTGAATGAGAATGGCCGTGAGCCGGTCGATGCGGTTCATAGATCAAAAATACAAAAACCCCCGATCGGGGGTTTTTGCAAAAAATGATAGGAAAAAATGCTACCAGAAAATCGCGTAAAGCAAGGCTGTGATAATCAATACCGTCATTGCACCGATGTTAAAGGCGGGCTCGGTTTTGAAAAATCCCGGCGCCAGCTTAATCCCTTTAGGATCGTCTTGCCCTTTACCTTCCAGATAACTAATCGCTACAATAATTCCGATCGATAACAGCGCAGTGATAAACATTTGGTCGAGGAACGGAATGTTAACGAAGATGGCCGCATCCGACCAACCGTTGGGCGCAACCTTAAAGTACATGGCGATAGGGATGGAAGCAATCACACCCCAGATTGCGGCGTTGTTCGTTGCGCGTTTCCAGAACAACCCCATGATAAACACCGCCAGAATGCCGGGGCTCACTACACCGGTATATTCTTGAATGAACTGAAACGCCTGCCCCAGATTTCCCAGCGCGGGCGCGATGATCATGGCAACAACCAGCGCAACTGCGCCGCTCAATCGGCCCACCGCCACCGTCTGTTTATCGGTTGCGTTTTTGTTGATGTACGGTCGGTAAATGTCCATCGTAAAAATCGTGGACGTTGAATTGAGCATGGAGGCGAGCGATGAGACAATAGCCGCGGCCAACGCAGCCATAACGAGTCCCTTAAGCCCGGTAGGAATAAACGTCCGGATCAGCCACGGAAAAGCATTGTCGTTAATGATGTTCCCTTGTGCATTGATAAAACTCGGGTCGAGCGACTGTTGCGAGAGCTGGCCGTTCGCATCGGCATTCATTACATAGGCAATGATCCCGGGGATGACCACGATCAACGGAATAATCATCTTCAGGGCCGCCGCCAACACAATTCCTTTTTGCGACTCTTGTAAACTCTTCGCGGCCAGCGTGCGCTGAATGATGTATTGGTTAAAGCCCCAGTAATACACATTGGCTACCCACAAGCCACCAATGAGCACCGACAAGCCGGGTAAATCCCACCAGGCATCGCGCCCATCGGGGGTGATGATCTCGCCTTTGGAAACGATCATCGAAAACTTACCCGGTACCGTGTTAAACACATGCACAAATCCATCGATGATGTTGCCCGTTGGCGACACGTGCTGCAAAGCGATAACTGTAGTAACGAGACCACCAATCACCAATAAAACCACTTGAACCACATCCGTCCAGGCCACAGCAGAAAGGCCACCCCATAAAGAATATGCGGCCGCAAACAAGCCCAGACCAAGAATGCTCACCATCATCAGACTACCATCGCCCGTGCCGATGACGGTATCCATGGCACGTGCGCCCAGGTACATTACCGTGGTGAGATTTACAAAAACAAATAGTGCAATCCAGAATACCGCAAGAATGGTTTTCAGGTTGGTGCTGAATCGTTTTTCAACAAACTCAGGAATGGTATAGATACCTTTGTTGATGAAAATGGGAAGAAAGAATTTCCCTACAAGAAGAAGAGTAACCGCCGCCATCCACTCGTAACTGGCAATGGCCAGACCAATAGCAAAGCCAGACCCGGACATCCCGATGAACTGCTCGGCCGAGATATTTGCAGCAATGAGCGATGCCCCAATCGCCCACCAGGGCAATGATTTGCTCGCCAGAAAGTAGTCTTCTGCATTTTTCTGTTTTCCGTCTTTATCGCGCGAAACCCAGAGGCCGATGCCGAGAATCAAAGCACAATACGCGCCAAATACCAGATAGTCGATGTAGTTTAATCCCATGGGTGAGGTTTAGGTTTTCTGTTTTTACAAACGGCTTACACCATCTGAAAGGTTAACCGAATAAAAGTCAGGTTCTTTTTCGAAATGCGCAACAAATTTTTCGTAAACCCGGCCCCGAAAATAGTCTACCCGGTCTTTACGAATCAGGTTAAGCGTGCAGCCGCCAAAACCACCGCCCACCATGCGCGCACCCAGCACACCGGTTTCTTCTTCCGCCAGGGTAATCAAAAAATCGAGTTCTTCGCAACTTACCTCATATTCGGTACTCAGAGCCCAATGCGTTTGGTTGAGTAGTTTTCCAAAAGCCACGAAATCCGCACGTTGCAAACTCAACGCCGCCGCATGCAGGCGTTTGTTTTCCTGCACCACATAGCGGGCTTTAACAAACACATCTTCACCCAACTCGTCCTGGTGCTCGAGCAACATTAGTTCGGTCACGTCGCGCAGTGATTGCACCTGGCCGTAATGCGATTGCAGCACGTAAACAGCCGCCTCGCACGCGGCCCTGCGTGCGTTGTACGCGGTACCGGCAAGGGCGTGCTTTACCTTTGTGTCCACCAACAAAAGTTGTAGCGCGTCGGGATTCCAGGGCACATCGGTATGCTCCACCGACCGGCAATCCAATTGCAGCGCATGGCCGGCCTTGCCGAACAGGCTGGCATATTGATCCATAATACCACACTTTACCCCCGCAAACTCATGCTCTGCATATTGCGCCAATTTGGCGATGCCCAGGCGGGCAAGATGGAGTTGCAGCACTTCGCTAATTGCGAATCCAAAACCGCAGCACAACGCGGCGGAAGAAGAAAGACCCGCGCCATCCGGAATGGTGCCACCAAACACCACGTTCATGCCTTGAAACGGTACGCCAATCTGGTGCAACCCGTGCTGCATGCCCATCAGGTAATGCTGCCAGCCATGCCCCGGCGTTAGCTCCGCGAGCCCAAATGAGGCGGATTCGCGTCGGTCGATCGCAATCGCGCGGGTAGCCCCGGTGGTGTTGGGACCAACGGCAAATACAAACGCTTTGTCGATGGCTGCGGGCATTACAAAACCCTCGTTGTAGTCGGTATGCTCACCAATGAGGTTGATTCGACCAGGGGCACGCACAAGGATGGGCTCCTGCCCAAACTCATCACGAAAGCGTTGCGCAATCCGATCGGTGAGCATCAGGCTCGTTCTTTGCGCAGGCTCATGCCAATCGTGGCGGCCACCATGGCCACCACCAACCAGCCCGCCGCGGCGGAAACCGGATTGCCTACACGGTAAGGAGTAGGATCGAAAACCATTTCAACCCGGTGCGAACCGGGCGGCAGAGCGAGCGCACGAAGCACATAATTTGCACGTAGTAGCTCCGCTGGCTGGCCATCAACCGTTACACGCCAGCCTTTTGGATAATAGATTTCCGAAAACACCGCAAAGCCCGGCTTTGAGTTAGTTGCCTGGTACACCAACTTGTTGGGGCGGTACTCCACCAATTGAATGGAGGCGCTGCTGTCTACCTCAAACGCCTTATCGTTCAATTTGAATTTCGACACATCCACCACCGCGGTGGTTTTACTATTGATTTCTTTTACCTGCGCCAACTCGGCCGCCGGGCTCTCTACGGCAACCACCTGCTGCACAAACCACGCGTTGCCATTTGCGTCCGGATTGTCAATGACATTGTCTGCACCGGCACCAAAAACAAGATAGCGGGCGTTGAGCATGTTGAGCACCGGGTAGCCCGCAAGATCAAAACTACCCTGGCGTGCATTTGCGATAAAGCGACTGTACTCGCTGTTGATCGCAGAATCAATCAAATCCTGGTACCTTCTGAGTTTCGCCCCATGATAGCCGCCCAACGAATGGTGGAAGTAGGATGTGCGCGCTTCGTTAAACGGATTTTGCAGGTTGAAAACACGGTAGTGGGCTTTATCTTTTAGTATCTCCTGATCGGCTTCGGATGCCTCCATCGTGCGCTGTGCGGTTTTGCGCTGATAGCTGTCGGGCGTAAGGTACCGGCGGTCAATCAAACTCAAATCCAACACCACCAACAACACCATGGCCAGGGGCAATACCCAGTTCCCTTTGATCCACTTTTGCCAGCAGGCAAAAACCACACCCACGGCCAACAACGCGAACCAAAACGAGCGCCACGCGTCTGCCTGCAGCAGTTGAACCCGGTCTTTCTTCAATGCCTGCCAAAACCAAGCGGGCAATTGAGTTTCTTCCGCACGCAAATAGGAGCCAAAATTGCCCAGCACGGCAAAAATTAAGCAAAGCAATGGAACAGTAAGCAAAGCGAAGATGGCTTTTGTACGATTCTTGTCCGACAACGGCTGCTTCAGCATTTCTTCCAAGCCAAGCAGACCGAGTAACGGCAAACAGAACAGCACGATCGTTAATGCAAAAGTTACCGAGCGGAATTTGTTATAGCCGGGCAGGTAATCAAACAAAAAGTAATTCAAACCCGGAAAACTATCGCCCCAACTGAGTGCCACCCCCAACAGGCTTAGGGGCATTAACCAATAAAAGTATGTGCGTGGCGCAAAAACAATTCCAATCACAAAAAGTGTAACCATTACCGCCCCGGCGTAGTAAGGTGCCGTGTTGGATTGCGGGCCCCAATATGCCGAAGAATACGCGGCCAGTTG
This sequence comes from uncultured Ohtaekwangia sp., assembly GCA_964387475.1. GTDB lineage: Bacteria > Bacteroidota > Bacteroidia > Cytophagales > Cyclobacteriaceae > ELB16-189. The sequence continues at coordinate 78,287 of CAYLWU010000017.1, read as the reverse complement.
GTTGGCCATTTGTTCATCGCGCGAGGTGGCCAGCGCTTTATAGGTTTCGCTCGCTTCATTGCGCACGAGATAATCGGCCGTGCCACCGCCCAGAAAATTCGGAATCAATAGAGTGAAAGGTTCACTCAACCCGTTGCTGTATTCAAACGCATACGCTTTACTCAAGCCACTGGCCTCTGCGCCCACGCCGCGCCCCAACTCAGAGGGGCCACGAATGGAATAACGGGTGTACTCGGTAATTGCCCACAAGGGCCCCAGAAATGTGGCTACCGCCACCACCACCGCAGGCACCAAGACGGCAATATTCACAAACACCTCTTTCGCACGTTTTGCCCGAACGGCAGACCAAAGTTGCACGAAGCCGTAGGCGAGTACGATCAGTAACAAGTAGTACGTCATCTGCAAGTGATTTTCGCGCAAATGCAGCGCCATGCCCAACGCAGTAATAGCGGCACCCAGCCACCGTTTGCCGGAAAAAACGAGATGAACACCCGCCATTACCAACGGCATAAATGCCATGGCACCAATGCGGGCGTTGTGGCCGGCCACGAGCCCGATGATCACAAACGAAGACAATCCAAACGCAAGGCCACCGGCAATGGATAACCACGGCCGGATGCGAAACGTGAGTAGCATGATGTAATACGACACGAAGGCCAGAAAGACATTGGCCACCGGGTGGGGAAGAAACAACGACATTACTTTTTTAACGGTAACAATCGCCCCGTCGCTCCAGTCAAGATTTACCAGGTATGCAGGCATGCCACTAAACATGGAGTTCGCCCATAAACCCTCCTCGCCGGTGGCCTCGCGAATATCGCGCAGCTCTTTGCTTGCCCCTATGAATTGTTGAATGTCATGCTGCTGAAGCGCTTTGTTCTCGAAAAAAATTGGATTGAAAAAGAAAAGGGTAGTAAAAAAAAACACCACTACGGCTGTGAGGTGGGGAAGTACGTGCTCTAAAAACGAAATCTTTTTCATACGCTGGTTCGGCCGTGCAAAATAGGGAGTTGAAATAAATAAATTGTGAGAAATTGAGAATCTATGAAACGCTTGTCCATCGTAGCATTTTGCTTTTTTGTACTTGGATGTGGTCGGTACCCGGCCGCGGTATTTTCGGATGAAGATGACCGTGCCATTCGGAGTGTTCTTGCCGAGCAGGAAAAAGCCTGGAATGACCATTCGTTGGATGCGTTTATGAACGGTTACTGGAAATCCGACTCGTTGGAATTCATCGGATCAAAAATCACTACCGGCTGGCAGGCTACCCTAGATCGGTACAAACGGGACTATCCCACAAAAGAAGTCATGGGGCAACTCACCTTTGAGATCTATTCTGTGAAAGGACTAACGCCGCAAGCAGCCCTCGTAACCGGGCGATACACACTAACCCGCACGGGCGACACTCCCACCGGATTGTTTACACTTTTGTTCGAAAAAATGAACAATCAGTGGGTAATTGTGTACGATCACACCAGTTAAACATTTTTTTTACCGATCAACAAACTAAAACAGGAAATTGTACGTCTAAGCATGAAAAACGATCGAAGTCATGATCAATTTTCTTTTCAAGCAGAAATCCTGGAATCCCCTGCCGAAAGCTGATCCCCGGTTTTATCAGCATTTTAATATGGCGTTAGTAAACTTCGAGCAGTACCAAAGCGAGGAAAGAAAACGGAAACAAAAAACCCGGCTCTCACCGGGTTTTCGCCAACTTTAAATACTTTTCTTCACCGAACCGCCGCTACTCGAAGACGTGTTGGTTTTCGAAGGGTTACCCCGGTAGCGAATACTTCCCCCGCTACTAGCTTCCGCCTGTATGGCTTTGTTGGCAGTAATCTTAATATTGCCGGCGCTGGAGGCAGACGCACTTACCTCGTCAGCGATTAAATCATAGGCATCAATCGAACCGGCACTGCTTGCATCGGCTTGAAAAGATTTGGCCGTGCCCTCCAACATGATCTCCGCCGCGCTGGATACATCGGCAGAAACGGTGTTCGCCTGCAGACTTATCTCAATATTGGCGGCGCTGGATGCATTGATCTCGAGGTTTCCGGTCTTGATCGGCCCTTCAGAGAAAATATTGGAGGCTGAACTGGCCGAGAGCTTTTCCAGATTTACATACGTTACATACACCTTCACCGCTCTGTTTTTATAGGTGCCGCTGCGCATTTCGATACGCAACGTTGAGCCGGCCACATCGGTGAGTACATCGCTTAAGCTACCCCCGGTCATCTCCACACGTACACTTTCTTTGTCACCTTTTTTCAAGAACACATCAATGGCTTCGCCCGATTTTATGCCCTTGAACGGTCCAACGGCCCGGGTTTCGGATAGCTGCGCCCAAAGCGCAACCGAAGAAACAAACGCGATAAATAAAAGCCCCCATTTTTTCATATCGATATTCAATTTCACCAAAGACTTACACCAACCCAACAAGTTGCACGGGTGTTTGCAAAGTCTTGTTTTTTTGCAAAAGTGTAAGAAAATCGGGTTTTTTCTACTAATTTCACCAACTGGAAATAGTTATTTCGTGCAAATTTTTAACGATCATGATTAAAGAAACTCTGAATGTACTGATCAATTTGGCGGCGAGCGACAGCAAAGTTGCTGATAAAGAAGCCAAGGTGATTCGATTGATTGGCAAAGCAAATGGTATTTCTGATACGGACCTGGAGGAGATGTTGCGGCGCCCTCGGCCCATTGGCGACTTAAATGCGCTGTCGGAAGACCAAAAATTTGAAAACCTCTACCATTTGATACAGATCATGAAGAGTGACGGTCAAGTGTTCCGCAGCGAGATTCATTTTTGCGAAGAAATTGCCGAAAAATTGGGATATAAAAAGGGTGTTGTGGCGGAGTTATCTTCGCGCATTTACAGCGACCCTACCATTACGGCCGATCGGAAACTGATTTTTGAACGTGCCCACAAATTCTTGAAATAAGTTTGAGGACAAAAAAACGGGGCCCGCGCCTTTGGCGCGGGCCCCGTTTTTTTTTACCACCCCCCACTATTGTCGCTCAAAAACTACTTTGCCACCTAAAATTGTCATCATCACCCTGGTATCTAAAATCTTATTTTCGTCCACGTTCATCAGGTCCTGATCAAAAACCACAAAGTCGGCCAATTTGCCCACCGCCAGCGAACCTTTGATCTTATCTTCAAAAGCTCCATACGCGGCATCGAGGGTGTAACTGCGTAAGGCCTGCGCGCGCGTCATTTTTTCTTCAGGCTCGTAGCCACCTGCCGGTTCGCCCTTCAGCGTTTTGCGTGTAACCGATGCGTAAAAACTGGCCAGCGGGTTTATTGGCTCTACGGGCACATCGGTGCCATTAACAATCCGCGCACCCGACTTGAGCAGCGACTGCCACATGTAGGCGCCCTCTTTAATGCGTTGCTCGCCCAACCGCTCAATGGCCCAGGGCCGATCGCTGCTCAGGTGATTGGCCTGCATGGCCGGAATAACACCCAACTTCGCAAACCGCGGAATGTCGGACGGGTGGAGATGCTGCGCGTGCTCAATGCGGAAGCGGTGATCTGCCACATCGGGTACTTCGCCAAAGGCGATTTCATAGCGGTTAAGAATTTCCTGATTGGCGCGATCGCCAATGGCGTGAGCGCAAACCTGAAAGCCTGCCTTCAATGCCAGCCGTGAAATTTTTAACACCGTATCCATCGGGTAAGTGGCCATCCCATAAAAATCCGGGCGATCCGAGTACGGTTCCAACAGCCACGCCCCACGCGAACCAAGCGCACCATCGCAATTCAACTTCACCGAGCGAATGGTAAGCAAGTGGGCGGTATCGATATCCGGACCTTTTTTGAACCATTCGTACACCATGGGCCGGTCAAAACCGGTGAGCATAACATACAGACGAGTCTTCAGCTTACCCTCCGTTTTAAATTGATAAAACAGGTTGATGTTTTCACGCGATGCGCCGGCATCGTGGAAACCCGTAATACCATTTCGCGCACAGGCCTGCATGGCCAGTTCCAGGGCTTGCGCGTCATTCTCGGCTGTGTTTTCCGGAATGTTATCGGCAATAACCGTCATTGCACGCTCATTAAAGATACCTGTAGGATTACCCAACTCATCCCGAATGATTTCACCGCCATCGCTGCTTACATCGTTCACACGCTCTTTTGACAGCTGATTTACGCCTGCCAGTTGCATCGCTTTGGCATTGGCTAACCCGGCATGGCCGCTGGCGTGCCGTAGAAACACGGGGTTATCGGGCGAAACCTGACTGAGTGCATGATGGGAAGGGAAACCTTTATACATCTTGGCGGGCTTTGTATCCCACTTATCCTGATGCCAGCCGCGTCCCACGATCCACTGCCCGGGTTTTGCCTTAGCAACAGCCTCCCGTACTTTGGCAATTACCTCATCGTAGCTGGTAACGGCAAGCAGATCAATATTTAACTCATTGTAACCGAGGCCCATGATGTGGCCATGACCTTCAATGAAGCCAGGTGTCATGGTTTTTCCTTTCAAATCCAACAACTGGGTTGCTTCACCCTTCAACGCGCTGATTTCTTCCCACGTACCCACTGCTAAAATCGTATCTGCGCGCACGGCTACGGCCGCTACCGTAGGATTAGCAGCCTCCACCGTGTAGATGGTGCCGCCATAAATGATCAAATCTGCTTGTTGTTTTTTGGCACAGCCAGCCAACACAACAACAGCTAAAAAAAAGACGACATGCCATTTCATACGATGAGGTTTGAGAACTTTAAATTTAAGGGATGGTACGCAAGCTATGCAGCGTTTGGAGAAATATTTCTGGATTGCTGCGCAGGCGCGCTATCTTGCGAAAATTTTTCGTGTGAAGCGATTCGGATGGTTCGTTGTATGTAGCTGGCTGAGCGTGGCCGTTCAAGCCCAGGATTTTGGATTGTCGTTCTCGTATTTCATTCCGCGTAACGGCACATTTTCTACGCCCATTAGCCCCTTCAGTTTTCGGGGTGTGGGCGTTGACCTTAACCGATTTATCGCCTTCGAAACAGGAATCACGCTTTACCGCATGGCCGGGCTAGGCATGCGCGATTTGCCTTTCACTTCCAACGAGTCGCTGACTGGGCCCAACTTTACCGTTTTTGTTCCCGTTGAGTTGGTGTTTCAATTGCGCGGCCGGTCCGCGGAGTTTAACCTCAAAGGTGGTGCCTTCGGCTTCCATGGTTTTAGTCAACGCATCGACTACGGCAATATGGATCGTGCACTACGCCAACACCAAAATTGGACGCTCGCCAACAGCAGCCTGAGTTTCGAAAACAAACCCGGCTGGGGATATCACGTGGGTGCCGAGTTGTTGTTTTATGTGAACCGGCAATTCGGAATTTCATTTGAGGGCAATTACCTGATGGGCGCCTCGCGCTTCCCACTCAGCGGCACGGTTGCAGGCGTAGATGCCACAGGTACTTTGGTTACGCAACCCATTTCCTTTCCCGACGCAAAGATCGACTTCACTGGTCTTGAATTTTCGGTTGGCGTGATCATGACCAGCGGCTCGCGCGGCAGACGCTAATCGGGCTTTCGGTATAGCCGCTGTACCGCTGCATGCTTATATGGTGTTTGCTGACTAATGTCGTGCGCAGCGCGTAAGGCAGTTTCAGGGTCTAAAAATTCTCCGGTTACCCAGCCGGGCGCGCCAAACACATCTGCGCGTTGGGCCTGGTAAAAATCGAGAAGGGCTGCTGGCTGCAACGTAGCATCATTGGAAATCCACACCCGATATGCGGCCGCAGAGTCTTCTGTCACAGCGTAATTGGATTTTGAAAGTGAAAGCAGATCACGCGAATCTTTAAGAAACTGTTGCAGCGCCTGGCGCGCAACGGGTGTAGCCAGCAGCACGGTATCGGTAGCAAAGTCGGCTGCGGGCAACACAAAATAATGCTGCCGTGCATCGCGGTGCACCCATTGCAAATGGTAACGGGCTTGTTCGATGGTGGTGGTGGCCACCGAATCGGTAACTGCTTTACGCAACACCACGCGTAAGGTGGCGCCCCCATCGCGGTAACGCGGCCGCTGGCCGGAAACAAAGTTACCCAACGAATAGGCAACCAATCGATTTTTTTCGGGATGCCACTCCATCGGCTGGAGCACATGCGGATGTGCGCCGATGATCAATTGGGCACCTTCGCGAAAACAAAGCTCCGTTAGCCGCCGCTGCCAGGCGTTGGCTTGCGATTGGTACTCGCCGCCCCAATGAAAAAAAACAATGGTAACATCGGGTTTCTGGCTTTGCGCGGCCTGAAGGTCAGCTTTGATCTGCACGGTGTCAATCAGGTTTACAATCACGGGGGGAGTTACGGCAATGCCATTGGTGCCGTAAGTGTAGTTGAGCAGTGAGATCCGAAATCCATTTTTTTCTATCACTAATGGATACTGCCCGGCGCGGGCGGTGGAATCTTTAAACGTGCCGGTAGCCAGCAGTTGCTCTTGCGCCAAGACCTCAATTGTACGCACTACGCCAGCCTTGCCACGGTCCATCGAGTGATTATTGGCGGTAACCAACACATCAACACCGGCATTTTTTAAATCGCGTACCAGCGCATCTGGCGCGCTAAACTGCGGATACCCTTTGTACGGGGGACCGGCCAATGTAAGTTCCAGGTTACCAATGGTCAGGTCTGCTGCCCGCAAGTGGGGAGCAATCCACCGGAAGCAATCGCGGTAATCGTACTCATTTGTTTCTTTTCGGTAGGCAGCAGCGATCTGTGAATCATGCTGCATAATGTCGCCCAGAAAAAGCAACTCCAGGCGTGCATCCTGCGCCGCGGCTGCGTGCCCCACCCACCAACACATCACCATCAAAAACATCCGCATCATAGCTTCATCACATTATTGTCTGCAATAGCAAATACCTGATCGCTTTTCTTGAGTGGCAGTCGATACAATCCCGTAAAGGAACCAAAAGCCGGCAAAAGGGCTCCTTTACTACCGAACCAAAAACACGGCAGCACCAGGCTCTGGCGGCCCTTGCCTACCAACCGAATTCCGGGATGAACATGGCCGGCCAGATTGTAGCCCGAATGATTTTCTTCCAGCGGCTGGTGGGTAAGTAAAAACGGCGCAAGCATTAACTGCTCAGCATGAATTCGAATTCCCACACGCGCGTACTGCAGCGGACTGAGAATATCGTGGTTTCCCACCACCAACTCAAAAGAGCAACCAACAAAATGCGTAAGCACCTGGCGGAGCACCTCCCACTCTTCATTGTAGTGGCTGTGAAACAAATCGCCCAGAAAAATCGTGCGCTCAGGTTTCGTTTTTTGGATGACATCGATCAGCGCAGCTGTGTTTTGGTCGTTTGCGGCGGTGGGCACCGGCACACCCGATTTGCGAAAATGAGTAATCTTGCCCAGGTGCAAATCCGCCAGCAGCAGCGTTTTTAGTCGCGGCAAAAAAATTGCTTTGTCCGGCAATAACCGCAGTTCTTCGTCTTGAATGTGTATGGTTAGCGTAGCTCCCAAAAGGTTGAAATTACGGCAAAATCAAAATTTTCGGGGTAATAATTGTTAATATTGGCGTAACATTCGCCCCAACTGGCAAGACTACCTTTGCCTGCACTGTCTATGTTTGATCTCGAGCTCTCCTACTCCATCTTGCTGGTGCTGTGCTTAGTTGCCGCCTGTGGGTTTGAATTTGTAAATGGGTTTCACGATACCGCCAATGCGGTGGCTACGGTGATCTACACCAACTCACTTAAGCCGTGGGTGGCCGTGGTTTGGTCGGGCATTTGTAATTTTCTGGGCGTGTTATTCAGCGGCATTACCGTTGCCGTGGGGATCATCAATTTATTGCCAGTAGAATCGTTGGTAGACCAAAACATCGCCCACGGTTTGGCGATGGTGATGGCGCTGCTCTTTAGCGCCATTTTCTGGAATTTACTTACGTGGTATTACGGTATTCCTTGTTCCAGTTCGCACACGTTGATTGCTTCCATTTTGGGCGTAGGCATTGCGTATGCATTGCTGCCAGGCACGGGCGAAGCAGCGGTAGATTGGAGTCAGGCCAAAAAGATCGGCCTTTCGCTGTTGATCTCGCCGTTGATCGGTTTCACGATGACGATCATCATGATGTTCCTGATTCGGGTGCTTACCCGAAAGACCAAACATGCCGACAATCTCTTTAAGGAACCCAAAAAAGACACCCCGCCCCCAGCCTGGATTCGCAGCATTTTAATCCTCACCTCTACGGCGGTTAGTTTTTCGCACGGATCGAACGACGGCCAAAAAGGCGTGGGTTTGGTGATGTTGATTTTGATCGGGATTGTGCCGAGTTATTTTGCTTTGAACACGGGCGAGTCTCCACAAGCCTTTGTGCAGTCGAACCAAACCATTGAGCTGATTCTTCAAAAAGTGAATCCGGAACCGCTATCCGAGTCTGGAAAAAAATCGCTTGCGGCCTCGTTAGCACTCACGCAAGACTTACACCCGCATTTGGCTGCGGCATCCATCAACGATGTGCCAAAAGATGAACGTTTTCTGATCCGTAAAGATGTTATGCTCATCGATCGCAACGTACGCGATCTTCTGGAAGCGCCAGAACTCAATCTCAGCGAAACAGATCAGGTAACATTGAAGGCCAGCACCAAGAAACTCCGCAAGCTCATCGACTATTCTCCCTACTGGGTGGTGGTGATGATTGCGCTCTCCATTGGTCTGGGCACCATGGTGGGATGGAAACGAATCGTAAAAACGATTGGAGAGAAAATTGGTAAGGAGCATCTGAATTACGCCCAGGGCGCCAGTTCCGAGTTGGTGGCGGCCAGCACCATCGGCCTCTCCAGTTTATACGGCTGGCCGGTAAGCACTACACAGGTACTTTCATCGGGTATTGCCGGAAGTATGGTGGCCAACAAAGGCGTAAAAAATCTGCAAATCGAAACGGTGCGAAACATCATGCTGGCGTGGTTTCTTACTTTACCCGTGGTGATGATTTTGTCCGGCACGTTATTCCTGTTGTTCCGCTCGATCTTCTAGAGGCCCGTTTCCTACGTTTTTACCGCGGCGCTGAAGCAACGTTTTTTTGCTGCGGACGTGGTTGAACCAGCTCAATCGGACTGATATTCTACCGCCATTTTCCGGATGCGATCGATAAGCGACTCCGAAGTAAACTTCTCCCGCATCATATCGTCTACCAAAATCGGGAAGGCGAACGGCGTGGGTTTACTTGGTTCTTTAATGATAATTTTTTGTTTGGAGATGCGATCGAGTGCGGCGCGTAAGCGCTGTTCTTCCAGTTGAAAATCCATCACTTCCTCATACGACTGCTGAAGCAACAGATTGCCCGATTCATGTTCGTGAAATACCCGGAAAAACAACTGCGAGGACGCCTGCAAGTGGCGATCTTTGATGGGGTTCCCCGGGTAGCCTTTAAACGTTAAGCCTGCAATGGCGGCAATGTCGCGAAACTTACGCTTTGCCATTTCGGTGGAGTTGATGCTGGCCTGGATATCTGTAAGCAAATGATCGGGCGAGAGGATATCGGTTTCGATGGCTTCGTAAATCGGAATTTCCTGATCGCTGAGCAACTCAAATCCGTAATCGTTCATCGCAAACGAAAAGGTAATGGGTTTGATCCGCGCGATGCGGTGCGCCAGTAACGCAGCCAGCCCTTCGTGCACAGCGCGACCTTCGAACGGATACATAAAGACGTGGTATCCAAACGAAGTCTGCAGGTACTCAATCAAAAACTCGTTTTTCGCGGGCAGGTGCGAGCGGTGCCGCTGCAGCTCCATCAGCGGCCGAATAAACATCATCTCCGGGTCTTTTTCAGCACCGCGGGTGCTCTCATCTACTTTTAAGCGAATCATTTCGCTTAGGCGGGATGACAACGGCATGCGCCCGCCTTGCCACGAGGGCACTGCACCCGATTTTTTCTTCGACTTGCGCACTTGCGCTTCCATCCCTACCATTCGCACCAGTTCCAACGCCTGGCCTGCAAACCAAAACACATCGCCCGGATGGAGACGAGAAATAAAATACTCTTCAATGAAACCCAACTGCTTACCGCTGAGAAACCGAACGGAAATCATCGTATCGCTCACAATGGTGCCCACGGAAAGCCGATGACGCAGCGCCATGCGCCTATCGGTAATGCGATAAACGCCGTCCGTCACTTCCACTTTCCGGTACTCATCGTACGCGGTAAGCGAGGCGCCCCCGGTGGTGATAAAGTGCAACACCCACTCCCACTCCTGTTCAGATATCGACTCAAAACTAAATGTACTTTTTACCTCGGCGTGTACTTGCTCCGAACGGAAACCAGCCCCCACGGCCAAGGTATTTAAGTATTGAATTAACACATCAAACGAGCGAATGTAGGGCACCCGGTCCTCCACAATTCCGCGCTGCATGGCTTCCCGTAAGGCAGCAGCTTCGGCTAACTCGAGCGAGTTGGTAGGCAGAAAATAAATTTTGCTTACTGCGCCCGGCTGGTGGCCGCTTCGGCCAGCGCGTTGCAGAAAGCGCGCCACGCCCTTCGGGCTTCCCACTTGAATAATGGTTTCTACCGGGCGGAAATCCACGCCCAAATCCAAACTTGAGGTGCATACTACCGCCTTAAGTTTTCCCTGATGCAGTTGATCTTCCACCCAGCCGCGCATGTTTTGGCTCATTGAGCCGTGATGCATAGCCATTACCCCGCTCAGTTCGGGCGCGTGGGCAAGCATTTTTTGATACCAGATTTCCGCAAATGAGCGTGTATTTGTAAAAATGAGTGTAGACATGCTGCGCTCAATAATCGGAAGCACTTTGTCAATAAGTTGAATTCCGATATGGCCGGCCCAGGGCATCTTTTCTAGTTCATCTGGCAGCAGCGAATGAATTTCTACTTTCTTCTCGATGTTCGCCCGGATTACAGCATGTTGTTTTCGGTAATAGTCGGCCCCCAGCAGGATATGGATCGCTTGTTCCAGATTACCAATGGTAGCGGAGATACCCCACACCCGCAGCCCGGCCGATATGCATTTTAAGCGCGACAGCGCAAGTTCCATCTGCACGCCGCGTTTCGAACCCACCAGCTCGTGCCACTCGTCCACCACAATCGCCTGCAGATGCTGAAAATATTCAGCGCAATTTTTTTGGGCCAGCAGCAAGTGTAGGCTCTCCGGTGTGGTGATGAGCAACTGTGGCGGTTTTTCTTTTTGTTTGGCGCGCTTTGCCACACTGGTATCGCCCGTGCGCACCCCAATTTGCCACTGCGAGCCCAGCCCCGCTACCGCGCGTTGTGCCGCCAGCTCGATTTCCTTGGCCAACGCGCGAATCGGGGTAATCCAAATGGCGCGAAGGCCGCGTGGTGGGGCGCTCAAACCCGACTCAAGCATGGGCAAGAGCAATGAATAGGTTTTACCGCTGCCCGTGGGTGCGTTAACCAGGCCACTTTTACCGTTATGGTAGGCGCTCCACGCTTCTTTCTGAAAAAGAAATGGCTCCCACCCTTGCGATAAAAACCATGATTCCGAACGAATTGAGTGATTCTTCAATTTTTTTCAGTAAAACTGCTTAAGGTTGTAGTAAAACTTTTAAACATAACAGGTGTAACCACTGTTAAGCCTGTAAACTAACGATTGAAGCGATGGGAAAATATTCGATTAAAGAACTCGAGCGCCTGAGTGGCATTAAAGCACATACCATTCGGATTTGGGAAAAGCGCCACAAGTTAATCGACCCCGCCCGAACCGACACCAACATCCGCTTCTATTCAGATGAAGATTTAAAGAAGCTGATCAATGTATCGCTGCTGAATAACCACGGGGTGAAGATTTCGAAGATTGCGAACCTCACATACGAAGACATCCGGAAAAAAGTAGCCGAACTTACGGAGACGAAATCCGAAGTTGATATTTTCATCGATCAAATGGTGATTGCCATGATCGACCTGGATGAGGAGCAGTTCGAGGCGCTGCTGGCGAAACTCACCGCGAAGTTTGGATTCGAAAAGACCATCACCAACATTATCTATCCGTTTCTGGAAAAGATTGGCGTGCTCTGGCAAACCGGTAACATTAACCCTGCGCAAGAACACTTTATTACACACCTCATCCGCAACAAAATGATTGTGGCGATTGATGGAGTGCCGATGGCCCCGAAAACGGCTTCACGCGTGGTACTTTATTTGCCCGAAGGTGAATTGCACGAACTGGGATTGCTGTTTTTTCACTACATCACAAAAAGAGAAGGCTTCCGCACATATTATCTTGGGCAAACCGTGCCGTACAATGATTTGAAAGAGGTTTTTGCTATTCACAAGCCAAAAGTGCTCATCACGTCCATGACTTCGGTACCGGCTCCACAAGCGATGCAGAGTTACATCAATAACTTGTCCGTAGATTTCCCCCAGACGCAAATTCTGGCGTCGGGCGCAGCCATCCGAAAGATCGCAATCAAGATTCCCGGCAATTTCCACATTTTTGATAACGCATTGAATCTCAAAGAGATGCTCAAGAATTTGAAGTAGAATTTTTTGTTTAACATCGCGTAAAAAAAATTAGACAAAAAACTTGCGCACCAAAATAGGATAGCTACATTTGTTCAACATTTAAAAGCAAACGTTGAACAATATGACAGCCCTCGAATTCAGCCACCAGATTGCAACGTTACGGCCTACGTTGCGCTCGTTTACTCGTAGATTCACTTCCGATCGCGAAGAGTCTCAAGACCTCGTACAAGACACGATCTTAAAAGCGCTTACGTACCGCGATAAATTTCGCGAAGACACAAACCTTAAAGGATGGCTTTTTACGATCATGCGCAACACGTACATCAACAACTACCGCAAAGCGCAGCGTGCAAAGACATCGCACGATGATACGAAAGAGTTATACTACCTCAACGTAGAAGACACCCACACCTTCAACCGCCCGGAAGGCAGCGTAGAATTTAAAGAGGTGTGGAAAAATGTAAACGACATTAAGGACGAGCTACTCGTACCTTTCAAGATGCACACAACAGGGTACAAGTATCACGAAATTGCAGAGCACCTCAACATACCCATCGGCACCGTAAAAAACCGCATTTTCCACGCGCGAAAAGAGATTCAAAAGAAACTGCAAGGGTACGAATAGTGTACCTTTGCAACTGATTTCCGCTGGATGAAAAAAGTTGCTGTAATTGGATCTGGTTTTTCCGGATTGGCCGCTGCCACCACCTTGGCAGACAAAGGTTTTAAGGTAACCGTTTTCGAGAAAAATTCGTCTCCCGGAGGGCGGGCACGGAAATTCGAAGAAAACGGTTTTCTTTTTGATATGGGGCCCAGTTGGTATTGGATGCCCGATGTATTCGAGCGGTATTTCAACCGGTTTGGAAAATCCACGCGCGACTACTACGAACTGCAACGGCTCGATCCCTCCTACCGCATCTACTATTCAAAAAATACCGTGTGGGACGTGCCCGCGGGCGAAAACGCGCTGGAAGCTTTTTTCGAAAAGATTGAGCCCGGCAGCGGTGCAAGGTTGAAGCAATTTTTAGAAGAGGGTAAATACAAATACGAAGTTGGCATTAACGAACTCGTGTATAAGCCCGGGTTATCCGTTACGGAATTACTCGATTGGAAACTGATCACAGGCGCTTTACGGCTGCACGTATTTCAATCGATCAGTGCGTACGTGCGGAAGTATTTTCGCAACCCCCAACTCATCCAACTATTGGAGTTCCCGGTGCTTTTTCTGGGCGCCGCGCCTGCCAAAACTCCGGCACTTTACAGCTTGATGAACTATGCCGATATGGCGCTGGGCACGTGGTATCCCAAAGGGGGAATGCATGAAATTGTAAAAGGCATGGTGCGCCTGGCGGAAGAAAAGGGCGTAGTGTTTCAATACAACAGTGCGGTAGAGCAACTTCCGGTTACCCACGGCCGCATTGAGCACGTGTGGGTGAATGGCCGCGCAGAGGCGTTCGACTTTGTGGTTGCCGCTGCCGATTACCACCACGTAGAACAGCACTTGCTACCCGCAGAACACAGACGTTACTCCGAAGCATATTGGCAAAGCCGGGTGATGGCTCCCTCCAGCCTGATTTACTACCTGGGTGTAAATAAACCCGTGAAGGGCTTGCTGCACCATAACCTGTTTTTCGATCAGGATTTTGCGCGCCACGCAGACGAGATTTATGAAAAACCGGCGTGGCCGGAAAACCCGTTGTTCTACGTGTGTGCCACGTCAAAGACCGACCCAACAGTGGCTCCGGCCGGGCACGAAAATATTTTCATCCTGATACCGGTTGCCCCGGGTTTGAAAGACGAACCCAACGTGCGCGATCAATACTACGAGTTAGTGATGAATCGCCTGGAACAACTCACGGGCGATTCCATCCGCGACCACGTAGTCTATAAGCGCAGCTATGCGCATAACGATTTCATTGGCGATTATCACGCGTTTAAAGGCAACGCGTATGGTCTGGCGAACACCATCTTACAAACCGCCAACCTAAAGCCCGGAATGTTAAACAAAAAGGTAAAGAACCTGTTCTATACGGGTCAGCTTACAGTTCCGGGTCCGGGTGTGCCCCCCTCGCTTATTTCAGGTCAAGTGGTAGGCGAGCAGGTGTGGAAGCAAGCACAGGCTGCGGAGGTTCGCTGATAATTCGCTAACTTACCCACATGACCCAAAAGAAACTATTCGATAGAGTTTCCATCCGCACCAGTCGGCTAACCACCCACAGCTACAGCACCTCGTTTTCGCTGGGCATTCGATGCCTGGAGGCAAACATGCGCGATCCGATTTATGCGATTTATGGATTTGTGCGTTTTGCAGACGAAATCGTTGATACGTTTCATGATTTTAACAAACGCGAGTTGCTCGATCGTTTCATTCGAGACACCTACCAGGCCATTGAAGAAAAAATCAGCCTGAACCCTATTCTCAACAGCTTTCAAAAAACAGTAAACGATTTCAATATTGAGCGCCCGCTGATCGATCAGTTTTTCAAATCCATGGAAATGGATCTCACCGAGGTGCATTACGACCAGCACGGCTACGAAGAATACATTCTGGGCTCTGCGGAAGTAGTGGGCCTAATGTGTTTGCGCGTGTTTTGTAAGGGCGATGAACAGGAGTACCAGCGCCTGAAGCCGTTTGCCATGAAGCTGGGTGCTGCCTTTCAAAAGATTAACTTTCTCCGCGACCTCAATGCCGATTTTCAGGGCATGGGGCGCACCTATTTTCCGGGGTTGTCTTTGCGCGAGTTTAATGAGCAAAACAAAAAACTCATTGAGGCCGACATTGAAGCTGACTTCGATAAAGGATACGAAGGCATCAAGCAATTGCCCCGATCGGCACGTTTCGGGGTGTATATTGCCTATGTGTATTACCGCGCGCTTTTCAATAAAATCCGCAATACGCCCTCGGAGCATGTCATGAAAAGCAGAATTCGGATTCGCAATCGCCATAAGCTCTCTATTTTGGCATACTCTTTTGTAAAACACCGCCTGAATTTGATCTGATGGAGCACGTGGTGTTGGTAAACGAGCACGACCAACCCGTGGGCACCATGGAGAAAATGGAAGCGCATAAAAGAGGTGTGCTGCACCGGGCTTTTTCTGTGTTGCTTTTTAATACCAAAGGCGAACTGCTCTTGCAGAAGCGAGCGCAAACAAAGTACCACAGCGGCGGTCTTTGGACCAACACCTGCTGCAGCCACCCACTGCCCAACGAAGATGTTGTTCAGGCCGCGCAACGCAAACTGTTTCAGGAGATGGGGATTGTGGCCAAACCCCGGGTTGCCTTCTCGTTTATCTATCAGGCCACCTTCGAAAATGGACTACACGAGCACGAGTTGGACTATGTGCTTTTTGATGTTTTTGAAGGCGAACCCGTTTTAAACCCAGACGAAGCCGAAGACTGGAAATGGATGCGCATCGAAGATCTGGTAAACGACATTAACAGGTTTCCGGAACAGTACACCGCATGGTTTAAAATTTTACTGCGTCAGCCGGAATTCCCCCGCGTTCTGCAAGCGGTAGCTTGAACATCTGCGCCATGCCGGTTGTTATTTTGGCATGTTCTCTTTCTTACAATCCGATCCGATAAAAAAAATGGAATCCCAACGCAAAAAGCTGTTGGAAGAAGCCATGCATGTGCAACGTTCTGGCGATCTCAAGTTGTACGCTGTAAAAATGGAAGCCATCGATAAACTGGAAAAAGAAATTGAAGCGCTTCGAGCAAAAAAATCCTGACCGCCTCATAGACTCAACCACCACGCTGTTTTGGTTCAGGCGCGACTTGCGTTTGGAAGACAACGCGGGGCTCTATCACGCACTTAAAGATGCCGGCAACGTGCAGCCCATCTTTATTTTCGACACCGCAATTCTTGATTTGCTGGACGACCGGGCAGACGCACGCGTAGAGTTTATTCTGGCCTCGCTTAACGTTATGCAGCAGGAGCTGGAAAAACACGGTAGCAGTTTGCTGGTGATTCATGGCAATCCTGTCGATTTCTTCAACCAAGTAACCCCGAAGGCTGTTTTTACAAACCATGATTACGAGCCCTATGCCCGCACCCGCGATGAACGGGTAGCAAACGCGTTGGCCGCGCGCGGAATTCCCTTCCACACGTATAAGGATACTGTGATTCTCGAAAAATCCGAGGTGGTAAAGGAAGATGGCGGGCCCTACACCGTGTTTACCCCGTATAGCCGCAAATGGAAAAATACAATCACCGCTGAGCAACTGAAGCCATGGGATACCAAACGGTTTACCGATCGTTTCAAAAAAACGAAGCCATGGCCACTACCCACCCTCACCCAATTGGGTTTCGCACCGTCTGGTATTGAATTTCCGCCACGTGCCATAAAACAAAGTGTAATTGAACACTACCACCAGCAGCGAAACTTTCCGGCCGTTGCCGGCACAACACGACTCTCCGTGCACTTACGCTTTGGCACCGTAAGCATTCGTAAGCTGGCACAACTGGCACAAACCAAAAACGAAACGTGGCTGAACGAGCTGATTTGGCGCGACTTCTACCACATGATCTTGTGGCATTTTCCGCACATTCACGAACGTGCCTTTAAACCCGCGTACGACCGCATTGCGTGGCGCAATGATCCCGGCGAGTTTGCCGCATGGTGTGAAGGTAAAACCGGTTACCCAATTGTAGACGCCGGTATGCGCGAATTAAACACCACCGGCTTTATGCATAACCGTGTGCGGATGATTGTAGCCAGTTTTCTTACCAAGCATTTACTCATCGACTGGCGGTGGGGCGAAGCCTATTTTGCAAAAAAACTGCTGGATTTTGATTTGGCTGCAAACAATGGTGGCTGGCAATGGGCCGCAGGTTCAGGCTGCGATGCCGCGCCCTATTTCCGCGTATTCAATCCGCTGCTGCAAACGGAAAAATTCGATCCGCAGCAGGCGTACATCAAAAAATGGGTACCTGAGTTCGGAAGCAATGCATACCCGTTACCCATCGTTAACCATGCATTTGCACGGCAACGTGCCCTTGAGGTGTATCAGCAAGCCGTGGGTAAGCCAAAAGCCGCATGACCATTCTGCTCACCGGATCAACCGGTTACATTGGCCGCCGGTTGTTACCCGAGTTGATCCGGGCCGGGCACCATGTGGTTTGTTTGGTACGCGATCAAAGGAGATTTGATTGGGACGACTTTGGCGAAGCAGAACTACGCCAAATCAACGTGTGCGCCTGCGACCTCCAGAAACTGGAAACACTCGTTGTGTTACCCAAGAAAATTGACATCGCGTACTATCTGGTGCATTCCATGAGTTCCAGCTATGATCAGTTTATGGAAGCCGAGGCAGCTGCGGCGCGGAATTTCGTTGCCTATATTAATCAAAGCACCGCGCGCCAGGTAATTTACCTCAGCGGCATTGTAAACGATGCCGACCTGAGCGATCATTTACTTTCGCGCCGGCAGGTGGAACAAATCTTGCAAACGGCAACAGTGCCGGTTACCGTACTCCGCGCTGCCATCATCATAGGCAGCGGCAGCGCGTCTTTCGAAATCATTCGCGATCTGGTTGAAAAGCTACCGGTAATGGTAGCCCCGCGCTGGCTCAGTACGCGCTGTCAGCCCATTAGCATTCGGAACGTGGTTGAATACCTGTTGGGTGTGATTGGACGCCCGGAAACACTCGGCCAAAGTTTTGACATCGGTGGCACGGATGTGCTCACGTATAAACAAATGCTGCAGGGCTTCGCCCGCGAGCGTGGCTTACGCAGATGGATCATCACCGTGCCCGTGCTTACACCCAAGCTTTCTTCGCTCTGGCTTGTGTTTGTTACCTCCACGTCATACTCGCTGGCACGGGCGTTGGTGAACAGCCTGCGCAACGAGGTAATTTGTAGCGATGCCCGGCTACAGGCAATTGTGCCCGTAAACCGGCTGTCGTACATAGAATCCCTACAGGTTGCGTTTAATCGCATCAAAGAAAAAAACATTGTCTCCAGTTGGAAAGACGCCATCTCGCGTTCCACCATGGCCGACAATTTTCTTGATAAAACCGAAGTGCCGCGGTACGGTGTTTTTGTAGACCGCCAGGAAGTACCCATTTCGCAAAAGGAAAGTGTAGTGGAGCGTTTGTGGCAAATTGGCGGAGAAAATGGCTGGTACGTGGGCAATTTCTTGTGGCGCTTACGCGGATTGGTTGACAAATTGGTGGGTGGTGTTGGCCTGCGGCGGGGCAGGCGTCATCCTACCGAACTCAAGACCGGCGATGCACTCGATTTCTGGCGTGTATTAGTAGCAGACCGAGACGAGGGGCGCCTGCTGCTTTTTGCGGAAATGAAATTGCCCGGGGAAGCATGGCTTGAATTTCGTATTCAAACGCGTGAGCACAAAACCTATCTCGTACAAACAGCCACCTTCCGGCCATTGGGTGTTTGGGGGCGTTTGTATTGGTACAGCGTGCTTCCGTTTCACGGGTTTATTTTTCCTGCTATGGCCCGGAAAATTGCGATATCCAGCGCAAACTAAAGGCCAACCGGGTTGTTTACAGAATAGCTATGAAAATTTACCATCTAAAACGCACGCAAGTGCTGCCCATCACGCTCACCGAAGCCTGGGATTTCTTTTCGACACCGCGCAATCTTTCGCGCATTACGCCGGAGCACATGGGCTTTAAAATTCTGTATTCGTCCGGAGGCGAAAAAACCTATGCCGGCCAAATCATTCGTTACAAAGTATCTATACTACCTTTCATTACCCTGCATTGGGTAACCGAGATCACGCACGTAAAAGAGCCGTTCTACTTTGTAGACGAACAGCGCTTCGGCCCCTACGCATTGTGGCACCACCAGCACATTTTTAAAGAAGTACCCGGTGGCGTTGAAATGACCGACGAGTTGAACTACGCCATTCCGCTTGGCATTCTGGGCCGGTTTGCGCATTGGGTTTTTGTAGGCCGTGAGGTAAATCGTATTTTTGACTACCGGTTTACGGTGTTAGAAAAGTTCTTCAGCGATAAAAAAGTAACGCCCCTGGCGAAGACAGCATAATGGATTGGATCACACTTGGGATTTGTTCCCTCATTGCGGTTGGTACGTTTCTCTCTTGGGAGTTTGTGGCTTGGTTTACTCATAAATACGTAATGCACGGATTTCTTTGGGTCTGGCACAAATCCCACCACACGGTGCACGATCACACACTCGAAAAGAACGATTGGTTTGCAGTGGTGTTTAGCATTCCATCGATTGCCTTGTTTCTGATCTCTACCACTGTTTACCCAAGCCCCTACCTTTTTGCGGTGGCCGTGGGCATACTCTGCTACGGGCTATTTTACCTGGTATTTCACGACATCATTGTACACCAGCGTATTAAATGGAAACCGGGAAAAAAGAGCCGGTATTTGCAACGGATGATTCATGCACACTATATCCATCATGCCAAGCACTCGAAAGACGGCTGCGAAGCTTTTGGATTTTTATACGCACCAAAAAAATACGAGCCAAAAAAATTCGCTTTCAAAGAAAGGCGACAAGAAACTCAATAAGTTAATTAACCACTGGGCCGGCGGCGCCAGGCGAGCGTTTGCTTGTCGATTTTTTCGCTTTCGCGGATTTCTTTTTTACCGGAGTCTTTTTACCGGGTTTTTTTTCTTCCTTCTTCCGTGCGCTCTCCACGCGCGCTGCCAGCTTACCGGCTGCCCGATCAATAAGTTTGTCAATCTTTTTGGTACGCTTCGCCAAGCCAAGCTTCTTGATTGTATCCGACAACGCCGCCACTAATTTTTTATGGACTACTTTTTTATTCATATCAGGAAGTTGGATGTAAAGAACTTCCTAGTAAAACTATTGTGTTACGCTAACATTACATAATTGCTAGGTAAAAGTTAACACAAAGACAGGGTCTTTGCTCCTGTTCCTCAAATAGTTAATACCAAAAAACTTAACATTGGCCGCGTACCGTGGCCGCGATTCAGCGAGCATACTCATAAAACCCGGAATTACGCGGCGGCACCGCGCAATAGCCGGGGTTAAATTCATCAGGGCGGTTCAGCGGCGCCGTTCGCTACTCGTCGCGTAACGTTTTTGTGGGATTTAACGAAGCCGTACTGAACGTTTTATACGCTACCGCGCAAAAGGCGATAAAGATCATTGTGCCTGCGGCAACCAACAGACCGGATATGTTCAATTGCTGATAGTACTCCCAAATGGAATCCATCAACCAATTTGCCGCAAGAAAGCCGAGCCCGCCGCCAATTACCGTGGCAATGCCGAGATTGATGATGAACTCACGATTGATGACTCCCGCAATATTTCCGATGGACGCCCCCAGCACTTTACGAACACCAATTTCTTTCATGCGTTTTACGATGTTGAGCGATACCAATGTGTACAATCCAATACCCGTCATCAATGCTGCAAATGCACCCAGAAAACCGAACATGAGCACCAGATTATCATTAATTTCGTTTGTCTCGGCCAACTCCTGATCAATCATCTGGCCGCTATACTGTGCATTGGGAAACACTTCTTTCCACTTGGCGCGCATATACTCATTTACCGCAGCTGTTTTCTCCGGGTCGGTTCGAACTACCAACTGCTGGATTTTCTCCTTTTGGGTATACCGCAGCATCATGGGTTCAATCGGCTGCCAAAGTGCGCGGCTGTACACGTTCTTTACCACGCCAATCACATACAAACTCACGGTATCCATCCATACCACGCGTTTTCCAATCGGGTTGTCAGTCCACTTAAACTCCTTCAAAAACTCTTCAGTTACCAGCACTGATTCTTTTCGGTCCGTTTCAGAATCGGGTTCAAACGTGCGGCCTGCAATAAGCTTCATGTCCATGGCCTCAAGGTAGCGGTCGCCCACCTCCATGATGTCCACCTCGCGCTCCAAAGACTCAAACTTCACCGGGTCGTTATACCAATTATTGGCAATGTGATGGCGCGTAGGTGCGATTACTTTGATATCCGGATTTCCGGCCAGCGCATCGCGATAGGTATTAAACCCCGACTCGGTGTTTACCCACGCGGAAATAACACCCGACGTAGCAAAACCCAAATCATAATTTCGTTGGTATTTGCCATTGATGTAGAAGGCCACACCCATCACAATCGCAAGCAGCGAGATCACGAACTGCCCACCCAAGAGCACGCGGGTAAACCAATTGGTGCCTCCAAATTTTGCTTTGCCCTTTAAGATCGCTACTGGTTCGAAATGCGTGATGTAAAATGCAGGGTAGCTCCCTGCGATGATGGCGGTAAGAAGCAGTAACGCAACCAAAAAAAAGAGGAATCCATAATTCTCTGCATACACCAATCGAATCTCCAGCCAGTTCCACAACGAATCGTAGGCGGGCACCATCCATTCGGCCAGTAGCAAGCCAAAAGCCAAACCAAAAAAACAAAGCAACAGGTTCTCGCCCATGAATTGCAGAACAAGTTGCTTCCGCACGCCGCCCATTACCTTTCGAATGCCAATCTCTTTTAATCTTCGGCTGGAGATGGCAATGGCTGTATTCGTGAAGTTGAAGCAAGCCAGCAAGAGCAGCAGCCCGGCCATTACGGCCGGCACGATAATCGCCTCTTGTGGTAAACCACCCCACAAGCCATCCTGGGCAAGGCGCGGGTTGGCCCGATTTGCGGGCATCATGCTACTGAATTGTTGCAAGTAGTAGTTCGAGATTTTGAAATCTTCGCGTACCTGATTTTGTGGTTCTACATACGTTTGCAATTGCCGTTCTACCAGGCGCACGTTGGCAGGATCGTCAATCCAAACAAACAAGGCTGTGGTCCACCGCTTCCAGCTATTTTCGCTCATGTCCGGATCAAGATTGATATCCCAGAAGTTGTCGTATAGCGTAACCGCGCTAAATCCGAAACTTGAGTTTCCGGGTAACTTCTTGAAAACCCCACCTACAGTAAATTCTTTGGGTCTGCGAATTCCATCTTTACCGAGAATAATCTGGGTAATCGGCATGCCAACGGCGTCTTCGCGGTTGTAATACTTCCGCGCCAGTTCATCGCTAATGAAAATGCGCGTCTTATCAGAAAAATCGCGCCACGAACCGTGCACCAGTTCATAGCTAAACATGTGGAAAAACGTGGAGTCTACAAACGCAAAAGGAGTTCCGAATACTTCATCGCCAATACGCACATCTACATAGTTCACCTGAATGCGCGCGGTCTTTTCCACCTCTTTAATGTTTTGCCGCACGTATTGGGCCAGCGGCATAGGGGCCATGCCGTAACGCTCGCGATTGCCCTGAAACTCGCGCCAGAACTGAACACGGTAAATGGAATCGCCTTTCACTTGGGTACCATCCCAATCGGCCGCATACCGGAAGTTAAGATAAGCCACCACGCAGCAGGCAATGGCCACACCCATACCAAATACATTTACAAAAATGAAAACCTTATTCTTTGCCAGGTTACGAAATGTAATTGCGAGATAATTCTTGAGCATATGCAAAGGGTTTGATGAGACTAAGACGAAGGCAAATTCCGAACCGTTGCATTACGGCAGGTATATTTCATCAATTTGCGCGGTAAGAAACTGTTACTGTTCAATCGTGAACAATCGGGTGTTCAAAAAAAAATCCCGGCCTAAGCCGGGATCTCCTAACCCTAACCTTAACCTAAAACAAACTAGATATGGAATTGCTCTTTAATGTTCTCCGTCACCACCTTACCGTCAAACAAATTCACAATGCGGTGGGCATAGTTTGCATCGTATGGTGAGTGCGTTACCATGATCACGGTTGTGCCTTCTTCATTTAACTGAGACAACAGCTTCATTACCTCCTCGCCATTCACTGAATCAAGATTACCAGTAGGTTCATCGGCAAGAATCACTTTTGGCTTCGCTACAATAGCGCGCGCAATGG
The DNA here is from genome assembly GCA_964387475.1 of uncultured Ohtaekwangia sp. Taxonomy (GTDB): domain Bacteria; phylum Bacteroidota; class Bacteroidia; order Cytophagales; family Cyclobacteriaceae; genus ELB16-189. Next base: position 54,989 of record CAYLWU010000017.1, on the reverse strand, counting down.
CCACGCGCTGCTGTTGCCCACCAGATAACTGTTGCGGAAAATGATTTCTGCGGTGCATGATGTTCATGCGCTCAAGCACTTCTTCTACTCTGCGCTTGCGCTCATCCGAAGCCACTTTCAGGTAGAGCAACGGCAACTCCACATTTTCGAAAACGGTTAACTCATCAATCAGGTTAAAGCTTTGAAACACAAACCCGATAGAGCCCTTACGCAATTGGGCACGCTGCCGCTCAGAGTACTTGGCCACCTCATGCTCGCCAAAATGATACTCGCCATTCGAAGGATTATCCAGTAAACCCAGGATGTTCAGCAACGTTGACTTGCCGCAACCCGATGGCCCCATAATGGCCACAAACTCGCCATCTTTGATTTCGAGGTTGATGCTATTGAGCGCTGTAGTTTCCACCTCTTCGGTAGTGTACACTTTTTCGAGATTCTTTAATTTGATCATGGCACAGGGGTAATTAAGTGTTGGATGTTTTTATGTGTTAAATAGTTCTACAATAGCAGTGTAAAAGACGTTTGGTTTCGGTACTTCGTTGCATCAATTCAGAATTAAAACTTCATTGGTGCCAAAATTTTCGTAAGAAGACGTAATCACGCGATCGCCCGGCTTGAGCCCCTCCAGTACTTCAAAATGCTCCGTATTTTTCCGGCCCAGCTTGATTTCGCGTTTTATTGCGCGGCCATCGGCCTCCAGCACAAATACCCAGTTTCCACCGGTGTCTTTATAAAATCCGCCCACTGGTAGCAGCAGTTCTTCTGATGATTGTCCCAACTCAATCCGCAGGCGCAAGCTCTGGCCCCTGCGAATACCTTGCGGGGTTTCGCCATCAAAATTCATATCCACTTCAAATCGCCCGTTGGAAATGGCCGGATAGATGTACGTAATGAGCAGATGGTAATCTTTATTTGCAAACGTGGTGGTGGCCCGCAGGCCGGTTTGAATACGCGGCAAATACAACTCATCAATCGGTACGCGTACTTTGTAACTGCCAATCACATCCACCTGCCCCATGCGCTGGCCCAGATTCACCGCTTGGCCTAATTCCCAATGGGGTGTAGAGAGTTGACCATCAATCGGAGCGCGAATCACGAGATTATCCAAAATTTTACCCACACCATCGAGGCTGCGCGTCATCTGCGACTCCGAGAGCGTTACCGCACGCAATTGCCGGATGCGGTCGATCGAATCGTTTTTGTATACCTCATAGGTAATGCGCCTGCGTTCCAGGTTGTATTTATAATCCGCTTCTGTGCGCTCAAACTCCTGCTTGCTAATTAGTTTCTTGTCGTACAGTTGGCTTTGCCTTTTAAACTGCGGCGCTAAAATGGCCAGTTGGTTATCGATCAGCGCCAGTGTTTGCCGCTGTTCCAAATCGTTGCGCATAATGTTGAGCCGCGTTTCGCGTGCCCGGTTAATGCTTTCATTAAACGAGGCCTCTTGCTGCAGTACAGATAACTCGCGGTTAAGATTGGTAAGTTCGAGAATCACATCGCCACGTTTTACAATTGCACCACTTTCGCGCACAATACGCCGGATGTTTCCGCCTTCAATCGCATCCAGAAACACCGTGCGGCTGGGTTCTACCGTGCCGGTTTGTGGAATGAACTCCTGAAACACGCCCCTTCGCACCTCAGCAATTGTAATCTTATCTGAGTCGATCTTCAACTTGGAGCGTCGGTCAGCAAAAATAAACTGGTAGGCCACGAATACCACCAAGGCCGTTGCACCACCCCAAGTGAGCACACGTTTTACTGTGAATGTTTTCTTTTCAATTTTCCGATCCATCTACTAATTCATTAACAGGCGTTTTTTTTAACGGCTACAGGTTTGGCATTTGTTCTTTGCCAACAAATGTGCCAATACAAATAATCGGTTAATAACGCCCGAAATTCATCAAAAACAACGCCTCGATAGTTCACCGGTGTACGGTACCGTCCGCAAACGGACGTATTTGTTCGGGCCGTTACAACCAAAAACTGTATTTTGGTGCAAAATGAGGCCATCCCACTTTCGGTACTAAAGTTGCCAAATACGGACGGTATAAAACTCTTCATCGGCTTTATGAGCGACCAAAAACACGGTAAAATTCTGATTGTAGACGACAATGAAGACTTGCTGAAAGCGGCCAAAATGTTTTTGAAACGGCACTTCGCGCAAGTTGAAATTGAAAAAAACCCGGAGGCCATTCCGGCCCTGCTGCAACAGGAAGATTATGATGTGATCTTGCTGGATATGAACTTCACCAAAGACGTAAGCAGCGGCAGCGAGGGCTATTATTGGTTAGAAAAAATCCTGCAGATCGATCCTTCGGCAGTGGTGGTGTTGATTACGGCCTATGGCGATGTACAAATGGCGGTGCGGGCCATCAAGGCCGGCGCTACTGACTTTGTATTGAAGCCGTGGGAAAACGAAAAACTGTTGGCCACGCTGTACTCGTCTATGCGGCTGCGCGAAACGCGCGACCAGGTAGAAACACTGAAGATCAAAAATCAGGAGATCAATCAATCCATCAACGAAAAGTATAAAGACATCATTGGCCAGAGCATGGCCATGCAGCGCATTTTCCAAACGATTGACCGGGTAGCCCAAACCGATGCCAACGTGTTGATTCTGGGCGAAAATGGAACCGGAAAAGAGTTGATTGCGCGTGCCATTCATGCGCACTCTGCGCGCAAAACCGAATCTTTTGTATCGGTGGATTTAGGATCGATTACGGAAACATTATTTGAAAGCGAACTATTCGGGCACAAAAAGGGCGCATTTACCGACGCCAAAGAAGACCGCCCCGGCCGATTTGAACTAGCCCACGGCGGCACCTTGTTTCTGGATGAAATCGGCAACCTTTCCATGCCGCTGCAAGCCAAACTGCTTACCGTGTTGCAGAGCCGCAAGGTAAGCCGCGTGGGTTCTAACAAAGATACACCTGTAGATCTGCGTCTGATCTGCGCCACAAATATGCCCCTGTACGAAATGGTAAAGGAAAACCGGTTTCGCCAAGATTTGCTCTATCGCATCAACACCATAGAAGTGGAGATTCCGCCATTGCGCGAACGTGTGGAAGATGTACCCCTGTTGGCAAACCATTTCCTTAAACAGTATAACCAGAAGTACGGCAAGAATATTTCTAAAATCAGCGATGCCGCGCTTTCGCGGATGAGCAAACATCCGTGGCCGGGAAACATTCGCGAGTTACAACACGCCTTGGAGCGCGCCATTATTCTTAGCAACTCCACGGTGCTGCAACCGGAGGATTTCAATTTCTCTGTATCAGTTGGAAAGGAGGCCGACAACACGGCGCTTTCGCTGGATCAGTTTAACCTTGATGAGGTGGAAAAACTGCTCATTCGAAAAGTCTTGAAGAAGTTCAATGGAAACATCACTCAGGCCGCTTCCGAACTGGGCCTTACCCGCTCCTCACTTTACCGCAGACTGGAAAAACATGGACTATAGCCTCCAACCTTCAATTACGCGCTGATGCGGTGGTCTGACTTCCGTGTACGTGTAGCCTTGCGCGTGGTCATCCTCGGGTTGTCGATGAGCGCATTTGTGTTTATGGCCAGCCGGCCAAACATGATGTTTGCCGCGGGGCTCACGGGCTTAATCATTCTGGGCGAGCTTTTTGAGTTATTCCATTTTGTATCGCTCACCAACCGGAAGCTTACGCGTTTTTTAGAATCGGTAAAGTATCAGGATTTTATTTCTGGCTTTACAGCCGATAACAAACTGGGCCAGAGCTTCCGCGACCTGAACATTAAATTTAACGAAGTGCTGGAGGCGTTTCGCAAGGCCCGATCGGAAAAAGAAGAAAACTGGCAATACCTTACCACCATTGTACAGCAGGTGCGCACAGGCATTCTCTCGTACGACAGCGAAGGCAAGGTGCAACTCATCAACCAAAATGCGAAACGGTTTCTTGGTGTTAATCTCATCAAGAACATTCACGAGCTCAACCAAATCAATAGTGGCCTGTATCAAGTGTTGCTGCACTTGCAAACCGGCAAAAGTGCACTCTTCAAAACAGATGAATTTCAGCTCACCATTCAAAGTACTGAACTGCGCATGCGGGGTACCGATGTAAAGTTGGTTACGTTGCAAAACATCCAGTCGGAATTACAACAGCAGGAACTTGAGGCGTGGCAAAACCTAACGCGGGTGTTGCGGCACGAAATCATGAACTCCATCACACCTATTTCTTCGCTGACTTCAACCCTGCGCGAAATTCTCGACCATGACCTGACCAACCACACTACCCACTACGAATTAAAAACGGAAGGCGCGGATGATTTACGAGAGGGCCTGAACACAATCGAGAACCGATCGAAGGGTTTGATCAAATTCATTGATGCTTACCGCGAATATACCTCGCTGCCGCAGCCAAAAGTAAAAAGTGTGTACCTGAAGTCGTTACTGGAAAAGGTAGCACAGTTAATGAAACCGGAAATCCGCAAAACAAGCATTTCGTTTTCAGTCTCTTGCGAATCGGAATACATTACGCTGCAGATTGACGAAGAGATGATTGAGCAGGTTTTAATCAACCTGATCAAAAATGCACTTGAATCGCTACACGGGGTGCCCAGCGGGCGTATAGACATAGTTGGGCGATACAACGAAACCGGGGTTGTGATTGAGGTGGTTGATAACGGCCCCGGCATTATAAAAGAGGCACTTGACCGGATTTTTGTGCCCTTCTTTACCACGAAGAAAACCGGTAGCGGTATTGGTCTCAGCCTTTCGCGACAGATTATGCAAATGCACCGCGGCAGCCTTACGGCAGAATCGGAGCCGCACCAAAAAACCGTTTTTCGTTTGAAGTTTTAGTTACCGCGTGAGAAACTCCTCCCACTCATGCAGGTGTACGCCACTGGCATCTTTCAAAAACAGCGAGTAGGTTGGCTTATACGGTTTGTACCGCATGCTCATGCCCGCTTCTTCCGGCGTATAGTCGCCCTTGCGGGTATTGCACCTTTTACACGCTGTAACCAGGTTAAGCCAACTGTGGGGGCCACCCCGCGAAGTGGGCATCACGTGGTCCAGCGTTAGGTCTCGTTTTGTGCCGCAGTATTGACATTCAAAATTATCGCGCTTAAACACATTCTGCCGGGTTAGCGTAACGCCTTTATAGGGCGCATGCACATACCGGTTTAACCGAATGACCGACGGCATCGGGAAACTGGCGGAAACGGAGCGCAGCCGATAGCCGTTGGCGGCCCGCAGCAATTCGCTTTTATTCATGAATACCAACAGAAAGGCACGCTCTACAGAGCAAACCATGAGTGGACTATAATCCTGATTGAGTACCAACACCCGGTTCATGGCGAGAAAGATAGTCCATGAAAACCGGTTAATCAAGTTGTGTTAATCAGTCGTAGGCAGAATTCTGCGGATTCCTGCGAACCGATGGGTGATTTGGCGTTGGTCGGGGTGAACAATTCCTGCGGCTACCCACGTACCCAGATGTACATGGCCGCTGGCGTGAATGACTTTGCCTCCGGGCGCCACGATGCCAACATGGATAATCCGGCCGTCATCGGTTTGAAAAAAAGCCAGATCTCCGGGCTGCGCCTGCTCGAACTGATCTACCGGTTTTCCATGTAAAAACTGTTGGTGTGCATCGCGCGGCAAGCTGTAACCGCTAATCTTAAACACCATTTGCACAAACCCCGAGCAGTCAATTCCAAAAGGCGATTTACCACCCCATTGATATGGCACAGACAAGTACTTGTGGGCCGTTTGCAATACAAATTCGGCATCTCTTCGCTGACTCAGGTTTTTGGATTCGCCATTAAAGGCAAACTGATCTTCCATCTTAAACAACTCATTGCCGGTAATGGGCACCACGCTGCCCATAACTATGGTAATGGGATTTTTCTGGTATAGGATGGTGGCCGTTGTTTCTGTGGTAATCTTATAATCCGCGTAAATGCTTTGTTCGTAGTAATCGGCCGCAACTTCATGATGCTGCAGCGCGCTAATCCATCCCGTGTACTGATCGCTATGAATTTGAATATAAAGCCACGCACGGCCCGCATCTACCGATAGCACCTGATACTGATCGCCAAACAGCAACTGCGTAACCTGTTCTGAACGATGATCCGGTTCTTTGCGTACCGGCACAATCGTTAACCTGCAAACTCCAAAGCCAACTATCTCCTTACTCATCCTAATTTAATTCTACTTAACTCGCGCTTGAGATCGCGCTCTTTAATGGTCTCGCGTTTATCGTGCACCTTTTTCCCACGGGCCAATGCCAACTCCATTTTGGCTAATCCCCGATCGTTGATGAACAACCGCGTGGGCACCAACGTAAGTCCTTTTTCTTCCACCCGCGATTTTAGTTTTGCAATCTCTGCCTTCTTCAGCAACAGCTTGCGGTCGCGCACCGCTTCATGATTGTAGTGTGTGCCTTGGGCATAGGGTGTGATGTTAACACCCTTTACAAATGCCTCGCCCCGATCAAAGAAGCAATACCCATCTAATAAACTTACCTTTCCTTCGCGGATACTTTTTATTTCTGAGCCGGTTAATACCAATCCGGCAACGAACGTCTCAAGCCACTCATAATTAAAGCTGGCTTGTTTGTTACGGATGTTAATGGTTTTGGCAAAGCGCTCTTTGCTCATGATGTTCTTCTAAAGATACGATTCAACTTTTCCAATTTAAGCATCTTCTGCCCGGTTTTTCCTACCGCAATAATACGATCTTCAACCCGGGCTTCAATTGCGCAGATTAACTCCGGCCCATTCAAACTCTCCACCGTGGCCGTAATCTGTACCCACTCGCCATCAAACGCGGGGCTTTTATGATCAATCGAAAGAAACGTACCCACACCCTCTTCGTCTGCATCTTTCATTTCCAGAAAAAACAATCGCGAGCTCCATTCAAAATCGCGTGCCAGCGCGTACGTGGAGTAAACGGCATGAAGCACCTCCGCATCAAAGCGCACAAAATCCGCAGGCGTTACTCGTTTTGAAAACGTCTTGGTATCGCCGGGTTTGAAAACCGATTTCATATCACCGCAGATTTTTTCATTTCCCACCCCGCAACGGGTGCCATGTCTAACGATGCAAAGGCGCCTGCCTGATATTTGAAGTGGGCCGCCATAGCAATCATCGCGGCATTGTCTGTGCAATATTGAAATGCCGGAATGAACGCATGCCAGCCCTTTTTTTCCACGCGGTTTTGCAGGGCAGCACGCAGGCCGCGATTGGCCGCCACCCCGCCTGCAATAGCCACCCGAAGGATGCCGGTTTGCTGAACCGCCAACTCCAATTTTTTCATCAGCATCTGCACCAGCCGATGTTGCAGGCTGGCGCACAAATCCGGTAAGTGCATGGCAATAAAATCCGGCCTCTTTTTCACCTCTTCTTGCAAAAAGTACAAAAAGGCCGTTTTGATGCCGCTAAACGAAAAATTGAGGCCGGGAATATCGCTGCCGGGAAAAACGAAGGCTTTTGGATTGCCTTGCGCTGCGTATTGATCGATTAACGGCCCGCCAGGGTACGGCAAACTCATGATCTTTGCCGCTTTGTCGAACGCCTCGCCCACCGCATCGTCTAACGTCTCACCCAAAATCTCCATTTGAAGTGGGCTATGCACTAAAACAATTTGCGTGTGGCCACCGCTTACCGTGAGGCAAAGAAAAGGAAACGCGGGCTTGGGGTCGTCTATAAAATGTGCTAGAACGTGGGCCTCCATGTGGTTCACATCAATTAACGGAACATCCAACGACCAGGCCATGGCCTTTGCGTAAGACACACCCACTAACAACGCCCCCAACAGCCCCGGGCCGCGCGTACATGCCACGGCATTTAATTGCTGTGGCGATATACCGGCTTGCCCCAGCGCATCGTTAACAATATCAACGATGTGTAGTTGGTGCGCACGCGAGGCAAGCTCGGGCACTACACCGCCATATTTCTGGTGCACGGTTTGCGAGGCAATTACATTATTAAGTACCTTTCCATCTTGGATAATCGAAGCAGAAGTTTCATCGCACGAAGATTCTATGGCAAGGATGTTGGTGATCATGTAAAGCGCGAATGAACTGGCAATTTATCAAAAATCGGCTGCTTCTGTGGCTTCGCAGATTCATTCTGTATGGCGGCTACCTAACGGTGCTGTTTGTCGTTCTTTCTTTCTTGATACTTCAGGTTCGCGTTGTACAGGAAAGTTTGTTGGAGCGCTACACAAAAAAACTTACCACCGCCACGGGTTTTCCCGTTACGTTCGAATCATTTTATTTCTCGTGGTGGGATTATCTTCACCTTGAAGGATTACAGGTAAAAGATCCCGAAAACAATGTGCTGCTGGCGGCCCAAACACTACACATCAAGTTCGATTTGGTGTCGTTATACGCACATGGCGATATCAATGTAGACGGTGCTGCATTGGATGGCGCCCGCGTGCAGTTAAAAAATATCAGCAGCGACAGCACCCAAAGATTAAACCTCAACGTATGGATCGAACGCATCAAACAGGCGTTCAGCAGCGGAAAGCCGGGTGGCACCAGTGTGAAAATCAATATCGGTGAGTTGAGCGTAAGCAACAGCCAGTTTACGTATGCCAACGGTAAAGAAAAATTATCAGCTGGCCGATTTGATCCTTCAAACCTGCAATTCGATATTTCGGATGGTCTACTTTCCAACTTTAAAGTGATTGGCGATACCACCCAGTTTGTGGTACAAAACCTTCAGGCGATAGAAGCACACTCGCAGTTATCAATTCAAAAACTACAAACCTTCTTCCGCTACTCGCAAAAGGCGCTTGAGTTTTACCATCTGGATCTGGAAACCGGCAAAAGCCGCTTGGCAGATACACTCGTGTTTTCCTACCACGCCAGTAGCGACTTGTCCGATTTCACAAAGAAAGTACGCATGGATCTGCGGCTTAAAGACACCCGCCTCGACCCAGCCGAATTGCAGAAGTTGACGGGCGCGGCAACCCTCTTGGAAGAACTCGCCATCTCCGGGCACATTCGCGGCCGGGTGGGCCGTTTAAGTGCACGCAATCTCGAAGTCCGCACGGGCCAGTCCATCTTGAAAGGCCGGGCAGATTTTGATGGCCTTCCTACGTTGCGCGAGACATTCATTAATCTCGCCATCACCGAAGGCCAGGTAAACATACATGACCTCGCCCCGTTGCTTCCGCCACGCTCGCTGCAATTTCTTCAAAATCTGAGGCGCTTTCGTGTGGCCGGAAATTTCGTGGGTTTTCTTAACGATTTTGTTGCAGACGCAGAAATCTTCAGCCCGGCGGGCACGATCTTTTCTGACCTCAACCTGAAAATTGACCCCGAGCGGCTGGAACAAACCACGTATCGGGGCAACCTCAAACTTATTGACTTTGACTTAGGTACATTTTCGAAAGACACCGTGGCCTTTCAGCGAGTTACCATGGATGGTGCCATTGAAGGACGAGGCATTACGCTAGCTACCGCCAACTTTAAGCTAAACGGCTCCATACCCTCCATTGGCATTTTTCGCTATAACTACACCAACATTGAAACCAACGCACAATTTGCCCGCGAGTATTTTAACGGCAAACTGACGATTAACGACCCGCACCTCCAACTCAATGCTACCGGGTCCATTGACTTACGCAACCGGAAAGATCTGTTGAAAATAAAAGGGCGGATTGATACCGCGCGGCTGGACAAACTCCATTTAATGAAAGACGAGTTTTTTGTTCAAACGAATTTCGACATCAACACCGAAGGCCTATCCATCGATAGCCTGGTGGGCAGTGCTTCGCTCTCGCAAACCAAATTAGTGTACAACAACCGGAAACTCCAGTTACCGGAATTGGTGCTTTCGTCTGTTAAATCCAAAACCAACAGAACCCTTACTGTAAACTCCAGCCTGGTGCACGGCGAAATCAAAGGCAATTTTCTGTTTGGCCAGTTGTTTAATGATCTGCTGAATTTTAAAGATGAAATTGCGCTGAATTTTGAGAACGATCGCGAAGCACAAAAACAATACTACCAACAAAAAGGCAAAGCGCCACGCGTAGTTCCGTACGATACGGATATTCAAATTCAACTTTTAAATATCAATCCGGTATTTAGTCTTATTCAATTGCCGCTGGAAGTAGATCACGATATTCTGGTGCGCGGCAGTTTTTCGAATGGCGCGGCTACTCAATTTCATCTTGATACGAGCATCGATACCATCCGATACAAAAACCAGGAACTGTACCACACCAACATTGATTTGAGTACGTCAAAGTTTAATGATAGTACATCGGTGTTGGCCATGCTGACCATTGACTCTCGGAATCAAAAGTTGGGTTCTCGGCTGCGAACAGAAAAACTATTTGCAGAAGCGATCTGGGATCGCAACCACATTGATGTTACCTTGGATTTACAACAAGAAGATCAACCAAACTCGGTTAATCTCCGTACAGAAGTAGCGTTTTTGCAAGACAGTATCCGTCTAAAAATGCTACCCTCGCACATTCGTGCTTTGGGGGAAGAGTGGGCCGTTTCCAACACCAATGCCATTTTCTGGAAAGGCCGGGAGTTCAGCATCCGCGATTTTCGGATTTTCCGTCCGGATGCCGCCATCACGCTCAGTGGCTACATCTCGCAACAGCCGGAGCCAGAGCTCCGGCTTGCCTTTGAGCACGTAAATCTGGAATTGCTCAACTCTTTTTCAAGCGAGAGTTTTGCCGGCCAGCTTGATGGTTTTATCTCCCTGCAAAACGTATATCGCTCGCCAAATATTCAAAACAACGTTACCATCACCGATCTAACGCTTAACAAATTTCTGATCGGCACACTGATAGGCAAAAATGTTTGGGTGCGCGAGCGCAATGAGTTTAATCTGGACTTTGAGTTGATTCGGGGTGAAAATAAATTAATGGATTTGAACGGCAAATATCAACCCGCGGACGTGGAAAGCACGATACAACTGAAAGCAGATTTTAACAAAGCAAATATTAAAGTAATTGAGCCCATGGTGAAAGGTATTTTTTCTGATTTGGACGGCACACTCACCGGGCGGTACACCATCACCGGCACACTACTTAAACCGCTGATCGAAGGCTCGGGGCAAATTCAGGATGGGCGGCTGCGCGTAAACTACTTAAACACGTACTACCAAATACAGGGTGGATTGAATATGACGGCCAGTCAAATCATTTTCGAGAACATGCAGTTAACGGATGTAGTAGGAAACAAAGGTGAGTTAGAAGGCCGCATTGGTCACCGTAATTTTCAACGTTTCCGATTTAACATCGACTGCGACTTTAAAAATATGCAGGTGCTCAACACCACATCAAAAGACAACCAGCTTTTTTATGGCCAGGCGTATTCTTCTGGCAGCCTGAACATTTTCGGGCCGATCGCCAATTTAAAAATTTCGGCCTCTGCAAAATCGGAAAAAAACACCCGGATTTTCATTCCCATTGGCGGTACCAACAGCGTAGAAAAAAAAGACTTCATTAATTTTTTTCATTTCACGGATTCCGTAACCGCAAAGGCGGATACACCCATTAAAGATCGCGAGACCGACCTATCCGGGTTTGTGTTGGACTTAAATCTTGACATCACGCCGGACGCCTATGCCGAGATCATCTTCGATATCAAGGCAGGCGATATTATTCGGGGGCGGGGTACCGGAGATCTCAAACTGCTCATGGACTCCCGTGGCGGGTTTAACATGTTCGGATTTTTTGAGTTTACCGAGGGCGCGTATAACTTCACCCTGTACGACATCATCAATAAGGAGTTTACCGTAAAACCCGGCAGTAACATCGCCTGGTATGGCGATCCTTACCAAGGTACAATGAAAATCACTGCCAGCTACCGGCAGCTCGCATCGCTCGGTCCCATTCTTCCGGATCAGTCGGTCATCAGCGCTCCGGCCATCCGCAGAAAATACCCCGTAGAAGTATTACTCAAGCTGGATGGCCAGATGCTTTCGCCACAAATTCAATTCGACCTTTCCGCGCCGGAAGTACCCGATAACGTGATAGCCGAAACCGAGGCCGGCGCACGCCCCGTGCCACTAAAGTTTCAATTTGATGCATTTAAAGCCCGGGCAGATGAGCAGGAATTAAAGAAACAGGTATTTAGTCTCATTGTGCTGCGCCGGTTCTCACCCCCCGATGCGTTTAACACGAGCGGCACCATTCAAAACAGCGTGAGCGAATTTCTCTCAAATCAATTGAGCTATTGGCTTTCGCAGATGGATCAAAATCTGGAGATCGATTTTGATCTTGATTTGGCGTCCATGAATCAAGAGGCATTCAATACCTTTCAGCTTCGCCTCTCGTACTCGATGTTGAACGGCCGGTTGCGCATTACGCGCGATGGCACCTTTGGCAACGCTCAAACTGCCAACGTGGCCTCAGTGGCGGGCGACTGGACCGTTGACTACCTGCTTACTCCCGACGGGCGTTTTAAGGTTAAAATGTATAGCCGGTCTAATTTCAACACCATTCAAAATACGCTGGGAAACCAATTGCCCATTACCACCGGGTTTAGTTTGCTGCACACCCAGAATTTTAACGAGGTAAAAGACCTGCTGCGCTCCGCGCGCGACCGACGGAGGCGAGAGCTGAAAATGGAATCCGAAACAAACAATGAAGGCAGTTTTTAGTATTTGGCTCAGCCTTGTTGTCTTGCCCGGATGGAGCCAGCCAGATACCACGGGTGTAAACCACAAGCGCCTGACCGCACTGGTTACCACCACGGCCATTGGTTATGGCGGCTCGCTGCTTGCGTTAAACCAACTTTGGTACGCCCAGTATCCGCGGCAATCGTTTCGGTTTTTTAATGATGCTGCCGAGTGGAAACAGATCGACAAGGTGGGCCACTTGTACTCCTCCTTTCAGATTAGTCACGCGGCTGCCCGCACACTTCAATGGGCCAATGTACCGCAAAGAAAGGCGGCACTCTGGGGAAGTGTGGCCGCATTTGCGATGACATCGTCTATCGAAGTTTTCGATGGATTCTCCGCAGGCTATGGGGCATCCGCCAGCGATCTTGCGGCAAACTTCCTTGGTTCTGCGCTTTTTCTGGCGCAGGCAACAACCTGGGGCGAAGTTCGCGTACATCCTAAATTCTCGTTCCACCGTACTTCACTTGCACGCATGCGCCCGGAATTGCTCGGACGTGGCTTGCACGAAGAGTTCATCAAAGACTACAACGGGCAAACGTATTGGCTCTCGGTGGACATGGATAAGTTTTTGCTTTTTCCTAAATGGCTAAATGTAAGTGTAGGGTATGGTGCACACGGCATGACGCGCGGTGTGCCGCTTGCCACCGATGCCCTCACACCTTATCGCCAATATTACCTCGGCCTCGACTTTGATCTTACAGCCATCCGCACTCGCTCAAAATGGGTAAAGTCGCTGTTGTTTGTGGCGAATATGATTCGCCTGCCTGCGCCAGCAATCGAATTCTCTTCGCGTGGCACAAAAGTCTATGCAGTTTATTTTTAGTACGCTGGGCATTTAGTACCTTTTCCCAACTAAACCACCTTTGCCATGGATTTAAATGCCGTGATGGCCCAGGTTGCTGATCAGGTAAATGGCCAGTACACCATGTATGACCCTGACCACGCCATTATTGTGGTGCCGGTTTCGGGTGCGCGTTTTCAAACCGTATTGGGCTACGTGCGCGTAAACGAGTTGTACAACCGCAGGCTTTACCACATCAGCTCAAAGGTATGCCCGTTGCAACACGACATGCCATTTTCCATGCTGTTAGAGCAATCTGCCCACTTCTATTACAGCCGCTTTGTAATTTCGGAAGGATACCTGCAAATCGAAGCCGTGGCCGAGGCCAGCTCTGTATCCGCAGATGCCGTTCGCGAAATGATTATGGAAGTGGCCAATCTTGCCGATCAGTTCGAAATGAAAATCACCGGAGCCGATATTCACTAAAAGCCGTCTCAGAAACATGTCGAACGAAAGTGAGACATCCCTATTTGCAGCTGCAATCAAGGATTTCTCGGTCGTACCTCCCTCGAAATGACGCTTTTCATTTTTTTGAGATGGCTCCAGATGAAATCTCAAAAAACAAATTTCGACAGGAGTTCTAAATCATCTGTACTTTTGCTTGGCAAGCCGTTCTATCGCTGCCGTTAATTCGGTAGAGGAAAGTCCGGGCAACATAAGAGCATCGTACTTCCTAACGGGAAGGCTCCAAACTTGTTTGGAGACAGACAGTGCCACAGAAAACAAACTACCCCGATTCGTTGGGGAAAAGGTGAAAAGGTGGGGTAAGAGCCCACCGGCATTTTAGTGATAAAGTGCGCATGGCAAACCTTACGAGTTGAAAGGCCAAATAGGCCCCGGGCTGGACCCGCTCTTGTCCTGATTGCGCAAGCAATCTGCCGGGGTGGGTAGGCTGCTAGACTCTGGTTGCGAAGCCAGAGCCAGATAAATGATAGAAGCCCCAACGTGTTGGGGAACAGAACCCGGCTTACAGGCTTGCATTTTTTTAACCCTTATTGCACATGCCACGTGTTCTGATTATCGAAGATGAGGCCGCCATACGTGCGGTACTGAAAGACATTTTAAAGGATCAAAAAGAGCTGAAGCTCGAAGTAGACGAAGCGAAAGACGGCCAGGAAGCCTTGCAACTGCTGGAAACCAATCCGTATGATGTGGCCTTCTGCGACATTAAGATGCCCAAAATAGACGGCATGGAAGTGTTGCAACGTGCCAAAGAAAAAGGCATCGCCACCTCGTTCATCATGGTATCGGCTCACGGCACCACTGAAATGGCCGTAGATGCTACACGTAAAGGCGCCTATGACTTCCTGCAGAAACCACCCGACCTGAACCGGCTGCTGGTTACCCTGCGCAATGCATTAAACAATCACTCCCTTGTATCGGAAACAAAAACGCTACGCAAGAAAGTCTCCAGCCGGTACGAAATGGTGGGTACATCTGCCGCGCTGCAGCACGTGCGCGAGATGATCGAAAAAGTAGCGCCCACAGACGCACGCGTGCTGGTGCTCGGGCCAAACGGGTCGGGCAAAGAACTTGTAGCGCGATCTATTCACGAAAAAAGCAGCCGGGCCGCACAGCCATTTGTTGAAGTAAACTGCGCGGCCATACCGGGCGAGCTGATCGAAAGCGAGCTGTTCGGGCACGAAAAAGGTTCGTTCACTTCCGCCGTAAAACAGCGTTTAGGAAAATTTGAGCAAGCCGATGGTGGCACGCTGTTTCTGGATGAGATTGGCGACATGAGTCTTGCCGCCCAAGCCAAAGTGCTGCGCGCGCTGCAAGAGCATCGCATCACCCGCGTGGGTGGCGAGAAAGATTTGCCGGTAAACGTGCGCGTAATTGCTGCCACAAACAAAGACCTGAAGAAAGAAATCAGCGAAAACCGCTTTCGCGAAGACCTTTACCATCGCCTAAGTGTAATCGTGATTTCCGTTCCGGCGTTACGCGATCGAAAAGAGGACATCGCAGCGCTAACAGAAAAGTTTTTGAAAGACATTTCCACAGAATATGGAGCCAAGCCGAAGGCAATTGAAGAAAAAGCCGTAAAGCTACTGGAGCACCATACCTGGACGGGAAACATCCGGGAGCTGCGAAACGTGGTCGAGCGGCTGGTGATCATGTCAGGCGACAAGATCACCGCAGCGGACGTAGAAAAATACCTTTGAGTTAAATTTTGGCGGTTGCCGGCTTCTTTACCTCCTTTTTGGAGTAGGTAGGACAGGTGTATTGGCTACAGGAAGCGAATACGACCAGAAGAAGAACAAATGCTGCAATTTTTTTCATGTGGTTGGCTTTGGAAATCAAAAATATTAAGGTTTTACCCGGAAATCAAACGGATTTTCTTGAGATTTTCCGTTTATCGCCAAATTAGGCTACTTAACGAGCAAATTGCAGCCCCGAACATCGCTGTTGTCCATCCTTCCAAGGATTTCAAACGTGCCATTTCTGTGCAATTTGCCCAAATCCTGCGTTTCAATAAAACTACAGCTATGCACGTTCGCGAGGTCAACCACGTTTACCCCACCGGTCTCGCCTAATGGCACCAACTCCAGCGGATTGGTAATATCACGAATAAACACCCGCAGCGACGCATTGGTGTTGAAAATACCGCCGCCTTTGGAATACGCCTGCGATAACAACTCGGTCATCCCGTATTCGGAGTGAATGGCCGGAACGCCCAGCCTTTCGGTAAGAAACCCATGCAGCTCGCTTCGGGTGATTTCCGGTCTACGCCCTTTCATTCCTCCGGTTTCCATTACCAACAGCCGTTGATCAAACGGGGCGCTCAGTTGATCGGCCAAATCCAACAGCGCAAAAGTTACCCCCAACAACAATACCCTGCGGTTGGTCTCCAGCAGCTTTCGGATGCGCGCGGTTAGCTCGCCCAGATTGTAAAGAAAAAAGCCCGACTCAGAGGATCCTGATTCTCGAATAAAGAAATCAGCCATGGCAATCAACGAAGAGCCCGGCCGCTCAAGATATGCGGGCAATAACGCCAGCACATGATAGTTTGAAATTGCACCGTACTCGGCTTCAAAAAGCCGCAAGGCGTGGCGGAGGTAGAACGTTTTGTCGGGAAGCGCGTGCCTACTGGTTACGGTACCGGTGGTGGCGCTGCTGAAGAAAACCTCCGCCTCTTGCCAATTCCCGCTTTGAACCAGGTGGGTTTTAAAAAATGAAATCGGCAAAAAAGGGATTTCGGCTATTGTTTGAACATCTGCCGGTTTTTTGCCCAGATACTGCAAATAATCGCGATACACGGCACAGGCATTGGCCTGAAACCGAAAGACCTCAAGCGCAATTTCCTGCCAATCGCAGTCGTTATTGGCGTACGTTCTACCCGTAAAACTTTTATACGTTACCAACTGTTGACTAACTTACAAACCGATTCAAAGATACGATGAGAAGACTTGTTGGGGGCGTGTTTATGGTAGGCTTATTCGCCATCGCATTTTCATGCTTTGATCCCCCGAATTTTCCCACTACTCCTTCCATTGACTTTGCCGAGGTGTTTTTTCGCGATGTGCCTTCTGGGGCGGATACCCTTGTACTGCGTCTTAACTTTCGGGATGGTAATGGCGATGTGGGTCTGCGAACCGATGAATTCGTAAACAGCAACGGGCAACCCGCGTATGCGCAATATTTTTATTTCGAAGAAGGTACCAACCAAAAGCTTACAACCCGAAGCACCACCCGCAAACTGGTAAACTATCGCAGCCGAAGAACAGTGCGCGGTTATGATACGCTGCCCGCCTACGTGCGCCCATTCGATTGTTTAAACTGGGAGTTGGTTTTCAACAACGCCAGCCCGCCGCGGGTAATCGATACCGTGTACTTCCAGAGTAATCCCAACTTTAACAACATCTTCGTTGAGTTTTACACCAAAAACGCCAACGGCACTTTTACCGAATACGATTGGAAAGAACTATTCTGCGTGGATTTTAACGGCCGTTTACCCCGTTTACAAAAAGAGGGCGTGGGCAGTGCTCCGTTGGAAGGCACTATTACCTACCCCATGCGCTCGGTGGGATTTTTATCGGCCTTCAGTATTCGTACACTAAAACTTCGTGTGTGGATCCAAGACCGCGAATTGAACCGCAGTAACGTAATCGAAACTCCGGAGTTTACGCTTCAGAGTATTCGCAGGTAGGCGTTAATACAACGCGGGGAATCTTTCGGGATCGGCCTCGCGCATCAGCGCATAGACCACCTCAAACACCTGGTCTACATTTGGCTTGGAAAAATAATCACCATCTGATCCGTATGCTGGGCGATGCGCTTTCCCCGTAATCGTTACGGGCTTGGCATCCAAAAACGCATAGGCCTGCTGTTCTTCCAACACCTGCTGCATCATAAATGCGGTGGCACCACCCGGCACATCTTCATCAGCAAACACCACACGGTTTGTTTTCTTTACGGATTCCAAAATGCGGTGGTGCCGGTCGAACGGCAATAAGGTTTGCACATCAATTACTTCGCACTCAATACCGGCCGCGTGCAGTTCGTTGGCCGCGTCCATCACCACACGACACATGGAGCCGTAGGTTACAACGGTTACATCATCGCCCGTGCGCAATACCTCGGGCACACCCAGCGGCACCGTAAACGTTTCAAGGTTATCCGGAATTCGTTCTTTTAACCGATAGCCATTTAAACACTCCACCATGAGCGCAGGATCGTCCGACTGTAACAGCGTGTTGTAGAAGCCTGCAGCCTGCGTCATGTTGCGTGGCACGAGTACATACATGCCGCGCAGGCTGTGGAGAATCATGCCCATGGGCGAACCTGCGTGCCACACTCCTTCCAGCCGATGGCCGCGCGTGCGAATGATAACGGGCGACTTTTGCCCACCCCTGGTACGGTACTGTAAAGAGGCCAGGTCGTCCGACAAAATCTGGATCGCGTAAAGCAGATAGTCCAGGTATTGAATCTCCGCAATCGGGCGTAAGCCACGCAGCGCAGCGCCAATGGCCTGCCCTACAATGGTGCACTCGCGAATGCCGGTATCGGTTACGCGCAACTCACCAAAAATCTCTTGCAGCCCCGCAAACCCCTGGTTCACGTCACCGATTTTTCCCACATCCTCACCCAGCGCGAAAATGCGCGGGTCGCGGGTAAGCGCCTGTTGAAAACACGCACGCAGCACCTCACGGCCATCTACGAGTGGCGATGCATCGGAGTACACCGCGGGTTCTCCGGCTACCGTCAGAGCCGACTCAGTTGAATTGCTGTGCAAGTGCGAGCTGTAGCGTTCCTCATTCTCGCGTGCCGTTCGCTCAAGCCAGGCGATCAAGCTGGCCTTGGCGGGATGTTCGCGCACGCGCAAAACACGGGCAACTTTTTTTGCAGTTTTTATTCCATCAAGGCGTAACGGATTAACGGTCTGTCGCAACTCCTGCCGAATCTCTACAACTTCCGGGAGGTCGGCCATTTCTGCGAGTATTGTATCCAACGCTTGCTGATCGATTTGAATGTCTTCGTTGAATTCCTTCCACGCCGTTTCTTTGGCCCGCTTCGCCTCGTCTTTTGCCTGCTTTTCGATCTCCACCAATTGCTCTGGCAGCGCAAGACCTTGCTCAAGCAGATATTCTTTTAACTTGAGAATGCAGTCGAACTGCTTTTCCCACTCGAGCCGCTCTTTTGATTTGTAACGCTCGTGCGAGCCACTGGTGGAATGGCCTTGAGGCTGCGTCATTTCCACCACGTGCACCAACACCGGCACATGCTCATCGCGACAAATACGCGCTGCTTTTTGATAGGTTGCTAACAACGCCGGATAATCCCACCCCCGAACAGTTAAAATCTCAAAGCCTTTGTCCTTTTTATCGCGCTGAAGCCCGGCCAGAATCTTTGAGATGCTGCCCTTGGTAGTCTGGTATTTGTTTGGTACTGATATGCCATACTCATCATCCCAAACCGAAATTAACATGGGCACCTGCAGCACCCCGGCAGCATTGAGCGTTTCGAAGAACATGCCTTCGGAAGTAGAGGCATTGCCAATAGTGCCAAATGCCACCTCGCTCCCTTTATTGGAGAACTGCGTAAAGGCGTGAAGCGCGTGGTTCTCGCGAAACAGCTTTGAGGCATAAGCCAGGCCAAGCAACCGCGGCATTTGCGCTGCTGTGGGCGAAATGTCTGCGCTGGAATTTTTTAACGCGGCCAGATGCTTAAACCTGCCGTCTTCATCCAACATGCGCGTAGCAAAATGGCCATTCATTAGTCGCCCGGCCGAGGCGGGGTCAGCCGCCACGTCGGTGTGGGCATACAGTTGCGCGAAATATTGCTGTAACGTAAGCTCGCCAATGGCGAGCATGAATGTTTGATCCCGATAGTAGCCGGAGCGAAAATCGCCTGGCTCAAAAACCTTGGCCATGGCCAGTTGAGCCAATTCTTTTCCATCGCCAAAAATCCCGAATTTGGCTTTGCCCATAAACACCTCTTTGCGGCCGAGCACGCTGGCTTCTCGACTCATGCAGGCCAGATGGAAGTCGGTGAGCAACTCCTGCACCTGCGTTTCGCTGTGTCGAATGGTTTTTGCCTGGCTCACGATAGAAAACGTTTTCAGGCCAAAAATAGGGAAAAATCGGCCAGCATTTTCCGGTTTTTCTGCGCACAAAATTTTTGATTAAGGCCGATAAAATTCCCGGAAGAATGTAACCCAATCGCCCGAGGCGACCACCCGATCATTTGGAGGTTGAACAAAATAATACAACCACGCATCTTGCCCGGCCACCGAAATCGTTTCAAACGCGTAACCGGTATCAAGTTCCAACTGGTGAATCTGCGCCGCGCAGTGGGCCGTTTTGGCGCGCATAATTTCTACCAGGATTTTCGACTCCGGCCCTGCTTTCACAACACACGGATATTCTTGCAACGCGTACATTTTGTAACCACGCAACCAAGCCGAATGCAGGTATTCCAACTCATCCGCGAAAGCGAGGTAATTCTGCATACCCCTGCGCAACGAACCGTAAAATGCAAAGTAAACCGGGCTGCCTGCTGGTGTCATAAAATCGGTTTTAGTGGCCTCTGCAATCGTATCCGATCGCTATATTTGCGGCTCCAAAAAGTTGTTCAAAGTTAAAATTCCAGAATCATGATTGTAGGCGTTCCGAAAGAAATCAAAAATAACGAGAACCGCGTGGCGTTAACCCCGGCCGGCGCGCAGGAGTTGGTACGCAGAGGACACACCGTGTACGTGCAAAAGACCGCCGGTGTGGGCAGCGGTTTTTCGGATGAGGAATACCTCGGGGCCGGCGCAAAGATGTTGTCCACCCCAAAAGAGGTGTTTGACACAGCCGAGATGATCATGAAAGTGAAAGAACCCATCGAAGCCGAGTACAACTTGATTCGCAAAGATCAACTCGTTTTTACATATTTTCATTTTGCTTCGTACGAACCGCTGGCGCATGCCATGATTAAAACCGGTGCGGTTTGCCTCGCCTACGAAACCGTAGAGCGTGTGGACGGTAGTCTGCCGTTGTTGGTGCCGATGTCGGAAGTGGCGGGCCGGATGTCCATTCAAGAAGGCGCCAAGTACTTAGAAAAGCCATTAAAGGGGCGCGGCATCTTATTGGGCGGTGTTCCCGGTGTAATGCCCGCTAAAGTGTTGATTTTGGGCGGTGGTGTAGTGGGCACCAACGCTGCCAAAATTGCGGCTGGCATGGGTGCCGATGTTACGATTACGGATGTGAACATCAACCGCCTCCGCTACCTGGACGACGTGATGCCGAAAAATGTGCATACGATGGTTTCGAACGACTACGTTATTCGCGAGTTGGTAAAAAATCATGACCTGATTGTTGGTGCGGTATTGATACCCGGAGCAAAAGCGCCCAAACTCATTACCCGCGATATGTTGAAGACGATGCGCCCAGGCACGGTATTGGTAGATGTAGCGGTAGATCAAGGTGGTTGCATTGAAACCTGCAAGCCCACCACGCACGAAGACCCTACGTATATTATTGATGACGTGGTGCACTATTGCGTGGCCAACATGCCCGGCGCTGTACCGTACACCTCTACGTGGGCACTGACCAATGCAACCCTGCCCTACGCGATTAAACTGGCGAACCACGGATGGAAGAAAGCGTGTGCAGATAACACCGATCTGCGCAAAGGATTAAACATGATTGGCGGCAAGGTAGTTTACAAAGCCGTGGCCGATGCCTTTAGTCTGCCCTACACGGATGTGAAAGAATTTCTGGGTTAAGTGTCCGACAACCGATCAGAAACTCCGGGGGCTTGCGGGCAACCGGAGTTTTTTTATTGAAACGGTGGAAACTCGTTTAAAAAAACCGGCTCCGGGTTATCGATTCCGCGTAACCAGCAGTAATGCACCATTCCGTTGGTTACCGCCAAATATTGCGCACCCACGGTAAGATTGTAAACCGCCACCTGGTTAAACGCTTTTTGCGTGAGTTTAATGGCGGGCGATTTGCACTCGATCAGCATCCACGGCTTCCCCTGCCGATCGCATACCAAAATATCCGATCGCTTTTGCAAGCGGTTGTATTGCAAACTCCCCTCCACCCGAAAAAGTGACTTTGGGTAGCGAAGCTCTTGGATTAAATAATGAATAAAGTGTTGACGTACCCACTCTTCGGGGGTGAGCTGGATGTATTTCTTCCGGATCCCATCAAAAATCCATACTTTGCCATTCTCTTTTTTGGTTGTTAGCTCAACCGGAGGCAGGTTTAACGCGTACACGCACCAAAGAAATTTGATTTTATTATGAAGAGCAAACAGGACATTGTTGAAAATTGGCTTCCTCGCTACACCGGGCTGCCGCTGGAAAGCTTCGGCCAGTATATTTTGCTTACCAATTTCGACAACTACGTGCGCAAGTTTGCAGAATGGCATAACGTGCCCGTAGCGGGAGAAGACCGCGCCATGCTCAGCGCCACGGCCGAAGGCATTACCATGATCAACTTCGGGATGGGTAGCCCAAATGCCGCAACCATTATGGACTGCCTAACGGCAATCAAGCCCAAAGCCTGCCTGTTTCTAGGTAAATGTGGGGGGCTTAAGCGCAAGAACGACCTCGGGGATTTTATTCTACCCATTGCGGCCATCCGCGGAGAAGGTACCTCCAACGACTACTTCCCTCCGGAGGTACCCGCGTTGCCCTCCTTCGCGTTGCAAAAAGCGATCTCCACAACCATACGCGATCACAATCAGGATTACTGGAGTGGGACTGTGTACACCACCAACCGCCGAGTATGGGAGTGGGACGAGAATTTTAAAGAATATTTGCGCAAGATTCGCGCCATGGCCATTGACATGGAAACGGCCACGATCTTTTCGACCGCTTTTTACAATGAAATTCCAGCCGGGGCGCTACTGCTGGTATCGGATCAACCCATGGTGCCGGATGGCGTAAAAACCGAAACCAGCGACAAAGTGGTTACGGCCAATTACGTGGATCTTCATTTGAAAATTGGAATTAATTCGCTGAAGCAGTTGATCAATAACGGAATGACGGTAAAGCACCTCCGCTTTTAGCGGCGGCGAGCGGCAAGTCGGCTGTCCGTAACGGTAAGCAACGCCACCAGCCCCAGTACAAAAAATACGCCCAAACCCAGCGCACTGTTGCGCATGGTACCGGTGATTTGGTTAATCAAGCCAAACGAAAACGTGCCCAACACAATCGACACGTTGTACGTAACATCGTAAAAACTAAAAAACGAGGCATGATCCTGGGTATCGGCCGGGATCAATTTTGCATACGTTGCGCGCGATAGCGATTGGATACCGCCCATGATCATACCCACAACAAACGCCAGTGCGTAAAACTGCCACTCCGTTTGCAGTGCATAGGCCACCACGCAGACCAAAATCCAAATCCCAATCATGATCACAAGCGCAAGTTTATTACCCAGTTTGCCCGAGACCCGGGCAAACAAACCTGCGCCCAGCGCACCTACCAATTGAATTACCAGAATGGTGCCGATCAATTTATCGTCTGCCAAATGGAGCACATCGGTGCCAAACAATGTGGCCAGGTACATGATTGTCTGCACGCCCATGTTGAAGAAAAAAAAGGATAACAGATATCGCTTCAACGACGGCAACTGCCGAATGCGTTTCCACACCCCCAATAGCTCGTGATAGCCTTTTAGGAGCACGTCTTTTTTCTCCGTTGGCGAGCCGTTTTCTTTGAGCACCAGGAAAGGAATGAGCGCAAAGCCAAACCACCAAACCCCGGTGAGCAGAAAAGAAAAACGCGAAGCAGCGCCTTCATCCGCAAAACCAAACGCTGTGGCATTCAAAATCATCGCCAGGCACAGCACCATCAACAGCACAGACCCATAATAGCCCATGCTAAAGCCCCGCGCACTGATGCGGTCGAATTGATCGGGCGAAGCAATTTCAGGCAGAAACGCGTTATAAAACACCAGGCTGCCGCTAAAGCCGATGCTTGCCAGCACGGAACACGTGATGGCCCAATTCAAATCCGAGGGCCCGCGAAAGAAAAACAGGCCCATGCACGCGCTGCTGCCGAGCATCACAAAAAACTGCATGAACAATTTTTTGCGCCCCACATAGTCGGCCACACCCGACAGCAACGGCAACATTACCGCCACTACCAAAAAAGAGAAAGAAAGCGCGTACGAGTACAAGACAGAGCTATCCAAAGAAAAGCCCAAAAAACTCACCTGATCGCCACCCGCTTGCCGCATTACCGATTTGTAATACACCGGAAAAATTGCGGAGGTAATGACCAGCGAATACACGGAGTTGGCCCAGTCGTACATGCACCAGGCACGGATTACCCTGGGATTGTTTACCGCAATTGCAGAGACCAAAGCCATAGCACAATGATAAACAGAAAGCCCCTTCCTGCGAACAGAAAGGGGCTTAAAAACATGAAAAACAACTAACTCTTATCCTTTTCTGGCCGTGCGCTTTTCGAGCACGGTGTAAAGTACTTTACGGGCATTCGCTTTGCGAAGCTCGGTTTCAACATCAGCGATGATACCGCGCTTTGCGTCACCGTCTACCTTCAGTGCAACAGTAAGTTGATCACGCTCGTTTTCTGCCAACTTATCTTTTTCGCGGTTTACCCACAAAACGATATCCTTTGGCTCGATGAACACATCTCCGGCCTGAATTTTGGGTTCCTTACCAAACTCCTCCAGTTTGCGAGGCTCACCGATAAACAAGTTTGTTACCAACGACTTCCGCTGCAACTTCCTCAGCTGGGTGGCTTCGGGAATGCGCTGCTGCACGTTAATGGTAGTTTCACGCATCTCTGTTGTTACCATGAAAAAGAACAACAACATGAATACCACATCGGGCATGGACGAAGTTGGGATGTCCTGCTTAACCTGTGTTTTCTTTTTGAATTTTGACATAGCTTGATTCAGTTTTAGCCCCCTACTTTGGTAGGTTCAGCAATCGAGATATTCATCGGTAATCCGGCACGACCCTTTTCATAAATCGCTTTATTATCCGGGTTCGCCAAATCCGAAGCCGCATCGCGAAACTCCTGATTGGTTACGCCTGCGCGTTCTGCCCAGATGTCGTAATACGCTGCCTGGCAGATGTCGAGGATTTCAATAAACTTTTTGTGGCTGGTACCACGGTCGGTTTTGATTGAAACAATCGCCTTCTCGGGGCTGTCCGATGAGTTGGGATCAGCACCGTTGTTTACGATGAACTTCTTAATATCCTCTTTCAAGTTGGAAATGTCTTGATTCGGCTCACCTTCGATCAACAGCAGGTCGAACGAGTTGATTTGAATCTTAAACATATTCCGCTCTTGAATTTTGATCTCCTCCTGCTGCTGAGCTTCCGGAGGCGGAGGCAACTGAATACTCAAGCCTCGGTCGTTCGCGATAGTGGTTGTAACCAAAAAGAAGGTTAGCAACAAGAACGCGATGTCGGCCATCGAGGCGTTGGGTATTTCGGGTGTTGAACGTGGCATTATTTGAATGCTTTAGAGACCTCAGAATAAATTATGCCCACAAACCCGAGCACAATCACAAAATAAAACATCGTTAAACCGGCGCCAATGAGTTTGGAGGAACCCGCATCCACACCAAGTGCGGTGTATTTGGCAGTTACCTCGTCACCGGAAAGAACATAGGCGATGATGAAAAGCACCACCATTGCACCAACACCAACCAATGACTTACCGATTGAGCCCGGATTTTTCAACGAGTTTACCAGCGGAAACACAATCGCTGCTGCCCCGGCCACTATGAATACCGCATAAGCGATATATAGACCTACATCCGTGATTTCCATGTTGCTCTTAGTGTTTAGCAAGTTTGTGCTTTACCAGAATATCCACCAGTGAAATGGAAGCATCTTCCATTCCATTCACCAGACTGTCAATTTTCGAAACCAAATAGTTATACATGATCTGAAGAATCATACCCACCACTAAACCACCAACGGTTGTGATCAAGGCCACTTTCATACCACCGGCAACAATCGAAGGAGAGATATCCCCTGCTGCTTCAATCGCATCGAATGCATTCACCATACCGATTACAGTACCGAAGAATCCAAGCATTGGTCCGAGTGAAATGAACAATGAAATCCAAATCAAACCGCGCTCAAGTCTGCCCATTTCAACGCCACCGTACGATACAATTGACTTTTCAACCATATCAATGCCTTCTGAGTGGCGCATCAAACCTTGCGTAAAGATAGAGGCAACAGGGCCACGGGTATTTTTTGTTACTTCTTTTGCGGCTTCAACACCACCTTTTGCAAGCGCGTCTTCGATTTGGCTCAATAATTTCTTAGTGTTTGTGGTGGCCAGGTTAAGCGTAATAATGCGCTCGATAGAGATTGCTAATCCTAAAATCAAACAAATGAGGATTGGCCACATGTATTCCTTACCACCTTCAATGAATTTTTCTTTCAGAATTTGATGAAATGTTTGTTCTTCTGTTGCTTCAGCGGTATCCGCAACAGGGGTTTCTTCCACTACCGCAGCCGCAGCCGGGGTTGCAGTCGAATCAGTTTGAGTAGCTGTAGAATCCTGCGCAAAGGCCATTGCGGAGAAAAGTACCCCTACGAACGTGAGAATAGCGAGTTGTTTTTTCATGGTTTAAGGTTTAATCACTTTTTTGAAGTGGCCAAAATTAAATGTTTTGCGCATTTTCAAACAACTTTTTAAAAAAAATGTGGAACCTGTTTGGTACATACTGATTTGGTCTTGAAATGCGCTGAACAGGTGTTCGTCACAAACGGCCGCGCCTTTTCTTGCCGGAACTTCCAAATAGATACAGGAAATTGATTTTCTTTGCGTCCCTTTTACGGAGAGGTGCAGGAGTGGCTGAACTGGCACGCCTGGAAAGCGTGTTGACGTCTAAAGCGTCACGAGGGTTCGAATCCCTCTCTCTCCGCTGCGGAAATGCCTAAAACCGTGGTTAGTTCGCCACGGTTAACTCCCCAGCTACATTCTGGGCCATGCGTTCGCGTACCGTTTCCACGGGATAATTGCCCAACAAAACCATGAGCTTGGTAATCGCGGCCTCGGTGGTCATGTCCGACCCCCCCAGCACACCCAACGCCTGCAAATGGCGGCTGGTTTCGTATTTTCCCTGGATCACCATGCCCCCGGGGCATTGCGAAATATTGACGAGCAAAATCCCCCGCGCCATGGCAGAGCGGAGCAATTCGAGAAACGCACCGCTGGTAGGTGCATTACCCGAACCATAGGTTTCGATGACCACGGCACGAAGCCCAGGCGCTTCAAACAACGCTTGCACGGCGGCGAGTGAAATCCCGGGAAACATCTTTAATATCGCCACCCCGGCATCATACCGGTCGAGCAGGCGCGCGGTTGGCCCAGGTGCAGCAATCGCGCTTTCGTTGTACGTGATCTTGACCCCGGCTTTGGCCAATGGCGGATAGTTCTCCGACTGAAAAGCATCAAAATGCATGCTTTCTACTTTTTTTGATCGGTTGCCACGGAGCAACTCAGAACCAAAATGAATACAAACTTCCGGCACCTGTGCATGGGGCCCGTTTTTGGCCGATGCAATTTCAAGCGCTGTGATCAGGTTTTCGCGCGCATCTGAGCGCGGGTGGCTAATGGGCAACTGCGCACCCGTGAACACCACGGGTTTACCAAAATCGGGTAGCATGAAGCTAAGCGCGGATGCCGTGTAGGCCATGGTATCTGTTCCGTGTAACACCACAAAACCATCCTGTTCAGCCCGGTGTTGGAAAAGCAACCGCGCCATCATTTGCCAATGTGCAGGCTCAATGTTAGACGAATCGATGGGCTGGTCGAATGAAATCACCGTAAGGTCTAACGATAGATTTCGCAGCGTGGGCAGGTGCTCCAGAATATGGGCGAAGTCGAACGGCACCAACACCCCTTCTGCATTTTGGGTCATGCCGAAGGTACCGCCGGTATAAATAATCATTACCCGTGATCGGGCTTTGCCGGGAAACGCAGTGTTAACGGAAACATTTTTGAAATTCATGACAGCGGGTGTAGCGCCTGAGATTTGAATAACGAACGGGCATTAGCCGTGGTTGTAGCGGCCAGTTCGGCCAGCGGTACCTGCTTGAGATCGGCCACGCGCTGGGCGATGAGCGCCAGGAACGCAGGTTCATTGCGCTTTCCGCGATGCGGCACGGGAGCTAAATATGGGCAGTCGGTTTCCAACACCAGATGAGCGATGTCGATCTCGGGTAACACGTGATCTAATCCGCCATTTTTAAATGTGCTCACACCTCCAATGCCCAGCCGAAATCCAAAGGCAATGCACTGCCGGGCTTGCTCCACAGTACCAGTGAAGCAGTGGAACACCCCGGTAAGGCCATCGCCCACGTGGGGTTCGAGCAGTTGCAGCGTTTCCGCGATGGATTCGCGACAATGGATCGCGACCGGCAAACGGTATTGCTTTGCCCACCGGATTTGCTGAAGAAAGGCCTCTTGTTGGTAGGGCCATGTGGTTTTATCCCAGTACAAGTCGGTGCCGATCTCACCGATCGCGATGAACGTGCGTTTGGCGAGCCAGGACTCCACCAAATACAATTCCTTTTCAAATCCTCTCTTGACGTAGCACGGGTGCAGGCCCATCATGGGCCGCGCAATTGCCGGAAACTTCGCCTCCACTTCCAACATCCGATCGATGGAGGTGTGGTCTACGTTGGGCATGTACAATTCCACCACGCCAGCTTCCGCGGCCCGGGCAAACACATCTGCGCGGTCGGTATCGAACTCTTGCAGGTAGATATGTGCGTGGGTATCGATCAAGACAACGAATTCAATGTTTCATCTACTACAACGGGCAGCAAATTAGGTGGGTGTTTCCACTCGGCAAAACCGCGATAGTCAGGAAGTTTTTTTAACGCTACAGCCAAATCAAAATGATGCTGAGGCGCAGACCAGGCAATTCGCTGTGCGGTAAGCGTCTTCGCCAGCAGTTCTTGTTCCGTTTGGCCGGGAGTTGGGATGAAAATCGCCTTACCACCCAAAGCCATCAGATCCATTACGGTAGAGTAACCACTGCGGGCAACCACCACCGCAGCCTGCTGCATCAGGTTGGCCAATGCTGCGCCCTCCAGGTAGTTGTGGAAATCGATTTGGTTGATGCGCTCCCGGGCGCGGGCTGTGGGTAGCCCACGTACCACCACCGCCCGAAGATTAAGCAACTGGAGTTGTGCCACCAGTTTGTTTTCTAACAAGGTGCGCTGCGGCTCGGGCCCGGACAAAATCACGGCCACCTCGTACTCCTGTTGGAGCCCCGGTGTGGGCAACGGTAGCCGCGATAAATTGCCAATCCAACGCACTTTTTCTGTTAACCAGCCGGGGCGGCTAAGCGTACCGGTGATGCCATGTTGCACATCCGGAACCCAGACCTGATCAAACCGGTTGATCATGATGTGGTTGAACAAATTCACCACCGGCTGAAGCCATTTCAACATGCGAGGCATTTGAAAATTTAACTGGTGTGTAATGAACACGCTTTTGCATCCGCGAAAGCGAAACCCATAGCGGCAATCTGAAATGATAAGATCGGCTGGAAATTCTGTCGTAATATTTCTGGCGGCGCGCCCCTCGCGCACAATAACCAACAACAAGCGCGGCAGTTGCCAAAAAATGTTCATCATAAACAAGCCGTGGCGCGCGTACCGAACGGCATAGGAAGGCAGCGGGTAGATGGTAAGTTCTGGAAACTCCGTGCGCAGCAACTCGTAGGCCAGGCCACTGGTAGCAATACGCACCTCGCACCCGCGCGCCCGCAACAAGCGAATGATGGGAATGCTGCGGGTGGCGTGCCCCAAGCCCCAATCCAACACACCGTAGAGCACTTTCACAGGCACACCGCTAGATATGGTGGTGAATTAACGCGAATGTGTACCCTTGCTGCCGAGCGCCTTCCAGAAAACGCGGCAGCGCATACAGCAGATTTTTCTCGGCTTTGAGGCTATCATGAAAAACCACGATGCTGCCCGGCCGGATGACGTGGAGAGAACCGCGCAGGCAGGCTTCGGGTGTGAGGGTACGGTCATAGTCGCGCGTCAGTACATCCCACATCACAATTTTTTTGGCCGAAAGCTGGCGCACTTGCCCGGGTGTGATGCGACCGTACGGTGGCCGAAACAACGGTGCGGGCTGGCCCAGATCGGCATCGCAGGCGTGCACGTTGGCCAGATACGTAGCCGTGTTTGTTTTCCAGCCATTTTGGTGATTGCGGGTGTGATTTGCCACCGCGTGTCCCTCGGCCCGCACCCGCTCGAATACCGCGCGATGTTTGCGCACGTTATCGCCAATGCAAAAAAAGGTAGCGGCTACACCCTGCTCCTTTAGAATGGTTAACACCGCTTCGGTTGGTCCGGGCACCGGGCCATCATCGAACGTGAGAAAAAGCAATTTTTCCGTAGTGGGCACCCGCCACAACAAGTTTGGAAAGAGCAGCGGCAACAAAAACGGAGTGCGGTGAAGCATGGTTAGAACTTCTCCACGCGGCAACTGAGCATGGTAATGTCATCGCGGTAGCCATTGCGGCCTTTAAACGAATCGAGCGCCACGATGATGTCCTGATGAATTGTCTTCAGGTCTTTGAAGTTGTTGAGTGCGAAGTAATTCATTAACCAATGTTGCCCGAACTCCTGACCAGATTCGTCCACAGTTTCGGTTAACCCATCGGTGTAACAAAACAGCGTGAAGTCATCCAGGTCGGTAATAAATCCTTCGTTCAGAAAGGGCAGCGGATGCATCGCCCCCAACACGGTAGAGCCATCCTCCAACAGTTTGATCTCTTTGTTTTTCTGAAGCAGCAAGGGCGGATTGTGCCCGGCGTTAACGTAGATCATCGTACGGAGGGCAATATCATAGATGGCGGCAAAACACGTGATGAACTTCTCGCCCTTGGTATTCTCCAACACTTGAAAGTTCAGCGCCTCGATGATCTCCGTAAGATTAGGCGTCTGCCGAAGCAGCGTGCGTAAAGAGGCTTGAAAGTTAGACATCATCAACGCGGCAGGAATGCCCTTGCCGCTCACATCGGCCACACAGATTAAAAACTGGTTTTTGTTGATGGGCACATAATCGTAATAATCTCCACCCACGCGGTCGTGCGGCAAATAACTGGCCTCCAGTTTCAACATGGGTGTGTTGGGCAGCTTTTCCGGAAACAGAAACTGCTGCACATCGCTGGCAATTTCCAACTCCTTGCGAAATGCCTCCTGCTCTAACTGCTTGCGCGCCAATTTCTTATTTTCAATGGCCACCACAATGATGTTGGAGAGCGCCTGAATGAATTTGATGATTTCTTCCTCCTCGTGGTCATCTTCGGTAGCGCCAAGCCCGCCCACAAACACAAGGGCCAGGGTTTCCGTCTTCTGCAAGATGGGTATGACTTTATCGAATTCATCAAACTCGCAGTTCTCGAACTCGCTCATGCGGTGAAGGTTTTTGATCATCTTCACGCGCTCATCCAGTTTTACCTTGCCGTAGTTGCGTTTGGTGCCAAAATGCACCTTGCAGGTCCAGATTTCGTCAAAAACAAACAACGCGAGTTTGCGAATCTGGAGGTTAGAGCGCAGGGTAAAATTGAAAATCTTGAATAACGCTTCTTCGGGCAGGTTGCTGTTAATGGCTTGGGTAATTTCAAGCAAGGCATTGAGCTGCAGCTCTTTTTTCTCGACTTGTTTCTGTAACAGCGTTACCATGGCGACGGGTAAAGATACTTAAAACAGGTTAGACCTGATTTTGCCACGTGCGATCTTTCCAATCGATATCTTTTCGTCTGGAAAACACGGCCACAGCCACCGCGTACATTGGATACGCCAACTGCCAGCAAAAAAACGAAGTCCAACTCCACGTTACCTTGGTGATACGCGCCACCGGCGCCAACAGCCACCATTCGCACCCGCCCTTCACCAGCCACAGCGGAAGAATCCAAACGGCAGCCTGCGTGGTAAAAACGGCCAGGGGAATACTGGCCATCGCCACCGCGTGAAACACGAAAACAAACACCGCGAGCGCCCGTGTGGCAGGCTGGAGGCGCCGCCATTTGCCAGCCCACCGCAACCGTTGCTGCAGGAAAGCGTTAAGATTTGGCGCCGCGCCGGTGGCCACCAGCGCACGCTGATCGGGCAGAAAAATCACCGCATGCGCGAACCGCTGCGCGATTTTTTCCATCAAAAACTGATCATCGCCCGAGGCCAGCGTTCGCTCATTGAAGTACCCATCCACCGCGTAAAAAGCGTCTCTCCGAAACGCCAGATTTGCGCCACTGGCCAGCGAGGGCCGCCCCCACCCGGCTGTGGCCATCGTTACCGCCACGACACTTACAAACTCCAACGCCTGCATACGATGAAGGAAAGAAGAGCTACCGCGCAGGCGCAGTGGGCCGAGGCACATTTTAACCGCCGGATTCTCAAACGCAGCGTTCATTGTGCGGCACCACGTTTCCGGCAAACGGCAATCGGCATCGGTAGTAAGAATGATTTCGCCTTTGCTTACGCGGATGCCTTCGGTGAGCGCCGCTTTCTTTCCCTTCTCGCCTGCCCCCAGGCGCGTTAACCGAAAGCGTGCGTCGCCCTGCACCACGCGCTGCACCAATTCGTAGCTGCCGTCCGAAGAGTGGTCATCCACGAGCACCACCTCGTAGCTAAAGGCGGGATACGTTTGCGATTTCAAGTCGTTGAGCAGGGCGCCAAGGTGGCTGGCTTCATTGCGAAACGGCACCACCACAGAAACGGACCGGATTTGGTGCGCATCTGTAACGGAAGTTTGAACCCGTATCTTTTTTACCCCTTGCCGCAACAGTAGGAGCAGCAGGGTATACAGCACAAATATGGAACCAACAAGGAATAACATCCACCAGTTGCTAAATTGCACCGCAATTACAATGGAAAAAAGTGTTGTGCAGGAAAAAGTTATTTTGGGCCTTGATCCCGGCACAAACGTTATGGGGTATGCGATCATTCAATCCCGACTTTCCAAACTATCGCTGCAACAGTTTGGCGTGATCCATCTCGGCAAATACGGTACCCATGAGCTGAAGTTGAAAAAGATCTTCGAGCGCGTATTGGCCCTGGTAGACGAATACACACCGGATGAAGTAGCGCTGGAAGCGCCTTTTTTTGGAAAAAACGTGCAATCGATGTTAAAGCTAGGCCGCGCGCAGGGCGTAGCCATGTCGGCCGCGCTGTATCGAGAAGTGCCCATTACCGAATATGCGCCCAAAAAAGTAAAGCAATCGGTAACCGGCAATGGCAATGCCTCGAAAGAGCAAGTGGCCAAAATGTTGATGACGATTTTTAACATCAAAGAGCAGCCCAAGCTACTCGACTCCACAGATGCACTGGCTGTTGCCGTGTGCCATCACTATACCAAAGGCGTAAGTAAACCGAAATCAAAAAACTGGGACGCTTTTATCAAAGCGCATCCGGGCCGAGTGAAGGCGGCCAACCGAATTACCAAATGAGTCACCAGCGTAGATACAACAAAACCCTCGCTTTTATGCGAGCCAGTTTGCCACCACCCGCCCGCCTCTTAGACATTGGCACACCCAATGCATTTTCCGCACAGTTGGCCGAGGCGGGTTATCAGGTTTTTAATACCCAAGGCGAAGATTTAGATGACGAGCCCGGTGCCGTGGCCGCGTACCCAACCGATGTAGCCACCGCGTTCGAAATCTTTGAACACCTGCTCAACCCGCTTGGTGTACTGCGGCAGATCCAGGCGCCGGTTCTGTTTGCCAGTATCCCGTTACGTTTGTGGTTTGCGCCCGCCTATCGGCACCCTACAAACCGGTGGGATCAGCACTTTCACGAATTTGAAGACTGGCAATTTGACTGGCTGCTGGAGAAAGCAGGATGGAAGATTGTGCGGCGGGAAAAATGGACCAGCCCCGTGTACACCCCTGGCATTCGGCCTTTGCTTCGGCTCGTTACGCCAAGATATTATATTGTGGAAGCCCACCGGATGAAATGAAACGCGCGCTGATCATTGCTTTCAGCAACCTCACGCACGATGCACGGGTGCAACGGCAAATGCGGTGGCTTGGTAAACATTTTCACGTTACCGCCGTGGCCTACGCGGGCAGCCAGGCCCCCGAAGTGGAGTTGATTTCCGTGCCACGACCACAACTCACCCATGGCCGGCGGCTGTGGCTTTCTTTTTTGCTCATTTTCCGGTTTTATCATCGTGCCTATTGGGCCCTTTATCGCTACCAGCAGCTCATTCCCGTATTGAAGCAACAACACTTTGATCTGATCGTGGCGAACGATGTGGAAAGCCTGCCGTTGGCATTTTCGCTCAAAACGCAATCAAAAATCTGGATTGATGCCCACGAGTTCGCACCCCGCCATTTCGAAGAAAAATTGTACTGGCGAATTTTCTTTCAGCGGTTTAACCAGTTTCTCTGCAGTACCTACTTGCCTCACGGCAACTGGATGACAACCGTATCAGAAGGTTTGCGCCGCGCGTATCAGGATGAGTTTCATGTTCACCCTGTGGTGCTCACCAATGCCACCCGGTACCACGAACTCTCGCCCCACCCCGTAGATCCGCAGCGCATCCGCATCATTCACCATGGTGGTGCGAACCCATCGCGCCAATTGGAACTGCTGATCGAAATGATGGCGTACACGGACGATCGGTTTACCCTCGACCTCATGCTCATCACACCCGCATTATCGAACGCCAAGACCTCCGGTTACGTTGACACGCTAAAAGCGCTGGCAGGCGGGAATCCGCGCATCACCTTTCAACCGCCCGTAGCAAGCGATCAAATCGTAGCGTTTATCCGCTCGTACGATATCGGGATTTTTGTTTTGCCCCCCGTTAACTTCAACTACGCCAATACACTTCCCAACAAGCTGTTTGATTTTATTCAGGCGCGGCTGGCCATCGCCATCGGCCCCACTCCCGAAATGGCGGGCATTGTAAAAAAATTCAACATGGGTGTGGTTGCTGAGTCCTTCGATCCTAAGGAAATGGCGAGTCGGCTAAATTCCCTAACCGCGCAAGACATTAACCACTTCAAGCTACAGGCGCACCAGGCCGCCCGGCTACTCTCTGCTGAACAGAACGAACAAATCGTACACAAGGCACTCCACGCATTATCTTTGGTTGACTAAGATGATAACAGCAACACCATGGGCGTAGTCGTACGGCAAAGCGTTATCTCGTCCGTCATCTCTTATCTGGGTGTCGCCATTGGATACATTAACCTGCTCTATTTATATCCGCGATTTCTGGAAACCGAGCAGGTGGGTTTGCTTCGCACCATTCAGGACGCCGCAATTCTGTTTGCGCCCTTTGCCCAAATGGGCGTTGCCCAAAGTCTGATTCGGTTCTACCCGCAGTTTCATGAAGACGACCGCGCCGCGCGCAGCTTCCTCTCGCTCATGGTGTGTTTGGCGGGCATCGGCTTCGCGCTGTTTGCCGTTCTGTTTGTTGCCTTTCAATCAACCTTTTTGGGCTACTTCCAGGAAAACGCAGGCGCCATCAGCGAGTATGGGTGGTTGATGCTGTGGCTTACGCTGATTTTGCTGCTACAAAGTGTATTCGAGGCGTACTCACGCTCACTGCTCAAAACCATTTTGCCCAACTTGTTGCGGGATATTGTAGTGCGGGTAATGTTTGGTTTATTGGTGCTGTGTTACTTCTGGGGATGGCTGAGCTACCCGGAGTTCGTCATCAGCACGGTGCTGGCCAATGCGCTTGCGGTGGGCATTTTGTTGTTTGCGTTGTGGCGCGGGCGCCAGCTCCGTTTCAGTCTACCGGGCAGCGGAATAAATCGCGCACACACGCGAACCATTGTGCGGTACAGTGTACTCAGTTTTGCCGGCACGGCAGGTGCCATTATTGTGGGCAAGATCGACAGCATTATGGTGGCTGGCCTACTGGGTTTAGCCGCCAACGGGATCTACACCACGGCGTTTTACATGGCTACGGTAATTGAAATCCCGAAACGCGCACTGTCGCAGATTGCCATGCCGCTCATCTCGCGGGCGTTCGAAAAGAAAGATACCCAAGACATTCTCATCATCTATCAAAAAACAGCATTGAATCAACTCATCATCGGAGGATTGCTTCTGCTTGGGGTATGGGCTAATCTGGACGCAATTTTTACGCTGATGCCCAAAGGCGATGAATACGCAGCCGGCAAATACGTGGTGTTGTTTGTTGGTTTGGGGAAATTGGTGGACATGTTTTTTGGACCCAGCAGCGAGATTATTGTTTTATCGCGCTACTATGCGTTTAACATCGTGCTCATGCTGTTGCTGGCCGCTTTGGTAATCGTGCTCAACAACGTGTTTATTCCGCTGTATGGCATTGAGGGCGCTGCCGTAAGCACAGCCATTACGCTGGGCACCTTCAACCTGGTGAAGTTTTTTTTCATCCGCTGGAAACTTCAACTACAGCCTTTCACGGCAGGCACAATCAAAGTACTCATCATTGCGCTTTTTGCTGTTGGCGTTAACCAGCTTCTCCCCACACTTCCCTGGATACTTGCAGACATCGTGTACCGATCTGCTATCCTCACGCTGGTGTACGGGGCGTTGGTCTTGGTGGCGCGCGTATCGCCAGAGGCGAACGATCTGTTCAGGACCGCGTTGCGCATGCTGCGTTTATCCAAATGAAGCAAGCAAATCGCTAAGCTGTTTTGCCAATTGCGGCCGCGCATACGCCAGCGCCGGATTGCTTGGCGGTGCAGCACCCGACTTCCACTGCTGATAATAGAACCACAGCGCAGCGGTAATGCCCGCGCGGTCTGATCGCTCAAAAATCTTACCGGCCCCGGTAGCTACCAGCACATCCCGGGCATCGCCCTGAACCGGACCAACCGCCAAAATCGGGTTACCAGAGGCGAGATACTCAAAGAATTTTCCGGGCAAATTGCCAGGCGCCAGGGCCGTGTGGGCCAGCACCAAAAGTTGCACGTCCGTTTCGCCATACGTTTGCAACAACTGCTGATGCGGTATCGCACGGGTAAACGTGGTGAGCGCCTTTAACGTGGCATCCCGCTCAACTTCCTGTTGAAAATTGGAATTGACGTTGCCAATAAACTCAACTGCTACATGGTTACCGAATTCGGGTTGCTCCAGTGCAAGTTGGCGAAGCGCCGCCATGAACGGACGCGGATCGCGTAATTCATCTACCATGCCCACATGGCGAATGGTAAATTTTGCCGTACGCTTTCGCGTGATGGATGTAAAATCATCGGGATCAAATCCATTCGTAATCACGTCCACAGGCCGCCCACCCAACTGTGCTAAGCGTTGTTGATGAAAAGGCGCAATTGTCATGACCCGGTCTGCCCGCGTAAGCACCTGGCGTTCAAAATAGCGATGCCGCGCACGCGCCCAACGCGTGAGGGTAAACGTATCGAGCAGATCCCACTCCGACCATGGATCGCGGAAATCTGCCACCCACTTCACCGCTGGGTTTTGCTTTTTTATCCGCAGCCCAACCAAGTGGATGCTGTGTGGCGGCCCGGTGGTGATGATGATCGGTTCTTCACCCGGCTTCATCCACGACTGGATGAACTGCGCGGCCGGCCGAACCCAAAACACACGGGCATCCGGAATGAAAAAATTACCACGCACCCAAGCACTCGCAGCAGCAAAAAAAGATGTGCGCCCGGTTGAGACGAAATCCGTTGGCTGGCTCGCCTTCACTCCAAAAAATGCGCCCACTTTCAAGTAGAGTTGATAGGGTTCCCAAATCGGAAGCTTCAATACCTCTACCGCCGTTGGCACATCGCGCACCAAAGACTCATCGCGCAAAGCAAACGAAGGATTTTCCGGTGTGAGCACGGTAAGATCCCAGCCCATGGGCGCAAGGTATTTGCAAAATTTTAGCCACCGCTGTACACCACTGCCGCCACTGGGGGGCCAGTAATAGGTAACGATTAACACGCGTCTTCCGAATGCCATGGGGTTTGCAAGAATACTAAATCGGATGAAGCTTCGATGAAACCCAGGCGAAAATCGTGTCGTGATCGTGGGCGTCAAACCAACGAATGGCCGCGTCGCGTTTAAACCACGTTAACTGTCGTTTCGCATACCTTCGCGTGTTGCGTTTGATCAACTCTACCGCCGTTTGGCCATCGATGGTTCCATCCATGGCGGCAAAAATCTCCTGATAGCCCACCGTTTGCAGCGGAGTTTTATCGCGAAAAGCATACAACGTTTCCGCCTCCCGCCACAACCCCTGTTCAAGCATTGCTTCCACCCGCTGGTTGATGCGCTCGTACAAAACGGGGCGGGGCAACTCCAAGCCGATTTTGATTTGCTCGCAGGGTAACGCCACGGTTTCTCCTTTTCGTAACTGATCCAACGGCTGCCGCGTAACCTGCAACAACTCCAATGCCCGCATGAGCCGTTGCGGATTTTGCCGGTCTACCTGTTGAAAAAACACGGGGTCGTGTTGCTGCACCTGCTGTTGCAGCCAGGTAAGCCCGTGCGCATGATAACTTTCAACTATCGATTGGCGTAGCGCTGGCGGCACGTTTGGCATCTCATCAAAACCTTGCAACAGCGCCTGCACGTAGAGGCCGGAACCACCGCAGACAATCACCGCATCGTGGTCTTGAAACAATTTTTTCAGGCAGGCGCGGGCGCTTTCCCCAAACGTGGCGGCATCCAGTGGCTGATGTATGGAATGCGAATCAATAAAATGGTGGGGCACTCCGGCCTGTTCAACCGCCGAGGGTTTAGCTGTGCCAATGGTCATTTCGCGATACACCTGCCGCGAGTCCGCAGAAATAATCTCGGTTTTTAACCTGCCGGCCAATGCCACGGCCAATGCGGTTTTGCCCACCGCTGTGGGGCCAACAATCACGATCAGTTTCTTCACGGGCACCTTCAAAATTAATGAATGAGCGGATTTGAACCGGTACCCGCGCGGGCATGAAATTCAATTGAAAATTGAGGAATTAAGGTGCATCTTGCAACCAAATTCACCCTGCGCATGATCAAGTACACCACCCAATTTCTTACCAAGCTGGAAGATTTGATTTCGGAATCCGACTACATGCTGCGGTATGAAAAAGGAAACTTCAAAGCCGGGTATTGCGTGCTGCGCGATCAGAAGATCATGATCGTAAATAAGTTTTTCCCCACCGAAGGAAAGATTAACGCACTACTTGAAATTTTAAAAGGCATTACCCTGGACACCACCAACTTTAGCGAGAAAAGCAAAAAACTCTACGATGAGTTGGCCTTGGTGGAGGTGAAATAAGCGCCGCATACGGGGAATGTAAATTTCCCACATCCGAGATTCACGTGCATGTAAAAGTTACTTTTTTGGGAACCGGCACCTCGCAAGGCGTTCCAGTCATCGCCTGTTCGTGTCCGGTTTGCGTTTCGTTGGACTATCGCGACAAGCGGTTGCGCAGTTCGGTTCATTTGCAGGTAGAGGGCAAGAGTATTGTGATCGACACAGGGCCGGATTTCCGGCAACAAATGCTACGCGAACGGGTACACCAACTGGATGCCGTGGTTTTTACCCACGCCCACAAAGACCACATTGCCGGGCTGGACGATGTGCGCGCGTACAACTATCTGCACCAGAAAGACATGCCGGTGTACGGCACCGCTGATGTTTTTCAACAACTCAAAAAAGAATTCTACTATGCGTTTGAACCCGTAAGGTACCCGGGCACGCCGCAACTGCAACTGCTGGAAATAAACGAACAGCCTTTTGAGGTGGCGGATATTCCTTTTATGCCGCTGCCGGTAAAGCACTTGCACATGCCCGTGCTTGGATTCCGCGTGGGCGACTTCAGTTACATTACCGACGCCAATTTCATTCCCGAAAACACCTACGCCCGTCTGCGCGGCACCCGTACGCTTGTTCTCAACGCGCTGCAAAAAGAAAAGCACGTATCCCACTTTAATCTGGAGGAGGCTTTGGTAGTAGCGCGGAAGGTGGGTGCAGAAAAAACGTATTTTATTCACATTAGTCACAAACTGGGTTGCCATCAGGAGATTGAGCAACAACTGCCGCCGGGTGTATTTCTGGCCCACGATGGTCTCACGTTGATGGCCTAAGCCGTGCAATATCATTTCTTTTTGCTGCAGGCGCTGTGCCCGATCATCGAAAAATCAATTCGCGGCTTTACGTTGGTTTCGTGCTTTAGTCAGAATAAAGATGAATTGGTGCTGGAGTTTAACAATGGCAACCAATCGTTTTTCATTCGCACGCTGCTTGACCCCGCGTTTAGTTGCATCACGTTTCCCACCGCATTTCACCGTGCCCGTAAAAACAGCATCGATTTGTTTACCGAGGTGCTCATGCGCACCGTAACGGGTGTGCAGGTGATTGCCCACGAGCGAAGCTTTACCCTTACACTCACCAACGGTTATGGATTGTTGTTTAAAATGCACGGCAATCGATCGAATATTCTACTACTGCATAACGGTGTGGTGGTTGATCTTTTCAAACAGCAACTGGTAGCCGATAAACTACTTACACCTGCGGTGCTGGCGCGTTCGATCGATTGGTCTGAACAGGCCTTTCATGCAAATCTGGGCCAGCTACCCGCGCACTACCCGGTGCTGGGGAAAATGGTATGGAGTTACCTCGAAGAACAGGGCTTCCGGCAAGCAGACGAAACCGGCAAGTGGCAACTTTTTCAAGCGTGTTTGGTCCGCCTGCAAAAACCAAGTTTTTTTATTGTGGCGTGGCGCGGAGCCCCGGCTTTTTCGTTGCTCCCCATCGGGCAGGTATTGCGGGAATACCAAGATCCAATCACGGCACTGAATGATTTCTGCGCACATTACCTGGCCACTACTGCTTTTCAACGCGCTAAGCATCATGCCCTGACGGAGCTGGAAAACCAACGCGCCAAATACAAAGGGCAACTCGACCTGGCGCAAGAGCGGTTAGCTCAGGTAAGCACCGACAGCCACTACCAACAATGGGCCGACATCATCATGGCCAACCTGCATCGGGCCGAACCCGGTTCGGCTACGTTAACGGCCGAGAATTTCTACGATAACAATAGCCCCATTTGCATTCCTCTAAAAAAAGAATTGAGTGCACAAAAAAATGCCGAGGTGTTCTATCGGAAATCCAAGAACCAGTCTATTGAAGTCCGCCAACTCAAAACAACCATTGAGGAGAAAGCAAAGGCATTGCACGTGCTGAACGAGCGCCTCACGCAGGTGCAGCAGGCCACACACCTGCACCAGTTAGCCGATGCCCAACCCGCACCGGCGGGCGCTGCCCAAACCAAGTCCCTGCCCTACCACACGCATCATGTCAACGGCTTTGAATTGCGCGTGGGCAAAAATGCAGCCGCCAATGATTTGATGCTGCGCGCACATGCGCACAAAAACGATCTGTGGTTTCACGCCAAAGACGCTCCGGGTTCTCACGTCATTCTCCGGCACCGTGCGGGGCAGGATTTTCCAAAGCCGGTAATGGAACGCGCAGCAGCGCTGGCGGCATATTACTCCAAACGTAAAACAGAAGGTTTAGTACCCGTGGCCTACACCCTGTGCAAATATGTGCGCAAACGCAAAGGCGACCCGCCCGGCGCAGTGGTGGTAGAGCGGGAGGAAACGATGCTCGTTCCGCCCGCACCTTAAATTTCGTACTACCGAACGATGTTGATCTTCACCGTATTGACACGGCCCTTTTCTTGAATGGGCATGCTGGCGAGCGTGATGAACACATCGCCCGTTTTTACATGACCATCGCGTTTAAGTATGTCTTCCACGTCGGCAATGGTTTCATCGGTTGAGACTGCACGCTCGTAATGATACGCTTGCGTGCCCCACACCAGATTCATGGAATTGATGATCTGTTTGTTATTGGTAAACGCAAAAATGTTTGCGTTCGGGCGATGAGATGCAGACTTATACGCACTGTAGCCCAATTGCGTCATCCCCACAATGGCTTTCGCATTTACTTCTTTTGCCAGTCGGCACGCATGCAGAATGATGCTGTCCGTCATGTAGTTGGGATTGTCCGTTTTGATATCGCGGAACTTGAAATACAAATTCGATTGCTTTTCTACGGACGATACCGTCTTCACCATACTACGAATTACCTCAATGGGGTATTTCCCTGCGGCCGTTTCAGCGGAAAGCATCAATGCATCGGCTCCATCCATCACCGCATTCGCCACATCGTTGGTTTCTGCGCGTGTAGGCCGCGGGTTCTCGATCATACTTTCCATCATTTGCGTAGCCACAATCACCGGCTTGGCCAGGCGGTTGCACTTCTCCACAATCATTTTCTGCATCATGGGCACTTCTTCCAGCAGAATTTCCACACCTAAATCGCCCCGGGCAACCATTACCGCATCGGTGGCGTTAAGAATGGCATCAATATTCTCGAGGGCCTCCGGTTTTTCAATTTTTGCCACAATCCGCGAATGCGACTTGGCCCGTGTAATATGATCGCGCAGAATTTCAATATCGGTGGCTTTGCGCACAAACGAAAGTGCAATCCAATCTACGCCGTGCTTCAACCCAAACAACAGGTCTTCCAGGTCTTTCTCCGTAAGCGAAGGCGTTGAGACTTTGGTAAACGGCAGGTTAATGCCTTTACGGGATTTCAACGGCCCACCGTAGATCACTTTGGCCACCACATCCACATCACGCACTTCTTCTACCTTCAATTCGATTTTTCCATCGTCTATCAAAATCATGTCGCCCACTTTCACATCGCGCGGCAATTCCTTGTAGGATGTGCTCACAATTTCGTTGTTCCCCAGTAGCTCGCGGGTGGTGATCACGATGGTTTGCCCGGCCTGAATCTCCGTACCGGGTTGCACTTCGTTTACACGGATTTTAGGGCCTTGCAAATCCTGTAAAAGGGCCACGCTGGTGCCCATCTCGGCATTAATCTCGCGCACGAAATTGATTACCTTCTCATGATCGGCATGGGTGCCGTGCGAGAAGTTGAGG
The DNA here is from genome assembly GCA_964387475.1 of uncultured Ohtaekwangia sp. Classification (GTDB taxonomy): domain Bacteria; phylum Bacteroidota; class Bacteroidia; order Cytophagales; family Cyclobacteriaceae; genus ELB16-189. The sequence goes on along the minus strand of CAYLWU010000017.1, from coordinate 12,160 downwards.
CGAAAAACATCTACTCCCTCCTTTACCAGCGCCCGCAGCATTTCTTTGTTGTTGGATGCTGGGCCAACGGTGGCAACAATTTTAGTGCGATTGTACGTGATACGTTCCATGAGTTGGTTAGAAAATGAACAGGTCCTTATTTTTTAGAGTCGCCAAAGGTAGAAAAGACACGAGTTCAACGGAAGGAATGTGGCGTAAGACTTCCTGCAATCGTTTGTTATCGTAATCTTCGAACCCCTGACGGTAAAAGAAGTAGTCGATGTGCGGGAGTTCCGGCACCAACAAGATTGCCCCCTTCGCGGCATCCTGTGGTTTGTTGCGAATGAGTCGCAGCGTGGTGGCATGCGTCTGGTACACGTGGTGGCTGAACGCCAGGTGCTGCTCGAGCTGCACGGTAAGATCCTCCTGTTTAACCAACCGGATTTCCAACGCCTGATTGATCGCCCACGCCAGCTTAAACGGTTTGGCTACCGAGGTAATTCCAAACAGCTCAAAGTCATAATCAAAGGCAACATCCAGCAGCTTTTTCCGGGGCATACGGGCAAAAATGGCAACAAACGGGGTGGTTTTAAAATGTTTGACAATATGCCCTCAAATCTCTTTCTTTGCACTGTTTTTTAACAGTCTAAATCTTAAAATCATGTCTGAAATCGCACAAAAAGTAAAGCAAATCATTATCGACAAGTTGGGAGTGGAAGAGTCTGAGGTTACTCCGGAGGCAAGCTTCACCAACGACTTGGGTGCAGATTCTTTGGATACCGTTGAACTCATCATGGAATTCGAAAAAGAATTCAACATTTCCATTCCGGACGACCAAGCCGAAAACATTGCAACCGTTGGTCAGGCGATTTCTTACCTCGAAGAACACGCAAAGAAATAATCTTCGGCAGCGAACTGCCGCTTACATCTTTTTATGAGTTTTAAACGTGTCGTAATCACAGGGCTGGGTGCTATTACCCCAATCGGAAACACTTTGCGTGCGTATTGGGATAATCTTGCCGCCGGTACCAGCGGTGCCGCCCCGATTACGAAGTTTGATACCACTCTATTCAAAACCAAGTTTGCGTGTGAAGTAAAGAACTTCGATGCCGCGAACTTTATGGATAAAAAGGAAGCCCGCAAACTCGATCCGTTTGCACAATACGCCATGGTAACTGCGGATGAGGCCATTGAAGACGCAGCACTGCCGATGGATTCGGTTAATCGCGACCGCGTAGGTGTAATTTGGGGGTCGGGCATTGGTGGGCTGCTCACCTTTCAGGAGGAAGTAAGAAGTTTTGCTGCGGGCGATGGCACCCCCCGCTTCAATCCTTTTTTTATTCCCAAAATGATTCCCGACCTGAGCGCCGGGCACATCTCCATTAAGTACGGGTTCCGTGGCCCGAATTACGTTACCGTTTCTGCATGTGCTTCGTCTACCAACGCGATTTATGATGCCTACACGTACCTAAAACTAGGCAAGGCAGATATCATCGTGTCGGGCGGCTCCGAAGCTGCTGTGTGTATTGCCGGCGTGGGCGGATTCAACGCGCTCAAAGCGTTGAGCGAGCGTAACGATAGCCCCGAAACGGCATCGCGTCCATACGATAAAAATCGCGATGGCTTTGTGCTGGGCGAAGGTGCAGGTGCACTGATTCTGGAAGAATACGAACACGCCAAACGCAGAGGAGCAAAAATATATGCTGAAATCATCGGGGGCGGCATGTCTGCCGATGCCTATCACATTACTGCCCCACACCCGGATGGCCACGGCATCATTAAAGTGATGGAGTACGCGCTGGAAGAGGCCGGCATTGCTCCAGGCGAGGTAGATTACATAAACACGCACGGCACCTCCACACCGCTGGGCGACATTGGCGAGATTCGCGCCATTCAAAAAGTGTTTGGCGAGCATGCCTACAAGTTGAATATCAGCTCCACCAAATCCATGACCGGCCATTTGCTGGGTGCCGCCGGTGCCATTGAATCCATCGCGTGCATCATGGCCTTGCAAGAAGGCATCGTACCGCCCACCATCAATCATTTTGAGTCTGATCCGGACTTAGACCCGCGCCTGAATCTGACTTTCAACAAATCGCAAAAGCGTGAAGTAAAAATCGCCTTGAGCAACACGTTTGGTTTTGGCGGCCACAACTTCTCGATCATTCTTAAAAAGCCCGAATAACTCATCATTCCTGTGTGGAGTTTAAGCCTGCTCAAGCGGTCGAATTCTAAAGTCAGGAAAGAAGAACAGAAGCTGATCGCGGCCGTTAGAAATATTGCTGGTTTTTCGCCTTCTAACCTGGCCGTGTACAAATTAGCAACGCTTCACAGTTCGCGGGCGATTGAGAAAGAGGGATTTCGGGAATCCAACGAACGTCTCGAGTATTTGGGCGATGCCATTTTGGGTGCTGCCATTGCTGATTATCTTTTCAAAAAATATCCGTTTAAAGACGAAGGCTTTTTAACCGAGATCCGGTCGCGCATTGTCAATCGCGAATCGCTCAACCAAATCGCGCGCAAAATCGGCATTCAAACCATCGTGCAATACGACTCAAAAAACCAGCAATTGCAGCAGGTAATTCTGGGCAATACCCTGGAGGCGCTGGTGGGGGCAATCTACCTGGACAAAGGATATCTGCAATGCAAAAAATTTGTGATCAATAAGCTGGTGCAGCCTTACCTTGACCTGGATTCCGTGGTTAACTCAAACACGAATCACAAAAGCAAAGTGATCGAGTGGGCACAGCGCAATAGCCAGGAAATCCGCTTTGAGATCACCGACACAAAAAATGGCAAAAGCGGCCGCGAGTTCATGGCCCAGGTGTTTATCGGTCAACAACCGTACGGCCTTGGCTACGGCCTCACCAAGAAAAAAGCGGAGCAACATGCAGCGCTGAAAACCATTGAGTTGCTGAACATCCCGTAAGGACTTCACGTTTACCAAGTAAAACATAATGCGCATTGCCGGAGCCGCCCTAAACCAAACCCCGCTCGACTGGGCGCGCAACACGGCCAACATCCGGCACGCGATTGCCGAGGCACAAGCCCATCAGGTTGACCTCCTGCTCCTGCCGGAAATGTGCCTTACCGGCTATGGCTGTGAAGATGTTTTTCTGTCGGATTGGTTGAGCGAACGCGCATGGCAAGAACTCCTCGCCCTCCTGCCCGCGTGTGGCAACGTTACCGTGTGCATCGGCATGCCGTTGCGCATGGAGCGTATCACCTACAACGGTGTGTGTGTTATTCGCAACGGTACAATTCTGGGTATTACGCTCAAACAAAACCTTGCCCGTGATGGTGTGCATTACGAACCCCGCTGGTTCGATGCGTGGCCCGCGGAGCACGTGATGACGCTTACGCGCGATGGCCACGCGTTTCCCGTGGGCGATGTGGTGTATGCGCAAAACGGCATTACGTTTGGTTTTGAAATTTGCGAAGACGCCTGGCGCGATGTGCGCCCCGGCGCGCAGTTATGCAAACGCGGCGTGGAACTGATAATGAACCCGAGCGCCAGCCATTTTGCCATGGGCAAAAGCGCCACTCGCAATGAATTGGTGCGGAAGAGCAGCGAAGATTTTAATTGCACCTATCTCTACGTTAACCTGTTGGGCAATGAAGCCGGCCGGATGATTTACGATGGCGACGTTATTCTGGCGCAAAAAGGGCAGTTGCTGCTGACCGACCGAAGGCTTTCGTTTAAAAGAACAACGTTTCGCTTTACGGATGTTGATTTCTCAACAACTACAAGCACGATTTCGCAGGCGCCAGAACCCGATCGCAACGAAGAACTCGCGCAAGCCGCAAGCCTGGCGCTTTTTAATTACCTCACCAAAAGCAGCGCGAAAGGTTTTGTGCTGAGCCTCAGTGGTGGGGCCGATTCATCGTGTTGCGCGGTGTTGGTGAGCGAGATGGTGCGAAGAGCCGTGGCCGAACTCGGCTGGGATGATTTCACAAAAGCACTGGGCTGGCCGGTGGCACCCCAAACCGTGCCCGACGCAGTAAACCGGTTGCTTACCTGTGCCTATCAAGGCACGGTGAACTCCTCCACCACCACACTTCAAGCCGCGAGCGAATTGGCAAAATCTGTTGGTGCCCAGTTTCATCATTGGGTAATTGATGACGAGGTAAAAAACTATACAACCAAAATTGAAACTGCGCTTGGGCGCGCGTTGAACTGGCACACAGACGATATCGCACTACAAAACATTCAGGCGCGATCGCGATCACCCGTGATCTGGCTTCTGGCCAACGTAAAGCAATCCATCCTCCTCACCACATCCAACCGCAGCGAAGGCGATGTTGGGTACGCTACCATGGATGGCGACACCAGCGGCAGCCTCGCCCCGATTGCGGGCATCGACAAGCCGTTTATTATTCAATGGTTGAAATGGGCCGAAGTGGAGTTGGGTTACGCAGGTTTGCGGTATGTAAACAACCTGCAGCCCACGGCTGAGTTGCGCCCGCCCGAGCAAACACAAACGGACGAAAAAGACCTGATGCCCTATCAGGTACTGGTGGCGATTGAACGGCTGGCCCTGCTGGAGCGGCTATCGCCTCTTGGCGTCTACAACCGCCTCCGTAACGAATACCCACACCCGGCAATTAAAAAGCACATTCAAAAATTTTTTCGCCTGTGGGCGGCAAATCAGTGGAAACGTGAGCGCCTCGCGCCTTCCTTCCATCTGGACGATGTGAACGTTGACCCCCGGAGTTGGTGCAGGTTTCCGATACTTTCCGGTAGCTTTAAAAGCGAGCTTGCCGAATTGGAAAACGTACCGTAAAGGGCCGGTTTCCATTCTCGCGCAGCCACGCGAATTGTATATCTTTGCCCGGTTTTAAAAATGCTCGTATGAATTTTCTGTATCTGATCTGGAACGGTAGCCCGGAGATTGTGAAGATTGGGATGTTTTCGCTACGCTGGTACGGGTTGCTATTTGCCTTGGGGTTTCTCGTTAGTCAGCAACTGTTGTACTACATCCACCGCAAGGAAGGAAAACCCGAGAAAGATGTTGATACACTAACCATTTACATGGTGATTGCCACCATTTTGGGGGCACGCCTCGGGCACGTCATTTTCTATCAGCCCGAAATGCTTTGGCAAAGTCCGTTGGAGGTGTTACTGCCCATTGAGTTCGAGCCGAAGTTTAGAATCACCGGCTACCTGGGCCTGGCCAGCCATGGGGGCGCTATTGGAATTTTGTTTGCGTTGTGGCTGTACAGCCGGAAGAACAAGCCCGGCCAAAGCTACTTGCAGGTGTTGGATCGCATTGTCATTCTTGTAGCGCTTACCGGAGCCATGATTCGCACGGGTAACTTTTTTAACTCCGAGATTCTGGGTCGCCCCACAGACTCCGCACTTGGGGTAGCATTTGTAAGCCGCGTTACCGAAGTGTTTGAACAGGATACCGACAAGGTGGTGGACTTTGTTTCCATCGCAAAAAATCCGAATGAGCCTGACGGTGCCAATGGGCGCAAACCCATTTTGATTTACATTTTTTTCAAACCCGGTCTTTTTTCCGGCGCAGCGCACAATTACGTTAACACCACCGCGCAATGGTACTTGGGTAAATTAGATGATTTTATCGATCGCTCGGGTTCTGCTTTTCTGGATTACCAACTGCTGGAAGAAAAAGACGGGCACCAGGTGGCCGTAATAAAAACGTATGCCATCGCTCGGCATCCGGCGCAGCTGTACGAGGCCATAAGTTGCTTCCTGCTGTTTGTGCTGCTTTTCTGGATTTGGACCCGGTACAAAGAGAACCTTCCACCTGGCCTTATCTTCGGCTGGTTTATGGTTATTCTCTGGAGTTTGCGTTTTGCCTACGAATTCCTAAAAGAAAATCAAGTGGGCTTCGAAAGCAAGCTACCGCTAAACATGGGGCAAATACTGAGCATTCCGCTGGCCTTGGTAGGCGTGGTTATTCTATGGCGCGTGTATTCTAAAAAGGAGGTTAAACCGTAGTCGGTTTTTCCGATCCATACCGTAATTTGCTTGCATTAAACTTGGGTAGGGCAATATGTTGGTGTGGATCATGGGTTTGTGGTTGGGATGGGCTTCCCCGGATTCGGCCCAGGCTCGCCCAAACGTATCCCCACCCGCCAACGAAGTGGTACAGGTAGGCCGCGTAGTCATTATCGGCAACAACATCACCCGCAGCCGCATCATCACGCGCGAACTCACGCTGCAATCGGGCGATACGATCAGCCTCAAGAACCTGCCAGCGGTACTCCAGCTCGATCGAAATAAAATTTACAATCTGCGCCTCTTCAACACCGTGGAGTGCAAATACCTGGCGTATGAACCGAATCTCGTGGATTTAATCGTGGAAGTAACCGAGCGGTGGTACACTTTTCCCGTACCGATCTTTGAGCTGTCGGACAGAAATTTCAACGAGTGGGTACAGAATTACGGGGCAGACTTCCGGCGGGTAAATTATGGGCTTCGCCTGTATCAATACAACTTCCGCGGCCGCAACGAAACGCTGCGGTTAACCGCGCAGTTTGGTTTCATTCGTAAGTACGAACTCCAATACCGAATTCCAAATCTGGATGCCCGCCAACGCCACGGCTTGAATTTTAAATTTGATTATGGCGAGCCGAAAAATGTTGCCTTTGCCACCAACGACCACAAACTGGATTTCCTCTCCCAGCGCAATACCCTGCGAAAAACCGTGGGTATCAATACTGCCTACACCTTTCGGAAATCGTTTTATGAAACCCATGGTCTTGAAGTGGAATTTCGCAGGAGCGAAGTAGCCGATACCATCGTACAGCTTAACCCTAATTTTTATGGTAACGCTTCGCAGCGGCAGCAATTCTTTTCTGTGTCCTACACCTTCAATGCCGATCATCGCGATGTCATCGCATATCCACTAAAAGGCTACCAGTTCACGGCGTATGTAAATAAATCAGGGCTCGGCCTGCCCAACGAAAATGTGAACTTATTTGAAGCCAACGTGACTTACGCCCAACACTACGATCTAAAGAAGGGCTGGTTCTTTTCCAATTTCACCTCCGGCTATTTCAGCAGCCCCAATCGCCAGCCGTACACGTTGTTCGGTGCACTTGGGTACCGCGCGCAACTCATTCGCGGTTATGAAATCTTTGTTGTAGAAGGGCCCATGTTTGCCTTAAATAAAACTACGCTGAAGAAACGGATTTTTTCGCGCGTGTGGCACTTCGAAGACATGCCGGTAAAACAATTCCGCCACTTCCCGCTGGACATCTACCTGAAGACCTACACCGATGTAGGTTTTGTACGAAATTACCCCAACTATGAGGAGAGCAATCTCAACACCCGCCTGTCGGACAAGCTGTTGGCCGGAGCCGGATTTGGATTGGATGTAGTAACGTTTTACGATACGGTGTTTCGATTTGAATACTCCTTCACCCGCGAGGGTACACGGGGGTTTTTCTTTAACCTGCGAAAGGAGTTTTAGTCCTACAAGCACCCGGGATTTTTCGGGGGTACAAACGCGTGGGCCAACCGGTTAACGCATTGTAACTTTTACCATGCGATACGGCTGGCTCATCCTGTTATTTTGGGCAAATGAAGCGCTTGCGCAAAGTGTGCAAAGCCGGTTGGGCGCACAAGGTGCCGCCCTGGGGTGGAGCAACGTGGCCATCCGCAGCGACTGGTCTGGCTTTTCCAACCCCGCAGCATTCATTCAGGCGCGCAGTTTTAGCGTGGGCACTGCCAAAGAAGTGGCTAGCCATTTGCCCGGCGCTAACCGCAGGGGCGCGTTTGCCACCCTTGGCTTTTCAAAGTCAAGCCTCGCCTTCAATGCTTTCCAGTTTGGTGATGAGGTGTATGCCGAACAGGTAGTGTCAGCTTCAGTCGCCCATCAAATCGGCATTACGCAACTCGGGTTGCGCGCAAACGGGTTGCAATACCGGGCGGAAGGTTTTGGAGTACAACGCGCGGTGTCGTTTGATTTTGGGGGGCTGATTCAACTTGGGCCGATGGTATCCGTTGGCGCGTTAATCACAAACCTCACTCAGGCGACTTGGACAACCGGAGAGCTGCTCCCCACGCGACTGGCCGTGGGCGTTGCCGTAAAGCCGTCGGAACGAGCACTGGCTACAGCCGAAATCGAAAAGGATCTTGTGTACACCACCACCTTTCGTGGCGGCTTCGAATACAATTTCCGGGAACGGATGTTCTTTCGATCGGGATTCCAACTTCAACCCCAATTAGCCACCGCAGGTATCGGCTATCGTTCGGGTGTACTTCGCATCGACTATGCCCTGCAGTACGGATTCCAATTGCTGCTAACGCACCAGATCTCTGCGCACCTGCAGTTCCAACGCAAGGCCAAAAAGACGTGAACGCTGCGGGCTGCACATTGGCATTTCTCTTAACCGGAGTACTGCTTGTAGCACAGCCCCCGGCAAAAGAAATTGATTTCGAGCGGCTGGTAGACGAATTATTACCCTTACAAGATCTGGATTTGAACTACGAGGATATCTATGAGAACTGGATGCAGTTGCTCAATCACCCACTCGACCTTAATCGAGCCACCCGCGCACAACTTCAAGGACTATTCCTGCTTACCGATCAGCAGATCACGGCGTTGCTTCGGCATCGGGAGGAAGAAGGTCCGTTCATGTCGTTGTACGAACTCCAAACCATTCCCGAACTCACGCCCGAAACGATTGAGCGACTCGTACTCTTTGTTCGTGTGGGGCAGCCTGCGCATACGCGCGCCTTGTTCAAAAAGATGAATGGGTATTGGGTAAACCGGTGGGAGCGCCGCCTGGAGCCGCGGCTCGGATTTCGCTCGACTGATTCTACCCAACGGTTTGCGGGTTCGCCCGATAAGTTCTACCACCGCCTGCGGCTACAACAGGGTAACCGGTTTACCGCAGGCTTTACAGCCGAAAAAGATGCCGGAGAAGCCATGAGACTATCGCCCACGCAAATGGGCTTTGATTTTGTTTCCGGGCACGTGCACGTGCGCAATTTGGGGCGATTAAAATCCCTGACGCTCGGCGATTTTCAAACGCAGTTTGGGCAAGGGCTGCTGCTGGGTGGCGGTTTCGGGCTTGGCAAAGGTGGGGAAACCATTCTTACGGCCCGGCGCAGTTCGCTGGGATTTCTGCCGTACACATCGGTATTGGAGTCTGGTTTTTTTCGAGGTGTTGGCGCCACCCTGGCAGTAACAAAGAAGTTGTCTGTGCACGCCCTGCTGAGCAATAATAAACGCGACGGCCGCCTGCAAAGCGACAGCCTTGAGCGTTTCATTAGCAGCTTACCGTTGGCCGGTTTGCATCGTACTCCGGCGGAGCAGGCCGTGCGCAGAACCTTGCGTGAAACCAACCAGGCCGTGGTACTGCATTATCAAACGGAACAACTTGAAGCTGGCATGGTGTGGCACCGCACACACTTTGATCAAAACATCCTCCGAAACGCGCGTCCGTACAACCAGTTTGCATTTCAAGGTAACACCAACGAAAACGTAGGTGCCTTTCTATCCTACACCTATAAAAACGTGAGCTTGTTTGGCGAACATGGCTATACGTGGGGCCGGGGGCACGGCACCGTTGCGGGCGTGCTTGGGCACCTCTCGGAGCGACTGGCCGTGGCCTTACATTTTCGGAGTTTTCAAAGAAATTTCATCTCATTCTACAGTAACACATTTGCGGAAAGTACCACGCCCCAAAACGAACAAGGGGTTTACTGGGGATTCAAGTATCAGTTCAACAAACGGGTTTCCGTGCAAGGATATGTGGATCAGTTTCGATTTCCATGGTTGCGGTTTCGCGTGTACGCCCCAAGCATGGGCACCGAATATCTGGGCCGTATAAACTGGGCGCCAACAAAAACCATCCGGCTTTTTTTGCAGTACCGTGCAGAGCAAAAAGACCGAAATGTAAACAGCGATGAACCCACCTACCAACTGAATACCGGAATCAAGCAAAACGTTTGGCTCAATGCCGACTATGGCGAGGGTAACTTCAGCTTTAAAACCCGTGTGCAGTGGAGTAGTTATTCCATCCAAAAACAAAAAACATCCGGGTTGTTGTTGCTGCAAGACTTCGCTTTTAAGAACCAGCGATTTACGTTCGCCATGCGTTATGCGTTGTTTGATACCGAAGATTTTGATAACCGCCAGTATGTGTACGAGCGGGATGTCTGGCTCGCATTTTCGTTGCCCGCACTTGCCGGCCGGGGCATCCGGCAATATGCCCTGATCCAATACGACCTCACCCCACGTTGCACCGTTTGGGCGCGGTGGAGCATGACCCGCTTTGCCCACGAAACATCCATTAGTTCGGGAGTTGATCAGATTACCGGAAACATGGTAAATGATCTGAAATTTCAGGTTAGATTTGGGTTCTAATGCATGCAGTAAAACTCATCACACCCGGTATTATCGTGGCGATGGCGGCCGGGGTCATCGCGTTTTGGCTGGTATACCGATTCATCTTTTCCGACCGGAAAAAGAAATGAAATTGCGGTAGCGGACCATACCGCTAACGCCGGGGATTGCCTATCGCCGCCCGTGGGCGTAAACTGGCCCTGCGCCCTGTAGTTTAACCCCACATTTTGACTTCCTGGCTTGAAAAATTGGAATTTACCGAGGTTAAGGAATTAAAGTCAGGCCGAACCCACATCTTGCTGCGCATTTACACCCTGCTGCCATGCGCAAACTCAACCTGCTTTTTGCCTTCATTTTGGCTACACTCTTGTTCCTTACCATTGTTTCATTTACCCAGGCACAAACCACCAAAAAAGTGCTGGAACTACCCGAGTTTAAATCCATCTATGTCAACTCCGGCTACACGGTATACCTCAAGCAAACCAACAAACAGGAAGTAAGTGTAGAGGTGCTTACCGACATCTTCCTGGTGAGCGAGATCAAAGTAGAAAATGGCGTTTTAATGGTGAATGTCGAGCGAAAACCCGAGGCGCCCAATAAAAGTATCTGGGCGAAAATTGACGATATCAAACTCAACCCTACCATGAAGCTGTTCGTAAGCGTCAAGTCCATTTCCGAAATCCAGGTAAACGGTAGCGGTAAAGTGATTTCCGAAAATTCGATTTCCTCTGATAACCTTACCCTGGGGGTTTCCGGAAGCGGCTCCATCGATTTAGACATCAAAGGAAATGTTGTTACAACAGATATTAGCGGCTCGGGTAACGTTACCCTAAAGGGGTACGCTACCGCCAACGAGATCAAGATTACCGGCAGTGGTAATTTGCTGGCGTTTGGTTGCGAATTGGAAAATGCCAAAGCAAAGCTGGCCGGTTCAGGGAACGGAGAAATCACGGTTTCCAACTCCCTGGAAGCCACAATTATGGGCAGCGGGGTTTTAAAACATCGCGGAAACACCAAAAATCTGGCCAAAAAGGTCTACGGATCGGGGGCGGTAGAGCGTGTGTATTAGCAGCCAGCTCAAAAAAATGAAAATCGTCATTTCGGGGGAGGTACGGCCGGAAAATCCTTGATTGCAGCGCCGCAAATAGGGATGCCTCACTTTCGTTCGACATGCCGGGATATTTCTGAGCTGGCTTCTAGCCCACTTGCTTTTAAATCAAGAAATTAGTTCTATATTTACCGAGTTAATTACGTAATCTCTCTTAAGGCTACTGTTTGGGGCATTTAGGTTGGTGTTATGGAGTTGACAGTAGTTTAATTAATTCAAAAAAGTAAGATGAACATTTATGTAGCGAACATTCCTTGGAAGGCTTCTGAGGAACAACTCAAGCAACTTTTTGCCGAGTACGGAGAAGTATCTTCAGCAAAAATTATCATGGACAAGGTAACGCAGAGAAGCCGTGGCTTCGGATTCGTTGAGATGCCGGATGACGGTGCAGCCCAGCAAGCGATTTCAAGCTTGAATGGTTTTAGCTTCCAAGGCAAAAACCTGGTAGTAAACGAGGCCCGGCCTCGCGAAGAACGCCCTTCAGGCGGTGGTGGCGGTTTCCGCAGAGGCGGTTTCAACCGTTAGGAACTGTTCGCTTCTTTAAGAAGCTAAAGACTCCAACAAGTCAGGCCAAAAGCCTGACTTTTTTTTTCGCCTTCGCGCGCTCAACCCGTGCGCCGCGGCCAACGGCCGGCACACTCAGTGGCACAAAATGAACCTGCACCTTTGCCTATCTTTCGAAAAACTAACACTCATGCCGTTCATCAACTACCCCGCCAAGAAAAAGCTCAAAATCTGGGATGGCATT
>CAYLWU010000016.1:0-83660 GCA_964387475.1 uncultured Ohtaekwangia sp. | reverse complement strand
CCCCGATGGTTGTGCCCGCAAAAACAACGTTTGCAAACGGTATCGGATCGCCCGAACCGGCATCCGTAACCTTGCCTCTAACGATGGTCTCTTGCGCATCAGAAATCAATGGAAAGGTTAAACACGCAAGAATAACCGAATAAAATCGAAGAATCTTCCCCACAGTTAAGCTACAAAACTAATCAATTAACGCAATCGAAGCGAAGGGGTTACCGCCTACCTGGCCAGCGTAACAGGTTGAGTGTGTAAAACAAATAAATCGAGCACCGCCTGGGCGCGCGCAAAAAACTCGCGCACGTACACGCGGGCACTTGCCGAAGATAAGTCAATGCCCGTGGCCGCAAATGCCTGCGCGTGCAAGTGGTGGTAGTGACCAATAAATAGCGCCCGGTGGGCATGAAACCCCTGAGTAATGATAATCACATTCGACTCGCCAAATACCGCCTGGCACCGAACGATGGAATCAAGTGTTCGAACACCCGCATCGTCCACCAGAATGGCGCCCGGCGGTACGCCTAACGCCACCAGGGCTTTCTTCATTTGCAGGGGTTCATTATAAAAAGGACTGCTCTGGTTATCGCCACTTACAATCAGTCGTTTAATTTTCTTCTGGTGATACAACTTGGCGGCCGCGGCAATCCGGTTTTCAAAAAAAGGATTTGGATGGCCTGAGGTGGTTTTGTTGCTGGTGCCTAACACCAACCCTACAGGCTGCGGATCAATTTGGTCTACCGAGCGAATTACATCGGATGCGGTGCTACGCACGACCCAAACATTCAGGAAAATCGAAACAATTAACAGCACCCCAAAACTGTACGCCGCCCACCGCACTACCCGTTTCAAAACCTGCATTTGCAAAATTAAAGCCGGGCAGCAAGATACACATAAGCCGCGGCTCAACCTGCGGGAGCAGCGAAGAAACGTTTTTTAAAATCCTTTTCCAGCGTTTCCGCTTTGCGCACGCTTTTGAGCGACCACTGTACACGAAGTGCACTTTTTTCGAGTTCCGTAAGGTGCCACGGAAGTTCGCTGGCGTGAAGTTGCGGAACGAAATGACTGAGTAAAATCGCCACCGTAGCCGAAAGGTTAAAGCTTTCGGTAAACCCATACATGGGTATGGTAACGCACGCGTCCGCCAGGCGCATCGCTTCAGGCGAAACGCCTTCCAATTCATTGCCAATGATCAGTGCGGTTTTCTGATCCAGCGGCATCTCGTTCATCGGTCGTGCGTGCACGCCGGGGGCTGTGGCCCACACTTGATATCCATTGTCTTTCAATCCACGAATACAATCGGAAATGCTCTGCCCAGCACTTGCTTTGTATTTGCGTAGTGTCATCCATTTGTGCGAGCCCTTCAATACCTGCCGGTTCGTTTCAAATGCACTTTGCTTCTCCACTACATGGATGTCCTGCAAACCATAACACTCGCACGTACGGATTACCGCACTGGCATTTTGTGATTGGTAAATGTTCTCCAGCACCACGGTAATCCACCGGGTGCGGTGCGCCAGGATTTTCTCAATTAACGCCTGCTTGTGTGGCGTGAGGAAGTTTTGCAGGTAGGCAAACAGGCTTTCTTCGTAGGTATTCAAAACAAGTAGATCAAATTCGTGTTTTTGCTACGATCGAAAAGTACAAAATGACAAGCGAAAAGCGTAATTACCTCATTGTAGGCGGATCGAAAGGCATTGGGTTGTCGTTGGCACAGCTCCTCACCCCGCACCACCAGGTGCTCACTACCTCTCGCCAGCCGGGCGCGAGCCTGGTTTGGAATGCGACAGACCCCTTCCCTACCGAAGGACTTCCTGAACATCTGGACGGATTGGTATATGCCCCAGGCACCATCAACCTCAAGCCGTTTCATCGGCTCACCGACTCCGAGTTTCAAGAGGACTGGCAGGTGAATGTGATGGGTGCCGTGCGCGTGATCCGCACGGTGTTGCCGCTGTTGAAGAAAGGCATCTCGCCCTCGATTGTACTTTTTAGCACCGTTGCTGTTCAGCAAGGTCTGCCATTTCACGCCTCGATCGCCATGGCCAAAGGGGCGATTGAAGGCCTCACCCGTTCGCTCGCCGCAGAGCTTGCTCCTACCATTCGCGTAAACGCGATTGCCCCGTCCATCACCGATACGCCGTTGGCCGAAAAACTGCTGGGCTCGCCAGAGAAAAAAAATGCATCGGCCGAAAGGCATCCCCTCAAAAAAATCGGCCTCCCGGAGGATCATGCCCAACTCGCGGAATTTCTTTTGTCCACGCGGGCGGGCTGGATCACCGCGCAGGTTTTTGGCGTAGACGGCGGCCTCTCGCGCATTCGGTAACATTCAGAACACACAGAACCGTTATTTTTGCGGCTTATGGGTCGCGTGATTCTTTTTGTTTTGATGTTTTTGAGCGCGGTGGGCGTCCATGCGCAGCGCGTACCCTACACGAAGGAGTTTAACGAGTTGCAATGCGCCCTGGCAACTTGTTTTTTGGAATTTGAACAGGACCCGCTACCGGCAGATACTACCGCCGCGTGGTTGCGTTGGAAAACGGTGAGCAACTATGCGTTTGGCAAAAACCGTGGCAATTTGTTGATGATTGCGGATGTAGATGCGCTGCACCCACACTTTCGCGAATTGGTGAAAACGCTGATAGCGCAATGTAAAGCAAAAGGGATTACGTTGGCCGTAGTGGAATCCTACCGAACCCGTGCCAAGCAAAACGAGTATCGCGCCATGGGGAAAAAATACACCCGCTCGGCTGGGGGTAGCAGCAAACATCAATACGGCCTGGCCGTAGATGTGGTGCCCATGGTGGACGCTGTGGCCGTGTGGGACAACCTTGCACTCTGGCGGAAGGTGGGAACCACGGGGGAAAAGCTGGGTTTGCGCTGGGGCGGCCGCTGGCGTCATCCGTTTGATCCCGGCCACTTCGAATGGACACAAGGGCTTTCTGCCCACCAACTGGCGCAAGGGATATTTCCGCAATTGAATGCAAAACAAGATACCACCGGCATCCAACACGAACTGCAGCGCCTGAGCGCCTACTGGAAAGCCTGGGAAGCCGAGCAAGCAACCGTTGCCCGACAAACCCAGCGATGAAGCGATTTCTTTTTCCCAAAAATTTCATCTTTGGAACCAGCACGGCCGCAACCCAAATCGAAACCGCATTTGAGCACGATTGGGCCGGGTTCGTAACCAAAGATCAGCACATTTTTTCGCGAACCACCGATCATGAACTGCGCTTTCAGGAGGATGCAAGCATCATTGCATCGTTGGCGGGCCACTACCGGATGAGTTTGCAATGGAGCAAGCTGCAACGTGGGCCAAACCAGGATTTTCATCCGGAAACCCTGCATGCCTATCTCGGGTTTATCCAGTTGCTCCGGGCCAAGGGCGTAAATGTGATGATGGTACTGCATCACTTCACCAATCCACTCTGGTTTGTCGAGCGGGGCGGTTGGGAAAAAGCCGACAACGTTTCACTTTGGATAGACTATGCCCAACGTGTGGTAGACGTATTTGGCCCGCACGTTTCGTATTGGAATACGTTTAACGAACCCAATGTCTACGCCAGCTACGGTTGGATAACGGGTTTTTTTCCGCCCTTTAAATCAAACCCGGTAACCGCTGCCACAGTAGTGAAAAACATGGGTATTGCCCATCGGGCGCTGTACACGTACATCAAGCAGCGTTACCCCCATACATGGGTGGGTATTTCGCATAACGCGGTTGTATTCACGCAGGAAAACTTGCTCGGGTGGTTTCCGGCCCGGCTGGGTGATTGGTGGTTCATGGAGTACGTACCGAGCCACTTTGAAGAAGCGGATTTTTTCGGCATGAGTTACTACGGTCGCATTTCGCACGATCCCTTTCCCATCACCTATCTGGAAACCCCCGACAAAATTAAAAAGCTCGGCCGCAGGCATGACGACATCTGGGAATATCACCCTGAGGGAATGCGTACGTGCCTGGATCGATATTGGGCGAAATACAAAAAGCCGATCATCATCACCGAAAACGGAATTTGCACCAACCGCGATGAGTTGCGCCAACAGGCCATTCGGGAGTATGCCCAAATTCTGCATCGGGCGTTGCGCGATGGAATTGATATTCGCGGCTACTACTGGTGGAGTACCTGGGATAACTTTGAGTGGCACCTGGGCCCCGAAATGCGTTTTGGGCTTTACGCGTGCGATTGGGAGACCAAAACACGCACCGAGCGACCAAGCGCTGCCTTATTCAGAAAATTGGCGAAAACGAAAATGTTAGAAGTGCCGGCCCACGAGCCAGTGCACGCAACATAGATCAAACAACGGATTTCACCAGAGTCGAAACCGGAGGACCGGCGGCTTACTCAAACCGCAACGACTCAATCGGATCTAGTTTTGAAGCTTTAAACGCCGGGTAGTAACCCGATAGCAGGCCAACCACTACACACACGGCCATGCCCACAAACATCCACAACCAGGGCAACACGATTGACTTCACGCCCAAACTCAACGACACCACATTCACAATCACAATGCCCAACACAATGCCACCAATGCCGCCCAGCAAACAAACCACAATGGCTTCGATTACAAACTGCTGACGAATGCGAAGCGGTGTAGCGCCCAGCGCTTTTCGCACACCCACCTCGCGGGTGCGCTCCGTTACGGATACCAGCATAATGTTCATTAACGCGATGGCTGCGCCCAGCAACGTAACAAAGCCTACACCAAAACCACCCACACGTAAACCATTGGTAATGCTGGCCAGGTTTTCGGCCAGCGTTTCACTTTTCACTAATTCAAACGAATCTTCGGTTCCCACCCGGTCTTGACGAATGGCTCGCATCAAGCCAGTGGCTTCGCCCATGGCAAAATCCATCTTCGATACATCATCAATACCCACGGTTAAGTAATAATCGAGGCCACGGCCAGAGGCCATTTGGTTGGCAACGATAATCGGAATAAACACCATGTTATCGTAGTTGTCTTCCGAAAGTTGCCCCTTCTCCTTCAGCACGCCAATCACCCGAAATTGAACACCTTTGAAGGAAACTGTGCTGCGAATCGGATCTTGACCGCTTTCAAACAACTTACCCGCTACTTTACTTCCTAATACCGCTACTTTGCTTCCGTATTGAATTTCGATGGCGGAGAAGTTTCGGCCCTTTTCAATCTCCAACGCTTTGATCGTCATGTAATCTTCATTCACGCCATCAACGCCAATGTTCGGATCTGTTTTTTTTGATTTGTGCTTTACTTCTACAATGGACGATAAGTTGGCCGACAAACTGATCCGTGCCGGCACCTGATAGCGATCTATGAACTTCTGCGCTTCATTCAGTTGCAGCGGTTTATACACTTTCTGCTTAACGCCATCCTGGCTGGCTTGGCGGTTACGTCTGCTGTAAATATCGAACGTGTTCACCCCCAGTGTGGAAAGACTCTCCGCTACAGACGCCTCGATTGCCTCTACGGCGGTAAGCGAACCTACGAGCGAGAAAATTCCAATGGCCACGATTAACGCGGTAAGTACCGAGCGCAACAAGTTGGCCTGGATGGAGCGAATGCCCTCGCGGAAATTCTCAATCAAATTCATAAACTCGCAGAAATAAAAGCGGACAAAAGTATATCTTTATTTTTTATGGGGATCATGGAGCGCGCGCAGAGAACAGTTTCGGGTATTCAAACGGTACAAATTGCGTTTTTGTTTTGCTTTTTGGGTTTTTCCGCTGGGGTGCGGGCCAACTACCTGTTCATTCCGATGGACGAAAAGCAAACCAACCACCTGAAAGCATACGGTTTGGCATACTGGGTGCTGAAAAAAGATGTGGAGGTAGACTGGTTGCTAAACTATCGGGGCGGAAGCTTTATGTGCAAGTATCACCCCGCCATTCAAAACGAACTTGTCATTCGCGGCGTGGGCTATGAAGTACTATCCGACGCAGACGCCAACGCCATTATTAACGAGATTGCCAGCCCGGCCGTCAATTATGACATCATGAAGTTAGAAAAGTGGCCGCGTATTGCGGTTTACTCGCCCAAATCAAAACAACCGTGGGACGATGCCGTGACCTTGGTGCTTACCTACGCGGAAATTCCGTATGACGTAATTTTTGATGACGAGGTGCTAAACAATGGCTTAGTAAAGTACGATTGGTTGCACCTGCACCACGAAGACTTTACCGGCCAGTACGGTAAGTTTTTTGGCAGCTACTCCAACATGCCCTGGTACATTGAGCAGCAAAAAGAAGCGGAGGACATGGCGAAGAAACACGGATTTCGTAAAGTCTCGCAGCTGAAACTGGCGGTCGTGAAAAAAATCCGGGAGTTTGTAGCCGGTGGTGGTTTTTTGTTTGCCATGTGCTCCGCCACCGATTCGTTTGACATCGCGTTGGCCGCGGATGGTCTCGATATTTGCGAACGTATGTACGATGGCGACCCGGCTGATCCGATGGCGCAACAGAAACTGGATTTCAGCAACACGCTCGCGTTTTCTGAATTCCGGTTGGTGCGCGATCCGTACCAATACGAGTTTTCGGATATTGATAACAACGCGCAAGAACGCGGCTTGCGGCAAGACAACGACTACTTTCAGCTATTTGAGTTTTCTGCAAAATGGGACCCGATACCCACCATGCTTACGCAGAATCACACGCGCGTGATCCGCGGCTTCTACGGGCAGACCACCGGTTTTAAATCGCAATTGGTTAAACCCGATGTGGTTGTGATGGGCGAAAATAAGGCCATCCGGGAAACAAAGTATCTGCACGGTGTTCTGGGTAAAGGGTTCTGGACCTTCTATGGTGGCCATGATCCGGAAGACTACCAGCACACGGTGTACGAAGAGCCAACGGACTTAAACTTACATCCAAACTCAGCCGGTTACCGACTGATTCTTAACAATATTTTGTTCCCGGCTGCTAAAAAGAAGAAACAAAAAACGTGATTCGACTCTTACTCTTGTTTGCGCTGATCGGCAGTTGCCGCGGCAGTGCTCCGCCAACGGCCGACCAACAAAAGGAGCTTGAACGGTGGGCAACCGGAAAATTCGGTTCTTCAATAGCCGTAGTGCAAAACACCGCGGGCGATCATGCCATTGTAAAACAGATCATGAATGGAGCGGGGCATCAAAAACAAACACTCCACTTTTGGGTCGTTCGCGTGTCCGACAAAGCCGAAATTGCAGCCGGGCAGTTTGCTCAAGGTTTAATTGAGTGGCGAAGCAACACGGAAGTAGCCTACCTGCCGGTAACCTCGCAGTCCAAAGTTGCTACTGAGCCCGAGCTCACCCTCATCGACATCAAAAAACAGAACTAAGCATTTTTATGAAACATTCGTCCCTATTCGTAGCGGCCCTGCTGGCTGTTGTTGTGTTCGCCTGGTGGGCCGTTCCGGGTATCCAGTGGCCAACGGGCTACACGCATGAACAGCAATCAAATCATCATCCGGCGGAAGCCGAAAAAGAAAAAGAAAAAGAATTCGATGAGCCCCGCAAATTCTTTGAGTTTCATCGCGCCATCCGTACGCCAGACGACCGCGCTACACCCGGGTACGAAGCGGGCCACAAGCTGCGGGCATTTCGCCAATCGCCACATATCAAACATGGCCCGTACCGAAATTTACCCAACGCCCGCACCCAAAGCGGAAATGGCGTATTGGAATGGCGCGAGCGTGGCCCAGCAAATGTTCCCGGACGTACGCGGGCAATGATCGTGTTGCCAAACGACCCAACTAACCGCTCATGGCTTGCGGGCAGCGCCACCGGTGGCATCTGGAAAACAACAGATGCGGGCCTTTCCTGGACGGAAAAAAGTGCCGATTTCCCGGTGCTTCCCATCTCCTCTTTTGCCCACGCACAAGGTGTGATCTACGCCGGTACCGGCGAGTTTGAATCCTCCATCTTTTCGGCCATTGGCGATGGCATCTTCAAATCCACTGACTTTGGCGAAACCTGGACGCAGTTGCCTTCCACCCGGGGAAATCCCGAGTTTTCGATTGTTACCCGGCTCATTGCCGATCCAAACAACAGCAATGTGATTTTAGCTACCGGTGCGCCCTCTGATTTAGACCCCGATAATACCTCGGCTATTCTTCGCTCAACCGATGGCGGCACAACCTGGACGAAAGTGCATGAAGTAACCGGTGCAATTGAACAGATTATTTTCACGCCGGGAAATTTTTCAATTCAATACGCAGCCCAGCGTGGCGTGGGCGTGCTGAAATCAACCAATGGCGGCCAGACCTGGGCGCTCTCAAATCAGGGAATGAGCCCAACGGGGCGAGTTGAAATTGCCGTGGCTCCCACTGATCCAAACCGGTTGTATGCGTCTTGCGTGGGCCCTACCGTGCCGTCCGGTACCGGTGGCTTACGCCCGGGTGCAGACCTATACATGTCGAGCGATGCCGGAGCCAGTTGGGGGCTGGTGGATGTAAATTTTAGTGGGCGGGTTTTTGATTTTCTGGGTGGCCAGGGAAACTATGACAATACCATTGCGGTGGATCCGTTCAATAAAGACGCGGTGTATTTTGGCGGCGTGAACTACTTCCGCACCACCATTGGAAGCGGAACCACGAAACTGGACAACTACGAGTTTGTAGAAAGCAACACCCAGACGTTTTTATCGCTGATTGCATTTACGAATGCCGGATTTTTTGCGGGCGGGCGCCTCCAAATCGGGGGCGAGGCAAATCGCAGATCCGTGGAAATCCGTTTTGGACCGGGGCTTAGTCAACGCGCGCACCGGTTTTTGGTGCCCGAGGGTTCCACCCAAGGTGTGCCTACGACCGGCTACACCTATCAGGATTACGTAAACGTGCCGTTACAAGCCTGGGATGTGACCAACCCTGCATCGCCAAAGCAACTCATGGTAAGTTTCCGGGATCAATCCCGTAACGGCGCGTTAGACTTCCTGACACAGAATTTTGATGCTGCCCAACCGCTGCTAAATAGCCGTGAATACGTGTATGTTCACAGCGTGGAGTATAATGCATCCACTCCCCTGTTCGCGGCAGGTTCAACCGGTGGGCATGAAACCCAACTTGCTTACGCCTTTTTTCCCGCGCTGGCCGCAGGCGGAACCTGGGCACCAAATAATTTGCCCGCTGCTGTTCTTGCAATTCGCTACGCCAGTATCGACAAACTTGTGGCCACTACAGTTACCTGCGCAGATGCCTACAATGGCTTCGATGGTAAAAACCGGTTTAACCAGGTAAACCTGGATAACGGTGGCGTGCATCCCGACCATCATTTCACCACCATCATTCCCGTGGACGCTGCCGCCAAAACGTTTCAAGTAATGATTGGCACCGATGGCGGTGTATTTTTATCGAATACTTCAAGCACACCCGGCATTGCGGAGGGCGATTGGTCGTTCCGCGGCCGTAGCTACAACACCAGCCAGTTTTATGGAGCAGACAAGCGGCCGGGAAAAGACGAATACTTTGGCGGCATGCAGGACAACGGCACGCGCAGATCGCCTGCGGGGCAGAACGCATCACAGACCAGCAACTACATTTTTTGCATCGGTGGCGATGGATTTGAAGTAGTTTGGCATCCCACAGACGAAAAAAGGCTGATTGGGAGCCTGTATTACAACACGTTCTACCGCTCGGCAGACGGTGGCACCACGTGGACTACCGCATTCTCGGGCTTCCCGATTTCGGGCGGATCGCCCGACCCGGCCCGCTACCCGTTTGTTTCTAAGCTTGCCAATTCCCGAAACACACCTGATGTCTTATTTGCTGTTGGGTCCGATGGCGTGTGGAGATCGGAGAACTTTGGAGGAAGTTGGACGCTCTCCCCGATCACCACCAATTGGGGCACACTTACTACACTTTTTGACGTTGAAGTCTCGCGCGCCAATGCCAACATTGTGTGGGGCGGCAGCGGCATGAGCGCCACACGCAGATTGCATGTATCCACCAACGGCGGAGCCACATTTACGGCTACCAATAACTTCACACAGGTACCCATGGGTGTGATTACCAAGTTGGCTACTCACCCTACCCAAATGAACACTGCGTACGCGTTGTTTTCATTCTCAAAACGACCGAAGGTTCTGAGAACAACAGATCTGGGGCAAACCTGGCAAGACATTTCTGGCTTTGGTACCGGCACCAGCAGCAGCACGGGCTTTCCGGATGTTGCAGTATATAGCCTTTACGTGCGCCCGGACAACCCGGATATTATTTGGGCAGGCACAGAAATCGGGATTGTTGAGTCGCGCAACAATGGGCAAACCTGGGCCATTTTAGACGACTTCCCGAATGTTTCTGTTTGGGATATGAAAGGGGTAGACGACCAAGTCGTGCTCGCCACCTTTGGCCGCGGCATCTGGACAGCCAAGATCGACAAGTCGCAAATCGTGAGTAATAATCCTTCGGTTGTTCAAGTGGGCACATCGCCCCGCGGCCGGTTTATGGTTCAAGTGCAACTGCCCGATGCGTATGACTCTACACAGGTTTTCGTTAACAATACGCGCATTGGCCGACTAGGTGCAACTACATCCGGAACCTACAACGTGAGCATTACGAATCAGGCCCCGGGTTTGAAAGACGTGCGCGTGGTGGGTTTCAAAACGCGTGCTCCCTTTACATCACCTACATTTACCGGTGAGCACATCTTGGTAACGGCCAGCCAGCGACAGTATTATTCTTTCTTTGACGCCGCTAATGATTTCGCCTTGCAGGGCTTTAGTGTACAAGCTTTGGGCAACACCTTCACGCTTCAAACGGAGCATAGTTATGTGATCAATAAAGAGTATCAGGCGCGACTTCGTACACCGATTATCATCAATGCCACCGGAGCAAATTTCAGCTACCGCGATGTAGCACTGGTAGAGCCCGGGCTTCCGAGTTCGGTATTCGGTCAGCCTGCGTTTAAGGATTTTGTTGTTGTTGAAGGAACGAAAGATGGACTCACGTGGGTGCCAATCGCAAATGGATACAATGCGAACCAGCAATCCGATTGGCTCACCGCATTTCAGGCAGCTTCCGTGGGGAACCTCACGTTAAAAAAAGATCAAAACTTCGATTTACGCCAGCGGTTTCAGCCGAACGACACCGTGTTATTCCGGTTCCGGATGTTCTCAGACGAAACGGGCGTAGGCTGGGGTTGGTCGATTGACGATCTGTACATTCAGATTCCGCCCGTGGGTGTGGAAAAAACCTGGGCGTTAGACGTTCGCGCCTACCCTAACCCGGCCCGGGAACAAATCCGGATTCGTTATTCACTCCCATCAACATCAACGATTCAAATCCAACTGCTGGCGGCAAATGGCAAGAAAGCACGAAGCCTTGCGGTAGGCGCTGAAGCTGCCGGACAATACGAGCAAGTGTTGAACATTGAAGACCTAACACCAGGAGTATACATCCTACAGGTAGAAAGCCAATTCGGCAAGGCTGTGCAGAAAATGGTGATTCAGGATTAATGCATGCGGTCGCCACGTACTTCCAGCGTGGCGACCAATTTGCCTTCCCGGTCTAAAAACTCGTTCCAGCGGTTGATGACGTAGCCCGGGGCTTCAACGTTTTTGGCCAGTTGCAAGAATGTTTTGTAATGCCCGGCTTCGGATACCATGAGTTCATAGTAAAACGTGCGCAGCTCCTGGTCGTGAATTTCTTTCGCAAGCAGTCGGAAACGCTCGCAACTGCGGGCTTCAATCAAGGCATTTAGCAGCAGCCGGTCTACCAAACGTTGCCGCTCAGTGCCGCCTTTCATCACAAAATCCTGAAGACCGTGTACATACATATCTTTTCTTGGCTTGCCCAGACCCCAGCCACGTTTACGAAGCTGTTCAAGCACACGCTCGAAGTGGCCCCACTCTTCGGCAACAATGGGTGTAAGCGTGGCCACCAGCATTTCGTAGTGTGGATAGGTTACAATCAACGAGATGCAGGATGAGGCCGCCTTCTGCTCGCAATAGGCGTGATCTATCAGAATTTCCTTAATGTCTTTCTCTGCGATCCGCACCCAGCGCGGATCGGTAGGCAGCTCCAAACCCAGTACGTGTTTTTCTACCATCTCAATCAAACAACAAGAGCTCAAATCCGAAATCCAACACATTGCGGAAACCCGGGTAAATGGACGATGCCAGATAGCCCTGGCGCGTAAAAAGTTGAACGATGTTGTGGTAGCGCAAGAAAAACCGGCCGCGCTTTATTTTACCGTTGAGAAACACATCAACTATCGGATACGCCGGCACCACCGTATCATGCTGCACGAAAAACTGTTGAATCACGGGGTCATACCCGAGGGCTTTATAGCCTGAACGCCAGTTTACTTCGACTCCGGTTTGTACCTGTATGGCCTTGTTAAACCAGTACGTTTCATAACTCAGTTGGCCGTTCGCAAACCAATTGGGCATTTGTAGGGCACTATCCGGATTCGCCAGAATGCGTGTTTGAATGATCTGCGTACGCAAATGGATTCGCTTGAGCACTGTAAGTTGCATCCGCCACTCCGGAAGCCAATAGCGGATATTTTGCCTAGCTTGCACGGGCAACACGGTTTGGCTCTTGCCGGGAAACGAATCTTGCAAAAAATAGATGAAATTGTTGAGTTCAGTGTACGTAGCCCCGGGCTCTAACAACAACGGGCCTGCCTTTAAATACAAATTTGCCTGGGCACGTGTGATGCCGGGCGCAGAAAAACGATTGCTCCACTCATCAAACCTTCCGCGATAAGACGAGACAAGGAAAGAGGGCTTGCTGACGGAGCGATGCAACGAGAAGTTGATGAACGGCAGTGTGCCTTCTGCATCCAGCCGGTAGTACGTTTGTTCTAATTGCTCGCCACGTACAGCAACAGCGTGTATCGAATCAAATTCAAAGCGAATGCCGCTGCCCACAAACAACTCATTGCCGGATAGTGGCAACGTGGGCTGCGATAACGTAAACCGATTGAAGTGCTGATACGAGCGGTTTCTGAGATAGCCGTAATAGAACAGTTTGCCAACGGTTCCTTTAAGTCCGATTTCGTTTTCGAAGGTAGACAACCGCACACTATCCAGTGCGCGGTTTCGCTCCCGTTCCGGAACCGCGTAGGTAATCGTATCAAAAAAAGATATGTTTGGGCCGCCCTGCGCAACATCGGTTCGGAACCAATTCAATTGGCGCGCCCGCTTTAGGCGGTGATACACCTGCACCTCTTTCGCCACTTTGTACCGATGAAATAAGTTTACCTCGTTGCGCTGATCAAAACTGGTTGTGCCCGTGAGTTTGGGCGTGACGTTCGGATCGAAAAATGAGGCATAAGTTGAATCTCGTGTGGTGGTGCGCACAATGTTGATACCCCCGGTCTCCTCCACCCGATGCCGCATGCGCCTATAGTTCAACGACATCCAGTACCGATCATTTTTAGACTGATACGCAGTGAAAAAATCCCAGTAGTACGACTGTGTTTGGCGGATGCCACGCCTGCGTTGGAACTGAACATCGGTTAAGATCGGCCGGAAGTTAAAGCCGAAGTTCCAATTGGGTTTGATGTTGCGGGCAAATTCAATCTTGGTGGCTGCGCGGCCGAGGCCACCCCAAATTAATTGCATGCGCGTGTAGGGCGACTGGGTATCGTAAAAACGGGGCTCTTCTGTGTTGAAATAATAGTCGTACGCCGTATAGCCGGTAGAAACACCAATGGTCTGCGGAATCGTACCGGTAAAAATCGGGCGCATGGCCGTGCCATTGTGGCCCAGATCGGTAAGGAAATAGTTAAACCGCGATACGTAATTCCAACGATGGTAATTGAAGATGCTGGTATCCAGAGGTTGATACCGATAGCTGTTACGAAAGAAGTCGGCCTGCGAGATCCAGCGCGTGGTGTTTGGCCCGTAAATGCTTTTTGTAGAATCGTCCACAATTTGTGAACCCACACGCAACGTGGACTCGGTACTTGGGGCCTTCAAGACTCTGCGTTTTGCCGGCTCTGCAGTCTCCGCCCGATTCTGGGCGCGGGCGGAAAAAAAACCAACGAAAATAAAAACCAATAGCCCCCAGCTTTTCACGCGGCAAATATAATTGATGTTTCAGGATAGCCGTGCTTGCACACGTTCACGAAGCATGCTATCAAATACCTTACCATCTTTGCCCACGAACATCATCTCAATGGGAATGTAAAAGCAGGGTACGCCTTCGAAGCAATTGGCTTGGCAGAACACCTGCAGCCGGGCAAAATCCTTTTCGGTAGTCAAGATGTTTACCGGCCCGGAAGCCCTGCGGCATGCCGTTAAGATCTTTTGGATATCGGCTTTGGTAAAAGGGTGGTGATCCGGAAAATGCACGTGTTGGATAACCTGAAAATGCTGCGCCACGTACTCCAAAAATGGGTGATAATTTGCGATTCCGGTAACGACCACTATCGGTTGCGTCCGCCAGGTTTCGCTTTGGAAACCAACCGGATTGCTATAACGCACCGCGGAGAACAAGACGGGTTTTGGCCCAACAAATCGCTGAATTTCATGCACACGCTCATCGCGCCAAGACTGCGTGGCGGTATCGGGGCACTTGGTCACCACCACTACGTCCGCCCGCTTGGCGCCCCCGCGCGCCTCGCGTAGCCGCCCTAGTGGCAGCACAAAATCATGGTAAAAGGGCTTACGCGCATCGGTTACCAAAATTGAAAATTGTGGCCGCACAGACCGGTGCTGAAAGGCATCATCCAGCAAAATAATGTCGATCTCCGGCTCTTCGGCTAACATGGCGGGAATCGCTAACGCACGGTCTTCGCCCACAAATACAGAAACCCGGTGGCCAAACTTTTGAAACATTTGCAGCGGCTCGTCACCCACGGTTTCGGCCGTTTCCTCACGTGTTACTTTGCGAAAACCTGTAGATCTGCGGCCATAGCCGCGGCTAAGAGTGGCAACTTTGTGGTGGGCCGATAACTGGGAGATGAGGTATTCCACCATGGGCGTTTTGCCGGAACCGCCTACGTTCAGATTGCCCACGGAAATCACCAGCCGGTCGAACTCGTGGCTGGCAAAGTAACCGCTGGTGTATAAATAGTTACGGAGCGCTGTACCTAAGTGATACAGCCACGCCAGGGGCGCTAACAACCAACGTAGCATACCAAACAAACCATAGCCCCTACTTTTTTTGCCAAAGTTAGAAACAGTAGGCAACTTGCCCTACTTTCGGCTCACATGACAATCGCAGAAATTATTCACTATCTGGAAACCGTGGCCCCCCGCGCCTATCAGGAATCGTACGACAATGCGGGGCTGCTTACGGGCTCGCCGGCCTGGCAGGCAAAAAAGGCGCTGGTTACGCTGGATTGTACGGAGGCGGTGGTAGACGAGGCCATCCGCGAAAGCGCCAACCTGATTATTGCTCATCACCCAATCATCTTTAAAGGGCTGAAAAGCATTACCGGAAAAAACTACGTAGAGCGCGCAATCATCAAGGCAATTAAACACGATGTGGCTATTTATGCCATTCACACCAACTTAGATAACGTAATGGGTGGTGTAAGCCACCGCATGGCCAGCGTATTGGGCCTAAAAGAGATAAAGGTGTTGCAGCCCGGGCGACAAACCCTGCAAAAGCTTACCACGTTTGTGCCGAAGTCAAGTACGGACCGCGTTTTAGCAGCGTTGCACGAAGCCGGAGCGGGCCAGATCGGGAAGTATTCGGCATGCAGTTTCCGCGTGGAAGGAACGGGTACCTTTCTTCCGGGCGAAGATGCGCAACCCACCCTGGGAGAGCGAGGCCGGCTGGAGTACGCGCAAGAGGATCGGGTGGAAGTAATTTTGCCCGCATACCTGCAGGCATCCGTGTTGGCCGCGCTGCGCCAAGCCCACCCCTACGAGGAAGTAGCGTATTATTTGCACACCCTGGAAAACGAGAACCAGCATGTTGGGTGCGGTGTGGTGGGTGAATTAGATGTTGAAATGCCCACAATGGAAGTATTGCAACGGGTAAAAACAGTTTTCAAAAGTGGTTGTGTTCGGCATACCGCCATTACAAAAGCCAGCATAAAACGTATTGCCCTTTGCGGCGGCGCCGGCAGTTTTTTGTTGCCTCGGGCGATACAGGAAGCAGCCGACCTGTTCATTTCTGCTGATTTTAAATATCACGAGTTTTTTGATGCCGATGGGCGCATTACCATTGCCGACATAGGTCATTATGAGAGCGAACAATACACGAAAGACCTGCTGGCCGAGGTTTTGCGGGAAAAATTCCCTACTTTTGCAGTCAATTTTTCAAAAACGATCACCAATCCAATCAGTTATCTGTAAATAATGGAAAATCAAGCAGTTGCACAAAAACTGGAGGCCCTTGTAAAGCTTCAAAGTATCGACACAAAACTGGATGAGCTAAAGAAATTGCGGGGGGATTTGCCAGACGAGGTACAAGACCTGGAAGATGAGATGGAGGGCTATAAAACCCGCCAGCAGCGGTTTGAGCAAGAGCAGAAAGAGTTGGAGGAGGTCATTAAGAAAAATAAAGAAGGCATTAAGGAAGCGGAGAAGTTGGTAAAGAAATACAACGACCAACAGAAGAATGTAAAGAACAACCGCGAGTACGATGCGATCACTAAAGAGATTGAACTGCAGGAATTAGAAGTGCAGATTTGCGAGAAGCGCATCAAAGAAGCGAAGGAGAAAATTGAAGGCAAGAAAGAAGAGATCAAAAAGATTGAGACGCTAATTGCCGAACGCAGCCAGGATCTCGAAAATAAGAAAAACGAATTGCAGGACATTCTGAGCGAAAGCCAGGAAGAAGAAAAGCGGTTGCTGGCCGAGCGCGAAAAGGCCGCGAAGAAAATTGAAGACAAGTTATTGAAGTACTACGAGCGCCTGCGCAAAAGCCTCTCCAACGGATTGGCCGTAGTACGCGTGGTACGTGGCGCGGCCGAAGGCTGCAACATTATTATTCCTCCTCAAAAAATTGCCGAAATCCGCGAGAAGAAGAAACTCGTGATTGATGAACACTCCGGCCGAATCCTGGCTGGTGTGGAAGATGTAGAAGTTGCAGAAGAAGAAAAGCCGAAAAAGACTACCGCTGCAAGGCGTACGAAAAAAGTTGGTTAGTCGGGCTGCCCATAACACATACCAGAGAGCAGGCGTAGCAGCCTGCTTTTTTTTACTTTCCGTTGCACTTGTTGCGGCTGATAAAGACTGGCAGTTTGATGCAGACGGTGCCCGTGCGCATCAATTGATCATGAACTTACAAACCGATGCGGCGCAGCAGTTGCTCGGCCGCATGAAGGGCAATGAGTTGCATAAGATGTACCTCTTAAGTCTGAATGAAACCATCGATGCGCTGATCAGCGAAGACGAAACAAAATTCGAAAGGTCGGAGGTGCTGTTTAAAGAACGCCTCGCCTATCTGGAAAAGTTGGGTGCAACACCCGACGCCCTGTTTCTGCGTGCGGAACTACAACTGCAAAAGGGCTTTAACCAAATTAATCTCGGCCAGGAGTTGAGCGCGGTGCTCTCTATCCGCGCTGCGTACAACCTGGCACAACAGTGTGTAAAGAAGTTCCCGGATTTTGTGCCGGTGAAAAAAACATGGGGTGTAATTCAGGTGATGATTGGCTCCGTGCCCGACAAGTACCACTGGTTTATGTCCTTATTGGGGATGAAGGGCTCGGTAGTAGTAGGTCAAAAAATGCTTAACGATTTGCGGGCGTCTCGCTCCTCGCTCAGTTCAGAAGCCGGTATTTTATATTATACCATCAAAGGCCTCATCAACCAACAATTTGATG
The DNA here is from genome assembly GCA_964387475.1 of uncultured Ohtaekwangia sp. Lineage (GTDB taxonomy): Bacteria > Bacteroidota > Bacteroidia > Cytophagales > Cyclobacteriaceae > ELB16-189. The sequence goes on along the minus strand of CAYLWU010000016.1, from coordinate 65,983 downwards.
AAGCCAGCAAAGGGTTAACGGATATGCTGAAACAGCAACCCGATCAACGCCTGATTTCGTTTCTGGCGGTAAACATGATGATTAAAAACAGCCAGAGCGAAGAAGCGCTGCAAATCATTCAACATTTGGATGCCAATACCAAAGGCCTTCCGATGTATTACATCGATTACATTCGGGGCGAAATTCTGCTGCAGCGGGCGGATTACACTGCATCCATTCAGGCGTTTCAGCGGTTTATTCAAAACTACAAAAGCCAGAATTTCAAAAAAGACGCGTACTTCAAAATCAGCCTCGCTTATTTTCTTCAAGGCAAAACCGAGCAAGCCAAAGGCTTCTTTGAGCGCGCGAAAAAAACCGGTCGAGCCACGGCTGAACCCGACCGGTATGCCGACGCACAACTGAAGGAAGGAATCTTCCCAAATCCAAAGTTGCTGCGTGCCCGTTTTTATACGGATGGCGGTTACTTCAAAGAAGCCAAAGAAATACTTACCGCCATCACCCCGATCGATCTAACAACACTGCTAGATCGCACCGAGTTCTATTACCGAAAGGGGCGCCTTGCGCATAAAACAAAAGATGTGGCCGCAGCCAAAATTTTTTATCAGCAAACCATTGATCTGGCCAAAGACAACCCGTGGTATTTTGGGCCCAGCGCCGCTTTGCAACTGGGGTACATTGCCCAAGAGGCGCGGCAATACCCGGAGGCCCGGGTATTTTTCGAGAAGGCGCTGAGCTACAAAAAGCACGAATACAAAAACAGCATCGACAGCAAAGCGCGTTTTGCGCTGGACCAACTACCTAGGTGAGTTGGTGTTTTTCTCGTACCTTCATTTGGAGGTGGGCTACGTCATTGTGTTTCTCCAGACGAAACATGCGCCCCGTGCCCTGCACCACGTACAGACATAAATTTTGGTGCTCAAACACATCCATCGACTTTAACGGATAGTTCAAAATTTGCGTGAGCAAAATGCGCATGGCGCGCCCGTGCATACAAATCAAAATGGTTTGCTCATCGCTTTTGCTTAAAATGTAATTCCAAGCGGCACTTTGGCGGGCCACTACATCTTCAGGGCTCTCCCCCCCTTCGATCTTGATGTGCGTTTGGCCATTTTGCCATTGCTTCAACATCCAATGATAGTAGGCGTCTTCCTCCGGGGTAATCTGCTTTCCCTCATGCACGCCCCAGCTAATTTCGTTTAGGCCGGGTAAGGACTCGTGCGGCGTTCCCTGTTGTAAAAAAGGTGCCACGGATTGCACGGTTCGTTTCAATGCCGACGTGTAAATTTTATCGAATTGCACATCCCGGTAGGCCTGAAAAAACGCCTCGCTTTGCCGCGTACCCTCTGCGTTCAGCGGTGCATCCACCCCACTGCCCTGCACAATTCCTTTGCGGTTGAGCTCCGTTTGCCCGTGGCGAATAAGGTAGATTTTTTTGCTGGTCAATTTCTTCTAATTTGGCCGCAAAAATAAGGAAATAAGCCATTGGCCAATACACCAGACGCCCGCCCCGCTCACTTGTTTCCCCCCGTCTCGCTCAGTAAGCTAAACGCGATGTCTGCAAATACGTTAGTCAGTCACCTCGGGATTGAGTTTACAGAGCTTGGGCCAAACTACATCGTTGCGCGCATGCCTGTAGATGCACGCACCCACCAGCCGTTGGGCATGTTGCACGGGGGCGCATCCGTTGCGCTGGCCGAAACCCTCGGCAGCGTTGCCGCTACGCTCTGCGTAAACCCGGAAACACAATATTGTGTAGGTCTGGAAATTAACGCCAATCACATCAAATCGATGCGGCAGGGTTTTGTGTTTGGCAAGGCCATGCCGATACACGTAGGGAAGCGTACGCAGGTGTGGGAGATTCGCATCACCAACGAACAAGACGAACTGGTCTGTGTTAGTAGAATAACATTGGCTGTAATTGACCGGAGATGAGGGAACTTGCATTACAAGACCGGCTGCAAACCGACACGGTGTTGCGCAAGGTCGTTGGCCAGTCTTTAATGGAAGGTAAAGCCGTGGCGGTTTGGCGGATGCCTGATACAAAAGCCATCGAGCTGATTGCCTGCGAACAGCCGCAATCACTAATCGAACTTGCCCTGGAGGAATTGCCCAGCGGATTTTTGGTTGGCCCATTCGATACGTCCCGGACCAAACTGTTTATACCCAGCGAATTCCATCTGCGTATCGAAAACGATACCGTTCAGGTGATTCGAACTCCGGCTGAGTTCAACATCCCGCAACTGCCGCTTCGCCCCTGCCAATGGCACATCCAGAAAAAAAGTGCATCAAAGGAAACACCCGCGCCAGCATTTGCTGACATGGTGAAGCAAGGCGTACACGCGATTGAAGTCGGCAGGCTCGAAAAAGTGGTGCCCTCACGGGTAAAGGATATTGTACTGGATGCTCAATTTGATCTACTCCAGCTTTTTCATTCGTTGGCTGATCAATACCCACATGCGTTGGTCTCGCTCGTATCGTCTCCACAGACGGGCACGTGGTTGGGAGCTACCCCGGAGTTGCTCGTAGCGCAAAACAACAACGGCATGTTTGCTACCGTAGCGCTGGCGGGTACGCAACCGTTTGTGGCGGGTACGGATCTCAAAAAAATTTCGTGGACACAGAAAGACATCGAGGAGCAGGCGTTCGTAAGCCGGTACATCATTAATTGCTTCAAAAAAATTCGCTTGCGCGAGTATGAAGAACACGGGCCCCGCACCTACCGCGCGGGTAACCTGTTGCATCTAAAAACGGATTACATCGTAGACACACGGGCCACGCACTTTCCGCAACTGGCATCGGTAATGCTGAAGCTGTTGCACCCCACCAGTGCCGTTTGCGGAATGCCGCTTGAGCCCGCATTGGCATTTTTACGAGCGCACGAGGCACACGACCGCGAACTGTACACTGGGTTTTTAGGGCCGGTAGACGTGCAAGGCAGCACCCAGCTCTTTGTTAATCTCAGGTGCATGCAGTGGTTCGGAAACGGGGCGCGCCTTTACGCAGGCGCCGGTGTTACGGCTGACTCCGACCCAGCGGCGGAATGGAATGAAACGGAAATGAAAATGAACACCATTCTCAAAGCCATTCAACACTAATGCATGGCGTACTCCTTTCGCTGGCCGAAATCGCTTCGAAAGCCGGTATTACCGATGTGGTGATCTGCCCGGGGTCGCGCAGTGCCCCACTGGTATTGGCGTTTGTCCGACACGGGGCCTTCCGCACACATGTTTTTAGCGATGAACGCAGCGCAGCATTTATTGCACTGGGCATTGCCCAACGCACGGGCAGGCCGGTGGTGCTAATTTGTACGTCCGGGTCGGCCGCCTACAACTTTGCACCGGCAGTAGCCGAAGCCTTCTTTCAGCAAATCCCGCTCGTAGTGCTCACGGCCGATCGGCCCAAAGAGTGGATTGACCAGCTGGATGGACAAACCATACGGCAAACCAACCTGTTCGCGGGCCATGCGAAACGCGCGTGGGAACTCAACGCAGATTATACCCACCAAGACTCTGCGTGGTATGCGCAGCGCGTGTTCAATGAGGCCATTTACACCGCGTTTGAAGCACCGAACGGACCTGTGCATGTCAACTTCCCGTTTCGGGAACCGCTGTACCCGGAAACCGGGGAACATCACCACACACAACCGTTCAGGCACATTGCGATCCAACCACCCGCGTTGTCGATCGCGCCCGAACCACTTGCTGCCTTGGCCGCACAGATCAAGGAAGCTAAAAAAATTCTAATTGTTGTTGGACAGGGCAACTACTCCTCCGCCACGCTGGCGGCTGTGCAGCTTTTTTCAAGGCATCACGGCGCAGTAATCGTGGGCGACATCCTTTCGAATTTCCACGGCTGCGAAGACACGATTCGGCTGGCCGATGGGTTTTTAGGCGCCATTGACACACAAAAAAAATCTGCGCTGGCACCCGACCTGTTAATTACATTCGGCCTGTCAGTCATCTCAAAAAACCTAAAGTTGTTCTTGCGCGCACATCGGCCGAACCAACACTGGCACCTTCAACCGAGTGGCGTAGCACCCGATACGTTTCAATCGCTTACGCGGATTATCCGCACAACGCCGCAGTGGTTCTTTCACCAGTTTCAGCACGAATCGGCCCACACGGAGCGCTCGGAATTTCAACTTCAGTGGCAAGGACTTGAAACCGCCTGCGAAGCGGCTACGCGAAACTTTTTAGCACCGCCAACCGATAGCGAATTTTTTGTGGTGAACGAGTTTTTGCGGCATTTGCCCGACAACGCCACGCTACACTTATCGAACAGCATGCCCGTGCGCTATGTAAACTACATCGGCCTGGCGCCAAACCGCAATGTGCAGGTTTATGCTAACCGCGGCACCAGCGGTATAGATGGGTGCACCAGCACCGCTGTAGGTCACGCGCTGGCGGATGCCTCCCGCCAGGTGTTACTCACGGGCGACGTTGCTTTTTTCTACGACAGCAATGCATTTTGGCATAGCAAATCACTTCCCAACTTGCGCATTGTGCTGCTCAACAACCATGGCGGCGTGATTTTCAAGTTAATTGATGGCCCGGGCGATTTGCCCGAGATGTCGCAATACTTCGTTACCGAACAAAAGCGAAGCGCCCAGGCCCTCTGCGCGGAATTCGGTATTCGCTACATACGTTACGCGCCCGGTATAGCGTGGGCCGATTTCTTCTCGGGCGATGGCCCCGCTTTACTTGAGGTTGTTTCTACGCCGGAGCAAAACAAGTTATATTTTACACAGTTTAAACAGCATTTAAAATCATCGATATGAATCTAAAGTACCCGTGGAAACCCATTAAAGAATACCAGGAAATTTTGTTCCACAAATACAACGGCATTGCACGCATCAGCATTAACCGGCCTAAAGTACACAACGCCTTTACTCCGTTAACAGTAAAAGAGCTCATTGATGCCATGAATGTTTGCCGCGAGGATAACGAGGTAGGCGTAATCATTCTCACGGGCGAAGGCGGTCAGGCGTTTTGCAGCGGTGGCGACCAAAGCGTGCGCGGCCATGGCGGGTACGTAGGTGGCGATGCCGTGCCCCGCTTAAATGTGCTTGATCTTCAGAAAATCATCCGCTCAATTCCTAAACCTGTAATTGCCGCAGTCGCGGGTTGGGCAATTGGTGGCGGCCACGTGTTGCATGTGGTGTGCGACTTAACCATTGCAGCCGAAAACGCGCGGTTCGGACAAACCGGTCCTAAAGTAGGCAGCTTTGATGGCGGCTTTGGAGCTTCGTACCTGGCGCGCATTGTGGGACAAAAGAAAGCACGCGAGATTTGGTATTTGTGCGATCAGTACGATGCCCAAGAAGCATTGGAAATGGGTTTGGTGAACAAAGTGGTGCCCCTCGATGAATTGGAGGCAACCTATGTGGCTTGGGCGGAAAAAATTCTGAAGAAAAGTCCGTTGGCCATCCGCATGCTTAAGTGCGCATTTAATGCGGAACTTGACGGGCAGGCGGGCATTCAGGAGTTAGCGGGTAATGCTACGCTTCTGTATTATTTGAGCGATGAGGCCAAAGAGGGGAAAAATGCGTTTTTAGAAAAGCGTGAGCCGGATTTCTCGAAGTTCCCAAAGTTTCCGTAATGTGCACTCATTAGCAGGTGTTCTTCTTGTATGTGTTAGCAGCATGGCCTTGAGTCAGTCTTCCGCTGGCCGATACTTTGCCCTTCGCCTGAAGCCGCATCAGGACGTAAAGCAAGAATTACTGCGGTTTGCGCAGGCAAACAAACTGGAAGCCGCCGCCATTGTTACGTGTGTAGGAAGCCTTGAAAAAATCAATCTCCGGTTTGCCAATCAGGAGTCGGGTTTCTCGCAAGCAGGCTTTTTTGAAATTGTTTCGTTAACCGGCACGCTCTCTGCATCGGCATGCCACCTCCATATCTCGGTTAGCGACGGTCAGGGCAACACCACCGGCGGCCACATGTTAGACGAAAATCTGGTGTACACCACGGCCGAACTGGTGCTTGTGGAACTCACCGATCTAAGTTTTGATCGTACCGCTGATAGCACGTATGGCTATCAAGAACTGTCCGTTCGAAAACGAAGGAAAAATGAGTAGCACAGTCCATGTAGATGGTGCAACCTATGGCGAAGAAGAACTGATTGCAGGTAAGTTTGAAGCCAGTACCGACCTGGCGCGAAAAGTTCTCCCCTTCTGCCGGGCATGGCTGGCAGGGCAAGAAACATTCGAGCTCCGCACGTCGGGCTCTACCGGAGCACCCAAATCCGTAACGTTTCATCGCGCTGCGATGAAGGCCAGCGCAGCGCTTACCCAACAGGCGCTACAGCTTCGTGCCGGCATGCATGCGCTGGTGTGCTTAGATACCGATTTCGTTGCCGGGCAAATGATGTTGGTGCGCGGTTTGGAAGTTGGCATGCACGTGCATGTGGTAGCGCCAAGTGCGAATCCGTTTGCCACGATCAGCGCAAAAACACCCATCGATTTTGTTGCGCTCGTTCCCTACCAACTTGAAACTATTCTGCAAAGCAGTGCGTGCGCTCAGCTTCGCGATGTAGCGTGCACGATTATTGGGGGCGCGCCACTGGAAGCGGCTACGGCACAAAAACTTGCCGCATTTCCAGGCCGGTTTTATGCAACCTATGGCATGACGGAAACCCTAACCCACATTGCACTACGTGCGTTGAACGGACCGCGGGTTGGGGAAGCATTTCGCACGCTCCCCACCATTCAGGTTTCCACCGATGAACGCGGCTGCTTAATCATTCGGGCCCCGCATCTGGGTGATCCCGTGGTAACCAACGATGTTGCGCGACTGATTAACCCAAATGAATTCGAGTGGCTCGGACGATTGGATTTGGTAATCAACACCGGCGGCATAAAAATTCACCCGGAAATGGTTGAGCGTAAACTTGAGCCGGTGTTTGCAAGCCAAGGCGTAAACAACCGTTTTTTTATCGCTGCCCAACCCCACCCGCAGTTGCATCAACAAGTGGTTTTGGTTGTGGAAGGTGATGCCACAGCCGTCCTCACCAAAATTTGGTCGATTGCCCACCCACTGCTTACGAAATACGAGGCACCAAAGCTGCTGCTTTCGGTACCGCATTTTGCAGAAACCGCGTCAGGAAAAATAGATCGGATAAACACGCTGCGGGCACATGCACAGACCTACGTGCTCACAGGGCAACCGTAAGATCATCAGGGCTACGATACTTTCGCTTGTACGCAAAGCGAATTGCTACTGTGTGCAAAAATCCAACTCACAGCCCCTTCCCGGAAGGAAGAGGTGTGAGTGGCAACCGCTAAGTTATTTCTTCAGCTTCGTTTTTAAGGAGGCAACTTCTTGTTGCAAATTCACCAGCGCCCCAGCCAATTCTCCAACCGACGCTTCTCCTTTAAGATCCACATCCGGAAACTGCACGCTGATAAACGCTTTCGCCTGCCAAGCCTCAGTTACCTCTTCGGCCGCGACCTGGTACGGAGAATACTGCCGGTTATCGGAAACCAAAAACAATTTTCCGTTTTCGGAGATGTAGTTAAAAACACGTTTGTACACAATCCCTTCACTTTGAGTAACCAGCACATAGGTCTTCCCATTGCGGATGTGCTGGAGGTTTTCCACATACTCGCCCACGATAATCGTTCCAGGCGTAATTGGGAGCATGGAATCTCCTGAAATTTCGAAAGCCCGGTACGTGCCCGTTGGTAAATTCGGGAGCCGGAATGAAGGTAGTTCTTTGATGAACTCTGGATCGGCATACCCATTCAGATAACCGGCTGCGGCTTTATGGGGTACAAGCTCAATATTGTCGCGCGAGTGCTGATCTACCGTTACCACCAACACATCTTTGCCTGGCGTGGGTGTGGCCACCGTTTTAAACACGCCCTTCGCGTTGGGCCCAGCCATAAAGCTTTCGAGTGGTATCTTACCCAGTTTCGCGATTTGTTGGATCAATTCCAGCCTCGGCTCGGCCCGCCCTTCTTCGTATGCCCCCACGAGCGAACGTTTAATTTTCAGCTTGGCGGCAAACTGATCTTGCGTTAAACCCAATTGTTTTCGCAGCGCTCGAATACTTTCGTTAATCTCCATACGATTATCGTTTATATACTACGATCTTTCCTGACGATGGCGCCCGTTTAAGCACGGAAAAAAGGTTGCGTTGCAGGTAGCGTTCTGGCTCTATCGCGGCCAACACGTGGCGCTCAATCTTCTCCATCACCTCGCGCAGCGGCGTGCGCGGTTCAGCCAAAACATAGCCGTAATACATCTCAGGCTGCCCAAATGAAAACTGCACCTGATACCGGCCGGAAGAAAGCTTTTTGCTCTTTAAACGGAATTGCTGCGCGTCCACGATTAACTAAATATTTTAGTCAAAAGTGGCCCTTTACGCGGGCAATAGCAAGAAGATTTAGCTAAATATTTTAGCTAAACAGAAACATACTGACGACCAGCGTTAATAAAATGTTGAAAATCTGCGCTAACACAAAGGTATACAGCGCTTTACGATTCTGTTGCTGTAACAACTCGCGCAGGTTGGTTTCAAGGCCAATTGCCACAAACGCCATCACAAACCACAGTGTTTGCATACTTTTCACCCCTTCTTTCACCATCGCCAACTGGGTTGGGGTAACCCAAAGCGTATAGATGAGTGAGGCCGCTACAAACCCTACCACGAATTTTGGGAATCGCTGCCAGACCACAGCCAGTGTGGGGCGTGCAGCAGTGGCTTGCGTCTGGCCGTATGCCCAATACACGCTGATCGCGAAAGCGGCTACACCCAATAACACGTTTTGCGAAAACTTTACGATTGTGCTCATCTTCAGCGCCTCATCGCCGGCCAGGGCGCCTGCGGCTACTACCGCACCGGTGGTATCAATCGTGCCGCCCAGCCACGCACCGGTTACCGCATCGGGCAACTGGAGATATTCGGCCAAGTAAGGCATCCCCAGCATCATCGGTATCGCCACCAACAGCACCAACGAAACCACCATGGAAAGTTTCTTTGTGTCGCCCTGAATGGCCCCGGCTGTGGCTATGGCCGCAGACACGCCACAAATGGAGACTGCGCTGGCAATCATGAGTTTTAGATCTTCTTCCAATCCAAAATAGCGGCCAACAAAATACGCTGCATACCAAACCGCTACCACCACCACCCCGGCCTGTATCAACCCAAGACCACCCGCCTTCAATAAATCAGAAAAAATCACACTCGCACCCAGCATCACCAATCCCACCTTTACCCATAGTTCGGATGAAACCACCGGCTGCCACGCCGCAGGCATCGGTCTGAACTGCCCAATCGCCAGCCCAAAAAGTAAACTAAAGATCACCGCTTCCAGGCCGAGTCCGCGCGCCCAACTCATCCCACCAAAAATCAACGCCACTTGCGCAATGATCCACACAACACCAAACGAAATGAGACTTGTCTGCCACGGGCGATGGGTAAACAGCGCTACCAGCATCCAAACGAATAACGCCAACGCACCTTGCACCAGCACGGAAATTCCTAAGGTGGGCAATGCAGTCAACTCAAGTTCTCTGTAGGATGGCGCCGGCAGCACGAATACCAGAGGAACCATCACCAGCAGCAATCCCGCGCACGTGATGAGCCAGTCTTCTGAAATTTTCGTAGTACGATTCATCGCTTCAAAGCTGTTTGCGCTCCAGCCCTTTCTCCTCGAACGAGACCGGGGCATCTTTTCGGATGTGTAGTTTCATGGTCACCACGAGCTCGGCAGCACCTGCCTGCAATGCGGCTTGTTGTGCCTCCCGGGCAACGCGCATAACCATGTCGTAGTCGCCTTCTAACACGGTTTCCATCGGCCCGACGGTAAATCGCAATCCCGATTGCTGGATCACCCGGATGGCGGCATCAATGAGGGAATAGGCGGGTTGATCGCTGAGCGGTACAATTTGAATGGCCAGATGGACGGTGTGCTTCATGTGCTAGCGTTAAGATTATTCCAAAGGCGCATCGCTTTCGGTGTGCGCAATGGGACTCCAGGGCAATGTTGCGTCATAGCGGATCTGGCCGGCATCAACCACTAACGGACTCTCCCAATTGTTGTGATACAAACCGCCTGTGCCGAGACCTTGAGGTAAGGTAGGCGCATACCCCGCGGTGAATTGCGCAATGGCGTTCAAACCAATGTTGGATTCGAGCGCAGACGTCATCCAAAAATCAATGCCTCTCGCTTTCGCCACGTCAATCCACTCCGCGCAGCCGCTAAGGCCACCGTGCAGGGAAGGCTTGAGGATGATGTACTGGGGTTGAATCCGATCCAAAAGTTCTTCTTTATGATGCCGATCCGCCACGCCAATCAACTCTTCATCAAGTGCGATGGGGATGGGCGATTGCCTGCACAAATCTTTCCATTCGGGCGAGCCCACCGGCACCGGCTGCTCGATGGAGTGAATCTCGAAGCGCGCCAGTTGATTCAGTTTGTAACGCGCATCACCTTTTTTAAATGCACCATTTGCATCCAGCCGCAACGTAATTTGATCGCGAAAATATTTCCTTCGAACATATTGCAGGATGTCGCACTCTTTTTCAAAGTCGAGGCCGCCCACCTTCATTTTAATGGTGGTAAAGCCATCGCGGATTTTGATTTCGATTTGTTGCAACATGGCATCCAGGCCGCCCATCCAGATCAAGCCGTTGATGGGAATCGCCTCGCCCTGAACAAACGCGTTTGGAAAAATATGGCGCTTACCGCCCAGCTGCCAATCCAGTAGCGCGGTTTCAAACGCAAATAGAAGGGCCGGGCTGTTGCCGATTGCGAGTCTCTTTTCTGCGAAATTCCTCAACTCCCCGAAAGGGAATAATGCCGCCTCCGCAGGCATGGCGCGCAAGGCATTGGCTAGCGCCGCCAATTGCGACTCAATATTTTCTGGATTTTCAGGACTCAGCCCCGACAACAAACTGCACTCCCCCACCCCTACACGCTCGGGCTCACGGTCATCCCACAGTCGTAAAAACCACGATTTTTTCTGTGTCATCCGCCCACGCGAGGTCCGCGCCTCGAAGCGGAAATCAAACGTGCGCGAAAAGAAATCGGCTTGCCACGACATGCGGGCGAAGATGCAACGCTTCCGCGGATTAAAAAAGATGCTAAAGTTCCAAAAAATTCAACAGGCCCTTTTTGCTTTCGCGATGGAAACCTGTTCAATTTTCAACGAAACGTAAAACGTGTTGCGCTTTCACGCTTACGCGGATGAAAAAATGCTCGAAAATTAACGGGTCTTTGTATTGCCTGTGGAGATTTGTCAGAATTTCAACGAGAGGCAATGTCGTTTCGCGATTTCCCCAGTTGGTAAGATACCGTTAGCCGAAGCGACACATACGATCCATTCGTAGTAATTCTATTTTCCAATGTCCTACCCGCATTCGAAAAGAAAATCCGTTCGCTTGCGAATCGAGTGGGTGAAATAAAGGAGTCGAAAATCAATCCATAGGTAAATCGGCCGTCGGCTTTCGGCTTTAAGCCGATGCCAGTGCCTACTTTCAAACCAACCACGTGAGGCCGCTCAATGATCGTGGTAGTGCTGTCTGGCTGATCGGGAGTATTCGGAAGACCAGTTTGTGTTTTGGGTTGTTCATAATCCACGCGATTTACCGGAGGTAAAAAGTTGTATGAAATACCGCCCCGAATAATCCATGAGAAATCCCATTTTTTGTCCGGCAGGATGCGTTTTCGTCTTTCAAGGATGAACGCCAACTCCCGCATACCGATTCCGCGTGCATAACCAAACCCGACGGGCCTCACACCGCGCACAATGTCGATGCTGTACGAATACTTCAACATAGAGGGAAATAGCGAGTAGTTCACGGCCACCACATACCCCGGCGCCACGCGATAGCCAACACCCAGCGTTGCCCCAAGCGAGGCGTTTGGCATGGTGCGAAAGAGGGACGACTGCCCATACTTTTCAGTAAAGTAGTTGAACGTGCTGAACGTGCCGAGTTGAAAGTCGAGCGACCATTTTTGGGAAGAGGCTGGGATAGCAAAAACTAACCCAGCTATAAAAATGAAGAACCGCATGGCCTAATAATCAGCAATTCGATAGGTTATTGATCTAGCACCAACTTCGGAGTTAACATGGTTGTAATAAAATGTCGCTGTCACTTCATAATCTTGTAATGCAGAAGTGCTTGAAAAATAGGTTTGCTTGCATTTGCCAGGGGAGTTCGCAAACGAATAGGTTGGCCAATCATGACTGGCGAACTCAGAGCGGCCGCACCTCACGCGAAAGTAGTAGTTATTCGTTATTATTCTTGCGAATCCATCATTGACATTGTCGAACCAAAACGGAACTTGATACTTAAGCGATTTCACATCTGCTTTAAGTTCAAAATATATGCCGACTGCATTATATTCGAGTTCCACTTTGGCCGAATACGACCTATCTGTTGAAGTAGATGAATCAGTATACGCCAAGTCATCGTTTTTACTTTGCTTTTGTTGAGAATTAGCCCGTCTAGCTCTGCAAAACCATTTCCAAAAATCAGTACGCCCGCGAGTATCTGCGCCGTAGTCTGGAGAGTTGGTATACCCTGCTTCCATGAGTTCGAGAACGTTTTCATCTGTTGAAAAAACCATAGCGTTTTTCAGGTTTTCTCCTTCCAAATCGGCTTTGTTGATGGATACCAAAACTGTTGATTTATTTAGATCAATTTGAAAGAAATAGTCCCCTAACTTAATAATTCCATCCTGATTCAACAGTTTGGTGATAAAATCATCGTCTGTAACAAATTCCGACTCTTTGGTCTTACCGCTGGCAGCTTGAGACATGACCTGCTCTTTCAACGAACGAAATCCATTCACATCGTTTACAAACTTCACTAACTCTGCGCGGGTTTCGTCTGTGCTGTTATCGATCAGATTTCGATACGCCTGTATCGACTTAAACGAAACCGTATTGTTGGCAACGGTTACAACGTCTTGGAATGGAGAGATTTCATCCCCCCCCCGCGGGTGGTTGGCAGGAAAATGGAATGGTAAGCACGCAGGCGTACATTAGATGCCTTTGAAAATTGATTTTTTTCATAATCGTAATTGTTTTGTTAGTATAAAATAAAACCGGAGCTAACGTTTCAAGTGCGCACATTGATCGTAGCTCTTGAACGAAATTACAATCATTGTTTAAAAAAATCACAGCAACAGCGAGTTTTTTTTTCAAAAACGGTAAACAATTACCCTAAAATATCTCGCAGCACTATTTTTTGTTTATCATGCTAAGCTTTTGTTTGAACAGGAAATCATGCAATCCATCGATATCAACGAATTCACCTACCCACTTCCGCCCGATCGGATAGCGGCCTTTCCGCTGGCGGAACGCGATCAATCCAAACTATTGCATTACGATGCGGGCAACATTCTTCACCGCACGTTCATCGACCTGCCGGAGGTGCTGCCGCCCGATGTTGCATTGGTTTTCAATAACACAAAAGTAATCCCCGCACGCCTGCACTTCGAAAAAGAAACCGGGGCCACCATCGAGTTGCTGTTGCTCCAACCCGTGGCGCCCTCTACCGTGATGTCCGTTGCAATGGAAGCAACGGGTGAAGTGGTGTGGCAGTGCGCCATTGGTAACGTAAAGCGCTGGCCAACCGATATGGTGTTAGAAAAACAAACCTCCAACGGCAGGTTGCGCGCACGGCTGGTAGATCGCACCGCCGGGCATGTGCAAATCTCCTGGCAGCCCGAAACAAAGAGTTTTGCGGAGGTAGTGCAACAGGCAGGGGTAACACCTTTGCCGCCATACATCAAACGCGCGGCCCAAAAGGAAGACCGCGACCGCTACCAAACAGTTTATGCCCGTTGGAACGGAGCCGTGGCGGCCCCTACCGCAGGTCTGCATTTTACCGAGCGCGTGTTGCAAAAGCTTAACGAACGCAAAATCCCGCAGGAGTTTGTTACCCTGCACGTAAGTGCCGGCACCTTTCAACCGGTAAAGGTGAGCAATGCCGTAGAACACGATATGCATGCAGAACAAGTAGTAGTAAGTCGGAAGACAATTCTGGCACTATTGCGTGCGAAAAACACCGTGGTGGTGGGTACCACTTCCATGCGCACGCTGGAAAGCTTATACTGGTTTGGGGTGCTGCTGCATGAGCAACCCACGGCCGGATTTTACATTCCGAAGTTGTACTGTTACCAAACGGCGCTACAACATATTTCGCGCGAGCAGGCACTCGAAAAAATTCTCGCACACATGGCGGTGCTTGGCCTTGAGGAGTTGCTTGGTCAAACTTCCATTTATCTTTTTCCCGGCTACCGCTTTCGCATGTGCGATGGGCTGATCACCAACTTCCACCAGCCCGGTTCTACGCTGATGTTACTGGTGGCCGCATTCATCGGGGCGGATTGGAAAAAGGTGTACCAGGCGGCGCTGGATAACAATTACCGCTTTTTAAGTTATGGCGATAGCTCGCTGTTGATTCCCAAACGTTAATATCGAAATGGAAAACAAACCTATCCGTATCGGCATCATCAATGTATCCGACCGTGCCAGTCAGGGCATTTACGAAGACATCCCCGGCAAGGCCATTGTAGAGCTACTCAACGAGTACCTCATCAGCCCGTGGGAAAAGGAATATGCTGTTGTGCCCGACGAGCAACCTGTGATTGAACATACGCTAAAGGAAATGGCCGATGTAAAAGGTTGTTGCCTGATCGTTACCTCGGGCGGTACGGGCCCCGCAAAGCGCGATGTAACCCCCGAAGCAACCGCAGCCGTGTGCCACAAAATGTTACCCGGCTTTGGCGAACAGATGCGCGCAGTAAGCATGCAATACGTAGCCACCGCAATTTTGTCGCGGCAAACGGCCGGCATTCGCAACCAAACACTAATCATTAACCTGCCCGGGCGGCCCCGGGCGATCCGCCAATGCCTGGAAGTAGTCTTCCCCGCAGTTCCGTATTGCATCGATTTGTTAGAGGGCCCGCATTTGCAGTGTAACGAAAAGGCAATCAAGGCGTTCCGACCTCCAAAATCCTAAAAATGCTTACCTTTGCCGCGGCTCGCGGATTAAACCGCTTTAATCCTTCAAAAACCCAAGGATGGCGAAAATCAGATACTATTACGACACGGAAACCTGCAAGTACGAGCGGGTAAAGACATCCAAGACGGACATTGTTCTGAATTTTCTGGGCATTTTTTCACTCACCCTCGCCATGGCGGTAGGGTTACTCATTCTGTTCAGCAATTATTTCGAATCACCCAAAGAGCTGCTGTTAAAAAATCAATTAAAAGAACAAGAATTTTATATCGATAACCTGCGACAGGATGTAACGAAACTCGAAGCCCTGCTGAACGATATGGAGTATCGGGACGACAACATCTATCGTGTGGTACTCGGGGCTGAGCCAATTGAAAAATCCATTCGCGAAGCGGGCGTGGGTGGCACCGATCGGTACGAAGAAATCCTGGCAAAGAATATCATTCATAAAGAAGTGATCGTAAACCTGAGCGAGCGGGTAGACAAGCTCCGCAGAAAGATGTACATCGAGTCGAAATCGCAAGACGAAATTGTACTGAAAGCCGAGAACAAAGAAAAACTATTCGCAGCCATTCCCGCCATTCAACCTGTGGCCAACAAACAACTGGTGGCGTTGGTATCGGGGTTTGGTATGCGTGTACACCCCATTTATAAAGTAAAGAAAATGCACACCGGCATCGACTTTGCCGCAGCCATTGGCACGCCTATTTATGCTACCGCAGATGGCCTCATCGATGAGGTGCAGGTAAGTTTCAGTGGCTACGGTAAAATGGTTGAAATCGATCATGGCTTCGGCTACCGCACCCGCTATGCACACATGCACGGTTTTGCGGTACGCAAAGGGCAACGGGTAAAGCGTGGCGAGTTGATTGGATACGTGGGTAACACCGGCCTCTCTACAGCGCCACATTTGCATTATGAAGTGCTGATTAACGGAGTGCAGGTAAACCCGGTACACTACTTCTTTAACGATTTGAATCCGGCCGAATACGAAAAGATCATCGAGTTGGCTTCCATCGAAAACCAGTCGCTGGGCATGTAACCGCCACCTAAGTCCGGGCACCGCGGCGCGCAAACAAGCGGGCGGGCCAGAAACTTTGACTCATCTCATTTTGAATTTTGCCAAAGGAATTTAATCTTGAGCAATGTTCTTGCGTACGCACATTTTTGTTGGATTATTACTCTCGCCGTTTTTTGCCGTGGGGCAAGGCTGCAGCGATGCCGGCTTCTGCACCATGGGCGCCATGAAGCCCGATCAACCGTTCAACAAAAAACTTCGCTTCCAACTCAACTCCATGGAGTTTAGTTTTTATCGCGGCACCACCACGCTTACCCCCGTAGTGCATGTGGCTACGGCCGATTTGAATTTCAGTTTATCAAACCGAAGTTCGTTGCAAGTAAAACTCCCTTATCAGTGGGTAACGGGCCGCCTGGCCAACACAGAGGGTGTGGGCGATATTTCGCTTTGCTTTACGCGAAATTTTTTGCGCACGGACCGGATCG
Source organism: uncultured Ohtaekwangia sp. (assembly GCA_964387475.1). GTDB lineage: Bacteria > Bacteroidota > Bacteroidia > Cytophagales > Cyclobacteriaceae > ELB16-189. The sequence continues at coordinate 49,504 of CAYLWU010000016.1, read as the reverse complement.
ACATCAACTATTCGCTCGGGGCGAAAATCCCTACAAATTCGTCCGACAAAAACATCAATACCTTACCGCTGCCCATGTATTACCAAACCAGCCTGGGCACATTCGATTTTGTAGGTGGGTTCTCATTGCTTTCGCGGAAATGGCTTTTTGCCACCGGCATTCAGGTGCCGTTTGGGCAAAATGAAAATCAGTTTGTGTGGAGCGCATGGGATGGTACAGAAGAAGAAAGCTATGTGGATCGTTATACGCAAGCCAAAGACCTGCGCCGGGGGATTGATGTGATGCTGCGGGCGGAACGAAACTTCCGCTTATCGCGATGGAATTTCTCAGTGGGGCTATTGCCCATCTATCGCATTAACCGCGACGCATTTACCAACTCGCGTGGCTTACGGGTGATCTCCAAAGATGCATCGGGCCTGGCCTTGAGCGGTATTGTTACCACAGGCTATAGTTTTAATGTAAAAAGCCAGGTGCGGCTACTGCTGGGCCACGTGCTGGTGCAACGAAAGTTAAACCCTGATGGACTCACGCGCGAATTCGTGTCGTCCATCACGTATGTCTATCGGTTTACACTGTAAGCGATGAAAAGCGGTTGGTTGTTTTTTCTTTGCGGATGGCTTTGGCATGCGGCCATGGCACAACCGGCCACCGAGGATCTGCTGGACTCCCTGTGGATCGCGGGCGAATACCAACAACTGGTGCAACGGGCAAACGAACTGGCACCCTTGAGCCACACCGGAGCTATTCGAAAAGCCGAGGCATTAACAGCGCTGGCAGATTATGGCGCAGCAAAAACGCTGCTCAGCCAAGTGGCGAAAGAAATACAAACGGCCGATCAAGCCGGATTCGAGACGGCCCTGGCGTATTTTGAACTGACCTCCGGACGCTCCGACCTTGCGTTACAGCGGTTGGAAACCGCGTGGGATATCCACCAGCGCGCAGGTACTGCTGCCACACGCGCAGCCGCACGTACGCTGGGGCTGTTAAGCACAACGCTAAATTCGCTGGGCAAATACAATGAAGCCATTCGCGTTGCCGAGCAGGCACTGGCCATTCGCCAAAACCTGCCACGGCTTTCCAAAGAAGAACTGGCGGCAAGTTTCAACGACTTGGGGTTGGTCTATAGCAAGGTGGATCCGGATAAGGCCCTCACCTACTACGATCAGGCATTGCCACTCTATGCGTCGCTCCATGGAAATATCCATCCCAAAATTGCGATTATCAATACCAACATGGGTTACGTCTACAACGACTTAAAACTGTATGGCGATGCAATCACAAACTTTGAAACCGCTTTAGCCATTTGGCAAAAAATCTACCCACAGGGGCATCCCAACGAAGCGTTTGTGCGCCTGAATCTCGGCCGCACCTACGGAAAACTAAATAACCTGGCGGCCACCAAAGGGTATTATCGGCAAGCCCTCGCATTATATCAAAAAGTGTATGGTACCGCACATCCGGACATCGCTTCAACGTTTAACCAACTGGGCTCCGTATTCTTGACGGAGTCCAAATACGATAGCGCTTTGTATTGTTTCCAACAAGCATTGGCCAGTAACTCGATCGGTTTTGCTGCATCAGACGTATCGCGATTTCCAGACATTTCGGAATACTACAATGGCCAGGTGTTGCTCTTCTCCCTTCACAAAAAATCAAAAACGCTGGAAGAACGCTACTATGGTAAAACACTGGGTCCAAAAGATTTAACCAGTGCGTTGAAAGGACTATTGCTGTGCGATTCGCTGATCGATCGTTTACGGCAGCAGACTGAAAACGAAAATGATAAACTTGCCATCAGCAGTCTTGCAAACGAGGTGTACCAAGATGGTGTGCGCGTAGCGAAAACATTAAGCGAGGTAACCACGCAGAACCGCCGCTACCGCGAGTTGTGCTTTTACTTCGCGGAGAAAAGTAAATCAGCCGTACTACAGGAAGCGATTGCAGACGCCCAGGCAAAGTCTTTTGCTGGCATTCCTGAAACATTACTGGAACGCGAAAAAGAATTGAAAGCTGCCATTGTGCTGCTGTCTCAGGAAATTCAAAACAAGCCCGACCCAACTACAGAAGCAACGCTGCGGCAACAGTTGTTTGCCAGCCATGAAGCCTATCAGGATTTTATTCAACAACTAGAGACTGATTACCCAGCTTACTACAACCTCAAGTTTAAACGCGCGTTGCCGCGTGTGGGAGATTTACAAGCGCAATTGGCACCGCAGGCCGCGATTGTAAGCTATTTCATTGAGGATATTACGCAGGGCAATTCGCGTGTGTACATTTTCATTATCAGTAAAAAAGGTTTTCGTGTGGAGAGCCGCACCTTGCCAACACCCGTTACCCGGGCGTTGATTGGCTTCAACAACAGTTTGTATTTTACTGATGCGGCCGTATTTCAGGAAACCGGGCGCCTGTTAAATCAATGGCTTCGCCCGCATTTACCGAAGGCCGTTCGGGAGGTTACCATCATCCCTGATAGCCAGTTGGGCACGTTACCGTTTGAAGCATTACCCACTTCGCGCAGGATCAAGTCTTTTGCCGATGCACGCTACTGGGCCGATGCGTTTGCGATTAGTTATCAGTTTTCTGTGGGCTTGATGGGCACGCCTGCCCCGACCACCACAACCCCAAGTATTTACCTGTGCGCCCCGGTTGATTTCGAAAAATCCGGCCTGGCCAGTTTGCCTGCAACCGCAGAGGAAGTACAGGCAATTGCTACGCTATTTGACGGACGAGCCCAAACCGATTTACGCTCAAATGCCACCGAGGCGCGCGTGAAATCGGAAGCGCTACGCGAGTTTGAATACATTCACTTTGCCACACACGGTGTGGTTGACGCACGCGAACCCGAACGCTCGCGCTTGTTCTTAGCGCCCTCCGAAACCGAAGACGGCTTTTTGTATAGCGGTGAAATTTACAATCTGGAGTTAAATGCAAAGTTGGCGGTGCTCTCGGCATGCCAAACCGGTCTGGGTAAAGTAAGCAAAGGCGAAGGTGTAATTGGATTATCCCGAGCGCTGGTGTACGCCGGTGCACAGAATTTAGTCGTGTCGTTTTGGAGCGTGGCCGATCAATCCACCATGCAACTTATGCGCTTTTTCTATGAGCATGTAAAAGAAAATCCGCAGGCTTCCTTCCGCAGCAGCCTGCAGGCAGCCAAGTTGAAGCTGCGCCAAATGAGCAACTACGCTACTCCGTATTACTGGGCGCCTTTTGTGCTGATCGGATCGTAAAAAACAACAGCACCGCAGGGGTTGGCGGTGCTGTTGCTCAGCGCGACTACTTCGCTACGCGGTACCGAAATCCAGCGTACCACATCCGCCCGAATACGGGCCCCCAAACCATCGAACTGTCGAAGTACATCCCAAACGGATCATTCGCGGCTACAATCGGGTTATCAAGACGGAAATTGGAAAGGTTCTCTACACCTATGTACACGCTCCAGCGCTCACCAAAATCCTTACTTACCTGGGCATTCATCAGCCAGTACGGAGCCGAATATTCGGGCAACTGGTATTCGGTCGGGTTAGAAAAAGTGAAGGGTATACGCTGGCGGCCTACCCGCTGTACAGTAAAATCAAACTTCCAATTGTTCTTTGTGGCATAGGCAAGATTAAGAAACGCACGGTCGCGCGGAATCAATGGCCGCTGAAAGCGCCCCAGAATGTAATCGGTTTGTACATCTAACCAACGGTAGGCCAATCGCACATCCAGCCTTCGTACAATTTGATAATCTACCTGTGCCTGTAAACTGTGGCTAAACGATTTTCCACTCAAGCCATAAAACGTAGCCGCCTGCGTATTTGCATCTACATCCAACACTGCCTGTTGTTGGAATGAAGTGTAGAAGTAATCCAAACTCAAACTACCCGGGCGGTAGTTCAGTTCAAACTCCTGGTTGAAGTTCAGGCCGTAATTCCAGGCTTGGTCGGGTCTAAATCCATACGCTGCGGCAGCGGTAGGATTGCGGAAGAGTACTTCGCGGGAAGACACCAGTACCCCGGTATTTTCGATGAGCAAATTTGCTACGCGAATGCCCCGCCCGGCCGACACCCGAATGACCGAAGTAGGCGTGATGCTGTACCGCGTGTGTACCCGTGGTGTAAACAACGTACCAAACAAGTTATGCTGGTCTACACGCGCGCCCGCAATGACCGAAAACTTGTCAAGGTAGTCGTACGTGTATTCCACAAACGCGCCCGGCACACGCTCTACGCGATCGAACTGCAAAGCACCTCCATGGCCGCCATGCACACCACCGGTACTCTGATCAAAAAACTCATTATGATCAATCAACTGAAAACTCAAACCGGTTTTGAACTTATGAGCCGTGGTTCCGATGATCGATTGATAAATCAAGTTCGAGTACAAAGACCGTTCGCGGGCATCGTGCACCGTAAATCCGTAGTAGCTTTCATGTCGGTGCTCCAGCGCGTTGAGTTGAAAGCCCACGCTTTTGTAAGTTTTACCCGCAAACTGATAGCCCAGTTTGCCGGTAAATTCGGCACGCGTAGTGTTGATTTCCAATCCGTACCGATTGGTAGTGAACTGATCGCGCTCGGGATCAAATCCGGTCTGGCCGCCTTGTTTTGTATCTTCCAGATACTTCAACGAAAACTGACCCAGCCAGCCCGTTCCAGAGTTGTACACCCAGCGATTTATAAAGTTCACTTGACTGCCCAACGGAAAGTCAAGAAATGAATCGCGGTTTTGATCCATCTCAAACGGCCGCGTACTGCCATGAACCAGGAATGTAGTTCCCCATTTTTTGAACGGCTGTGCGGTGTAGATCACATTTGCCTCAGAACGGCCTGCGTTATTTACATAACCGTTCAAATACAAGCGCTCGCTTTCCTGCGGCTTTTTTAGTTCTACGTTAATCTGGCCCGCAATGCTTTCATAGCCATTTACCACCGACCCCACACCTTTCGTTACCTGAATGGAGTTGATCCACGTACCCGGTATAAATTGAATACCCTGGCTGGAGGCCAACCCACGTACACCCGGCATATTTTCGATGGAAATAAGTGTATTCGGCCCGGCCAACCCCAACATCTGAATTTGGCGCGTGCCCGTAACCGCGTCTGTAAAAGCCACATCCACCGCCGGATTTGTTTCAAAACTTTCGCTCAGGTTACAGCAAGCCGCCTTGAACAACTCTTTCTCATCCATGACAATGCGGTTAATACCCGACGCATAGTCAATGGCCGAGGTTGATCGCCAACCAGTTACGGTAACTTCGGCAAGCACGGTTTCGGGTTTTAACTCCACCTTTACACTCGTTTGTGTGCCAAGTTCAAGTGTATCGGATCGATAGCCTACATAACTCACCACCAATCGGGTTTGTCCGGGCACGCGGTCGATCATAAACACTCCGTTTTCTTTCGTACTCGTACCCTTGATAGTACCTAACCAATACACGTTTGCACCCGGCAACGGCTGCTCAACGCCTTTTTCGGTCTTCTCCACCACTACGCCCATGACTTTCTGCGCCAAGGCAACCGGTGCTGCCAGGGCGAACCAAAAAACCAGCACGCGCATGTTAACGGCGGTTATCTTTCATACCGGAGTGGTCATGATCCCGATACAAACAACAGAACGGCAAATCGGCATAGACTTCATCTTTCGCCTTTACCTTGTCGGTATCATGGCCAACCGCAGCCACCGCTTCATGAATTTGCTGTTCGGTAATTTTTGATGCGTTGTAGGTTACTTTCAACTCCTTGCTCTTGGTGTCCCACACGGCCTGCTTAATCCCGGCTTTGTCGAGCGCGGTTTCGATGCGCTTTTTGCACATCGAACAGTTGCCGTAAACCTTCAACGAGGCAGTTACCACTTTCGCTTGCGCGGATGCACCCGCCACACCAATCAATACAAATACAATAACCAATAGATTTTTCATTATGCTTTAGTTTTTTGAAACGACTTGGAAAAGAAAAAAACGCAGGGGCGCTCAGGCGACCACCGCCTCAGCATCAATGAAACGAAATGCTGAGTAAAGCGAGTACAATGGAACGGGCGGAGGCGGCCCGTTGAAATTTAGCAACAATCTGCTGTGCGTGGGAATACGTGTTGGCGGGACAGCCGGTAGATGTATTGGAATAACGAGTTCGGACGTGTAGTCGGTGGCAATTAACACGCTACCGGCGGCGTGGTCGTTCTTCACTTTTACCAATTCCGATTCATCGCTGCAGCATTTTCCGGTTTTTTGCCCCGCAAAAAGCCAGCAACCACATTTTTTTGAGTCAAATGAGAAAAGTGTAGTGGAAGATTCCCTGCCCATACAGTAGTGGGTGGTTTTGGCCACTCCTACTGTTAGGGTCAGGTATACACAGGATAACGCTATGGCAAAAAGCTTTTTCACTGTGTGTTGAGAACCCCAAAGTAGTTGGTTAGGTTTCAATTTTCCTAAAGAATTTATGAAACTTTGTTCTGGCTGAAAAAATGGCCTTTTTTGCGTCAAAATAGCATGTTTGAGGACAATTATAAACAGCGGGGCCTGCGAAATAAACTCGTGAAATTGCTGCGATTAAAGGGCATTTCTGACGAAAAAGTGCTCGCTGCAATTGCAAAAGTGCCCAGACACGTTTTTTTCGATGATGCGCTGCTTAGCCACGCGTATGAAGACAAAGCTTTCCCAATTGGGGAAGGTCAGACCATTTCGCAACCATATACCGTAGCGTTCCAAACTGAGAAACTGGAAATCCAAGCGGGAGACAAGGTACTGGAGATTGGAACCGGTTCCGGCTACCAAGCCTGCGTTTTGCTGGAACTTGGTGCAAAGGTTTTTACGATTGAGTATAATCTCCGATTATTCGACAAAACAAAGGATACTTTACCCAAGTTAGGGTATAACCCGTTCTTTTTTCAAGGCGATGGATCGAAGGGCCTTAGCAGCAAGGCACCGTTCAACAAGATTATTGTTACCGCTGGGGCTCCAGCCGTGCCTCAAGCGCTTACCGATCAACTCGCAGAAAACGGTATTCTCATCATCCCGGTCGGTAATCGCGAAAGCCAAAAAATGATTCGCATCCGAAAACGAAACGGAAAACTAACACAGGAACAATTTGATGCCTTCGCTTTTGTACCGTTATTGGGCCAGGAAGGGTGGGGAAAATAAATCAACCATGTCGCGCAAAAAGAAAACTCCAAAAGAATCCTACATCAGCATGACCGAACTGGTCTTGCCCAACGATACCAATACCCTCAATAACCTGATGGGCGGGCGACTCATGCACTGGATGGATATTGTGTCTGCCATTGCTGCGCAGAAACATGCCAACCGCATTGTAGTAACCGCCTCGGTGGACAACATCTCCTTCAAAAATCCAATCCAACTTGGCAATGTAGTTACGCTTAAGGCCCAGGTAACCCGCGCGTTTAACTCATCGATGGAAGTGCGCATAGATGTTGAGGCGGAGGATATTCCAGCGGGCAAAAAATTCCTCAGCAATAGCGCATACTTCACGTTTGTAGCTGTAGATCAAAACGGGCGGCCTATTGATGTGCCGGAAGTAGAACCGGAAACAGCCGAGGAAAAAGAGTTGTATGCCGGCGCCCTACGCAGACGCCAGCTTCGGCTTATTCTGGCTGGGCGTATGAATCCCTCCGATGCGCATGAGTTAAAGTCGATCTTTGAGATGAAGTAAAGGTGGCTGCTGCAGCGATATATCAGGAAGAGCTCTACCACATTCCGCAGCCGGTGGTCGTGATCATCGACAAACCATGGAAGGAGGTCTCGGAACCCGAGCGGCAACTATTGTCGAAAATTCTGGGAGCAATCGAAATTCGTCCGGGCCACAGGCTTTCGCTGCTTGCGGTCCAGATTGTTACACAATCAACCCTTGCAGTCAATCAACTTACGGGCCATCCAACCCACATTATCGCATTCTCACCGGTGCCCCCTGGCGTGCCCTTATTTGAAGTCATCAAAACCCCCGATTACCAGTTGGTCGCGTCTGAACCCTTGCATCAGCTTATTTTGAATGACGATGGCAAAAAACGGCTTTGGGGAGCTTTGAGGGCACAGTTTGGCATGGGCGGCAAACCTGCCTGAGCCGGTTTTTATAATACGGGCCATCGTTTATATTTGCGCGTCTTTTTGGAGACTGGCTTGCCCGATGGATAAGCCATTTTTTTAAACCCTAAATAACGTATGCAAAATTTACTCTACGCCCTACCCGTTTTTGGATTACTGGGGCTGCTCTATGTGGTATGGAAAAGTGCCTGGGTGAGCAAGCAGGATGCCGGTACAGACAAAATGAAAAAAATTGCCAACCACATTTCGGAAGGCGCCATGGCCTTCCTTAAGGCCGAGTATAAAATTCTAAGCATTTTCGTGATTTGCGTGGCACTGTTGCTGGCATTCACTGCCAACAGCGAGACTTCTCACCCGTTGGTGGGCCTTTCTTTTGTGATTGGGGCTTTCTGCTCCGCGCTGGCGGGTTTCATCGGTATGCGTGTGGCTACAAAAGCAAACGTGCGCACCACCAACGCAGCGCGTACAAGCTTGGGTAAGGCCTTAGAGGTGGCGTTCACCGGCGGCTCAGTAATGGGCATGGGTGTGGTAGGTATTGGTGTGCTGGGCTTAAGCGTGTTGTTTATCATCTATGCCAACCAATTTGGTGTTGATACGCAACAAAACCTGAATAAGGTAATCACGATCATTACCGGGTTTTCCTTTGGTGCCTCTTCCATCGCACTTTTTGCACGCGTGGGTGGTGGTATTTATACAAAAGCCGCTGACGTGGGTGCTGACCTGGTTGGAAAGGTAGAAGCAGGTATCCCGGAAGATCACCCGCTCAATCCCGCCACGATTGCCGACAACGTAGGCGATAACGTAGGCGATGTGGCCGGTATGGGTGCAGATTTGTTTGAATCGTATGTTGGCTCCATCGTGGGTACCATGGTATTGGGCGCTGCATTTATGGGGCTAGCCGAGTTTGCAAGTCCTGACTTTATGAACGGCCTCTCCCCTGTTATTCTGCCGCTGGTGCTGGCGGGCGTGGGCATTATCATGTCGTTCGTGGGTACGTTTTTCGTACGTGTAAAAGAAGGTGGCGATCCGCAAAAAGCGCTAAACGCAGGCGAGATCATTTCTGCCGTAGTCATGATTGTTGCCTCATGGTTCATCATTAAATGGATGCTTCCGGAAACCTGGCAATACAGCGATCCGCTGTACAATGCAGCCGGTGAGTTCACCACGTACACCTCTACCGGAATTTTCATTGCTACGGTAATTGGTTTGGCTGCCGGCGTTGTGATCGGTTTGATCACGGAATATTACACCGCCATGGGCAAAAAGCCGGTGTTATCGATTGTGCGTCAATCCTCCACGGGCGCAGCTACAAACATTATTGCTGGTTTGGGCGTAGGCATGATGTCTACCATGTACCCCATCCTGATTATTGCTGTAGCGATCATCGGTGCCTTCAACTTTGGAGGCCTTTACGGGATTGCCATCGCCGCCGTGGGTATGCTTTCTAATCTGGGCATCCAGTTGGCGGTAGACGCCTACGGGCCCATCTCCGATAATGCTGGTGGCATTGCTGAGATGTCGGAGCTACCGAAAGAAGTACGCTCACGCACGGATAAGTTGGACGCGGTTGGAAACACAACTGCCGCTATTGGCAAGGGCTTTGCCATTGCATCGGCCGCGTTGACTGCGCTGGCGCTGTTTGGGGCCTTTATGACAACCGCTAACCTGAAGACGATTGATGTATCCAAAGCGAATGTGATGGCGGGCTTGTTCATTGGTGGTATGCTTCCCTTTGTATTCTCTGCCTTGGCGATGGGCGCGGTGGGTCGCGCGGCCATGAGTATGATTGAAGAGGTAAGGCGCCAGTTTAGTGATATTCCGGCGCTGAAGGCTGCCCTTGCCGTGATGAAGAAAAATGGCGACAAAGAAATGAAGGATTGGTCGGCCGAAGACCAGCGCATCTTCCAGGAGGCAGACGGTAAAGCCGAGTACGGCAAGTGCGTTGAAATCTCTACGAAAGCGGCCATTCGCCAAATGGTAGTGCCGGGTTTGATGGCAGTTGTCGTTCCGGTAGTAGTGGCCTTCTTGCCAGGATTTGGTGTAGAAGCCCTTGGTGGGATGTTGGCCGGTGTAACGGTAACGGGCGTATTAATGGCGATCTTCCAATCCAACGCGGGTGGTGCGTGGGATAACGCAAAAAAGAGCTTTGAAGAAGGTGTGGAAATAAACGGAAAGATGTATTACAAAAAATCTGATCCCCATAAAGCCGCGGTCGTGGGCGATACTGTAGGTGATCCGTTTAAAGATACCTCTGGCCCCTCGTTGAATATCTTGCTGAAATTGATGTCGGTAGTGGCGTTGGTCATTGCGCCGTTGTTGAACACCCAATCGGCAGCAACAGCAAAGCAAGAAGTGAAGTCGCAAATCGAGACGGTAACCAAAGTGGAGACGCCGGTTACTAACCCGCAATAAAAACCACATAACAAACCAGAAGAGCCGCGCGTTTACACGTGTGGCTCTTTTTTTATTTCACATGCACCCGATTCTTTTCTTCATCGCACTCCTTGTTAGTGCAGTAAGCCATGGTCAAACCATTTTGCGAAAATGGAAGCAGGTGGATGACATCACTGGCAAACCAAGATCGATCATTGAGCTGTATGAAAAGAATGGGAAAGTGGCGGGAAAAATCCTGGAGATCATGGCCCTTCCGGGCGAGGACCCCAATCCCGTTTGCACCGCCTGCAATCCCACTGATAGCCGATACAAGAAACCGGTGATCGGCATGGAAATACTCAACGAACTGGAAAAAGCCGGCAAAGAATTCATTAACGGGTCCATCCTTGATCCCGAAAACGGCAAAATTTACCGCTGCAAAGTTTGGCTGGAGGGCGGTAATCTTAAGCTTCGGGGTTATTGGGGTGTGTTCTATCGTACGCAAACCTGGCTACCCGCTGAGTAATCTAGCTGGATTTTGTGTTACTTTAACCGCACATTGCGCATAAAGCACCAATAATCGGTTACCCCTGTGAATTTTCGTGTATCAAGGTCTGATTCCCAGCTAGACGAAAAGGAAATTTTCGATCGGATCTGCAAAGGAGACGAAAAGGCCCTTGAGTTGCTGTACAAAAAGTACTACCGGATGATGACCAAGATGGTGATCTCCAACAGTGGAACCGAAGACGAAGCCCGGGATGTTTATCAAGACGCCCTGGTGGTGTTCTGGCAGAAGGCCAGAAGCGGCAATTTGGTGATGACGTCCAAAATGAGCACCTATATCTACAGCGTGTGCCAGAACCTTTGGCGTAAGGAACTGGACCGCAAAAAGCGCCTCTCAAACGAAGAAAAAGATGGCGCGGTGCAAATGGATCTTGACAGTGGCGAACGGGACAAAATCATTGCGAAATGCCTGAACCAACTGGGTGAAACCTGCAGAAAAGTATTGATGTACTATTACTTTGACGAACTTTCGATGCAAGAAATTGCCGAAAAAATGGGCTTCGCCAACACCGACACGGCCAAAACAAAAAAGTATAAGTGCAAGGAAAAATTAGACGAACTGGTAAAAACACAATACTCGGAAAAAGATTTTTTAGACTGATTGCGTAGTAGGCTTATGAAGAATTTTGAAAGGATAGACGAATACCTGGCAAACCGGATGAATCCGGCCGACCGGGCGCGCTTTGAACAGCAGTTAGAAGCCGATCCGGCGTTGAAAGCCGAAGTGGAGATGCAGTCGCAGATTGTCGCGGGCATTCGCTCCGCCCGGGCGTTGGAGTTAAAATCCATGCTGAAGAACGTACCCATTGAGACCGGTACGTTTTCGTTAAGCAGTCGCTCGGTTTTCCGGATCGCAGCAGGGGTTGCCGGTATCGGGGTGTTGATTGCGGCCACGTTCTACTACATCCAAACCGGTCATTCCAATCCGGCAGATACCTTAAGCACCAGCATTTCCAAACAACTGCCACGTGTAAAACCCGCTGCAGAGCATGCGGCAAAACCTGGCGTAAAAGAGATGGTGCCGGCCCAAGAAACGCCAGCCATCAATCAATCCGAAACGAAAAAAGAACCCGCCGCAGTTCCTGCAACATCAGTACAGAAACCAGCAATCAATGTGGCCGATCCTTCAGCAGAACTGGCGGAAGAATCAGCACCGGTACAACCGGCCCCAGATGTACCCCGGCGCGGCACCATTGCTGTTGCTGATATCCGGGTGTCGGTAGACCGTGCAAATGCCAAGTACAACTTCCATTACCAGTTCGAGCAAGGTGCACTGCGCTTATTTGGTCCGTTTGATAGTGGCCTTTTTGAAGTGCTGGAAGTTCAGGGCGAAAGTGTAAATCTGTTTTTGTTCTATCAGTCGGATTATTTCAGTCTGGCCGAAAAACAGAACCGCATCACCAAACTGGAAGCGGTAACGAATCCCGAGCTGTTACGGTTGTTACGCGAGTACCACAAGAAATAGACTTCTAAAGACTCCCGAACGGGAGTTTTTTGTTGCTGGCTGCCCCCTAAGTGGCTTTGATTATCTTTGTGCCATGGCAGCGCAGTCCTCATACAAAAAGAAAAACCTCGGGAGTTACCCGTTTGCGAGTGTAGTCTTTAGTATCACCTTGGCTCTGCTGGTGATCGGGTTATTTGGCGCCCTGGTGATCTATGCCCGAGAGTTGGAGCGCATTGTGCGCGAGCAGGTGCGGGTACAAGTCTACCTGAAAAGCGGCCTATCCCCCGTGCAAATCCAGCAACTTCAAAAAAATCTCTCCGCGCGGTACTTCATCGCAAAAGAAGCCGGCACCGATGCGATACGCTTTGTCTCGAAAGAAGAGGCTGCCAAGCAATTTGTAAAGGAAACTGGTGAAGACTTCTTGCAGTTTTTGGGTGAAAACCCGTTGCGCGATGCGTTTTTGATACAAATTGATCGGGCCTACCAAAACCCCAAAAGCTTTCAAAAGCTAAAATCGGAAATGGAATCCATCAATGGCGTTTTTCAAGTGTACTATGTCGAGTCGCTGCTGGAATCGATTAACAAGAACGCAGGTACTATTGCGTTGGGCCTTATGGCACTGGCTGCCATTTTGCTGTTGTTGGTCGTGCTGTTGATTCATAATACCGTGCGCCTGGCTTTGTTTTCGCAGCGGTTTATCATTCGCAGCATGCAGTTGGTAGGCGCCACGCGCGGCTTCATTCAAGCCCCTTTCCTTTGGCGGTCTGCACTCTATGGATTTGTGGCGAGCGTGCTTGCCTCCGGTGGCCTGATTGGGTTGCTGTTTACTGCCAACCAAAAACTAGAGGGTTTGGTGCTGTTGCAAAACAACGAACGGTTGCTGTTGCTGCTTGGCGCTTTAACATTATTGGGTATTTTTGTGGCTGTAGTAAGTACTGCACGGGCCATTAACAAATACCTTCATCAATCACTAGACGACCTGTATTGACCATGAGTAAGCTTCCATTCAGCAAAAGGAATTATCAATTAATGGTATTGGGCCTGGTTGTAATTGCAGTGGGGTTCATCATCATGGCGCTGGATACGGAACCCCATGGGTTTGGATTTCTGGGGATTACGTTGAGCCCCGTAGTGGTGCTCACTGGATTTGTGATTGAAATCTTTGCCATCCTTCACACGCCCGCCAGCAAATCATAAAAACGTATGTCGATTGGGGAAGCTATCGTTCTCGCTATTGTTGAGGGCTTAACGGAGTTTTTGCCCGTATCTTCCACGGGGCACATGATTATTGCCTCTTCGGTTATGGGCATCGCCTCAGCACCTTTCACAAAAACGTTTACCATTGCCATCCAATTTGGGGCCATCGTATCCGTGCTGGTGCTTTACTGGCGTAGGTTTTTTCAGAGCCTTGAATTCTACTTCAAACTTTTTGTGGCCTTTCTTCCGGCTGCAGTGATTGGATTCTTTTTGAACGATTATATCGATCAGCTATTGGAACATGTAACCGTAGTTGCCTGGATGCTGATTGCGGGCGGTGTTGTTTTTCTTTTCATCGATCGCTGGTTCGAAAAAAATGAGATGCAGGCGGATGAGAAAGTGTCGTTCCCCCGTGCCTTCAAAATCGGGCTGTTCCAATGCGTAGCCATGATCCCGGGCGTATCGCGCAGCGCAGCCACCATCATCGGAGGCATGGCGCAAGGTCTCACAAAAAAAAGCGCCGCGGAGTTTTCTTTTTTTCTGGCGGTACCCACCATGTTTGCCGCCACCGTGTACAAGTTGTTTAAATTTTGGAATTCCGGCGTTACCGTCAGCCAGGGCGATTGGCTGGCATTTGGTATTGGTAATGTCGTTGCGTTTTTAGTAGCCATAGTTGCGATCCGATCGTTTATCCAATACCTAACCCAGCACGGCTTTAAGATTTTTGGATACTATCGAATTGTGCTGGGAACCCTGATTCTCGTTTTGCACTATCTGGGTGTTTCTTTGCAGGTTTTGTGATGGAGACCCCGCAGGACCGCGTTTTGTTTATCGACAAACCCTACGCGTGGACTTCGTTTGACGTGGTGAACAAACTGCGAAAAAAACTTCGGATCAAAAAAATCGGACATGCAGGCACGTTAGACCCCCTCGCCACGGGTTTGCTGATTATCTGCACCGGCAAAAACACCAAAGCAATCGATCAATACCAGGCGCTGGAGAAAGAGTACACAGGCACGCTGGTACTTGGGCAATCTACCCCATCGCACGATCTTGAAACGGCAGTGAACGAAACATGGGCCATCGATCACCTGTCAGAAAAAATGATTCGCGATGCTACCCTGCATTTTCTTGGGGCGATTGAGCAAATCCCACCCCTGCACTCGGCCATAAAAATTGATGGTAAACGTGCGTATACGTTCGCCCGGCGAGGCACCGAAAAAGAACTTAAACCCAGAACTGTGTTTGTTTCCGAGTTTGAGATCACACGGTTGGCGTTACCTGAAGTGGATTTCCGTGTGGTTTGTTCCAAGGGTACCTACATCCGCAGCCTGGTGCGCGATTTTGGCCGCAGCCTGGATGGCGGTGCATATCTCAAAACACTTTGCCGAACCCGAATTGGCGAGTACTCATTACAACAGGCACTATCCATAGATGCAATTGAATGAAAATCTACTACAGCATTGAGGACTTCAACCCCCTACCCTATGCGGTAGTAACCAGCGGAACATTCGATGGCGTACACGTGGGACACCAAAGCATTCTTACCCGACTAAAAGAAGTGGCTTCTGCCAATGGCGGTGAGACGGTGCTGATCACGTACTGGCCGCACCCGCGTACGATCTTGCGCCCGGAAGAGCCTACCATTAAGTTACTCACTACCTTCGAAGAAAAGGCACAACTCCTCAAAGCGCAGGGCATCCATCATCTGCTGCGAATACCCTTTACGAAGGATTTCGCAAATATCAGTTCGCTTGATTTTATTCAAGAGATTCTCGTAAAGCGAATCGGCACACGAAAATTGGTGATCGGCTATGACCACCGCTTTGGAAAAAACCGTGAAGGAAGTTTTGAGCAACTGAAGCAAAACGCGCCCAGCTATGGCTTTGATGTAGAGGAAATACCACGCCAGGAAATCGACCATGTTACCGTTAGTTCGTCAAAAATCCGAACCGCGTTGCAAGAGGCCGACCTCGCTACCGCCACGCACCTGCTGGCGCGCCCGTATGCCCTGACCGGCCGCGTTGTGCGGGGCGATAAACTCGGCCGCATGCTCGGGTTTCCTACCGCCAATCTTGATACGGAATCGGCCAACAAACTCGTGCCTCGCGAAGGTATCTATGCCGCGCGGGTAACGTTTCACGAGCGTTCATTTGGCGGCATGTTGTATATCGGCACACGACCGACTGTGGACGGAAAACGTCAGGTGATTGAAGTGAACATCTTTGATTTTCATCAAGACATCTACGGAGAACTACTTACGGTTGAATTCTTACATCTCATCCGCAACGATATTAAATTTACCGACCTTGAGGCCCTAAAGGCACAGTTATTTCAAGACCGCAGCGCGGCCCTGCGCATCTTAAATCCGTAACCCATGGAGAAGAAACCGCTCTGGCAACCCACGCGCAGTTTCGTAGAGAGTTCAAACCTCACGGCGTACCGGAATTGGTTGGCCCAACGTGGAAAGTCTTTTGCGAACTACACTGAATTATGGCAATGGTCGACCTCTGACCTTGACGCCTTCTGGCAGTCGATGCTGGAATATTTTGATGTTCAGTATTCGGGAAAAATCCGGCAGGTGCTGTCCGGCACGATGCCTGAGTGCACCTGGTTTGATGGCATTTCCCTAAGCTATGCCGAGCACATCTTTCGCAACGCATCGCCCGATCGGCCCGCGTTGATCTGCCTGGATGAAAATGGAAATCGCAGGTATGTTTCTTGGGAAAGTTTACGCCATGAAACCGCGCAGGTGCAACGCTGGCTGCTGGCCCACGGTCTGGAAAAAGGAGATCGGGTGGCGGGAGTGATGGCCAACGGTGCCGAAGCAACGGTTGCGTTTCTGGCTACCAATGCCTGCGGTGCGATTTGGTCGTGCTGCTCGCCCGATTTCGGAACCGCCTCCATTATTGATCGGTTTGCACAAATTCAACCGCGCATCCTCATCGCATCTGCGGAATACTTTTACAACGGGAAGAAATTCGATCGGTGGGCAGCCATTGCGGAACTCCGGCGGCAGCTACCCACGGTGGAGCATGTTATTGTGGTTGGCCAAAAATCAGCGCACGGAATTACCACTTGGCACGAGGTCGTATCCCTACCAACACCAACCGAGTTATCCTTCGCTCGTGTTCCATTTTCCCATCCCATTTGGGTGCTATACTCCTCCGGCACCACGGGCCTACCCAAAGCCATTACCCACAGCATGGGTGGCATTTTACTTGAGCAGCTGAAATACGGAACCTTCCACAACGACATTCGGCCAGGAGAACGGTTTTTGTGGTACACCACCACCGGTTGGATGATGTGGAACTATTTGCAGGGCACGCTACTTTGCGGCGCCACGGCCATCGCGTACGATGGTAGCCCCGCCTACCCCGATCTGCATGCGCTCTGGAATCTGGTGGCCGACTTACGGCTGCAGCATTTTGGCACCAGCGCAGGTTTTTTGCTCGCCTGCCGCAAGGCAAACATTGATTGCACGGGGCTTGATCTAGCTGCGTTACGATCGGTGAACGCCACGGGCAGTACGCTACCCCCCGAAGGATTCGATTGGGTGTACGAGCACGTAAAGAAAGACGTGTGGCTGGTGTCCATGAGTGGGGGTACAGACGTATGCAGCGCTTTTATTGGCGGCAATCCCTGGGCGGCCGTTTACCGCGGAGAAATTCAATGCCGGGCGCTTGGCTGCCGCCTGGAAGCGTGGGATGAAAGCGGCCAGCCGCTGGTACAAGCCGAAGGCGAAATGGTGATCACGCGACCCATGCCTTCCATGCCGATCTATTTTTGGAATGATCCCGAAAAAAAGCGCTACCGCGAAAGCTATTTCGAAAACTATCCGGGCATTTGGCGGCATGGCGACTGGATTGAAATTACGGAAACGGGCGGCATCATCGTGTACGGCCGATCCGACGCAACGCTAAACCGCGGTGGCGTACGCATTGGCACCAGCGAAGTCTATCGTGCGGTAGAAACTGTTCCTGAAATTCAAGATAGCCTGATTGTATGTATTGAAACAGGCGAGGGTGAATTCTACATGCCTTTGTTTGTTGTGTTGCGGCCTGAACTTCAGTTAACACCAGAGATAAAACAAATCATTAACCGGCAGTTACGCACGCAGTGTAGCCCACGCCACGTGCCGGATGAAATCATTTGCGTACCGGAAATCCCTTATACCATTAGCGGAAAAAAAACCGAACTTCCGGTGAAAAAAATTTTGAGCGGAAAAGGCAACGCCTCTTCTTTGCAGACCGGGAGCCTGCGCAACCCCGACTCGCTCCGGTTCTTCCAGCAGTTATACGATCAAAAGAAAAAGTCATGAAAAAATCAACGATACGCTTCGAGGTTGAACTAGACAATCAAAACGTGCCCGATCGCATTGTTTGGGATGCGACCGATAAACCGGATGCCGAATTATCGGAAACTAAAGCCATCAGCATTTCTTTATGGGATCATATCCAAAAAAACACCCTTAGAATTGACTTGTGGGGTAAAGATATGCCCGTAGATGAGATGAAACGCTTCTATATCGACTGCATCGGGGGTTTGGCGCAGAGTGTACTTTCCTCCACAAGCGATGAATTTATGGCTACGGAAATGCGCGCCCTCTGCGATCGCCTGTCGGAGCACGTGCGGAAAAGCGAACAGCAATAGTTCTGTCTTAAACAAAACCGCTCCTCAAACGTTTCCAAAAAAATGGAATCGGAAACGTTTGTTTTCTTGTCATTTATTGTAGTTTTAACACCCAATTAACCTATTATCCTATGATTAAACTCTACTGGAAGACACTCGTTCTGGTGGTGTTGTTTGGAGTGGTTGGCTTTTCGGCCGCAGCCCAAACAAACATTTCCGGCACAGTGAAAGACGCAGCTTCAGGCGAAGGCCTGGGCGGTGTAAACGTGATTGTTAAAGGTCGCGTCGTGGGCACGATTACCGACATTAACGGTAACTTTAAACTAACCGTTAAGGACGCCCCGCCCTTTGTGCTCGTGTTCTCATTCGTTGGCTTTTCTACCCAAGAACTTGAAATCCGGGCGACCACGCCCGACCAGAAAGGCAACAATGAAAATATCGAGATCAAACTTGAAGAGCAAACACTACTTGGCCAAGAGGTAGTTGTTTCCGCATCGCGCGTAGAAGAAAGTATTCTCCAATCGCCGGTGTCTATTGAAAAGGTCGACATTCTCGCGATCAAGAGCTCCGCTTCGGACGACTATTACAAAGGCTTGATCAACCTGAAGGGTTTGGACATGACTTCCAGTAGTATCAACTTTCAAATTATAAATGCACGTGGTTTCAATTCTACCGGTAACACTCGCTTTGTGCAGCTAACGGATGGAATGGACACGCAGGCACCTGCATTGAACTTCCCGATCGGAAACTTGAACGGCCCTTCCGAACTGGATGTAGAAAGCGTTGAGTTTATTCCCGGTGCGGCTTCTGCACTTTACGGGCCTAACGCATTCAACGGGATTTTGCTGGTGAACAGCAAAAGCCCCTTCGAATACCAGGGTCTGAGCGCCTCCGCGAAAATGAGCGTGAACCACGTGGGCGGCACCTCAGCATTGGATAATGCGGGTGCATCCGAACCAATTGGCCCCGGTTCTGCACGACCGATGCAAGAGTACGCACTGCGGTATGCCAAGGCATTTAACAATAAGTTCGCCTTTAAAGCTGCGTTTTCGTACAGCCAAGCAACCGACTGGTACGGCACCAACCTTCAGGACAAAAATCCAGAACGTCAAGGTTCGTTGCCATTCAACCCCGGCGCTGACCGCGTACATGCCTTTGGCGATGAAGTTGCGAACAGTTTAGGGCTTTTGCGTTTGTCACTGGCTCCGGCTCTTGCAGGCTCGCCCCTCTCGCCATTCGTAAACTTTTTGCCTGACCAGACTGTGTCCCGCACTCCTTACGAAGAGCGCTACTTGGTGGATTACAATGCCAGAAATATTAAAGCCAACGTAGGTCTCAACTACCGCATCACCGACAAGGTAGAGCTCTCGTACCTGTTGAATTACGGTGCAGGTACTTCGGTTTATACGGGTGCACAGCGTTACTCTCTAAAAGACTTTAGCATTCAACAGCACAAAGTTGAACTGAAAGGCTCTAACTTCTTTTTGCGTGGTTACACCACCATTGAAGATTCTGGCGATTCTTACATCGCTGACCTTACAGGGGTAATCATCAACGATACCTGGAAATCGAACAGCAATTGGTTCCGTGATTATGCGATTGGGTATATGAATAACCTCGCATCTCAAGGATTCAATCCGCTGCTGGGTCAGCAACCTACCATTGCCCAGCAGGCGGCTGCCCACGGATTTGCCCGCGGCTATGCGGATAATACCGACACAGACGGTGCAGGTCCATTTGGAACTCGCCTGCAACCCGGTAGCGCTGAGTTTAATGCTGCCAAAGCCAACGCCGTGAGCCAGGTGATTCCGCGCGGTTCGCTCTTCAATGACCAGACTCGGTTGTATCATGCGGAAGGTCAATACAACTTTAAAAACCAAATCAAGTTTATGGATCTGGTGGTTGGCGCATCTTACCGCCTGTACGACCTCCAATCCAACGGAACCATCTTTGCCGATACAGCTGGAAATGATATCACGATTCAGGAAATTGGCGCATACACACAAGCCTCAAAAAAAATCCTGAACGACAAATTACGCCTGACCGGCTCCGTGCGCTGGGATAAAAACGAGAATTTCGATGCGCAAATTAACCCGCGTTTATCGGCTGTCTTCTCGCCCAAACCCACGCAAAACTTCCGCGTATCGTACCAAACCGGCTTTCGAATGCCCACCACCCAAAACCAACACATTGACTTGAATGCGGTTAGTGCCCGGTTAATTGGTGGTCTTCCCGAATATGCTGCGGCCAGAAATGTGTTTCAGTATGCGTATGATCTCCGCTCGGTAGTAGCATACACGGCCGCCGTTGCCCGGGGTGTTGCCGCGGGAAACCCGACAGCTATTGGTGATCCCAATAACCTCGCACTGTTGCGCCCCATAACGAGCGTTTCGCCTGTACGGCCAGAACAAGTGCAGTCGCTGGAGGTTGGTTACAAGGGTCTGGTGGGTGACAAACTATTGGTTGACTTAGTTTACTACCGGAATACGTATAACGACTTCATTGCTGCTCAGTTTATCCGTAAAGCAGCCGGTGCAATCGATATTCAGAACATGCCTACAACTGCTGCATACAACTTCGATCCCCGCACAGAACAGAACCTCCGGAATGCACAAACGTTGCTCACCCCGATTACCACGATCGGTCGGGAGAACACCTTCTCCGTACCCACAAACATTGATCGCACGCTTACCGCGCAAGGAGCTGCAATTGGTTTGGAATATAGCTTGCCGAAGGGTTACAAATTGGGTGGAAACTACAATTGGAACAGCCTGAGCGATGCCGAGCAATTGGCAGCCGACGGCTTCCTGGCGGAGTTCAACACACCTGAGCACAAATACAACATCACGTTTGGCAATCGTAAGGTGACCGATAAACTTGGTTTCAACGTTGCCTATCGTTGGCAAGATCAATTCCTGTGGGAGTCTTCGTTCGCACAGGGCATTGTACCAGCGATCGGTACAGTTGATGCACAGGTAAGCTACCGACTGAAGGACCTGAAGTCGGTACTTAAAGTGGGTGGATCTAACCTCACCAATGAGCGGTATGTATTGAACTACGGCGGCCCAACAATCGGGGCGATTTATTACATCAGCTTAACCTTTGATGAACTGTTTAAATAACAACATGCTTCGCATCATGAGAACAAAATATATTTCAGCTCTGGTGGGCGCGTTTGCCCTTGGAGCGTGTACGTACGATTTCCCGGTGCAGGACCCTCCCACAACTGGCCAGGCAGATTTCACCAAATTGGTTGCAGTGGGGAACTCGCTCACGGCCGGTTTTATGGACGGGGCACTGTACACGGCGGGCCAGAACAGCAGTTACCCAGCGATTATTGCAAGACAAGCGGCTATTCTTGGCGGCGGCACGTTTACGCAACCGGCAGTGAATTCCACCAATGGCTGCTTTAATGCCGCGGGCGGATGCACGCAAGGTCGCCTTGTACTTCGGAATCCACTTTCACCTGCGCCTACACCCACCGCCGGGGATAATGGAGCTGCGCTCGCGCGCTACACCGGCCCGGCCATTAACAACTGGGGTGTTCCCGGCGTAACATTGCAAACCGCGTTGATTCCGCAAACGGGTGGACCTGCGAGTCCAGCGAACCCTGCCTTCAATCCGTACTATGCACGAATCGGATCAAATCCAGGTACCTCTACCCTAATTGGGGATGCGGCGGCCTCGCTGGCGAACGGTGGAAGTTTCTTCACGTTTTGGCTGGGCAACAACGATGTTTTAGGATATGCAACTGGTGGAGCGGCTAACCCGGCCATCCTCACCAGTCAGGCAGATTTCCAAACTCGCTTTAACGCTGCACTGAATGCGATGTTAAACGCCAAGTCGGATGCCGAAGGTGCGGTAGCAAACATTCCGAATGTTACCAGCATTCCATTTTTCTCAACCGTACCTTTTAACCCGGTGCCGGTAACAAGCACTGCGCAGCGCGATCAGCTGAATGCGGGTTATGCCGCATACAATGGTGGTCTTGATCAAGCTGTAGCGGCTGGTTTGTTAAGCGCTGCAGAAAGAGATCGCAGACGTATTTCTTTTGCGGTAGGCGCTAACCGCGTGGTTATTCTGGACGAAACCCTTACAGCTCTGCCCGGCCCTTTTGCCAGCTTACCGCTGATGCGCCAAGCGACCGCAGAAGACAGGATTGTTTTGCCAGCAGCGTCTTTTATTGGCACATTAGTAGGGGGTAATCCCGCAGCCGTAAACGGAGTGACTGTACCGCTTGGTGACCAATGGGTGCTGCTCCCGAGCGAACAAACCGAAATCCAAAATGCCATTAACGGCTTCAACAACACCATAAAGGCAGCCGTAGATGCGCAGGCAGCCCGCCTGGTTCTGGTTGATATGAACAAGGCGCTTGCCGATGTACGCGCCGGTTTGGTATCCATCAACGGTTCTTCGTTCACCGCCTCGATCACGCCCCCTTTCGGTGCGTTTTCATTGGATGGCGTGCACCCGAACCAACGCGGCCAAGCTTTCATTGCGAACCAGTTCATTCAGGCCATCAACGCAAAGTGGGGCGCAAAAATCCCGCTGTGTAACCCGAATGATTTCGTGGGTAATGCGTTTCCGACGCCCTAACCGATACAACTTTCCTCGACGTCAAGAGGCTCCAATAACTCGGAGCCTCTTTTCATTTTAGGTCTGCTCTAGAACAGCTGTTTCGCGATTTTGTAAATCGGATCGGATTTGCCCATAGAATAAAAATGCAAACTTGGCACTCCAAACTGCATCAATTCCTTTGATTGCTTTACGGCCCACTCCACTCCTACTTGTTTAACAGAGGCATTGTCTTTGCACTTTTCAACCTCGTCAGCCAGTTCTTCGGGAATATCGATATGAAACACTGTGGCTAAAACGCTCGACTGCGCCTTTGTTGTGATCGGTTTAATGCCGGGAATGATTGGCACCGTAATACCCGCCTCCCGGCACTTGTTCACGAAATCAAAAAACTTAGCATTGTCGAAAAACATTTGCGTTACGATGTACTCCGCACCAAGGTCGACTTTCAATTTCAGATATTTGAGGTCTGTCTTCAGGTTCGGTGCTGCGAAGTGCTTTTCCGGATAGCCTGCTACCCCAATGCAAAACTTTGTTGGATTAGCGTTCTCCAAATCTTCATCCAAAAACTTGCCTTGATTCATGTGCACAATTTGTTCCACCAAATCGGAGGCATACTTGTTGCCATGCTGCTCGGCCACAAATCTGCCCTCCGACTTTATCCCATCGCCTTGTAAGGCAAGCACGTTATCGATGCCCAAAAACTGGAGGTCAATCAATGCATTTTCTGTTTCCTCCTTCGTAAACCCTCCGCAGATGATATGGGGTACGGTATCCACCTTGTAGCGGTTTTGAATAGCCGCACAAATACCCACGGTACCGGGGCGTTTCCGCGTTACTTGTTTTTCCAAAAGCCCGTTTTCACGTTTCTTATAGACGTACTCCTCGCGGTGGTAGGTAACATCTACAAAAGGCGGCTTAAACTCCATGAGCGGATCCATGTTGCTGAACAATGTTTGGATGCTATCGCCTTTCAAGGGCGGCAAAACTTCAATGGTGAAAAGCGTTCTTCCGTTCGCGTTGTTTAGGTGTTCGGTGACTTTCATTTATACAATTTGAAAATTCGATAATTTGAAAATTTTGAAAATGGCTAGGGTTTACATCGAATAAACTATTTTTTGGATGACGAAATAATTTTTGAAATTACCTTAATGATGGCTTGAACGTCTTCGAGCAGTTTGCCAGGATCTGGATAGCCATCCGACGCCTTACACAACTGCAACCAGTAATCCGTTTCATCTGCTTCTTTGGCAGCAATTTTGAACTTATGCACAAAGTCTAGCTTGCTTTCCGCATTCTGCGCCTCACGCGTGTTTGCACCAATGGAAGTGCCTGATTTCAATAACTGCTTAGCAATTACATATCGTTTTCCTTCCTCCAACTTCTCACAAAAAGCAATAATATCCAACGCGAAATTGAACGTTAACTTAACAATGATATTTTCTTGGTCGTTTCGCAATTCTTAAAATTTAGTTCACCTTCAAATTTTCGAATTGAATGATTTTCAACTTCTCAAATTGAATAGCCTAACACGGGCGACAACCATTTTTCTACCTCATCCACGGTCATGCCTTTTCGATTTGCATAGTCCTCCACCTGATCTTTTGAAATCTTTCCGAGCCCGAAATAGGCTGACGCCGGGTGCGAGAAGTAATAGCCACTCACAGCGGCGGCCGGATACATGGCGTAGGACTCCGTCAATCGGATACCAACGGTCTGCTCAGCCTCCAGCAAATCGAAGATCTTTTGCTTTTCCGTGTGATCCGGGCAGGCCGGATAGCCGGGCGCAGGCCGGATGCCCACGTAGTCTTCGTCTATCAGCTGCTCATTGCTTAGTTGCTCCGAAGGCTGGTAGCCCCAGAACTCTTTGCGCACGCGTTCGTGCAAACGTTCGGCAAAAGCTTCAGCCAACCGATCGGCCAACGCCTTAGCCATAATTTCCGAATAATCGTCATGATCGGCTTTATACCGCTCAATCAATTTCTCCAGACCCACCCCAGCCGTAACGGCAAACAACCCAACGTAATCTGTTTTTGCAAAGGAACTTGGGCACACGAAATCAGATAAACAAAAATTGGGTAGGCCTTGCGCCTTTTTGTTTTGCTGCCGCAGGAATTGAAGTGTTGATACAAGCTTTCCTGATTCATCGGCCGAAAAGAGTTGCACAGAATCGTTAGGCTGAGCCACGGCCGGGTAAAACGCCACCACGCCATGCGCTTGCAAAGATTTTTGATCGATAATCTCCTTTAGCATCAACTGCGCATCCGCGAATAACCGCGTTGCCTCCGAACCAACCTTCTCGTCTTTTAGAATGCCCGGATAGCGGCCGTACAACATCCAGGTTTGAAAAAACGGAGTCCAATCGATGTATCGTGCCAGCTCTTCGATGGGATAATCTAGGAAAACCCGCCTCCCTAATATCGCAGGGCGTGTGGGTTGAAAATCGCTCCATTCAATTTTTGCGGGATTTTTTCGGGCCTCAGCGAGTGAGATTAGATTTTTCTCCTGCTGCCGGGCGGCGTGATCCGTTCGCAGTTTTTGATATTCCTCTTTTGTTCTTTTTTGAAATCCGGGCCTGGATGCCTGATTCACCAACTCGCTTACGACCGGAACCGACCGCGAGGCATCAAGCACGTGCACAACGGGGCCCTCGTAGGCAGGATCAATCTTCACCGCGGTGTGGATGCGCGATGTGGTAGCCCCACCTATCAGCAATGGCAACTTCAGATTTGCATGTTGCATTTCTTTGGCTACGATTACCATCTCATCCAATGATGGCGTGATCAACCCGCTGAGGCCAATCACATCCACCTGATGCCGGGCTGCTTCCGCCAATATTTTTTCCGTGGGCACCATCACACCTAAATCAATGATCTCGTAATTGTTGCAAGCCAGCACTACCCCTACGATGTTCTTTCCAATATCATGCACATCGCCCTTCACTGTAGCAAGAAGAACCTTTGCTGCGGGTTGGCTTACCGCGCCCGATTTTCGTTTTTCCTCTTCCAAATAAGGAGTAAGATACGCCACCGCCTTCTTCATTACGCGGGCACTCTTCACCACCTGCGGTAAGAACATTTTACCAGCACCAAACAAATCGCCCACCACATTCATACCCGCCATTAGTGGTCCTTCAATTACATGTAATGGCTTACCATATTTTTGTCGGGCTTCTTCGGTGTCCGCATCAATAAAGTCGATGATTCCCTTCACCAGTGCGTGGGTGAGACGCTCTTCGATGGTTGCAGCCCGCCAGGCATCATCTGCCTCTTTTTTCTTTGCGCTGCCTTTTACGGTTTCGGCAAAATCCAGCAGTCGTTCGGTCGCATCGTCTCTTCGGTTCAGCAGTACATCTTCTACGCGCTCGAGTAATTCTTTGGGAATTTCATCGTACACCTCTAACATGGTGGGGTTTACAATGCCCATGTCCATGCCGTGTTGAATGGCATGGTAAAGGAAGGCCGCGTGCATGGCCTCGCGCACAAGTTGATTTCCGCGAAAGCTAAAAGAAACGTTACTTACACCGCCGCTTACATGGGCATGCGGCAGGTTTTCCCTGATCCACCGGGTAGCCCGAAAAAAGTCAAGCGCATACGATCTGTGCTCTTCAATACCTGTAGCTACCGGGAAGATGTTTGGATCGAAAATAATATCGTGAGGATTAAATCCAACCTGCTCCACCAAGATTCGATACGCGCGCGCGCAGATTGAAATTCTACGTTCGTAGGTATCGGCCTGGCCTTGTTCATCAAATGCCATTACCACGGTTGCCGCGCCATACCGCTTCACTAACCTGGCTTGCCGAATAAACTCTTCTTCACCACCCTTTAAGCTGATGGAGTTTACAATGCCTTTACCCTGCAGGCATTTCAAACCCGCCTCGATCACCTCCCACTTGCTGGAGTCTACCATGATGGGTACCCGGGAGATCTCAGGTTCGGCCGCGACCAGATTCAGGAAGCGAACCATGGCGGCTTCGGAGTCGATCATGCCTTCGTCCATGTTCACGTCAATCACCTGCGCCCCACCCCGAACTTGGTCTAACGCCACTTCCAGCGCTTGCTCGAATTTGTCTTCTTTGATGAGCTTTAAGAACCGGGCGGAACCGGTTACATTCGTACGCTCACCCACGTTTACGAAATTGGAGGCAGGTGTAATGGTTACTGCCTCAAGGCCACTGAGCTTAAGCATGCACAGCCACCTCTCTGGGCTTGTATTTTTTTGCTAACGCCGCGATGACGCGGATGTGATCGGGCGTGGTGCCACAACATCCCCCCACCATGTTCAACCAGCCTTCTTTTAGAAATTCCTCAATCTGCTGTCCCATCTCGGCAGGGGTCTGATCGTAATGCCCAAATTCATTTGGCAGACCGGCATTAGGATAGGCGGTTACAAAAAACGGCGCATTATCGTTTAACACCTGGATGTAAGGCCGAAGTTGTTTGGCCCCTAACGCGCAATTCAAGCCTACCGACAAGAGTGGCGCGTGGGAAACAGAAATAAGGAACGCTTCGGTGGTTTGGCCCGACAACGTGCGTCCGCTGGCATCGGTGATCGTTCCGGATACCATGATTGGCCATTCCCGGCCGGTATCCTCAAAAAGTTGAGTTACAGCAAAGAGCGCGGCCTTGGCGTTGAGTGTATCGAAAATAGTTTCGATCAACAACAAATCAGCGCCACCTTCCAGAAGCCCTTTTGCTTGTTCGTAATAGGCATCTTTGAGTTCATCGAATGTAATGGCCCGGTAGCCGGGATTGTTTACATCGGGCGAGAGGGAGGCCGTTTTATTTGTAGGGCCCATTGCGCCGGCCACGAATCTGGGTTGCGCCGGGTTGCTTTTGGTAAACTCTTCGGCCGCCTCCTTGGCAATTCGGGCACTTTCGAAATTCAACTCGTAGGCCAACGCCTCCAGGTGGTAGTCGGCTTGTGCAATGGGCGTGCTGCTAAAGGTATTGGTTTCCAGTACATCGGCACCCGCGGCCAGGTATTGCCGATGGATGTCTTGGATGATAT
This sequence comes from uncultured Ohtaekwangia sp., assembly GCA_964387475.1. Taxonomy (GTDB): domain Bacteria; phylum Bacteroidota; class Bacteroidia; order Cytophagales; family Cyclobacteriaceae; genus ELB16-189. The sequence continues at coordinate 21,674 of CAYLWU010000016.1, read as the reverse complement.
CAGGGCGTGTAATCGATAGCAAATCGTTGTTCCCTTTCAGGGGATACGGGTGATCTTTAAAACGCTCACCACGGAAGTCTTCTTCCGTAAGGGTATGGCGCTGAATCATCGTACCCATGGCGCCATCAATTACCAAAATACGCTTCTTAAGTTCTTCGCGAATATTCATGCATCTGAATTAAACTGCACTTATTCCAGAAGCGGGTAGAAATCGCTCACTTATCTGGGCCGCACAACATGCGCGGTAGGATTTGGCACAACGCTTCTCAATCGATTGAAGCAGGATGCCAAGACTTCGCGGGGCCTATTCCCTCCGTCTTTCTGGATAAGTGCTGCAAAGAAAAACAATTAGGTAACAATTATGAACGTTTGTTGTACTTAATTTGAATCAATTTTACGCTTTTGAAGCTCGCTGCCATAGACATCGGCTCTAATGCCATTCGCTTTCAGGTCTCATCTGTGCTGGATGATGGACATAAGCTCCTGTTCAAGAAGATGGAGTACGTGCGCTTCCCGTTGCGGCTTGGGCATGACGTGTTTACCACGAATGCCATCAGCCTGAAAAGCAGGAACAAGTTCAAAAAACTGATGCAGGCGTATAAGCTGCTGTTAGACCTCTACGAGGTTGACGACTATATGATTTGCGCTACCTCGGCCATGCGCGAATCTGAGAACGGCATCCAACTGGCGAAAGAGGTAAAGGAAGAAATCGGTTTGAACATCAGCATTATCGATGGCCAACAAGAGGCTGATCTCATTAACAAAGCCATTCAATCCTACCTGAATGAACAAACCTATCTGCACATTGATGTAGGTGGTGGCAGTACCGAGCTGAACATTTATGCGGGTGGAAAAAAACTGAAGACACGTTCGTTCCGGGTGGGTTCGGTGCGCATGTTGGAAAACCATGATTTACCAGTGGTGTGGCAAGAAATGGAGAATTGGATCAAGGAGAACATCAAGCGTGAGATGGGTAAGGTTACCGCTGTGGGCACCGGGGGAAACATCAGCAAAATTTACGAACTGGCACAATTGAAACCTCACCGCCTGATGTCGCTTAAGCGGATGCTGGAAGTGAAGGAGATGATTGAGCGCCACACCCTTGAAGAGCGGATTTACAAACTTCAAATGAACCCCGACCGCGCAGACGTAATCATTCCTGCCAGCCACATCTATATCCAGGCGATGGAATGGGCCGGAGCAAAATATATTTTTGTACCTGAAGTGGGGTTGAAAGACGGCATGATGCTGCATCTGTACGAACGTAATGCAACGAAAAAGAAATTTGCCTTTGTTAACACCGATGACCAATCGCAAGGCAAAAAAGTAACGTCGGTGAAGAAGAAATCAAAAACGTAAATACACTACGCGCGAACCGCCTGCACGCTAGACGCCTCCGGCTACAAGCTGCAAACTACACTTGGCGCTGGGCATGAAACGCATCGCGCCCAGCGTGAAGACAGCGGCGCCGTTAGAAATTCCACTCTACGGTTTGCCCAGGAGTAAATCCGTCTTCGCCTTTATCCTGATCCGGGGCTTCGCTCCTATTTTCGTTTACCCTTTTTTCTTCCGTTGGCTTTTGCCTTGGCGGGGCTTCGAAGAGCTCGGCTTGGTCCTCCTTTTTTGGGCGGGGTGGCTTTTCGTTTTTTGGTGGCTGCGGGGGCTGGAAGAGCGCGGTTTGTCCGTCGGGTTCGATGATTGCCTCCGTTTGCTCTTTTTTTTTTGACCCACGATCAGCATCGGGGTCTCCACTTTCATTATCGGCATCATCTTCAACGGCCTCGCCACTTTCCGGATCTTCTAGCGCAGTAACCTTCGTTACCTTGTGCGTAGAGAGGCGGTTGCCCACGGACTTCCAACCCTTTACATCTACCAGTTCTTCCAGGTTTACCACTTCGGTTTCTTTCTCCTTGCCTTTGCCTTTTACGATTTCAATTTCCACCTCGGGCGACTCTGCCGAAGAAATGTACTCCAACCTGGAACCGATGGCCTCTGAGATGAAATCGAATTCCTTATCCAGCGTGGTGGTTTCCACCAAAAAACGCTTCACAAAATGCTGTTTGGAATCGCCATCCAGATACACGGCGGTAAGCACTTTTTTGGGATTGAATTTTTCCACCCAGATCACCTTCTCAGGATCATACCGGTTGGTGAGTTCAAAGTTGGTAATCTTGTAAACACCCCCACGGGTTGCCGCGATGATTCGGTCTTCTTCATGAAATTTGCCTAACCGCTGGCCCCGCTGCTCTTTGTTTAATCGGCCGGAGGCCATGTCGTACCAAAGTTCCAAACCACCCAGTGTTGAACCTTTCGACTCTTTAAAATCTACTTTCCGGATGGGGTACTTGGTAATCACATTACCACGCGCAGCGCGCCCTTTCACTTCCATTTCCGAGAAATCGAAATCAAAAATCTTTTTTCGGGCTGTGCTTGAGGGTGTTAATTTCACTTCTACGATTTCGGCCTCGCCATTTGGGTTGGCGCTGAGGTAGTGAACTTTATTGTTGGGATGGCCCGTAGTGAGATCGTATTCTTTATCGCGAATCACCGCGGGCATGGTAAACCGCTTGGCAAAACCTTTACCGGTTTTCGCATCGGTGTACACCATGTTGTAAACCATGCGCTCATCTCCTTTCCGCCAAACACCCACGTGCAGAATATCTTTGCCCACAAAAACCTTTTCGTTAATGCGGCTCACCACCGCCTTACCGTCTTTGCGCAACACGATGATGTCGTCCAACTCGGAGCAATCGCACACAAACTCGTCCTTTTTCAAGCCCCAACCAATAAAGCCATCCTCACGATTAACGTATAGCTTCTGGTTATTGGCAATTACCTCCGTGGCAGCAACCGACTGGAAACTCTTTAGCTCCGTTCTGCGCTCGCGACCTTTGCCATACTTTTCGAGCAAACCTTGAAAGTAGCTGATGGCATACTCGGTGAGGTGCTTCAAGTGGTGCAGCGTTTCCTTCAGCTCCTTGTCAAGTTCGCGAAGCAATTCATCTGCTTTAAACGAATCGAACTTGGAGATACGCTTGATGCGAATTTCCATCAGCCTCAGAATATCATCGCGGGTAATCTCCCGATAGAACTGCTTCTTGTACGGCTTGAGGCCCTTATCAATTGTCTCGATTACGCCCTCAAACGTATCCACCTCTTCTATGGAGCGATAGATGCGCTTCTCAATAAAAATCTTCTCCAATGAGCCAAAGAGAATCTTCTCCATCAACTCTGCCTTCCTGATTTCCAGCTCGCGCTTCAGCAATTGCACGGTGCTCTCGGTATTGATCTTGAGCATCTCGTTTACCTTCAGGAACGTGGGTTTATCGGCCACGATTACGCAGGCATTGGGCGATATCGAGATTTCGCAATCGGTAAAAGCATACAGCGCATCGATGGCAATCTCGGGCGACTGGCCCGACTGCAGGTGGATGATAATCTCCACATCTTTTGCCGTGTTATCGATTACTTGCTTTACCTTGATTTTGCCCTTTTCGCTCGCCTTAACAATAGATTCAATCAAGGAAGTAGTGGTGGTGCCGTAGGGTATCTCGCGAATGGCCAGCGTTTTTTTGTCGATAATCTCCAAACGCGCACGTACTTTGATCTTGCCGCCCCGAATGCCTTGTTCGTACTCCGCCACATCAGCGATGCCGCCCGTTGGGAAGTCCGGGTAAATCTTTGGGTTCTTGCCCTTCAATACATCGATAGACGCTTTGATCAACTCCACAAAATTGTGCGGGAGAATCTTGGTGGAAAGCCCCACAGCAATACCCTCCACGCCTTGCGCCAGCAACAACGGAAACTTCACCGGCAATGTAACCGGTTCTTTCTTGCGCCCATCGTACGACAATTGCCACTCGGTAGTTTGCGGGTTGTACACTACATCCAGCGCAAATTTAGAGGGGCGTACTTCAATATAGCGTGGCGCTGCGGCGCTGTCGCCCGTACGCACATCACCCCAGTTTCCCTGGGTATCGAATAGAATATCTTTCTGGCCGAGATTAATAATCGCTTCACCAATCGCAGCATCGCCGTGCGGGTGGTACTGCATGGTGCTGCCAATCACATTTGCTACTTTGTTGAAACGGCCATCATCCATTTCGCGCAGCGCGTGCATGATCCTGCGTTGTACGGGCTTGAATCCGTCTTCGATGCGCGGTACTGCGCGCTCCAAGATCACATAAGAGGCATAATCCAAAAACCAGTTTTCATACATGCCATCAATGGCAATGGTATGAATTCCTTCATTGCCGGTGGCTCCTGCATCCTTGCCGGGCTTTATGGGCTTCTTACTCATTTACTACCTCCTCTTCCGTTTCTTTTTCTACTTCAGGTGCCGCAATTTTGTCTAAATCCACACGCAGGTTTTCGATAATGAAATCCTGGCGGTCGGGTGTGTTTTTACCCATGTAGAACTCCAATAACTTAACCAAATGGCTTTCTTTGTGGATCAGCACCGGGGCTAACCGAATGTTATCTCCAATAAATGTTTCGAACTCATCGGGCGAGATTTCGCCTAATCCTTTAAAGCGGGTGATCTCCGGCTTACCTCCGAGTTTGTTTAAGGCAGCGGTTTTCTCTTCCTCCGAATAGCAGTAAATGGTTTCCTTTTTGTTTCGCACGCGGAAAAGCGGCGTCTCCAACACATACACATGCCCGGCTTTGACCAGATCGGGGAAGAACTGGAGGAAGAACGTCATGAGCAAGAGCCGAATATGCATACCGTCAACATCGGCATCGGTAGCAATAATCACTTTGTTGTAGCGCAGCCCTTCCAGCCCGTCTTCGATGTTCAGGGCGTGTTGCAGCAAGTTAAATTCTTCATTCTCGTACACCACTTTTTTGGTAAGCCCGTAGCAATTCAATGGCTTGCCACGTAAGCTAAAAACGGCCTGCGTTTCTACCCTGCGTGCTTTCGTGATCGACCCGCTGGCCGAGTCGCCCTCGGTAATGAAGATCATCGACTCTTGTGCGCGCTCGTCTTTATCCTGATCAAAGTGAAAGCGGCAGTCGCGCAACTTGCGGTTGTGCAAATTGGCTTTCTTTGCACGCTCGTTGGCCAGTTTTTTAATACCGGCTATTTCTTTGCGCTCCCGCTCCGACTGCAGAATTCGCTTTTGCAAAGCATCCGCCACAGCGGGGTTCTTGTGCAGATAAATCTCCAGCTCTCGGGCTACCAGGTCGCCCACGGCGCCGCGCACCGAAGGCCCATCGGGGGCCATATTAATCGAGCCTAATTTGGTTTTCGTTTGAGATTCGAACACCGGTTCCTGCACGCGCACCGCTACTGCGGCAATAATGCTTGCGCGGATGTCGGACGCATCGTAATCTTTTTTAAAGAAATCGCGCACGGCTTTCACCACCCCTTCGCGAAAGGCTGCCAAATGGGTACCGCCCTGCGTGGTGTTTTGTCCGTTTACAAACGAATAGTACTCTTCGCCATATTGATTTCCGTGGGTGATGGCAAACTCCACATCATCGCGTTTTACGTGGATGATGGGATACCGAATCTCTTCCGGATCGGATTTTTGTTTCAACAAATCCAAAAGCCCGTCTTTCGAAAAAAACTTGCGCCCGTTGTATTGAATGGTGAGCCCGGCATTTAAAAATGCATAGTTCCACATCAAATCATCCAAATACTCCGGAATGAAGTGGTAGTTCTTAAACATGGTATTGTCCGGTTCGAACTCCACCAGCGTACCGTTCTTCTCCTCGGTTTTGGATTCCTTCGCATCGAGTGTAAGCACCCCTTTCTTGAACTCCGCTAACTTCGTCTTACCATCGCGAAAAGCCTGCACCTTAAAATAATTGGAAAGCGCGTTTACCGCTTTAGTACCCACGCCATTCAAGCCCACCGACTTCTGGAAGGCGCCGGAATCGTACTTTGCCCCGGTGTTGATCTTGGAGACAACATCCACCACTTTACCCAGCGGAATACCACGGCCATAATCGCGCACCACCACCTTTGATTCCGTAATGTCTACTTCAATTACTTTACCGTAGCCCATCATGTGTTCATCGATACAGTTATCGATTACTTCCTTTACGAGCATATAAATGCCATCGTCTTTGGCCGAGCCATCGCCCAGTTTGCCGATGTACATGCCCGGCCTTAGCCGGATGTGTTCGCGCCAGTCGAGCGACTTGATACTGGCCTCGTTGTATTCAACAGGTTCTTTCGCCATGGGCGGATGTGTGGTTTTACGTCAGATCAAAAAATTCGAGTGCAAAGAAAGAAACTTTGAAAAATTGCACCCTACCAAAGAAATGAAATTTTGAGCGGTTGTACTGCCGGTGCGGGGCATGGCAACTTTAGTGTTTTCTGCACATTATTGGCAATAAGCGGCTGACTAACTGATGATAACTACAACTTTAATCAACTACTTTTACAAGCATTTTCTTGCGAAGAAATTGATACAGCGGGTACCCCACTACCCATACCAGCAACACGGCCAGGCTTCCGTTAATCAAAAAGCCCATGCGCGCGTAATCGAATTTTTCGAGACTGTTGGTAAGGTTTACAAACGCCAGCGCAACCATCAAAAACAAATGAAAGAAAATCAACATCCCAAAATACCAGGTTTGAATGGGCGGTTGCGAGGCGAATAACGTGCGGGCAGCAAAACCTAATGCATTGAGTGCCCCAACGCCTGCCAAAGCAGCGTAAAAAAAGACCGAACGGTCAACCTGCAGACGGTTGCCTAAATCCACAGCCTCCGGTAACCCGGCATATACGTACAACAAAAACGCGGCGGCAACCAATAAAGAAATAAACCAAACCGCTTTTACCACTTTCAACACCATGCCCTTACTTTTACGTGCGCAAAAATAACAAATCGCAGTTCGGCATGAGGAAATTGGCATTGGTATGTTTTTGGGGATTTGTGGCGATTGCTTGCAACAAGCCGCTACCCTCGCTTTCTGGCCTGGACATGGCCCAATGGCAGAAAGACGCCAACGGGTGCAGCGGCTACCGGGCTCAGCACGAGCCTGTTTTGGTGGCGGAAACAGAGGCCCTGCGCGGCCTGAGCCAGATGCAAATTGTTGAACTATTGGGCAAGCCCGACCAGAACGAGCTCTACAAGCGCAACCAAAAGTTTTTCTATTACTGGCTAAGCGGTGCGCCCGATTGTTCGGAAAAAAAGATGGCCAAACGTCTTTCCGTTCGCTTTAACGCCATGGGGTATGCCAAAGAAGTGTTGATCGAATAATTACACACCCCTACCGCGTTGAAAAAAGACGGGCTCAGTGCAATGCAAGGTCAACTCATTAATGCATTGCGCTGAAAATCTTGCTTCTTACGCTTCGCTTTCTCTATTGCCGACCAAAAGCGATCGACCAGCGCCTCCTTAGAACGGTGGTTAAGTGGGTAAAGTAGGGAAACCTTGAAATAAAACGTATCGCCCAATTGTTCTGGCGAGTACAGTTTCACTTCATACGTTCCGCCCAACGATTTGATTTCCACGTCTTTGATGTTCTCCAACGGAATGAGCAACTCATGATCTTTGCGTTGCACATAAAGAAACTCATCGTCAAAGGCAGCCCGCACCAGCTTGCCGGAAGCACGAAAGGCTACAACATAAAAATAGATGTAAAGGGCAGACTGGCACAGCCCAAGCACCCAATCTCCCGGGCCGTCTGCGTGTGCAAGAAACGACCACACAATGGCAACCACAAGCACCGTATATATCACCACCGTAGCCTGCCGCCACTCGCCCAGCCAGCGAGACGACAACCGGATGGGTTTGGTTTTTTTCACCACGGGTTCTTTTAACTTTACGACCGAAAAGATAAACAAACAAAAAAGAATCGCATGAGGCAGGTGGCAGTTATTGGGTCGGGTACGATGGGCAACGGTATTGCGCATGTGTTTGCGCAACATGGCTTTTCGGTGGCGTTGATAGACGTTTCGGAAGAGTCGCTCAAAAAAGGCGTGGCAACCATTGAAAAGAATCTGGGGCGGCAGGTTGAAAAAGGGATACTTACCGATACCCAAAAGAAAGAAACGCTTGCGCGGATTATGCCCACCACGCTTTTGAATGAAGGCGTGCGCGAGGCCGATGTGGTGGTGGAAGCCGCCACGGAAAATGTGGATCTTAAGCTGAAGATTTTTAAAGATGTTGATGCATTAACGAAACCGGGTACCATCCTGGCGTCTAACACCTCCTCCATTTCCATCACCCGCATCGCATCGGTTACCAAAAGCCCGGACAAGGTGATTGGCATGCATTTTATGAATCCCGTGCCCGTGATGAAGCTCGTAGAAGTAATTCGCGGCTACAGCACCAGCGATGAAGTAACCGCCACCGTAATGGAATTATCGCGTACGCTGGGTAAAGTGCCGGTAGAAGTAAACGATTATCCCGGTTTTGTGGCCAATCGCATTCTTATGCCCATGATTAACGAAGCGATCTATGCCTTGTACGAAGGCGTTGCGGGTGTAACGGAGATCGACACTGTAATGAAATTAGGCATGGCCCACCCCATGGGGCCATTGCAGCTTGCCGACTTTATTGGGCTGGATGTTTGCCTTTCGATTTTACGTGTGTTGCACGATGGTTTGGGTAACCAAAAATATGCCCCATGCCCCCTGCTGGTGAACATGGTACAAGCCGGCCATAAAGGCGTAAAAAGTGGCAGCGGGTTTTACAAGTACTCCACCGGCAGCAAAGAGCTGGTGGTAGCCGATCGGTTTACGAAATGACCCCGCAAGACCAAAAGTTTATTGCGTTCTGGGCGCCAAAAAGCCGCCTAGGTCGCTTAAAATACAGCCTTTATTACGGTGCATTGATTTTTGGTGGGATAACGCTTACCGGATCGCTGATTTTTGGACAATTCCTTTTCGATAAGCCCATTACCCTGGAACGGGTGTTGGTGGGTATCCCGATTTGGACAATCACCGGCTTTTTCGCGTTTGGCTGGTTTCAGTGGAAGCCCAACGAAGATCGCTACCAAAGATTGATCAATCGTGATTCGAAGGAAGATGTTCCCGGCCCTGGTGCCGTTTGAAATCAAACTGCACACCTACCTGAAAAAACCGAATGCCCGTTTCGTTATCTACACGGTAATCTAACTGGTATAAATAGCCCACATACGCAGTTACCTGCTGGGTAAACTGCCGCCCCAAAAGAACCGCAAAGCGGTTTCGCTCAAAATAGGTGGGCCGATCGATCAGGAAAATTTCGTTGGAAGCTGCCACGTACCAGGTGCCCGGCGCCATTTTGCGTTTGTTGATGGGTACGATGGCATTCACACGAAAGCGGTAGCGCGTGCGAAAGCCATTGCTGGTCCACCGTTGTTCCAGCCGGTACCGATGCTCAATCTTGATGCGCTCCAGATACTCGCTAATCGCGATTTGCTGCCACAACCGAAACTCATCATTTACCTCTGGCTCCAAAAAGTTGCCGCCTTGCTGAAACGTGTTGTAGCGCCCACCCGCCAACGACACAGAAAAGTTCTTGTCGAGATTATATGTGCCGCCGCCCTTAAACTCGTAGTAGTGAAAGTTGTTGTAAAAACTGGTCGATCGGATTTGCGCTTCGCCAAATACAGACCACTTTGGCGAGAGACCGTATTTGGCCGAGAGAATACTCCAGGAGCCTACCTGCGCGTGCGTGCCCACTGCCGCCAGGCTGGCCACAAAAAAGAAAAACCCCCGAATGCTCATCGGGGGTAAACATACTATTTTTTGAGAAGGTCGCGAATCTCGGTCAGCAATTGAATGTCGGCCGGTGGCGGGGCGGGTGCCGCGGGTTTTGCATCTTCCTTTTTTTGCGCGGCATTCATCGCCTTTACAATTAAAAACAGAACAAACGCAACAATAACAAAGTTGAGAATGGCGGAAAGGAACGTGCCGTACTTCACTGTATTAAACATGGTAAGTTCTTCCAACTTTGTTAAATTCGCTGCGTCTAGCGCCGGCTTCAACAACAAGGGAGTAATTACATCATCGATCAATGAGCTTACAATTTTGCCGAATGCTGCGCCAATGATAACACCGATTGCGAGGTCTACAACGTTACCGCGCATGGCGAAAGACTTAAATTCTTTTAACATGGTTAGGGGGTTTAGTTCTGGTGTTCAAAAGTAAAATATTTGCCCGGGAACTCCGCCGGGCGACCTAACGAAAATCTCGCTTTGAAGAAAAAACCAATAAAAAAACAGCGCACAGTGAAGCAATCAGCTCGCAGCGCCAAGCCAAAATCGGCTCTGCACGTTCCGGATGAGTTGATTCTATTCTCGCTCAACACCCGGTATGAGTACCTCAGCTACTCGCCCAACCACGCCGCTACGATGAAAAAAATCTGGGGCGTTGAAATCAAGGTTGGCGACTGCATGCTCGATTTTATTCTGAGCAAAGCAGATCGGGCGAAAGCCAAAAAGAACTTCGACCTGGCCTTGCGCGGAAAAACTTTTTCGGTGTTGGAAGAATATGGCGACCCCAACCTCTTTCGCACGTTTTACGAAGACCGCTACTCGCCCATCCGCGACGCCCGTGGCCAAGTGGTTGGGCTAACCGTACTGGTATTGGATGTAACCGAGCTAAAGCAAAAAGAACAGAGACACGCGGAGAGCGAACGTAAGCTTACCATGGCGCTGCGCGCGGCGCAAATGGGTATTTGGGTGTGGGAAATACCGGAAAACACAGTCGGTTGGTCTGACGAAGTGTATAAGATATTCGGTTTGACGGGCGAGCAGCCGATTGATTTTGAAGGCTATCAACGGTTAACGCACCCAGAAGACCGGTTGACTGTACTTGACCGGATCGAGAATTCACTTCACAAACAGACCGATTATGTGGTGGAGCATCGGGTGATTTGGCCAAACGACCAAGTGAGATGGATTGAGGCGATTGGCAACGTAATACGCAATGAAAGCGGACAGCCCATTCGCATGATGGGTACTGTGCGCGACATCACCGAAAAAAAGGAAGTGGAATTCGATCGTGCCGAATGGAAAACGCGCTACGAACTGCTTACCGCAGCCACCGGCGATGTGGTGTACGATTACGATGTGACCACCGGAAAGATTGTGTGGAGCGGGAATATTGGAAATGTGTTGGGCTTTGCCCCCGAGGAGATTGATAGTATAGCGCATTGGATGAGTTTGATCCATCCAGACGACCGCGACCGAAGCGTGACCGAATTGACTTCCGCAGAAGAAAACCTGCGCACCTACGAAGTGATGTACCGGTTCTGCAACAAAAGCGGGCGTTACCTATCCATTCAAGATCGCGGCTTTTTTATGGCCGATGAAAGCGGCAAAGCCGTGCGGATGCTTGGCAGCATGCGCGATGTAAGCGCCTCCATTCAAAGCGAACAGGAGAAACGCGAGCTACAACTTAGTTACGAAACACTCTTCAATAGCACGACCGATGCCATTTTTATTATGCAGGCAGAAGGCCCAGAAACCGGCAAAATTGTTTCGGCCAACCGCGCGGCCGCCAGTATGCACGGCTACACTATGGATGAGTTTCTTCAACTCAATGTGCGCGACTTAGATGCACCCGAAGAAGCCAAACGACTAACTGAGCGACTGGCACGGGTTTTAGAAGGCGAGAACCTCATGTTTGTTATTGACCATGTAAAAAAAGACGGTACCGTATTTCCCGTTGAGGTGACCACCGGCCTTATGGAAGTTAACGGAAAGCGTTTTGTTATGGCCATTGACCGCGACATTACCGAACGCAAAAAGGCGGAACAGGAACTGCTCGAAAGCGAGCAACGATTCCGACGGCTGCAGGAAGCCTCCTTCGGAGGTATAGGCATTCATGATCAAGGACGAATTTTGGACGCCAATTCCGGTCTGGCCGCGATGTGCGGCTACACGCTTAATGAATTAATTGGCATGGACGGTCTGCAACTCATTGCACCGGAATACAGGGCGCTGGCGATCAAAAACATCACCACCGGCTATGAGCGGCCCTATGATATGGAGCTTGTTCGCAAAGACGGTTCGCGCCTGTTTATCGAAGCGCATGGCAAGAGTATTCCCTTTCAGGGCAGGCAGGTGCGCGTAACCGAGTTTCGCGACATCAACCAGCGTAAACAGGCCGAGCAGCAAATTATGCAACAAAACATCCGCCTCACGGCCATCGCGCAAAGCCTTACCCGAAAAAATGAGCAGTTGGAGGAGTTTACGCAAATCGTATCGCACAACCTGCGTTCTCCGGCCGGCAACCTGGTGAGCCTATCGCAAATGATGGAAACCGCTTCCTCGGATGAACTGCCGGAAATGATCCGGTTGCTGCAACAGGCAAGCCAGTCGTTGGTTACCAGCCTTACCGAGTTGAATGAAATCCTGAAGATCAAACAAAACCGGAACATCGAGCGCCAGCACCTGGAGTTTGCGGCCGAACTTGATCATGTTCGCACCATGTTGGTGGCACAGATTAACGAAACGCAGGCGGAGATTCGGTCGGACTTTAGCAACGCACCCACGATTGACTTTCCTAAAGTGTATTTGGAAAGCATCTTGCTCAACCTGCTCAGCAATGCATTGAAGTATCGCCACCCCGACCGTCCACCCGTGGTAGAGGTTAGTACTCAGCAGGAAGGCGGAGTAATCCGGCTCACGGTGCGAGATAATGGGTTAGGCATTGATCTGGCTCGGCACGGCCACCAGGTTTTTAAGCTGCACAAAACTTTCCACGTACACCCCGAAAGTCGCGGTGTAGGCCTGTTTCTGGTAAAGAACCAGATAGAAACCATGGGCGGAGAAATCTCGGTGGCCAGTACCGTGGGCCAGGGCAGTGTGTTTGAAGTGCATTTTAACAAGCACACCGATAATTGAAGTTAGAACACTAACCGCAGCTGATTGCGTAAGCCACGAAAGCCGCTAAGCTCAATGCCGGTGCTGCCAATGAACATTTTGGCTTGAATCTTTACGGGTATTTTATTGGCATCGTCAGAGATCCAGGCGGTAATGGAGTTTTCGCCATCGAACAGTTTATTGTCGGGCATGATGGGTACCAGTTTGTGGCAGGGAATTTTACCGATTTTAGTGCTGATCGTTTCTTTTCCGGTGTACATCACCTTTAGTGTGTAAGAAGTATCCTCGAAAAAGCCCTGGATGTTCAACGTGTCGCCCACGCGCACCTTCCGGAAGTCTATTACCCGCAAAAGCATAAACCCGCCCACCAGATCTTTGGCATTTTTGGGGATTTCATACACCTGCGGGTTTTCGAACACCCCGGTTTCCTGATTCATCACCTTTACTTCCGCCTTTTGTTCTTTGTGATTGAACGTAATCAACTCGTCTTTCCGGTATTTTCCTTCGCGGATTTTGCGATACGAAACGTGTGTATTGAGCGATGTCGTATCAAGGTACGCCCCCCAGTTATCTTTTACGCGAGTAACCCAGGAAATCCAGTCGCTGGTTTCGCCATAGCAATCAATCTTGAAGCACGCCTTCTGGTGGATGTTATACACCTTCCGGTCGATTTTAGTGATGGCCTTTCCTACCGTCATAAATGCGAAGTTCACCCGGTACTCTAACTCCTCGCCAGCCGAAAAACTCGTGTTGGGGGTAACGGGTAGTTCTTTCAACTCACGCATGGGCGCCTGCCATGCGGCAAGCAAAGCCGAACTTACTACCAAAGCAACTGCTAACATCCCACGAAAAAGCACCGCCTGCCTCATATCTGCAAAATTAGGGGGTTTAGCAGGTAATGACAAAGCGCATGCCAATGAAGAAATCGTTACACCGCCACGTTGTTTTCGCGTAAAGCGTCATTCAATGATGTTTTCTTATCGGTGCTTTCTTTCCGTTGGCCAATAATCAAGGCACAGGGCACCTGGTACTCCCCCGCCGGAAACCGTTTGGGCAATGAGCCCGGAATTACCACAGATCGGGCCGGCACCTCGCCTTTGTACTCTTTCGGGTGCGCGCCCGTTACATCAATGATCTTGGTGCTGCCGGTAAGTACCACGTTTGCACCCAGCACGGCCTCCCGCCCTACGCGTACCCCTTCTACCACAATGCATCGCGACCCTACAAACACATGATCTTCGATGATTACCGGCGCCGCCTGCACGGGCTCCAAAACACCACCGATACCCACGCCGCCGCTGAGGTGCACATTCTTTCCGATCTGGGCGCAACTGCCCACCGTGGCCCACGTGTCCACCATCGTGCCTTCGTCCACATAGGCCCCAATGTTTACGTAACTCGGCATCATAATCACACCCTTGCTTACAAAACTCCCGTGCCGCGCAATGGCATGAGGCACTACCCGTACACCTTTTTCTTTGTAGCCACGCTTGAGCGGAATTTTGTCGTGAAACTCAAACGGCCCCACCTCAATGGTATGCATTTGCTGGATGGGGAAATACAGAATGACCGCCTTCTTCACCCATTCGTTTACTTTCCAACCATCAGCCGCGGGTTCGGCTACGCGCAATTCGCCCCGATCGAGCAGTTCAATAATGTGCCGGATCGCATCCTGCGTGGCGGGTTGTTGAAGCGCCTCGCGGTGTTGCCAGGCGTGTTCGATGGTGGCGATCAGTTCGTTCATTTTACATTACTTTTAACGGCCCGCAAGAAAACCACAAATCGGCAGATGTCCATATTCGCAGTTCGTATTCTCCATTTAATATTCCGATGCCGCCCGCAATAAGAAAACGAGTTGTTCTGGCCGCCATTTTAAAGCCCGTTAACGATACGCGGATGTACGAAAAGATGGCGCTGTCGCTTGCGCAAACCGGGGTCTATCAAGTAACCGTAATTGGTCGCGGTAGTGCTGCGGCCAACCACGCCGCCGTGCATTTTTTTTCACTTGGTAACTTTGGCCGCATCGGTCTGGCCCGACTGGTAGCACCCCTTAAAGTATTGGTTAAGTGCCTTCAAGTAAAGCCCGAAATACTAATCGTTACAACCCATGAATTACTGATAGTTGCGCTTATAAACAGAATTTTATTCGGGACTCGGATTTGGTACGATATTCAGGAAAACTACTACCGGAACATCCGCTTCGGGGGCGCATTCCCACCAGTAATTAGCGCGCTGCTTGCGTTGTTTGTGCGCCTGAAAGAAAAGGCAACCGCCCCTTTTTTTCAGGGCTTTTTTTTGGCCGAAACGGGGTACACGCGTGAGTTGAATTTTGTTGGCCGCCGGGCAATTGTTCTCGAAAATAAAGTAGTGCGCGCCCCGCTGCCCACGCGTAAAAAAGCAACCGAGTTCACGTTTCTCTTTAGTGGCACGCTGGCCGCGAGTACCGGGGTTTTTTCCGCCATCGAGCTGGTACGGCGCATCCGCGAGACCGGGGCCGCAGTTCGGCTGCTGATCATCGGCTACGCGGCTCAGACTTCCATACAACACCGTTTACGTGCCGCGAGCGATACGCTTGACTTCATCGCGCTCGAAGGCGTGCATGAACTTGTGCCGCACACCCGGATTCTGGAAGCCATCGCAGAAGCGCATGCGGGTATTGTGGCGTACCCTGATTCTCCGCATACGCAAAGCGCCATCCCTACCAAGTTGTACGAGTACCTTGCCCACCAGCTACCCATCGTATGCATTAACCATCCTACGTGGAGCGCCTGTATCACCAAATGGCACGCAGGCTTGAGCATCGATTTTGAAAACTACGAACCGGTGGAGGTTTGGAATCAACTTCGCCACGCACACTTCTATCCCACCCCGCCCACCGGCGTTTTTTGGAAAGACGAGGAGCCAAAGCTGTTGGATGCACTCCAGGTGGACAAGTGAACCCACTTAAAATATTTTTTAGACTAATCTAAAATTGTATTTTTGGGCATCCCAAACACGATGCTCAGCTTAACGGAAGAAAACTATCTGAAGGCCATCTATCATCTTTCTGATGGCGGCCAGCAAACAGTGCTAACCAACGCCTTAGCCGAAGCGATGAACACAAAAGCTGCCTCGGTAACGGACATGATCAAGAAACTTTCGCAGAAAGATCTCATTCAATACGAAAAGTATTATGGCGTGCAGGTAACCGCCAAAGGCAAAGCCGAAGCATTATCCATCATCCGCAAACACCGGCTTTGGGAAACCTTTTTGGTAAGCAAACTTGGCTTTCGGTGGGATGAGGTGCACGATGTAGCCGAGCAACTGGAACATATCCAATCGCAACACCTCATCGAACGATTGGATGAATTTCTTGGCTTCCCGCAGGTTGACCCGCATGGCGACCCCATACCGGATGGGAACGGCAAACTCCGCACCCCACCTAACGTGGCGCTCGATAAAGTGGCGGTTGGCTACGAAGGCAGCATTTTGGCGGTAAAGAGCAGCGATCCGCAACTCCTCCAGTACCTTGATAAAATCGGGGCCCATCCCGGCAAACGGGTAAAAGTACTCTCCCGGGAACGTTATGATGATTCCCTGGAGATCAATATCGAACGCAAGCAACATTTCATTTCACGCGAAGTTTCTCAAAATATTCTTGTCTCAGCGTAATCATGGAAAGCAAATCGGTTCAGCGTCGGTCGCTTAGCGAAGTTCACTCCTCGGTAGACCCCAGCCAACGCAAAGGTTGGCGCAAGCTATTGGCCTTTTTGGGTCCGGCCTACCTGGTAAGCGTAGGCTACATGGATCCTGGCAACTGGGCTACCGATATAGCCGGGGGCAGTCAGTTTGGCTACGCGTTGATTTGGGTTTTACTGATGTCTAACCTCATGGCCCTGCTGCTGCAAAGCCTCAGCGCGCGGCTGGGTATTGTGCGGCAACTGGATCTGGCGCAGGCATCGCGCAACACGTACCACCCCGCAGTGAACTTTGTGCTCTGGATTCTTGCCGAAATCGCCATTGCAGCCACCGACCTTGCCGAAGTACTGGGTATGGCCATTGGCTTGAATCTGCTATTTGGCTTGCCGCTGATTTGGGGCATCTCGTTAACCGTTTTGGATACACTGCTGCTGCTGTTATTGCAGAACTACGGCATCCGCAAACTGGAAGCGTTTATCATTGCACTTGTGGCCATCATCGGGGTATCGTTTTTTGTGGAGATGATTTTAGCGAAACCTGCGTTAAACGAATTGGCCAAAGGCTTCATCCCGAGTTTGCCAAACGATCAGGCCTTGTACATCGCCATAGGCATTATTGGGGCTACGGTGATGCCACACAATCTTTACCTCCACTCCTCGCTGGTACAAACCCGGCGCTTCGAAAAAGGGTCGCAGGGGATTTGGAGTGCAATAAAATACAACTTCATCGATTCCGCCATCGCACTCAACGCCGCCTTCTTTGTGAACTCCGCCATTCTCATTCTGGCGGCAGCTACCTTTTTTAAAAATGGCTTTTATGAAATTGCCGATATTCAGGATGCCCACCGCATGTTGGAACCGTTGCTGGGCAGCGAGTGGGCGCCGCTCCTGTTTGGTGTAGCGCTGGTTGCCGCCGGGCAAAGTTCTACCGTTACCGGAACACTTGCCGGGCAAATTGTGATGGAAGGATATTTGAATCTGCGCATTGCCCCATGGTTGCGCAGGTTGCTTACGCGGTTAATTGCCATCATACCGGCCTATGTGGTGATCTTGTTGTATGGCGAAGCGCAAACGGGCACGCTGTTGGTATTCAGCCAGGTGGTACTGAGTTTGCAACTCGGTTTTGCCATCATCCCCCTGATCCACTTTACCAGCGACCGCGAGAAGATGGGCGAGTTTGTGATTAAACCGTGGATGAAGATCGCGGCGTGGCTCATTGCTGCCATAGTGGTAAGTCTCAATGCAAAACTGGTGGTGCAGGAAATTGCCGGTTGGCTGGAAACTGCCGGAGACGGGCGAATCTGGATTTGGATTTTTGTGATTCCGGCCTGCCTAGGTGCTGCGGCACTGCTGCTGTACATCACGCTATTTCCTTTAGTGAAAAAGCCCGAGGAGAAAACTACCGATCTGCCCCACGGCCAGGCGAGCGAACTGCAAAACCTTGAGCAACCCGTATATGAGCGTATTGCTATCTGCATTGATTTTACCAAAACAGATGAGCTGGCTATTCGAAGTGCGCTGGCTCAGGGCGGCAGCCGTGCGCACTATGCACTCTTTCACGTGGTGGAGAGTGCGGGTGCGATGGTGTATGGCGATAACATTGCCGACCGCGAAACCGACCAGGATTGGTTGGCGCTGGAAGACTATGCCAACCAGTTGCGTGTGCGTGGCTTCAACGTGATCTCCGAGATTGATTATGGCAGCCCGAAAAACCAGATTCCAAAAATGGTAACCCGTTTCAAGGCCGATATGCTAGTGATGGGTGCACACGGCCACAACTGGTTTAACGACCTGATCTTTGGCACTACCGTGGATGCCGTACGCCACCGGGTGAATATTCCTGTCTTCATCGTAAAGCAGCGCTGAAATGGCACGTATACATGCGTTTGACGATACCATTGTGGCGCTGGCCACCCCGCAAGGCGTTAGCGCCATTGCGGTAATACGTTTGTCCGGCAGCCAGGCAATTGGTATTACCCAGAAAATCTTCAAAGGCAAAAATCTCGAGTCCGCGTCTTCCCACACGGTGCACTTCGGCACGCTGGCAACGGCCGACCGCACCCTCGATGAGGTGTTGGTTACGGTATTTCGGGGTCCCCACTCGTTTACGCGCGAGGACAGCGTAGAGATTTCCTGCCACGGCTCACCGCTGATTGTGAAGGAAATCATGAAGGCATTAGTAGCGCAGGGTGCACGTTTGGCCGACCCGGGCGAGTTTACCAAACGCGCCTTTTTGCACGGCCGGTTCGACTTGGCCCAGGCAGAGGCCGTGGCGGATTTGATTCACGCAGAAACGGATAATGCCCGGCAGGCGGCCCTGAACCAAATGAAAGGCGGGTTTTCGCGCGAGATCAAAGCGCTGCGCGAGGAATTAATCCATTTTGCTTCCTTGATTGAATTGGAATTGGATTTTGGTGAAGAAGATGTGGAGTTTGCCAAGCGCGATGAATTGCGCGTACTTATCCGGCAACTGCAAAGCCATATTCAACCGCTTATTCAGTCGTTCGACCACGGGAACGTGATCAAAAACGGTATTCCAACCGTGATTGCCGGCAAGCCCAACGCGGGTAAATCCACGTTACTGAATGTGCTGTTAAACGAAGAGCGAGCCATCGTCTCGGAGATTCCCGGCACTACGCGCGATGTAATTGAAGATGAAATGGTATTGGGTGGCATTTCGTTTCGATTTATTGATACGGCTGGCTTGCGCGATACCACAGATACGATTGAATCGATTGGCGTGCAGCGCACGCGCGAACAGATGAATCGCGCAGCATTAATTTTATATGTATTTGATTTATCCACGGCCACAAGCGCGGAAATTGATGAACAAGAGGCGGAACTGAAGCAACTTGGTAAAGCAATCTTAAAAGTGGGTAACAAAATCGATCGGGCTAACCCCGCATGGGTGGAATCACTTCGTGCGCGCGACTTTGTCTTTATCTCAGCTTCGCAGCGCGAGGGGATTGAGTCATTGAAGGCGCGAATCTTGAACACGTTCCAAGTCGATCGCGTAAAGCCGGGCGATGTTATGGTAACGAATTTGCGGCACTACGAAAATCTGCGTCAAACCAATGCTGCGTTGCAACGCGTGCTCGATGGCATGGATCAGCAAGTAACGGGCGACTTTCTGGCGATGGATATCCGGCAAGCGCTGCATTTTCTTGGTGAAATCACCGGTGAAATCACTACGGATGACCTGCTGACGAACATTTTTTCGAAGTTTTGTATTGGGAAGTGACAAGCAAACGCAGAATGCGCTGACCTGTCCTAATGCTTGATAAAGGCGATCTTTTTTGAGCCCGCGACCAATCACCCCTTACCCCAGCCCAGCCAATAACCCTGCCATCAGCTGGCGTTGACAAAGCAAGCCAGCCACTGCGAGCGCAACACCCAACACGCTGGGCACTTCATCGCGTATCAATATCGAACCGCTACTGGAACTCCACACCGTTTCACTTTTAAAAAGCACCTGCTTCACTCCACGTGCATTCACCCATGCCGGGCTCCCGCCCCAAAAGTTTGTCTTCCAGTCAAATCGTACCTTATTAACGGTGGTAAAACGGCCGCCCGAAGAACCAATTTCCAAGACACCCAACAACTCATGCTGATGAAAAACCTCCAAGCGGGTTTTCCAAATGCCGGTAGACCGGAATTTTAGATCGATTTCTTCCCCGTGGAATTGAATCTTGCTTGTACTCAAGGCGCTGGTGCGGAGTACGCCCACTTTTCGTGTGCCCTCAGTCAACACCAGGTTTTCACCGGTCCAACTTTCCGTGCTCCACCGTAGCCTCATTTTTTCTGCTTCTTCACTTTCGGTTCATGCACCAAGAACACCCGCATGCGCATCGGATTCAACGGCCTATCAGTTTTGTCGGTAGGCGTAGCCGCCAGTTTGTCAAGCGTCTCCCAACCACTCACCAATTCGCCAAATACCGTGTAACCGCCATCCAAATGCGGGGTGCCACCTACGGTGGTGTACAACTTGCGTTGCTCTTCATTCAGCTGTAATTTGCGCTGTACCACAAAGCTATCGAGTTGTGCGGGACGGTATGCTTTTCGTTGTACGATGTAAAACTGCGCGTTGCTGCTCGCCTTTTCGGGATTGTTGTCGCGCGCCATGCCGAGCGCTCCGCGCTTATGGTAAATGCCCTGCTCGGTGCGAAACTCTGCAGGAATCATGGGGCCCGGTGCCTCGCCATCGCCCAATTTCGTCTCGGCCGTTGCATACTTGCTGCCGGGGTCGCCCCCCTGCACCACGAAGTTGTTAATCACCCGATGAAACAGCAGGCTATCAAAAAAACCGGCTTTGATCTTTGTTATGAGGTTATCGCGATGCAAAGGCGTTTCATTATACAGCTTCAACACCATCTCCCCTTCGGTGGTGAGCATCAACACATGGAAACTCGATTTTTCTTTTACCAACTTCCTGGCCTTTCCTATCGCTTTCTTCTCGGCCGACAGCAATGGCCGGAAAGTTTGGGCGAGCGAATCAGAAAAAACCATCGCACACATCACGAAAAGTAGTGGTGCGAACTTTGCACTCTTGAATTTGTTTTTTAGATATTGCATAAAGTAAAGATGGTTTTCCTCGCATTAATTCCCGCATGTTTAGGTTTCTTTTTTTCACAGGAACCCACCGTAGTGATTTCGATCACAAACCTGCAAAGCACCACCGGTAATTTGTACATCGGCTGGTATGTGCAGCCGGAAGGCTTCCGCATTTTGGAAAAAGCAAAATACAAACGCATCGTGCCCGTGGTGGAGCAGGAAAAGATAACGGCCCGCTTTCAGGTGCCTCGCGGCACCTACGCGGTGGCGGTATTTCTCGATACCAACGACAATGGCCAATTGGATACGAATTTTTTCGGAGCCCCTACTGAGCCCTATGGATTTTCCAACAACAAACTATTTGCATTTCGCCCCACTTCGTTTGAGGAAGCAGCTTTTCGCGTAGACGCGGAAATGGAGATTGAGGTAAGGTTGAAGTGAGTCTGTTAGTTGTTAGTTGCTAGTTGTTGGTTGTTCGTAGCTGTGACACGTTCATGCTAAAATTTTTCTGATCAATTCGTTGTAATTAAAAAACGTGTTGATTTACCTTTGCATCATGCTTCAAGTAAAAGCAACATATCGATTGCACACTGAACCAGGTAGCGATATTTGGTTTTGGCCGCGGATTTTCAGTTGATCACTTCGTGATCGCACACTGAAAACCCGGCTTCG
>CAYLWU010000015.1:0-84364 GCA_964387475.1 uncultured Ohtaekwangia sp. | reverse complement strand
CCCGACAAAAGGCAACATCAAAGTTGCCTTTTTATTTTTTGTGCAATCCTTAACCCAGTACCTTCGTTTCCATGATCACAAAATTTTGGATGATCGTTCGCGATGACACCGCCCGCACCTACGAGGTGTGTGGCAAAGAGAGTAACGATAATCGTTTTTCAAATCGAATTCTGGCCATGCAACGCGCAGGCATGAACGTGAGTTTCATGTCGCCACCGGTAACCACGCAAACCCACAGCAGGGAACTAATCAAGATTACCGGCTATACCTACGAGGAAGGGTTGTTCGATAAACTGCAGCGGCTTTTTTTAGAGCGTACGCTGCGCGAAGCCGGAGAAGAATAAGCAGTTGGCCGATGGCTGGCGCGCGTTGAGCGAACCGGCACCTGTACAAAAGCTAACTTTGGTATTTTGCAACCGCATGCGATTAGCATTTTTTATTCCGGCCATGTTTTCGGTGCTGTTGGCAACGGGCCAGGTCAGTACAGCAAAGGCCGCCTTTGGGCGAATTCAAAAAGGCGAGTATGCGGCCGCGCGCCAGCAGTTGGCGAAATCAATGCGCAAGGAGGTAGGAGTGGCCCAATACTACACGTGGGCGTACTACTTCAGCCGTACTGAACATGCTGACTTTGAAATCGACTCTGCGCATGCCTATCACAACCGCGCCCGTGCGGCATGGAACAGCTTAGACGAAAGCCGCCGCGCGGAGTTAGCCCGGTTTCCCATCGACAGCGGGCGGTTGGCCGCGCTCAGCCAGCGCATCGACAGCCTGGCGTTTGAACGTGCACGCAAAGCGAACACCGAAGATGCCTACCGGCTTTTTATGCACCAGTTTCCGGAAGCAGCCCAATTTGCGCGGGCTGCAGAACTGGCGGCAGAAGCAAGTTTTTTGCATGCACTCAAGCAAAATACCATTGAAAGTTACGGGGTGTATTTACAGCGCTATCCGGAAACGCCCCGCGCCAACGAAGCGCGCGCACGCCTCGACCGATTGGAATTTGAGCACGAAACGAGTGCCGGTACGCTGTCTGCATTTCAGCAGTTTTACCGGGCGCATCCGGCAAGCAGTTTTCGCGGCGCCGCCCTGGAAAAGATATACAGGCTTCAGACCGTTTCCGGCCGCGCAGCCGACTTGCAGGCGTTCGTCCAGACGTATCCGGGCACGGAGCTCGCCCGCCGGGCAGCTGCGCTGCTGTTTTATGTTGACTCTACGCAACAGAAGAACAAAGCACTTTTCCCCGATTCATTACTTCGCCTGCAAGAATTAAATACCGGCTACTGGGTGCCCTTTTTTCGCAGCGGGAAGTTTGGATTCCTGAATGCGCAGGGCGAAGTGGCGATGAGCGAACGGTTTGCCACCATCCCCATGGCGTATCGCTGTGAGCCCATCAGCAGTGATTTTATCACGGCGGATGGTCAGGTATTTCTACGCAACGGCAAACGGCTGGCAGCGGAAGCCGTCATGCAGGTAGACGAAGTGGGCGGTGGATTCGTTTTGATGCACCTGGCGGGGAGCAAACGCATCGTACATAAAACCGGATTTACTTTTTTGTCGGACGTTGAGGCGGCTAAATGGCTTGGTGGCCAATATCTTGCGGTGAAGCAGCGCGGCCGTTGGGGTATTTCTTCAATCAACGGTGTGGTGTTGGTGGCGCCGGAGTTTGAAGACGTGCAGTCCATCGGCACCGTGGTAGTGTTTCAACGCAATGGCAAACGTGTGCTGGTGGGGTTGCAGGACCTGCCGCCGCTCGCTGCGGGGGCACGTCTCCATCTGGAGCGTGTGTACGATGATGTAAAGGCATGGCGTAACGGGCAGCTCTGGGTAAAAAACGGTTCGCTGGAGGGCGTGCTCAACGAACGGCTGGAGTTTGTGCTTCCGCTGGCGCGCCAACGGCTGGTGCGCACCTCATTTGGTTATCTGCAAACAGCGGAAGGGCGCACCGCAGTAGCCGGGTTGGGCGCAGCGCTGTCGGGGCAACAATTCCTGCGGGTAGCCGTGGCCGAGCCCTGGCTGGTAGTCTCCCGCGCCACCGCACGTGGTTTGTTCAGCATTCCAACCCAAAAATATCTGGCCGAAGGATTGGACTCGGTGTGGTTTTCAGGCAAGAACGCATGGGCGCTGCGCGGTGATACCACCTTTCTTTTCTCCGCCACCCGAGTTGTTGCATCATACCCGGAAGGCACCGCACTGGAGTTTATTTCGTCAGCCGATTCGGTGCGTTCCTTTTTTTTGCTTGAAAAAAACAAGAAAACGGTGTACGACCTTGCCACGGGGCAAAAACGTTTTTCCGCCACGTTTGACAAGATTCAACAAGCCGCAGGCATATTCATCGTTACAATAAACGGCAAACGCGCACTGTGGGATGAGAAAGGGAAGCCCGTGCTGCCACCGGAGTATGATGAAATTGTCTTTCAACCGCCGGCACTCTTCTCGCTGGTGAAGAACAAAGCATTTGGTTGGTACGATGTAGACCAGAAAAAACTGGTTAAGCCGGTGTACGATCGAAACGTGCAGTTCCTGACTTCGGATTTGCTGCTGACCGGCCAGGCCGGAAAAAAAGGCGTTGTGCAACGTTCGGGCCAGGTAGTTATGCCTTTTGAATGGGAGGACGTGCGGCAGTGGACCGATAGTTTGCTTTGGGTGAAAAAAAGCCAAGGCTGGCAGCTGGTGGATTGGCGTACAAATCGGGTTGTGTACGATCGGGTGCGGATGTTTCAACCGCTGTTTGAGTCTGCGCAGGAAGTTTGTGTGCTTGTTAAGCGCGAGGGTGGGGAAGGGGTGTTCAGCAGCTTGCGGGGCGAAATCATTCCGCCCACTTTTTCGGAGGTGCTCTATTTGGGCGATGAGCGTACCCCGCTGTATCTGGCCGCAAAGAATGTAAAAGAGGCGGGCATTGTGGTGGTGGCTTATTTCGATCAGCGCGGCACGCTGGTGCGGCGGCACGCCTACGAAAATGATGAGTTAGAACAACTGATCTGCGAAGACGATTAAGTGGGTCAGAATTCATAGGGTGCATAGCAACGTGGCGCGTTCTTGACCTCACCCCAAATGATTGAGTGCCGCGTGCCAAGGCGTCGCGTCCCCTCTCCAATGGAGAGGGGAGCAGAAATCGTGCGTCAGGCAGGCTTTTGGATAGGGTGAGGTAAAAATGGGCGAACCGTTGCGACTCCGTCAATTTGTGATGTACCTAATTCACGCACCCGGCATCACCGCGGTACAGAATTTCCTAACTTTCCACTTTAATTCGTGATTGAATGCAGCGCGTAATTCTGGCTCTTTTCGTTTTGTGCAGTGTAGGCGTCCGGGCGCAGTCGAAGTCGCCCCGGCTGGTGGTGGGCATCGTGGTGGATCAAATGCGGCAGGAATACCTCTATCGGTTTGATAACAAATTTGGCGCAGACGGCCTCAAGCGCCTCACGGGCGAGGGGTTTATGCTGAAAAATGCCCATTACAATTATGTGCCTACGGAAACCGGGCCCGGCCACGCATCGATTTATACGGGCACTACACCCGCCATGCACGGCATCATTGCTAACGATTGGCACGATAAAGCCTTAAAAAAAGAAGTGAACTGTGTGGGCGATCCCATCCAAAAACCAATCGGTACCACCACGGGTGGCGCGGTGTCGCCCCATCGGCTGGCTACAACTACCATCACAGATGAATTGGAGATGTTTACCCAACGCAGGGCGAAGGTGGTGGGGGTATCCATTAAAGATCGGGGTGCGGTCTTGCCCGCCGGTCATAACCCCGATGGTGCCTACTGGTTTGATACAAAAAGCGGAAACTTTGTAACGAGCACTTACTACAAGGCGGCGTTGCCTACGTGGGTAGATCAGTTTAACGCGCGCAGGCTGGCGGAGCAATATGTGCAGCAGGAGTGGACCACGCTGCTGCCCGTAGAACAATACAAAGAATCAGGCCCGGACGATGCGCCTTACGAAAACCGACTGAAAGGCAAAGAGCGCAGCAACTTTCCGTATAAACTGGCTGAACTGCGCAAATTAAACGGGGAGTACGAAATGTTGTTGAACACGCCCTTTGGAAACGACCTCGTAGCCGAGATGGCCAAAGCGGCATTGGCGGGTGAGCACATGGGGCAGGATAACATCACCGATTTTCTGGCGATTTCTTTCTCAAGCACCGATCGGATTGGTCATGCCATGGGCCCGAATTCCGTGGAGATTGAAGACACCTACTTGCGGCTAGATCGGCAACTGGCTGATCTGCTTCGTTTCTTGGATGAGCACGTGGGCAAAGGCGAATACCTCGTGTTTCTTACGGCCGATCATGGCGTTGCGGAAGTACCCCAGTACATGAAAGACATTAAAATGCCCGGGGGCTACTTCCGGCCTTCGTTTGTTGAGGCGAATCTGAACGACTTTTTGGCGAAGTATTTTCCTGGGAAAAAAATTATTGAGTCGCTCTCCACCGAGCAAGTGTACATGAATCATGAGGCATTTGATGCCGAGCCGCGTTCAGCCGGAGTGGATTTACTCATTGCCACGCAATTAATTGAGCAGTTTTTATTGAACACCGAAGGCGTAGCACAGGTCTTTACCCGTAGCGTTTTGCAGCAGTCGGCTTTTGAAGAGCGCGGCATGAAGGGCAAGGTGGTGCGCGGGTATCATCCGAAGCGGAGTGGCGATTTGATGTTTGTGCTGGAGTCGGGATGGTTGGCGTGGGGTGGTGTTACGGGATCAACGCACGGCTCCGGGTACAGCTACGACACGCATGTGCCGATAATTTTTTATGGTGCGGGTGTAAAAAAAGGGACGAGTGCCGCGCCGTATGAAATCACCGACATTGCACCTACGCTAGCGCTCTTGTTGAATATTCGGATTCCCAGTGGCGCCACCGGAATCGCGATAAAAGAGATTTTTGAATAAAAAACTCACGAAGCCAGATCGATTGCTCGTTTTACCAGTTTGTACGTCAGCGGACGCCCCTCAAAATTTTTGGCATAAAGGACGACGTACTGAACAACCCCTTGTCGGTTTACGACCAAAGTTAGAGGGTACGATCGGATGTTATTTTTTGTTGCGATTGCTTTACCGTTGCCAACCACCGGAAAATAGATTGGCCGTTTTTCCATGCCTTTGATTATCAATGATTTTTTTTGAGTTGAACTGAGCATTTTTTCGATTTCCTGATTAGTGTCTGCGCAAATGGATACGAAGATAAAATCCTCGTTTTTTGTGTCTGCGTTTATTTGATTCAGATCGGGTATTTCCTCCATGCATGGGCCACAGCGAAAAATCCAGAAATTCAACACCAGTACCTTTCCCCTGCTTTGATATGAATCGAATGATCCGCCAGCCACGGTCAGCCCGGTAATACGTTCGAGACTTTTCCCAACTAATTTTAACCCCATTTCTTGGGCAAATTTGGTATGAGATGCCAAAAAGCCGTCTAACATCTGCTGCTCTACAAGGCGCAAGCTATCAGAAACTGCGGGATCGGCAAAAGAGGGGGCATCAGGGAAGTAAGTAATGATGCGTTCCAGTTCATCGGGTAACGAAGCCGGGGTGATGCTTACCGCACGCTGCAGGTGCTCATTTTCAAAATAAAAAACCTGTGCCAAGTCGTTATGCAAGCCGCTTGCGAGCCAAAGCCCTTCGGCTTCGATATGAACATTTTTGCGTGTAAGTAGTTCTCGTCCGAAAGTTAAAGCAATTTTCTTCCGGCCAGTGCCCGTCAACACGAACTGAACGCGAGGGTCGGGTGTTTTTTGGATGAACTGCTGATACTTCTTAATACATGGAGGGCAAATATCATCCGGAATGACCATGTAAATGGATTGTGGCGGGCGGTGCGCTGACGTGCCGATTACTTTTTTTAGGTAGGCCGTAATGTCGTATTGAGTCTTTTGGTCGTAGGACTTCGAACAACTCAGTGAAAGAAACAACCAGGCAATAATTGTGAAAAGCTGTGGCCGGAATTTTCTCATGGTTGAATGGATTTCTTTGGAACGGTAGCGGATTTTATTGTATCGATTACCAGCACATTGAATTGCATCTCATCTTCATTAATGTTCCTCTTCTCTGGATTTGCTGTGGAAATACAAAGCCCTTTACTGCAAACAAACCAGTCTTTTATCAGGTAGCTCTCCTTGGGAAATAAAATTGTCTCTCCGATTTTTGCGAAGCTACTGTCAAGTAATAGAATGGAGTAAGGTTTGAGGTTAACGGACTTAAATTTACCATCTGGGAGAAGTGGATCTGTTTCAAGTCCGGCGATTCTATAATAAACATCTCGATATTTGTCGTAGATGATCATTGCATAAATGCCACTGGACATGAATGTTTCATGCTCGTCCGCTCCGCTTTTTAGCCATAGGATATCTTTGATGTGGTCGCTTTTTGCGTCGCGGGATTCCACAATCCCGTCAAGACTGACAGTGTAAAGACGATGATCCGCGCCAAACGAGTAGACTAATTTATTGTTTTTACCCAAAATGCGAGAGGGAAACGTGTGGTAAAATGTCCAGTGTCTTCCCTTGTAAACTTCCGGCCATGAAAAAGGTAAAAATCGATTCTCTCCGGTAGAAATATCAACGATCAATTCAAAAAAAATATGACCTTCAAAAAAACTTGGATCATCTTTTGCAATGTCTGGAAAAATAAAGAGACAAATTTTACCGTCAATAAAAACATTTGGTAATCGGGTCATCGAAGCATGATTGAGGGCTCGCGTATCGGAAAGTGGAATGTAATTTAACAATTTACCTTTCGAATCAATCAGCATTGCTCTTGGTCGCCATTTATCAAAAACAATTATTGAATCTTCACTGATTGACAAAAAGCCTTGTATTTCTCCAATGCTATTTGGTCCAATCTTCGGGAGCCTTATCTCGTGAATTTTTTGGCCTGACTCGATTGAGTAGTATTGAATACTATTTTTGTGCTTACTTTCGACTAGCAAAACTTCGGTTGTCTCAAAATACCCGGACTGGAGATTATTGTTTTCGTACGAGGTAGAATCGTCAATTTGAAAGTCGAGGGTGGCAGTCAAGGTTTTCAAACCATAACGATAATTTATCTCTTTTGTTGATACCCTGTTAGAATCACACTGAATCAACAACGGCACAAAAAAATAGATCCCGACAAAAAAAAGAGTTTTTTTCAACTAAGTGCAAATTAGCTTCACTTCAGGTATTGTTCAGTCCAAGGCTTTTGGCAAAAAAGGTAAAGAGAAGCCCACTAGTTTTGCCCGTGAGCTTCACTTTTCTCTCATTGGGTTGGCCAGTCACAAACGCTGACTATACACGTAGTGCCACCCCCATAACAACAAGATCCCCAGCCGGCTGGGCACACGCTTGAGTGGTCATAACAACATTTGTCATCACACACCCAAGCCGAGCTTTTTGTGGGAATAAAGACACCTAGTAGCCCTAAGACTGTAAATGCAAGCCCTGCGAGGAATTTTTTTGAGCGTTTCATATTTTTTTATTTTTTGGTTTATCCTAAGTTACGGCTGCCCCCCCTTTTTTTTCCAAATAAAAAATGACATAAAACTTACATGGATATCTGACAGTGCTTTTATCGAGTGGATCAATAAATTTCTTCCATTTTTCAATTCAATATTCGCAAAATCTTAGGTGGCCCGTAATTTTTTCATGCTGATAGAAATTAATGAACCCACGAAGTAACAAATCAAATGAGGATATTACATCGACTCATATGTGTTACAACGAATATTTTTTCCTTCTTCAGCCGAAAGCAACGAACGAAATGATAACTCAACCGTCAAAGGCGTGAAACAAATTCAAAATCACCAGCAGAATAATTACCGGGCACAAAAACCGCAACGCAAATTTCCAGATCGTGGCGGGCGCCAATCCAAATGCAATTGGCTTTCTAAATCCGGGGGCACCGGCTTCAATCTCGCTCACGAGCAAATCCGTTTTCATAAACCAGCCCGTGTATAAACAGGTGGCCAACACCACCACCATCATAAACAACGTGCCGAACAGATAATCCATAATGTCCATAAATCCGTGCTTCACGGTTCCTAAAATATTCACATCCAAAGCGGTAAATACATCAGCCGCACCGTTCGATAATGCTGATGGAATTCCGAATACAAAAGCTACGATGGCCACGGTCCATGCGGCTTTCTTGCGCGACCATTTCCGGGTATCCATGAAATACGCAGCCGGGGCTTCCAGCATGGAGATGGTGGAGGTGATGGCTGCTAAAAACAAAAGAAGAAAAAATAGCGCGCCGGCAATGTTGCCGAGAGGCATTTCTTGAAAGATGTTGGCAAGTACACTGAAAACGAGGGTGACGCCTTCGTCTGGCTTCATGTTATAGGCAAACACTGCGGGGAACACCATTAAGCCGGCCAGCAACGCAATGCTGGTATCCATTACACCCACCCACAAGCTTGAGGTAACGATGTTTTGATTTTTTGGCAAGTATGAGCCGTAGGTGATCATCATGCCCCAACCGACGCCCAGTGAGAAAAATGCTTGGGTTAGTGCTTTTAAGATCACCATCCCATTAATCTTAGAAAAATCCGGAATCAGGTAATACTCAATGCCTTTCGATGCCCCCGGTAGCGTGATGCTGCGTAGAATCACCACGAGTAACAACACAAAAAGCGCGGGCATCATGATCTTTGTAGCTTTTTCAATACCGCCGGAAACTCCACCCAGTACAATCAGCACGGTGGCCACAATCACAAATGCGCCGAGTGGCAAAACAACAGCAGGATTTGCGATAAAGTTGGTGAACGAGGTGCCGATTGAAAACAGCGATGTGAAAATGTAGCCTACGGTCCAGCCGGCAATGATGCTGTAATAGCTTAACACAACAAACGTTACCAACAGCGGGAGCACGCCTGCCAGAAAAACCCAGAGCTTGTTTGCCTGCAGACTTTGAAATGCGCTTACGGGGTTCTTGCCGGTTAAACGGCCCAAGGCAATTTCGTTGATTAACATCGGGGCGCCCACCAGCACCACGCAGCAAATGTACACCAGCACAAAAGCAGCACCGCCGTTTTCGCCCGTGAGGTAGGGAAACCGCCAGATGTTACCCAGCCCCACGGCAGAACCCGCTGCTGCCATAATGAAACCAAATTTAGATCCCCATTGTCCGCGTGCTGTGCTCATTCGTTTCGGTTAAAGACCCGAAGATTTAAAATAACGGGTGAATAAAAAAACCGATAGCGGATGGATGGCGGCTTGCCGCAGTTTACCGTAGAAGTGGCGCAACTACCCTTTTATTTGGCTGGCCACCACGGCCAGGCCCTGGGCAAAGGTGTGCGGGCGGTAGCCCAGTTCACGTTTTGCTTTGTCGATAATGAAGCCCGTTTTCATGGGGCGTTTTGCAGGTTGGGTGAAGCGGGTGGAGTCGGTAGCTTCAACCAGGCCTGCATCTAACTTAAAAAAGCGCGCGGTGGCTAAGGCAATGTCGTGCGGCGTCATCATTTCCTCGCCGGAGATGTGATAGATGCCCGTAGCTTTTTTTGTTGCGGCCAGGTGGCACCCTTGGGCCAGGTCTTCGGCCAAGGTTGGGGTGCGCCACTGATCGTTTACCACCTGAATTTTTTTACCGGCCTGCAAACTGTTCTTTACCCAAAGCACAATGTTGGTTCGGCTCATGTCTGCGGTGATGCCGTACACCAGCACGGTGCGTAGAATGGCCCATTTTATCGGGCTTTGTTGTACAATCTTCTCGCCCGCCAATTTGCTCTCGCCATAAAAGTTTACGGGCGCTGGTTGTGCATGCTCGTCCAGCGGGCCGTGCGTGCCGTCAAAAATAAAATCCGTAGAAACGTGAATCAGGTGTGCACCTACGGCTTCGCAGGCGGCTACCAGGTACGTCATCGAATCTACATTTGCACGCCAGCACGCCTCGCGGTCGGTTTCGCATTGGTCCACCTGCGTCATGGCCGCGGTGTTGATTACCACATCCGGCCGGTAGCGGAGCAGTGTTTCTTTTGTCTGCGTTGCATCGCCAATATCCAGCGTGGCAAAAAAACCACGGGGCATGAAAAACGAAATCGGCTTGCGGGCGGTGGCAATTACTTCTACGGCGGGATCGTACATTAAACGCGCAACTAGTTTTTGGCCCAACAGGCCGTTTGCGCCGGTAACTAAAATGCGCATGGTAAAACGGGGTAAGTGGTGTTGGCTGAATTTGCGTGAGGGATTGACGCGGAAAGCCCACAGCGGCCGCCGCGCCACGGGCGTGGCGGCCGCGAGGACTTGTAGCAGAAAGCCCGACCCCGCCCTGCATTTTTGTGGGCGGGGACACGCCCATGTGCACTATGGCTCATTTATTTTTCGGCTGGGTATTGATAACCGTACGTAGCCGTAATTTTCTTCCGCGGTAGTTCTTCCACCGTTACGGTCATTCGCAAATCTTCCACTGGCCGATCGCTACCGTCTTTCGCGACAGTTGCTATTTTATCGATTACCTCCAGGCCTTTAATCACTTTGCCAAACACGGTGTACTCGCCATCCAGGTGTGGGGCGCCGCCCACCGTGGTGTAGGCATTTATTTTTTCTTGCGATAATTCCTTGGTTACGGTGATGCCGGTTTCTTTTTCTACCCGGGGTACCAGTTCGAACAGCCGCTTTTGGTAGCCCGCCATGTCGCCACTCATATAAATCGTGTTGAGCGAGTCGATGGTGGGCTTATTGGCGGCGTTGGTAAGCCACTGCCGGAATGCCGAGTTGAACTTACCTTGATCGATCTTCAAATCATTAATGCTTTCTTTTGGGATGACGGACCCCTGCACGATATAAAACTGGCTGCCGCTGGAGGCTTTCGTAGGATTAACCTGATCGCCCAGCCGAGCGGCCGAAAGGGCGCCTTTTTCGTGGAAGAACTTCGGGTTGATTTCGGCATCTACCGTGTAGCCGGGGCCACCACGACCGAGCGGCTGGCCCGCCACTGCTTTTTTGGAGTCGGGGTCTCCGCCCTGAATCATGAATCCGGAAATAACCCGGTGAAAAAGCAGGCTATCGTAAAACTTTTCTTTCGCCAGTTTAATGAAGTTCTCTTTGTGCTTGGGGGTTTCATCGTACAAAATGGCTACCATGTCGCCATAGCTGGTTTTGATCGTTACCACATAATCTTTTTTTGATTGTGCGCAGCTGCTGGCCAGCATCATGGAGGCAGCCACAAAGAAGATCACAATTGTGCGGGGTTTCATCGTAAGCATAAGTTTTGGCGGGCAAAAATAAAAACTTCCCTCGTGGCACGAAATTCTTTGTGCGTAGCGTACCGGTTTAACTTCGCAGAATCTGCCCGATTTGAATGGATAAATCCAGGAAGATCATTTTGGCGCTGCCGTTTCGCTCTAAATAGTAGGCGGCCTCCGTGAGCTGTTTTTGAATTTTTTCGATGCGAGTCACGGTCAACTGGCGGCTGAAATTCTGGATAAAGCTCAGTTCCGCGCCCGTGACGCGCTGAATTTCAGGTGCCCCCGCCAGTTGCAGCAACCCCTCGCGCATCATGGCCAAAGAATAGCTCATCCAGTGTTGTTGCCGTAGTCGATCCAAATCATGGAACGCATCGGCCAAGGGCACCAGTTGATCGAATTTTTGACCGTAACAGGCACGCATCCAGGTAACGAACTGGTCGTGCTGCTCGTCTTGCTCGGCGTCCATTAGTTCGTGGGCCAAGGGAAGATTTCCATCGGCCAGTTGCACCACCGTGCCGATTCGGGCCTTCGCCGCTGGAAAATGATTTTGAAGGAAGCGCGCCAGGTCTTCATCGTCTAACATGGGCACTTGCGTGCGTTGCGTGCGAGAGAGAATGGTGGGCAACAAACGTTCGGGCGAGTTCGATACCAGAATAAAAAACGTGTTGGGCGGCGGCTCCTCCAGAATTTTCAGAATGCCGTTGGCTGCGCTCGAGTGCATGGTTTCCGGTTGCCAGATGATCATTACTTTAAAAGCACTTTCAAACGGCTTCAACGAAAGTGTTCGGATAATCTCGCGGCTCTCTTCGCGCGAAATCAGCGCCTGCTTGTCTTCGCCGCCATAAAAGTTGGTCCAGTCGGCCAGCGTACCAAACGGTTGCTCCAGCAAAAATGCGCGCCAGTTTTTGAGCATATCGGCACGGAAGCGGTCTTCATCTTTATCGCTTTTTACATTGCCCACCGGAAAAACGAACGACGTATCCGGATGGATGTATTTGAGATTTTTGGAACACGCGGCACACACACCGCATGCATCGGCCTCGCCCTTGTTCTGGCAGTGAATATAGGTTGCGTACGCCAGCGCCAGGGGCAGCGTGAGTGCGCCTTCCTTGCCCATAAACAGCTGAGCATGCGGTATTTTGCCCGCTTGTACCGAGCGAATTAGTTTTTCTTTAATGGAAACTAAACCTGGAATGGATTGGAACAGCATGCGCTACGGTTTCTCCCAAACGCGTTCGCGCGCGCTTTCGTTAAACAAGTATTCCAAGATGCCGCGTTCGGTATCGTCTAGTTGTTTGTTTCTTCGCTCCATGGCTTTAGCTGAAGCTTCCAGAGCCTTTTTTATTTGGTAGGTTGAAAACCCGGCAGCGCCACCCCACGCAAACGAAGGGATAAAGGTGCGTGGAAATCCATCACCAAATACGTTTGCACTCACGCCAATTACAGTGCCGGTATTAAACATCGTGTTAATGCCACATTTGCTGTGGTCGCCCATCATCAGGCCGCAAAACATCAGTCCGGTGTCTGCAAATCCGCCTTTGCGGTAACTCCAGATCTTTATGTTTTCGTAGTTGTTTTTCAGATTGCTGGTGTTGGAGTCGGCCCCGAAGTTGCACCACTCGCCAATGACCGAGTTACCCAAAAAGCCATCGTGCGCTTTGTTGCTGTAGCCGATGAAGATGGAGTTGCTGACTTCACCGCCCACTTTGCAGTACGGACCAAGGGTAACATCGCCCCGGATTTTCGCACCCATGTTGATGTGTGCGCCTTCGCCCATGGCAAACGGCCCGCGGATGAGCGCGCCTTCTTGCACCACGGCATTTTTTCCAAGATAGATGGGGCCGTTTTCTGCGTTAAGTAGAGCGGCCCGAATCGTAACCCCTTCTTCCAGGAAAATCTGATCACGCTGATACACGCGAGTGTGCTCATCGGTGATGGGGGCAGACGTACGGCCTTTGGTGATCAACGCAAAGTCGGCACGGATTTCCTGGCCGTTGAGTCTGAAGATTTTCCAAACCTGATTGATGAGTGTTACCGGCTCGGTGTATTCGTGCATCGGGCCTGAAATTACTTCTGGTACTTCATCTTCTGGCGTACGCAAGGCCAGCACGGTTGCACCTTGCCGCAAGCCCTCACCGGGTTTCAGCGTTTGGATGCGCGCCACCAAAGCCGGGTTGGGGCAAAGTGCGCCGTGAATCCAGAGGTTATCGGTAGAAACCGTGAGCGGAAACTTCTTTCGAAGGTATTCCGGGGCATCAAACGATGGCGTTAAACCCAGGTACCGCTGCCATTTTTCCGCGATGGTGAGAATGCCCACCCGCAGGCCAGCCACGGGGCGCGTAAAGGTAAACGGCAGCAAATCCTGCCGCACGGTGGGCTCATCGAATAACACCAGATTCATGGGCGTAAAAATAGACTGCACGGGCGGAAATCTGAAGTCCCAAAAAACAAAGAGGCCCCAGAACGGGGCCTCTTCAAACCGCTAAGAACAAAATCTTGAATTACTTCTTCCCGTACTTCTTTTGGAACTTCTCCACACGGCCGGCGGTGTCCACAAACAGCTTCTTGCCGGTAAAGAACGGATGCGAAGCAGAGCTCACTTCCACCTTAATCACCGGGTAATCCTTACCATCCGTCCATTTGATGGTTTCCTTGGGCACGTTCGTGGAGCGGCTCATAAACTTGAAATCGCTGGAGGTATCCCAAAAAATAACGTCTTTATAGGTAGGGTGAATGTCTTTTTTCATAGCTTTTCCGATAAGGGACTGCAAAAGTAAGGGTTTTGCCTTTTCTGGCAAGCCAAGGGTCTCGCAAATATTTTACGGATGCTAAAATGGTTGTATTTTGCCTCCAAAACGGTTCCAAATGGCTAACTTAACCATCAAAAACCTTCCGGATAAGCTTTATCGGGAGCTTCAAACCCAGGCGAAGCGGAATCAACGCAGCCTGAACAACCAAATCATTGTAACGATCCAACGCGCGCTGGGCGTAGACAATGTTGATCCGGCCGAACTTCGCGCGCAGGCACGTCTTTTTCGCCAACGTACTCAGTCAGGGCTTTCTCCAGAGGACATTGAGCTTGCGATCAACCACGGGCGCCCATGATTGTGGCGGACACAACCCTGATCAGCTACCTGTATTTCGATACCGTACACAGCCATCTTGCCGACCGGGTGTACGAGCGCGACCCCATCTGGGCCGCGCCGCTGTTGTGGCGCAGTGAATTTAATCAGGTGGTGGGAGCGTATCTCCGCAGGAAAGCGATTGGGTACACCGATGCCCTCGAAGTGATCGAATTTGCGCAGCGTACGATCGGCCAGTTGGAGTTCTCGGTTTCGCCCTACCGGGTGATGGATTTGGTGAATCAGTCGCCATGCAGTGCCTACGATTGCGAGTTTGTAGCCTTGGCAAATGAGTTGCAAGTAGAACTGGTCACGTTCGATCAACAACTCCTTCGGGCATTTCCGAACGTGGCGGTCCATCCGGAGGTTTATCTAAATCAAAAGGCGGTATGAGAGTACTTTTAACGCTTTTCGCTTTTTCGCTTTTTTTACAGCAGCCGCTGGCCCAGTCCACCAACGCCTCGCTTAACGAAGACTATTACCATTTGCTGGACCGCTACGAGGTGAAGAGCGGCCGGATTGCGCCTGAGTTATTCACTACCGTAAAGCCCTACAAGCGAAGTGCCCTGGTAGCGTATGTGGATTCGCTGGAAAAGCGCTACCACGTCTTCACCAGCCGGGCCGATCAGTTCAACCGCGATTATTTTCGCAACGATAACTGGGAGTGGAGCCGCAGTGCAACCGCGGAATCCCGAAAGCCGCTCTGGAAACGCATCTACCGCAAGCAGTCGGATTTTGCGCATGTTGATCTTCCGGAGCTGGATTTGCACGTGAATCCCGTGCTGCTGTTGGCCGCCGGGCGCGACAGCCGGCTGACCGATCCGCTCTACACCAACACGCGGGGTGTGGAGATTCGCGGCATGGTGGACCGCAAAATCGGGTTCTATACGTTTCTCATCGAAAATCAAATGCGGTTACCTTCCTACGTGCAGGACGAATTGGGGCGCAACCCGGTGGTGCCGCACGAGGGATTCTGGAAAGAGTTTAAAACCGGCGGCGTAGATTTCTTTCAGGCGCGCGCCTACATCGACTGGAATGTTTCCAAAAGCATTTGGATGCAATTTGGCCACGACCGCACGTTCATCGGCAACGGGGTGCGCTCGCTGATTTTTTCCGACTTCGCGCCACCGTCTTTATTCTGGCGCACAAACGTAAAAGTGTGGAAGCTGAATTATCTGTTTCAAATCAACCGCATGGTGGCGGAGCCCAACACCACGTTGGCAGGCTCGCGCGCGGGCAAGTATCCGGAGAAGTATGTGGCGTTTCATCATGCCAGCATCAACATCGGCAAAAAGTTGAATGTGGGATTTTTTGAGTCGGTGATTTTTAGTCCGGCAGACAACGCGGTGGCGAACAACTCGTTTGAGTTGAACTACCTTAACCCGATTATTTTCTATCGGGCCATTGAGCAGCAGTTTGGCAGCAGCGACAACGTGATTCTCGGGGCGGACTTCAAGTGGAATGCGTTCAAAGGTATTTCGTTCTATGGGCAGTTTGTGTTGGATGAGTTTGTGATTGATAACATTCGCGCGCAAAATGGTTGGTGGGCCAACAAGTTTGCCGTTCAACTGGGCGGAAAGTATATCGATGCCTTTAAAATCAGTAACCTTGATCTGCAGGGCGAAATCAACATCGTGCGCCCGTACACCTACTCGCACAACACTCGGTTTGGCAGCTACTCAAATTACAACCAGGCGTTCGCTCATCCGCTGGGCGCTAACTTTACCGAGGTGGTGGGCATTGCCCGCTATCAGCCTGTGCCGAGGGTAAATCTGTCGGCCCGCGTGTTTGCCATCCGTACAGGCAAAGACCAGCCGGGCGAAAATTGGGGTTCTGATATTCTCAAAATCAGCAACACCCGCCAGCAAGAGTTTGGAAATACCATAGGCCAGGGCGCCGCCACAAATATTTTGCTGGCCGATTTTACAGCTTCTTACATGGTGAAGCATAATTTGTTTTTGGATGCGAAATTCATCTATCGCGATAGCCAAAGTGACTTAACTTCTTTTAACACGCGCACGCAAATCACTTCGTTAGCTTTGCGGTTGAACCTGGCACAACGCCAGTATGATTTCTAGCCAAGGAGCTTTTTTGAGCCGCGCCCTTGTCCGCTTTACATTTTATCGTTCTAAAGATCGAGTAGAAGCCATCTAAAAAAGATCGAAAACGTCAGTTCGAGGGAGGCACTACCGAGAAATCCCGGATGGCTTCTGTTTTCTTGACCACAAGCACGCCGCCCAAGCGCGGTCGTGCTTCGGGGTGCGCTGTCCTGATTTTGTTTTCTGTGGGCAGATTGTAGTCGCACGGAAGTACAAGCGCGGACTGCCATTTAAGTTGTGGTTATGGGCGTGGCCAGCCGCGCAAGTTAGATGCCCGTGTTAATAGCATTCTTTAGACTATTTTCCCGACTTTTACGCCTTCTGTTAAACCAGCGAATGCACGTTCTGCGTCCCGACACCATAAAATCACAATACCATGTGCGACTTAACTTCTTTTAACACGCGCACGCAAATAACTTCGTTAGCTTTGCGGTTGAATCTGGCACAACGCCAGTATGATTTCTAATTTTTGATGAAGACTTTTTTTCGCACGTTGTCGTACGCCCCGGGTATTCCCCGCAGGCTTTTCTTTTTCTTTTTCTATTCCATACTCGGTATCATTTTCGGTGCTTTTAATATTGTGCTGGTGATGCCCATGCTGAGCGTATTGTTCAAAAGTAGTGTCGTGACGGAAATCCCCGCGCTTCCCAGGTTCTCGTTTTCCAGTTCGTATATTATTGATGTGTTTCAGCATTTCTTTTTGCTGATCATTCGCGATTACGGTCGGCTCAATGCACTGCTTTTTGTGTGCGCCTTAATTGTAATCTGTGTGGTACTGGCAAATTTATTCCGATATCTCGAGCGCGTCATTGCCACCAAAATCCGGGTAGATCTGGTCAAGAACATCCGCCGGGCAATTTTCGAGAATGTGTCGTTATTCCACATCGGCTATTTTAACTCAAACCGGAAGGGCGATTTGTTGTCGCGGTTTACAAATGATGTGATGGAAGTAGAAAATGCTGTGATGAGCAGCCTCAAAGCGGTGTTAAAGGAGCCGATCACCATCATCGTTTATTTTTTTGTGTTGTTCACCATTTCGCCTCAGCTTACCCTGTTTACGTTACTGGTGTTGCCCATCACGGGTGGCGTTATTGCCGAAATCATCAAACGTCTCAAACGGCAGGCTACCCTTAGTCAGGAATCGCTCGGGCGCATTGTTAATCTGCTGGATGAAACCTTTAGCGGCATGCGCGTGGTAAAAGCTTTTAATGCACGCGGTTTTGTGATGAACAAACTGGAGGAAGAAGCCGCCTACTATCGGCAGGTAAATAAATCCATGGCGTACAAAAATGAGCTGGCCTCGCCGGTATCAGAAATTCTGGGCGTGATGATCATTGCCGGCATTATTTTCTTCGGTGGAAATCTGGTGCTGAGCGAACAGTCTTCGCTGGAGCCAGAGGCGTTTCTCGGTTTTCTGGCGGTGTTTTCCATGATCATTCAACCCGCAAAAAATTTCTCAAATGGCATTACCTCGCTGCAGAAAGGCACCGCCTCGGCAAAACGCATCTTTGAGCTGATCGATCAGAAGCCCGTGATCGAAAACAAACCCAATGCCGTGGTGCTGGAACAATTTCAACACGCCATTGAGTTTCGGCAGGTGCGCTTTGCCTACGATAAAGAAATGGTGCTAAAGGATATCAACCTCACCATCCCAAAAGGAAAAACCATCGCACTGGTGGGCCCATCGGGCGGAGGTAAATCCACGCTGGCAGATTTGGTACCCCGGTTCTACGATCCCACCGCAGGGGAAGTATGCATTGATGGCAGAGCCATTACCGACTACAATATCGATTCGCTCCGCAGGCAGATTGGTGTGGTTGCGCAAGAGTCGATTCTATTCAACGACACGATTTTCAACAACATTGCTTTTGGGATGCCGAACGCCAGCCTGGCGGCCGTGCAGGAAGCGGCACGCATTGCGAACGCGCATGAATTCATTATGCAGACCGAACATGGCTACGATACGCGCATTGGCGAACGTGGCTCGAAACTCTCTGGTGGGCAGCGCCAACGGCTGAGCATTGCACGCGCCGTGTTGAAGAATCCTCCGATTTTAATTTTGGATGAAGCCACTTCCGCGCTGGATTCGGAATCCGAGAAACTTGTACAAGATGCACTCTTTAAGTTGATGAAGAACCGCACGTCTATTGTTATTGCGCACCGGCTCAGTACGATTCAGCATGCCGATCATATTTTAGTGATGCAGCAGGGCGAGATTACCGAGCAAGGTACCCACGAGCAACTGATGCAGAACAACGGTTTATACCGCAAGCTCACCGAAATTCAGCGGGTAGACCGGTAAGCAGCGTGCAAGGTTTTAACCGAAATTTCATTTTTGTTTGCCGCCAAATGGCCTAAGTTTGTTCTTTAATAAAATCCCATGAATCGGAATCGCTACATTTTTTATACCGCCTTCGGAGTGTATCAATTGATTGTTTTTGTATTTACCGTAGTGATTGATTCAAACACCAATCTGCTCTTCAGCCTTGTGCCGTACATCTCGTGGTTTAAGTACGGCGCTTTTCTTGGGCTGATTCTTTTTATGGTGGATTTTTTCTGGATGATGCGCACCCACCGCGCCCACTCCAAAGATAAAGAGGTGATGCGCCACGAAAACAACACGTTGAAGGCGCGGGTGTACGATTTGCAGCAGCCCGGTAAATCGGTTGCGAACCAGTAGCGAAATACCATGGAGGCGCAGGCACTTATTCAAAAAGAACTGGAGCAGGCCGCCCGGGTGCTGGCAGATTTCATGGACCAGCAGGCGAATCTGCGTGCGATTGAGCAGGCTGCACATTGGATGGCAGCCGCTATTGATAACGGTAATAAAATTATTTCGTGTGGCAATGGCGGCTCGCATTGCGATGCCATGCATTTTGCCGAGGAGCTAACCGGGCGCTACCGCGAAAACCGCAAGGCGCTGCCCGCCATTTGCATTTCTGATGTGAGCCACCTGACGTGCGTAGCCAACGATTTTGGCTTCGACTATGTATTTGCGCGCTTCATTGATGGGCTGGGAAACCCGGGCGATGTGTTGCTGGCCATTAGCACCAGCGGAAAATCGCCCAACGTGTTAAAAGCAGCCGAAGCCGCGCGCGATAAAGGCATGAAGGTGGTGGCCCTTACCGGTAAAGACGGGGGCCCGCTGGCGGCGCTGGCCGATCTGGAAATCCGCGTGCCTTTTTCCGGGTATGCCGATCGGATTCAGGAAATCCATATCAAAATCATTCACTTGCTCATACTCCTCATCGAACGGCAGGTGCGCTGATTTGCCGCGTTTCCCTTTTATATTTAGCGCATGGTTTCAAAAACCTTTGGTGCGGCGGTAATTGGTGTAGATGCGCGTACGATTACGGTGGAAGTAAACGTAACGCAGGGCCAGCATTTTTTTCTCACCGGTTTGCCCGATGCAGCCGTAAAAGAAAGCGAACATCGCATCGAGTCGTCATTCAAGAGCCTGAACTATTTTATGCCCCGCACCAAGGTGGTGGTAAACCTGGCACCGGCCGATTTGCGCAAAGAGGGCAGCGCCTATGATTTGCCCATTGCACTTTCTATTCTAAAAGCGTCGGGCCAAATTACCGCGGAGGAACTTGATCACTATTTGATCATGGGCGAGTTGTCTTTAGACGGGATTCTCCGGCCGATTAAAGGCGTGTTACCCATCGCTATACAGGCCCGCAAAGAAAAACTTAAAGGGGTGGTGTTACCCTTGGAGAACGCACGCGAGGCGGCCATCGTTAACCAGTTAGACGTGATTGGCGTGGAAACGCTCACCGATGCAATTCACTTTTTTAATGGCGAGAAAAAAATTGCGCCGTTGGTGGTGGACACGCGCGAGGTGTTCCAATCCAAAGCCAATCATTACGATTTTGATTTTCGCGATGTGCAAGGGCAGGAAAATATTAAGCGCGCGTTGGAAATTGCCGCAGCCGGTGGCCATAACGCGATTATGATCGGCCCGCCCGGCGCGGGCAAAACCATGCTGGCCAAACGGTTGCCAGGTATTCTGCCGCCACTCACGCTCAACGAAGCACTGGAAACCACCAAGATCCATTCGGTAGCCGGGAAGTTGGGTGCGCATGCTGCGCTGCTTACCACCCGGCCGTTCCGCTCTCCGCACCACACGATATCCGATGTTGCCTTAGTGGGCGGGGGCGGTCATCCGCAACCAGGCGAAATTTCACTTGCGCATAACGGCGTTTTGTTTTTGGATGAACTGCCCGAGTTTAAACGCACCGTGTTAGAGGTAATGCGCCAACCCATGGAAGAACGACGGGTTACGATTTCGCGCGCACGGATTTCCATTGATTACCCGGCCAACTTTATGCTCGTGGCCAGCATGAATCCTTGCCCGTGCGGGTACTACAACCATCCTGAAAAAGAATGTGTATGTGCGCCGGGTGTGGTGCAACGCTACCTCAGCAAAATCAGCGGGCCGCTGTTGGATCGGATTGATTTGCACGTGGAAGTTGTGCCCGTAACGTTTGATGAAATGACCGCGCAACGCAAAACAGAAAGCTCGGCCGACATTCGCGCACGGGTGGTCAAGGCGCGCGATCGCCAATTGGAACGCTTTAAGTCCCTTTCGGGGATTTATACCAATGCCATGATGCCCTCCAACCAGGTAAAGGAAGTGTGCGCCATTAACGAGGCCGGGCGCAACCTGTTGAAGACGGCCATGGAGCGGCTGGGCCTTTCGGCACGGGCGTACGACCGGATTTTAAAGGTATCGCGCACGATAGCTGATCTGGCAGATGCAGACGACATCCGCATTGAACATCTGGCGGAAGCCATTCAATACCGCAGTCTCGACCGCGACGGGTGGGCGGGGTAGTGCCAAAGATTTTTTTTGCCTTTTGCCTCCGCGAATGTGTATTATTGGGTAGCTATGTCCACCACTTCACGCCTTGCCACACTTCGCCAACTCCGCAGCCAACGCATCGAATGGATCCGGAGAGTCAAAGATGTGGTGTTTATCACAGCCGGGGTCTTTGCAGCCAGTTTTGGATTAAAGGGGTTCTTGTTGCCCAACCAGTTTTTGGATGGCGGGGTCATGGGTATTTCGCTGTTGGTAAATTTTGTGTCGGGCGTTTCCTTGCCGCTGCTCGTGGTGCTCATCAACCTGCCCTTTATTTTCATCGGGT
This sequence comes from uncultured Ohtaekwangia sp., assembly GCA_964387475.1. Classification (GTDB taxonomy): domain Bacteria; phylum Bacteroidota; class Bacteroidia; order Cytophagales; family Cyclobacteriaceae; genus ELB16-189. The sequence goes on along the minus strand of CAYLWU010000015.1, from coordinate 62,839 downwards.
ACACGCAGGTATCGCGCATGTTTGCGCTAAAAACATTGGTAGCGGTAGCTGCCCTGGCGGTTGTGCTGGCATTTATTGATTTCCCCACCATCACTAATGATAAACTATTGATTTCTGTTTTTGGTGGTTTCTTTTTGGGTGCAGGCATCGGGCTTTCTATTCGCGGGGGCAGCGTGATCGATGGCACAGAAGTGCTGGCCATCTACTCCAGCCGAAAAACCACACTTACCGTTGGCGATGTGATTCTTGTTCTCAATATTCTGATTTTCTCGGTAGCGGCCTATTTAATCAATCTGGAAACGGCGCTGTATGCCATTCTCACGTATCTGGTGGCATCAAAAACGGTGGATTTTGTGGTGCATGGTATTGAAGAATACACCAGCGTGATGATCATTTCCGACCGGAGCCAGGAAATACAAAAGGCGATTGTTGAAACGATGGGGCGTGGGGTAACGGTGTTAAAAGGTACCGGGGGCTATGGTAAGCGCGGCCGACAGGAAAAAGAGCTGGAAGTGATTTTTTCGGTCATCACACGGCTGGAGTTGCAAAAACTAAAAACCGAAATCGCCAAAATTGATGAGAACGCTTTTGTGGTAGAAAACAGCGTGAATGATATAAAAGGTGGGATGATCAAAAAACGTCCGCTGGCATGACCCGGAGCAACGGCATGCAAAAGACCATTTTGTTCTACGCCTTGGCGCTGGGTGGGCTGGTGTTCCTGCTCAAGTGGTTAGAGTTCCGCTTTTTTGTGCGCGATGTTTCGGTGGAAGTGTATGTGGGCTTGCTGGCGGTGTTGTTTACCGCGTTGGGTGTTTGGGTGGGGCTGCGCCTTACCCGTAAGCCGGTAACGGTTGCTGCACCCTTTCAACGCGATAGCCGCAAGGTGCAACAATTGGAGTTAAGCAAACGCGAGCTGGAGGTGCTGGAACTTCTTGCTCAGGGGCATTCCAACCAGGAGATTGCCGATCGCCTTTTTGTTTCGCTCAACACAGTAAAGACGCATACCTCTAATATATTCAGCAAGTTGGGCGTGAGCCGCAGAACCCAGGCCATTCAAAAGGGTAAGGAATGGCAACTTATTCCGTAACCTAAACCCACCCAAACGTTGTTATCTTTGCCTAATGCAAATAAGTCAGCCTACATCGGCCTGGAGTGAAGTGTTGTTGTTTTTGATTGGCGGCTGCGCGTTTGTGGTGGTGGCGCTCTTGGTGTCGCGCCTGCTGCGTCCGCACAAGCCCAATGCAGAGAAAAACACCGCGTACGAGAGTGGCGAGGAACCGAAAGGCCACGCGTGGGTGCAGATGAATGTGCGGTTTTATATTCTGGCATTGATTTTTTTGCTTTTCGAGATTGAGATTGTCTTCATGCTGCCCTGGGCTACGCTCTTTGCTGATCCCCAGCTGATGGCACAAACCAACGGCTACTGGGGTATGTATGCCTTCGGTGCGATGGCCGTGTTTGTGTTATTGCTGGTGCTCGGGCTGGCGTATGCGTGGGTACATGGGCACCTCGACTGGGTAAAACCAAAACCGGAGGTGCGCGACTACACCTCGCCGGTTCCAAAGACGCTTTACGAACAATTGAATGAGCGCTACGCAAAACGATAGCTGGGTCTATAAAGAATCGCTCGGCAATGGCGGAGTAATAATTGCCAAACTAGACGACTTGCTGAATTGGTCGCGGTTGTCATCATTATTCCCGATGACGTTCGGGCTGGCGTGTTGTGCGATTGAGTTTATGAGCACCGGCTCCACACCGTATGATATGGACCGGTTTGGCATGGCGCCGCGCGCAACCCCGCGCCAAAGTGATGTAATGATTATTGCCGGTACAGTTACGTTTAAGATGGCCGACCGGGTGCGCAGACTGTATGAACAAATGGCCGAGCCGCGGTACGTGATTTCGATGGGCTCGTGCGCGAACTGTGGCGGCCCCTATTGGCAACACGGCTACCACGTGGTGAAAGGCGTGGATCAGATTATTCCGGTAGATGTGTACGTGCCGGGCTGTCCGCCGCGGCCGGAGGCGCTGCTGGGCGGCATTATGAAACTGCATGATAAAATTCGGGGCGAGAGTATACTTACTTCGCGTAGTTGATGGAGACACCAATTCAACAATGGCTGGAAGCAAACAATCTCTCCGGTGCTGTGGTGCCAAACTGCCAGCCGGCCACATTTATTTTACCAGCTGATCATTTGCTGGAAGTCCTAACTGAGCTTCACACCCAGCCTGCCTTTTTTTTCGACCAGCTCTCCTGCCTTACCGGCATCGACAACGGCCCGGAGGCGAACACCCTGGAGGTGATCTATCATCTCTACTCCATTCCGTTCAATCAGTCGCTCGCCATAAAAGTGATTGTGCCGCGCGAAAATCCGGTGGTACCGTCGGTGGCACACATCTGGCGCACGGCCAATTGGCATGAGCGCGAAGCATTCGATCTGCTGGGCATTCGTTTCAGTAACCATCCGGACTTACGCAGAATTTTAATGCCTGCGGATTGGGAGGGCCACCCGCTGCGAAAAGATTACCAGGAACAAACCTCGTACCGCGGCATTACCGTGAAGTACGATCGCGAAAAGCTGTACGAGTGAGGCAGACGTACCACTACCACCCGGCCAATTTTGATCTCTCCGAGCCGAATAAGTTCGAGGCGGCATCGCTACGCCCGGAAGAGATGATCATTAACCTGGGGCCTCAACATCCGTCTACCCACGGGGTTTTGCGTTTGGAGGTACTGAGTGATGGTGAGTTGGTGAAAGACGTAGTTCCACACATTGGCTACCTGCATCGCTGTTTTGAAAAGCACGCAGAAAACCTTCCGTACAACCAGATCATCCCTTTTGTCGATCGCATGGATTATGTGGCGGCCATGAACTCCGAACACGCCTTTGCCATGGGTGTGGAAAAAATGCTGGGCCTCGAAGGGCAGTTGCCTAAACGCATTGAATACATCCGCGTGCTGGTGGCGGAGTTAAATCGCATTGCTTCCCATTTGATTGCCATTGGCACCTATGGCATGGACATTGGCGCAATGACACCTTTCTTTTGGGTGATGCGCGACCGCGAACATATTCTGCGTTTGCTGGAATGGACCTGCGGCGCGCGCTTGCTTTACAATTACATTTGGATTGGCGGACTTTTTTACGATACACCGATCGGTTTTGAAGAACGCTGCCAGGAATTTTTAAACTACTTCCGGCCTAAAGTAGATGAACTGGAGACGCTGTTGGTGAACAATAAAATTTTTATCGACCGCACCGCAAACGTAGGTGTACTGCCACTCGCGCTCGCCATTAACGGTGGCATTACCGGCCCGATGTTGCGGGCGTCGGGTTTGCGTTTCGACTTGCGGAGAGTGGATGCGTATTCCGTTTATCCCGAACTGGATTTTGATGTGCCCATCGGCACGGGGCAAATGGGGCAGGTGGGCGACTGTTGGGATCGCACGTGGGTACGGTTGGCCGAAATCCGCGAAAGCATAAAAATTATTGAACAGTGTTGTGTGCAGTTGCTGAATAACCACAAGCGCACCCGCGACTTCGACCCGCAGGCACTTGTTCCGAAAAAAATCAGACCAAAAGCACAGGAGTTGTACGTGCGGGCCGAAAACCCGAAAGGCGAATTGGGTTTCTACTTCCGTGCCGATGGCAAATCCGACATCCCCTTCCGCTGCAAGGCGCGTGGCCCAAGCTTTGTTAATCTTTCCATTTTGCCGGAGATCTCCCGCGGCGTGCTTATTGCCGATCTCGTAGCCATTCTTGGCTCCATTGATATTGTATTGGGCGAAGTGGACCGGTAGTCAAAACTTTCGTTTTAGCGCATCCCGGTTGCGGAGCCACACAGCCCTTTGATATTGGTTGGCGGAACGACCCAGAAAATGAAAGCTGAACGACAAAGAAACAACGCTGCCAGTGAGAAGCAGTGCCGAGTTGCGCTCGTTTCGCGAAATGAAACTTCCGGCCAGGAAGCCCAGCGTAGCAGCGTAAGAGGCAAGAAATTGCCGCCGGCTCCGTACGCTTTTTCTGTACTCGGCCAGCCCCGCGGGCGAGAAGTCAAAAAGCATGGGCGTTGGCTTGATCTTTACGCCATTGTACAACAGGCCATTGCCGCGGAAGTAAACCGTTTCCTTCTCGTAGTAGGCTGCAAACGAAGCAGAATCAAACTGAGCGAATGCATGCCATGTGCTGAGCATCAGCACTAAGGTGATTAATGTTTTTTTCATGCGCGGTTTGTGGTTTGTTTCGGAAACAAAAACTAGCGAAAAATTTTATGTTTACCTTCGGATAAATCTTTTAGCGTGATAAAAATCCCAAATGCGCAACAACTTAACGAGTGGGATGCGCATACCATTCAACACGAGCCAATAGCTTCAATTGAACTCATGGAGCGTGCGTGTCGTGCTTTTGTGGATTGGTTTGTGGTGCGTTACGATGCCACGCTGCCGGTGTTGGTGGTTTGTGGTACGGGCAACAATGGAGGTGATGGGTTGGGCATTGCGCGCATGTTGCACGAGTGGAGCTACCGCGTGCAGGTGTGGATCGTACGCGGAACGCCTGAGTCGCCCGATTTCATCACCAACCTGAACCGATTGCCCGGTAGAATTAAGCGCATCGAGATTCGCGATCAGCTTCCATCGGGTTCCAACGCTCGAGTAGTAATTGATGCCTTGTTTGGATCCGGGCTCTCGCGCCCTTTGGCCGGCATCCACGAAAGTGTAATTACCCAATTGAACCAACTGGATGCCGCTCGTGTAGCTGTGGATGTGCCTTCGGGTTTACAACTGGATCAGCCTTCGGTGGGCACTATTTTTCGTGCCGATTGCACGGCCACGTTTCAGGCGCCCAAGTTGCCGTTTTTCTTTGCAGAAGCTGCCCCGTTTGTCGGACGTTGGCAAGTGGTAGACATTGGGCTGGACAAGCATTATCTTAAACAACTGGCCACTCCCTACTACTTCGTTACGAAAAAGGGCGTGCGCAAATGGGTGAAGCCGCGTGGGCAGTTCAGCCACAAAGGTGTATTTGGTCACGCGCTGGTACTCGCGGGCAGCACCGGCAAAATGGGCGCGTGCGCGTTGGCCACAAAAGCAGCGCTGCGTGCGGGTGCAGGATTGGTAACGGCACATGTGCCGAAGCACGGAAACGCGATCATTCAAACGGCCGTGCCCGAAGCCATGACTTTGCTTGATCGCGCAGATGATTTCATCAGCCAACTGCCCGATGTCGATTTTGCGTCCGCCATCGCCATCGGTCCGGGTTTGGGTAAAGCGCGCGAAACGGTGAAAGTCCTTGAGCAGGTGTTGACCAGCGGCAAGCCGTTGGTTCTTGACGCGGATGCGTTGAACATGCTTGGCGAACACCCCGCCTTGCTCCACCTTGTGCCACCAGAAAGCATACTCACCCCACACCCTAAAGAATTTGAGCGGCTTGCGGGTGCAAGCAAAAACAGTTTCGATCGGTTAGCGCTTCAAATAAAAATGGCACGGCAACTTCAATCGGTAGTGATGGTGAAGGGCGCCTACACCAGCACGGCCACTCCCGATGGAAACGTGTATTTCAACTCCACCGGAAATCCGGGTATGGCCACGGCCGGCAGTGGCGATGTGCTTGCGGGCATACTGGCAGGCTTGCGCGCGCAGGGATATTCCGCTACGGAAGCCGCAATCTTTGGGGTTTATTGGCATGGCCTGGCGGGCGATCTGGCGGCCGATGTGTTGGGCGAATATTCGCTCATTGCATCGGATTTGGTTGAATATCTACCCAGTGCCTTGAAAAAAATAACGGAATAGGTTGGCAAAAGGGTCATCATTAACATTTTGGTGACTTCTTTTAAACTTTTCGATTACCTATGGCATCTAAATTGTAATAATATTCGTTCGAAACCGTTATGCGCGCTTTACTTCTCTTTTGTCTGGCTTTTTTGGCGGTTACGCTTGCGGTAGCCCAGCCCAAGGAGGAGTTATCCCAGCCGGATCGATTTAGCGTAAAATCCGTTAGCCTGTTTCCAAATCCCGCTACCGACTATCTTTCTGTTAAGTTTGACGAACCCCACGCGCGTGCCGTGCAGTTAATGGTGCACAACATTGTGGGTAATGTGCTTACCATTGAAATGGAAGTGATTGATGAGCACGAAGTGCGGTTACGTGTGAAAGATTTGCCTGCCGGCTACTATTTTCTTGCTTTGCGCGATGAGCAAACCCATACCAAAAGCACCTATAAGTTTTTGAAACGCTAGCGCTGCACTTTTTTTAGCCGCGTTGCTTTCTTTATCTTTTCTGCTTCGGAGCAGAAATGACAGACGATTACCTCTTGGCCGTGGACGTGGGCACTTCCGGAGTGAAGGCCCTGGCCATCAGCGTGGCCGGTACCATCACCCAACATGCGTGGCAGCCCTATGCACTGCTGCATCCGCGGCCCGGGTTTGCCGAACAGCAACCGCACGAGCTGCTATTGCATACGCGTAAGGTGATTCAAGCGGTGCGTAGGGCGTGCAATAAACCGCCGCTGGCCATTTGCTGGAGCAGTGCCATGCACGGCATCATGGCGATTGATGCCCGAAACGAGCCACTTACGCCACTGATTACCTGGGCTGATCTTCGGAGTACACCGCAGGCGCAAGAGCTGCTGCGTAGTCGCGAAGCGGAAGCCGTATTTCGGGCGGGCGGCACCCCCATTCACCCGATGGCGCCCCTTTGCAAACTGATGTGGCTACGGCAAGAAGCCCCTGAGTTGTTTCGGGCCGCCCACAAGTTTGTGTCAATCAAGGAGTATCTCAATTTTCAGTTAACCGGCGTATGGGAAATCGATTACTCACTGGCATCTGCCACCGCACTTTTTTTTACCACGCGGCTGCGCTGGAATGACGATGCGCTTCGACTGGCAGGAATAAACGCACAAAAGCTGTCTAAACCCGTGCCCACCACACAGCAATCAATCATCCAGACAGATTGGCTGGGTGCCGAATGGCGCGGCATTCCGTTGATTCACGGGGCGAGCGATGGTTGCCTGGCACAATTGGGCTCGGGTGCCACTGCGCCGGGCGTGCTCTCGATTACCATCGGCACAAGCTCGGCCGTGCGGGAGATGGTGCCAACCTACCAATTGTCTGACCATGGCAGATTGTTTTGTTACTACCTGAACGAAGGTCAATTTGTGCGTGGCGGCGCGTCTAACAATGGCACTTCCGCCATCGACTGGTTTCAAAATACATTTTCGCCGGGCACTTCTTCGCTTGTTGATTTTGCCACCCGATTAGATGCCGTGCCCGCCGGGGCGCACGGCCTGTTGTTTTTGCCGTACTTACTGGGCGAGCGCGCTCCGCATTATCACCCGCACGCCAAGGGAGCATTTTTTGGAATTACATCGGCACACACGCAAGCCCATTTTCAACGGGCGGTAGCCGAAGGCGTTTGTTTTGCGGTGAGGTCAATCGTAAATCAAGTTGATCCGCACGGGCATTACATCCTCCGGTTGAATGGCGGTTTTGCGCGGTCTACTGTTCTGGTGCAACTGCTGGCCAACATTCTTCAACGGCCTGTAGAAGTTCACCCCACCGTGGAGGCCTCAGCCCGCGGTGCGGCAATACTTGGCTTCTCCGCGTTGGGCGTACACGTTTCGTGGGCGGTTACCGAGCCAGAAATTTATCAGCCCGATGTTCGCACGAAAGCGGTGTACACGGATCAATTCCATGCTCATCAATCGTTGTACAAAAGCGTGGAGCCATTGTTTTTATCGTCCAGCCATTTTTACTGATGCCTTTACTGATTCTTGCTGGCGGTATTCTTTTATTGTTTGGCCTAATTCTGGCGAAAGTCAAGCCATTACCCGCATTGTTATTTGCTTCGGTCTGTGTAGGTCTGGGCCAGGGGCTCTCCCTATGGGGAACAGTTATGGCGGTGGCAAACGGAATTTTTGGTACGCTGCAAGGCATGGCGCTGGTGTTGTGCTTGGGCGCCATTTTCGGCGGGCTTATTGAATCCAGCGGGGCCGCGCGGCAAATTACCGAAACGTTAATCCAACGGTTCGGCAGCAAAAACATTCAGTGGGCAGTGATGGCCACCGGCTTTATGGTGGGGATTCCACTTTTTTACAATGCGGGTTTCGTGATTCTGATTCCGCTTGTCTTTTCGATTGCGATTGCTGCCCGCATTCCGATCCTGCGCGTGGGTATTCCCATGGCGGCATCGTTGTCGGTTACCCACGGATTTCTGCCCCCGCATCCCGGTCCGGTGGCGATTGCGGCGCTGTTTCATGCCGATCTTGGCCGTACGCTTCTGTTTGGACTGCTGCTGGCGTTACCTATTGCGGCCGTGGCAGGCCCACTGTTTGCCCGAACGCTTACGCGGATTGATGCGGCCATCCCACCCGAGCGTACCCAACTGCACAGTCAATCCACACAAGCGCTGCCGCCCAAGGGCCGTAGTTTCGGCATTGCCCTGTTGCCGGTGTTGTTAATGGCGTTTGCTGCAGGTTGGGGTATTTTGTTTGCCCCGAACCCCGTAGTTCAATGGGCGGGTAAACCGGAAATCGCGTTGGCCTTGGCGGTAGCCTGTGCCGTGTGGTTTTTGGGCTACCAGCGTGGCCGCACGTCCGGCCAAATGGTACAGCAAATGGGGCACTCGCTCCGCGAAATCTTTATCTTGGTTTTGGTGATTGCGGCAGGCGGTGGTTTTAAACAGGTGCTCATCGAAAGTGGAATCAGCGATTATGTTAAAACGTTTGCCGCAGGCTTTGAGCTTTCGCCCCTGGTGTTCGCCTGGACGATGGCCGCGCTGTTGCGGGTTTCGATCGGTTCGGCCACGGTGGCGGGCAACACGGCTGCCGGTATTGTAGCGCCGTTGCTTCTGGTGCCGGGCACTTCTCCGGAATTAATGGTGCTGGCGGTGGGCGCGGGCAGCCTGATGTGCTCGCATGTAAATGATACCGGCTTCTGGATGTTCAAAGAATATTTTAATTTGACGCTTCGCCAGACTTTTTTGTCGTGGACGCTCATGGAAACTATTGTTTCGGTGCTCGGCCTGGCAGGGGTGTTGGTACTGGATTACTTTGTTTAATTAAATCTTTACCATGCAAGTAGGTCTGATTGGTTTGGGTAAGATGGGCTACAATCTGGCGCTCAACATGCAGCGCAACGGATGTAAAGTGGTTGCCTTTGATGTAAGCGCATCGGCCATGCAAAAAATCGCAGAATACGGTATTGCCACAGCCCCTTCGGTAGTCGAGCTGTGCCAGATGTTGTCTGGCAGGCGGGTAATCTGGATCATGGTGCCGGCAGGCAATGCGGTAGATGTAATTTTAAATACGCTGCGCAGCCATCTGGCAGCCAACGATATCATCATTGATGGTGGTAACTCGCACTTCAAAGATACGCAGCAGCGCGCCCGCGAACTGGAGAAGATAAATGTTCATTTTTTGGATTGCGGCACCAGCGGTGGCCCCACGGGGGCGCTACACGGGGTGTGCACCATGGTGGGCGGCCCCCACGAAGCCTACCAGCATTGTGCCACGCTGTTTAAAGCCATCAGCGTTTCGGCCGGCAGCATGTACACCGGTAAATCAGGGTCTGGCCACTTCACGAAGATGATCCACAATGGCATTGAGTACGGCATGATGCAGTCCATTGCAGAAGGTATGGAAGTGCTGCACAAGCAATATCCGGAGTTGGATTTGGCCGCGGTAGCGAAGGTGTGGAATCACGGTTCTGTCGTGCGCAGTTGGTTAATGGAGCTGACAGAAAAAGTACTGCAAAAAGAAAAAAATCTGGAGTCCATTCGGGGCGTCATGCACTCGTCGGGCGAAGGAAAATGGACGGTGGAAACTGCACTGGAAATGGGTGTGCCCACGCCCGCCATTACCATGGCGTTACTCATGCGCTACCGCTCGCAAATGGACGATACTTTTTCCGGTAAGTTGGTGGCTGCACTCCGTAATGAGTTTGGAGGCCACGAGGTAGAAAAGAAGGTATAAAGCGCGCACCCAAATCGCCCGGCGGTTTACTTGATCATATACGTACCGTTTTTATCAATCGTAATTTGCGGTAGGTTATGCTGCTGCTGAAAATAGTGGTACACGGGCATTAGTTCATTCCAAAAATCACAATGTGGGCTGGCGGCATCCGCAGCTTTGTTCAAACGCATGGGGAAAATATGCACGGGTATATGCTGTTGCCCCCGCGCCCGCGCCTCTACCGCAATCACGTAAAGTTCTTTGATTTTCTCATCCGTAATGGGAATGCAGCCGATGGTAGCGCATCCGCCATGAATGTAGATCGCACTGCCGGGCGAAACGGGGTGACCTCGCAGTTGATCAGATCGGTTAGGATAGTTAATTCCCAGCGATAAGTAGAAGTTACTTACCGGGTTAAAATGCCTGATGGAGTAGAACCCCTCCGGAATCTGCAAGTCGCCTTCTTGTCGTTTAGGGCCGAGTGTACCGCTGGTTGCACAGAAGTTGTACGTGCGAAAAGCCTCGTATTGGTTTTTGCCTGCCGTTTTAATCCACACTTCCACGATCTGTTCTGATTTGAAAGCCCGTACATACAGATCAAAACCCTTCCCGCCGGTTGCGCGCTGCAACTCGGGCAGTAGTGCCTGGTTTGCATCACGGTACGCGGCTAACACCCGCGGGTGCGCCAGTTGTTCCTCTTTAAAACGTAGCGTTTCGGAAGTTCCCATGAGCATGAATAAAACCAGCAACTTAAAGTTATTCATCTTCTGTTGATTAGCTTGTAACGAATTCCTGAAACAAAAAAGTGTAGCGCATATTCCTTTTTCAGAATTATTACCGGAATTTTAAAGCAACCCATTAACCCCAGTTTATGAAAACGTGGCCCTGGAAAACCATCGGCATAGTTCTCTTTGCCGCAGCAGCAATTGGTATCGCAATATTCTTTACAAAACCGCTTCGGGCAAAGGGTGATCTGGCGGCTCAGCCCGTGAACCCGGCCTTTGGAGAACACATCTCCGGCTACACCGCCGGGATGGTAAGCGCCGCTGCCTCCATTCGCGTAGTCTTAGCCCAAAACGCAGTGGATTCACTTGCCGTTGGTCAGGAGGCGGTAGCCAAACTCTTTGATTTTTCGCCCTCCATTCCGGGGAAAGCCTTCTGGACGGATTTGCGAACAATCGAGTTCCGCCCAGATAACCGATTGAGTTCCGGGCAACTTTATCACGTAGAATTTTTGCTCTCGCGATTAGTACAAAACCTACCGGCGGATTTAAAAACATTTCAATTCAACATTCAAGTCATCCGCCAGAATTATGAGGTGGATATTCAAAACATCAGACCGGTGGTGAAGACCGACCTTACCCGGCAACTGATTGAGGGTGTGCTCACCACCGCAGATGTTGCAGATGGCACTGCCGTAGAACAGATGCTTACAGCAACACAAAGTGGCCAAAAACTACCGCTGACGTGGAGCCACACTGATGAAGGCCGCGTGCACAACTTTGTAGTGAGTAACGTAGCCCGTGGTGAGCAGGCGTTGGAAGTAGTGCTGGAAGTGGAAGGCAAACGCATTGGTGCCGATCGGGTACAAACCAAAGCCGTGGAGATTCCGGCGCTGGCAGATTTTAAAGTGACAAACGTGCGCGTAGAACAGGGCAATAGCCAGCATGTAGTAGTTCAGTTTTCTGATCCGCTCAACGAAGCCCAAAATCTGGAAGGACTGATTCAGCTGGGTAACGCAGGCAGTCTTGATTTTGAAATTGAAAACAATCAGGTGCGCGTTTTTCCGGCCGTGCGACAAAAAGGAACACTGAATTTGACGGTAGCGCCGGGTATTCGCAACATCAACGATTACCGCATGGCCAAAGGCGATGCGTTTGATGTTGTTTTTGAACAGTTAAACCCGGCAGTTCGTTTTGCAGGCAAAGGCAATATCGTTCCCTCGGGCAATGGCCTGGTATTGCCGTTTGAAGCCGTTAACCTGAAGCGCGTAGAGGTGCAAGTCATTCGGATTTTCGAATCCAACGTATTGCAGTTCTTTCAGATCAACGATTGGAATGGCAACTCCGAACTCAGGCGCGTGGGCAAGCCCGTGGCCAAGCATGTGATCTCTCTGGAGAATGTGGGCGTTGCCGATTTGGGCAAGTGGAACCGCTTCACGCTGGATTTAGCCACAATTATCAAAACAGAACCCGGTGCGATTTATCAGGTGCGCTTGGGTTTTAAAAAGGAATTCTCTGCGTTTGATTGCGTAGGCGAACCTGCGCCGGATTTGACCCGACTTGAATCGGAAGAAGAATGGGCCACCGAAGGCGAAGAAAGCTATTGGGATTCGTATGAAGATTATTACTATTATGATGATGAATACGATTGGGAACAGCGCGATAATCCATGCCACTCTTCTTACTATTCTGCTAACCGGAAAGTGCGTAGAAACATCATTGCATCCGATCTTGGCCTTATCGCAAAGACGGGCGAAGACGGCACTACAACCGTTTTTGTTACGGATATCAACACAGCCAAGCCGCTCTCTGGGGTACAGGTTGATCTCTTCGATTATCAGTTGCAAACGCTCGGTACAATTTCTACCGATGCGCAGGGTCAGGGAAAAATTTCTTCCCGGCAAAAGCCTTTTGCGCTAGTTGCCCGTAACGGTCTGCAGCGCGGCTATTTGAAGTTGCAGGCGGGTGAAGCATTAGCGCTGAGTAATTTTGATGTGGGTGGCGAAGCCGTATCGCGCGGCTTGAAAGGTTTTATTTATGGCGAACGTGGTGTTTGGCGCCCGGGCGATTCGCTCTACCTCACGTTCATGTTGGAAGACAAAAGCAAAACCTTACCGGCTGCGCATCCCGTGGTGTTGGAACTTTTAAATCCGCAGGGCCAGCTCACTCACCGGCTGGTTCGCTCCGGTGGCGAGAATGGTTTCTATTCGTTTGCTACTGCCACTGCCCCCGATGCACCCACCGGAAACTGGAATGCGAAAGTAAAAGTTGGCGGGGCCGAATTTTCTCAGATCATCAAAATTGAAACGGTAAAGCCCAACCGGTTGAAGATTAATCTGCAATTGGAGGAAAACAAGATTACGGCCAGCCGCAACAATGTGCGCGCAGATTTGCAGGTAAACTGGTTACATGGTGCACCCGGCAAGCACTTGCAGGCGCAGTTTGAGGTAACGCTGGCCAAAGGAAAAACCACTTTTAACAAGTATCCAGAGTTCACCTTTGACGATGTTACTGCCGACTTTACCAGCGAATCGTTTTCAGTTTTTGAAGGTAGCACCGATGAAACAGGTGCCGCCAACTTTCAGCTTTCCATACCCGCCACAGAAAGCGTTGCTCCGGGCGTGCTCAATGCGATTGTGCGTGGAAAAGTATTTGAGGAGAGCGGTAACTTTAGTATCGATCGGTTTACCATTCCGTATTATCCGTACGTGTCGTACACCGGCATTCGGCTGCCGAAAGGGGATGTTGCCCGCGGCATGTTGCTTACCGATACCACCCATCGCGTAGATGTCGTTACGGTAGATGCGGATGGTGCTCCGGTTTCGCGCAATGGGGTGCGCCTGAGTTTGTATAAAATTGAATGGCGCTGGTGGTGGGATCAGTCCGAAGCGGGTCAGGTTAATTTCATGTCGGGCAGTTATTCGCAACCCATTGCACAAGGCACGATCAACACGCGCGACGGTCGGGGGGCATGGAATTTTAAAGTGAAGTATCCGGAGTGGGGTCGGTTTCTGATCGTGGCCGAAGATCCGGTATCGGGCCATCGTACCGCGCAAACGCTGTACATCGATTGGCCCGGATGGGCCGGCCGGGCGCGCAAAGAAGCAGAAGGCGCTACGATGCTTTCATTCAACTCCGATAAGCCGGTGTACCGCATCAACGAAAAAGCTACGATAGTTATTCCCGGCAGTGAAAACGGCAGAGCGTTGATCAGCATTGAGAATGGAAGCCGTGTATTGCAGACCGAGTGGCTTAACACTACCAAAGGCGATAACGCGTACTCGTTTAGTGTTACGAGCGAGATGGCACCAAACATTTTTGTTCACGTGTCGCTTTTACAGCCACATGGCCAGGCGGCCAACGACATGCCGATACGCATGTATGGCGTTATTCCTGTACCGGTGGAAGATCCGGATACCCACCTGCAACCCACACTCACGTTACCCGATGTACTTGAGCCGGGACAAACCGTAACGCTTACCGTTTCTGAAAAATCAAAACGGCCAATGACCTACACGATAGCAATGGTAGACGAAGGATTACTCGACCTCACACGCTACCAAACGCCCGATCCATGGAAGCGATTTTACGCCCGCGAGGCACTGGGGGTGCGCACGTGGGACGTCTACGATGAGGTGATGGGTTCATTTGGTGGACAGCTTGAGCGGCTGCTGGCGGTGGGAGGCGATGCCGAACTCATGAGCAAAGAAGACGACTCAAAATCCAATCGCTTCAAGCCAGTGGTAAAGTATCTTGGTCCGTTTACGCTGAACGGGGGTACAAACAAACACACCTTCGTAATGCCGGCCTATATCGGATCAGTAAAGACCATGGTTGTAGCCGGATATAACGGTGCGTACGGTCATGCCGAGAAAACTACACCCGTGCGCAAACCGCTGATGGTGCTGGCTACCCTGCCGCGGGTGTTGGGCCCCGGCGAAAACGTAACGCTGCCGGTAACGTTGTTTACCATGGACAAAAACATCAAGAATGCAAACGTAGAAGTGAAACTTACCGGGCCCGTGGCGATGGAACATACTAAACAGACCATCAATCTGACGAGCGATCAGGTTACCGTTAACTTTCCTTTGCAAGTAAAAGAACAACTCGGCTGGGCAAAAGTAGAGGTAGTGGCAACCGCTGGAAAAATAAGTGCATCAGAAATCATCACCATTGAGGTGCGTAATCCTAACCCCCCGGCTACACAAGTAGCGCAAGCCATCGTAGAAGCAGGTAAGACCTGGGCAAATACGGTGGAGCCTTTAGGCATGGTGGGTACAAACTCCGCTACGCTTGAAGTGTCTACGTTGCCGCCCATCAACCTTGGGCAGCGGTTGCGCTATTTGTATCAATACCCGTACGGATGTGTAGAGCAAACTACTTCAGCAGTGTTTCCACAACTTTTTGTAGATCGGGTGAAATCACTCACTGCCGAAGAGTTGGCCACCGTGCAGCGAAATGTAAAGGCGGGTATAGACCGATTGAAGGCTTTTCAGAACCGCGAAGGTGGCTTTGGGTATTGGCCGGGTGATGGCGGGTACGACAGTTGGAGCACCTCGTATGTCGGGCATTTTTTGATTGAAGCAGAAGCGAAAGGATTTTTTGTGCCGGCCGATATGCTTAAGCGTTGGAAAAAATTTCAGCGCGGGCAGGCGCAAGCGTGGCGCAAGTCAAATGAAACCTACAGCAGCGAGCTGATCCAAGCCTACCGCCTGTACACGCTGGTGTTGGCAAACGATGCGGAGCTGGGCGCGATGAACCGGTTGCGCGAGCAACCCAACCTGCCGGTAACCGCGGCGTGGATGTTGGCCACGGCGTATGCCAAAGCCGGGCAGGAAGACGCCGCCCGGAAACTCATTGAGCGCTTGCCGCTGGTTGTTAAACCCTATCAAGAACAGGCGTATTCGTATGGGTCGGACGTGCGCGACCAGGCCATCATGCTTGAGGCGCTGGTTGCCTTGCAAGACCGGGCGCGCGCGTTTCAAATTGTACAGCAACTCTCAGAGCAACTCAGCAACCCAAATGTTTGGCTGAGTACGCAAGCCACAGCATGGGCATTGAAATCGGTGGGTTTGTTTGCCGGTGCAAATGATAAGGGCGACTTAGCGATTTCCTATTCTTACAATGGCAAAGAAGCTACTGCCAGTACCCAATTAGCAGTAGCGCAGGTGCCCTTGGTGGTAGATGGTGTCAAGTTGCGTGAGCTCAAGCTTGCAAATAAAGGCAAGGGTGTACTTTTTGTGCGTGTTATTCGCGAAGGTACGCCTGCCCGTGGTGAAGAGACCGCGGCTGAAAACAATTTAAACTTGCTCGTGTCCTATCAGGATGTGGATGGCAATCCGCTCAACCCGGCATCGTTGGAACAGGGCCAAGAGTTTGTATCCTCGGTGCGGGTGAGTAACCCCGGATTGCGGGGCGCGTATCGTAATTTGGCGCTGCAGCAGATTTTTCCACCCGGTTGGGAAATCAATAACCTCCGGCTAGACGAGGCGGCCGATCGCCTGCAGGCGGATGTACCCACCTACCAGGATATCCGTGATGACCGGGTATTCACCTACTTTGATTTGAATCCCAATCAAACCAAAACATTTAAAGTATTGCTCACTGCCAGCTACGCAGGTAACTACTACCTGCCGGGTGTAACATGCGAAGCCATGTACGATCGCACGATCTATGCGCGCGAAAAGGGGTATGAAGTAGCGGTAGGTAAATCACCAAATCAATAAAGCCATGTACAAGTCAAGTCGATTAACGAACTGCGCTTCTTTAAATGTTTGGAACGCAGACCTGCGTTTGCTGCTTTTCGTTTGTTTTTTGTTTTGTTCGCCCGTGCTCATCGCGCAAAGCAAAGTGGAGGCGAAAGTATTGAAGTTGTCGAGCGATAAATTTCGCTGGCTCACCTTCGGGCAGCTCGATTCATTGAAAGGTGTGCTCCACCCTGGTGTGCAATACATACACTCCAATGGGTGGATTCAGACCCGCGATGAAATTCTTGCGGATGTAAGCTCGGGCAAACTCGTGTACCAGGCGATTGATGTGAAAGCCGCTGCTGTTCGGTTGTATCACAAAACGGCCATTGTTACCGGTAGCGGAAAATTTACGGTGTTAATGACGGGCAATCCGTTGGTAATTGATCTTAGTTACACCGAAGTGTATCTTAAACGTGGCGCGCGTTGGCTGCTTGTTTCGCGCCATGCCAATCGCAATCCGTAATGGTGAAGAAGCGGGTTCGGCTTGCGGGCGGCATTGTGCTAGTAACACTGGTGGTAGCATTTTACTTTAGCCTGCGCGACCCACTTTTTGATACGCCCTATTCTACCGTGCTGGAAGACAAACACGGGCGTTTGCTTAGCGCCACAATTGCAGCCGATGGGCAGTGGCGTTTTCCGGCGCACGCGCAGGTACCGTTGAAATTTGAGAAAGCAATTCTTGAATTTGAAGATCATCGGTTTTACTACCATCCCGGCGTAGATCTGCTGGCCATTGGGCGGGCGGCTGCAAATAACCTCGCGGCTGGCCGGGTGGTGAATGGCGGCTCAACACTTTCGATGCAGATCATCCGGCTGGCCGATCGGCAACCCCCGCGCCATTTTTTTCAGAAGCTGAAAGAAGCGCTGCTGGCGGTGCGGCTTGAGTTACGGTATTCCAAAGCGGAAATTCTCAGTTTGTACGCTGCTCATGCGCCGTTTGGTGGCAATGTGGTGGGGCTGGAGGCAGCCTGTTGGCGGTACTTTCAACGCTCTTCAGAAGAATTGAGTTGGGGCGAAGCCGCACTGCTGGCGGTATTACCAAATCATCCGGCCCTGATTCATCCGGGGCGCAACCGGGCGGCGCTGGTGGCCAAACGAAACAAATTACTTGCCCGGCTGCTTGCCACAGGTGAGTTAGACGAAACCGATTATGCTTTGGCGCTGGCCGAGCCCATCCCGGATGCACCCCTGCCGTTGCCACGTCTTGCCCCGCATCTGCTGCAACTGGCACGCACGCACGGTCACGATCAGCAACGGATTACCAGTACCGTTGACGAGACATTGCAAAAACGCATTGGTGAAATCGTTAGCGACCATCATCACAGTTTGCGCGAGAAGCAAATTCACAATGCAGCTGTGGTTGTGTTGGAGGTAAACACCGGGCACGTGCTGGCCTATGTGGGCAATACCACTTCCGTTGGCGGCCGTAACGAGCACGTAGATGTTATTCAGGCGCCCCGAAGCACCGGCAGTATCTTAAAGCCCTTTTTGTATGCGGCGCTTTTAGATGAAGGAAGACTGCTGCCTAACATGCTGCAGCCGGATGTTCCCACAATCATCAACGGCTTTGCACCCAAAAATTTTTCGCGGCAATATGATGGAGCTGTGCCCGCGCACGAGGCACTCACGCGGTCGCTCAATATTCCTGCTGTACACCAACTGCGCAGTTACCGGTATGAGAAATTTTATCACCTGCTCACCCGCATGGGTCTCACCACGCTTCATCAGCCGGCCGATCATTACGGGTTGGCGCTTGTCTTGGGTGGCGCAGAAGGCACCCTGTGGGACATCACCGGTGCGTATGCTTCGCTGGCACGCACATTAAACCACTATTTTCTGCGCATGCACGCCCAGCGCTATGCCGCAGCCGATATTCATCCGCCGCAGTTTAGTGCCGCCCCCAATGTTAAAGTCGATGAAGGACAGCCGGTTGGCCTGATTTCCGCAGCCGCTATTTGGCAAACATTTCAGGCGCTGCGTGAAGTGAATCGACCCAGCGAGGAAGCCGGCTGGAAACACTTTAGCAGTGCTCGTGCCATTGCCTGGAAAACCGGAACAAGTATTGGCTTTCGCGATGGATGGGCGGTGGGCGTTACCCCGCAATATGCGGTGGGAGTGTGGGTAGGCAATGCAGATGGCGAAGGGCGGCCCGGCCTTACCGGCACAGACGCGGCCGCCCCGCTGATGTTTTCTGTTTTTTCTGCTTTGCCTGCGGATCCGTTGTGGTTTCAACGGCCAAATTCAGAGTTAAAGGAAATCACCGTTTGTGCAGAGAGTGGCCATCCGGCAACGGACCTTTGCCGCCGGCGGGTTCAACAACTTGCTGTGCACGGTAAAGCACATGCATTGCCATGCCCTTACCACCGGCTGGTTCACTTGTCGCACGATCATCAATACCGGATTCACAGCGGTTGCGCTTCGCTGGAGCATATCCATGCTACTGCCTGGTTTGTGCTTCCGCCTGTGATGGAATACTATTTTAAACAACAACATTGGGGCTACAAGGCGCTGCCGCCCTACCGCCCGGGATGCGCCAATCCCGCTGCGATTGCGGCTATGGATTTTATCTATCCCAAACCCAATACGAAAGTGTTTATCCCAAGAGGCCTTGATGGTTTGCCGGAGCAAACGGTTTTCCATGCCGCGCACCGCCAGGCCGGCCAATTGCTCTTCTGGCATCTGGATGGCCAGTACATTGGCTCTACCCGTAATCCCCACCAGTTACCTTTGCAGGCAGGCGAAGGGGAACATGTTATTACGTTAACCGACCAGGAAGGCAACCTGCTGGAAAGCCGGTTTACGGTTGTTTCAAAATGATATTTAACTGATTATCAAATAGATGATACTTTTTTGTGATATTTGAATTTAAATAGTTCTCTTTGATGTGTAAGGTTTCAACCTTTTTCGGGAAATTCTTTCACGTAGTTGAGTTCACTTTTGTACCCCACAAACAAAAAAGTCTATGAAGGCTTCATTATTAACCGCTTTTTTGCTGGCCGTTCGGGTGGCCAGCGCCATGCCAGACCGGGTAGATTCATCCGTCTCCAACTACGTGGTGATTGGCGCGTTCGCGATTCCGGAAAACGCGCAAAAATTCGTGAAGAAGGCCAGCGCGCAATTTCATGCCGAGTGCCAACTTAACGTCAACCGTAACTTATACTACGTCTATGTGCTGAAAACGGCTAACAAGGGCGAGGCATTTGAGCAGGCGCGTGCACTGCGCGAAAAATCGCCTTACCACGACACGTGGGTGTACAACGGCTCTTTAGATGCGCAAAGCCCGGTGATAAAAGGAGTAGACGTAAATCCGGTAACGGATTTGGCCGTGCCCGTGATAGCGAAAGATGAACCTACGCCAAAGCCTCAAGCTGTTCTTCCGGCACTGACCGCCGTGGCCGAACCACAAGAAAGCCAACCACCCGCCGGCAGCGCAGCCGCAACGCCTGCGCTTGTGGCAGAAACACCCGCAGCCTTACTGGCAGCGTCTGTTGATGACGATGCGGAAGGGGCAAAAAACTTTGTCTTCAATATTTATCGCCAGAGCAATGAAAAAGCGATCGAAGGCGAAGTTGATGTGATTGATGCGGAGCAAGACAAACGCAAAGCATCGTACAAAGGCAACCAGTCGGTGCGGGTGCGTCCCGTGAACAAATCCGGCAAAATCTCTTTGGTATGCGAGGTGTTCGGCTACCGAAAGCTTGGCCACATTCTTGACTTTAATCAACCAACCGCAACCGAGGGCGTAACCGAAGAAAACGGTGCCGTGCGGGTTCCCTTTGCGCTGGTCCGGTTAAAAAAGGGTGATATTCAGGTGATGTACCAGGTGTTCTTTTTTAAAGATGCGGCCATCATGCGGCCGGAATCACGGTATGAAGTAAATGCGCTGAAGGAAATGCTACAGGAGAATCCAAACATGAAGATTCGGATCCATGGCCATACCAACGGAAATGCGTCTGGAAAAATCATTCAGGCCGGAAACGATAACTTTTTTTCGTTGGCGGATTCGAAAGAAAGCTTTGGATCAGCCAAAAAACTTAGCGAGGAGCGTGCAGAAATCATCAAAGGCTATCTCATAAGCGAGGGTATTGCGGCCAACCGACTGGAGGTGAAAGCGTGGGGTGGCAAGAAACCGATTTATGATAAACTGCACAGCCAGGCGCAAACCAACGTGCGCGTAGAGATCGAGGTGATTGCAGACTAACTGGCACCTGCCAGCAAGTATAACACGGCCATGCGCACGGCTACACCGTTTTCTACCTGATCGAGAATGATGGAGTGCCCGGAGTCTGCGGCATCGCTGCTGAGCTCAACGCCGCGGTTAATCGGGCCCGGATGCATCAGTACGATTTCTTTCTTCAAATTGTCGAGCATTCTTTTGGTGATGCCGTAGTAGAGCGTGTACTCGCGCAGGGAAGGAAAATATTTAAGTTGCTGGCGCTCGAGTTGAATACGCAACACGTTGGCCACATCGCACCATTGCAAGGCATTTTGTACGTCTAATTCAACCTCCACGCCCAAACTGCGAATGTGCCGCGGCAGCAAAGTGGGCGGCCCGCAGACCATCACTTGTGCGCCTAGCTTCTTCAATGCAAAAATATTCGACAAGGCTACGCGCGAGTGTAGGATGTCGCCAATCAGGGCTATTTTTTTTCCTGCTACTGCGCCTATTTTTTCCTGAATCGAAAACGCATCCAGTAGTGCCTGCGTGGGATGTTCGTGGGTACCGTCTCCGGCGTTAACGATGTTGGCTTGAATGTGCTTCGATAAGAAATGTGGAGCTCCTACGCTGGCGTGCCGCATCACAATCATGTCCACTTTCATCGCCAGAATATTGTTCACCGTATCCAACAGCGTTTCGCCTTTTTTTACTGAGCTGCTTGATGCCGCGAAGTTGATCACATCGGCCGAAAGGCGCTTCTGTGCCAGCTCAAACGAAAGCCGGGTGCGGGTGGAGTTTTCGAAAAAAATGTTGGCGATGGTTACATCCCGTAAAGAAGGTACCTTTTTGATGGGCCGATTGATGACTTCTTTAAAATTCCCGGCGGTTTCCAGAATCAGCTCAATGTCCTGACGGGTGATGTTTTTGATTCCGAGCAGATGACGTTGGCTTAATTTAGACATAGGTTACGCCTTATTCACTAACCAGATTTTATTTTGTTCGAAGCCCTGTGCTTCAAGCTCGACCAATACCTTTTGGCTTTCGAGCGTATCCACATACTTGCCTACGTAATTCGCTTCAATCGGCACATCGCGCGTGTGTTTGCGGTCAACAAGCACCAATAACTCCACCTTTTGCGGTCGCCCGAAACTGAGCATGGCATCCATGGCCGCCCGCACGGTGCGGCCGGTGTAAAGCACATCATCAATCAAGATTACTTCCTTACCCTCAATAACAAAATCAATTCGGGTTTCGCTGGCTTTGGCCGGCACCTCGCGTCTGCGAAAATCATCCCGATGGAACGTGGTGTCTAACAGGCCGAATGCAATTTTTTTGCGGGTAAGTTGATTAAGTTTTTTGCAAATGAGCTCGGCCAAAAACGTGCCGCGAGGTTGCAAACCGAGGATAACGGAATTTTCAAAATCGCGGTGGTTCTCGATTAATTGCTGCGAAAGCCGATTCAGCGTAATGTCGAGGTGGCGTGAGTCGAAAAGGAGCTTCTTCCGCATGGCTTGCGGCGCAAGATAGCTAAACCCCCCTATTTGTAAACTACCTTATTGATAAAAAACACCTTTCGCTCGGAAGGCACGCCCGCGTCGGCCATGTTTTTTACGCGTTGTACCCCGGATGCGTAGAAGGTATCATTGTACCACCGTTGCAGGTTTGAGCGAAACGTACTTTTTTCCACCACTACATCTGCCTTGAGCAGGGGTTGCAACGCAATTTTTGTTTTGCCTTCCAGTAACTCTGAGCCGATGATGGATTTGGTTCGGATGTCGTTGCCAAATAAATACAACAGTGTCATGTAATCGGAGCGGGGCACGGCTTTTACAAACTGCTCCAGCTGGTAGCTCTTCACATCGTTAATCTCAAAACTGTTGTCCCATTTGATTTTTCCATCCGGGGTAAACCCGATGGCCACCGCATGGGTATAGTAAAAGCCATCAAACACCAGGTTGTTTCCAAGGAAAATGCCAGTTACCGGAGCCAGCGAGATACCTCGATTGGCATACACATACCGGGGGTAGAATGCTTCGCCCAGCATCACGTACTCGCCATTCACCATGATCAGGTCGTCCACCATCAGGCGGTAGTTGAATCGGTTTTTCTTGCCTTTGATTTTTCTGCGTTCAATACGTTTCTTCACCCGTTCTTCGCGCTTTGCTTTCATGAATTTGAAGAAGTGCTGCAGTTCGGCAAAGTTGTAGTAGCGGATGTTGTAAGTGCCCGTGGGATCAATTTTTGCAACGAATACCCCACGCGAATACTCAATATTGCGACCGTACACACCGCTGACCAGCTGAGAACCATCGGCCAGCGCAATGGTGCGCCCAAACAACAAATGCTTGTCGGGTTCGGCCTGCAAGATGATGGTCTTGGTAAGATCGCCCTCGTAGCTGTAGCTTCTGATCCACAACGACTTCTTTTTTTCAAAAAAGCGCGCACTCACAATGATGTCTACAGCGCCACTGCCCACGTCTTTCATTTGGGTGATTTCGCCTTGCTCATAAAAGAAACCGGGCAGTACCCGCGACTGGTCGGTTTTAAAACTGTAATGCAGCACCAATGGGCGGTAGTTGAAATACCCGCCAATGAATACGGCACCCTCTACGGCCAGGAATGCAATGGGTGTAAACGGAATGGTATTGCGAATGGTGCGTTGCACGTAAACACCACTGTCAAGATCCAGATTCAATAATTTAAAACTGGCAAACGGATTGGCCGCGTCTCGCATTAAAAAAAAGCAGCGATCGTTAACGGTGGAGGTGGCAAAGGGTGAGTACCCGCGATCAACGGTTACAAAACCTTCCCATTTTTTTTGGAAGGCGGTATCCAGCCGAATAAGCTCAAGTTGATCGTTCTTTTCGCCATAATACGATTTGTACAATAGCACGCCTGCTTCGGCTGCTCCTGCAACGCTGTACCCAACCCGGTCTTCGTCCAGCAACGGGATTTCAAAACGCCCCTCATGCTGAAGTTGGGCTACCCCGGCGGTACTGATAAAGACAAAAAAAGCAAACGCGTTACGGAATGGCATTTACCCGGTTGATATAAAATACATAACGTGTGCGATCTTCCGTTTGTTTGTCGCGGTCGCGCACGGTCTGTAAACCCCACAGGTAAAACGTATTTTGAAACCACCAGCGCACTCCCCCATCAAATTCGGATTCGTTGCGGATTTCTTCCGTTTCTTTAGATAGTTCAACCTTTACGGTGTCCAGAACGGAATTTTCTTTTGCTGCCGCGCTGAGGTGGCTGAATAGATCACTTTCTTTCTTGTACAAAATGCCAGTACCCTGATCGTTAAACAAAAAGTCGGATGTCTGCTCTAGCACGGGCCTAGGTTCGTCATGCAGTTTTAGTTGCAAATCATCGATCACCTCGCCTTTGTCGTTGAGCACCGCGACATGCGCCGCTTGCATCTTGTAGTCAACCGAATTCGGGTAATGATTAGCGAAGGAGTAGGGGTTGGAATAATAGCGGCTGGCAAAGGGTATCCAACCGGGCCCGGCATAAGGGTCCGTCGGTGGCCCCCAAGAAAAAGCATTTGAGTAGGGATTAACGCTCATCGCGCTTGATGCGCTAAACACTTCTAGCAGCAGCGCAAAGCCTTTTTGATTTTCGTTTAGGCGCAAAGGCACGGCGTTTGTTCGAAAGGAACTCGTGCGGCCTTTCAGTCGGGCCTTCTGGGCTTGCTGTTTGATTTTGTTTGCACGCCGTGTGTTTTGGTAGTCGAGAAAGTGCGGAATGCGATCGTATTCAATAAAGTGCAGTGGTTGTTTCTGTTCCGGATCGGCCATTGTAAAATAAAGGCCTGTGGAGGTGCGGTTTTTACCCACCGCGTATGTGCCCACGATGGCAAGATCTTGCCGGATGAGACTGCTGGTTATTCCGGAGAGCGGCACGAACCCAGAGGGCAATTCTATTTCATCTTCTAGAAGCTGCACGCCATCCTCATCAAATGTGCGGAGAATCAGTTTTCGGTCGTTATTGCCCACGCGCGAAGAGATCAACACATTGAATGTGAAATTCTCGTTTACACGAACGTCAAGCAACTCCATCCCCGAAAGGAAAAATCCGGGCATCACTTTCATTTGGTTGTCGGCCAGCCGGTAGATCAGCACCGATGGCTCGCTGCTGAGGTACCCGCCAAGGATGATGTTATGCGGCGTGGCGCTAAAGTGTGTGAGTTTAAAATTGAAATCCTGTTTTATCTTGTAGCGTTGCGTGGCATGGGTGGTTGCATGGAGTGTAAGCAACTCGAAATCGCTTTGGATGGATTCGCCCTCCCGAAAGAGCAAGAACAGGTGGGTATCGACATAATCGTAGCCCACCAACAACAAGCGCGGGTTAAGTTCCATTTCGGTTTCCCAGGTTTTGTTCAGGGCAGTGTCTAACAAGACCAGCTCAAACAACTTTTGGCCGCTGCGGTATTCGTCTTTATCGCGCACGAGTGCAAGCCCTTGCAGGCCCAAAGAGATGATGGAAAACGCGGGCTTACTGGGCTTCTGTTCTATTTCAAACCGATACGGCTGTTGCAATTGCGCGCGCGCCGCGATGCCCAGCCCCAGCAGCAAAGAAATGGCAATGAGCGAACCCCGTTTCATTTTTTACTCATGCGCAAGATCAAATCCAACTCGGTGGCCTTTACCGGTTGCACGGAGAGCCGCGAGGCCCGCACCAGCACCATTTCTGCCAACTCTTTATTGGCTTTTATTTCGGCAAGGGTAACGGGCTTTTTTAAGGTGTCGCCTGCTTCCAGATCTACGGCTACCCAATCGGGGGCCTTCGGTTCCGGGTAGGCTTCTTTGCTTACTTTGGCCAGCCCCACCACGGCCTTGTCATCGCCACTGTGGTAGATCAGCACTACATCGCCTTTCTTCATGGCTTTCAGATGATTGCGTGCCTGAAAGTTACGCACGCCATCCCAAACGGTCTTACCCGCCTTTTGCAAATCGCTCCACGAAAACGTACCCGGTTCTGTTTTTACAAGCCAATAGTTCATAGCAAATCAATCATGGCTTCTAAAATAGTGATTTCAGTTGTGTATTTTTCAGACTAATCCGGTACTGTGTTGTGAAGGTTCTTGTTCTTCGTTTTTCTTCTATTGGCGACATCGTTTTAACCACCCCCGTGGTGCGTGCATTGAAAACCCAGCTGGACGATGTGCAGGTGCACTATGCCACAAAACCGCCCTTTCGGGGGATGTTGGAGAACAATCCGTACATCGACCGTGTGCACGTTTTGGCGGGAAGTTTGAGGGAGTTGATCCGGGAGCTGAAAGCGGAAGCGTTTGATGTGGTGATTGATTTGCACCATAACCTGCGCACCTGGCAAATCAAGCGCGCGTTGGGCCGCCCGGCGCATAGTTTTGACAAGCTCAATCTGCAAAAATGGATGCTGGTAAATCTGAAAATGAACCGTTTGCCTAACCGCCACATTGTAGATCGCTACATGGATACGGTTAAGGCGTTGGGGGTGAAGATGGATGCGTTGGGTCTGGATTTTTTTATTCCTGATCGGGATGAAGTTCCGCTCGATTGGCTCCCACCGGGATTTCAACAAGGCTATGTGGCCTACGCCATTGGCGGCCAGCACAACACCAAGAAATTGCCGGTGAAGCGGATGATTGAATTGTGCGACAAAATAAACAAACCCATTGTGTTGTTGGGTGGCAAAGAAGACCAACCCGCAGGGGATGAAATTGCGCGGTTTTTTGCCCGGCCCGCGGCAGGCGATTGGGAGGCAGGCCTTACGGAGCTCAACAAGAAAACGGTGATCTATAACGCGTGCGGCCTCTACAACCTCAATCAATCGGCCAGCTTGGTGCGGCAGGCGCGCTACGTGTTTACCCACGACACCGGTTTAATGCATATTGCTGCTGCGTTGAAAAAAGAGGTATTCAGCATTTGGGGCAACACGGTGCCTTCCTTTGGGATGTATCCTTACCGCACGAAGTTTACGGTGTTGGAAAACAACCGGTTAAGTTGCAGGCCATGCTCGAAGATCGGGCACGCAAAATGCCCGAAGGGGCACTTCAAGTGCATGAACGGAATTGTTTTTGACTTTTATCTGCCGTAGTTACCGGAGTGGCGCATGGAAAAAGAGCGCGTGCTCTGGCAGTAATTCTGGGTGCCCAATTTTCGTGAGGTCTTTCAAAATTAAATCGGGGCGCAAGTACCCCAATTCCAAAAATTCACTTCCGCCCGTGGCGCCTTGCCGCGCGTTGTAGGTAAATACCATTTTGTTTTTAACCGGCGCAAAGAGCGCATACCGCGGTTCGGATTGGGTGAGTTCTGTCAGCGTGGTAAACGCACCAACGCCAATCCAGATGTTGGCCGTGGCGGCTTTGGCAAATACGGCTTCAAAACTTAGTTCAAGAAAATCCTGCGATTCGTTATCACTCCAGAGGTAATTCAAACCGGCATCGTGCATCAGGCGGGCTGCGTAATTTTTCCCACCGGGCATGAACCACGCATCGCCATACACAATGCCGCTCAGTACAGTGGGCCGCGAGGTGGCTTGTTGCGCTACCGCCTGGGTACGCAGGTACTCCTGCTCAATAAATCGAAAAACAGAATCGGCCTGTTGCTCTTTTTGAAAAAACAGCGCCATGAATTTAATCCATTCTGCCCGGCCAAGGGGGTGGGTTTCCAGGTATTCGGCATTGATCACAACAGGAATGCCGAGTTCCTGAATTTTTTTTAGTTGACCAAGGTCGCGCGTCATGGTATAACCCATCACCAGTTCGGGCTGTAGGGAAAACAGCAACTCCAGATTCATCCCTTTATCAATACCCAGATCCACCACATGGCCAGCGCCTATTCGCGCCCGCATTTTTTCCGAGCTGATGTAATCGGTGGTAGGAAAACCCACCAATGCGGGTGATTCGTCTAAGTAATCCAGCAGGGGAATGTGGGTAGTGGATGTGCACACCATTTTATCCACCGGAGTGCGGATGATTTGCACCTGCGGTGGTGCCGCGGGTACGGCCGCACCGTGCGGCACCAACCAATACTCGTAGCCTTCCGTGGCGCCGGGGTAAGGGTATTGCACGGTGAGGCGCGTGTAGCCTTCGCCAGCGGTTACGGAAAAACCTTTGGCATACGTTACGCTGGTGGTTTCCGCTGCGCGTTGTTCGCGGGTTTGGCACCCGAAAAGGACGACTGCTCCTGCGCATAAAATTGCCTTCAACAAAATGCTCATACCGCAATGGTAAGGAGTTACTTTGTATTTGTGTTGCCCATCCGAAAGAAAAAAGAGGCTCCTGCCGATACGGAGCTCTATTACTGGGAAAACGGACTGATCGTTTTTACCGAAGCATACCATTTGCAGCGGGGCTACTGCTGCCAATCGGGCTGCCGCCACTGCCCGTGGAAGTTTAAAAAAGGGGCAAAGGCTGCGCGGGCCGATCAGTAACTGTCGTCCAACGCAAAGTTGTTTTTACGAAACATCCACTGGCCGTTGGTAAAATCGGGAAACACCACGGATTCCCCACCCAACTCAATCGATTGTTCGCTCAATGGCGTGATTGCGCTCCATGTTACCGCATCGTACACATCTTGCGGGGTATTTACTTTTCGTTTTACAGATTCAATAAACGCGTTGAGCACAAACCAATCCATACCGCCATGGCCTGCGCCAGAGGCATCTTTGCCATATTTCTGCCAAAGTGGGTGATCGTATTTTTCGAGCCAGGATTTTTCGGCATCCCACTGGTGGGGTTTTTCACTTTTTCCCTCAATGTAAACGGAGTTGTTCACGTCCATCCATATTCCCTCTGTGCCCTGCACCCGGAAGCCCAACGAGTAGGGCCGGGGCAGATTGGTATCGTGTTGTAACAAAATTGTCTCGCCTTTAAATGTTTCGATCATGGTCGTTACCACATCGCCCAACTTGAAATTGATTTTTGTATTGGGGTGGGCCGGGCCACCTACCTTCGTAACATACTGGTGTAAGCCGCGGGCTTTTGAAGCGTAGGAAACAAGTTTGGTAAACCGGTTGCCGCGATTAACATCAGCCATCATGGCCACAGGCCCAATGCCGTGGGTGGGATACAAGTCGCCATTGCGGTACACCGAGTGTTGCGTGCGCCACTGTGCTTCGCTAAAACCACGCTCACCAAACTCGGCTCCCACACCGGGCGAGGTTTTGCCATCGTTAAACTTCACCTGCCGCAAATCGTGTTGGTATCCGCCTTGTAAATGAATTAACTCTCCAAAAACGCCCTGCCGCACCATGTTCATGGCGGCCATTACATCTCTGCGGTAGCACACGTTTTCTAACATCATGAGGGGCATGCCGGTGCGCTCGCTGGTATTCACCAATTCCCAGCACTCTTCCAAGGTCATGCCGGTAATTACTTCGCAGCCCACGTACTTTTTTGCATTCATGGCATCCAGGCATTGCACCGTGTGCCATTCCCACGGGGTAGAAATAATCACGGCATCAATGTCTTTATTTTCGAGCATGCGGCGGTACCCGTAGGGGCCGTCCAGAATTACCTGTGGTTTGGGTTTACCCGCTTCGGTTACGAGTTTCAGACTCATATCCATCATCGATTGCTGAATGTCGCACAGGGCTACCACTTCCACATCAGTACGCCGGAGCGCGAGCTCCAGATGGCTTTGCCCGCGAAAGCCGACGCCAATGAAGCCTAGCCGTACTTTCCCTTCTTTTGCGTGGGCTAACACGGTGTGCGCCGGAAGAATGGATACCGATGCGCCCGCAAAGGCTGCGGATTTAATAAACTTTCTGCGAGACGTTTTCATGGGATAATTTGCGTGAGTTGCTTTTTACTGGTTTCAAAGTTCTTGCATGAGGTATTGGTACAGGGCGATCATGGTCGCTACATCTTTTTTATGAACGCGCTCGTGCGGCGTGTGTGGGTTTTGCTGCGGCGCTCCAATAAAACACCAGTCAAAAGGCAGCGGCCCGCGCTGCAGCTCGCCACCATCGCTACTGCCCATCCCTTCCACTTCAAGCTGGTGCTTTATTTTGCTGCGGAGCGCCAGTGCCCGAATCCGATCAATGAAAACTTTTCGCGGCACATGGCGGTCGCGTAGCGAGATCACCACGCCCTCGCCCAGCGCTACGCCATCGGATACCCACGTAATGTCTGAGATTAGCGCTTGCCGCACGCCCCATTTTTTAAAAACATAGTCAGCCAGATACGGCACAGCGCCGCCACCGTGTTCCTCCCAGCAACTAAAAATCAATACACCATCTTTCAGCGTTTCGGCTACCTTCAACGCGTTGTAAATGCCGAGGCGGTTATCCAGGTAGGCGGATTGAATAAAATGGCGGTCGTGCGTGAATTGTACTTGATAGGTAAGCGTAGTTCCACGTTCAATCGGCCGGCCAAATTTGTAAAACGCATGCTGGTCTTTATCGTATTCCAACGCACACACGATTGGTCCCTGCCGGTCTACGCCAACCAGCTGCGTGCCCATTTCTGCATCGGGGCTACCAATGCTGAGCAGTTGATTGTAGTACCGTACGGAAAATCCCACCGTATCCATGTGTGCAAATATGGCCGTGCGCGGTTTTCCAAACTTTACAATCAGGCAATCCTGAAGTTCTTCGCCAGCAATGAGCACCGGTTTGTGCTTCCATTTCTTGCCTTCTTTACGGATGTAGGCGATCAGGAAATCGCGTACGGGTCGTTCGTGGCCAGACGGGCCGGGTATTTCGCAGAGTTGGCGCAATAAATCCATTTATTTTTTCCGCTTTGCGCGGATGCGAGGCCAACTTATTTTAAATTTTCTGCATTAAAAAATTTGCTATGGTACAACTCATGAGCGGCCCGTCTATTGCGAATCAATTCCTGCGCGAGTTGCGCGACAAAGAAATTCAAAAAGATCGCATGCGGTTTAGAAGAAACCTACAGCGCCTGGGCGAGATCATGGCGGTAGAGATTTCAAAAACGCTGCCCTACCGCGAGCAGGAGGTGGTAACGCCCCTGGGTGTAACCCGATTACACACGCTGGTGCAGCAACCCGTGTTGCTTACCATTCTTCGGGCGGGGCTGCCATACTTTGAAGGGTTCCGCAATTATTTTGATGCAGCAGACTGCGGGTTTATTGGGGCGTACCGGCAAGAGGGCACCGGCGAGGTAAACATTCAGTTGGATTATGTTGCCACTCCGGGGTTGCAAAATCGCGTGGTGATCTTGATCGACCCGATGCTGGCTACCGGCAAGTCGGTATCGGATGCGATGCAGGTGTTAACCCGAAACGGAACGCCGGCCCATGTTCACGTGGTGGCGTTGGTGGCTGCGCCGGAAGGTCTTCGGCACCTCGACCGCACCCTTACCCTGCCGCACACGGTTTGGGCGTTTGCACAAGATGAAAAGTTAGACTCCCGGTGCTACATTGTACCCGGTTTGGGTGATGCGGGCGATCTAAGTTTTGGGGCTAAATGTTGAATCGATCTGTTTTGAATAGTTCTTTTACATACAGGTAGGTGAAAGTTAAAATCTCTATTATCGCTTACACGAGCTACCTGCGTCTGGAAATAACGCAACAACGCAAACCGCAAAAAGATAAAGAATTGGTTTTAATGGCTTCTAATGGTGATTTCAGAGTTGCGTGGGGTAGACATTTGCCAAGCCGGACTTATCGAGTTCATAACTAGTTTGTAACAAAGTGTGGTCTTTTTCGCTCTTGCAGATACCCAGACTTCACCAAAGCCGGAAGACACCATGGTTTGTACATGTTCTGTTTTCCGGCAGATGAACGCTAGTCGATTTTTTGTTTTTGCGCAGCTAGTTTTTAGCCAGATTTTTGTGTTGGCACAGGAGCGCGATTTTTTAGTGCAGGGCTATGTAAAAGCCCTGCATGGATCGCCAGTTGCCGGCGCGCACATCTATTCAACCGTTTCAAAGCAGGTAATTGCGATCACCGATCTGAACGGTAATTACTCGATCCGAAAAGACGCACTTTCAGCATCCGACTTTGTTACCATTTCGCACATTGGATTCAAAAGCGTAAAAATTCCGGCAGATAGCATTGAGCGTATTTCCTACCTTGAATTGATGCCATTGGCAGATACACTCACCAACGTAACGATCCATTCTTTAACTGCGAAAGAGTTTTTTCTGAAATGTGTTCACAATTCTTTGAAGGCACGCACCGGCATTCAAAAAAAACTTGAACCCCTGCGTGTATTTCAACTTGATACGCTTGGCTTGGGTGAACCAACTTCCGGCCAGTCAATTGCGGATGTACTGGGCCGGTTTCAACGTGAGGCTTATGATTCCATAGTTTCTCCTTGGTATTTTGATTTTCTTACCAGCCGGGCGGGGGTTTTTAACTTTGAACAATTGGAAGATTGGACCTTCTCCTTTGTTCAATCCGAGGTTGAATCTCCGGAAGTACACATTGTCAGGTGTACCCGGGAAAGTGTTGGCGAAAATGTTTTCGAAGTTAGAGTTTCCGACTCGTGGGTGATTTTATCGGTAAGTTTTAGATATTATTGGAAAAACCCGGTATTCCTTACAGCAGATCATCTATTCTATTCAATAAATGCCATCTGGGGAAAGACTACTTTTGATCCAAACACGATCCAGTTGAGCTATGTGAGTGTTACTACGGAATCTTTTATTTGGAAACAAGATCCTGTATTCAGCAGAAAACAACCCTTTGCCGCGTTGTTGGTAACCCGTGTTTTGAATCCGTAAGCTGATATCATTTTACTCCTCCAAATAACCGATAGTAAATTTCCCAGCACACCCACGCATCAGTAGCGGCATACGAAATCTGCTTTTCGTTTAGCGTGGGGTCATCCCAGTTGCTGGTTTGTGCACTTTTGCTAATCCGAAAGCCAAGGAGCAACGCAGTAAGTTTTTTTACACTTTCTACCTGTAGCCCCTGCTGGCGCGCGCTCATGGCTAAATCCGTGAATCCACCCGCCCGAAAAGGCTTTAGTTTTTGAAGGGCCTTGATATCATCATGCAAAGCCACACCTGCCTTGATTTGTTTTTCGTTTTCCAGCAGGTGAAGCAATTCCTCGGCCAAACCGAGATTTTTCAGGCGTACCAAAAACGCCCGCTCGCGGGTGGCAAATTGAATGAGCGACACCGGGTAATACTGGCCTTTTTTAAAGCTCGGCCGTGTTTCTGTATCGAAACCCAACACGGGTTGATCGCGCAAGTAAGGCAATGCACGGGTAAGTTGAGCCGGTTCGGTGATTACCGATACCTTACCTTCGAAGGCGCGCAACGGCAATAGTTGCATGGCTTCGTTGGTAATGTCTTTTGCTTCCACAGATCAGTCGTTGTTTTGAGGCGTGGTGTTTCGTACAATTTTGAAGTGCAGGTAGGCCTGCGCCACCGTCATGAGCGGGCTGATGATGCAAAAAAAGCAGAAGGGCGCATACGCCCATGTAGAAACACCCAATACTTTGGATTGAGTGGCCCCGCAGGTGTTCCAGGGGATGAGCACAGAAGTAACCGTGCCGCTATCCTCTAACGTGCGGCTCAATAACTCGGGCTTATAGCCGCGCTTTTTGTACGTATCGGAATACATGCGGCCCGGAACGGCTATGGCCATGTATTGATCAGAGGCGGTGAGGTTGAAGAAAATACAAGTGGCCGCAGTAGATGCTACGAGCGAGCCCGTGGAGTGTGCAAACTGAATGATTCGCTCTGCGATGGCTTTTAATAGTCCGGCACTTTCCATTACGCCGCCAAAAATCATGGCGCATAAAATCAACCAAATGGTATTGAGCATGCCACCCATACCGCCGGAAGAGAGCAAATCGGAGATCATGGCATTATCGGTGGACACCGCGATGCTGGTGGACATCGCCTTCATTAACGTTACGCCCACGGATCGTGCATAATCGCCTTCAATGCCGGATACTTGGTTTACGATATCGGGTTGAAAAATTACGGCAGCAACGCCACCAAGCACCGTACCTACCAGCAGCGCCGGGATGGCCGGGACCTTGCGCACAATCATAAAAATGACCAGGGCAGGCACTACAAAAAGCACCGGGCTTAGATTAAACGATGTGTCAATCGCCTGTAGCACGGCAGACGTGTCAGCGGCAGCAGAACTCGTGTCTTGCACGAATCCCCATACGAAATAAATCAGTAGTGTAATGAGAAGCGTGGGTACAGTGGTGTAAACCATATATCGAATGTGCGTGAAAAGATCAGTGCCGGCCATGGCCGGCGCGAGATTGGTAGTGTCGGACAGGGGCGACATCTTATCACCAAAGTATGCACCTGAAATTAACGCTCCGGCAATCCAACCTTCGTGAATGCCCAATGTCTTGCCAATCCCCAACAGGGCAATACCCACTGTGGCAATCGTGCTCCACGAGCTGCCCGTGGCCAACGACACCACACAACAAACAACGCAGGCCGCAAATAAGAAAATGGTGGGATTGAGGATTTTTAGACCGTAGTAAATCATGGCAGGCACAATGCCGCTAATCAGCCACGTACCCGAAAGTGAGCCGATTACCAACAGAATCAGCATTGCGCCCATGGCCGTGCTGATGCTTTTTACTATGCTGTGCTCAATCTCTACCCACGAATAACCCAACCGCCAGGCAATCACGCCGGCAACCGCGGCCCCAAAAATCAAGGCAATCTGGTTTGGGCCTCCGGTGGCATCGGCTCCAAAAAACACAACATTACCCGTCAGCAGCACAACCAGCACCAGAATGGGTATAAAGGCAAGTAGCAGCGAAGGATTCTTTTTTTGAGTCATGAACCAGGGTTGAGCAGTAAGGAGATAGAATTATTCAATGTGTGAGGCGGAGTATTGTACCCCACGCTGCTGCAAATAGTCCAACACAAACCGGAAGTGTGCTTCCTGCTCGCCCAAAAATTCGGGCGGGTTAATGCCGGGGCGCTGAAATGCACCGTTAATCACCAGATGGGCAACGGCCGTACACGTGTAGCCGGTAGTTCGCGCCATCGACAGCGTGCCGTTGGCGTCAGTTCGGTCGAGCAGGTAGTATTGATAGGTTTTGGCCTTGCCATTTTCTACGCCCTCCATCACAATGCGCATCACGGTAAACTCGCGTTCGCCGGGTTTCAGTTTCCATTGGGGGAACAGTAGCTGTGCGGTTACATCAATCGGGCGCACGCCCTGGCCTTTAACGTCTACCGGTTTGTAGGAGAAGAACCCCAGTTCGCGCAGCACGCGCAAATACTCAATCGTACCTGGGTAGCGCAGTGTTTTTTCGATCATGTTAGGGATGTGGGGCATCGTGCGAATGAGTGAGCGCAGCCCGTCAGAATTCCAGGATTCCAATGTTCCCACTCCGGGGAAGTCGATGAGTTCTGCGTCGGACAATGCCTCGCGTACCACGAGCGCACCATTTTGCACGTACCGGGCCGGGCGGGTGTACTCTTCAATCACATCAATCGGGCTAAACACGGCCTTGTACTCCAACGGCCACTGGCGCACTTCGGGCAAACCACCCACAAGGCACTCGTACCGTTGGATTTGCATCCGTTGGTTATGGTAGCCCAAAATAATGTTGCCCATGCCGGGGGCCACGCCACAGTCAGTAACAATTGTGACTTGATTTTTCTTTGCGAGCGCATCCAGTTCAAACGGATCTTCCGGGAAAAAGGAGATATCCACCATGTTCTTGCCGGATTCGATTACGGTACGTGCCGTTTCAAAACCCATGAACCCGGGAACCGCGCCAACTACAAGATCGTAAGGCGCGATGGTTTTTTGCAATACTTCTTTCTTGGCGAGGTCGGCTTGCAGGGTTTGTAATCCGGCGGAAGCCGCTTGTGCAAGGGCATCGGCACTCAGGTCGGCACACGTAACACTAAAGTCTTTCGCCAGGTCGGCCGCCATCACTTTACCTACCAACCCTGCGCCAAGTACAATGATCTTCTTCATATATAGTGTCTGCAAATACCGAAAAAAAAGGGAGAAGTGCAGGGGGGCAGGGGAACATTGGGGGCAAAAAAACTCGCCGGATTTCGCTTATCTTTCCACATTCTTTAGCTTATGCTTGACCCGATTCAACTCATTCAAAAAGCGAATACCTCGCGCTTTTACCTGTTCGTACTCAACTTTGCGTTGAGTAGGATGATCCCGTTTAACCGGCCGCACGGATTTAAAATCACAACGGTGGGGAAGTATCACATCAAGACGATCATCCCCTACAAAAAACTTAACTTTAATCACATCCGCGGGTTACATGCGTGTGGCTTGGCCACGCTCTCTGAATTTACTACCGGTTTATTGCTGCTTTCAAACCTGGGTTTCGATAAGTACCGCATCATCATGCAAAGGCTGGAGATGGACTACCACTTTCAAGGGAAGCGCGATGCGTATGCAGAATTTACGATCTCAGAAGAGTGGCTGCAGGCGGAGATCGTGCGACCGCTGCAAACTCAGGAAGCGGTGGTGGTGCCGTGTGTGGTGAAGATTACCGATTTCGCGGGGAATCACCTGACCACGGGCAAAGTGTTTTGGCAATTGAAGGACTGGAAAAAAGTAAAAACGAAATTATAAGGAAAGTGCCCATCGAAAGGCCTTTGCATTCCAAATGGGTAAATCCGTAACTTTCTGCAGTTAACAGCATCATTATGC
Source organism: uncultured Ohtaekwangia sp. (assembly GCA_964387475.1). Lineage (GTDB taxonomy): Bacteria > Bacteroidota > Bacteroidia > Cytophagales > Cyclobacteriaceae > ELB16-189. The sequence goes on along the minus strand of CAYLWU010000015.1, from coordinate 26,692 downwards.
GTAAACTAGATCAACTATTATTGGAGTATGGCGAAAGCCACCAGAATGCCACAAACAAGGCGATTCACTGGGTATGTGTGCCGTTAATTTTTTTGAGTGTGGTAGGTTTGGTTGCGTCTATCCCGGCGGGTGTTTTACAGCAGCTTTTAAAGGGTAGTGCGTTTGCGCACTGGGCTACGGTGTTATTGGGGGTATTGTTTTTTTATTACGTTACGCTTTCCGTGTCGCTCAGTGTGGGCATGCTGATTTTTAGTGCGTTGTGTTTGTATGTGGTACAGTTGCTGGCAGGTACGGGCTATCCGCTGTGGGCCACGTCGCTCGCAATTTTCGTGGCTGCATGGGTAGGGCAGTTTTACGGACACAAAGTAGAAGGCAAAAAACCCTCGTTTTTGAAAGACGTGCAATTTCTGCTGATCGGCCCTGCCTGGCTGATGCATTTCATTTACCGTAAACTAGGCATTCCGTACTAACGATTGGCTCTTTATTCGCTTCACCACGAACTTCCCACGGGCTACCTGCGCAACTATCCGGTAGCCATTTATCAGGAATCGCGTCATCGCCGGCTTGCGGCACTTCCTAACTGGCAGAGCTTTTGTTTGATTCGGGCAGACATTAAGCGGGTGCTTGCCGAAGTTCACTTTTGCATTCGTGGTACACATGCACACGCCCGCCCGGCTGCTCCCTTTGGTGGGATCAGTTTTGATCCTGAACTACCGTTAACGGAAATCAAAAAATTTATTTCGGGAGTAAGCGAGTCGCTACAAGAACTTGGTTGCACGTTAATTACACTTGTGCATCCGCCCGCACCGTACCAGCGCTCTGGTGATTTGGTTTTGGCGCTGTTGCACGATGACGGGTTTAATCGAACCACCACGGAACTTTGCGCCGTTCTGCAGATTGTTCCTGGGTCGTTTCGTGATGGCTTACATGACTGGGAGCTGCGTAAACTGCAACAGGCCGAACGAAAAGGTGTGACGTGCCAAAAATTGTCAGGTGAGCAATTGGCCGATGTCTATCGATTTCTAGCAACCTGCCGGGCGGAACGAGGTACCGCATTGAGCATGACCGAAACGCAGATTTTAGAACTTGCGGCCGCATGTCCGGAAGCTGTTCAATTGTATGTAGCAATCAACGAAGGGCAATGGTGCGCGGCCGTTTTGGGTTTGCAAGATCATCCGGAGGTGCTGTACACGTTTTATTATGGACATTCGGCTGCCACCGATGCGCTCAGTCCGATGGTGTTCCTGCTGGATTTTGTTTATACCGATTGCCAGGTGAGGGGTGTGCGCGCGATTAATCTGGGAACGTCAACTTTGAACGGCACAACGAATCTACCGCTGCTCCAATTCAAGTTGCAATTGGGCGCTGTACCCATGCAAAAAGTAACACTGACAAAAACTCTTTAAAGGTGTCCCCGAAAGTATCGGTTGTGTGTGTGTGTTACCAACATGCGCGTTTTGTGCTCGATGCGCTTGAGTCGGTAGCCGCTCAAACTTACAAGTCGGTAGAGCTGATTATCGTGGACGATGGAAGTACCGATGGTAGCGCGGCCATTCTTCGAGCATGGGTGGAAAATCATCCAACGGCCAAACTGATTGTAAACCCGCAGAACCTCGGGTATTGTAAAGCCTTTAATTTGGGTTGGCGATTGTGTTCGGGCAACTACGTAATCGATCTCGCGGGTGATGACATCCTGCTGCCAACACGAATCGAAAAAGGAGTTGCTGCTTTTGGTACAGCACCCCGCGCCGGTGTTCAGTTTACCGATGCCCTTTATATTTCTGAAAACGGGGCTGTGCTTTCCAGGCATTCCGACCGGTTCGCAGACGCAACGATCCCGCAAGGATTCATTTTTACCGATGTACTCAGGCGGTATTTTATTTGCAGTCCTACCATGATGATGAGCCGGGAAGTGTTGGAAAAGCTGGGCGGCTATGACGAAACGCTGAGCTACGAGGATTTTGATCTTTGGGTTCGTGCCGCGCGCGACTTTCCGTTTCATTATCTGCCCGAAGTGTTGGTGAAGAAACGAATTGTATCGCGTTCGCTTTCCGTGCAGCAGTTTCGCGGTGTGGCCGCGCACAATCAAACTACTTTCTGCGTGTGCCGTAAAGCACTTGCGCTGGCGGCAACAAGCGAAGAAAAAAGTGCGGTGCGATACCGGTTGATGTACGAGGCCTGGCAGTGTATTAAGCGCGGTCAACTTTCCTGGCTTGCCCGCTATGGCGGGTTATGGCTCCGCGCGTGGGCGTAATTACTTCCGGCTGTCCTCGCCCGACACCATGCGTTTGTAATTTGTGTAGCGGCTCGCGCTAATCGCACCTGCCTCCACGTCTTTTAGTACCGCACAGCCGGGTTCGGTAAGGTGCAGGCAACGCGCGCCAAACTTGCACTGGTTACGCAAATCGCGCAGCTCCGGAAAGTAGTCCGACAGCTCCTGGGGTGCAATGTCCATCAAACCCCATTCTTTGATGCCCGGGGTATCAATCACAAATGTGTTTGAGTTTAACGCAAACATTTCTGCATGCGTGGTGCTGTGGGTGCCTTTTTCATTGTATGACGAAATGGCTTTGGTGGCCTGGCCGATGTTGGGATCCAACCGGTTGAGCAGCGTAGATTTACCTACGCCGGAGTGCCCGGCAATAAGTGTAATTTTTCCGGCCAGTAAGTTGTGGATGCGATTCACGTCAGCATCTTGCAACAACGAAACCTCGATTACCGGAATTGATAACGGGGCATACGTGCGGTGCAGTGCAGCTAACTCAAGCCGGTCATCTGCATCCAGTAAATCAACTTTATTGATGACAATACATTGGGGAATCCGGTAGGCCTCCGCGGTCACCAAAAACCGATCGATAAAACCGGTGGACGTACGTGGTTGTTTTAGTGTGGCTATGATCAACGCCAGGTCAATATTTGCGGCCAGTACATGCGCGTGGCCTTTTTTCTTTACGGATTGGCGTAGGATATGATTCCGTCTTTCATGAATTTCCTCAATCACCAATTCACCTTGCCAGTCGGCTAATTCCACCTCATCGCCAACGGCCACCGGATTGGTTTCCTGGAACTCCTGCAATCTGATTTTGCCGCGCACACGCGCCAGCACAACGTCTTTTTTTTCGGTAAGTACTTCGTACCACGAGCCCGTGGACTTTAACACCCGGCCCCTCATGGTGTGAGCAGGGTTTTACAAAAGGCCACGATCTTCTCCGTTGCGCCTTGATTATGGGCCACGTAGGCCTTATTCACCTCGCAGGCTACCTGGTAGTTTTCTACCCGATGCAATGCCTGATACTCGCTTTTTAGCGAGTGAAAATCATCAATCGCAAACGCACCGCCTTGTCGGGTTAAATCAACGGCTTCCTGAAATTTGGTGTAGTTACGGTTTCCAAAAAATACGGGAATACCGTAAGCAGCCGCTTCCAAAATATTATGGAGCCCGTTACCAAAAGCGCCGCCCACGTATGCCCATTCGCCATACCGGTACAGGCGTGCCAGCAACCCAATTTGATCCACCATCAGCACCTGTGCCTCTGGTAACGTAGTCATTACTTCAGCCTGGGAATATCGCACGGTTTTTCCGTGCAGCGATTTTTCAATCCACCGAAGAAACTCCTCACTGATTTCATGGGGGGCGATAATGAATTTGATTTTCTGCTCGTTAATGAACGGCAAAAGCACGTCCATATCTTCACGCCAGCAACTTCCCGCCACCAATACAGGCTCACCATTTTTAAACAACTCGGCAAGCGGAACGGGCGTGGCCTGCCGGGCAATTTCAATCACACGGTCAAACCGCGTATCGCCCACCCGTTGCACATGTGTTATGCCGATGGTTTGTAGCAACCGCACCGTCTCGTCGTTCTGTACAAAAAAATAGCGCACGGTACGCAGTACCTTCCGAAATACGCTGCCGTACCACGCGAAGACTGCGTGTTTCGGTCGTAAGATCGTGGATATAGAAAGCACTGGGATGTGCCGCGTGTGCAAGGCCTGCAAATAGTTTAGCCAAAACTCATACTTTACCAGAATGACCAACTCTGGCTTGAATAGGTTTACAAACCGGCGGGCGTTTGCGGGTGTGTCCCACGGCAGGTAGGTAACCAGGTGTGCCTGATTGTAGTTTTTCCGCACTTCAAATCCCGAAGGCGAAAAAAACGTGAGCAGGATTTTGTGTGTGGGGAATTGATTGCGGAGGGCTTCAATTACCGGGCGTCCCTGCTCAAACTCACCCAGCGAGGCACAGTGGATCCATATCCACCTGCCGCGGGTATCGATTGCCTCTAAACGCGCCCACAGGCCCTTGCGTCCCTCGTTAAAGCGTTTTGCCTTTGCTTTAAAAAATCCGGCACACCGGTAAATGCCTTGCAAAACGTAAATACCAATAGAGTAAAATAACACGCAGTATTAATTCTTCGCGAAGGTAAGCGATTATGCGCATTTGGCGGCTGCTTCAGCTGCTGCGGGCAAAAGCATTATTTTTTTTCTGTACGAAAATCGAAATTGTAGGTAAGCGCCAGTTGCAGGGTGTGATTACGTTCGGCACGCACGCCGTCATTTTTGATGATCATTTGGTGCATGTACCCGGCTTGTACCTGGCAGTGGTTATTTACCACGTAACCAAAAGCACCATATAAACGGTTTTGATCAAGGTAGTTGGCGCCAACGTGTTGCCCAAATTGAATGAACGGTTCATCGTACACACTTAAAAATACCACACCGGGTTCCATATTTTTTTTCGAAAGCGGCACATTCACCATAAACCGGTAGCGGATTCGCTCTTTGAAAAGATAGCCATCCGCCGCGGGCGGGCCGCTGGCGTTCGTCACCACGTTTTCTACCCACCGCTGTTCCAGCCGGAACCGGTGGTTAAAATAGAAACGACCGGTACGTTGCGTGAGTGTAAGCGTTTGCCAGAGCCGGTGCTCATCAAACTTCATGGGCACTGGCTGGTCGCCATAGGGCCAGGTAACAATGTATCCATAGCCAATGGTAAACGTAACGTTGTCGGCCAACTTGTAATCCACGCCCACGCGGGTGAGCGACTGCTGCCAGCGGGCGAACACCTCTGCCCGGCGCCATTGGTACTCGGTATGCAAGCTGATTTTATCCGTCAGGCGGTGATTACCAAAAAACATGATCCACCCGTGTTGCTGATCTGAGAAAATCTTTTGGGCGCACAGATTGCTGGTGGCAATGAAGCAAATCGTAACGAAAAAACTTTTGTTCATGCGTGGCGGGTTGGCGTGGCTTTGTTTTCCAGAACGTCAATAAAATCTAATGCAAAGCGCTGCAGATACACTACATCGGGCGGATCGATCAGCTCACGTTTTTTGAAAAATAGTAGCTTGTGGCGGTGGCACTCAATGTGCATGTCTTCGCGGTTGGCAAGAAAGGCCAACACCTCCGGGTGGAACATCGCACGCACGGCATCTACATCGTTACTTCGCAAATAATACCGTTGCGAAAAAGCCGGGTTCTCCGGGAAATCGATATCGTTACCATACACCAAATCCGAAAACTTATTCCAAAGTCCCTCCGGCTCAAGGGTAAAATCCGGGAGTTGTAATTCCAAATCGGAAGCCAGAAGAACCGTTATGTTCAATTCGCTTTGTTCGTGCAACGCACCGTGCTGCAGGGTAATGTCGGCCACTTCTAATTTGCCTTGCTCCGCGTAACGCGTGAGCACATTTTCCTCGAGCATGATCTTGCCTCGCTGTTGAATCGGGAAGTCCTTGTATTTCAGCCCGTTTTTTACCCGGTTGGGATAGAAAACATACGCTTCGCGCTCGGCCCAGTCGCGCAATGCCAGTTGGCGCGGTGTAAGTTTGATTTCGATTTTTGTTTGTGCTTCGGGCGAATACTTGCGTGCGGCCAGCGGGTGGTTAGAAAAAGGCTTGAACCGTTCAAAGCCGGTGGTCATCACGGTGCCACCCTGGTGCTGGTAGTTTTCTTCGAAGTGATGTAACATCTCCATGAATGTGTGATCGATCATTTTTGATTCCGTAAAATCAAGTACTACTTTTTTTCGGGGTTGCACGGCGGTCAATACTCTTTTGAAGCCCAGTAAGTTCGAAAAAATTGCCGATTCTTTGAATTTGATAAAGTACGTATCATTTTTTTCAACCAATGTGTAGTTGGCTTTGAACAGGCTTTTGGCCGGTACGCCGTTGATGATGTGGAAGATGAATTTGATGACAATGCCGGCGCCCACGCCAATGAGCAGGTCGGTAGAGATGGTAACAATAATCGTTACAACGAAGATCACCAGTTGTTCTGCACCGATCTTATAGGTTTTAAAAAATTCGTTTGGCGAGGCAAGGCGGTACCCCACGGCAATGAGCAACGCTGCCAGCGCAGTGTTGGGAATCATTTCAATCACCGGAATGAAGAGCAGCATGGCGATCAGCAGAAAAAAGCCATGAAAGAAGTTGGCCCACCGCGTTCGGCCGCCAAAGTTTACATTGGCCGAACTACGCGCTACTTCCGAAATCATCGGGAGTCCACCGAGCATGCCCGAGAGCGCATTGCCCGCGCCTACGGCCATCAGGTCTTTATTAAAATTCGATTCACGTTTCCATGGATCCAGTCCATCAATTGCTTTTACGGTGAGTAACGACTCTAAGCTGTTGATAAATAAAAACATCAGTACGTATTTCCAGAACACCCATGTTCCAATCGCGGCAAAACTCACATTCCATCCTACATTTGTCCAGAAGTCGCCAATCTTAACCATATCAAACGCGGGCTCGGTGTGTTTAAAATCCATGATCCAGGCCATGGGTATGGTAATGATTAAGACCACCATCGGGGCGGGTACTTTTTTAACGATTGGGCTTTTGATCAGGGGCATCCCAAAAATGATGAGCAGGCTTACGATGCCCACTAATGTTACACGTGGATCGGCATGGGCCAGCGAATGGGGAATGCGTTCGTAGAGTTCAATCGGCTCAAGACCTTTAAGTGTGGCGGGATCAATGCCGAGCAACACGTGGATTTGTTTGGAGAAAATAATCAGCCCAATGGCCGCGAGCATGCCGTGTACGGCCGAGTGTGGAAAGAAGTCGCTAAGCGAGCCAAACCGGAGCAGGCCAAAAATGATTTGGATGCCGGCAGCAACTACAATTGCGCCGAGGGCCAAATGCCAACCCGCTACGCCACCGCCCAACTCCGTAACGGCGCCTGCGCAAATGGTAATCAAACCAGCAGCGGGGCCTTTAATGGTTAGCCGCGAACCCGCAAAAAAACTAACAAAGAGCCCGCCAATCATGGCGGTTAGCACACCCATGGCAGGGGGAAACTCGCTGGCTTTGGCGATGCCGAGACTTAATGGAAGCGCCAGCAGGAATACCAGAAACCCGGCCAGCATATCGGATTTCCAAAATGTTTTTAGTCCGTTCCACCCATCGGATGGAATTTGATTTGAATTCATGAAGAAGATTTTTATTTGTTGACGAAAAGAAGTGATCTCAGCACATGCGTGTGCTTTATGCTTCGTCAGCAATCAAATCCGAAATACCGAGAGTAGAATAAAGAGCGGTGCGCGCGGTGCGCGGTACGGTGGTACTCCACCTTGTGTTGCAGGTAATTCCGGCAGCGCGGGCAAAGAAAAAACCGGCAGTTCCGTTAGTTGCGAGAAGGATTCCCAACGCTCCCGTTCCTCGTCCAGCGACTCGTCCGACAAGAAAAGACTTACCATTTCGTGTGAGAGGGTGCGGTAGCCGGATTCGGAATATTCGGCTGAGAAATTTTCTGCCACTGCTGCCAATAGCGGACTAGCGATTTCAAGAACTAAAATCGCAAACAAAAAACAGCAAAGGCGTTTCGCTATTCGCACAGCGCAAAAGTCAAAACAAATTTTTGAAACTTTCATCGTTTTATTGAAATTTATTTGGTGCTGTCGTACAATTCATACATTTGCTTGTGATTATGCCAAACAAAGGAACAACATCAATAGTGAAACTTCTGCAAGTGGGAGTAATGCTTTTGCTGTTTGCATTTTCTTTTGAGTTGTGTGTTGCTGTTGTTGATTCCGGAAGTCACGAACGATTGTTTTCCTTTGGGTACGACCATGGCCTGCCGGTGGGCGAGGATGAGTGTGCAAACGAAGTGCGCGATGGCCAGGAGGAAGGTGGGTTTGCATGGAGTACGGGCGCATCAGCATTTGCAAATAGCCAGTACCGCTTCATGGCACAATTGCCCATCTACAGCGATGGATCACGCCATGTACACGTCTATTCAAATCTCTACCTGCGTAACTTGATTCTACGTATTTGAGTGCCGGAACTACTCGCCTGGTTCCATTTTCTACCTCTTCAAAAACGATTACTTCATGAAAACACCACACGGATTTGATCCATCCGCGGTGCTTGTTCATATCAAACACTATCTGCCGGCACAAGCGCCATTAAAAGACTTTATTCACCACAACACCCTGCATGCGTTTCAAAATCAAAGATTTTTTGACGGCCTGCAGCAGGCGTCCGAGATTTTCGGCTACCGGGTATCGCTCTCTCTGGAAGAGTACCGCCAATTTTTCCAACAGAAAAAAATCAGCGAACACGTGCTCGAAGCTGTGTTAAAAGAAGCTAAAGGAATTGCATGGCCAGAGTGGAAAGAAAAACTGGTTCACCAGTCTTTCCAAAAACATCCACCGCCGCGTATCGGCTCACTTCGTGCGCAATGGAAAAAGCATTATCAATTGGATATGGATTCGCTTGTGCATCCGATTCTTTTTCGAACGTTATGTAGCTATTTGGACCAAGGTATTTCCATGTGGCCGTTTCCGGTGTCGCACAAAGGGTTTCTTTCTTCCTTACGGGATTTAGAAAAGAACAGCTTCACAAGTCTCTTCAAATCAAACCACGTGCGGCACTTGCTGGTGCATTCACATCATCAACTCACGGATTTATTGCAACAGTTGGTAGGCGAAGAGCAGTTGTTCGAACAATATCTGTTCGATCAGCAATTTGCCCATCAGGGCTGGTCGGGCATGGTGGCGACGGTTGAGGCACAGCCGGAATCGTTATTGAATCACCGGAAGATTACCTTGCATGATTTGATCTTTTTCGAGTGCCTCTTGGAGTTAGATGTGCTGTTTACCTATCTGGGCGATGATTGGAAGCCTTTGCAGGCGAGTTTAAAGGCACCGGTACAACCGTTGTTTGATGTTGTGCCTGCTACAGAGCGGCAGGAAGTATTGAAGTTGTGGCAATTGGCGTTGGAGTGGACCTATTACGATCAGGTACTGGCTGGAATACAACAACAGCGGCCGCAACACCGTACGGGCGAAGCCAAAAGTTTTCAGGCTTTATTTTGCATAGACGATCGCGAATGCTCGTTGAGGCGCTATTTGGAGAAGGAAGATCCGCGTTGCGAAACCTTTGGTACGCCCGGTTTTTTTGGCGTGGAGTTTTTTTACAAACCGGATGGCGGCAAGTTCTACACCAAGCTGTGTCCGGCCCCGGTTACCCCCAAACACCTGATTAAAGAATATGGCTCCAAAGCGAAGCGGGAGCGCGACTTGCACCTGGCAAAGCAAAGTCACGGACTTTTTCGTGGTTGGCTCATTTCGCAAACGTTGGGCTTTTGGTCTGCCTTGCGGCTGTTTGTCAATATTTTTAAGCCTTCCATGAGTCCGGCCACCGCCACATCGTTCCGGCACATGGATAAGTTTGCGCAGCTTACCATTGAGAACCGAAACCCAGCTGTGCGCGAGAACGGATTGCAAGTGGGTTTTAGTGTGCCGGAAATGACGGACCGCGTGGAGACATTGCTTCGCAGTATTGGGTTGGTACGCAATTTTGCGAAGTTGGTCTACGTAGTTGGTCACGGATCGAGTTCGGTAAACAATCCGCATTATGCAGCGTACGATTGTGGCGCATGTTCAGGTCGGGCCGGATCGGTTAACGCCCGTGTGATTTGTTTTATGGCCAACCATCCGGAGGTGCGCGCGGAGTTGGGGCTCCGGGGCGTGAGCATCCCCACCGAAACGCGTTTTGTGGGTGCACTGCACGATACTACACGCGATGATATCCAGTTTTTTGATGAAGACACCTTGCCGCTGGAACTCCGCCCGCTGCACACGGCAATTGAACGCGTCTTTGAAACGGCTTTAAATTTTAATGCCAAAGAACGGTCGCGCCGGTTTGAGTCGATTGATTCGCACAAAACCCCTCAGCAAATTCACGAGCGGGTGCGCGTGCGGTCGGTATCGTTGTTTGAGCCCCGCCCGGAACTTAATCATGCAACAAACGCACTTTGCATTGTCGGACGCCGGGGACTCACCCGCGGTTTGTTTTTGGATCGGAGATCATTTCTCAACTCGTTTAGTTACCAGGATGATCCGGACGGGAAATACCTGTTCAACATCTTGAAGGCGGCTGCGCCAGTGTGTGGAGGCATCAACCTGGAATACTATTTCTCGCGTGTAGATAATCAGAAACTCGGTGCCGGCACTAAACTGCCCCACAATGTGATGGGCCTCTTTGGTGTGGCAAACGGCATTGATGGCGATTTGCGACCCGGCTTGCCCAGCCAGATGATTGAAGTACACGACCCCGTACGGCTGCTCATCGTTGTAGAACATTTCCCCGAAGTGGTGCTCAAAACCATTCAAAGGCATGAAGAAACGTACGAGTGGTTTAAAAACGAATGGGTGAATCTCGCAGTTATTCATCCGGAAACGCACGAGGTCTTTCGTTTTAGCGATGAAGCTTTTCAACGCTACCAACCGCTCAGCACACTGGCTGTGGTGCCGGACGTCACTGCGCTGATCGAGTCGCATCAGGAGAATTTCCCGGTTTACTTAATTACCGAGCCTGCATGATCTACTTTCTGCATATGCTCGTGGCTTTGCCCATCGCCGGATTTTTGATGAGCTTAATTATTCCCGGCCGGGAGGAGACGCTTATTTCGCGTGCGGCTTTTCTATCCGTAGGTTTGCATGCCCTGATTACCGACATCTTCCTGGTGTATTGGTTGTGGAATGACGCACCTTTACTTGATGTGAAAGATCTTGTACTGTTTAAAAGTACAGACTATGAGTTTTTTATTGACTTTTCATTCGATCGGGTTACGGCCGTGTACCTGTTTGTTGGATCGCTGCTCACCTTTCTCGTTACGCTCTATAGTCGGTATTACCTGCATCGTGAAAAAGGCTACAAACGTTTTTTTAATACGGTGCTGTTTTTTTACATCGGGTACACGTGGGTGATTTTTTCCGGTAATCTCGAAACGCTCTTTATCGGCTGGGAGATTCTTGGTATCTCTTCATTTTTGCTGATTGCATTTTATCGCGACCGGTATTTGCCGGTGAAGAATGCCGTGAAGGTGTTTTCGATTTACCGGATGGGTGATGTGGGGCTTATTCTGGCCATGTGGATGAGCCACCACCTGTGGCACGAAAATATTACGTTCATCAAACTCAATAATTACGAGTTGGTGAGTCATCAACTGCAAGGCCACACGTGGGTAGGAATCTTTATTTCGGTGATGATACTGCTCGCGGCTGCCGCCAAATCGGCACAGCTTCCGTTTTCCACGTGGCTGCCGCGCGCCATGGAAGGGCCTACACCGTCTTCCGCAATTTTTTATGGCTCGCTGTCTGTACACATGGGCGTGTTTTTGCTGCTGCGCACCTATCCCTTCTGGGAGCATCAGATTTCAGTGCGAATCCTCATTGGCTTGGTGGGTTTGCTCACCAGCCTGCTGGCTACCGGCATGGCGCGCGTGCAGTCGTCTGTAAAGAGTCAGATTGCCTATTCGTCTATCGCGCAGATCGGCTTAATTTTCATTGAAGTGGCACTTGGTCTGCATGAGTTGGCGCTGATCCATTTTGCGGGTAATGCATTTTTACGCACCTATCAGCTACTGGTATCGCCATCGGTGGTGAGCTATTTAATTCGCGAGCAGTTCTACACATTTACCCCGAAGCAAAACACGCTTGAAGATTCACTACCCAAACGGCTGGAATACTCGCTGTATATTCTTTGCATGAAGGAATGGAATCTCGATTCATTGATGTATCGGTTTTTGTGGAGCCCGGTGAAGAAAATCGGGAACCTGTTTAAAACCCTCACCACGCGTGTGGCACTTTGGTTTTTTCTGCCTGCATATGCAGTGGGTTTAGTGTTGTTGTATGTTGAGCCGCAGATTCCCAGCGGGGTTCATCAGTCGCTGCCGATTGTGTTTTCGTTAATCGGATTACTCATGGTGCTCAAAGCATTTACGGAGCGCATTCATGCACGGCTCGCCTGGCTGTTGATTATTCTCAATCACTTCTGGGTAGCACTGGCCATTTCCTTTAACGAACACTTTACGGCATCGCATACCTTGCTTTACCTGAGTGGTATCGTCATCGCAGGGGTGGTGGGGTACTTTACGTTACGCAGACTCAAAAAACTGGAAGGCAGTATTGATCTCGACCGGTTTCATGGGCATTCCTATCACCATCCTAAACTCGCTTTTGTTTTTCTGATTGCTTGTTTGTGCGCTACCGGTTTCCCAATTACGCCAACCTTCGTAGGCGAAGATCTGATCTTCAGTCATATTCATGAAGAACAGGTGGTGCTGGCGTTTTTTACTGCCATGAGTTTTATTGTGGATGGGCTGGCCATTATCCGCATTTATGCACGTGCATTTCTGGGACCACACTCCAGGTCCGTGTACGATATGGCCTATCGCTCATCGTAGTGTTTTTGTATAAAAAAAAACGGCTCGCCAAGGCGAGCCGTTTTTATTTGGATCCGGGAGTAAATTACTCTGTAATCGTGATTTCCTGCGTGATGCCGGCCACGGTTAACGTCGCTTTATTGTCGCATTCACCGTTACCATAATCTACGGTGAGCACAATCCCATCCACAGTTAAAATTGCGATGCCCTCTACCGGCACAACAATTTTGGCCGCGATGCACTGGGCTTTGTACACCAGCGCTTTTTCAATTACAAGTTGATAGTTCTTGGATTCGCGCGTGGTGCCGCTGGCAGTTCCGCTAACCGACCATGAAGGCTGACCGTTGGCACCGCCAATGGTCAACTTCTGAATTAGTGTTGCCTCGCGCGTAATGATTTTGCCATCCGCAAAGGTGGCTTTGCCGCCGGTGTCTTTCACATTGAAAGTAATGCCCGTGTTGTCCAGCACGGTGGTAGTAACTCTGCGCTTGCCTTCAATTTTTACATTGTTGATGAAATAGTTATCGAACGTAAGTTCAGTAAACGATTCGGGTATAAAACGAAGGCCGCTATAGGTCAGGATCATTTTTCCTTTGCGCGTAACGCCATTTGGGTCCGTTTTTCCGGCGCCAAAGTCCACCGTGATTTTTCCTTGCGGTGCAAAAGCGTTGGTGGTGGTAGATTCCAGGGTTACGGTAGCTCCGTTAAACCGGGTGTCGCCCGTTACGGTAATGGTAATGGTTTTGCCGTTAGCGCGCCCCGATAAATCAGAAGACGAAGGTGTTTGAAACGCCCGCGTAGACATATCGTTCGCTTCATTAAAGTACCCGTCTACGATAGACTGATCTTCGGCCGCATCTTTTTGTTGGGTGTTGATCTGCGTGATTTCCTCTTCGCAGGAGGCGAAAAACAGAAAAGCGCTAACAAACGTGAGAAAAAGAGATTTTTTGATCATGGAATTATAGTTTTTGCTTTCAACTTTCAAGAATAGTGCCATGCATCGGCCCCGGCCCGGCTTGGTAACCTCCGGAGCCCACGAACGTGCAAAAAAGCGGTTGAATACCATTTTAGCAGAGCTATTTGTGCCGCTGGAGCAGCCATTGCACGGCCAACCCATAGCCCGCCAACCCCAAGCCGCTAATCAGCCCGGCACATTTGGCGGTAATAATGCTCTTGTGGCGAAACTCCTCGCGTGCGTAGATATTCGAAATATGTACCTCCAGGCAAGGTGTTTTTACCGCGCCAAGGGCATCATGTAAGGCCACGGAAGTGTGGGTATAGCCGCCCGCGTTTAACACAATCCCATCAAACGAAAATCCCACTTCCTGAATTTTTGATACCAACTCACCTTCGATGTTCGATTGAAAATAAAACAGTTCTGTAGTTGGAAATTGCGCACGTAACACCGGCAGATAATCGTCAAACGATTGGCTTCCATAGACCCCGGGCTCCCGCTGGCCCAGTAGGTTCAGGTTAGGGCCATTGATGATTTGAATCTTCATACGGCAAGTTAAAATAATTCGCACATTTGCCCCGATGAGTTGGGATACCTACCTGAAGGATTTTGGAAACTACCTCCGGCTGGAACGTTCGCTCTCGGCCAACTCCATTGAGGCCTACCTGCGCGATGTGGCCAAACTGAAAGAGTTTGCGGGCCTGCGCAAAAAAACCTTTTCCGCCACAAACGTTTCGCACCAACAACTACAGGAATTTCTGGTGTACGTAAACGAGTTGGGCCTAAGCGCCCATAGCCAGGCGCGATTGCTCTCGGGGTTGAAGAGTTTTTACAAATTCCTGCTGGCAGAAGAGGTTATCGACAAAGACCCCACCGAGTTGCTGGAGGGCCCCAAGCTGGGCCGCAAGTTGCCCGACACGCTGGACTACCATGAGGTGGAGGAGTTGTTGGCCGCGATTGATCTTTCCACACCCGAAGGCATGCGCAACCGCGCCATGTTGGAGGTGCTGTATGGTTCGGGGCTGCGGGTGTCTGAGTTGGTTAATTTAAAATTGAATCAGATTTTAAAAGCAGAAGGTTTTCTGCGCGTGTTGGGCAAAGGCAACAAAGAGCGCCTGGTGCCTGTAGGCAGCGATGCCATCAAGTATCTGTACTTGTTTATTGAAGAAGTGCGGGTACACATTGCCCCTCAGAAAGGCTTTGAAGCGATTGTGTTCTTAAACCGCCGGGGCCGCAAGATGACGCGCGTATTTGTTTTTTTAATGATCAAAGCGCTGGCCGAAAAAATCGGGCTGAAGAAGTCGATTAGTCCGCACACGTTTCGCCACTCGTTTGCCACTCATCTCATCGAGGGCGGCGCGGATTTGCGGGCCGTGCAGGAAATGCTCGGCCACGAATCCATCACTACAACGGAAATCTACACTCACCTCGACCGCGATTACCTGAAGCAAGTAGTGCGCGAGTTTCATCCGCGGGCGTAGTTTTGCTCTTAGCCGTTGCGCCAAACTACCCGCTCGCGTTCAGGCCGCTCGAAAATAGGTCTGAAGGATTTTCACGAAAAGTATTTTTACCATGAGTTCTTGCTACCTTTCGGGTATGAAAATCCTGTGGGCCCTTTTCCTTTTGCCGGTGTGTGTACACGCGCAAAGCATCCAGGCGGAGTACGACAAAAACCGCGACTTCACCCGGTACAAAACATTTCGCATGGGCGAGGGACAGGTGGTTACGCCTAAAGATCAGCGCGTGTTTGACGAAAAGCAACTGCACCAATGGATTACCGCCTCCATCCGCGAGGAGTTTAAAGAGAAAGGCTTAGTGGAAACCGATAGCACCGCGGACCTGGTGGTAACGTATGCCATTGGTTCAACCCAACGGTTGGATATGCAAAACCTGGGCCCCATGGGTGGCACCCCCGGCCAGGACACCCGCATGTGGAGCCGCGACTACACGTTAAGCAGTTTTATTATCGACCTCAACGACCGTTCTAGAAACCTGATCTGGCGTGTAAATGGCGAAACCAGCGCCAGCACCAACGATGCCGCCCGCCAGATTGATGAGTTTGTGGCGAAAGGATTCCGCAAATTTTCCATTCAGCCCAAAAAACAAAAGCGCAAGAAGTAATTCGAAATGTATTCGTCCGTCATTCGTCCGCTGCTGTTCCGCTTCGATGCCGAACAGGTGCATCATTTTGCATTTCGCATTTTAAAAACAGTGGGCCGCTGGCCCGGCGGCCGGGCGCTGCTTGCCGCCTGGTTTGGTTATCGCCACGCGGCGTTGCCCCGCACGGTGGCCGGTCTCCGCTTTCAAAATCCCGTGGGCCTTGCTGCAGGCTTTGATAAAAACGCGGTGCTCATCGATGAGCTCGCGGCCTTGGGTTTTGGCTTTATCGAAATCGGTACACTTACACCCAAAGCACAACCCGGCAACGAAATGCCTCGCCTGTTTCGCTTGCCCGCAGATGGGGCCATCATCAACCGCATGGGTTTTAATAACGATGGCGTTGCTGCGGCCGTGCAGCGACTGCGTGCGCGTAAATCCAGCGTGCTTGTGGGCGGCAACATTGGTAAAAATAAAATTACGCCCAACGAGCACGCCTTTGATGATTATGCCGCATGCTTTGAAGCGCTGTTTCCGTGGGTAGATTATTTTGTGGTTAACGTAAGCTCGCCCAACACACCCGGGCTGCGTGCCCTGCAAGAAAAAGAGCCACTGCAAGATTTGTTGCACCGCATGCGCGCGCTGAACCTGGCCAAACCAGCACCCAAACCGGTTTTTTTAAAAATTGCCCCCGATCTAACCCGCGAGCAATTGGATGACGTAGTGGAAATCCTAAAGTCCACACAAACCGATGGCGTAATTGCCACCAACACCACCATTTCGCGCGAGGGCTTAAACACCGCCGCGGCCACATTGGCGCACATAGGCGCGGGCGGTTTAAGCGGCCGGCCGCTGGCCGCGCGTGCCAACGAAGTCATTCGCTATCTCCGCCAGCGGTTGGGCCCGGCGTTTCCGATTATTGGAGTGGGCGGTATCATGACCCCGTCGGATGCCGTGGAGAAACTAAACGCCGGTGCCGACCTGGTGCAGGTGTACACGGGCTTTGTGTACGAAGGGCCCGGGTTTGTAAAACGTATACTCAAAGCAATCGCGCAGCAGCATGCATAAGTGGGCGTGCCCCCGCGGCGGCGCCCCCGTGTCCCACACCTCAAAGGAGTAGCACACGCCGCACCGCCGCGGGGTCGCGCTATCCGCTGCTACTCCTCGGGGCCCCGAGGCGTGGCCCCTGCGGGGTATCCGCTACTATCGCTCACGCATATTCAGAGAAGATAAATCTGACAGGTCTTCAAGACCTGTCAGATTTGCTCCACTCGTACAACTATTGGTTTACTTACGCGGGCTGTGCAACATGGAAACTATTTTTGGTTAGTATTGAACGAGGATGTTCGCCAAATAAATCTGACAGGTCTCCAAGACCTGTCAGATTTGCTCCACTCGTACAACTATTAGTTTACTTACGCAGGCTATTCAACATGGAAACTGTTTTTGGTTAGTATTGACCGAGCATGTTCGCCAAATAAATCTGACAGGTCTACAAGACCTGTCAGATTTGCTCTATTCGTATAACCACTGGTTTATTTACGCAGGCTATTCAACATGGAAACTGTTTTTGGTTAGTATTGAACGAGGATGTTCGCCAAATACATCTGACAGGTCTCCAAGACCTGTCAGATTTGCTCTACATACCGATTCTGAATAGATTTGGCCGAGTCTGGAAATTATTGTACGTTTTCACCCATCAGACCCCATGAAAAAGGACTTTACTTCGTTGTTTAAGTTCCCCGAGCGGGAAATTGTATTGTCGTTTCAGTTAAGGCAGGTAGTAGCAAATCGCATTGTTTTACTCACTTTGGTGGTGGCGTTTGTCTATTACTTTGTAGACCACTGGATAAACACGCAGGTTACACACGCATTTTTTATTTCCATCTTCATTTCGTGCCTGGTTGTGCTGTTTATCAGTATTTCCGGGTATTTCAAACTTGCTAAAAATGTGGGGCTGTTGCTGTACATTTTTATCATGTTCAATATCTGCGGCAGTCAGAACTTTGCCACAGGCATTCATCTCCACCTGATTACCGGGGCGTTTATTGCACTGATTGTTTTCGGTTACGAAGAACGTTACTGGGGAATTAGCTATGCCTTGCTGGCGTTTCTTGCCTTTACCGCATCCTTCCTTTTTCGGGTGTCTATCTTTCCCTACCGGGAGTTTGAAATTGATCAGCGAAATATCTTTTTTATTTTGAACGTGGTTGTGTTTGCGGCCATGAATCTTTACCTGGTAATGTTAATCTTACGGTTAAACTACCATGTGGAGTTTGCGTTGTACAACAAGAATAAAGAATTAAACCAGGCCAATGTGGAGTTGGATCGGTTTGTGTACAGCGTGTCGCACGATTTACGGGCGCCGCTGAACTCCATTTCAGGCTTGCTTGCACTGCTCCGCGCAGCACCCACCGAGACTTCTTACTTTGATAAAGTTGAAGGCCGGCTAGCTGTAATGAAAAAATTTATTGGGGATATTACCGACTTTTCCCGAAATGCGCGGGCGGCCGTAAAAAAGGAAGAGGTGGCGGTCTTTCGGCTGGTGAAAGAGATTGTAGATACACTGGACGGATCGCAGGGAAACCGACCGATTCAATTTTTAATTGACGTGAACGAAGACCTTGTCTTTTTTTCTGAACCTCTGCGGCTGCGGATTATCCTGAACAACCTCATTTCAAATGCGTTGAAGTACGCGGATCATTCCAAGCTCAATCCGTATGTGCATATTTCCGCCTGGCGTGAACCGGGGAATTTTGGCATTTCGGTGGCGGATAACGGCATTGGCATTGCATCAGAATTTCAACCCAAGGTGTTTGATATGTTTTTCCGGGCAACAACCTCCTCCTCCGGTTCGGGTCTTGGATTATTCATTGTAAAAGAATCGCTTGAAAAGTTGAAGGGAACAATCCACCTGCATTCAGATCTGGGCGTGGGCACAACAGTGCGCATTGTTTTACCAGAGGCGGAGTAATCTGCTCCACCGTTTCACAAACCGTTTTTTATTTCACTTAGCACAAGAACGCGGCATTCCATAAACTTTGCCGGGCGTTCCCTTACGCGCAAGTAAAAATCTGACAGGTCTTCGAGACCTGTCAGATTTTTTTGGTGCTTTTTCTGGTTAGATGCCGGTTTAAAAAGTGGCGCCGGTTTGCACAACGCCCGCTCGTTCCTACACGCACGAACCCGCATGAGGGACACGCAGGGCTTGGCCCCGCCACGGGCGGGGCGGGAGCGAAGCGCACCCCGAAGTGGCCCGACCCCGCCCTTAAAGGCGGGGCATTCCAAAATAAATAAATTGATAATCAGCACTTTAATAAAATTTTAAAATACATCGTTATTTTACTAAACACTGTTTATAGTTTTGCGTACACAAGCAATAATTATGGGCGTAAAAGAGCGTAAAGAGCGCGAGAAACTTGAAATGCGCGGCCGGATTCTGGACTCGGCCCACAAGTTGTTTCTCGATCGCGGTTTTGATGACATCAGCATTCGCAACATTGCCGAAGCCATTGAATACAGCCCGGCCACGATCTACTTGTACTTCAAAGACAAGAATGAGATTATCCATGCCCTGCATCAGGATGGCTTCCGTTTGCTAAACGAGTATTTTAAACCCCTTGCGCAGGTGGCGTTGCCTTTTGAACGGTTGATGGAAATGGGCAAGGCTTACATTCGTTTTGCCACCACGCACCCGCAGGTGTACGATTTGCTTTTTATGCGTGGCGAGCCGATTGAGCACATTAGCCAATGCCTGCAAGACGAGTGGAAGGAAGGCGACCGCGCTTTTGACACGTTGAAAAATACGGTGATGCAGTGCCAGCAAGAGGGATATTTTTCCGGTTACGATCCGCAGGCGCTTTCCATGATGATCTGGAGTTCGATTCACGGCATTTGCGCATTGCGCATTAGCGGCCACATGAACCATGTGAAGCCGGCCCGCGATCAAAACCTGAGCCTGGATGAGGTAATGGTAACCACGTTTGACGTCTTTAACCAGGTGCTGCGCCACTTGAAAAAATAATACTTACCCTAACGATGACGATCATGAAAAACTATTTTTTCCAAATCATTTTGCTGCTGGTAGCCGGGCCCACGGTGGCACAGTCGGTATTAGAGCAATACCTGAAGCAGGGTGTGCAATCGAACTTGCAACTGCAGCAGGAAACGCTGAACTACCAACGAAGTGTGGAGGGTCTCGCCCTGGCGCGATCTTATTTTATGCCTAACCTGCTGGTGAATGCGAATTATACGCTGGCCGGTGGCGGACGCAATTTGCAGTTTCCTGTGGGCGATTTGTTAAACCCGGTGTACGCTACGCTCAATCAAATCACCGGCAGCGATCGGTTTCCGCAGATTAGCAATGTAAACGAACAACTCGCGCCCAATAATTTCCATGAAACTACGCTGCGCGTAATTCAACCCATTTTTAACCCCGACATTTATTTTGGATATAAAGCGCAGCGCGATTTGGTAACGGTGCAGCAGGCACAGAAGCTGGCCTATGAAAACGAGCTGAAGTACAATATTCTGGCTGCCTATTATCAATACTGGCAAACGGAAGAGGCGTTGCAGGTGATTGAAAACGGGCAACGCATTTTACGGGAAGCGTTACGCGTAAATCAAACCTTGGTTAACACTGAAAAAGCTACCCGTGATGCCGTGTACAACACCGAGTACGAAATCAGCAAGTTGCAGCAGCAACACGCGGAGATGCTGAAAAACCGCGATGTGGGACAAGCCTATTTTAATTTTCTGTTGAACCGGCCGCTGACCGAGCCGATCTTGAAGGATACACTGGCCATGGCCGTGGTAATGCCCGCCGGGCAAGAAATTACGGCCCTGCAGGCGCAGGCGTTGCAACAACGCCAAGAGGTAAAGCAATTGCAGCACGCACTACACGCCAATGAGCAACTGCTGGCGCTCAACCGCAACAGCGCAGCCCTGCCCAAGGTGGTGGCCGTAGGCGATGCCGGCTACCAGGGCTTTGGCTATACGTTCAATAACACGCAGGACTATTGGTTGGTGCAGTTTCGCCTGACGTGGGACATTTTCAAAGGCGGCGAAAAACGGGCCCGCACGCAACAGGCGCGCATCGATTACCAGGTGATGGAGAACAAACTGGCGCAGACGCGGCAGCAGATTGAGTGGCAGGTAATTCAAGCCTACCGCACGCTGCAAGCGGCTGAGCAATCGTACCAAACCAGCCACGCCGGGAAAACGAGTGCAGAAAAATCGTTTCAAATCATTCAAAGCAAGTACCGCGAGGGCCAAGCCATCTTACTGGAATTTTTAGACGCGCAAAACAAATTAACCACGGCACAAATCAGCGTGACCATGGCCCAATATGAATTGCTGCGGGCCCAGGCCGCAGTGCAAAAAACGTTATCTACCCTTTAATATTCTTATCATGATTTTTACCCACGCTTTCAAAAAAGTGATTCGTTCTGCATTCCGCCTAAGTGTGCCTGTGGTGCTGGCAGGCGCATTGTTTTCATGCAGCAAACAAGAAAAAGAAGTAGCTACTCCGCGCGAGGCCGAAGCCACCGCCATTGCCATTAAGCTGGCCCCCGTGCAGCAGGTGATGTGGAGTAAGCCAATCGTTAGCTCCGGACTGATCAGCACCGATAATGAGTCGCGCTTATCATTTAAGGTAGGCGGCATCGTACAAAAAATTTATGTAAAAGAAGGGGCAACGGTGGCGGCTGGGCAGGTGTTGGCGGCATTAGACCTTACCGAAATTGATGCGCAGGTAAGCCAGGCGCGTAACAATGTGGAAAAAACCAAACGCGATTTGGATCGGGTACAACGATTGTATGCCGATTCTGCCGCTACGCTGGAACAAAAGCAAAACGCGCAGACCGCGTTTGATGTGGCACAACAGGCAGTGCGCATCGCGGAATTCAATCGCCAATACTCCACCATCCGCGCAAGTGTTGCTGGTAAAGTGATCCGCAAATTTGTGAATGAAGGCGAGTTTGTGGCACCGGGCACCCCCGTGCTACAAGTAAACACGGCCGGGGCGCAGGATTGGATTGTAAAAGTTGGGCTTCCCGATGCCGAGTGGCTGCACATAGCGGTGGGCGACCGAGCGACGGTGCAGACCGACGCGTGGCCCGGCGTTTCTTTTGCAGGCGAAGTGCGTACAGTGAGTGAGGGTGCCGATCCGTTTAACGGACTGTATCTCGTGGAAGTGCGCCTGTTGCCGGCCGCCAACAAGTTGGCTTCGGGTATGTTTGCAAGGGTTACCATTCAACCGAAGCGACAGCAAACCGCGTGGCGTATTCCCATAGAGGCGATTGTAGAAGGCCAAGGGCAGGATGCGTTTGTGTTTGTGCCCGATGCGCAGGGTACACATGTGAAGAAGTGGCCGGTAAGCGTAGCGTTTCTGCAAGGCGATAGCGCGTACATTCAGCGCGGCCTGGAAAGCATCGCCCAGGTGGTACACGAAGGTGCTGCCTTTCTAACGGAGTACTCGGTCGTTACCATTTCGAAGTAACTACAGCCCGAAGTTCGTTATGAAAATTGCAGAGTTTTCGGTGAAGAACTATCAGTTTACACTGATCATGTTCGTGTTGTTGATTGCGTTGGGATTGAATTCGTTGGTCAACATGCCGCGGGGCGAAGATCCGGAAACGGAGTCGCCCGCCTTTTCGGTGATCGTGGTATATCCCGGCACCAGTCCGGCGGATATGGAAAAGCTGGTGGTAGATCCCATGGAGAAGCGTTTCAACGCATTGGAAGACATCAAGAAATTGATTTCCGATATCAACGATGGTTTGGCGGTGATCCGGGTAGAATATAAACATGAGTCCGACCCCGATGAAAAGTACCAGGAAGTTGTGCGTGAAATCAATGCGCTGGAAACGGAATTGCCGGCCGATATCTTCGCCATAAAGATTTTGAAGTTTAACTCTACGGATGTCGCCATTTTGCAAGCAGCGTTAATTTCAGAAACGGCTTCCTATGCCGAGCTGGAAAAACAGGTCGAAAAGCTGGAAGAAGACTTGGCGAAAGTAAAGTCGCTCAAGAATATCGAAGCGCATGGCTACCCCGAACAGCAGGTGCGGGTTTCGTTGAATCTGGAAAAAATGGCCCAGCAGCGCATTCCGGTAAATGCAGTATTGGGTGCGCTACAAAGCGAAAACGTAAACATTCCGGGCGGCAGCGTGCAATTAAATACACGGCGTTTCAATGTGAAAACCAGTGGCGAGTACCAGTCGGTAGAGGAGGTACGCAATACCATTGTGTACAGCGCCAACGGCAAGATTGTGTATTTAAAGGACATTGCCACGGTAGAAAAGCGGCCGGGCGAGGAAACCCATCTGGCCCGGCTAAACGGATACCGTGCAGTATTGATTACGGCCAGCCAGAAAGACGGGCAAAACATTTTTAAGGTGGCCGATCAGATGAATCCGGTGTTAGATGCTTTTGAAAAACAGCTGCCGTCGGACATGAAACTGGTGCGCAACTTTGATCAATCGCAGAGTGTACGCACGCGCCTCGGAAGGTTTGCCAAAGATTTTTTGATCGCGATTTTATTGGTTTCGATTACGCTATTGCCGCTGGGCAACCGGGCGGCGCTGGTAGTCATGATCTCCATTCCACTTTCCATTTTCACCGGCTTATTTGTGCTGGACGTAATGGGTTTCTCCATCAATCAGTTGAGTATTGTAGGCTTGATTGTGGCGCTGGGCATTTTGGTAGATGATTCGATTGTAGTCATTGAAAACATAGAACGCTACTTGCGGGCCGGTGTGCCGAAAAAACAGGCCGCTGTTGACGCTACCAAACAAATCGGGTTGGCGGTAGTGGGTTGTACGGCCACATTGATTCTTGCGTTTCTGCCGCTGGTGTTTCTTCCTGAAACTGCGGGTGATTTTATTCGAAGCCTTCCCATGGCGGTGATCACTACGGTATCGGCCTCGTTGCTTGTCTCCATCACCATCGTTCCGTTCTTATCAAGCCGTTTGTTGAAGAGCCATGCATCCCCGGAAGGGAACATCTTTCTGCGAGCGTTGAAGAGAGGTATTCACGGCACCTACGGTAAATGGCTGCATGTGGCGTTAGACCATCCGGTAATCACACTCTCAATTGCCGGGCTGTTGTTTGTGGGCAGTTTGATGTTGTTTCCGGTGGTAGGTTTCAGCCTGTTTCCGCGCTCGGAAAAGCCGCAGTTTCTGATTAACATCGAAACGCCTACTGGCACCAGCGTGTATGAAACCGATCGGGTGGCGCGCTATGTAGAAGATCAAATCCGGAATGATAAACGAATCAAATATTTCACCACGAACGTAGGCAAGGGAAACCCGCGCATCTACTACAACGTGATCCAGCGAAACGAAACCACCAACTTTGCGCAGTTTTTTATTCAGCTGAACGATTTGAGCCCGGATAAAAAAACCGAGATGATTGATGAACTGCGGGAGAAATTTTTGCGCTACCCCAACGCCAAAATTGAAGTCAAGGATTTTGAACAAGGTCCGCCGCTGGAGGCACCCATCGCCATCCGGATTTTTGGAGATAACCTGGACACGCTGCGAAAAGTATCCATGCAGGTGGAACAAATGATTGCCAAGACCGAGGGTACGATTTACGTGAACAACCCGCTGAGCAGCCAGCAAACGGATTTAAAGGTGCAGATCAATAAAGACAAAGCGGCCCTGCTTGGTGTTTCGATTGCGGAAATAGATCGGGCCATCCGGTTGGCCATTGCCGGCTTAAACGTGGGCACCTTCTCGCCGGCTGAGGGCGAAGACGAAATTAACATTACCGTTACGTTGCCGCGCGGCCGCTATGCCACATACGATGTGTTTGATAAGGTGTATGTGTATAGCCTGGGTGGCCAGCCGATTCCACTGAAGCAACTGGCGCGGGTAGAGTTTGAAACCAGTTCGAATCTGATTCGGCATTACGATAAGTCGCGGTACGCCACGGTAACATCTTTTGTAAAGAGTGGCTACTTGTATGAAGAAGTAACGAATAAGGTAATTCAGCAGCTGGAGACGTTTCGGTTTCCGGAGGGCTATTACTTTGTTCCTGCGGGCGAGGTAGAAAACAAGCAAGAATCGTTTAGCGGCATTGGCACGATCATCATCATTACCATTTTTGGGTTCATCGCGGTGCTGGTGTTGGAGTTTGGCACCTTTAAAAGTACACTCATTGTGTTATCGGTTATTCCGCTGGGTATTATTGGTGCGGTAGTGATGTTGCTGCTTACGGGCAATCCGCTCTCGTTTGTAGCGGTAGTGGGGCTGATTGCGTTGGGCGGTATTGAGGTGAAGAACTCTATTTTGTTGGTGGACTTTACCAATCAGTTGCGCGAACGCGGCGTGCCATTGCAACAAGCAATAGAGAAAGCTGGCGAGGTGCGCTTCGTGCCGATTGTGCTCACGTCGCTTACGGCCATTGGTGGTTTAATTCCATTAGCGATTGAAAACAATCCCTTGTACTCGCCATTGGCGCTGGTACTGATTGGCGGCCTCATCAGTTCTACGTTGCTTTCGCGATTGGTTACGCCCGTGATGTACAAACTATTACCGCCTAAAGTGGTGGTGATTGGCGAGCAGCCAGGCGATATTCCATTGCACTAGCGGCGGCAAGGTTGGTTCGGGTATCACCAGGTAGCGATTCCACTTTGGGATCGCTACTTTTTTTGTTGGATGGGCGCTGGCTGGGGCGGGTCTCACAAATGTAGCAGGAGTTGAACGGATTCGACCGGTGGTAAAAAAAACGCAGCCGAATTGCAAAGAACCGGAAAAGCCAGTTAACTTTCCTTTGTTCGTCCAAGTGGACTGAATGTAAACAGCAATGCGCATGAGTACCATCAACCGCAAACAATTCATCAAGACAGGGGTTGCGCTGGCCGCGGCCGCCGCAGCTCCAAATTTGCTTTTCCCATTTGCCGCTGATCGAAAGATCAAAGTGGCCGTCATTGGCTGCGGCAGCGTATCCAACATGTATTTGCCGCACCTCTCAAAAGCGCCACTGGTGGAGTTAGTGGCCACCTGCGATATCATCCCCGAAAGGGCCAAAGCAGCCGCGGAGAAGTACAAGATTGCACGACATTATCCAAATATTGACGCGTTGCTGAAGGGCGAGGCGTTTGATTTACTGGTGAACCTGACGGACATGCAAGTGCATGGTGAGTTGAACAAGAAAGCATTGTTGGCCCGCAGAAATGTGTGGAGCGAAAAACCGATGGCCAACACGTATGCCGAAGGGCGAGACTTGCTCACGCTGGCCCAGCAGCAAGGAGTACGCATTTGGGGCGCCCCTGCTGTGGTGAACAGTCCGCAGTTTGCATTTATGGCGAAGGCCATTCAAGATGGAAAAATTGGTAAAGTAGCGGCTGCACATGCACACTATGGCCACCTTGGCCCACATTGGTCGGCCTTCTTCTACGAAAAGGGTGGCGGTAGTTTGCCCGACTTGGGTGTGTACAATCTTGCTACCCTTACGGGATTACTCGGGCCCGCAAAGGCGGTAATGGCAATGACGAGTATCGTTACACCAGAGCGCACGGTAGACAATAAAGGAAAGATTAAAGTAGCAGTAGAGGATAACGCGATGGTGCTGATGGATCACGGCAACGGAATTCTTTCGCACGTGCAATGCGGATTTAATTACTTCGATCCGTATGGCCATGAAGGCGAGGGACAGGATAAGCCCACCATTTCCATTTGGGGCAGCCGCGGCAACCTGAGTTTAATTGGTTACGATTGGGCGCCCTTTGGTGTGGAGATGGCCACGCTGGAAAACGAAAAGACAGTGCGCCATGCAACCGATACGGGCACGTACGTGTGGGAACAAGGCGCATCAATTATTGCTGAAGCGTTGTCTACCGGCCAGGAGCCGCGCATAAACGTAGAACACGCGCTGCACGTGTTGGAGGTAATTGAAGCGGCGCGCGCCTCGCAACAAACTGGCAAGCGTATTGAGTTGAAGTCGAGTTTTAAGTATCCGTTG
>CAYLWU010000014.1:0-86406 GCA_964387475.1 uncultured Ohtaekwangia sp. | reverse complement strand
TTCAACTCAACCTGCCGCCCGTGCCCATTGCGGATTTAGCCGTGAAGAACGACAATCTGATTGCCGCCACCCACGGCCGCAGTTTTTGGTTGATCGATGATCTTACTCCGCTGCATCAACTCACAAAAGACATGGCCGCAAAAGAGGCGTTGCTTTATAAACCCATGGCCAGCTACCGCATGCCCGGTGGCGCGGGCTGGCGCGAAGCCAACCGCAAACTGGAAGGACAAAACCATCCGGGCGGTGTGATGGTGCATTTTTTTGTGAAAGCACTTGACGAGAAGGCAGATGTGAAGCTGGAGTTTCTGGAAAGTGATGGCGATGTGATTAAGAGCTATCACAACAAAGCCAAAGAGCGGGCCGAGCAACTTTCGGCAAAAGCAGGGGGCAACCGCTTTGTGTGGGACATGCGCTACCCCGGCTACAAAACGTTTCCGGGCATGGTATTTTATGGTTCGCCCAACCTCGGCCCTAAAGCGGTGCCGGGCAAATACAAAGTACGCCTTACGGTGAATGGCCAAAGCCAGGAGCAGGAGTTTGAGATTTTGAAAGATCCGCGCATCAACACTACGTTGCCGGAGTTACAGGCGCAGTTCGACTTTTTAACCAAGGTGCGCGATAAGGTGAGTGACGCTAACCAGGGCGTGGTGGACATCCGTAAGATCAAAGACGATTTAGCTTCGTTGAAAAGCAAAATCGGGGCGGAGCCGCAGTACAACGACCTGCGCGAAGCCATGAAAAAGTTTGAGGACGAGTTGAACGTGCACGAAAACAACATTCACCAGACCAAAAACCGCAGCGTACAAGACCCGCTCAACTACGGCATCAAAATGAACAACCGGCTGGCGCACCTCATGGTGGAGCAGGGCGGAGGTGATTTTGCCCCCACGCAACAGGGTGAGGAAGTGCGGCAGATGCTGACCAAAATGGTGGATGACGAGTTGGGCAAACTGAATGCCACCATCGATCGCAACGTGGAGCGTATCAACACCATGGCGAAAGAGAAAGGCATTGAATTGCTGAGCGTGAAGAAAACGCCTGTAGTCAATTAGTCGCGTGGCATTTCTTGTTGCGGGGTTTGATTCAACAGCCGATCGTTCTCTTTTTGTGGAATGGAGACCAGAATATGCGTACCGCGACCGGGCTCTGAGTTGATTTCAAAAATGCCGCCTGCATTGGTGGCACGCAACTGCATGTTTTCTAATCCGATACCCTTTGGCTTTGATTTTAGGTCGAAGCCGCGGCCGTCGTCTTCAATTGTAAGGACGAGTTCGTCATCGTGGAGGAAGAGTTGAACGTCTGCGGTTTTGGCCTGCGCGTGCCGCGCGATATTTTGGAGCGCTTCCTGCACAATGCGGTAAAATTCATTGAGTAACTCCGCGTTGAGTTGTTCTGGAAAATCAAACGACTGCACGGACACCCTGATGCCAGTTGACTGTTGTATTTCCTGGGCGAGGGCTTCTACCATGCTCACCAGATTTTTGGCCGACCGCGTCGGGGGGGCCAATCGGTGCGAAAGGCTGCGCACATCGTGTGCGAGAATCTGGATTTGATCCAATAGCTGTTCGGGCGGCAACCCGCGCGTCTCGGCCAGCCGGCGTAAATTGGCTAATCGGCTTCCAATATCATCATGCAAGTCGCGCGACACCCGCTCCCGCTCCAGTTCAATTCCTTTGATATAGGATTGCATCGCCTCTTTTTGATAGCGCGAAATGCTCAACCAAAGTTCATTTCGCTCAACATACACCTTTCGCATCAAGTAAGTGAGCGCCACGGAGAATACCAACGTTTCGATCAATGCACCAGCAAAAAGAAAATTAAATGGAAGTTCCCAAACCCCATAGTCTTCTAACACCGTGGCAAGCGTGGCAATCAAGATAGCGGAATACGCGGCAATATAAAGCCCCGAAAGTACAGGCTGCTTCGCGTAGGTGCGAATGGCTGCATAAAAGCAGATCACGTTACCGGATAAGATGACGGTAAGAATAATGGGTAGAAAAACGGAAGAATGACGCACCAAGAACTTGGCTGTAAGCGGGGTGGCAACCAAAGCAACAAAATAGAATGCCAGAATCCAGGCCAGCAGACGCGCTACCCTTGGTAGCCACCGGCGGATGTTTAGAAAAAGCAACGAGAAAAGAATAAGCGCGCCATTGGCGACGGCACTCATCGAAACCCGCAAAATACTGTTAATGCCTGCCCACCTGGGATATAGGAATTGAAACGCAAAACCTTCGTTGATCGCCAACAGAAAAATGGAGCAGATAATCATAAAAAAGTAGGCTCCATACACCTTATCGCGAATCAACAGCCAGGCCAGCAAGCTGTAGATTACTACCAACAGCATCATCCCAAAACCGACGCCGTACAATAACGCGGTTCGCGTATTTGCTTCGCGAAAGGTGTTACGTTCCCACATCCATAAAGGCACCTGTAACGAAGAATTCAATTTCTCAACGCGGATGAGCAGTGTTTTGCCGGAGATCTCTTTCGCTGTTAAAGGCCAAACAAAATAGCGGTTGTTATAACTGCGGGTATTAAATGGAAGATCATCGCCGGTTGGGTTGCCGATGCGCGCGAACTGACCGGCTGTGTCGAGTTGGAACAGGGAGATTTTATCAAGATGCGAATTTGCGATTTCAAGAAAAAATTCGCGGTCGATGTTTTGTTTTGAAATGGGGATAGCAAACCAAAATGCGCGGTTATGATAACCCAGATTTGCCGACTGCATGCGCGTAAACTTTCCCGAACGCCACGCTTCAAGAACGCTATCGATGGGTGCCTGGGGTTGCAGCGAGAACATGTACGCCCAGCGCGTAAGTGATTCCTTGCCCCACACGGAATCAAGCGAGAGAACGCGCGGTTGAGACTGGCCGTAGCCGAGCGATAGGACCAAAAAGCCAAGACTAAACCAGCCGATTTTCATGGGCAAAGTTCACCAGGTCTACCACGTTGCCGATTTTCAATTTCTTGAAAATGTTTTTGCGATGGGTTTCGATGGTGAGTGGGCTAACATTGAGCTGAGCGGCAATCTCGTTGGAAGTCTTGCCATGAATGAGATAAGGGATCAGTTCCATTTCGCGCTTCGTTAACCGCATTTTCCCTGCGAAATGATCGCGAAACGTGCGCCGGGCATCTTCTTCCGCTTGCAGCGTTCGCGATAGCAGAAAAGGATCGGTGGGCTGCATGCGAATGGCCTGCAGCAGTTCCTGGTTGCCTGCACTCTTTTCCAGATAGGCATTTGCGCCCAGCTTTTGCGCCTGCTCAATCAACAACTCGTCGCGGTACATGGTCAAAATCACAACCACCAAGTGAGGGTGGCTTTGGCGGATGGCCCTGAGCACAGAAAATCCATCTGTACCTTTTAAGTTCAGATCAAGAATCAGGACGTCCGGTGAGTTTTGTCGCACAAATTCAATGGCCTGATCGGCCAATTGCACCGTGCCCACCAACTTGATGTCGGACTGGGTACCGAGGATCAGTTGAATTCCATCGCTAATTATCGTATGATCCTCGCAGATCAATACTTTTCTGCCGCTGTCCGTCATGTATCAAAAAAACCGCGTGCAGTATAAGTAAAAATACCCGGAATCCGGTATTGATTAAAACGAGAAAAAGTACATCACAGCAAATAATGCACTTTATTTTACTTCGGTAGTGTCGGAGGGCAGGGTAGGTACGCGATAGCCCGCACCTTCAATGCGAGTAGCCGGAAATTTTTTCTGCAACGCTGCAATCTCCGCGCCCGTAACGGCTGTTTGAAAAAGGTAGATTTCTGTGAGTGCGTTTTTCCGGAGCAGGGTTTCAACGCCCGCGGTTGTTACGGCCGTACCGGTGAGGTTAAGGTAGTTCAGTGTGGGGCTAGGCTCCATCGCCAACAGGCAATCATCTTTAATTCCGGATTGATTGAGCCACCACTTGGTGAGCTTTGGAAACTGCGCAATTGTTTTAAGCTGCTGGGGCGTCCAACCGCGACAATCGGCCTTGAGCCAAACAATGTGGAAACGCAAGGGTGCAAGTGCATCCATTAACGTATCCGACGGTGCGGCGTTGGTTAGCGCAACACTTAGATAGTTCGATTCGGTGCTTACCGGGAGTACGGTGGCACCCAAGCCTTGTAGCCGGGCAATGTCTTTTTCCGGAGCGGGGTCAACAGCTTCATCTGGAAGCGAGTGTGGGCCCGGCTTTTTTGTTTCGAATTTTTCGGGATTAGTTACTTCTACTACGCGCTTTTCGAACGAGGCGCCGGTGTTAATCCAGTCTTCAAGCCACGCAATTTCCGTAGGTGTAAGCTGGGGCTTTTCTTGTGGCGGCATGTGGTCTTCGTGGGCGAGCGGCAACAGTACCCGCTGCAGTAACTTGCTGCCACTGGCATCGCCAGCCACCAGCACGGGGCCATGTTCGCCCCCTTTTTCTATCCACGCACGTCCATCCAGCCGAAGACTGCCTTTCTGTTTGCTCGCGCCGTGGCAGGCCACACACCGTTTTTCCAACAGCGGCCCAATCACATCGGCATAGTACATCGCCTCCTGCATGTTTACGTTGGCGTCTGGCGCTGTTGTTGCAAAGAGGTAATCGGTACCGTGGGTGAGTGTACCGCCCAGGTGCCCGGTAACAGTAAGTACCACCACCATGGCGGTGGCGATCCATTTTCGGTAAACTGATTGATGAATCAGCCAGCGGAAATACGCATACGCCAAGCAAAAGAAGAACAACGCCAGTCCCATCCATTGGTGGCTGTCGATGTGGCCGCCATAATTGCCGGCCTGCCGCAGGAGAAAACCGGTACCACACGCCAGGCCCGCGGCAGCTGTGCCGATCCAAAGCATTGTTGCAATTGCGGGTTCGAGGTGCTCCCAACGTGCACGCGTTACCAGCCACTCAAATACAAACACCAGCAGCAGGATGCCGATAGGCAGATGCACCACCACGGGGTGAAACCGACCGAACAATTCGAGCATTAGGAATAGCGTTTTTGCAGAAGCTCCAACATGTACACGTTTATCGCCCACTGGTCGGCCACGGGTTGCCGTGTGAAAGGTAATGCCGGCAGATAATCAATCGGGCCAAACTCGGTGAGCATCGTGAGTGTTTTTCCTTCCTGCCGTTTGCGTTTTACCACTTCATCCCACCAGGCCACGTGCGCGTCTACCGCGCCTTTCCACTCGGGTGCGCGCGGGTCGCTCACCTGTGGCCCTTCTGCATGGCCTACGCGCGCGTGGATGTGATCGGTACGGCTGAGCGCCAATGCTACCGTCTCGGGTTGATCGCTCAACAAAGACTCGTGCACGTTGCACCAATGCGAAATATCTAAGGTAATCCGCAATTGCGGAAACAAATCCATGTATTGGCGGCTCACCGGCGCGGAGTACAACATCCGGCCCCGATGCGTTTCGTGGTAAATGGGGATGCCCGTTTGCACTGCCACGCTTTGCGTGTGCGTGATGAACGGCCGGTGCTGCGCTACAGAAAAAAAGTCTTTGCCGCTATGGCAATTAATGTAGACCGGCTTCATGGCCACTGCGGCGGCTAACGCATCTTGAAATTCTTGCAGATGTGCGTTTGCGTTGCTGCTGCCGCCACCCACTAAGGCGCCAAGTTTAAGGTTTCGCTTTGCGAGTGCCTCGGCCATCGCATCCCGTTCGCGCGGCTCGCCGGGTATCCAAAGCTCTGCGCCAGCGTAGCCGGCATCTTTAATTCGTTGTGCAAATGTTTCCCACGAGCCCGAAAAGCCCCAGTTGGTGGCGAACACCTGCAATTCGTATCCGGGGGCTGCGGCGCCATCCGCGAAAGCGCCAGCAAAAGAAGTAAGTGCTGCACCTGCGGTAAGCGAAGACGCAAGAAATTTTCTTCGGGTAATCTCCATACGGGATTTGTTAGGCGATGATGTCGTGGATGACGTGGCCGTGTACATCGGTAAGGCGAAACGGGCGACCCTGAAACTCGTACGTGAGTTTTTCATGATCGAAACCAAGCTGGTTCAGCACAGTGGCCTGAATGTCGTACGGAGTAACTTTTCCTTTTATGCCGCTGTACCCGATTTCGTCGGTCTCGCCAAACGTAACTCCTTTTTTGATGCCGCCACCGGCCATCCAGATCGAAAATGCTTCGGTGTGGTGGTCGCGCCCTTTGAAGGGGTTGGCTTTGCCTTCGCGATTTTCGGCCATCGGTGTACGACCAAATTCACCGCCCCAGATCACTAACGTTTCGTCTAACAGACCGCGCTGCTTCAGATCAAGAATCAGGGCCGTCATGGCTTTGTCTACACTGCGGCATTTGTTGATAAACCCAATATCGATGGCGAGGTTCGCATCGGTACCATGACTATCCCACCCCCAATCGAACACTTGAATAAACCGAACGCCTTTTTCTACCAGCTTGCGGGCCAGCAGAATGTTGTTTGCCAACGATGTTTTTCCCGGTTGGGTGCCGTACATCTGGTGAATGTAATCGGGCTCATCGTTGATGTTCATCACCTCCGGCACAGAAATCTGCATGCGGAATGCCATTTCGTACTGGGCCATGCGCGATAGAATTTCCGGATCGCCCGTTTCGCGATGGGTGATTTGGTTAAGGTGATTGATGGCCTCAATGGAATGTTGCCGGTCTTCGCGTGTTACACCTTCGGGGTTGTTAATGAATAACACCGGGTCGCCTTCTGAGCGGCACTGCACGCCTTGATACACAGAAGGCAAAAAGCCACTGCCCCACACACTTTTGCCTGCGTCCGGATCGCGACCCCCGGAGGTAAGCACCACAAAGCCCGGTAGGTTTTGATTCTCGCTGCCCAGACCGTACGTTACCCAGGCCCCCATGCTTGGTCGCCCCAGCCGCGCGCTGCCGGTGTGCATCAGCAACTGCGCAGGGCCGTGATTAAACTGGTCGGTTTGCACCGCTTTTAATATCGTAACCTCATCTACGATGGATGAGAAATGGGGCAGATAGTTGGATACCCATGTGCCCGACTGGCCGTATTGTTTGAAGGTAGCTTGCGGGCCCAACATTTTTGGCACCCCGCGGATGAAAGCAAATTTTTTTCCTTCCAGCAAAGAAGGCGGGCAATCCTGTCCGTCTAGTTTATGGAGTTCGGGTTTGTAGTCGAAGAGTTCTAACTGCGAAGGCGCTCCGGCCATGTGCAGATAAATCACCGATTTGGCTTTTGGTAAAAACTGGGGCGGCCGCGGGGCTAGCGGATTTGCACGCAGCAGGGGCAACGTGCCGGTTGTAGAATTGCAGCCACCAAACAGCGTGCCTACCGCGAGCCCGCCCAGGCCCATGGCGCATTCTTTTAAGAAGTAGCGCCTCGTGAGGTGTTCTAAGTCGTTCATGAATGACGGAATAGATTAATTCTTCGTTAACACTTCATCTAAATTCAACAAAGCCATCACCACCAACTCCAGCGCATCGGTGTCCGGTTTTCGATGTGCCACTTTTTGAAAGTTTCCGGCCACTGCGCCCGGAGATTTTTTACGGTATAGCGCCATTAGCACTTCTTGCTTTGCGGGTGTAACCGGCTGCCCGGTAACCTGCTCATACGCCTGCGCCAATTGATCTTCCGCTTTTGGAAACTGCTGCACAAGCTGCTGGGCCAGGTGCCGGGCGGCTTCAACATATACCGAGTCGTTAAGCGTAACCAGTGCCTGTAACGGGGTATTGGTGCGAATGCGCCGTGTGGTACACACTTCGCGTGAGGTGCCATCAAAGGTCATCATGGATGGATAAGGTGCAGAACGTTTCCAATAGGTGTACAGGCCCCGGCGGTGTTGATCTTCTCCGTGGCTCTTTTCCCAGTCTTTACCATTCCAGGGCGAGAGCCAAATGCCCTTGGGCTGATACGGCATCACACTCGGCCCGTACATTTTTTTGCTGAGTAAACCCGTTACGGCCAACGCCTGATCGCGCACTTGTTCGGCCGACAGGCGCACCCGCGGGGCCCGCGACAAATACACGTTCAACGGGTCTTTCGTCTGCTTTTCGTCCGACACGCGCGATGCCTGC
Organism: uncultured Ohtaekwangia sp.; assembly: GCA_964387475.1. Taxonomy (GTDB): domain Bacteria; phylum Bacteroidota; class Bacteroidia; order Cytophagales; family Cyclobacteriaceae; genus ELB16-189. Next base: position 78,408 of record CAYLWU010000014.1, on the reverse strand, counting down.
CGGTACGTAGCAGAAGTGACAATTTCACGGATCAATTTCTTAAGGCTCCACTTGTGTGTGTGCACCAACTGCCACGCCAGGTAGTCGAGCAGTTCGGGGTGCGTGGGCGCGATACCTTGTGTGCCCAGGTCTTCTAACGTCTCGGCCAGTCCAACGCCAAACAATTGTTCCCACACGCGGTTCACAATCGTGCGGGCAACCAGCGGATGCTGCGGGTCGGTCATCCATTGCGCCAAACCCAATCGATTGGCAGGCGCGCCGCTGGGAAGGGCCACGAGTGATGCGGGCACGCCAGGTGTAACCGCTTCGCCTTTTACCAGCCAGTTGCCGCGCTCGAACACGTGTGTTGATCGTTGCATGGCGGCTGGGTTTTCAATCATCACGGGTGTGGTTTCCGGCTCTTGTCGTACCAAACGCCAAAATTCTTTTTTTACGGTGGGATGGGCATCGGCCCACGCATCGGTAAAATAAAACCAGTCGAAGATCATGCCGCTGTCATCCGGTTTTTTCAGGTTGGGATTTACATACGTAAAGTACAAGTCGTGCACTCCGGTTTGCTCCGGGAATGTGAACTCCACTATTTGCCATTGGTGTTGGGTGTTGACAACGGCAACGGATTTAAGCAGCTTTCCGCCCACACTGTCCAGGTAGATTTTCCATGTGCCATCGTTTAGCCAACTGGAGTAGCGATAAATCAGCTTGTTCTTATGGGTAAGGTCTACGCCGGGCAGGCGGCAAACGGCATGATTGCGAAAGATCAACCATTTGGTATCTGTAAGTTCGCTGTTGATAAACCGGTCGGCCTGAATGGAGTTGATGCTGGGCTGCCAGGTTTTCACAAAGGTGTACACTTCTTTCGCTTTCGCGGATGAGATGTTCTTCTCCACCCAGTTTTTTAACGCATGCACGGCCGTGCTGTCTTCCTGTTTGAAATGGCGCAGCAACGGATACTCCGCCTCTGTATCCTCATCGCGGGTGTTGTTAAAAAAGGCCATGAATTGGTAATACTCTTCGTGGCGGAAAGGATCGTACGGATGGCTGTGGCACTGCACACAGGCAAAGGTGGTACCCATCAAACCTTCCCACGTGGTATTCACCCGGTCAAGTACTGCTGCGGTGCGGAACTCTTCGTTGTCGGTGCCGCCTTCATCGTTGGTAAGCGTATTGCGATGAAACGCCGTGGCGATATATTGATCATCGGTAGGGTTGTCCAGCAGATCGCCTGCAAGCTGTTCGGTAATGAATTGGTTGTACGGCATATCGCGGTTAAATGCACGAATCAGCCAATCGCGGTAACGCCAGATCGTGCGACTGTCATCGCGCTCGTAGCCTTTGGTATCGGCATACCGGGCTACGTCCATCCACATCGCGGCCCACCGCTCGCCATAGTGTGGTGAAGCCAGCAGTTGGTCAACCAGTTGCTCGTACGCCGTGGTGTCCGACAAAAACGACTTTTTAAGTTCCGCATCGGGTGGCAGCCCAACAAGATCTAAACTTGCTCTGCGCAGCAGGGTGCGGGCCGGTGCTTGTGGTTCGGCCGTGAGTCCGTTTTCGCGGAGCTTTTCATCGATGTAACCGTCAATGGCGTTTTGGCCCCACACCGGCACGCGGGGTATTGCTGGCGTTTGCACCGGCACGTACGCCCAGTGATCGCCCCACGGCGCGCCTTGATTGATCCACTGGGTAAGAATTTCAATTTCTCTTTTGCTGAGCGGCTCTTTCTTGTAGGGCATGCGCTCTTCCGGGTCGGACAGATGTAACCGCCGGATCATCTCGCTGCTACCCGCATCGCCGGGCACGATGGCCGCTTTACCCGACTTTGCCTTGGCCAGTGCCTCGGTGCGAAACAGCAAACTGAAATCGCCCTCGCGTTTTACGCCGCCGTGGCAGGTGATGCACTTTTTGTTCAGGATCGGCTTCACCTCCGTATTGAAATCGACAGCATCCGCATCGAGCGCATTCCAAACGGTCCACGCGATGATTACCGTGGCAACAATCGCACCGGCCAAGCCCAGTATTATGTTACGTTTCGTCATGTGCGGGTTTCTGGAATGCGGAAGGTAGTAAAACAGCGCATCGCGTTCAAGTATTTAACCATCCAACGGAATTGAACAAAAAATCGGATGGTCGGGCGATCGCGCAAAGCAGGAATCGTTAAACAACCCTTTGAACCCACGCGCTTGCCAAATCGTATCCTCTTTATTTTTGGGATAGGCAGATGGTGATTATGGATCACATGCGTGCTGAGTTTGCGAAATACATCGTCACGCGATTATTGTCGGCCAAACGAGCAAAAAATCTTCATCCAAAATTACCATCTTCGCCGGATGTTAGCAGATGGCAAAAACCGGTGCCCGTGGTGTCTGGGCTTTGAAGCATACGTACACTACCATGATTGCGAGTGGGGCGTGCCCGTGCATGACGATCGCACCCATTTTGAATTTCTTATTCTCGAAGGCGCCCAAGCGGGCCTCAGTTGGTCAACAATTCTAAAAAAGCGGCAGGGTTATGCCCGCGCTTTCGCGGATTTTGATGCAGCCAAAGTGGCTCGGTTTACGGAAAAGAAGTTGGAGAAATTACTGTTAGACCCGGGCATCGTGCGCAATCGCTTAAAAGTGTATGCGGCCGTAAACAATGCCAAACAGTTTTTAAAAGTGCAACGCGAGTTTGGCAGCTTCGACCGGTACATCTGGTCGTTTGTAAACCATCAGCCAATCGTAAATCAATGGAAGTCGCTCAAAGAAGTGCCGGCTACCACCCGCGAGTCGGATGCGCTCAGCAAAGACTTGATCAAACGCGGTTTCAAGTTTGTGGGCAGCACGGTAATCTACGCCCACATGCAGGCCTGCGGCTTGGTGAACGACCATTTGGTGGACTGTTGGCGTTATGCGCAGGTAGCTAAACTAGCTGCGAAAAAAGTTCCAAAACGCATAGATGCCCAATAACAACAAGGTAACGCCCGGCACGAGTTGTACCACCCGGCTATTTTGAATATGCTTTGATAGTCGCTCGGCCAAAAACGTGTACAGCGTAAGCAAAAGCATGGCGCCAACGGAAGTGCCAAGTACGTAGGCGTGTAGTAATCCAACCGTGGAAAGGTCAATCCATCCCTGCGATTTTAAGTAGGCCGTTACCCCGATCCAAAACGGAATGGCCATGGGATTTAAAATGCTCAGCACAATGCCTCTGCGAAACCCACTGGCATTAAACTTAACCGAAAACGAAGTAGGATTGCGGGCCGACCAAATGTTGAGTACGCCCATGGCGGTCATCACCACAGCGGTTACCAACTTAAAGTTGCTCACCACCCAGGGCGAAGAGGTAATCCAATACTCAAACTGTACACCAATCCAGGTGTACGGATATTCAATGATTGCTACGGCCAGTGCAAAGCGCAACGCCACGCGGATTTTTTTTTCCAAACCCAATTGCAGCACGCACAAATTCAATGTGCCGGGGGGAATAGAGCCCAGAAAACTAAACACCAATCCTACCAAAAAAACCTGCAGATAAAGCATAGCTACTTCAATGCGCGCGCCCGGCGATAATACCTGCGGGCTTCGCGCAGCGAAAGATAAGGAACTCCGCGGTGATGGTTTTCCACACTGATTTCATAAAGTGTGCGCCAATGGCGGATCAGCGTTTTTATCGCGGCACGCAGGGATGCGCCGGGGTGGTAAATGTGTGCCGGCTCTGCACCGCAGCCGTTGAGTTCCAGTATTTGCACGCGGCCATTTTCCAAATCTGCCCATGTAGCGCAACGCAGATCGTAACGCCCAAAAAAGAATCCCGGAATTTGTTTGCTGATCCGATCGAACGACTGGTTCAGGCGCCCGGTAATCAGGTGATTTGCATTTAAGAATGTGGTGCCCAGGCAGTGGTTGCCAATGGACTCAAGTTCCAGGCGATGACCTGCCGGAAGCACATCGAGCAGCTGATGCCGAAACCGCGTGGCCAGTGTTTGCCACTGGAGCACGGCCCTGGGGTTTTCCGCTATCAACTGCTGCAAGGTGCGCGTGCCATCGCCAACAACGGATAAAAACGCTTTGCCGGTGATGGACGTAACCTGTCCATGTGCCTGCGAAGGATATCGTTGATAATACACACCGAATTCCAAGGGTAGATCAATGAGTTCCTGCAAGATAAAATCCACCGGAACTGCGCTTGCGTTTTCCCAGTAACTTCTCAACTCGTGTTCGGCATTAATCCGTTTCACCATCCAGCCGCGCTCGCCTACATCAGGTTTCGCAATAAACGGAAATTGAAAGCCGTGTTCGTTAATGGTGGCTAGTACCTCGGTAAACGTTACCGGCACGCGCACGCGAGCAGTCCGTGGCCGTACTTCTGCGGGCACCTGCATCAGGACATCAAACTTTGATTCGCCCATCATACCGCCGGTGGGGATGCCGGGGTTGGATGCGGTGAAGTAAAAGAGCGACCGTTGCCGAAACCCATACCACAACCACATGAAAAACAAAGGCAACTGCAAAATACCGAAGGGCCAAAACTCCCAGTTAAGCAGCTTGATGAAGAATGGATGGGTTTTGAATTTACCCGGCAATGATCGGTGCTGATTGTTGATGGCGAAGTGTGGACACGGCCACCCCAAAGCGATGGGGTACGGAGATATGAGGGGCCACCTCATGTAGGCCGATTTTTAGCAGTGCCATGTGGTGTACTGCATGCTCAATGTTGTAGGCCAGTTCCCGATGGTAATTCGTTGGAATGCGTACAGCAGCATCGGTCGTTTCGGAATAGTTGATTTCAAGTACTAATTCCTGCGTTGGTGCGGGCGCGAGTATGGCCTCGCGGATGTTGTTTAGCGTGAGCAGTGTTTTGTGTCGGCTGGTTTCTAATGCACGGTCGTGCGCACGGCTATCGTAATTGACGGTACCGGTAGTAATTCCTTTCTGAAAGCACATAAAAAACTCGAGTGTGTGGCGCATGTGCTGGCCAAGCGTGGCCCCGTGCAGGTGGCTGGCCGGGGCTACAAACTCCTGGTCGGTAAGTTGTTGTACCAATTCTTCCAGCTGCAGTAAGATGGCCGTTGCTGCCATGCGTAAAGCGTTGGTGTGTTCCATAATTCAAAGTAAGCGAGATTCCAGTTAAGTTCTAACGGCTTTCTACGAATGGGGGGCCCATCCGTTGATTTGGCTGCAAATAAAATGGCAAAAAGGCGGGCCATTTGTCGTAGCGGTTACAAACACTGATTTTTCGGGGTGCTGGGCACTGCAAAAAGGCCGTTGCAGGGAAATCAGTCGTTTTCGTTTAGCAATTCCCAGATCAGATCAGGCTCGTATCCTTTGGCTTGTGCATAGGCGGCCTGTTTTTTCTTCCGAACGAATGGCGAAAGTTCACGATGCTCGGCTGCTTTTTTCTGGAGCAGGGCAGCCAGTGTTTTTCGGTATGCGGTGCCATCGATTTCGCGCAGACCTAGCGCAATGCAGCGGGTGGTTAGCCCGTGCATTTTCAGTTCGTTTTCAATTTTCAGGCGCCCCCACTTTTTCATCCGGAATTTGCCTCCCGCAAACGCTTTGGCAAAGCGTTCTTCGTTCAAAAATCCGTCGGTAATGAGTTGGGTCAGTATTTCGTCTGCCATTGCCCAGTTTAATCCGAAGGAGAGTAGCTTTTCCTTTACCTCGCGGTGCGACCGCTCCTGGTAGGCGCAGTAATGACGGATTTTTACGAGCGCCTCCGCGGCGGAGAGTTTTTTCTTGGGATGGGTTGGCGCTTCCACAACCGCAAAGGTAGTGCGGAAACCCGCGCGCGGCCAAGCCGCCTATTTTACGAGGCCTTTATTTTTTAGGATGCTCAGTACAAACTTCCGCTCGTTGTCAGTATTGAAGATTTTATAAGGCAAATGAATGAGCTGGGCTTTGTTTACAAACAACAGGAAGTAGTCCTTGCCTACTTTGGCACGTTTGATTTGGTCCCACTTCATGGGCATCCCCTCGCGTGCATTGAGTTTCATTACCAATTGCTGGCTGGTGATTTCGTAGGAAAACCGCTCGAAAAGCATCTTGCCCTGCTCCAGTTGTGTAACGCCATAAAATTGCACCCACCAAAAAAGCAAATACAAGCCGGCACCCAACACCGCTGCAATGAACCACCACACGCTGGGTGCGAGGAAATAGCCACAACAAATGGCTACCACAATCAAACTTACCCACCACTGCTGCAACAGCACCCCTTTCAGGGCCATGCGGATGTAGTCTTTCTTTTCGAGCCGGTAGTTCTTGGTTTTGATGAGCATAGCATGAAAAATCGAGCGGCAAATATAAGAGGATGCCGCCAACTTGCCAGAGGCGTTTAGCGCACGGCCTTCAGGCTAAGGTCCAGGCTTTTTACGGAATGCGTGAGTGCCCCCACCGAAACGTAATCTACGCCGGTTTCGGCCACTGCCCGCAAGGTGTCTTCGGTAATACCCCCGCTGGCTTCGGTAGCAAATCGGCCGTTGATGAGTTTCACAGCTTCGCGCAGGTGCTCAAGCGAGAAGTTATCGAGCATAATCGTGTTCACCCCGCCTACCGTAAGCACATCGTGCACCTCGGCCAGGTTGCGGGTTTCAATCTCAATGCTGAGGGGGCGTGGCAACGTACGAACATAGGCATGGGTGCGCTCCAGCGCGGCCCGGATGCCTCCGGCCATGTCGATATGGTTGTCTTTCAGCATGATCATATCGTACAACGCAAACCGGTGGTTGAGCCCGCCCCCAATGGCCACCGCCCATTTTTCTAACAGCCGGAAATTGGGTGTGGTTTTGCGTGTGTCTTTCAGTTGTGTGCGTGTGCCGCGTAAAATCTGGTTTAACCGGTGGGTGTAGGTGGCAATGCCGCTCATGCGTTGCATACAGTTCAGCACCAAACGCTCGGTGGCCAAAATGGCACGTGCAGAGCCAGACACAGTTAGTGCAATCTGGCCGGGTACGATGTCATCACCATCTTGCAGCAGGGTGTTTACCGTAAGTGAGGAATCGTAAAACCGGAAAATCTCTGCGGCCACTTCCATGCCGGCCAGTCGCCCGCGGTCTTTTACCAGCAATTGTGCGGTTTGGCGTGTGGTGGCCGGAATGGCCGCTAACGAGGAGTGGTCGCCTTCGCCTATATCTTCCTGCAAGGCATGCTGAATGAAGTTGTGCAGCGCCGCGGGCGTTACGTACGCGGGGCGGTTCATTCCTTCACAAAATTCATTTCGTGTATCCGGTAGGTGCCTTCTTCTTCGCTTACGCGGATGAGTACGTTGTAACTTTCGCTCTTGCTCAGGTAGCGACCAATGGCATACTGACGTCCACCTTTTGATGAACCGGTATGGATGATGCTAAAATCGCTGATCGGATGTTTCTTAAAAAACTCACGCAACACAAACTCGGCCTGCGTCTTTCCGTACGTGTTCGAGTCTCCATCCAGATTCATATCCACGGAAGTGGCAAATAATTTTACCACCTCTTTGGCATTGCCGGTTTTAATCACATCGCGAATGGGAGTGAAGATATCCTGCGCAAAGGTTGTTTGAAAGCCTGCCAAAAAGATCAATCCCACCAAAATCGCACGTACCGTCATAACCGAAAGAACACTCCAAAAGTATGCCATTATTGCCGTTTCAGAAAATCGCACCCGCGATCTCACACGTGCGGGCTACGCGTGTCTAAATCCCCCGGCCGGCAGGAAGGTGAACCCGCATTTAGGGTATATTTGCACTTCGTTAAGATGGCCTTAGGGCTTTACCCGAAAAAGTTATGAACAAGCGTGTATTACTGATGATTTTGGATGGTTGGGGTATCGCAAAAAACGCAAAAGTGTCTGCGATTGACCACGCCAAAACACCCTATATCAATTCGCTGTACCAAAAGTACCCGCACAGCAAATTGCAGGCCTCCGGCCTGGCGGTGGGTTTGCCGGACGGACAAATGGGCAATAGTGAAGTAGGCCACATGAACATCGGGGCGGGCCGCGTGGTGTATCAGGATTTGGTGCGTGTAAACAAAGCCATCCAAGACCGGGAGCTTGATCAAAACCCGGTGCTGCTGCAGGCATTTCAATATGCCAAAGATCACAACAAAGCCGTTCACTTTATTGGGCTGGTGTCGGATGGCGGGGTACACTCGCACTTCGAACACCTTAAGGGTTTGGTAAGCATTGCGCACCGCCAGCAGGTGAAGCAACTCTTCATCCACGCGTTTACGGACGGCCGCGATACCGACCCCAAAGGCGGCCATGCCTACCTGGCCGACGTGTTGAACCATTTGAAGAAAACCACCGGCAAACTTGCGTCGGTCATCGGGCGCTATTACGCCATGGATCGCGATAAACGTTGGGAGCGCGTGAAGCTGGCCTACGATCTGTTGGTGCACGGCACGGGTACCGCCACTACCGATGTGTTGGCAGCAGTAAAAGCTTCGTACGAGGCGGGGGTTACCGATGAGTTTATTAAACCCATTGTTGCAGCAGAAAATGGTCGCCCGGTGGCCACCATCCAACCGGGCGATGTGGTGTTATGCTTCAATTTTCGCACGGATCGCGGGCGCCAGATCACGCAGGTGCTTACGCAACAGGATTTTCACGAGCAGAACATGTACAAACTGCCGCTGCACTACATCACACTTACCAACTACGATGATACGTTTCAAAACGTGCAGGTGATTTTTGATAAAGATAATCTCAATAACACGTTGGGCGAAGTAATAGCCAAAGCAGGGCGCAATCAAATCCGCATAGCCGAAACCGAAAAATACCCACATGTTACCTTTTTCTTTTCTGGCGGACGCGAAGAGGTTTTTCCAGGCGAGCAGCGCATCTTGTGCCCATCGCCAAAAGTGGCTACCTACGATTTGAAACCGGAAATGAGCGCGACCGAGATTCGCGACAAAATCATTCCGGAACTGCAAAAAAAGGAAGCTGATTTTATCTGCTTAAACTTTGCAAACCCGGATATGGTAGGTCACACCGGTGTGTTCGAAGCAGCCGTAAAAGCCTGCGAAACGGTAGACCAATGCAACGCAGCAGTGACGGAGGCCGCCCGGCAAAATGGATATAGTGTGATTGTAATTGCCGATCATGGCAATGCCGACATGATGATTAACGAGGATGGCACACCAAACACGGCCCACACCACCAACCTGGTGCCATGTATTCTGGTAGACGACCACTATCGCGGCAAGCTGAAAGATGGTAAGCTGGGCGATTTGGCCCCCACCATTTTGAAACTGATGGGAATTGCAATTCCCGCAGAAATGACGGGCACGGTACTGATTGATTAGCATGCGGTTGATTTGGTGCGGGGTGCTTGGATTGGTGCTGCTGGGTTGTAAAACACAAACCAGGGTAGAAACGAGGCCGTATTTTAATATCGACAGCCTGGTTCATGAACAGGTGCGTTGGTTGGTGGCGCGGCACGCCAAATTAGAAAAGCGGGCAACCGTGGGGCCGCACAGCGACCAGCACCAATGGCAGCCCGACAGTACGCAATGGAAAAAGGAGTTTGAGGTGTTCCGCCAACTGGATGGGATGAACCGCCCCGGGTTTAAAAATGCATACACGAAAACCACCATGCCCGACAACCAAAGCAACCTGCTGGTTACGGTGTACTCCGCTACCGTGCCCGCACCCATTCGGTGGCTTAAAGTGTATTATCTGCAGCGCCCGGAGAACATCCGCCGGGTGGAAGCACTTTACCAGGAATCGAACGTGTTGTTTTCGTCTGAACGAACGCTGACCTGGGAGTTGGAAGACACGGGGCCCCACGCCATGCTTACGCATTACCTGATGCAGGGCTTTCAAAAGACGGTTGCCAGCGATTCCATGATTTACCGGATGGAAGGCTCAATTACGTTTTAAGCGCACCCGTTCGGGCATAAACTACAAACCACGTTTTTTCGTCATCACCCTTATGGCCAAGCGACAGTACAACGAAGACACCCCCAAAAAGAAAGTGAACAAAGAAGGCATGGGGAAACTCGGCCGCATTTTCCGCTTTGCGTGGCCCTACCGCCTCACGTTTTTTGTTGGCTTGGCAGCACTGGCGCTTTCCAGCGGCACACTGTTGGCGTTTCCCTATCTGGCGGGAAAGCTGTTGGATGCCGCCCAGGGCAAAAGCACGTTTTTCCTTACTACCATTAATCAAATAGCACTGGCACTGCTGGTAGTACTCTTTGTGCAGGCCATCTTCTCGTTTATTCGTGTGGTCACGTTTTCCATCGTCAGTGAAAAAAGCCTCGCGGATTTACGGCACACGTTGTACGAAAAAATCATCTGGCTGCCGCAGTCCTTTTACGACAACCACCGGGTGGGCGAACTGGTGAGCCGAATTACGTCCGATGTGGGCACGTTGTACGACATGTTTAGTTGGTCGCTGGCCGAGCTTTTGCGGCAAGCATTGATGTTGCTCATCGGCATTCCCCTGATTTTCATTCTTACACCGCAGTTAACCACGTTCATGCTGCTCACTTTTCCTGTGCTGGTGCTGGCGGCCCTTTTCTTCGGCAAGTTTATTCGTAAACTGTCCAAGAAAACGCAGGATCAACTGGCGCAAGCCAACGTGATTGTGGAGGAAACGCTGCAATCGGCAACTGTGGTAAAGGCGTTTACCAACGAAAAGCTTGAGGTAAACCGCTACACCAGCGCATTGGCACAAATGGTGAAAACCGCGGTGCATGGTGCGCGCTTTCGCGGATTGTTTATTTCGTTTTCCATTTTTGCCTTGTTTGGGGGTATTGTAGCGGTAAGTTGGTATGGCGCAACGCTTGTACAATCGCAACAAATTTCCGTGGGCGACATGCTGTCGTTTGTGTTTTACACCACATTTATTGGCGGTTCCATCGCAGGGCTTGCCGATTTGTTTGGGCAATTGCAGCGCGCCATTGGTGCTTCCGAGCGAATTCTGGAGATCCTGGATGAAAAAGACGAAAAAACACCGCAGGCACCACCACTGAAGTTAACGGGGCACATTGCTTTTCGCGGCGTTTCGTTTGCGTACCCCACCCGGCAGGATGTGGGCGTGCTCACCAACATGAATTTCAGTGTAGCAGCTGGAGAAAAAATCGCGTTGGTAGGGCCAAGCGGTGCCGGGAAATCCACCATCATTAATTTACTCATGCGCTTGTATCCGGTAAGCCACGGATCAATCTGTGTAGACGACCAACCCATCGGCCAAATTAACCTTACCGCCTATCGCGCCAACATTGGCATTGTACCGCAGGAGGTCATGCTTTTCGGAGGCTCGATTCGCGAGAACATTGCCTACGGAAAACCCAACGCCAGTGAAGAAGAAATCATTGCGGCCGCGCGCCAGGCCAACGCGTGGGAGTTCATTGAGAGCTTTCCCGAGGGATTGGCAACGCTCGTGGGCGACCGTGGTGTGAAACTTTCCGGCGGCCAGCGCCAACGCATTGCCATTGCCCGCGCGATTTTGAAGAACCCGGCCATCCTGATTCTGGATGAGGCCACCAGTTCGCTTGACGCCCGCTCAGAGCAATTGGTGCAAGAAGCACTGGAGAAATTGATGGCCAACCGCACCACGGTAATCATCGCCCACCGGCTTAGCACCATCCGCAAAGTAGATCGCATTCTCGTGATTAAAGATGGTCAAATTGCCGAGCAAGGCACCCACACCGAACTTGCCGCACACGATAACGGGATTTATCGTAATTTGCTCAAGCTTCAACTCCAAACTGCAGAATGACCAAGTCGCAACAGCAAATTTTGCGCGATTTCAGACTTCGCTCTACAAACAGCCGAAGTGATATCCTGAAGTTGTTCATCGATCAGCAACATGCCCTATCGTATTCGGATATTGAAAAAGAAGTCTCCACGCAGTACGACAGGGTAACCGTTTATCGCACGCTCAAAACGTTTTTGGATAAAGGCATGATTCACAAAGTGCTGGACGATAGCGGGGCGCCAAAGTACGCGTTATGCACACACACCTGCTCCCAAGCCCACCACCATCATAACCACGTACATTTTAAATGCAGCCAGTGCGGCCAAACAAACTGCATGGAGAACGTACAAATACCAACGATTACCCTGCCCGATGGCTACCTGGTAAAGGACATGAATCTGCTCATTCAGGGCGTTTGCCGGGCCTGCCGCCAATAATTTCGCGGTACCCGGTTTACTTTTACTTAACTGCCTGAATAAAGTACATCGGTAGGCTTTTTGAGTTATTTGATTATTTGTAGTTTTGAGCTAGTGAGTAAAGTGATTTTCACCTAGTTGGAGCGTAAATCACCTTCTTTTTAAGCCGCAGATGGTAATTTTTGAACAAGTTTGATGCTTCTATTTAAGATTTTGGGATTCGATTTGGGTGACGAGACGTTTCTCTATACCATTTTCAGCGCGATTATCATTGTATTTCTGCTGCTTGACTTAGGCGTATTCAACAAAAAAGCGCACAAAATAACCACCCGGTCGGCTTTGATTCAGTCGATGTTCTGGGTGTTTGTCAGCACCGTTTTTGGGATTCTGATTTATTTCATGGACCACGACCCCGATAGTGGCGGGGCCAAAGGTGCGGTGGAATATTACTCGGCCTACCTCACCGAGTACGCGCTCTCGGTCGATAATATCTTTGTGATCCTTCTCATTCTGAAGTATTTCAATGTAAAGGAAGAATATTACCATAAGATTCTTTTCTGGGGCATTTTGGGCGCTGTGGTCTTTCGCGGGGTGTTCATTTTTGTGGGCGCCATCCTCATCCACAAGTTCCACGCGATATTGTATGTGTTTGGCGTGTTTTTGATTTACTCAGGTATCAAAATCTATTTTGAGGACAGCGATGAGAAGATCGATCCTGAGAAGAATCCTATTTTACGGCTTTGCAGAAAGTATTTGCCCCTCACACAAAATGACGAGGGCGGGAAGTTTTTTGTAACAAAACCCCGGTTGATGTTTACACCACTCTTTCTGGTGATTATACTCATTGAAACGACCGATTTAATCTTTGCAGTGGATTCCATTCCGGCTGCCTTTGCGATTACCCAAAACGAGTTTTTGATTTACACGTCTAACATTTTCGCGGTTTTGGGCCTTCGCGCCATGTTCTTTATGCTCTCGGGCATTATCGACCGATTCTATTTGCTTCAGAAAGGGTTATCCATCATTCTTTTCTTTATTGGAGCAAAGATGCTGTTGGAAATGTTCCATATCGAGCTTAACCCGATCTTGTCGTTTTCGGTAATCATCGCCACACTCACGCTGTCAATTGTATTCTCGATTCTGGTGCCCAAGCGCGAGGAGAAATCGGAAGAGCTTACATAGTTTTTTTCTCGAGCGCTTCCGCAAAAAAATCGGGCGGAAGGATTTTCATTAAGGTAGGCAGGGTAAGGAAATGCTGCGGCAGCGAAATGACCACAAATGTGGGCATCGTCTGCAACACGGCAAGCAGCAGCTGGTGCATGCGTGCCTTCTCAGTGTCGGAGAGTTCAGCGCTTTTGGCCTGTAGCAGCAGTGCCATCAATTCATTGTTTGCCTGCACTTCGCGCAGCAGGCGGTTTTTGTTTTTGTTGGCCAGCCGTGCCAGCCGCTGAATGAACTTCTCGCTTACTTGCTGGTAATCTTGTTTGTTTTGTAGAATTTCAAGTTGCTGCCAGTGTTCCAGCACAAAACCTTCCATCGCAATCATGCTGTTTTCCAGGTCATCATCATGAAAGTCGAGGTACCGACAAAACGTTTTTAAAAAGTCTTCTTCCTGCCCTTCTACTTCTTTATCCGCCCACAGCGTAAGAATGGCCATTTCCAGGAAATACTTTTTTAAAATCCACGAGTTGTTGGTGGGCAGATTAATTTCTTCTAACAGTACGCCTTGCTCAAAAATCCGTTGGGCTTCTTTTTTTCGTTCCGCGGGAAGACCGGTGCCTTGTAGAAAGTACTCCAGCAGTTTGCGCTCTTCCGGGGCCACGTGCATGTTGGAGTGGGCGGCCAGCGCGATTACCTTGACTACCGAAAAGCGAAGTTCTTCGCGCTCGTATTTGAAGAACTCAGAAACGATACGGTCGGCATTGGTGTGAATCCATTGGCCAAAAATGAAGACGTCTAAAAACAGCAGGCTGTTATGAAAAAAATGCGACCAGAAATTTTGCTTGAACGCAACCGTATGTTCAATCCGCTTATCTAGAATTCGTTCCGCTAACTCCAGCGGGGTTTTTTTGCGGCCAAACAAAGTTTTGGAAGGGGTAGCCAGCTCTGGGAAAATCGTGTTGTAAAAGTTACCGATGTGTTCAATGGTCTTGGTGATCACAGCCGATAACTCTTCGGTTGATTTGATGGGCTTGTCGTAATACAGCAGCGAACTGCTGATCAGGCTTTCTGCCAGCAGAATTTTCATCCGCTGTTTCTCGTTCCACGTGCTCGCGTCCGGGTGGTCAATGGCACTTATGGCCTGGCCGTACATCAGGCCGGTGGGTTGAATAACGCGGTATAACGAATGCTCCGGGTGTGATGATTTTTTACCTTCAATCGAAAGATTTTTCAACAGTTCCTGCCGGAACCCGAGGTATTCGGTTAGCCACCCTTTTTCGCCAGGCTTCATATGGAAAGGAAAGGTACTATTTGTGCGGGGACTTTGACGTTGTGTTTAAGCACCCTGCCAGCCGGTGGTGGCAATTTTTTCTGCGCTGGCCAGCACGGTTTTCTTCATTTGCAATTTTGCGGCCTCCAGTTTTTTTGCAAGGGCTTTATCGTGCGAGGCTAAAATCTGCATCGCCAAAATACCGGCATTCTTAGCACCGTTCAGGGCTACGGTGGCTACAGGCACCCCGGCGGGCATCTGCAAAATTGAAAGTACAGAGTCCCATCCATCAATGGAGTTCGAGGATTTTACCGGTACGCCAATTACCGGCAGGGTAGTGCAGGCGGCAACCATGCCGGGCAAATGCGCCGCGCCCCCGGCACCCGCGATAATCACCCGCAGGCCGCGGGTGCGGGCCGTGGCTGCGTATTGCATCATGCGGTCGGGTGTGCGGTGCGCAGAAACTACCGTGAGTTCAAAGGGCACTTTCATTTCCTCTAAAAATTCGGCTGCTTCTTTCATCACCTTCAGGTCGCTTTGGCTCCCCATAATGATCCCAACTACCGGTGGTTTTTTGCTCATGCTATCACGCGCAAGGTTTGCTTTACAAAGGTGGCTTTCTTTTTTAAACTTTCCAGCGCAGGGTCGGTAATGGTTACATGGCCCATCTTTCGAAAGGGCTTGGTGTATTTCTTACCGTAGAGGTGTACATAGACGCCTGGCATGGCCAATACATCGGCCAACCCCTCATAGCGCGCTTCGCCCTCGTAGCCTGGCTCGCCCAACAGGTTTACCATGGCGCTGGGTTCCCGCGTTTCTGTGCTGCCCAAGGGGAGATTTAAAATCGCACGTAAGTGCTGGTGGTATTGCGAGGTGCGGTTGCCTTCAATGGTCTGGTGCCCGCTGTTGTGCGGTCGGGGCGCGATTTCATTCACCAGCAATTGGTGGTCTTGTGTAACAAACATTTCTACGGCCAACAGGCCTACCATACCCAGCGCTTCAATTACCTGGCGCGCTATAGCATCTGCTTGTTGGGCTACCCTGGCCGGAATTTGCGCAGGCGAAAAAAGATATTCCACCAGATTGGCCGTGGGGTGGAAAACCATCTCCACCGCCGGAAAAGAGGTGATTTCGCCAGCTGGATTTCGTGCTACAATCACGGCCACTTCGGTCTTGAAATCCACAAGTTTTTCAACCAGCCCGGGAGCATCAAAGGCTTTTGGAAAATCGGCCGGACTCCGCAGGATTTGAACGCCGCGGCCATCGTACCCCTCACGCCCCAGCTTGTTTACGGCCGGCAGAAAGTGGCCCAGGCCTTCCACGTCTTTTCGGTTTTGGGTAAGATGAAACTCGGCCGTAGGGATGCCGCGCTCGTGATAGAATTTTTTTTGTTCGCGTTTGTCTTGAATCAGTGCGATGATGTGCGGCTGCGGAAACACCCGCACGCCGGCCGCCTCCAGATCGCTCAACGCATGTGTGTTTACGTTTTCAATTTCGATTGTAAGCACCTCGCAGTTTTGGCCAAATTGAAATACCGTATCGTAATCCGTTAGCTTGCCTTGCTGAAAACTACCGAGGCTGGCGCAGGGTGCGTGGGCATCCGGATCTAAAATGGCAAAAGGAATATTCCAGTCTAATCCGGCTTGCACCAGCATGCGGCCGAGCTGTCCACCCCCTAAAACCCCGAGTTGTTTCACCATTTTTTAGATGGCCTGGCTTGATCAAGAAACCGCCTTGGCGCGGGCAACTACATCGTTAAATTCAATGCCTGCCATCTTGATGCTGTAGAGCAGCAGGCGCACTTCTTTTACATGCACGCGGCCATCGGCTTCGGAGAGTTTGTATAAGTGAACGAATGCGTTGAGTTTTTCGTCATCCGTGCAGGCGTTTAAATGCTGAATGCCCCGTTGGTAGATTTCCCGTTCTGAGCTGGAGGTTACGCTATGCTCAAATTCGGAAACGAGTTCCGCAGGGATGTTTTCCCGACTAATGATGATGGCCAGCGCGGCCCGCTCGCTCTCATCCAAGTCGCCATCTACATTTATCAGCAGGTGCACCAAAAAAAGCAAACCGAGGTGGTAGTTCTTGTTCGTGGTCATAAGGGGCGATTCAATGCTCAAGATAACGGTAAAAAATTGGTACGTCAAAACGCCATGTTATTTCAGCACCTGAAAGGTGATAAACGCGCAGAGGTACGCCAGCCCAGTCATGTACACCAACTGCAGGAGTGGCCACCGCCAGCTCTTGGTCTCCCGTTTTACAATAGCCAGCGTGCTCATGCACTGCATGGCAAAGGTGTAGAACACCAGCAACGAAAACCCCACAGCCGGGGTAAAACGCGGCCCGCCCGTGGTTGGATTAATCTCAGACTTCAGGCGCGCTTTGATGGTAACCGTATCTTCGGTGCTGCCGATGCTGTAAATGGTAGCGATGGTGCCCACAAACACCTCGCGGGCAGCAAATGATGTAACGAGTGCAATCCCAATTTTCCAATCGTAGCCCAACGGCGCAATGGCGGGTTCCAGCACTTTGCCAAGTTTGCCAGCGTACGAGTGCTCCAGCCGGGCTGCTGCCAGCCGGTCGTCCATCTGCTGTTCAGAGAGGCCTTCGGTGCGCGCTTGTTGCCGTACCGTGTCTTCCGCTTGCTTCATTTCGTGTGGGGGCCCGAAGCTGGCCAGCACCCAAAGCACGATGGAAATGGCCAGGATGACTTTGCCGGCCTCAAAAACAAAAGCTTTTGTTTTTTCGATAATGGTGTAGCCCACGTTCGACCACTTCGGCATGCGGTAGGTGGGTAACTCCATCATTAAAAAGCTACGTTCGCGGGTTTTAATCATCCACTTCATCAGCGCTGCCGAAAGAAGCGCAGCAAAAAATCCTAACAGGTACAAGCCCATCAACACCACGCCCTGCAGGTTGAAAAAGCCCAGCAGTTTATCGTCTGGTACAATGAGCGCCACCAAAATGGTGAATACCGGCAAGCGCGCAGAACAACTCATGAACGGCGTAACGAAAATCGTGATGAGGCGTTCCTTCCAGTTTTCGATGGTGCGTGTAGCCATGATGGCGGGAATGGCACAGGCAAAGCCGGAAATGAGCGGAACCACGCTTTTGCCGCTCAGGCCGAAAATGCGCATCACTTTATCCATCAGAAACACCACGCGGGCCATGTAGCCGGATTCCTCCAGAATGGAGATAAAGGCAAATAAAATGGCGATTTGCGGAATGAAGATCACAATCCCGCCAATACCCGGAACTACGCCTTGGGTGATGAGATCAAAAAAAGGTCCGGGCGGCAACACCCCGTTCATCCAACCGCTCAGGCTGGCGAACGTCTGGTCAATAAAGTCCATCGGGATTTGCGCCCACGCAAAAACGGATTGAAAAATCAAGAACAGTAATCCGAAGAAAATAAAATACCCGCCCACTTTGTGGGTGAGTACGCGGTCAATCCGGTACGAGAACTTTTTCCAATCGGCCGATGGCAACCGCATGGTAACCTCGTTGAGCAGTTGTTGAATAAAGCCGTAGCGAATAACCGTTTCTGCACCTTGGTATTTGGCCGGAAAAAACGCGTGCTCTTTGGCCCACGTCTTCAGCAACTCGCGGTCGTCTTTCTTTAGGGCAAGAATGTTGTCCGGCTGTTGTAAAAACTGGTACGCCTCATAATCACTGCGTAAGTTAAAATGGGTACGCACCTGTTGTACTACCGGTTGGATTTCCTCGGGTATGGTGTAAATTTTTTTCGAGGGCTTGTGGGCCGCCCCCACCAGCGCTTGCTTGAGTTCGGCCAGGCCACTGCCGGTACGCGCGTTGATCATCACCACCGGCACATCCAACTGCTTTTCAATTTTTTTGATATCGATGCTTTGGCCGGAGCGTGCGGCCAGGTCCATCATGTTTAAGGCCAGCACCACGGGCAGTTGTAAATCGATCAATTGCGTGAGCAGCAAAAAACAATTCTTCAGATTGGTAGCATCCGCTACCAGAATAACTGCATCCGGGTAGTAGGCACTTTTATCATCTACAAATACTTCGGTTACAATTTTTTCGTCTAGCGTGCGGGGGTATAAACTATAAATGCCCGGCAAATCAATAATCTCGGCCTCCAACGAGCTGTGCAGGTTGGTGTAACCTATTTTTTTATCAACTGTAACGCCGGGAAAATTTCCGATTTTCTGGTTAAGTCCGGTGAGTTGGTTAAATAAAGACGACTTACCCGAATTGGGCTTACCGGCCAATGCAATGCGAATCTTTTTCGTAGCCTCCATCAGTCGAGAATCGTAATGGTGGCCGCCTCGCTGATCCGCAGCGACAAATCAAAACCGGAGATCGACACACAAATCGGGTCGCCCAGCGGGGCCATAAAATTGTAACGTACGGCCGTGCCCGGAAGAAAGCCCATCTCCAGCAACTTTACTGATAACTCGGCATCAGTAAACCCAGAGATCACGGCAGTTTGCCCGGGCTTCATTTGGGCTACGTTTTTGCTCAAGGCTTATTTAGATCGATTTTAAAGAGCGGCAAGATAGGCAAGCCCATGCTAAACCATACCAGAAATTGGGGTTATTTTTCGGGATGGATAACCCACCGAAGTCAGCGCCCGATCCTGATGCTCACGTTGCAAAAACGCCAACATCCCCGCAAGGGCAACCCGCTGTTGCCCCGGAGCCAGAGGTGCAAAACGATGGAGAAGACGAACCTACGCCCGGCATCTTACCCAACCGTGATCTGAAAAAGAATTTGGGTTGTGGTTAACTCAGTTTACAAACTGGCCGCGTAGAATACCCGCTTCACTCGTTCGCTGGTGTTGGTTAGAATTTCGTAGGGGATTGTCTGGCCACAGGCGGCTACTTCCTCAATGGGCAGCGGTCCCCCGAACACGATTACTTCATCGCCTTCCCTTACGGGGATGCCCGTTACGTCCACCATCGTCATGTCCATACACACGTTGCCCACCACCGGGGCCCGATGGCCATTGATCCACACGTGGCCTTTGCCTTTGCTGAACGCGCGACTAAACCCATCTGCATAGCCGATAGCAATCGTGGCCAATTGCAGGTCGTGGTTGGCTACGCCATGGCGCCCATAACCGATGGTTTCGCCTTTTGGGATGTGTTTGATTTGCGAGACGATGGTTTTTAGGGTAGCCACCGGTTGAAGGTTTGCTACGGGGTTTGCCGTGGGGTTAATGCCGTACAAGCCAATACCCAGCCGCACCATTTCAAATTGGTATTGCGGAAAACGCAGCATGCCGGGTGAATTTAACAGGTGCCGCAGCGGGTTGCTGCTCAACCGCGTTACCAGTTCATCATAAAAATTTTTGAACTCCTGTGCCTGTGCGTGGCTGAAGGCGTCATGCCGGGCTTCATCGGCACCCGCCAAATGCGACATGACCGATGCGATGCGCACCTCCGGATGCTGCGCTAATTGTGCCAAAGCAGCCGGCCAGCTTTCGTTATCAAAACCGAGGCGGTGCATACCGGTGTCTACTTTCAAATGAATGGTGGCAGGTTTCCCCTGCAAAAACAACACGAATGCATCGAGCACACGGGGTGAGTAGATTTCTGGTTCCAGCCCGTAGCGCAGCAGCGTTTCAAAACTTTCTTCGGTTGGGTTCATTACCATAATCGGTAACGAGATTCCGTTCTTGCGCAGCTCTACACCTTCATCGGCATAGGCTACACCCAGATAATCTACGCGATGGTATTGCAACAAATGCGCCACCTGTTCGCTGCCACTGCCGTACGCAAACGCCTTTACCATGGCCATGATTTTTACGCCGGGCCGCAAACGCGATCGGAAATAATTGAGATTGTTAACCAACGCAGCCAGATCAATCTCCATCACGGTGCCATGAATTTTTTGCTGGAGGCGATGCACTATTTTTTCAAACTGAAATGCCCGGGCACCTTTCACCAAAATGGCTTCGTGGGCAAACGCACTAAAATCAAACTGATGCAAGAACTGCTCCGTAGACGTAAAGAATAAACTGCCCGGCAGCTGCTGCTGAAAAACGGCGGCATGCGCATGAAGGTCTGGCCCGATGCCAATGAAACGGTGCAATGCGCTGCCGGCTACAATCCGGCCGATTTGAGCCGCAAGTTCGCCAGCCGGTAACCCGCTTTGCTGCACGTCCGACAGGATGATTGATTTTTTCGAGCGCGGCTGATTCTTGAGGAAATCCAGCGAAATCTGCAGCCCCGCCAGGTCGTTGTTGTACGAATCGTCTACAATCAGGCAGTGCTGTTGGCCGTGCTTTAATTCAAGGCGCATCGGCACTGCGGTAAGCTCGTTAAGGTGCTCCGGTATTTCGGCCAGGGGTATGCCGAGGTATAACATCACCGTAAGGCAATGAAAAAGGTTTTCGCGCGAGGCAAGATCCGGAAACGGTAGGCGCATTTCAGATTCATGCTGGCCAAACACAATGCGGGCGAGATCTCCGCTCACCTGAATTTGTACCGCATTACCCGCAGCAGTTCCCCACGAGAAATGGGTATGTGTGGTGCCAAACCGGTTGGCCATGGCAGTGGCAACTTCGGGTTGGTCTGCGCAGTAGATTAATGTCTGGGCCGATTGGAATAGGTTCAGTTTTTCGTGGAGTTTCTGCGCGCGATTGGTAAAACCCTCGTCATGGGCGGAGCCGAGGTTGGTCATCAACCCGATTGTGGGTTGAATTACGGCGGCCAGGTGGTTCATTTCGTCTGGCTGCGAAATGCCCGCCTCAAAAATGCCGAGTTGATGGTGTGGCTGCAGGCCCCAAACGGAAAGGGGTACACCCAGTTGCGAATTGTAGCTGCCCGGGTTTTTTGCAATGTAAAAACTTCGCGATAGCAGTTGGAAGAGCCACTCTTTTACAATGGTTTTACCATTACTGCCGGTAATGGCCAATACCGGAATCTGGAATTGTGCGCGGTGCCGTGCGGCCAAACGTTGCAGCGCCCTGACCGAGGAGGCAACGCAGTACACGTTTGCCTCCGGAAAGCTGGTGAGCACGGGTGCGCGCTCTACAACAAACTGGCGAACGCCCTGCTGATATAGGGCTGCGATGTGGTCGTGCCCGTCATGTCGCACGCCCTGAATGGCAAAAAAAACAGCAGTTTCGGAGGCGACTGCTTTCCTGCTGTCGGTCACGAGCCACTCCATTGGTCGGTCTGCCGCCAACTGAAGCATCTGCCCCTCGCATAAGGCAGGCCATTCCGAAAAACGGTGCAACACATCCATGCCAGTGCCAAAATTACCCTGAATGGTACAAATCCGCGGGGGCGCCAGCTCAATTCTGTAGGAAAACGTTCAATATTTAATTTATAGGTTTGAACATTCAATTCAGAAAAATGTCTACTTTTCCAACCTTCTAAAGAGGCGTTTGTTGTTGATATGATGAAAGAACGGTTTTACTTCTTTACGTGGATTGTACTCTTGTTTTTCGGCACCGTAAGCGCATATGCGCAAGAGGCGGAACCGGAGGTGCAGGAGGAAACTCCCGTGGTGAGCCCGGTAAATGAAGAAGTACCCAATCCAAACGAGATTGGCACGCTGGAATCGAAACCCGCTGTTGTAACCGCCAGGCCGGAAACCACCCTCCGGGCCACAACCACCCCTAGCCCCAACAAGCCCAAACAAGAAAAATCGGCTGAGAAGGATGAAGATGATGCGCTAAGCTTCAACTTTTTGTATTACATCATCCAGAAATTCAAACTCTCCGACCTCAAAAACAATTAACCTGAAAGGTTAATTTTGCAACGTTGTTGCAAAAAATTTCCATTGCCGTTGTTTTTGTTCTTTGTGCTGTAGTCGCCCGGGCGCAGCCACCTTGCACACTATTTTTCGATTTAGAAGTGGTAAGCGCCTCGGACCAGGTGCCATTGGTGGGAGCGGAAATCATTGTAAAAGAAACGGGTAGGGTAGCTACCAGCAATCTGCTGGGGGCGGTGCGGGTTGGCCCCCTGTGCGCTGGCACCTACACGCTTATGATCCGTTTTATTGGTTTTGAATCGCAGACGCATGTCATCCAGGTGCCGGGTGCACTCTTGCGGGTAGCTTTGGAGGAAAGGCGTGAGATGCTTTCGGAAGTGGTTGTGCAAGAACATGCCCCCACACTCAATCCCTCGCAGTCGGTAGCCACGCTTGGCGCTCAAGAGCTCTCGCAAAACCTGGGAAAACCGCTGGGCGAAGTGCTGAAGAATTTGGCGGGCGTAAGCGCGCTGCAAAGTGGTCCAGCCATTTTCAAACCGGTGATTCACGGTGTGCATAGCCAGCGTATCCTGATTTTGAACAATGGCGTTCGGCAGGAAGGCCAACAATGGGGTGCAGAGCACGCCCCGGAAATAGACCCGTTCATCGCCTCGAACATTACCGTAATTAAAGACGCAGGTGCGATTAAATACGGTACCGATGCACTGGGGGGTGTAATTGTAGTAACACCTGCTGATCTGCCCGAGCGGCCCGGCTTTGGCGGAAAGTTCCATTTGATTGGTTCCTCTAACGGCCGCTCAGGCACAGTTTCTGGTTTACTGGAGGGTGGACTTGGCAACGGCTGGGGTTGGCGTACCCACGGCACAATTAAACGATCAGGCGACTTTCATTCACCGCACTATGTGCTTTCCAACACCGGCTTTCAGGAACGCAGTTTCTCGGTGGCGGCCGGCCAGCACCGCGAGCATTTTGGGTTTGATGTTTTCTTCAGTCATTTTCAAACCACCATCGGCATTTTACGTGGGGCCGCGGTGGGTTCGGCCAGCGATTTAGCCAATGCCATGCAACGCGAGCCACCCGCATTCACGGCCCCGTTCACCTACCGCATTCAACAACCGCGGCAGGAAGTAAGCCATAGCCTGCTAAAGCTTAATACGCATTGGGAACGCGGCCGGCATACCTTCCACCTTCAATACGGTTTGCAATACAATCACCGGCTGGAGTTTGATCTGCGCCGGGGCGCATTGCGCGAGATTCCCGCACTTGGTTTTAAACTTTTTACCCACACGCTCGATTTTGAGTGGGAGCAGGCGCGCAGCGCGCAGCATACCCGGTGTTGGGGGGTTAACGCCATGTTGCAAGACAATAACAAAGTAGACGGCACGCAAACCATCCCGTTCATTCCCAATTACACGAACATCTCGGGTGGACTCTTTGCCGTTGAAAAATGGACAAGGGGCGATTGGCAATGGGATGCCGGTGCACGTTATGATTGGCGTAGCTACCAAATTGTAGGTTTTGATTTTCTCAACCGCATCTTTCGGGCCAACAACCAGTTTCACAATGTGAGCGGTACCCTTGGTGCGCGCTACCAACTCACTCCACGCAACGCAATTGCCACTACGCTGGGCACTACGTGGCGCCCACCGAATGTGGCGGAGTTGTACAGCCTGGGCACACACCAAAGTGCAGCCGCGATTGAATATGGTTTGTTGCTGGATGAGCGAACAACCGAAGTCCAGCCGTTGTCTGACGCCAATTTTGCAAACGAACAGGCACTGAAATGGGTGGGCACCTACACGTGGCGCACGGCCGATGCACAGCTTGAGCTTTCCGGTTATGCCAACTACATTTTCAATTACATCTATCTGCGGCCAACCGGTGTAACGGAATCCCTGCGCGGGGTGTTTCCGTATTTCCGGTACACCCAGACAGACGCACTTTTTTTGGGTACAGATGCCAGTGTAAGTTTTCAATTTCATCGGTATTGGACGATGCGCGGCCGCGCCGCGCTGCTCCGCGCCAGCGATGTGCGCGCAAATGACTATCTCATTTTTATTCCACCAAACCGGTTAGAGGTTGCCCTTCGCTATGAAAAACCCACGTGGGGAACGTGGCATAACTTTTACGTGGAGGCAAAACCCAGGTATGTGCTGCGCCAAAACCGCGCCCCGAGGGTGATTACTGTACCCGAAATACTGGAAAGTAAAGAGAATGGCATCGATCTGTTTGCATCCGATGGCCGCATCTTTGATTTTCTGGAGGCCCCGCCTGCCTATTTTTGGTTGGGTGCCTCCGTCGGCATTTCTAAAAACGTGGGTGGGTCACGCCTTGATTTTCGCCTTTCAGTTGACAACGCACTCAATCAGGCGTTTCGTGAATACACCAACCGGATGCGCTATTTTGCTGACGAAATTGGCCGAAACGTTAGTTTTTCCGCCACTTGGGCCTTTTGAAGCTTTGGTTCTTACTCCGCTTTAAGTAATTTTGCAACCATGTTGCAATTAAATAAAACCATGAAGAACCTATTAAAATTTGCTTTTGCGCTTTTTGTATCCGTTGGCGTGCTTTCGCTTCAAAGCTGCGAAGATGATCCAGAACCCGAAAACATTCCCGAAATCGTAACAAAAGCCACGTTGCGTTTCGCACCTGCTGCGGGTAGCACGGGTTCGGTAGTAACGGTTACTGCCACAGATCCGGATCGCGATGGACCCCAGGATTTGCGCGTAGATGGACCCATTAATCTGGTGAGAGGCACGAGCTACACGCTCACCATTTCGCTGATCAACGAATTGGTGAGTCCGGATGATGATGATTACAACATCACAAAAGAAGTAGAAGAAGAGGCCGATGAGCACATGTTCTTTTTCTCCTGGACGAACAACGTTTTTTCAAATCCATCCGGTAACGGAAACATTGATAACCGCACAGATCCGGTGAATTATAATGACCGCGATTCCAAAGGGCAGCCGCTGGGTATCTCAACCAATTGGACAACCGCCACTGGAACGAGTGCGCTGGCAGGCAAGTTTAAAGTGGTGCTCAAGCACCAACCGGAGATAAAGTCCGCCACTTCGCGTAGCACTGATGGCGAGACCGACGTGGAAGTTGAATTTGATTTGAATGTGAACTAGCGAAATGCAGTGATAAAAAAAGGGTGTCGCAAAACGGCACCCTTTTTTTGTTGACGCAGAATCAAGAAATCGCCTGTTACACGCAGTGGTGCGTACTACGGCTCACGGTTGAACCTGATACCAGTACCATCATTTAGGATGTCTCGCTTGCGCTCGACAGCACTATTTTTGAGGCGGCTTCACGTTGTTTTTGTGTTCAAGAATTTGTTTTGACTTGGATCTGCCAAAAACAAAAGCCCCGATTTTATCGGGGCTTTTGCTTTACATGGTTTGCAGAGGAGGAGGGATTCGAACCCCCGATCCCCGTGAAGGGATGCCGGTTTTCAAGACCGGTGCAATCAACCGCTCTGCCACTCCTCTAGGTCGGTTGTTGAAATTAGGACTGCAAAACTAGATGTTTATTCTAAACCGGCAAATCAGTTCTCCTCCGCAAAATCGGGGAATGTTTTCTTCATTTCCTTATTGTCGATTTTGGGATAGGTGGGGCGAGTGGCATCCAACTCTAAAATCACAAGCTTTTGGTTATTGATTACGGGTAACAATTTCTCGCGATCGGATTCGAACTCCTTTGTTCTACGGCTGGACTTTAGCGCATACTTGCGGGCAAAATTATCGCCTTCAATTTGCAGTTGGTTTCGAATTTCTACGTTCACCTTCATTTTTTCCAGAATATCCGCTTTTGATTTGCCGATGACTTCGGTGGCTTCCAGCGTGCCGAGGGTTAAGACGGTAGTTCCGCCAATACCGCTCACTACTTTCGATGGTTCTGTTTCCAAAACCACGGGCGAGAGGCCGGTGGCCGCACCCAGCGATGCATTGATAATCGCTCGATGCTTTTTGCCGCGCTTGGCTTGTTTGTACATTTTATTCAATCGCTCATGATTTTCTTCCAGTTGATCGATTAACCCTTTTGTTTGTACCAGCGTGGCCCGGTACTTTTGGTATAACAGCTTGTCTTTTTCCACCAGATTTTCTGTATCCACTACTTGCACGCGTAGGCGTTTCTCGGTACGGTTGGTTTCTTTGTCGAGCGCAAAAAAGATCAGGTCGAATGTTTTTGTTTTCTCGGCATCATCTACAAAGGCGTAACCGGGTGTCCACGAGAACTCGCCTTGCGTAGTGCCGTTGGATACGAAGGCACGGCTTTCCAGCCGCGGGTCGGTGCTAATAAAGTTCAGGCTGCTCAGGTCTTCATCGCCATTGGCATCGCTGGCAAAAATTTTCAGGTTGAGTCGCTCATCTTCTTTCAATGTTACTACGGTATCCGCCGGTATAATCAACACATCAGGGGCCAAATCTTGCTGCGTTTGCGCGATGCGAATGCGGCCCACGGTTTCCGTCCGCTCGGGTTGATCGTACACCACAAATTCCAACGTAATCGGATTCTTTAAGCTATTGAACTGGTTGCGGGAGGGCGTCCACGTAAGCAGACCGTTTGAACTCAATGTGGCGCCTTCCGGCATTTTCGAGGGCATCGGTTTGATGGAGAGCGGGTCATCGTCTGCATCGCTCAGGTATTCGGGTGGAATTTGATAGCGATTGTAAACGCCTTGCCGAACATAAAAAACAGGTAGTTCTTCAATCGCTGGCGGCCGGTTCGTGTGTGTTACCACAAACGTTACCGGTTGGCGTGCGCGGCGGCCATCGGCCCACTCGCCCTGAAAGATGATGGTGATCTCTTTCTTTTTTTCGAACCGGTCTACTACGTTAAAGTCCGGGTTCCACGAAAACAGACCGGTTGTATCGATCGACATGGCGTAGCCATTTGTGCCTTCCAGCGAGAATTTCTTTATACCGGGTTCGCTGCCGCCGGCACGAAATGATAGTGTACTACCCTCGGCAACCGTTTGTGCACCTTCCGGCAAGATCAATTGCTGTGCCCACGTGGGCGACATTAAGCCAACCAGCACCCCAAAAAACAGCGATTTTCTCATTCGGCCGCAAATTTATTTGATTTGAGCGGGTAGGAAACAACTTTCATACTTTAGCGCCATGGCCGCCACAACGCGCTTTAAAAAGATTGAACAGAAACAGCACTACAACTTTTTCAACGAAGTGTATGAAGTGGTCCAACTCATCCCGCGCGGCAGGGTAACTACTTACGGTGCCATTGCCAATTACCTGGGTACGCGCATGAGCGCGCGCATGGTAGGCTGGGCCATGAACGCCGCCCACGGTAATAAAAAGGTGCCGGCGCATCGGGTGGTGAACCGCGTAGGCCTACTTACCGGCAAACACCATTTCGAGACGCCCAACACCATGCAAGAACGCCTCGAAAAAGAGGGAATTCGGGTAAAAAAAGACCAAATCCAACAGTTTTCTGAGGTGTTCTGGGATCCCGCCAAAGAGCTCCTTTAATCCAAAAAATAAGAATGCGTGTCCCAATCTTGGACAGATTTGGGCTCGGCACGCTTTTTTTTCGTAAAAAATCGCCATTTTCTTACATGGCACAGGTTTGGTGTCTAGCCCAACAAAGAACTGCAAACCCTGAATGAAACTGTTTCTGTTTTTATTGATTGCGGCCAACGCACTTCCTGCGTTGAGCGAGCCGGTTAGGCCGGTTCCGGCCCACGTGGCCTCCGGCCATGTTTTTGAAATGCACGTGGCTAAAGGTTTAAAGCGCGCGCGCCTGGCCGTGCACCATACCAATGGTGATGTGGTATTGGTGGGGAAACTACGCAAGCGCAAAATCGCCATTGATTTTTCTGATGTGCAGCCCGGCACGTACACCATCCGGTTACGCAAAGGGGCCCGGCAGCACCAGTATTTGTTCACCATAAAATAACTCTGTTGATGTTGGCTTTAGCAGGGTGGTTTAAGGTAGGAGGCTATCCAAAAAAGATAGCCTCCGTTTTATTTTTTTTCGCGTTGGCCAGTGGTGTTCACGCGCAGGCGGGTAAGGCAATGTCGGTGATGGTGCTCTCTACCTCGCACGAAGTGTTCTATTTCAAGGTCTCAAAAGACATGTTGCAGGGCACCGTGGAAGTGTACAACGAGCAGCAGCAGTTGGTGGGCCGCCAACTCTTAGATAAGAAAAAGATGATTATCGATTTCTTTGATGCTGCCCCCGGAAACTACAGAATTAAGGTAATGCACCAGGCGCAGGCATTTGAATTTACCTACCAAAAAGAGAGCGATGTGGCGCAGTTGAAGATCTCAGGCCTTGCTTCCGCCTCGGTGGGAAACAAGCCCTAATCCCGCAAAAGTGATTAATCCGTTTAAAGCCAATACCTCCAGGCCGATGCGGTAACCTCCAAACCACACCGGCGCCTGCACACTGAGCCAATAGCAAATGGCGGGGGCCACCACGCACACCGCCAACACGGGCCAGCCCTTGACTTGCCGTTTGGTGGTTAATCCAAAAACAAAGAGCCCCAACAGTGGCCCGTAGGTGTAGGCGGCTACATTCAGCACCGCATCAATCAGCGACCGCTGGTTGATTTCTTTGAAGATGAGAATGATTACCAAAAACAAAACCGAGAAGCCCGCGTGCACGGCAAATTTTTGTTTCTTTTTCACCGCTTCGGGCTTGTCTTTGAAATTCAGAAAATCGATGCAGAATGCTGTGGTTAATCCGGCTAGGGCTGAGTCGGCACTCGCATACGATGAGGCAATGATGCCCAGCAGGAAGAACACGCCCACCAGAAGCCCAAATTCGTTTAGCGCCAGCGCAGGAAAAACATCATCCGTATTTGCCGGCACGGCAATTCCTTTCTGCTGACTATAAATAAAGAGCAGCGCACCCAGCGTAAGAAAAAGTAAGTTCACAACTACCAGCACCAGGCTGTACCAAAACATATTTTTCTGCGCATCGAACAGGGTGCGGCACGTTAGGTTTTTCTGCATGATCTCCTGATCCATGCCCGTCATGGTAAGCGCAATGAACGCGCCGCCAAAAAATTGTTTCGGGAAAAACAACGTAGAGTTGGGATCATCCCAATAAAACATACGGGCAAATTCGCTTGCGCGGATGGTGGTAATCATTCCGGTGAACGATAAGTCGAGCCGGCTGGCAATTTGCCAAACCGTTATCGCAACGGCGGCCACCAGAAACAGGGTTTGGAAACTATCCGTGTACACAATCGTTTTTACCCCCCCTTTAAACGTGTACACCCAGATCAACACAATGGTGGTAGCCACGGTTACAATAAACGGCACGCCCCAGGCATCGAACAGAAAAAGTTGCAATACCGTGGCAGCCAAAAAAAGGCGAAGCGCTGAGCCCACCGAGCGCGATAGCATGAAGAAAAATGAGCCTGTGCGGTAGGCCCAAATGTCAAAACGCTTTTCCAGATACGTGTAGATCGAAATCAGATTCATGCGGTAGTACAAGGGCATCAACACCGTGATAATTATCCAATAGCCCAAAATGTAGCCGATGACCACCTGAAAATAGCCGAAGCCGATTTTTGCTACGTTGCCCGGAACGGAAATGAACGTAACGCCGGAGAGCGATGAACCGATCATACCAAAAGCCACCAAATACCAGGGCGATTGCCGATTGGCAGTAAAAAACGTTTGCGTATCCGCACCCCGGCTGGTGACGTACGAGATGGCGATGAGCGCCAGAAAGTAAACAATGAGAATGGCAAGTACTAGGTAAGGCGACATAAAGAGCAGGGTAACGTTGAGCAAATAGCGAAAAAACTTTGACTTGCACGCAGTCACCGATACCGGGCAAAATATTTACTTTTGTTGCTATCTATGGCGAAGTGGGGCGCATCTCCGGAATGGGAACTAACCGAAGTAGCGGAGTCGATTGAAGAGGTTATCGATTTACGCGAACTGGTGGTGTTCAATGACGATGTAAATACCTTCGAACACGTAACGAAAACGCTGATCCGGGTGTGCAAGCATACCCCGGAACAGGCAGAGCAGTGCACCTGGATTATCCATTACAAAGGCAGGTGTACGGTGAAGAATGGCGCTTATGCTGAACTCAAGCCCATGCGCGAAGCCATAACCGAAGCGGGCATTGATGCCCGTATTCTTTAAGCCTTGGGTCTGTGGAGTTTTCATCCAAACTCATCGAACAAGCCGTAACCGAAGTGGCCAAGCTGCCGGGCATTGGCAAAAAAACCGCGTTACGGTTGGTGCTACACCTGGTGAAGGAACACCCCTCCAAAACCCAAACGCTAACTGAAGCACTAACGCAACTTCGCGCGCGCATTCAGTTCTGCCGCGAGTGCAACAACATTAGCGATGAAGATGTGTGCATGATTTGCCGCAGCCACAAACGCGACCGCAGTGTGATTTGCGTGGTGGAGAATACGCAAGATGTGCTGGCGATTGAAAACACCGCGCAGTACAATGGGCTGTACCATGTACTTGGGGGCGTGATCTCGCCCGTGCAAGGCATTGGGCCTGCAGATTTGAAAATTGAAATGCTGGTGCAACGGCTCCAGACGAAGCGCGAGGTAACGGAGTTAATTCTGGCGTTGAGCCCCACCATGGAAGGCGATACCACTGCGTTTTACCTCCACAAAAAGCTGAAGGAATTTCCGGTAAAGATTACCTCCATTGCACGGGGTGTGCCGGTGGGTGGCGATTTGGAATATGCCGATGAGATTACCCTAGGGCGCAGCATTACCGGGCGCACCTTATTTACGTAAACCAAGACGGAGTTGAAAAAATCCCGGGGCGGAGTGGCATTCAAACCGTAAAATATAGCCGGGCGGTGGCTCGCGACCGCCTGAACCCTGAATTCTTTACTATTTTTGGCGCAACTTTTTTTCTTATGAATCGCCTCTCCAATCGCATTAATGCCATTCAGGAATCCGCCACCCTGGCCATGGCGGCCAAAGCCCGCGAGTTTAAAGCCCGCGGCATTGACGTTATTAATCTCAGCCTGGGCGAACCCGATTTTAAAACCCCGGTCCACATCTGCGAAGCAGCCAAAAAGGCGATTGATGACGGAAAGTACTTTTCTTACCCGCCGGTGGCCGGCTATCAGGATTTGCGCGAAGCCCTGGCGGCCAAATACAACAAAGAAAATCAAGTGCCCTACAAAGCGGAGCACATCGTGGTGTCGAATGGCGCAAAGCAATCCATTGCCAACGTAATGCTGGCGCTGCTGAATCCGGGCGATGAAGTAATTGTGTTCTCGCCCTTTTGGGTGAGCTATGATGCATTGGTGCGCCTGGCCGAAGCTACTCCGGTTTTGGTAAAAGGCACATTGGCCAACGATTTTAAAGTTACCGCTGCTCAAGTGGAGGCGGCCATCACACCGCGCACCCGCGCCATCATTTTTTCATCGCCGTGCAATCCCACCGGTTCCGTTTTTTCGCGCAGCGAGTTGCAGGCCATTGCTCAAGTGGTGCTTAAGCACCCGGATGTGTTGGTGATTGCCGATGAAATTTACGAACACATCAACTTTACCGGCGAGCAGGTAAGTATTGCTTCCCTTCCGGGGATGTTTGAGCGCACGATAACCGTAAACGGCTTTGCCAAAGGATTTGCGATGACCGGCTGGCGCGTGGGCTACATTGCTGCTCCCAAGTGGATTGCCGATGGTGCAAACAAAATGCAAGGCCAACTCACGTCTGCCAACGCATCGGTATCGCAGCGGGCCGCGCTAGCGGCCATTACAGGAGATTTGAAACCCACGCTAGACATGGTGGCCGCCTACCGTAAACGCAGAGATATTGTTTTTGAATTGTTGAAGGCAATTCCGGGTGTAAAATCCAACTACCCGGCGGGTGCGTTTTATTTCTTTCCGGATGTGAGCGCCTACTACGGCAAGAAATATGAGGGCCGGGTAATCGCCAATGGCGATGACTTTTGCATGTTTATGTTAGAGCACGCCCATGTTTCGCTGGTTACCGGCGATGCCTTTGGTGAGCCCAATTGCATCCGGCTTTCCTATGCCGCCTCTGAAACCGATTTGCGCGAAGCACTGAAGCGTATGAAAGACGCGCTCACCCTATTGCAGTAACATGGCTTCGCTCGCCCACCAGGTAGAACGGTTTGCTGGGCTTCGCGCGCTGATCATTGGCGATGTGATGCTCGACAGTTACATCTGGGGTTCGGTGGAAAGAATCTCGCCAGAGGCGCCCGTGCCCGTGGTGCAGGTGCGCCAGCGCGATGTTCGGCTGGGCGGCGCCGCCAACGTGGCGCTCAACATGCAATCGTTAGGCGCAGTGCCAGTGTTGGTGGCACTTACCGGGCAAGACGATGCAGGCAAGCGCCTGCTGTCTATTTTGGAGGCAGCGCACATGGACACGCGCGGCCTGGTTACTTCCGCAGAGCGCCCCACTACGGTAAAGACGCGCGTCATTGCAAGTCACCAACATGTGGTGCGCGTAGATGATGAAACCGATCGGCCAGCTTCGCCCGCAGAGGAAGCTACGCTGCTTGCCCGAATTGATCTGCTTTTACCGGGGTGTGATGTAATCGTTTTTGAAGATTACGATAAAGGAGCAATTACACCCACATTAATTCAACAGGTGGTGGGTAAAGCAAATGCGTTGGGAATCCCCACGGTGGTTGATCCGAAAAAACGCAATTTCCTTGCTTACCAGGGGGTAACACTTTTTAAACCCAATCTAAAGGAGCTGCGCGAGGGGTTAAAGGTAGAGGTGCAGCCCGCTCGGCCAGACGAGATAAAAAAAGCGGTAGCGCTACTTAAACAAAAACTGGGCGTGCAGGGCGTGTTGCTTACACTTTCAGAACACGGAGTGGTGGTAGATGCAGATGGAACGGTAGCACACGTGCCCGCACATGTGCGCGAAATTGCGGATGTGAGCGGGGCGGGCGACACCGTGGTGAGTATTGCCGCACTATGTGTGGCCCTGCGTATGCCGCCAGCACAAATTGCCGCGTTGGCCAATTTGGGTGGCGGGTTGGTGTGTCAGTATGTAGGTGTGGTGCCGATCAATCGCCAAGAACTGCTGGCGGAAGCCGCCCGACTTTAGTTGTCCTGAAACTGCGCCTCCAGCGGCATCTCCTTTTCCAGGTCTTCGCGGATTTTTCGATCAAGCGGGCTTTCTTTAATCACATTGTAGTTATCCCAAAAAGCTTTGTTATACCCCTGATCTTGAAACTGAAGGCCATACGCGCGCATTTTCTCTACCGTGCCAATCCGTTCTGTGGTATTTACCTGAATTTCGTTGATGAGGAGTTGCTGGCTCAACTCGCTTTCAAACTTGAACTCGCCCGAGCGGTAATCGTACCAATTAATGCGCGAGTCCATGGTAATGAAGTTGAGATACATTTTGCCTTGTAGCTCGCGAAATTCAATCACCTTACGCAGGCCGGTGAACTTACCCACCAGACCTTTGCGCTTGCCCACTACAGATTCCGCTACGTTCTCGAACTCCAGCCGGATGATGGCATAGGTGGTTTTATCGATGAACAGCTTTAACAAATACTCGCCGGTGAGTTTCACCACAAAAACTTCGCGGCCATTGTAGTACGAATCCGCCTCGCGTTTCAGGCTTTCGAAAAAGATTTCTTCTACCGGAAATTGGTGGTACCGCACGTTGTTGTGCAGCAGCAGATCTTCCAGAAGATTATCTTCATCAAAATACGTGGTGAACTTGCTGCCGTAGCCCAGGCTCCGCCGGATTTCCACCAGCGTTACCCTTTCGCGCAGTTTGAATTTGTTACGGGGCGCCTTGTAGTCTTCATCGTATAGTTTGATGGCCGATTCCAATAAGGCAATGTATTTGCCACCTACTTTTTTCAAATCGCGGTAAAAACCGTCCATGAGAAAAGGTTTATCCGGATAGTTCGTTTCAATCCGCGAAAGCGCAATACGTACCACATCGCCACCGCTCAATGAATCGCGAATGACTACCTCGCTCAGCAGTGTCGTGGATTTATTCATTTTCACTACCAGCGGCTGGCCGCCCTCCATCAACGTCCATACGGGTGCTTCGAAGTTGCGAAAACCGAGCATGCTGATCACAAAGGTTTCGTTTCGAAGGGTGGCCGGAATGTGAAAGTCGAACTCGCCCTGTAAGTTGGTAATGGTACCCAGCGCCTGGCCTTTTATGCCCACCGTGGCAAACACCAGCGGCTCAAGCGTTTGGCTATCCACAGCTTTGCCCGAGATGGTTATTTTTTGCGCGCCCAGAAAAAAAGGCAGGCACCAGGCCAAAAGCAAAAGAAAGTTCTTACCGTGCATTCTCGTTCGAAGCGAAGATACGGGTTTTTTGCCGTGAGCCCGTAGGCAACTTAACGGAGGTTACCGCGGGCCAGTCGGATGAAGCGGCCATTCATCGGAACATTCGGTGAATAGCTTAACTTTAATAAACAATTTTCAATCTTGAATTGGTTCGATAACATTCCGCGCGTCTGGAAACAGGCCTATGTGCTGATCGGCATCTGGTATGCCGTAAACTTTGCCATCAGTGCCTTTTTTGAATGGCGGTTCGAAAACCCGAACGTGTACGTTTTGTGGAACGCGTTCTTTCTGTATGTATCGCTCATGATGGCCATTGCGCTGGTGTTTGGGTACTCGCATCTGTTGTTTCGGCTGGTGTGGTATTGGCAAGTGGTGGGCCACCTGGCGGGCATTATTGTTTTCTTTTTGCTGATGGGTACGTTGTACTTTTTTTTTAACGACTACATAGACGGGCTGGTGTACCTGGAGAATTGGAAAGAATCGATGATTGATTTGCTTAGTTGGGATGCACTGCGCATTTACGATCAGTATATCATTGTTGTGGCGGTCTACCACATCATCAGCTATTTTCAGGGCTTGCAGCGCAAAGAACAAGAGCGCAGTGCGTTGCTGCTACGCAATAAAGAAATGCAAATCGATTTGCTAAAATCGCAGATCAACCCGCATTTTCTCTTCAATACGCTCAACTCCATCAGCACCCTGGTGAGCTCCAGTAAGGAGCAGGCGCGCAGAGTGATTTCGCAGTTGTCGGATGTGTTTCGGTATGCATTGGATGCGCATGGTGGAGAGCTGGTAAAACTTGTTCATGAAATTGATTTTATCGAAAACTACGTCCGCATTCAACAAGTGCGGTTTGGAGACCGGTTACGGTTTGTGAAAAATGTAGATACAAGTTGTCTGGGATTTTACATTCCCCCCATGATCCTGCAGCCTTTGGTAGAAAACTCGGTAAAATACGGCATTGCCCCGAAAGATGAAGGCGGCACCATTTTTCTTACCGTGCAGCGGCACGGTGGCTCCGTGTATTTTGAAGTGAAAGACGATGGTCTCGGCACGTTGGCCAAAAAGGTAATGGATGGAACATCCAGCGGCATTGGGATGACCAATACCGACTTGCGGTTGCGCAGTTACTTCGGCCCCGAGGCCGGGTTGCGCGTAGCTGCGTCTGATCAGGGCTATGCCGTACAGTTTACCGTGGCGGAAGAAATGCTGATCGCCACGGAAAGAAAGGAAGTAATCGTAAACAAATAACAAAACACCACCTAATGAAAACCACTTGCTTGATCATTGATGATGAGAAACTTGCGCGCGATCTGGTAAAAGAATATCTGGAAGGATTTGAAAACATCGAACTGATTGGCGAGTGCGAAAACGGTACCGAAGCCGTAAAGGCGATTGACCAGAAAAAACCCGATATTATTTTTTTGGATGTGCAGATGCCCGGCATGACTGGATTTGATGTGTTGGACGAAATCGCGCACGAACCACACATCATTTTCACCACAGCATACGATCAATACGCCATTAAAGCCTTTGAGCGCAACGCGGTAGACTACCTGCTGAAACCGATTGATGAAGAACGATTTCGCCTGGCGCTGAACCGGGCCCTGAAACGGCAGGCGGCGGGAAGCAACAAAATTGAAGACTTGCTCTTTAACCTTCGGCCGGAACGCACGGCGCATAGTTTCGAATCGCATCTGTTTGTACAGAAGTCAGAGAAACTCTTCAATTTACCCGTGGAAGACATCCAGCACCTGGAAGCCAGTGGCGATTACACCATCATCACTACAAAGACCGATCAATTTGTAAGTTCATCGGGCATTGGAAAGCTGGAAGAAATTCTCAACCCGGAAGAATTCATTCGCGTGCACCGATCCACAATTATAAATGTCTCCTTCCTAAAAGAAATCGAACGGCATTTTAACGGCGGCATGATCGTGAAAATGACAAACGGAAAGACTTTTCCCGTGAGCCGCACCTATGCAAAGGTGATTCGCAGGCGGGTTGTTTAGATTTTGTTTAAAAAAGCTCACAATCCGTTAAACAAAAATTGCATCGTGAAGTAATATGGTATTACTTGCTCTCAATGCACGAGGCGGCAACTTCCATCGTGGCCGTGGTGGATGATGACCCGATCTACCAGTTTACAGCCACAAAATCTCTTCAACTTACCAAAGCGACGGGAGAAATACTGTCGTTTAGTTCAGCCGAGTTGGCCTTGGCGTACTTGCGCCAGCACCAAAATAATGCTGCAAAACTGCCCGACTTTTTATTTTTAGACATCAACATGCCTGTGATGGACGGCTGGATGTTTTTGGATGATTTTGAGGCGTTAACCTCACAGCTGGCCAAGCCGGTGAAGATATTTATGGTCAGCTCGTCCATCGATCCGAAGGACATTGCCCGCGCAGATGCCCACCCGTGCGTGGCCCAATACCTTACCAAGCCAATTTCTTTAAAGCAACTTAGCGAGCTGATTGCCGCAGGCTAAGCGCCATGGCGCGGCAATTCCAAACGTTGTTACCTTTGAGTGCAAACGGTCTGCTATGAAATTCAAACGCAAGGGTTATGCCGATGAAACCCTGATTCAACTGTACGAGGCGTTGGTGTACCCGCGCCTTATCGAAGAAAAGATGTTGATTTTGCTTCGGCAGAATCGTATCAGTAAGTGGTTTAGCGGCATCGGCCAGGAGGCCATTTCCGTGGGCATTACCCAGGCACTTCACCCCGATGAATATATTTTGCCCATGCACCGCAATCTGGGTGTTTTTACGGGCAGAAATATGCCGTTCGATCGGCTTTTCGCACAGTGGCAAGGCACGTTAATGGGTTACACCAAAGGCCGCGACCGGTCCTTCCACTTTGGCAGCAACCAGCACCACATTGTGGGCATGATCTCGCACCTGGGCCCCCAAAATGGTGTGGCCGATGGTATCGCTCTGGGCACCCTGTTAAACGGCGAGCAAAAAGTAACCGTGGTATTCAATGGCGATGGCGGCACCAGCGAAGGCGATTTTCATGAGGCCGTAAACGTAGCTGCCGTGTGGGATTTGCCCGTGATTTTTGTGATTGAAAATAATGGGTATGGATTGAGCACGCCCAGCCGCGAACAGTTTCGCTGCAAGAGCTTTGTAGATAAAGCCATCGGCTACGGTATTGAAGGGGTGCAGGTGGATGGCAACAATGTTTTGGAGGTGTACGACAAAGTAAAGACACTGGCCGAAGACCTGCGCAAGCGGCCACGACCCATTCTGTTGGAGTGCATCACCTTCCGGATGCGCGGCCACGAGGAAGCCTCCGGCACCAAGTACGTGCCGAAGGAATTGATGGACGAGTGGGCCAAAAAAGATCCGGTAGAGAACTACGAACGTTTTCTAATTGAAGCAGGCGTACTCACGCAGGCAGCAGCAGAAAAAGTCCGCAAGCAATACAAAAAGCAAATTGATGCCGGTTTAGAAACGGCCTTTGCGGAAACGCACCCGCAGCCCAATACCAGTACAGAACTGAACGATGTGTACGCACCCTATGTGCAAACCGTGCACACACCCGAAAGCACAAACAAAACAGAAAAACGGTTTATTGATGCCATCAGCGATGGCCTGCGGCAAAGCATGGAGCGCTTTCCTCACCTGGTGCTGATGGGGCAAGACATTGCCGACTATGGTGGTGTCTTTAAAATTACCGAAGGGTTTGTTACACAATTTGGAAAAAACCGCGTACGCAACACACCGTTATGCGAGGCGGCCATTGTGGGTGCCGGTCTGGGATTATCGGTAAAGGGCATGAAGGCAATGGTTGAGATGCAGTTTGCCGATTTTGTAACGGAAGGATTTAATCAAATTGTAAACAACCTGGCAAAAATTCATTGGCGCTGGGGCCAGCCCGCGGATGTTGTGATTCGCATGCCCACCGGTGCCGGTACGGCTGCTGGTCCTTTCCACAGCCAAAGCAACGAGGCGTGGTTTTTTCACACACCTGGTTTAAAGATTGTCTATCCGTCTAACCCGTATGACGCAAAAGGCTTGCTGAATGCCGCGATAGAAGACCCAAATCCCTATTTGTATTTCGAGCACAAAGTGCTTTACCGGTCGGTGAAGGACGCGATTCCGGATGACTACTACACGGTAGAAATTGGCAAAGCAACACAGGTAACAATGGGTAACGACCTATCCATCATTACCTATGGCATGGGTGTGCATTGGGCGCAGGAAATCATGGCCACGTTGCCGCAGTGGCAGGCGGATATCATCGATCTGCGCACGCTGCTACCGTGGGACAAGGAGCGGGTAGCAGAAAGCGTACAGAAAACCAACCGCGTTCTGATTCTGCATGAGGATACGCTTACCGGTGGGATTGGTGCCGAGATTGCGGCCTGGATTACCGAGCATTGCTTCCGCAGTTTAGATGCACCCGTGATGCGCGTGGCCAGTCTGGATACCCCGATTCCCTTCGCGCCCACGCTCGAAAACAATTTTCTGCCCAAAAACCGCTTGGCCAGTAAAGTGCAGGAGTTAATGGAATTTTAGCGAAGTTTGAATTATTCATGATTCGTTATGTTTTAAGCATCCTTACCGTAGTTGGCTTTCAGCTTTCGCTGGCTTCGTTGTTTGCCCAGACGTTTAGCTCATCCAATCTTCCTATTGTTGTGATAAACACGAACGGTGTAGGCATTCCGGATGAACCCAAAATCACGGCTACCATGGGCATCATCAACCGCGGAGGCGGAATGAGAAACAGCGTTAACGATCCTTTCAACGATTACAACGGCAGGATTGGCATCGAGCTACGGGGCTCTACTTCTCAGTTTTTGTTTCCAAAAAAACAATACGGCATAGAATTAAAAACAGACGCCGGTGCCGACCGTAGCGCAAGCCTGCTTGGCCTGCCACCTGAGGAAGATTGGGTGCTGTTTGGCCCGTATAATGATAAGGCGCTGATGCGGGATGTGCTCGCCTATCAAATTGGTCGCTCGTTGGGGCGAGTGTATGCTCCGCGTTCGCGCTATTGCGAAGTGGTCATCAATAACCAATATCAGGGCGTGTACGCCCTTATCGAAAAAATTAAACGCGATGAGAATCGCGTGAACATCTCGCGCCTCCGCCCCGAAGACAATTCAGGCGCTGAACTCACCGGCGGATACATTCTAAAGGTTGATAAATCCGAAGGGAACAGCGGGTTAGGGTTCGAGTCGAAAATCCCGCCTTCGCCCAACCCCCGCGGCCAGGTCATCACATTTCAGTATGAGTATCCAAAGTTCAACGAGATCACAAACCCCCAAAAAGCGTACATACAAAACTTCATCAACTCATTTGAAGCCGCGCTGAACGGCCCCGATTTCACAGACCTTCAGAAAGGATATTACAAGTACATTGATGTGGATTCGTTCGTGGATTACCTGATCATGACGGAAATGACCCGCAACGTAGACGGCTACCGCATCAGCACATTTTTGTACAAACAAAAAGATACGGAGGGCGGCAAACTGGTGATGGGCCCCATCTGGGATTATAACCTGGCGTTTGGAAATGCCGATTATTGTTCGGGTGGCTCTACGTCTGGTTTTGCCTATGATTTTAATTCTCTCTGCAATAACGATTTTTGGTTAGTGCCTTTCTGGTGGCGTAGGCTTTTGCAAGATCCGTCATTCAAGAATCGTCTTGGCGGGCGCTGGGAAACGTTGCGTGCCGGGGCACTCAGTACCGACCGGATCCATGCCCGGATCGATAGCATTGCCAACTTGCTGAACGAATCGCAAGAGCGTAATTTTCAACGGTGGCCGGTTTTGGGCCGCTACGTTTGGCCGAATTTTTTTGTGGGACAAACGTACCGCGTGGAAGTGGATTGGCTGAAAAACTGGATTACCATGCGGATGATTTGGTTGGATAATAATTTCCCGAAATTTGATCCTACTGCGGTGGAAGAAGCTGAGACCGGGTTTCGGCTGTATCCTAACCCGGGCAGAGGCACATTCTGGGTGCACTGGTCTGCCCTCGGCCCGGCCAAAGCCGTTCTTTTAATTTATGACACCAGTGGTCGTTTGGCCAAGCAAATTCGTACCAACCTCGCAGCGCCTACGGCCATCGACCTGAGCGAACTTCCAGCCGGTTTGTACCTCATCAAAACCGTTTGCCAGGGGCAAGTGGCTGTGCAAAAGTTCATCATCCAACAGTAAACCAACAGTAAATACATGACGTTCGAAATCGCCCATCTCATCACCTGGGATCTGCTGCTGCGCCTCGGCATCAACCTGTTCGCCATGATTTTACTCGTGCGCGTGATTTACCTGCCGCTGTATAAAAAAACCGATTTCCTGTTCACGTTCTTTTTGTTCAATCTGGTAATTTTTGTGATCACCCATATGCTCAATAAGGTTGAGCTTTCGTTCGGTGCTGCCTTCGGTTTGTTTGCGGTATTCACGTTGCTGCGTTACCGCACGGAAATTGTCTCGCCCAAAGACATGACGTATCTTTTTGTGGTGATTGCACTGGGGTTGATTAATGCGGTAAGCAAGGGAACCCCGCTGGAGTTGGCCTTACTTAATCTTTTTATGCTGGCATTTATTTACGCGCTGGATTCCGGCATACTCATCCGCAACGAGATGGTACAAACCATTTACTACAAAGGCTTGCAAAACATCCGCCCCGAACAACAAGATCTTTTGATGGAACACCTACGCCAAATCACCGGGCTCCAGATCCACAAGATTATGATTGAGAGCATTGATTTGGGCAAAGAGGTGGTGACAATTAAAGTGTACTATTACCAGAAATGAGAACTACGCTGTTCCTGTGCTTGCTTACCGGTGGAGTTACCTGCGCACAGACGCCTGTTCGCGACAATTGGTTTTGGCTCTCGGCAGAAGTGAGAAAGGAGGTCGTGAAGAATCTGGTGGTAGCGGTAAATGCCGAAGCACGTTTAAACGAAAACTATCGAAACGTACGTGCTCTTTTTGGGGAGCTGGAGGTAACCTACAAAGTAAATAAATACCTCTCGGGCAGTGTGCAGTATCGTTCCGGGGGGCGCGAAAACGATGTGTCGGATTTTGTGCGTGGCCAAC
The DNA here is from genome assembly GCA_964387475.1 of uncultured Ohtaekwangia sp. Classification (GTDB taxonomy): domain Bacteria; phylum Bacteroidota; class Bacteroidia; order Cytophagales; family Cyclobacteriaceae; genus ELB16-189. Next base: position 36,893 of record CAYLWU010000014.1, on the reverse strand, counting down.
GCCTTACGGGATTTTTGTATGGGCGGTTAAAATACGAGCGGTTTACGCTTACCAACCGGTTGGGCTATTTTCGGCAATACCTCACGCTGGAACCGGGCAGCGACCGGATTAGCCCGGAAACGTATTGGCGCAATCGCCTTCAACTGAAATTTGACCTCACAAAAAAAATTGAACCGCTTGTGGCGGCGGAGTTTTTCTATCGCACGTTCGATAACCGCGATCGCATCGATGAGTGGCGGTACGTAATTGGGGCAGAGATTCAGCTAACAAAACGGCACTCGGTAAAGCCGCTGTTTATCTACGCCAGGCAGGTAAACGTGAGGCGGCCGGACGTGCGCAACATTCTCAGTATTGGCTATTACTACGCTATTCCCACAAAAAAGAAGGAAGCAACCAATAAAACCTGATGTAAAGCCTTTTTACCTATCTTTCATCATTTTTCTGTACAGTAAAATGCGGAACGTAAAACAAACACCCCGGGGTATGATTCGGTGGGCCCTCGCTGGCGCACTGGTGGTGTTTGCATTTGCGTTGCAGGCGCAAAACACAAAAGGCGATCGCCCACAGCAAAACCAACGCCAAGTGCGCGAGACCCGCAGCAAATCGATTGTTAAAAAAGAACGGGGTCGCACCAAAGACATTTCTGGCCGCCGGTTAAGAACCAAAAACAAATCATCCGCCAGCCGGGCGAATGCATCTTACCCGCAGGTGAGTCCTTACCGCGGACGTAAGCGCGTGAACAACGATGTGCCGGCCGGCCCGCGGCAGCGCGTGTACACCTCGCGTCCGCGGGAGCGACAGCGTGCCTGGAGTGGAGATATTTCAGGCAAACCGGTTAAGCGCGTGCAGCCGCGAAAAACAGAGGCGGCTCGAAACAACGTGTATTCGCAACGAGGCCCCTGGGTGAACAATCCGTCAGCGCGCCCACGCGAGATGCGAACATTCCGCACCGCTGGAAAAACTGCCTCTGGCAAACCCATTGTCCGCAGAACGCCAAAGCAAGAGCAGCGCGCCTGGCGTGGCAGCCTTAAAGGCGGGCCGGTGGTTGTACGCTCAGCCACAGGCAAGACAAAAAATGTGTTTAGCCAGCGCGGACCCTATTCTGCGGTTGGCCGTTTTCGGCAGCCCTCCGGAAGATCCAAGCAATACTGGAACCGCGGTATTCTTTCAAGATTAATTTCCTCCCCGGCGCAGCGAATTTCCGGGCCGCGCTATCCCGCGTCGGTGAGCGGCCGAGCACGTGTAACGCCGGGGCGTAAAAATGTGTATTGGGGAAAAATCCAACGCAAAGAGCGGGCGGTAACTACAGACCTTGCCGGGCGCCCGCTGCGTGCCCGCAATTTTCGGTCGGCTGCGCCCGGTTTGATCAGCCAAGACACCCTTCGCGACTTCAGGCGAAAGCCTAAGGTAACGCGGTTGCGCTGGAACCAAAGAGGTGGTGTAGTTTCTGCTACCCGCGGCGGCCGTGCGTGGAAAGGCGACATCGCAGGACGGCCCATCCGCACCCGCCCGCCAAAAGCCCGCGAGCATGTTGGAAAAGATCTGGTTGCGCTTACTCCGGGTGCGGGTTCTTGGTTTGTGGGGCGTGGCATAAAAAAGCTAAAAGGCCGGAAGCCAATAACGGGTGGCGGCTCTGTAAGTAGCAGAAGGAGGGACAATCAAGGCCAACCGGTTGATGTAAATCGAGCGGGATCAGGTACAATTCGTGGCGCACAGTTTTCCGGCCGTACAAAATCGGGCCGCCCCATGAAAGGTGGCGGAAGTGTAAGCGGCCGGTTGTGGAACAATGGAAACCAGCCGGTGGACGTAAACACTGCCGGAGCGGGCACCATTCGCGGGTCCCGTTTTTCTGGAAGTATGAAAGCCGGCCGACCTTTGAAAGGTGGCGGTAGCGTGAGTGGCCGGTTATGGAATAACCGCAACCAACCCATTGACGTGAATACGGCGGGCACGGGCGCAATTCGTGGTTCACAGTTTTCCGGCCGTATAAAAGCAGGCCGCCCCGTGAAAGGTGGTGGCAGCGTAAGCGGCCGGTTGTGGAACAATGGAAACCAACCGATTGACGTGAACACGGCAGGCACGGGCACCATTCGCGGGTCGCGTTTTTCTGGAAGTATGAAAGCCAGCCGACCTTTGAAGGGTGGCGGTAGCGTGAGTGGCCGGTTATGGAATAACCGCAACCAACCGATTGACGTGAACACGGCGGGCATGGGCACGATTCGCGGTGCGCGCTTTTCCGGGAATACGAAGGCCGTCCGACCCTCAAAAGGAGGTGGTAGCATTAGTGCCCGGCCGCGCAACAACGGAAATCAGCCAGTAGATGTAAATCGGGCAGGTCGCGGCACCATTCAAGGATCCCAATACCGCGGCAAAATTGACATTAACAAATTGTGGGATTTTGAAGACCAGGGAGGCGAGTTTACTGGCTTCATCAAAGCCAAGAAACCGAAGAAAGGTGGCGGAAGTGTAAGCGGCCGGTTGTGGAATAATGATGAGAAGCCGCTGGATCCGCGACTGCCCACGTCTAACGAGGCGAAAATGGCAGGCTATTCCGGTTTGCTGCGGGTGAAACGTGGTTACAAGCAAAACCCGCGGGCCCATGAGTTATCGGTGATGAAAAGAAAGCCAACGGATCAAACCCGCGATGCCGATGAGTTGCAAGTGCGTTTGCGCGAACGAAAAACGGGAAAAAAGGAAGTAGATGTTGCGGGCGCGCTGCCGGGCATTGTGCCGAGCAAAGAGATGCGTAGAGCTTACTCGTTTACAGGCGATGTCCGACAGAAAGATTACCGGAAAAATCCGTCTGCCGCAGACCAAGCGCGGCCGGTGGTAAGTCCATCGGGAGCATTTCGAAAAGCGGCTACCGAGGTTCGGGGCACCCGCATGACGTGGAATTACCGCCGCAGCCCCTCCGCCAACGAGAATGCATTAAAAACCATCGCCCCAACCCGGCAGTGGAACCAAGCCTCCGATTTTGGAGGCCGTATGAAACAGCGTTTCCCGTATCGGCATAATCCCAACAGCCATCAGCTTGCGTTGGATGTGCGCTACTATGGAAAAGCATACGCCAAAATCGAAAACTACAAAGGCGAAATGAAGGTAAAACGCTACCGCGATGGCCGCCTTCACCCGGATGCGCGCTTTGCCCACGGCCGCCCCACATCACAACCAGAAAACCGTTCATTCTTTACAAACGTGAAGTTATGGTGGGCAAAGAATTTCAGGCGTAGCGAAACGCAGCCCGATCATCTCAAAGAGAAAGTGAAAAAGCCGCGCTACGATAAGCGCGAAATTGGGTTGTGGTATGATTAATTGGTGAATGGCAATGAACTGGAACTACATAAAGGAAGTGCAGCAGATCGATCACTACCTGCAGCAATCTTACCAAGAGCCGGTATTGTTTTTTAAACACAGCATTCGCTGTTCCGTCAGTGCCACGGTGCTCAACCGTTTAGAGCGAAACTGGAATCCGGCCTGCGGCCTCACACCCGTGTACATCGACCTCATCAATTTTCGCCCGGTCTCCAATGAGTTGGCAAACGTGCTGAATGTACACCACGAATCGCCGCAAGCAATTTTAGTGCACAAAGGCAAGGTAGTAAATCATTGGTCGCATTTTGAGATCGATTGGCGCGTGCTTGCCGAGGCCGCACCTAAAAGTTGAATTGGATTTCCTGACGAATATTTTCGGATAGGCTGAGTGCCACCGGGCAAGTTCTTGCAGCGTGAATCAGCTTTTGTTTTTGCACATCTGTAGCGTGCAAATTCGGGTGCGTAAAGGTGATGCGGATTTCTGCGATTTTGCGCGGGTTACTGGCCATGATTTTTTCAATCTCCGAGGTCATCCCGCCAAGGTCAATGCCCTCGCGCTGGGCCACAATGCCCATCAGGGTCATCATACAACTGCTCAATGCTGCAGCCACCAGATCGGTTGGACTAAAAGCCTCGCCACGGCCGTGATTGTCGGGTGGGGCGTCTGTGATAATCTGAACCTTTGAGGGCAGGTGGTGCAGGTGCGTGCGTAGCTCGCCTTGGTAGTGCCCGGTCATCGTAATCGCCATAACTAAAATTCAGGTTTTTGTGTTATCCAATTAAAATCTAAATTTATCACAACGTTGGGTTTTGAGTTCATGAGAGGTCTTCGATTTATTGGTTTTTTGGGGTTTCTGATCATGGGCCTGCACACGCAGGCGCAAACCTCGGATAGTTATGACTATCAGTCGGAGTTTACCTGGGGCATCAATAAAAATACATCGGGTGGGTTAATTGGCGGCTTTACCTTCAAAAAAGCGAGAAAGCTGTCCGATAGGGTGTTAGAAACCTACGGCTTTGAAATCATGAATGTAAAGCACCCGCAAGAAGTGCGGAGAAGTTCGGGCATTACCGGCAATTTCTTCATTTTTGGAAAGAGCAATTATTTGTATGCGTTGCGCCCGCAGTATGGCCGGGATTTTATTCTTTTTACGAAGGCGCCGCAACAGGGCGTGGAGGTAAAGGCAGTGTTTGCAGCGGGCCCATCGTTTGGTATTGTGGCACCCTATTACATCGAAAGGCGCACCGCGCCGGATGTGTTTACACAAACCTCAAACCAGCAGTACAATCCAGATATTCCGTTTTCGGATATCCTCGGCACGGGCAACTTGTTTCAAGGTATTACCGAGTCAAAAATCCAATTGGGCGGCAACCTGAAGGCAGCCCTGAACTTCGAAATGGGCACAATCAAGAGCCAAGTGGCCGGATTTGAGGTGGGTTTTTTGGTGGATGCGTATTTTAATCAGGTAGAACTAATGCCCACCACAAAGAATTCTTCAGTATTTCCTACGGCATTCTTTACCCTTTTCTACGGGAATCGGAAGTAAATTCTGCCCTCCGGCTATTTTTAAAATATTATGTTTTTGAGTGACTATATCACCCGATTTCTATTCTATAGCTATATTTGGAAACTTAAACCTGACGAACGAAGATGGAACTGAAGAAATCCGAAAAAGCCGATCTCACCAAGAAGTCGTCCTTCTATTTCAGTATCGGCTTATTGATTACGATGGGTATCACCCTCACTGCATTTGAGTGGAAGCAGTACGATGAAACGCTGATGGATTTGGGGGGTAAAAACGTAAACGTGTTTGAAGATGTGATGGAGGTGCCGCCCACAGAGCAGCCCCCGCCACCGCAACCCGTAGTGCAACAGCCGCAGATTGTTGAAGTACCGGATGAAGAAGAAATTGAAGAAGAAATCCAGGTAAAGTTTGATGCCGAAGCCTCCGAAGAAACGAAGGTGGAGGAAATCGTAATTCAGGCGGAAGAACCGAAAGAAGAAGTAGACGAGGTATTTACCATTGTAGAAGAGCCTGCGGGCCCTAAAGGCGGCTACTCTGTGTGGAATAAATATCTTGGCGATAAAATCAAATACCCGGCACAAGCCCGAAGAATGGGTGTAGAAGGCAAGGTGTTTGTGGAGTTTGTGGTGGGTAAAGACGGTTCCATTACCGAAGCCAAAGTGATTAAAGGTATTGGCGCGGGTTGCGATGAAGAAGCGCTGCGCGTGGTACAAGCCGCACCCGCATGGACACCCGGTAAGCAACGTGGTAAGCCGGTGCGCCAGAAAATGGTGTTGCCCATTACGTTCAAGTTAGGTTAAGATATTTCCAAAGTACATTTAAAGGCCGCCCCCAACAAGGGCGGCTTTTTTTTCGGTATTCTAGTTGTTGCGGAGTTGACCACCAGGGTTTCCCTGCTCAAATGCTGAAAGAAATGCATTCGTTTATTCAGCCTCAGCGCTCCACAACGGTCGTGGGCGATTCTTTTTTTGGTAGATTTGTTTGCACCGCTTGCGGGAAATTCATTAACGTGCAAACCGAGTGCAAATGGAGATGTTGTTATGATCCAAAGGTGCTTGCTTATTTGGACTTTTTTCTTCGCCCCATTTTCGTTTAGAGCAGTGGCACAGCAAAACGAGGGTCGAAACGACCTTTATTTCGATCCGTACGCCTTTGTGCTAGATTGTTTTCGGGAGAAACAGATTGTTTTGTTGGGCGAACCTCACCACGTTAAGCAGCATATTCAGTTCCTCCAACGTCTTCTACCAAAATTGCACCAAGCTGGAATCCCAAACTTGTGCTACGAATTCCTGCCTTACGACCGGCAAGCTGTATCGATCAATTGGTAAACGGCACCAAATTCAACGATCGTCTTGCGTCCGATTTAATTGCTGCTTGTTTCGTGGGATGGTCGGCAAATGAATATGTGGACGAGCTGAAGACGGTGTGGAAAATTAACATAAAAAGCAAAAGTAAGTTTCGCATGGGGAACCTGATCGACTCGGTTTCCCTTTACGGCAAGGGCTACGAAAATCTAAAATTGAAGCAAATTGCTGATGGGTACATCGTTTTGAATTCGGCTTGCGAGTCGCAGTTCACCACGTATTTGGAATTAGCTAATCAGCGCAATTTTCCGGATTGTTCCGCACAGGCGAGCTATTTCTTCGGTTGGGATAACCTCGACCTACGCCTACGCCAGCTAAATGACAGTTTACGGCACGCTTTTTCGAGGCAAAAAAGCGAGAACGAGTATTCTAAACGTAGGGTTTGTTCACACCTCAATTAGTATTCTCAACAACGGATTCGGGCCGTTATTACATCAATTTGCTAGCGGTTTGGAAGCGGTTACTTTGTCAAAATAGATCAATCCGCTATATCCGTTTCGGGTATTTTCAAAAAACACCATGTAGCGTTCCCCGTATTTCCTTAGACCCTCAATCGCGCCAAAGTTTCTTTCCTTACAACCATCGTCCATGCAGTTCCAAATTGTTCCGCTGCCAAAGTAAGTGTTTAGGGAGACTATTTTGCCATCGGAATCAATTGCCCGATTCAAATAAAATATTGCCGATTTGAAATGAGGTTGCCAATACCCTTCTTGAAGATTGGCATGGAGGTTCCCCGTTAGTACAACCATTTTTTGCCCGTGATAACTCTTGATTAAATTCACTCCCATGAGACTGTCTCGATCTACGGTTACATCAAGCCCTGTTTCACTATCAAAGCAGAGGACATTTACATCCGGCAACTTCCGCAGCCCCTTCAGCAATTCACCCATAGCTACGCTGGATCGTCCGTCCGGGTATCTGAAATGATCCAGTTTCAAAAGATCATCAAGCTTCCCTGTCGACAAGTATTCCTCGATGTTGCTTTGGTATGTGATTGGAATCTCTAATGCAACGGTCAAACGTTTCTCTTGCTTTTTCAATTCCTGAACCAGTTGAAGCACAAACAGCGGCACCTCGTTCGTACCATGCATTTCTCCAATCACGATTACTTTTTTGTCGGCTATGTATTCTGTAAATTCTTCGCGATCCAAATCGCTCATTTTGAATAATCTGTCTTGTGCTTCTGTGATAGTGCTCACCAAAAAAAAGACCGGTATTATCAGTTTGTGTGGAGGGTGAAGTATGGGCATGTTCTTTTTTGAATTGAGTCAGTTTTGGATTATTGACATCATTGAAGTTAGAGGTACCCGTGGGAGCAAAAAATCACCTCACTTCAATTAGAAAAGATGATTCCGCGGGCTGGCCGGTGTTATCAATTCCGCGAATATGAATTCGGTACCTGCCGGGAATGTCACCGGAATAAAATGTGAGTTTTTGATCGTTCTCACTTTTGTTTAGAAGCACGTTTGGCTTCCAAAACAATAGCACGCGGTCATCCAGTTGATTGGTATTTTTGGGCGTGCCGTAATTCGGGCCACTAAAGGCCCGCCCCGGGCTATAGCCCTTCACCCATGTTCTGTATGTGAAATTGGATTCCGCTTCGCTGGTGGATTTGTTTTCGGAATTCCGTTTTGTGTAAATGGCGATGATTCCTTTTGCACCTTGATCGCCATACAGCACGTTGATTCGCCTGGTAAATTCTATCCGGTCTACCATAGCCGGGTTAATGTCCATCAGGATGCTCAGTGGCACAGGACTATCGTTTAGAAGAACCAACGGGTCACTGTTTCCCATAATGGTTGAGCCAAAGGCCCTTCCAAAACGGATCTGGCAATTCAGGGGTGGTGCCGGGCAGTTAACGAATACACCCGGGACTTTCCCCGCGATATTCTGCACGAGATAGCCGGGTCGGTTAACCGCGTCTCCGCTTAAGACAAAGTCAGACCGGTTGATTTGAAATCGCTTGGTATCTTCCGGCTTGATCTTTGGAGCTTGAATGACTACTTCTTGGAGTATCCGGGCACTGTCAGTTGGCACATTAAATGTTCGGGAAAGTACAACTGAATTGTAACTATATGGCTGCGGTACAAACTGGTCGGCCAAGGTGGAGGGGTTAGCTACCACACGTGTTGTGCGCCATTTGATATGGTCTATTTTGACTTTTCGCAGTCTTTTCGTGGCCTCAACAAAAAACTGAACCGAATCGTAAAAGTCATACGCACTGAGTTTGAAAAAACCTTTGCGGTCCACAGGAAGGTCGCGTACAAAGGCTGCTGCAGGGTCAATCAGACGAACGATCGCGGGCATTTCCTCCGCCTGAATCTGGCCTTCTGCAGTTATGGTGCGCTCCAGGGGAAACCTTATTTTGTCCAAATAAATCGGCTGATCGGGCCACACGAATGCTGGGTTTGGGTTCTTGATCGGAACGTCTTTTACAATGGTTGCATCCGTAACAGAAACGGAGAGTGCTAACGTGCGGGTGGTATCAAGCAGCGAAAGCGAAAGTTCAATTTTTTCGCGCCTTCCAAACTGTTTTTTCGCGGTGGTACTTGAAAACAATGATGAGCGGAGATTTCTTTCGGCAACGCCTTCTGATAAATTGGTTCCTCTTGGCAAAATCTGGATGCCCTGCATGGCAGGAGCGTAGCCGAAGTTTTGCATCCACGTGGTGTTAGCAGCCAGCGTAAACATGCCGGACTCAAGTGAGAGCGGTAGTTCGATCACGCCATACGCAAATCCTCTCTCGATTTTCAAACTTAGCTTTTGGATGCGCTTATGATTCTTGGAAAGCAATTCAACATGAAGAACCCTGCTGAGGGAATCAGCCAACGAAGGATTAGCATAGCCCGCCAGGGCCGAAAAATAGAGCCTGTCGCCCGGGTAATAATAAGGCCGATCAGTGCTGATCGTAAACACTTCCATCAGATTAACAAGATTGTTCCAACGTGCTTTGGAATCGAGGGGGTAGTAGTTTCTCGGGATTGAAAATCGGGTTTCGTCTTCTGCTTCCGCGATCATTCTGTCAGGATCAAGCGGTACTCCATTTTGATCGGTGGCGATCAAGCTATCTTTGAAGCTCAGCACGTATTGCCACGTTGGGATGTCATCAACGAATGCCTGAATACTGGGTAGGGCCCGGTATCGCACAAAGATGTTTTGCGGAAGTGAGATACTAAAGATGCCATTACTCGAACGAACCCGAGGGAGAAACATCGTGGAATCGGATTTATACAGAAAGAACCCTTCGGCCTGACTTGATGTGGAAACGATGCTCTGGAGCAAGTGGTGTGGAGAGCCAAAATACGCATTCGATCGGGCAAGTTCCTGTGTAATTCTTTTATCTGGCGAAACCGCTGGCATTTCATTGAACACAAAATAAGACCGTGCCCGGTCATTCATCCCGCCCTCATCGTATAGGCATGTGATTCGATAGTTGGTATGCCCGTTAATCAGATAGACCAAGCCCCTGCATCGTTCATCCTTTGAATGAATGCGCGTTACTTGATCTATTTTTTCGACCCGCAAGGATGAATCTTGCCCGATTTGATTGAAAACTTGTTTGATGCGATGCTCAAGACGCCTGGATTTCCGATTGGGGACGCCCTCTTTTTCCAGTGCAAGTTGAAGCGCGAAAGTTCGATCATCCAATATCTTTATTTTAGACACCAGCGGGCGATAGCCTTTGGCATAGGCAATCAAATCGTAGTATCCAACCTCCATGCCGCGAAGAACGAAACGCCCCTCTTCGTCTGTCAATGCTTGGTAGGTGGAATGGTTCAGGAAAATGATTCCGTCCATCAGCGGTTCTCCACTGCTTACATCTCGCAAAACGCCTCGGATCTCGTTAAACGTTAATGTATCCGAAAAGTCGCGGGGAAGAATTGTGGCGATCCGTTTTGCCGCCATGCTGCCGGCAAGTTCGAAATCGCTGTCAGACAAGGCAAAACCGTCCTCCGAAACAGGCAGTTTTCCGCTGGTTTTTAGCCTCGTGATCGCCCCAATGTGGTTCGCGCGTTGACGTTTGCTTGTCGATTGGCTGTATCGGGTGTATCGAATCTCCAGCGTTTCGGGTAGCTCAAGAATAAAAGTACCTCGTTCAGTACGCACCACTGAAATGCTGTCTATTGGCAGAAGCCGTTCCTGGGGCTCACCCGGGAGTCTTTCAACCGCGAACAAGAGGTACCCAGCGTCCTGAAAATTTTGATTGATGCACGTTTGGACAAAGTGTGGAAAGGACCCACGAAATGCGTTGCTTCGGGCAAGCGATAAGTCGCGCTTTCGTCTGGCAGACGTTTCAGGAATATCTTGAAAAAACGTATTCCCAATGATTCGGTAAGAATCCTTAGTGAGCTGAAAATTTTGTAGATGGTACAGCATCTTATAGCCAAGTTTTTGGTTCGTGATGATGATCGGTTCACGGGCAAAAGCCCGTAACATTTTTTTTGTTTTCTCAAAGTCGATCACTTCGGGGTTTTCGATTTCAGCGACATCAGGCGGTACTTCTTCGCCAAGGAACGTGTCCCTGAACCGCTTGAAATTTTCCTGCCATTCAGTGTCTCTCTTTGCCTCTACATGAATGGCTTCAAGCATGGCCGCCTCCTCCTCAAGTTCAACCTGCAGTAGTTGAAATGATGCCGGAAGATTTGCAGATGAAATGGAAACGGACTTGTATCCAACAAAGCTGACAACGATGGTAAATTCACCCGAAGCGGGCAACGGAAGCGAGAAAAAACCCTCGAGGTCCGAGGTGGTACCAAAGGTAGAATTGCTGATAAATACATTTGTGGCGGCTAGGCCAGATTTACTTTTTTTGTCAACAACACGACCTTGTATGAACTTCTGCTGTGCGGTTAGCTGCATTACAGCGCCAAATAGAAGGCAACAGATGAGAAGCGTTTTTTTTGCTCCAGCAGGCGATAGGTGTTGATCGCTTTCCCTTGCCGAGTCAAAAAAAAATTGAGAACTAAACTTGTTCTTGCCCCCCTCGCAGGCACACCTTTTTTCCATGCTTTACTTTTTTAGCTCGATTCGTTCAGGATTTTAGAAAAATACGTTTACAATAAAAACAGGTGACAAAGGGAAATGGTTATAGCAACGAGAAAAGCGCGCATAGCTGCTTAAATTCCGCGCTTTTGTCGCTTTGTTTTCCATTGCAAACCTACGAACCCCGTTAGGCGTTAGAATGCCTCAGCCCAGGTCAGCTATTGCCAATCAAACTCCTCTTCGGAGAGTTCGAGCTCTTTCTTTTTCTGTTTGCCCTTCAACCGGAAAGCATCCTTGAGTTCTTTAACTTCTTTCTTTAAGTCGGATGCGATTTTTTGTTTCACGGCCGATTTATCGTAGCTCACTTCATAATTGTCGGTAGTGCCGGTTATTTTCAGGAACACGCGCGATTGGCCTTTCGATTCTTCCAGGGCACCAAAGGCTTCGTCCGGATCGATTTTCTTTTTATTGCGCAACGGGGCCACAATGCGGTAGTCAATGCGCTGATCGAAGGTGTGGGTGCCGCTCAGCTGAATGGTGGTAACGTTGCTGCGGATTTCCATTTGCGGTATGTACACGGTTTTATTTTCGATGTGGATTTCGTTGGTCAAATCCGCGAAGCGCAGCTTACTCAGTCCCTCATCGTCCAGATACCGATTTAACTGCTGCAATGGCTCAAACTGGTTTAACTCGCCTTGGCGGATGGTTGCCGTTACATCTGCAACGAGTGTTTCCGATCGCAGCTTTAAGGCATCGCTCAGGGTGAGTTCCAAAGAAACATCCGCGTCTACACGGCCTTTTAGATGCTTTGATTCAATAAACGTCTGATCGAAGTTTTCGAAGATGTAAAAAATACTGTCGAGGTAAATTTTACTTAGCTGAAAACCTCCAACCACATCCACCGCGTTTTTCTGTTGCGCATCTACAATCCCATTAAAAGTTAATTCGCCCCCCATGGTTTTCATTTGTACGTTGCGCGATACCGCCAGTTGGTTACGGATTTGCAGGTCGCCCGCCAGGTACTTTGCGGAAAACTTTTTATACCGTAGCTGGTCAATCTGGCACGCAAAGTTCAACGTCCAGGTGGGGGCAAGGGTGAAGGATACATCACGGTTGTCTGCTGGAAAGAGGCGTTGCATCAGCTCTTCCAGGTGCAGGCTGTGCGATTGCAACTCCGCCTCCACGTGCACGGGTTGCGCGCGGTCGCCCAGAAAATGGATGGCATTGCGAAACAACCCGTTAATCAAAAAGTCGCTCTTGCCCAGCTGCCCGCTGAAATTGCTTAGCGCTACGTCTGCCTGGTTAAACTCCAGTTGGCCATTTAAATTTTCGAAATTCAGCCCCGATTGTTTCAGGGCAAGTTGTATGCCTTGAAACTGCAACGAACCGCGGGCATTGCTTGCGGGTGCCGGTGTACTCCATTTGCCCAACGGCCCCTCGTATTGCAGATTGGCGGCAAAGGTGCCGGTAAGCTTTTCAATACCTTCCGGCGGATAAACAGAGTTAACAAAAGCAGCATCTACCGTGCCTGCAAACTCCATCACCAAAAAGGGATTGTTAAAGTTGTTGATGTGTATACGTGCCGTGAGTGGCTTGCCGTTGAGCGTGCCGCGAATGTTCTCTAATGCCAGCGTTCCCCGCGAAAGGTCGTTTACTACGGGCAAGCTTAACGTCCCCTCCAGGTACGCTTCTGTGATGCGGGTGGCGTATTCCGGGTGATACAGTTCTGCGTTGTTCCAACCAAAATTTACGGTGAGTGCGAGCGACTGCCTGCCGTGCATCACACCTTTCAGGGTTGCATCGAAGTACACTGCACCCCGGCTCTCGTACTTCGCTAATTGTGCCGCCTGCTCAGTGGGCAAAAACGCCAGCAACCGTTGCACGTTTACGTTGCTTCCGCGCAAGGCCAGATCCATCTGGGTAACATCTTTAAATCCATACTTGCCTTGAATCCGGTAGGTGGTGTTCTGCTGGCGCAGCGTGCTGGAGTCAATGTGCAACTCTTTTTCCCGATCGTGGTACACCATTCGGGCGGCAATATCAAAATGATTGTTCTTCAGGTAGTGGTTGTTGTTCAGGCCAATTTGCTCGATCATCACCTGGCCGTTCGCCTCGATGTCGTACACATCGTTAGCCGTTTTAAGCGAAGCGGTAAGCTCATCGCTGGTGAAGCGGTGTTCTTGCCCCGCCTGCGCATCGGCATACGTAACCCAGGCATCTTTCAGGGTAATGCGGTTCAGGCGGAATGCAATAGCGGCGGTATCGTTCGTTTTTTTCGTGATGTTGTAGTTGCCCTCGCCCCGGGTATTGCGCTTAATGTAGGTTTCGCTCTGGTACACGGAAATCCGTTGAATCACGTAGCGCCCCTGCCAAAGCTCAAGTACATCAAAAGAAAATGAAACCCGTTTGGCCAGAAACAGCGGTGCCTCTTCCGGATGGCTGTCTTCCACATACACACCCTTACACACCACCGAAAGGCTAGGAAACTCGCTCCACCAGTTCACTTCAATTTTGTCCACCTTCACGGGTGTACCCAGGCTTTTGTTTGCCTGTGCCACTACGTGTTGAATGATGCGGTCCTGGTAGACGTACATCAAAACGCTTAGCGTTATCAGAGCAAAAACAACCAGGCCAAGCGCGTAAAAAATGAATTTTCTGAATCGCTTCAAGCTTAAAAAATGGTTTAACAAAGGTACACTTCCTTCCGGATACATTTTTTGGGCCAAAAGGGGCTCCGAAATTCTCCCGCACGGGTTTGCACAAATAAAAAACTGTACTACTTTTGCAGTCCCCAAAAATGGGAGCTTAGCTCAGCTGGTTCAGAGCATCTGCCTTACAAGCAGAGGGTCGGGGGTTCGAACCCCTCAGCTCCCACACAAAAAGCCATCCTAACGATGGCTTTTGTTGTTTTATGACGTGGCTTGCCGACTTCCAATCCAACGCCCAAGTGCGGCTGGAGGAAAACACCAAAAAAATCAGCGATTGCCTCGCGCTCATCCGCGAAAGCGAGTTTTGGCACCAGGCCAATGAACACACGCTAAGCATTGGCACCACGCTGGTCCATCTGCGCGGAAACATGACACAGTACATCCTGTCTTCACTGGGCGGAGCGCCCGATCAACGCGTGCGCGATGCGGAATTTGCCACCCGCGGGGGGCTACCCCAGGCAGAGGTGTGGCACGCCTTCCGGCAAACTGTAGATCAGGTGGGCACCGTTATTGGCCAGCTTACCGAGGCGGAAGCGCTGCGGGTGCGCCCCGTGCAGGCCTACCGGCTGTCGGGCATCGGCATTGTGCTGCACGTGGTAGAACATTATTCATATCACACCGGGCAAATCGCCTACATTACCAAGCTTCTGCATCAGCGCACGCTCGGTTTCTATGCCGGTGTCAATCTCAATCAAACCAACCCGCAATAACACCCGTAGCACCCACGCGCTACAAAACCGCCGGTCTTATTCGGCTTGTCATCCATTCGCCAGCAATTTGCTGTTCGGGCTCCTGCGCGATTGGCTAGTGGCCGCTTCTGCGCACGTTAATATGCGCTTGCGTTTTTGGTACCGCTCCGTGTTTGTAGTGCTACCTTTTTTGCAAAAAGTATTTCGTAGCCGGCTTTTCCTGCCCCACCGGGCCTGACCTGCGCACTTTTTTTGCCGTATTTTCGGGGCGTGAAGATTGGCTTGTTTTTTGGCTCGTTTAACCCGATTCACATCGGGCATCTCATTATTGCCAACATCATGGCCGAGCATACCGATCTGCAGAAAGTGTGGTTGGTGGTTTCGCCCCAAAACCCGTTCAAGCCCGCCCGCAGCTTGTTGCATGAGTTCGATCGGTACGACATGGTGCAGGCGGCCGTGGCTGAGAATTACAAACTTACCGTGAGCGATGTGGAGTTTCACCTGCCCAAGCCCAGCTACACGATTCATACGCTTGCCCATCTGCACGAGAAACACCCCAACCATCAGTTCCGGGTAATCGTGGGCGAAGACAACCTGCAGAAATTTGGAAACTGGAAAAACCACGAGCAGATTCTTAGCGGCTATGGGCTGTATGTGTACCCGCGGCCGCACGCAATCAAAACCGATTTTCACCACCATCCGCAAGTGCAATTTGTTGAGGCACCGCTGATCGATATTTCAGCCACCTACATCCGCCATCTGGTGCAGCAAGGCAAATCCATCCGCTACCTGGTGCCAGAGCCGGTGGAGCAACTCATCCGGCTAAAAGGATTTTATCAGTAGTGTTTTTTGGGCGTGCCCACGCGAGGCGCGTGGTCGGGCCGCTACGGGGTGCGCTGCGCTCCCGTGGCCCCGCCGGGCGGGGCCACCGCGCCCTTCGCGTCCCTCACGCGGGCAGGGTACCCCATCAAAGCCACCGCCGGAAATTACCAGCTCTTTTGCGTAACCGCTTTGCGCGCTTCGCGCTGGCTGCCCAGGCCATTCGTGCCGGGTTTTTCCGTGGTGTACATGCGCTCATAGTACTCGCGCGCCATGCGGTTCGCATCAAACATCGGCACTACGTCTTGCATGCTTTGCTTCACCATTTTCAACCACGTTTTCGGCTTGGTGTAGTAGGTTGGGATCACCACCTGTTCCAACAGATTGTACAGGTGCTCGGCCTCAACACGGTCGCGCTCGGCTTGGTCGCCTTCGGTGGCCACGGGAATGATAAAACAATTCTTTCCGTCTTTCCCAAACTCGGGCACCCAACCATCGGCAATCGATAGGTTAATACTACCATTCATGGCGGCGGTCATGCCCGATGTGCCGGAGGCTTCGCGTGTAATCCGCGGATTGTTCAGCCAAAGATCTGAGCCTTTTTTCAACGCGGCCGATAGGCCCATTTCGTAGCCGGTAAGGATGGTGGCGTTGGGTAAACTTTTTGTCTTGGCATGAATGTCATTAAAAATATCAATGGCCCCCCAGTCTTCCGGGTAGGGCTTGCCTGCCCAAATCACCTGTACCGGCATTTCGGGGTTGCCGATGATTTTTTTAAAACGCTCCAGATCCGTTAACAACAAATTGGCGCGTTTATAGCCGGCAAATCTGCGCGCCCACACAATGGTGAGTACGTCCTCGTCAAAAATCTTCCCGGTTTGGTCGGCCACGAGTTGAAACAGTTCGCGCTTCAGTTTCTTTTTGCGGGCCACCAGCTTTTTGTCATCGTCTTTGTCGAGGTCTTTTTTCAAGATTTCATCTTGCCAGTAGTGCTGGTTCTGCGCGTTGGTGATGGCGATGATTGGGCAGATGCCCTCAAAAACACCCCACATTTCTTTCGATACTTCGCCATGCATTTGCGATACGCCGTTGGCCACACGCGCCATCCGCATGGCGGTAACGGTGTAGCTAAGCGTATCGGGGCTGGGCGCTGCCAATGCGTGTACGGTTTCGCGTGGCGTGCCCTGAAAAAAGTTCATCACCTCCAGCGAATTGATGCTGCGTTCTTCGTTTCCCGCCCGCTCCGGGGTGTGGGTGGTAAACACCACACGCTTGCGTACTTCTTCCAGATTGTTGTTAAACTTATTTAACAAGTAGAAGCAAAGGGGCAACGCGTGCCCTTCGTTCATGTGGTAAATTGCGGTTTCGCGCTCCAACACATCGAGCAGCTTGGCTCCGCCCACACCCAACAAAATGGATTGTGCAATGCGCGCACTGTCGTGCGAATCGTACAATCGGTGGGAGATGGTTTTCGCCAGGTGATCGTTCTCCGCCACATCTGTGGATAGCAAAAACATCGGCACGGTATGAAACACATTCGGCCGCAACAGCCACGCTTTTACATGCACGGGGTGATTGTGCACGGAAATGGTAAACTGAATGCCGGTGTCTTCAAGAAACGAATACTCTTTTTCAGTGTAGCTCACGCGCAGCGTTCCGTCTAAGTTCCGCTGCTGGTCGTAGTAGCCGTATTTCCATAAAATCCCAATCCCAATCAGATTTTGCTTGAGTTCGTATGCGCTGCGCATGTGCGAACCTGCCAAAAAGCCCAGCCCGCCACTATAAATTTTCAGCGGTTGGTCGATGGCAAACTCCATCGAAAAGTAAGCCACCGGTTTGCTGTATTTTTTGTCGAAGGTGTACGGAAAAAGGTCAGAAAGCTGAATCGCCATAGGTCTGGAAAATGGGGATGCGAAGGTAACAAAAAACATGGCCTGGGGTTAGGCCGCTGTTGGGCATTGGTCATTGCAATCGTTTGTACTGTTGTAAATTTGGGTTCTCCGCTATCAGAAAATACCGGTAATCAGCCGCCTTGCGCCGGTTATCTATTTTACGGCGTCTTAACCATCGCCCACCTGGTTGGTTTTGTATCTTGTACCTCGTAATCAGAATTGCATCATGGCTGCCATCACGCTAAAGATCAATGGAAAATCGGTGAACGTAGATGCCGATCCAAAAATGCCGCTACTCTGGGCCATTCGTGAACTGGCCGGACTTACCGGCACTAAGTACGGTTGTGGCATTGCGCAATGTGGCGCGTGCACCGTGCATCTCAATGGTGCCCCGGTGCGTGCGTGTTCGCTGCCGGTAGCGGCCGCGGCAAACAAAGAGATCACTACCATTGAAGGGCTCTCCGCAGACAACAGCCACCCGGTGCAACAAGCCTGGATTCAAGAGCAAGTGCCGCAGTGTGGGTACTGCCAAAGCGGCCAGATTATGGCTGCTGCTGCGCTGCTTACGCGCAAGCCAAATCCTACCGATGCGGATATCGACTCGGCCATGCAGGGCCACATCTGCCGCTGCGGCACGTATCCGCGCATTCGCAAAGCCATCAAGAAAGCAGCTACGCTGGCCACCACAAACGTTACCCGCTAAACTCATGAAAACGGTTTACACCCGCAGAAATTTCATTAAAGCTTCCGGTCTCTCCGGCGCCGCTTTGCTCTTAGGCATTCGCGCGCAAGCGCAAGACAGCGCCATCTTCACGGCTGCCGAAGCTGAAACGCTGGGCATTGAACTTAACAACTGGATTTCGATTGATACTACGGGATTAGTTACGCTCATCAATCATCGTTCGGAAATGGGCCAGGGCTCATTTCAGTCCGTGCCGCAGATCATTGCCGAAGAGCTTGAAGTAGATATCACCCAGGTGAAGGTGGTATTTGCCCAAGGCAGCCAGACAAAGTACGGCAGCCAGATTACCGGCGGCAGTTCTACCATTCGCGGATCGTACAAACAACTGCTACGCCTCAGCGCTACCGCGCGGGAGTTGCTCGTGCAAGCAGCGGCCAATCAATGGCAAGTGGAAAAAGAAACCTGCTACGCAGAGAAGGGAATCGTCATCCATCGGCCCAGCGGCAAGAAGCTGGGCTATGGTGCGCTCGTGTCCGACGCATCTAAACTTACGCCGCCAACAAGCGTGCGATTGAAAGATCCAAGTACGTATAAAATTCTGCGACAACCGTTGCCGCGCATCGACACGCCACTTAAAACTAATGGCCAGGCTGTTTTTGGATTGGATAAAAAACTGCCGGGCATGCTTTACGCGATGGTGGAACGTAACCCACGGTTCTCCGGCAAAGTGAAAAGTTTTAACGAGGCCGAAGTAAAAGCGCTGCCGGGTGTGCGCCACGTGTTAAAAGTGGAGATGGCCGTTTTTGCTACGATGCGCCACGGGGTGGCTGTGGTGGCGGATAGTGTATGGGCCGCCATGCAGGCGCGCAAAGCGCTAAAAGTAGAGTGGGATGACACCGGCTTCCCGCATCACTCCACCGAGCAACTCTACACCCGACTGCGCGAAGACCTGAAAGCAAAACCACTTTGGTTTAAGGCAAAGGGCGAAGTAGACAAAGCGTGGGCGAAAAGTAAAAAGACGCTTGAGGCCGTGTACGAAACACCGTACGAGGCGCATGCCTGCATGGAGCCGCTGAACTGCATTGCAGATTTTAAAAACGGCAAACTGGAAATCTGGGGGCCGATTCAGGGCCCCGATTGGGTACAAAAAGATGTGGCAGATCTGATGGGCATCAAACCTGAAGATGTCACCGTAAACATGACGTTCTTAGGCGGCGGGTTTGGTCGAAAGGCGTTTTTAGATTATCCGCACGAAGCGGCGGTGATTTCGAAAGCGGTGAACGCGCCCGTGCAGGTGGTGTGGTCGCGCGAAGACGATATGACGCAAGGGCCGTTTCGTCCGGGTATGGTGTATCAATGCAAAGGTGGGCTTACAGAAGGCGGCACCATTGCCGGTTTTGAAGCCATCATGGCGGGGCAAAACATGGGTCATCAAAATCCGGGTGCGGACAAAATCGCGTACAACGACAGCGTTACAGAAGGTTTTCCGGAGACGTATTTTGATAGCATTCCGCATTACCGCTTTGGCGATGTGCCGCTGGAGTCGCCCGTGCCGGTGATGTGGTGGCGGTCGGTATATTCCTCTACGAACGCCTTCGCGTACGAAAGTTTTATGGATGAACTGGCGATAGCAGCCGGCAAAGATCCGCTGGAGTTCCGCAAGCAGCATTTCTGGAATGGCCGGTTTCACGCGTTAGCAAATCGCCTGGCGGAAGTGAGTGGTTGGCATACGCGCAAACCAAACGAGGGTTATGGCATTGCCATCACCGAATGTTTTAGCAGCATTGTGGGCGAAGTAGTAAAAGTATCACGCAAAGCAAGTGGTGGCATCAAAATTGATAAAGTCTGGGCGGTGATAGATTGTGGCTGGTATGTGAATCCGGATATCATTCGTGCGCAAGTGGAAGGTAGCATTATCATGGCCCTTGGTGCTGCGGTTAAACATGCTACCCTTTTCGCGGATGGAAAAGCGGTTCAGAAAAACTTTGATACGTATAAGATGCCGCGCATCAGCGAAACACCAGACATTGAAGTGCACGTGATGGACAACGATGAGAAAGCCGGTGGCGTAGGCGAGCCGGGTTTGCCGCCGTGCACGCCCGCACTTACAAATGCCATCTTCGATCTTACCGGCAAGCGCATACGCGTGTTGCCATTTAGTTTGGATGAAATTGGATAACGATGAACCTTAAACGACTCACGCTTGATCATCAACAAATGGGCGGACGAGCCTGTAGATCAATGGTCAACACGCGGACAATCAAACCAAAAAGATTAGTCACGTTTTGAGTCAAGCGGCCCACGGCTAAGCCTCAGGCTGCGTGGTTGGTGCAGATAAAAAAATGCCGAATACGAAAATTACCTGTTAATCTATAGCCTATGAAGATGTCTTTCACGTTATTAATTTTCTCAATTTTTTCGATGGGTGTTTTTGCTCAGCAAAAGCAGAACTTCGATCTCAAATCCAGCGTCACCCGCGGAGCGGAAATTTACACCGCCTACTGTGTGTCGTGCCACATGGATAATGGCGAGGGGTTGCAAGACTTCTATCCGCCGGTAGCCAAGTCCGATTACCTGATGGCCGATAAGAATCGCTCAATTCAACAAGTTTTGTATGGTGTTTCCGGCGAGATTACCGTAAACGGCAAAAAGTATAATCTGGAAATGAGCGGCTTCGACCTCACCGATCAAGAGGTGAGCGATGTGCTCAACTATATTCGGAATTCGTTTGGCAACAAAGGCGCAGCCGTAACCCCGGCGGAGGTAAAGGCGTTACGAAAGAAATAATTTCTTATATTGGTATCGGTAATTTAATGGATCAAGCTCATTTTTTAAGTGAGCGTTCCATTATTGTTTCGCCAATTTTTAATTGCCGAGTATGAGATTAGCTTTTTGTATCGCTTTTTTTCTGGTGACCAGTATTTCGGTTAGCCAAAATCAGGTTAAAACCAAATATTTCTTAAAGGATTCTTCAGCAAACCGAGGTCTGCGCTACGTTCCCGGTTTGTTTGTTCCCGATGCGCAAAATGCAAAAGACACATTGACACGTTGGATAATTAAGTTCAAAGACGTCGCGGCTGCATCGAATGGCCGATCTGGGGAAACGGTAGAATCACAACATCAACAGTTTGTAGACGGATTCAAAAAATTATTCCAATCCGGAGCAGCCAGAACAAACCAAACGCCTCCAGCAATTAACTTTCACTACAAGCGCACCTTCAACGGTGTTGCAGTCACTGCCTTGGTCTCCGATATGCAAAAGTTGAAAGCGCTTTCGGTTGTCGATAGAATTAATACCGACCGTCAGGTGAAAATTAGTGATTCAGAAACTAACGCGCTCATTGGCGCCCCTCAGGCTTGGGCCCAATATAACATCACCGGTAAAGGTGTTACCATCGGCATTATTGATACAGGTATTGATTATCGTCATCCGGATTTGGGTGGAGGAATTGGCGCGGGCAAAAAAGTTATTGGAGGTTTTGATTTCGTCAATAATGACTCCGATCCATTTGATGACAACGGTCATGGGACCCACGTGGCGGGGATTGCGGCAGCCAACGGTCCCAACCTCAAAGGAGTGGCACCGGATGCCCAATTGTACGCGCTTAAGGCGCTCGGTGCGGATGGCTTTGGGTTTGATTCGTGGATTCTGGCGGCCATTGAGAAGAGTGTTGATCCAGATGGTAACCCTGCTACAAACGATGCGCTTGATGTTGTTAATATGAGCCTCGGTCGGTTTCCAGATGCGAATGAACCGATAAGTCAAGCCGTAAACGAGGCGGTTGCTCGCGGGGTAGTTTTTGTAACTGCTGCCGGTAATTCCGGCATGGCTCAGACGATTGATACGCCTGGAATTGCAGAAAAGGCCATAACGGTTGCTGCATCGGATAACAATGACGCCATCACGTTTTTCAGTTCTCGCGGCCCAACAAGAACCTTTGGACTGAAACCGGATATCTGTGCGCCAGGATTAGACGTTAACGCCACTTTGCCCGGCGGGTTATTTGGTCGCAAAAGCGGGACATCAATGGCAGCCCCTCACGTGGCTGGAGCGGCTGCACTTATACTTGAAAAGAATCCTACATGGGGGCCTGCTATCGTGAAGTCGGCCTTGATGCAGCACACAAAAAGCATAGGACTCAACTACATCGAGGGAGGCACTGGCCGTTTGGATGTAGTCGAGGCACTCAATGCGACTTCGACTTTTGAACCAGCTTCAATCGGAATCAATCCAATCAAGGCGGACAGCCTGACCCGAAAAATATTTCAAGTGAAAATCTACAACCATGCCACCGTTGAAAGAACATACAATCTTTCGGTGGGTGGAGATTTGCAAATTCCAGGCCTTTTGGGCAACATTTCACCGACTTCAATAACCGTAGCACCTGGCAATTTTGGCATCCTCACGCTGACGGTTGATGCCGATTCTCGCTTACTTGCGAAGCGCGAGTTTCCCGCTTCCTATATGGGCTACCTTATTGCCACTACGTCAGGCGATCGAATTGAGTTACCAGTGGGTTTGATGAACCCGAATACCGTTCGGTTTGATTTTGGTTCGGAATGGCCCGAATTTGTTCTTGCGCTGAGAAAAGATCAATACTTCTTCTTTTCACAAATCATAAATCCGATCAGTTCGCAGCAGGACGTACCATTGTTGCCCGGCAACTATCACTTCTTTGCGCCATATAGCGGATTCCGAGTTGTTTTGAAGGAGGATTTGGTGGTTAGCAGTAATACAAAAGTAGTCTGGCGCAAGTCCCAAGCAGACAAACAGATTTCCTTTCAACCCAAGGATGAGAAAGGCAAACCGATTCCCTTGTCACGTTATTTGTCCCGAGGCGTTACCGGCCTGCGTTATCAAGATGGAGTGGGGGGCTTTTTTTCCCTGATACCAACCGCTCTTGACACGATTTATACGAGCAGTGCGAGTACAAAGGCCGTGTTAGATGTTCATTATTTCGATCGACCATCCGGTAAGAAAGTCTTCTACAGTATGGGAAGTACGCTCAAGGGTATCAACGGTAACCAAACACTTCAAACCAATCCTGCTAGTTTAGTGCCGTTAACGTTCAAGGGTTCGGAAAAAAATTCAGCCGGATGGCAGCTCATAAATTACTTAGCATTTGGTGGACCTTACTCCGCGTTCAAGTTCTGGAACGGAGAACCGTTTCAGATCGACACAGCATTGGTCATATTCACAGAACCAAAATCTCGTGATAGTAACATCCTATTTCAAAATCATGAACTAAAAACTTCCGGGAGCCCGGTCGGGTTTCAATCTCCAAGCTTTGTGCTTTATGATAAGGATTCGCTTGTTTTTAAAACGCAGCCTTTTGGGGAATTCTTGAGCCGCTCGATGACGTCGCAGGGCATTCCTCGACAGATTCCTGTTGGTACGGGGCTTCATACTTCAACAAGTCAGGTGTTCAATCACGGGCCGGACTTTTACATCGGTTTTAATGTTTGGCAAGGCGTATTTAACGGCGTATTGGTTGACATGGCATTCGCAAATTTGCCTTTTCGCGTGAAACGCGAGGGGAATGTAATCGCCCGAGGTTTTGTAAGAAACCAAAGTGAAAATGATGGACTCTCGAACTTTTTGCAACCGATATTGCTTGCCTCAACACCCGGGATTTATTCAGTTGAACTTGATTTTGATGCTTACCAGGTGGCAGGACGATTTGGCAAGTCCAACGTAGTGTTCGAGTTCGATACCCGAAGAGCAGACCCGATACCGCCCACCGTGAGACATCTCCAACTTTGGTCTGGATCGAGTGTAGTCGATCAACTTTCTGCCAGCGCTGGCGCATGGATTCGCGTCGGTAGTGTTGACTACTGTGGGTCCGGGTGTTATGGTGTTGAACAGCCTACCGTAATCGCGCGCTACAGGCTTAAAGATTCCTCCGATTGGACATCATTGACAACAATAAATCCGGAACGAATCGACTTGCCTGTCGGCTTGCCCAATGGTTTTTATGACTTAGAGATACGGCTCGTTGATAAATTAGGGAATTCGTTTAAACAAGTTTTATCTCCAGCATTTTTGGTGGGTACAAATGCTGAGCCACTAGCTTTTGAAATCCCAAGATTGATTGATCCGGCAAACAATGCAACCGATGTGCCCATCAACCCACGCGTCAAGTTCACGCCAGTTGCCCAGGCGAGCAGCTACACCATTGACGTATCTAACACTCGCTTTTTCGATACACTAAAACTTAGTTTTGCAACGACCGAGTCGAATACTCGAATTCCAACGATTTTGGAAAAGGAAACCACCTATTTCTGGCGAGTGCGGGCGAATTATGCGGCGGGCCCGGGTCCGTGGTCCTCTGCTTTTGAGTTTAAAACGGGCTCTATGCTAGATGTTCCGGTTTCGCTGGTGTCACCTGCAGATCAGGCCATTGATCAGAACTTCATGATGCGATTTGTGTGGCGAAAAATCCCAAATGCTACCCAATATGAGATTCAAGGGAATGAAGACCAGAACTTTGGGTCCACTAAGGCGCGATTTTCCGGGATCGTTACGGATACTACGTTCTCTCCATACTTAGATCGCCCGATGAATCGTTACTATTGGCGGGTACGCGCTATTTTTCCGGGTGTTATTACCTCCTGGTCAGAAGTCCGGCAATTCAAAACGAAAGATGCTGTGTTACAGATTAGGAAACCCACGCCAAACGCTTTGGATGTTCGGCCAAATATCGTTTTCGAATGGGCAAATGAACCGGCAGCCCAGGCACACGAGATTACCGTTTCCGAAAACCAAGACTTCTCGAACCCGGTACTGGTGGGATTGAGAAGTAGCTCTTTTGAATGGAACACGTATTCGTTTAACAGGAAGTATTACTTGAAAATTACCAGCGAATTTGTGAATGGTTACAAAAAAGTTGCTACGTCAACATTTTCGACCACTACGCTGAAGTTTGAAAAACCTAAAGCGGGTGATTTGTTCGCAACTCATCAAACGGTTGAAATTGAGTGGTCTCCCGTGCCTGACGCGGAGTTTGCTTATCAGCTATCTGAGGACGAAAGATTTTCTACCGGCCCAATTATCAAGACTAGTTCTTTTCGGCATAGCCACCGACTGTTGAAACCGGCAGCAAATCATTACGTGCGGGTTGGGTTGGTTAAATCAGGCGAAACCCTTTGGGCGTCAGCCAGCCATTTCCGTACTAATTCATTTAGTTTCGCGTTAAGAACACCAGAGAACAAAAGTACATTCAGGCCCGATGAGGTTGTTCAGTTTTCTTGGCAGGATTTAGGTGCGCAAAAGTACTTGTGGCAGGTATCGGAGCAAGCGGATTTTTCGGACTTGTTTCAAAAGACAATCTCCTCTACTCAGATTCAATCCAAAGACTGGAAACCATCGACTGATTATTTTTGGCGTGTAGGCACTGAAATAGGCGGTGTTCTTTTTTGGTCGGGAAGCTCCATGTTCAGCACTACAATCGTTACTGCAGCAGAACAACAAACCCAGCAGCAATGGATTTATCCAAACCCCGCAACGAACGTTGTGCATTTTTCTGACGAGTTGAAACAAGCTAAAATTGAAGTCTATGATCTACTCGGCCGTTTGATGTTCAGCAATGATGGGGGATTTTTTTCTTGGAGTACAACGAACGTGCCCAATGGAATTTATCTTGTGGTAATCAAAACCGACCAACTAACTGTTAAGCAACAGGTAGTTGTTAACCATTAAGCTATGTCCCGCGAATTTCGATCAATTGTCGAATCAGCAGCCAAAATAAAGAGTGATCGCCAGGGCGCCATTGCCACCGTGGTGCGCGTACACGGCTCTTCCTACCGCAGCCCCGGGGCGCGCATGCTCATTACGGATGATGGCCGCTGGGTAGGATCAATCTCCGGCGGTTGCCTGGAAGGCGATGCGCTGCGCAAGGCACGGTTGGTGATGACCGAGAAAAAAGCACGGCTTGTTACGTACGATACCCGGGAGGAAAGCAATCAACAATTGGGCATTGGGCTCGGCTGCAATGGCGTGATTGATGTGTTGATCCAACCGCTGGACGAGGCGATTACCATCATCGAAAAAGTGGTTGCCTTGGAGCAGCCGCTGGCACTCGCTACAGTCATTGCTGGTGATGCGATCGGCCGCGCGGTGTTGGCCAACGAATCCGCCCTTTTGATTCATCAACTCGGGGCCCAAATGACCGACGCACTGGAAGCAGACCTTCGCCGGGTATTTCAGCACAAGAAGTCAACGATTCAGGAGTACCGCACAGCGTCTGGATCATACTCCATTTTTTTAGAATACGTGCAACCCACGATTCATCTCATTCTGTTTGGCGCCGGCTTCGATGCGCGCCCGGTGAGCCAGTTGGCTACTTCGTTGGGCTGGCGCGTAGAAGTTACGGATGAATGTGTAGCCCATATTGCTCCGGTATTTTTTCCCACCGCAGAAAAGCTGTCGCTGTGCCAACGGGAGTTTGTGGATCGCGACTTTCGGGTAACACCCTACACCGCCTGTGTGCTGATGTCGCACAACTATGAGTACGACCGCGATGTACTGAAAAAGCTTTTGAAAACAGCTGCGCCCTACATCGGGCTTTTGGGTCCGCGTAAGCGGCTCGACAAAATGGTAGCTGAGTTTGGCAGAGCCAACATCGCGTTAACGGAATTCGATTTTCACCGGATTCACTCGCCCATCGGGTTGGACATCGGGGCCGAAGCCCCGGATGAAATTGCGGTTTCGATCATTGCTGAAATTCAAAGCAAGTTTGCGAACCGCTCCGGCGGGTTCTTGAAATACCATCCCGGCCCCATCCACCACCGGCAACCGGGCTCTGATCAAGTGTTGAAGCAGATTTTCTTGGCAGAAGATCAGCAGGAACGAAAAGTGGGTCAATAGCCAAATCCATCAGAAGGCGCCTCTTGATTTCCTGAAAATAAATCAAGAGCTTCCGTTCATGATTACTCCGGGACGATTACTGGTTTATGGTTTGCCGTTGCTGTTGTTCGCATGTCAGGAAAAGGAGCAGGGCTACGAAACCTGGCGCGTAAAAGGTGGCACTCCGGATGGTATTCAGTTCTCCGCGCTACAACAGATCAACCGATCGAATGTAAAAGATCTTAAAGTTGCGTGGACGTACCGCACCGGGGATGCCGACACAGTGGCCAACCGCACCCAGATTCAATGCAACCCCATCATCATTGGCGATACGCTCTTCGGTACAACCCCTGTGCTCCATGCGTTTGCGCTGAACGCAATCACGGGTAAAGAGCTCTGGCGATTTAATCCCGGTAACGAAAATCCGGGCTTGGGTGTTAACCGCGGTGTTACCTACTGGGCAAAGGGTAATGATCGCAGAATTCTTTACACATTTGGCGAGCACCTCTACGCATTGAATGCGGCCACGGGGCAATCCATCGAAACGTTTGGTACGAACGGGCGCGTAAGTTTGAAAGCGGGGCTGGGCGCACGTGCCGAGAAACTAATGGTGTTGAGTAACACACCGGGCGTAATTTTTGAAAACCTGATTATTCTCGGCTCGCGCGTGCACGAGGGGCCCATCGCTGCACCGGGCTACATCCGCGCGTTCAATGTCATCACCGGTGAACTTGCGTGGGTGTTTCGCACCATTCCGCAGCCGGGTGAAGTGGGGTATGAAACATGGCCACCCGATGCCTGGGAGCGCATCGGTGGTGTAAACGCCTGGGCGGGGATGTCGGTCGATCAGAAACGCGGTTGGGTGTTTGCTGCTACCGGGTCAGCCAGCTTCGACTTCTATGGCGGCAATCGTAAAGGCGAAAACCTTTTCGCCAACTGTGTGCTGGCACTCGATGCGCGTACCGGCCAACGGCAATGGCACTATCAAACTATTCATCACGATCTGTGGGACAGAGACCTGCCGGCCGCGCCCGTATTGGCAACGATTAAAAAAGACGGTAAAGACGTGGAGGCGGTGATTCAAATTGCCAAGACCGGTTTTGTATTTGTTCTGGATCGTGCCACGGGCGCACCGTTGTTCCCCATTGAAGAGAAACCGGTGCCGCCATCGGATTTGGAGGGCGAAGCGGCGTGGCCCACGCAGCCTGTACCTACACTACCTAAACCTTTTGCGCGACAAGCTTTTACGGAACAGATGATCAACACCGTTACCGGAGAGGCCGACTCCATTCGGAAACGGTTCGCGGGTGTACGCACAGGCGAGCCTTTTATTCCACCGAGCCGTGAGGGCACGATTATCTTTCCTGGTTTTGATGGCGGTGGTGAATGGGGTGGGCCATCGTTCGATCCCACTACAAATACGTTATTTGTGAATGCGAACGAGATGCCATGGATCTTAACTATGGTTGATGTGCGCCTGAAGGCGGATACCTGGGCGGGCATTTCGCTTTATCGTACGCACTGTGCCACCTGCCACGGGCTGACGCGTGAGGGCCAAGGTAAGTTGTATCCGGCCCTGCGCGGATTGCAGGAAAAGTATTCGCTCGCTTCGTTATCGCAACTAGTGCAAAAAGGGAAAGGCGTGATGCCCGCGTTTGGCCATTTGAGCGAACAAGAGATTCAATCCATCGCACGATTTGTATTGGATTTGCAAGACCGAAGCGACGTGGAGAAAAAAGGAATTTTTGAGCGCACGTCCGACGTCTGGTTTTCGAACACAGGGTACACCCGCTTTCTTACACCTAAGGGTTACCCCGCGGTAGCACCGCCTTGGGGCACGCTCACCGCCATTGATCTCAACACCGGCGTACACCGTTGGCAAGTGCCATTGGGCGAATTCGAAGAATTAAAAGAAAAAGGAATCCCGGCTACCGGATCAGAAAATTATGGTGGCCCCGTGGCAACTGCGGGCGGTGTGTTATTTATTGCGGCTACGCGCGATGAAAAAATTCGCGCTTTTGATATGGAGTCGGGCGCACTGCTGTGGGAGCACCAATTACCCGCGGGCGGCTATGCAACACCTGCCGTGTATGGAATAAACGGGAAGCAATTTGTGGTAATTGCTTGCGGGGGCGGCAAGATGGGTACGAAGTCGGGCGACACATACGTGGCGTTTGCGTTACCATGAGTGCAAAAACTGCATCATCAAAAGAGCTAACTGCCATTCTCATTCTGGCGGCCGGTGCCTCAACGCGCCTCGGCCAGCCAAAACAACAAGTCATCTTCCGTGGTGTTACGCTTCTTGCGGCCACGGTGGCCCGCGCCTGCGAAACCGGTTGCCCGGTGTACGTGGTGCTGGGCGCTGATGCGGAAGCAAACAAGAAACTGCTCGAACCGTTTGCGGTGGCAGTGGTGGTAGATGCCCATTGGCATTTAGGGATGGGCCATTCGCTGAAGGCGGGGTTGCAAGCGCTACTCCGGGCGCAACCCGCGTTAGATGCGGTGATCGTTTCGGTTTGCGATCAGCCTTTTCTTACGACTTCAATATTTCAGCTTTTGCTTTCGCAATCTGCTCCACTGGCCGCATGCCAATACAAGCACGCGTGGGGTGTGCCGGCACGTTTTTCAAACGCATTTTTTTCGGAACTGCTCGGTTTAGGCGATGAAGAGGGGGCGAAAAAGATCCTTACACGGCATCAGCACCTGCTGGCATTTGTTTCTTTTCCGCAAGGCGATCTCGACATTGATACGCCTGCCGACTTACTTCAACTGAAACAGCAGGACGAACAATAGCCCGCGTCACCGCGAACACTTCCGCAAGAATCCGGTTTTTTAATCACAGCAAATCAGCTAGCCTTGCTTGTAGATAATGTGGCCACATGTTGCGCTTTCCCGGTTCGAGTTGCGAAAGAAAATTCGCGAAGCCGAGATCACGCTCGGTGGAAATCGAAAGGCAAAGATTTATGGCAGCTTGCGCTGTTTGTACGGTAAGAAAATGAAAAAAGAAAACCGCGTTTTTTTCGCTACCGTGCTTGAGGCGGAGCGGAGCGGCTATCGCCCGTGTGCACGGTGTATGAACGCACAGTATAAAAATTGGAAACATGAATCTGTTTGAATCAACAGTTGATCCGAATCAAAATTGGCTGCCGCACCAGGGCATCGTAAACTATTACGGAAAATTGTTTTCCCCGGCCCAGGCCGATCAGTACTACCGCACGCTGCTCCACACCATTGAGTGGCGGAATGACGAAGCGGTGATTTTCGGACGGCACATCATCACCAAACGCAAAGTAGCCTGGTATGGCGATCGCCCGTTTGAATACACCTACAGCAACATCACGAAGCACGCGCTGCCCTGGACACCCGAATTACTGGCCCTTAAACGTGAAACCGAAAAGGCAGCAGGCGAGACGTTTAATTCCTGTCTGCTCAACTTATACCATACGGGCGAAGAGGGGATGGCCTGGCACAGCGATGACGAAAAGGATTTAAAAAAAGACGGAGCCATTGGCTCGTTAAGCTTTGGTGCGGAGCGAAAATTTGCCTTTCGGCACAAGCAAACGAAAGAAGTGGTGTCCCTTCACCTCGAGCATGGCAGCCTGTTGGTGATGAAAGGCCCTACCCAAACGCACTGGCTGCACCGATTGCCGCCTACAAAAACCGTGAAGACGCCCCGCATCAACCTCACGTTTCGCACTATTATTGAACCGTGATTGAACCCGCGTAGCGGTTACTCAATCACCGCCTCTACCTCGTCCATTTTGTCCTCGGTGTAAGCACCGGAGGTAGCAAACAGAATCTTCCCGTCTTTATCGAGCACAAAAAAATAGGGGATGTCGCGCTTTTCGAAATCAAGCGCTTCTTTGTAAGGCTTGAGCTCACCTTTGTAAAAAAGAATGTAGGGCAGCAGTTGTGGATCGGTATTTTTTAACGCTTTGCGCTTGGCGGTGCCCGTGGCGGCCGCATTTACACCGGTGAACATGGGCACAAAGTACACGTGCACATCGTAGCCCATGCCGGCCATCAACCCGGTTGACTTCTGGATGAATTTTTCGAACACCGGCCGAAACCATGAATTCAATTCGTCTTCCGACTTTTTGGAATACGCAAGGCCCAGCAGGGTGTACTTTCCTTTTACATCGCTGGGCAATGCCACTTTTTTATCGTCTACGGTTTCGGCTTCCATTGCTGGAAACAGTTTACCAACCACCTGCGCTTCCGCGAAAGCGAATGCGAACAACGCCATCCAAAAAAGAAACTTCTTCATGCACCGAAAATACGAAAGTGTTTGCGTACCAATCGCACACCCATCGTTTCGTAGGTTATTCTAGCGAAGCCGTGGGGTGCCCCGGGCCACCGAATACGAGCGATCCAGCCGCTCGCCCGCATCAATTTGGCGAAGCGTGTTTACCATAAAATAATCGGCCCGCAACTGTTGGGGTGTAAACGTAACCAGCAAATAGCCATGATCTCGGGCATTTACATACTTGATGTGCGGATTGCTTTTCAGCAAAGCAGCTTCCATCAGGCGCACGGTATCGGCCGGTGTCCGCTCATCGCTGTTGCCAGACGAAACACTGGTGGTGCCAAACTCCACAGCAAATGCACCGGCAGACGTTTGCGCGTTGTAGCGGTTGGCAACATCCGTGGCGGCTTCAATGGCCCAGGCGGAATGCGTATCGCCCGCAAGGAATACGACATCCGAAATCTTTTTGTCAACAATGAGATTTTTGATTCGCGCTTTCTCCCGCGGGTAGCCGTCCCACGCATCCAGATTTTTCGGCATGCTCGGGTACACCGCGGCAAGTTGTACATCCGAAAAGATTACCTGGTTGCCAATGATTTTCCACGTGGCGGGTTTTTGCAATTCGCTTTCCAGCCATTGTAACTGGGCAGCGCCTAACATCGACTGCCCCGCGCTTTGGTAGGCGGAGTCTTGCTCTGAATCCGGTTGCCGTGTGCGGCCTTCCAGCCGCTCGTCCAGCATCATCACGTTGGCCAACTCGCCATAGGCAAATGCGCGGTAGTGCTTGCCTTCGCGAATGGGCAGCCACTCGTAGTAGGCTTGCCGTGCCGCGGCTTTACGTTGTGCATAGTCGCCCTCTTCGGGTTGGTGGTTTTGCGCGCCGGTTACGTAGCTGTTGTTCGCCACTTCATGATCATCCCAAATGGCCACCAGCGGGTGGCGGGCCGTCATGTTGCGCAAGCCTTGGTCTAACCGGTATTGGGCGTAGCGTGTGCGGTAGTCGCTGAGCGAGACAATTTCTTTTGCGGGCACGTGCGTGCGGCCAATGGTAGTATCGCCATAGCGTCCGGGCTCATATTCATAAATGTAGTCGCCCAGGTGCAGCACGGCATCCACTTCTTTTTCGGCAATACGATCGTACGCGTTAAAATAGCCAAACTCCCAGTTGCTACAGCTTACTACGGCCAGCTTCACACTGTCGGGCGAAGTAGTGGGGAGCGTGCGCGTGCGCCCAATGGGCGAGAGGGCATCCAGCGCGCCAAACCGATAGTAGTAAGTGGTGCCGGGCTTCAACTCCTGCACATCCACGTTTACGGTGTAGTCGCGGGCGGGTGTGGTGGCCACAAGATCTGTTTGCACCAGGGTGGCGAAGGTGGGGTCTTCGGCTATTTCCCATTTTACAAGAATCGACACCGCGGAGTCGGGTGGAGTAACGCGTGTCCAGATAATCACGCGATCGGTTAGCGGATCACCCGAGGCCACGCCATGGTAAAACGGTCTCAATGTAGCGTCGTACAAGTGTGTGGTTGCTTCCACAAAAGGAGCTTTTTCTTTTTTTGAGCAGGCGGCCAGGAGCACTGCCGCACCCACCGTCATCAGGAATGCACGCATAAGGAACGAAGGATTAATCCACGAAAGTAAACAAGCCTGCTGGCTTTGGTACCCTTTAAAGATCAGCGAAATGTTAATTTTTTCGCTTGCGCGGAGGTGCCCGATGGCGGCTATTCCGGCTGCTTCCAGCGCTGCTCCAGCTCGCGATACAGACTGGCACGCCCCGGCTCTAATTCTGCCAGCCGCGGGTAGATATCGGCCCGGGTGCTGTCCAGGCCCACGGCTTCTTTATATAGCGCCAACGCCCGCGTGGTCTGATTTTTTTGGTCGTACATCCACGCCAGTGCATGGCACAAAAAACTGTCGCGCATGCCCTTTTCATACGCTTTGCCGTACCACTCCTGCGCCGGATCGTATTGCTGCCGGTCGTAGTAGTTGTGCCCCAATACCACCAACGCATCCAGATTGTTGGGGTCGGCATCCACACATTGCCGCAATACGGAAATGGAGGTTTCGTATTCCTGCCGCTTGTAGTACACCAATCCTTTGTTGTAAAGCGCCGGGCTGTTACGGCTGTCAATGCGCAGCACGCGGTCGTAATAACTTAGCGCAGAGTCGTACGCAACCTGATCAAAGTGGTAGTTGCCCAAATTTGTCAGCGCGTCTACATCGTTCGGGTTGGCGGCCAGCGTTTGCTGAAGCACCTCGGTTTCGCTGGGGGGTTCGGCATCCTCCGGGCTGAAAATTACTGCGAGTATGATCCCGAAAAAAATTACGCCCACTAACACAAACACGGCAATGGTAATGGCCTGCACGTGTTGTTGTGGGGTAGCGGCGGTGCTCGCGCCGGGATTGTTTTGCCGTTTTTTCTGCTTGGGCGCTTGCGCGGGTGTTTCCACATCCGGTGTGCGCGTACGCGGGTCTGCACCTTTTTCTTCCTCGCGTTGGTACCGATAGTCGCGTTCCGTTTTGGGCAACGACCGGTAGTACAAGAAACTTACCAGCGTTAATGCGCCAATCAACACCCACATAAAAAACGGGTGTACCGACCAGAACAGTGCCAGCACCACCGCCAGCACAATCAATATTGTGCCGTACCATCTGCTTTTTCCGGAGGAAGTGGGTGGGCTTACGCGCATGGCTGCAGGTTACAAATGTTCCAGCAAAAACTCCGTCATCAACGTGTACAAATGCAAATTCACCTTACCCCCGCGGAAGCCGTGGGCCTGGTCCGGATAAAAGTGTGAGCGAAACTGCTTGCCCGCGTTAATCAGCGCCTCTTCCAGCGCTACCGAGTTTTGAAAGTGCACGTTGTCATCGCCCGTGCCGTGAATCAACAAAAAGTGGCCTTCTAATTTGCTGGCATACGTGGTAGGCGAGTTCTCGTCATAGCCCGCGGCATTTTCCTGGGGCCGTTGCAAAAACCTTTCGGTGTAAATGTTATCGTAATAACGCCAGTTGGTTACCGGCGCACCGGCAATACCCACTTTGTAAACGCCCGCACCTTTGGTCATCGCCAGCGAAGTGGTGTAGCCACCAAAACTCCAGCCCCAAATGGCCATGCGGCTTTCATCAATATACTCCAGGTTGCCCAGAAACTTGCCGCCGGCCAGCAAATCTTCCAACTCCAATTTGCCCAGTTGCTTGTACGTTTGTTTGGTAAACTGCTCGCCCCGGAAGCCCGTGCCGCGCGTATCGATTACCGCCACTACCACTCCTTTTTGTGTGAGCATGTGGTGCCACATGTTGGTACCCCAGCTGTTGGCCACGCTAGACGCCCGCGGCCCGCTGTACTGGTACACCAACACCGGATATTTTTTGGAGGCATCAAAACCCCGCGGCTTCAGCATGTAGCCGTCTAACGGTGTAACCCCATCCGCGCTGGTGTACTGAAAAAACTCTTTCGTTGCCAATCCATATTCCTCCACCGTTTTGCGGTACGCCTCGTTGGCCTCCAGTGTTTTTACCAGCGCGTTGCCCTTGGTGCGGTACAAGTGCACCTGCAACGGCTGTGTGGCGCTGCTGTGGTAATCAATGTAAAATTGGTAATCGGTGCTCATGTTAATGGTATGCGTGCCCGCAGCCGCCGAGAGTTTCGTTTTTTTCCGGCCATCGAACGTAACCGCATAAAAGGTGCGGTCCAGATAACTGCCCTCCGTGGAGAGGTAGTACACCAGTTGCGCTTTTTCGTCCACCGCTACCACGGCAGTTACTTCCCACGCGCCGCGCGTAATGGGTTGCTCATTCGTTCCATCGATGTTCATCAGGTACAGGTGCTTGTAGCCGCTCTTCTCGCTGGAGAATAACACCTGCTTGCCATTGGCCAGGTACACCAGGTCGTCTGTGTAGTCAATGTCGTAATACGTGCTGCTCTTTTCGGTATAGATTACAGTAGAGGCGCCGGTGGCGGCTTGCGTGTGTAAAATCTCCAGCGTGTTTTGCAGGCGGTTCATCCGGCGGATGGAGAGCACCAACGGATTTTGCGTCCACTTCACCCGCGGAATGTAAATGTCCGGGTTCGTGCCAATGTCTGCCTTTACTTTGGCCTGCGTGGCCACCTCGTAAAACCAGATTTCTACAATGGAGTTGTCTTCGCCCGCCTTGGGGTATTTGTACCGGTAGTCTTCCGGGTAGAGCTGGCCCTTGTTCCACTTCTGCATGTTGTACTCGCGCACGCGTGTTTCATCAAAGCGGTAATACGCCAGCCGCTTGCTGTCGGGGCTCCAGTAAAACGCATCGGCAAAACTCAGTTCTTCTTCGTACACCCAGTCAGTGCTGCCGTTAATGATTTTGTTACGCTCGCCATCGGTGGTTACCGCGGTTTCCGTGCCGGTGGCCACGTCAACCCAAAACAAATTATTGTTGCGCGCAAACGCCACACGCGTGCCGTCGGGCGAGAAGGCCGCGTAGCTCTGCTTGCCATTGGGCGAGAGCGGCCGCACCCGTTTGGAGGCCACCTCATACAAAAAGTAATTCGCTTTGTACGAGCGGCGGTAGATGCTTTCCGTGTCCGTGCTCAGCAACATCCACTTTTGGTCGGTGCTGTAGGTGTAGTCTTGAATCGTCAGCGCCGGGGTAAGGGCCGCGCCATCCACCAGCGTTTCTACCGCCTGGCCCGTAGCCACGTTGTACTTTACAATTTTGTTTTCGGTAAGGCTGGTATAAAATTTACCGTCGGGCGTCCAGTTAATGCCCCGCACCGAGCGCGAAGCAAACGTGCCCCGCACGGTAAAGTCTTCAATGGAAATGGATTTTTGTGCGGAAGCCGCAGCGGCCACCAGCAGCAGGAGCAGGAAATGTAAACGCATAATTTTTGTGAAGACGAAAGTACAAGAAAACCGGCAGTAGCACCACAGCGTTTTTTTGGCGGCCCCGCCCCGGCGGCCGGGGCGGCCCGGCTATTCACTCCAACTCCGCGCCCGCGCACCCGCCTGCCCCTGGCGGGGTTTCCGTTGCTATCCGTGGCCGGGAGCGGGGCCGGTCGGAGGAGAGCGCTGCACACCGCCCGCGTATTCACACGAACGTGCGATTGGGGTTACGCGGCCGTAGAATAAATAGGTGCAATTGTTTAAATTCGGGTGTTGTGGCTCATGTTTTTGGGATAAATTGCGCTAACGATTCAAAATAGACTATATGACCTGGACTGACATTAAACAACTAGAGAAGTCGTTGACTGATGACACATTATCTGATAAAGACGTCTTTTATTACCTATTGACATCATCTCTAATTACAGCTATAATTCCATATTTATCCGACAACCACTCGGACAACAAAATACTAGCACTTATTGAATTAGTTTTTGGAGTAATTTTCACAATAGTTTTATTAAGAGAAACATTTAAAATTAATAACCTTGGGGACAAAAGGGACTATCTAAAGAGATTCATAAGTCTTTCACTTGTTTCATTTATTCGACTATTTCTCTTCGCATTGGGACCGATTATTTTAGTCACAATAATTTTGAAAGTTATAGACTCGATGGACATATTAAAGTATGACGACATTCGACAAGTGTTTCTCTTCTCCGTGACCATTTTTATGAGTATTGCATATTATGTTATGCTGACAAATTCATTTAAAAGAGTGAATCAAAGAAATTAGTGTGGGACAAAAAACACGAGCCACAACAGCATGTTTCTGCAATGGTGCCGTGACGAGTTGGTTTAAAGTTTTATCTTCGTTCAACGTTTTCGTTTCGGGGACAGGACGCGGCTTCACAAAGGCACCACTGCAGAAACACAAACGATATCTATGACTAAATCAAGCAGTCATG
>CAYLWU010000013.1:0-88998 GCA_964387475.1 uncultured Ohtaekwangia sp. | reverse complement strand
AAATGGCTACTTCAATGTGGCCTACGCAATTCCAAAACGGCATGCCGCTGAATTTGTAGTTGCGCTCATCGCGATACACACCATCCACAAGTTGGTCGAGTTGACGCGCATCTTTGCCAATGAAAAACGGTTTAACCAATCCGTTGAAGATTCCGTAGAGGTAATCGATCCGCGTGTTGGTGAGTGTAATGCCTTTTACCCCATCCGCGGAAGTAACCACAACAAAATGGTTTTCCCGCCATTTTAGTAGTTCAATGGATTTGATGATAACGGCGGATGATTGCGCCACTGCCAGATAGGGAGCTAACCAGGAGCTGGCTCCGATGAGTACTGCTTTTTTAATGAATTCTCCGCGATGCATAAGTTAGTTTAGAATTGCTTTAGACAGGACGTGGGCCGCTAGCTTTTCCAGTACACCCTCGCTGTTGGTCAATGCTTGTTGTTGGCCCGCAAAAGCAACCATGGAAAATACGGCAGGTATAAAGGCGCTTTCTGCCTGAACCTCCGTAAGTTCATTTACGCCACAAACCGCCACCATCGGTTTGCCGGCATTCCGGGCCGCTGCGGCTACTCCTGCAACGAGCTTACCCTGCAACGTCTGTCTATCCAGTTTTCCTTCGCCCGTGATCACGATATCTGCCCAATCCATAGCCAGCTTTAATTGCGTCAGCTCAAAAACAACGTCAGTGCCAGGTTTGAGACTTGCATTTAACAAGGAATATGCGCCACCTCCTAATCCACCTCCGGCACCGGCTCCGGCCACTTGTTGAAGGTTAATTGTTGTTTTTTTTTCGATGATGCGGGCCAGATGTTGAAGTCCACGATCAAGGGTTTTGATCATCGCCAAGTCAGCACCTTTTTGTGCCGCATACACGTGCGCGGCGCCGCGCTTCCCGTAGAAAGGATTTTTTACATCGCAAATAGCCGTAAGCGTGCATTCCTTTAAACGGCGATGCAAACCAGCGCTATCAATATCCGTGAGTAAACACAGCGATTGCCCGACGGGTGCCAGTTGATGCTCATTCCGGTACACTTTTCCACCCAAAGCCACAAATGCCCCCAGGCCGCCATCGTTGGTGGCACTTCCGCCAATCCCCAAAAGAATTTTCTCAACGTTACAATCGAGTGCATCTTTAATTAACTCGCCCGTACCAAACGTAGAGGTAAGCAAAGGATTGCGTTCGCTTACGGCAAGCAACCCCAGTCCGCTGGCTTGTGCCATCTCAATAAATGCTGTGCTACCGTCTTTTGAGATTAAATATGAGGCTAAAATCGGGCGCATGAGCGGATCATGCACGGCAACTTCTTTAGGCTTTGCCTCCGTATGCCATTGAAAGATTTGCAGCGTACCCTCGCCGCCATCGGCCAATGGAAATTTTCGGATGTTAAGGTCCGCATGGGCTGCCTTAAGACCGCGTTCAATTGCCGCACAAACTTGCACTGCTGTTAAGGTGCCTTTAAACTTATCGGGGGCAATGAGCACATTCATACCAAGATCACGTATAGTATGATAACACTCAGCAAGGCAGCCAGCCCCTGAAGGAAGGTAATCATTGTCCAACCCCGGTAGGCAGCTTTTAATTCAAACCCACTAAACTGCGATACCACCCAAAAGTAGGAATCGTTGGCATGGGAAACTGACATGGCGCCCGCCCCAATAGCCAACACCAGCAATGATAGCTCGATGCCAGTGGTCAATCCCGCAGAGGCGGCCAATGGAGCCAGTAAAGAACTTACAATCGTTAACGCGCTGGTACTGGAACCCTGAGCGCTTTTAAACACACTGCTGATGGCAAATCCTAAAATTAAAAACCCGACGCCCATCAACGATTGTGATTGCGTCCACGAAGCGATTATCGCTGCCAACGGGCTTGCCTTTAATACAGCGCCCAAGGCACCACCGCAACCGGTGAGTAAAATAATCGGTCCGGCCTGTCTCACTCCTCTTTCTACCCATGCATTTGCTTTTCCTTGAGATCGAAAAACAAGGAGGCCAATAACAACAGTAATCAGTAATGCCACCAACGGATGCCCGGCAAAATGAACTACTTCCATCCCCCGGAAATCGGCTTCAAACAGTTTCAAAATTGAATCGCCCGCAATTAAAATTACCGGCAATAAAATCAGGAGCAAAGCAATGATTATCGGTACCCGGTGATCGACCGCTTCCGCAGGGGCAGCGCTAAGGGCCGTAGTAGGCAACCGCTTGCCAATATAGCGGGCATACAAAAACGCAACCAAGGTGGCAGGTATCGAAACGATGATGCCGAGCACGATCACCAAGCCGAGCGCATCGCCCACCCCCAAGTTTGCTGCGGCCGTCATCGGTCCAGGCGTTGGGGGCACGAGCGTGTGAGTGGTGTACAAGCCTCCGGCAAGTCCTAATGTCATGGTAGGCAACGGCACAGCGGACGCAACGCCAATCGATTTCGCCAAACTCACTAAAATGATAAAACCAGAATCGCAAAAAACAGGTATCCCCAATAACATACCTAGCAATGAAATGCCCAGCGGCGGTGATACCGCAGAACGTTGTTGCAAAAACTGGCCCATCCGATGAACGGCTCCGGATTCTTCCAACACAACACCCAAAATACTGCCCAGCACCACCACCAAACCAATACTGCCAACCAATGATCCAAAACCGGTGGTAATGGCGTTAACCATCGCGAGTAAAGGCATTCCTGTGAATATGCCAAAGATCAAGCAGGCAGTTAATAGACTAAAGAACGGATGCCATTTCCAGTAAGCGCCAGATATAATAATGAAAGCGATTGTGCCGACGAGAAGAAGGAAAAAGTAAGCGGTGGGCATTGCGTTTCTTTACACAGGACGTTTCTTCCGGTTAAAACCCTGAATTAACTAACCCGCTTTGTAAGGGTACAGTGTAAATCTACTGTCTTTATCTTGTATGAACACGGATGACTCAATAATTCAGCTTCCGCCTATCGAATCCTTACCCCGCCAAACCTATCCGGTGAAGGTACTGCAATTTGGCACTGGCAATTTTTTACGGGGCTTTGCCGATTGGATGATTCAACAAGCCAACAACACGGTAGGGCTCAATATGGGCGTGGCCGTAGTTCAGTCAATGGGAAAAGATAACCTGCTTGCGCGGCAGCAAGGCCGATACACGGTGATTGAACGTTCGTATCGTGCCGGAAACGTGGTCTCAGTTAATCACGATGTTCACGTGATTCAGCGTTGGCACCACGCCTCAACAAACTGGCAGGCGGTGGTTGAAGAGGCGTGTCAGCCCGGCCTACAATTTATACTCTCAAATACAACAGAGGCCGGGATTGAGTTTAAATATGAACCGTTTTCAGAAACAGACTGCCCGACCACCTTTCCGGGTAAGCTGGCCTACCTGCTTTACAAACGCGCTCAAACGTTTCCCGATGTAAAGATTGCGGTGATTCCCTGCGAACTCATTGAGCGAAATGGAGAAGTACTACGCGATGTTGTTTGGCAGTATGCCAACGCGTGGAATCTCGGCACAACGTTCGCCACCTATCTGCGCGAAAGCGTCTCGTTTTGCAATACATTGGTTGACCGAATCGTGCCGGGTTTTCCGGCTGAACCTGAACCGTTTTGGCACGCCCTGGGATTTCAAGATCATTTACTCACGCTTTGCGAACCCTATCACCTGTGGGTGCTCGAAGCCCCGCCGTGGGTTCAGGCCGCGTTGCCGCTGCCTGCCGCGCGACTGAACGTAGTTTTTACGGATAATTTGGAGCCCTATCGCGTGCGCAAGGTTCGCATTTTGAATGGTGCGCACTCAATCTTGGCACCGGTGGGGTACTTGGCCGGCCTTACCACGGTGCAAGAGGCGATGAAACATCCGGTGGTAGGCCGCTTTTTGAGCACCGCGTTGGAGAAAGAGATTGTTCCTTTTGTGCCCGGGTCAGCAGAGGAAATA
Organism: uncultured Ohtaekwangia sp.; assembly: GCA_964387475.1. Classification (GTDB taxonomy): domain Bacteria; phylum Bacteroidota; class Bacteroidia; order Cytophagales; family Cyclobacteriaceae; genus ELB16-189. The sequence continues at coordinate 85,079 of CAYLWU010000013.1, read as the reverse complement.
ACCTGCTATTGGAATGAAATCGCAGCGCGGTTTATGAACCCGGCGATCCGGCATGAACTAATTGCCATTACCCTGAACAGCATTGCAAAATATCGTGTACGGCTTGTGCCATCGGTGCTCGCGCATATTCGTCATCAACAATTCGTGCCGGAGCGTTTGGCTTTTGCATTTGCTGCGTTGGTGTTTTTTTACCGCGGATGGAAATCCGGGGAGCCCATTCCAATGAAGGATGACCCCGCGGTGATTCGCTATTTTCAGGAACGTTGGATGGCGACCCGATACACTCCCGAATCGATTCGGGCATTGGTGCAGGATGTACTGGGAAAGAAAGAATGGTGGGGCCTTGAGTTGGCAAGCCAAACCCACTTTTCCGAACGGGTAGCCTATTATCTCTACCAAATCGATCAGCTTGGTGTGCTTGATGTGTTGCGGGAGTTGAATGAAGATTCCATGCTTTAGCGAATCTGCCGATGGGTGGACTCGCGGATTACCAATCGACTGCGGATGAGTCTATTGACCAAAGTGTTCGTACCTTCTTTTATTTCCTGCAAAAGAATTTCAGCGGCCGCCATGCCCATTTCATGAGCCGGATGGTCTATGCTGCTCAAACCGGGTTCCACCAGTTTGCAGATGTTCTCATTATTAAAACCAAGAACGGCTACATCTTGCGGAATTTTAAAACCCATTTTTTTCAATACGTGCATGATCTCTAACGCCGCATAATCGTTGATCGCAAAAATTCCATCTGGTGGATCTTTGAGTGTCATCAAATAACGGGCGAACTCTTCATTTTTACCGGATTTATAATCAGTGCGAATGATCAGGTTTTCCCGAACGGGCACGCTGGCCGCAGTGAGTGCATCCAGATAACCCTTCAACCGATTTCGGCTGTTATAGAGGTGTTGCGGGCCGGCCATAAACGCAATGTTTCGGCAGCCCTGTTGAAGGAGGTGCTGGGTCGCCTCCCGGGCAATTTCATAATTGTCGGAGTAAACACGCGATGCACGTAATCCTTCTACAATGCGATCGAAAAAGACCAGGGGAATACCTTTGGAAATGACCGCATCGAAATGGTCAAACTTGTCGGTCTCACGCGACACGGAGACGAGCAGGCCGTCTACACGACTTGCCACCAGCGTCTGCAAATTTTTTTTCTCCAACACGTACGATTCATCCGATTGGCAGATCATCACATTAACCCCCGCCAGGTTAGCCACACGCTGAATACCACCTACCGCTTTAGCAAAAAAACGATTCACCGTTTCCGGAATGATGACCCCAATGGTGTTCGTACGCTGCTGCTTCAAACTCACGGCAACGATGTTGGGTTGATAGTCGAGTTTGCGTGCCAGTTCAAGAATCTTGCGTTTGGTTTCGGGATTGATTTCACCCTGTCCACTCAACGCGCGCGAAACTGTTGACTTGGAGATGCCCAGCAATCGCGCAATGTCTTTGATGGTAATGGCCTGCTTGTTCATGAAAACGATCTGAAAATGTTCCTAAGGCAAGGTAGTGAAAAACATGGGATCGTTCCCGGGAACGTTCCCATAAAAATAGTATTCACATTTCAAAGAAAAATTGTAATTTCTTTTAGTAAAACGTGTACAATCGCACAATGATTCAATGCAATCGGTTGAAAAAGTAAACCAATTATCACTGGCTTTATGATCGCGCCTGTACCCTCCGCCCCCACCAACGCCTTTCGCGTACTTGTTCCAATTGCCAAAGAAACGGTTCACTCATTAATGCAGGCGTTTCTTACAAGAGGCGACACCCGCGCGTACGAGGAACTATTCCGGCAGCTGTACACACCCCTCTGCCGGTACTGCCGCAGCTTTGTGCATGCACCGGAAGTAGCCGAGGAAGTGGTAGGCGACGTTTTTTTTGCGATTTGGAAAAACAGAGACTCCTATTTGATCCCAGACAATCCGCTGTCCTACTTTTTTGTGGCCACCCGCAATCGCGCCTACGATTACTTGCGCAAAACTCAGCGCATGCACCACACCGACATTGAGGCGGCACACCACCTGGAAGTGGATTCGCCCAGCTCGCAGCTTCAATTAGAGGCAGCCGACACCGATCAACAACTCCGACGGGCGATAAACAGGTTGCCGCCCAGTTGCCGCCAAATCTTTTCCATGAGCCGTGATTTGGGCATGAAGTACAACGAAATAGCCACCAGCCTTGGAATTAGCGTAAAGACGGTTGAAACGCAAATGGGTCGGGCGTTAAAACATCTGCGTGCGGAACTCCTGCCCACATAACTGTTGTAAGGGTATGCACCTGCAACACCGTCCTGTTGGTATCCATGAAAGAACTTTCCGATTTGGAATATGTACTTTTCGCGGCCTACCTCGCGCACGAACCACAGGCTGCAACAGCACGTGTAACGCGCATGCTGGCGGAAAAGCAAACGGCACGCCTGCTGTACGAACGACTACAAAAAGAACCGCCGCCCGAGTTGTTAATATCTGTCGAACAAGCGTGGCAGCGTCTTCACAATCGCATACATCTTAGTTCCACTGAATGAGAAAATTTTTACTTGCCGTTCTTACAATTGTGGTAACAGGTGCGCTGTGGGGCCAAACCCGCGAGACGGGCACTGTGCGTGGAACCATCACGGATCGTTCCACTCGAGAGCCGCTGATTGGCGCCACCATTGCATTGGCTGGCACCTCCTTTGGCGCTGTTGCCGACGTACAGGGTAACTTCACACTGGTATCGATGCCGGTAGGCAAAAGAATATTCACGGTCTCGTACGTGGGCTATCAAAGCCAGCAACTCCAACTCGAAATTATCGCCAACCAAACGACCGAAGTGACAGTCTCGTTACAGATCGACTCGAAAATGATGGATGAAGTCGTAGTTACGGCCCAAGCGTTGGGGCAAGCGGCGGCCATCAATCAGCAAATTAGTTCCAGCACAATCATCAACGTGGTATCCAAAGACAAAATTCGCGAGCTACCCGATCAGAACGCAGCAGAGACCGTGGGTCGCATATCGGGCATATATGTACAGCGCGATGCGGGCGAGGGTCAAAAAGTAGTGGTGCGTGGCCTTGCGCCTCGTTTCAACAACATCATGATCAATGGGCTGCGTATTCCTTCCACAGACCCCAACGACCGTTCCGTTGATTTGAGTATGATTTCTCCGGATATGCTCTCGGGCATTGAGGTGTTCAAGGCGTTGCGTCCCGATCAGGATGGCGATGCAATTGGTGGTGCAGTAAACTTCCAGGTAAAAAAAGCTTCGGCCGATCCGGAAATCTTTGCCACAGCGCAATACGGTTATAACGGTCAGGACCGGGAATTAGGCCAATACAAGGGCACGCTAAATGCCAGCCGAAGATTTATGAAAGATAAACTTGGCGTAGTGGCCACGGCCAATTATCAGCGCGCAAATCGCAGCTCAGACCAGTTGCGCGCGGAATATTCATTTTTGGAGCAGGACCTTTTTGGCCAAAGCCTGATCGAGCCGGCAGAGTTAACATTGGCGGACATCACAGAAATCCGCAAACGTTACGGAGGCAGTTTGGTATTGGATTACAAACTACCAAAAGGAACGATTAGTTGGAGTAACCTGTTTGGCCGAACAGATCGCGATGAAGTACGCAGGCGACGGAGGTACCGTTGGAACGAACAACGGCAGGAGTTTGATATTCGCGACCGGGTGGGCACAACAGATGTCTTGTCATCAGCACTGAATGGCGAACATCGCATCGGGAAGAAACTGGAGTTCACCTGGCAAGGTTCCTACTCACGCTCCACGCAAAACAACCCACTGGTCTACGAGACTCGCTTTCGGGAACTCAGTGCCTTCAATTCCGCAGGAATTAATCTGGTAAACCAAAGTGTGGATTCCGTTATTTCTTTGGCGCGCAATAACCTGGCGGAAACGTGGATGAATCTACTATCGTTGGATTCAGATCGGATTGTGGAGCGTGCGATTACTGCGCAAACCGATTTGAAATACCCTTTCCGGCTGGGCGAGAAAACCGCGGGATTTCTGAAGTTTGGTTTGAAATACCGCGACAACGAACGGGATCGGGAGCGGCAGCGGCTCGTGGGTAATTTTTTCTCGGCCACGAGCGGAGAAATCCGCGATTTCCTCGTGGCCTTCCCCAACCTCTATCAACGCGTACCCAGCAACGGCGGAATTGCCATGTCTAATTTCTTAACCGGGCCTTCGGCTGGTAACTTCCTCAATGGCAATTACTTCATCGGTCCGGGTGCTGGCGAAACCAACGGCCCAGGGCTAAGCCGCTCCACCACAACAGGTTTAATTCGCAACATGAACCAACTTAACTATCTCTCAAAAGATTTCCTGGCGGATATAGACGACAATATCTCGCGCGAGCAAATCTTCGCTACCTATACAATGACGGAATTTGAAGTAGCCAAAAAGCTTTTGATTCTGGCCGGGCTTCGGTTTGAGCGTACCGTTACATCTTACCGCGGAAACTTTATGACCAGCGGCATCGACTTTGACGATGGGGCGGCTTTTCAACAAGTGGTACGCGACAGCACAGGGAGTAGAAACTACAACGAGTTCTTGCCGATGTTCCATGCCCGCTACCGGGTAATGAATGGAATCGATATTCGCGCGGCGGCAACGCGCACGCTCTCACGCCCGGATTTTACCAACCTGATTCCATTCCGTAGAATCAACGACAGCGAGCAAACCATTCAACAAGCGAATCCGCAGTTGCAGCAAATCCGTGCCTGGAATTACGATTTATCGCTGGCGCTCTATAACAATAATGGACTCATTACAATTGGTGGATTTTATAAGCGCCTTCAGAATGTAGATTATATACGCACCTTTACACGGCTTTTGCCGCCGGACGATCCGTTTGTGGGGTATACCATAACTTCGCCCGAAAACTCGCAAGGGTATACCACAATTATTGGTGGTGAAATTGATGTGCAAGCCAACTTTCGGTTCCTGCCAAAGCCCTTCAATGGTATTATCGTTTCTGCAAACGCCACGATTTTAGATTCGGAGACCTTCTACCCTTTTATTCCGGAGCCGCAACGCCTTGCTACCCGGCCCTTCACTGCGTTTCCTGTGCTCGATGCATTCCGCACTGGTCGCGCACCACGTCAGGCTAATTTAATCAGTAATGTGTCGATTGGTTATGAGCGAGGCGGCTTCAGCGGTCGGCTTTCGATGGTTTACCAGGGCGACACGTTTACCGCGCTCGGCACGCGCCCCACCCTGGATGCCTTTCAACAGGGAAATACCCGTTTTGATTTAGCCCTAAAGCAGAAAGTAAATAAACTGTTGAAGGTGTACTTCAATTGTAATAACATGAGCAACGCAGCCGAGATCTCTTTCCTGGGTGAGAAAGGACGCAGAACGGCTGAAGATTACTATGGTTTCACGGCTGATCTCGGCATTCAATTCCAATTATAACAGACTATGCGTGGTAGTTTCCTTTGCTTCTTTTTAGTTTTTGCGGGGATGCACGCGGTGCAAGCACAGCGTAGAGTGATTGTGCCCGAAGGTTTCGGTACGTTGAATGAAATTATCCGGAAGGATACGTTAGCGGGAGGTGTTCGGAAAAATCCTAACACCGTGTATGTGTTGAAACGTGGCGGCGTTTATGCGCTAAGCGGAACGATTCTCACCAGTGGGTTCCACTTGCGGCTAGAAGCTGAAGAAGGCACCGGCCCCCGCCCATTTGTGCGCATGGGTTTTTTGGAAGGCGGTACGCAGGTAGAAGAAATTTTTGAAGTACGTGGTGATCTCACATTCCGAGGCATTCACTTTACAGCCATCAACGAGTTCAACACGTACATTGCTCGTCTGGTATCTGCTTCATCCCCCGGTCTGCGACTGCGATTCTATGATTGCTTCATCGATGGTTCCGGTCAAACGTTTTTACGCATCAACTCATCCGGATGCAAGGTGTACATGCTTAATTCAACGATTAGTCGCATGGGGCGCCCAAGTAACCCAGATAATGGGCGGGTGATTGATGATCGAGGCAACCCGATCGATTCCATTGTGGTGGAAAACAACACATGGTACAACATTACCTCACGGGTAATTCGGGATGGTGGTGCGGAAATCAACTATGTTAAACTTAACCAAAACACATTCGTGAATGTGGGCCAGCGGTTCGCTGCAATCGGTCAGGTAAATGTGTTGGAGTTAACAAATAATATCATCGTAAATCCACGTTTCCTGGGTAACTCCACCACATCGCCCATTGTAAGTTTGGAATTCACACCCTTTGGTCCTAACCCGCGCGTTAATCTGAGTCACAACAACTTCTATTTTGAACGTGAAGTGACGAATGCATGGGCAACACTTACCAGCCAAGGCACCGCTCGCGTACCGCCCCCGTTGGTGGTGGCAGCCAATCAATCATTCGTGAACACGTCTGTTGGCCTGATTTCCGAGCCGCTCGCGTTCACTGCACGCCCAATGCCGCCCACACAGTTTATCATTCTTAGCGAAAGCGGTCAAGGCTCCACCGTACCCGACTGGGATTGGACGGGAGCAGCAACTTCCAATCCATGGGAGTTGAATGCATTGGCCTATCACAACTTCTCCTATCCGATATCAGCAAACTCTTTTCGCGCGTCCTCGAAGGGCGAGCCGCTTGGCGATTTGCGTTGGTTTCCGAATTACGAGGTTGCATGGTCTGTAATGGACTTGGTACAGCAGGCGCTGGCGCTTGTAAAACGAGAGCAAGACAACCCTGTGATCACCGCAGATGCAACAGCGCTAAACGCGTTGCAAAGCCAGATTACTGCGGCCGCCAGTGTGGCCGGTGATCCGCGTAGCTCCGGCATCGCATTGGCAACCGCCCGGAATTCACTCCGCCAGTCAATGCAGAGTTTTCGGGCTTCGCTTGTGATTACGGCTACTCCGAAACAAGACATTGCATTTGTTGCCTTCCCAAACCCTTGCCAGGATCAGCTTCTTGTGCGCCTCAGCACCGTGCAAAAGGTTACCGCGATAGTCTTCTCAATTACCGCACAGCCGGTGGCCCGGATCGAATCAAACGGTCAAGATATCCAAATTGATACGCGTGGTTGGACCCCTGGGATTTATGTATTGGAAGTACGCACGGCTTCGGCTCGGAGCACTCTTAAAATTGTAAAGCTATGACCAGATACTTGCGTTTTATTTTTGCTCATACCGGTGTGTTGATGCTGCTATTGGCATCGGGATGCGATGAGAAAGAGGTGCTTTTAACGGAGGAGCGAAAAGCAACAATCCTTTTATCAAAACCATGGGAAGTGGGCTACGTACTTTTGGATGGTGGCGACATTACCGATTTAGGCTTTTTGCTGATGACGCTCGAATTCGAAGCGTCGGGCGTCTGGCGATCAAATAATTCAAATGGGCTGTTTTCTGCTTCAGGCACATGGCGCTTTGCAGACGGCCTCAATGGAAAGAACTTAAACAAAATTGATTTCAACGGAACCTTGGTAGATGTCATTCTCAATCCTGAGGGAAGCACGCTTACGTTGCGATTTGAACGAACGAGCAGCGGACCCGTGGGAGGGCGCGGAACAAGAGCTACCGGCCGATACGAAATTTACCTATTGCCAAAATTTGCACCTTCGCTGTAAGGGCATTCTTCATCGGCTACGTCCTCTCAGTAAAATTCCGCAAACAAAAAAACAGACCATAACTATGAACAAACTTAATTACTTGCTCTCCCTTCTGTTAGTTGGGGGACTATTCTTTTTCGCTTCGTGCGGAGAAGATGAGGAGCCTGAAACCCTCCCGCCCACGCTTTCATTTACAGATACAGATGGCGTAACAACTTCCCAACGCAGCCAGACGGTAAGCATTGAAGTTAACATTTTGGCGCAGGGCGGGCTAAAGTCGCTAACCGCCAACGGCACGCCGGTGACTGTTACTGCGGGAGCCAACACCGAACAAAAAGTAACGTATCCTTTTGCTGTTGGCGCCACGGAGCCTACAGGCGAAAAGTCGATTGAGTTTGTGGTAACAGATAACAAAGAACGCACCGCATCTGCCACCTACAAAGTTAATGTAATTGGCTCTACGGTTTCTGTTTCAAGCGACATTACCACCGCCACCACATGGGAAGAGGGCAATATTTACGAGCTAACGAAAACCATTGCTGTTAAATCCGGTGCCGTTCTCACAATTAAAGAAGGAGTAAATGTATTGGCGTTGGATGACGGAAAACCCGTGAAGGATGCAACCAAATTGATATCGGCATTTATTGTTGAACCCGGTGGCCGCGTAGAGGCGATTGGTACAGCCAACCGGCCAATTGTTTTTAGTGTGAAGCCACAGGGCACCGCAGCGCCCGCACCCGGAATGTGGGCAGGCGTGATACTGCAAGGAAACACCACCAATACAAACGATTTAAATTATAATGCTGGTACGCTACGCTACGTGCGCGTGGAATTTGGCGGAGGCGACAGAGTAACCCCAACGTCCGACAAAGGAGGATTGACGCTGACGAATGTAGGCCGTGGTACTACCATTGAGTTTGTACAGGTATTCAAAAGCCTTGGCGAAGGTTTCCGTATTGAGGGATCTAAAGTTGCGTTAAAAAACTGCGTTGCGACCGACAACCTCACCGCTAATTTGAATTTGCGCCATACGGGCACCACAACCGCCAATAACATCGTTCATGCAGATATTTATGTACAATTCTTTGTGTCGAACACTACTCCAACATTTGTTAATGGATTTCCGACATCCGCCACTTTAAGAGACAAAGATTCACGCGACTTATTGATCAGCAACCCGCCCACCGGTTTCAGTGGCAACACGTTGGTGGCCGCAAATATGACCTTTATCGGGCCCGGTCGAAGCTTCACTGTAGCCACTGGCCCCTCTTCTTCAGACGGTATGCGTGCCGAGTCGCGCGCCGGTCGTGTGATTATTCGCAATTCGATATTTGCTGAGTTTCCCGAAGACGGTATCCGCCTTTCAAATAATGTAACCACCACAAATTCGGTAATTGATAATTCGTTCTTTTTCCAAATTGGCGGCACGGATGCAACCGGCATTTCTACGCAAGGTAACTCCACCGCATTACGCGAGAACGCCGTTGTGTTTGCAGCTGCGCCCTATGCAAATACCATCAGTCCTGCGAGCGTGGGTATTGCAGGAATTGGTGTAAACGATTTCACACCAGGTGCATCGCAAGTGTCCCCCTACAATCCGACTTCGTTAAATGATAACAATTTCCAGTTCCAAAGTGGAGCATTTGTGGGTGCAATCAGCACGACGGATTGGACGCTGAACTGGACAAAAAATGCGGATGGAAACGTGCGCAGATAAGATTCGGGTAGTTTAGTTTAGTTTATGTTGAACGTAAGGGAGGCCCTTGCCTCCCTTACTTATGAAAAAGTAGTGTTTAGCGTAAAGAATAAAAACGTACTGATCACCGGCGGAACAGGAATCCTCGGTCTACCCATGGCAAAGGTGCTGTGCGAAGGCGGTGCGAACGTGGCCGTATTAAGCCGCGATGTGCCCAGCTTATTGTCTGCGCAAGGCAAGATGGCTGCACTCGGCCACCGCATTACAGCGATCGAGGCCAACGTTTGCGACCTGAAACAACTGCAGCGCGCCCACCAACAATTGCGAGAGCAATTTGGGTCTGTTGAGATTCTGATTAACGCGGCTGGCGGAAATCAAAAAGGCGCCACTATTCAAATCGACCAAACGGTGTTCGATATGGACCCCAACGCCATGCGGGCAGTGGTTGATCTCAACCTGATGGGCTCACTTCTGCCGATTCAAGTGTTCGGGCGCGACTTGGCCGAACGAAAAAAAGGTGCTGTGATCAACATTTCCTCCATGTCCGCTTTTCGGCCACTCACACGCGTGGCTGGCTATTCGGCTGCGAAGGCAGCGATTAGTAATCTCACGCAATGGCTTGCCGTAGAATTTGCACAGAAGTACGGTGAAGGCATTCGTGTAAACGCGATTGCTCCTGGATTTTTCCTAACCGAGCAAAACCGGGAGCTACTAACAAACACAGATGGTACCTTAACCGAACGCGGTCAACAAATCGTTTCTCACACACCCTTCGGGCGATTCGGGCAACCCGAAGAATTACTCGGTACCCTCGTATGGCTTTGCTCAGACGCCAGCAAGTTTGTAACCGGCACCGTAATACCCGTGGATGGAGGCTTTAGTGCGTATGCTGGTGTCTGACACATCAAAATATTTGAGATGAAAAAGAAACTTGAACAAACCTGGCGCTGGTTTGGGCCGAACGATCTGGTATCGCTTAGGGATGTCAGGCAAGCCGGAGCCACAGGCATTGTAAGCGCGTTGCACCACCTTCCCAACGGAGCTGTTTGGACCGTGGAGGAAATTCGTAGTCGAAAGAATGCAATCGAGGCCGCAGGACTTACCTGGTCTGTAGTTGAAAGTATCCCCGTGCACGAGGATATCAAAAAGCAGAAACATGGTTTCGAGCGTTTTATCAAAAATTATCAAAAAAGCGTGGCCAATCTGGCGGCGTGCGGTATCACCACGGTGTGCTACAACTTTATGCCGGTGTTGGACTGGACCCGAACAGACCTTGATTTTGTAGTAAACGACGGCTCAAAGGCATTGCGTTATGACCGCATTCATTTTGCCGCGTTTGATGTTTTTGTTCTTCAACGCCGGGGTGCTGAGCGGGAATACGAGGAGCCCATTCTGGCACAGGCCGAACGATTTCTACACCAAGCTGGTTCCGAACAGAAAGCAACGCTTCAACGCAATATCCTCTCGGGCCTTCCAGGTGCCGAAGAAGGGTACTCGCTTGATCAGTTTCGGGAGGCATTGAACGAATACCAGCATATTGATGACGCTGAACTCCGAAAAAACTTGTATTACTTCCTTGCGGAAGTTGCACCAGTGGCGGAACAGCACGGTGTGCAGTTAGCCATTCACCCTGACGACCCCCCCTATCCGATCTTTGGCCTGCCGCGGGTGGTGAGCACCGACACCGACGTGCAGCAATTGCTGGCTGCTTATGATTCTCCCTACAATGGGCTTTGCTTCTGTACCGGCTCTTTTGGCGTGCGGGCTGATAATGATCTTCCCGAAATGGTGCGCCGCCTGGCCCATCGTATCAACTTTGTGCATTTACGTAGCACGCAACGCGAAGCTAACGGAAGCTTTTACGAAGCCAATCATTTGGAAGGCGATGTGCCCATGCCAGCGGTGATGAAAGAACTAGTCATTGAAAACCAGCGTCGCGAGAAACCAATCCCATTCCGGCCTGACCATGGTCATCAAATGCTGGACGATTTGAACAAAAAAACAAACCCAGGCTACTCCGCCATCGGCCGTCTTCGCGGCTTGGCGGAGCTCCGCGGATTGGAATTAGGGATTCACTCGATGATGTTATAACTTTCTTTCCAGCTGCTATGATCCAAACTTCAAAATCATTTTTAGGCGAAGACTTTCTATTGGAGACAGATGCGGCGGCCACGCTCTACCATCAATACGCAGCACCGCTGCCCATTATCGATTACCATAACCATCTTTCGCCCCGTGATATTGCCGATGACCGAGCTTTTTCCACAATCACCGAAGCCTGGCTGGAGGGAGATCACTACAAGTGGCGAGCAATGCGCACAGCCGGTGTACAAGAAAAATATTGTACCGGTACGGCCGATCCGCGCGAGAAGTTTTTAAAGTGGGCCGAAACCGTTCCTCGAACACTTCGTAATCCACTTTACCATTGGACTCATTTGGAGTTAAAAAGCTACTTCGGAATCGATCGGCCACTCAACCCCAGTCATGCAAACGAAATTTATGATGAATGTAATGCCTTGCTGAGCACACCGGCCTACCACGTACGTGGGCTTATGGAGCGGATGCAAGTACAGGTGGTCTGTACTACCGATGACCCGTGCGATACGCTGGAACATCATGCTCGTTTTAAAAACAGTGGACTTTTGCTTTTGCCCACGTTTCGACCGGATAAAGTTTACACGTTTACGTCGGTTGAGATTTGGAATGCCTATATCGATAATCTCAGTCAGGTAGCACATCAAGATATTCGCACACTTACCGATCTGCTTCAATCGCTTGAGAAGCGTATTAATTTTTTCAGCGGGCTTGGATGCCGCGCATCCGATCACGGACTGGAATTTTTGCCCTATTCGCCCATCAGCCAAGGCGAAGCAGCCAAATTATTCGGGCAGCTGCGGAGCCGTACAGCTTTGCCGACTGAACACCAACTGCAACTCCGTACGTTCTTGCTGCTCCGGCTGTCGGAGATGTACTGCCGTCAAGGCTGGGCACAACAGTTTCATTTGGGCGCATTGCGTAATAATAACACCCGGGGGTTGCGGCAGTTGGGTGCTGATGCCGGTTTTGACTCAATTGGGGATTTTCTGCAGGGCGCTACGATGGCTCGTTTTTTTGATGACTTGGATAGCCGCAACCAGTTAACAAAAACGATTATCTATAATCTTAATCCGTCGGACAACGAACTGTTTGCCAGCATGGTGGGTAACTTTAATGATGGTACCGTTCCCGGCAAAATGCAATATGGCTCTGCCTGGTGGTTCCTCGATCAAAAAGAAGGCATTGAGAAGCAAATCAATGCAATCTCCAATTTAGGATTGTTATCCCAGTTTGTGGGTATGGTTACCGATTCGCGCAGTTTTCTTTCTTTTCCCCGACACGAGTATTTCAGGCGTATCCTGTGTAATCTAATGGGCTCCGAAATGGAACGTGGCGAGTTACCAGACGATGTTGAGTTGATAGGCAATCTTGTGAAGAATGTGTGCTACTTTAATGCCAAACACTACTTCGCATTTTGATGAACCGATTTATTTCTTTTGGGGAGGTTTTATTGCGCTTATCCAGTAGGCCGGAAGTGCGATTACAACAGGCACACACACTTGATGTAGTGTATGGAGGCAGCGAGGCAAACGTAGCTGCCGCGCTTGCCCAGTGGGAAATTTCGTCTGCGCATGTAACCGTGCTGCCCGATAGCGACATTGGTCAAGCCGCCTTGCGTTCATTGCGGAGTTTTGGAATAGAAACGAACTTCATTGGGCATGGACCAGGGCGGATGGGTATTTACTATTTAGAACCAGGATCGCAGGTTCGATCGCCAAGAGTAATCTACGATCGCTTTCATTCCTCGTTTGCCCAAGCGCAGCCTCAAAGCTACGTTTGGCCGGACATTATCCATGGGGCAAGTTGGTTTCACTGGTCGGGTATTACGCCAGCTGTGTCCGCAAACGCAGCCACTGCGTGTCGCGATGCAATCGTTACTGCGCGCGCAGCAAAACTGACTATTTCTGCCGACATCAATTACCGCCGGGTGCTCTGGCAATATGGTATGCAACCATATGAAATCATGCCGGAACTCATCCGCGAAAGCGATGTAATTGTTGGCAGCGCTGCCGACTTCTCCAATTGCCTCGGTATTCCACTCGATCCGAATCTGCCACTAGATCAAATTGCTGCTCGCGTGCACGTGCACGCACCACGGATGAGTTGGCTGGCGAACACAATCCGGGTTACACATCATGCGCACCACCAAGAGTTACAAGGCGAGCTGTGGTATGGTGGCACACTATATCGCTCGCGCAAGTATGACATCCAGCCTGTGGTTGATCGAGTTGGCTCCGGCGACGCGTTTGTGGCGGGACTGATCCACGGCCGAATGACCGAAAAATCACCGCAAGAAGTCATCGAGTTTGCCACGGCTGCCGCAGTTTTTAAGCACAGCGTGCAGGGCGATGTGATTTGTGCACATTTATCCGAGATTGAACAACTCATGTCGGGCAGTCAAATTGGTAAATTACTTCGCTGAATGGCCTATCAGAATATTCACCGGGTAATACACCATTTGGAAGAACATTCGCTTGTGCCTGTGTTTTACCATGATGATGCGAAAATCGCATGCGAGGTCGTACGCTCCTGCTATGAAGCAGGCGTTCGGTCGTTCGAATTCACAAATCGCGGAACAAATGCGCCATCCGTGTTTGCGGCGTTACGTGAATTTGTTTCAAAGAATTGTCCGGAAATGGTGCTGGGCATTGGCACTATTTTCAGCTATCAAACAGCGATGGAGTTTATGCGGTCGGGTTGCGATTTTGTGGTTTCACCGGCGCTGGTGCCTCACATGCAACAAGTGCAATCTGCGAGTTATACTCTTTGGATTCCTGGCTGTGCCACAATCAGCGAACTTACGCTGGCACATGAGCTAGGCGCACGGATGATGAAGGTGTTCCCGGCGCATGCGTTAACACCGGAGTTCTTGCGTGCAGCAAAATCAGTGATGCCTACGCTAAAACTGATGCCTACGGGTGGTATTGAACCTACTTACGATCACCTACGCGCCTGGTTTGGTGCCGGAGCTTCCTGTATCGGGCTGGGCGCTCAACTCATCAGCAAGGAAGTCATTGCCAACCGTGACTGGAAAAAATTAGAATCAGCGATAGGAAGAGCCATCGCGCTCGCCCAAGAAGCTAAAATATCATGACCACTTCGAGCACTACTCTTCGTAACTATCGTTGGCGCATTTGCGCGTTGCTTTTTTTTGCTACCACCATCAACTACCTTGATAGGCAGGTCATCAGTTTATTGAAAGACGATTATTTCGAACCCATTTTCGGATGGACAGAAACCGACTACTCCCGATTGGTAATTTCATTTCAGCTGACCTATGCCATCGGTATGCTTGGAGCGGGTTGGTTGATCGATAAAATTGGCACCAAGCTAGGTTATGCCTTGTCAATTGTGTTGTGGAGCTTAGCTGCTTTATTGCATGCCTTTGCGCGTAGCATTCCCGGTTTTGCCGCTGCGCGTGCGTTTCTTGGCATTAGTGAAGCGGGTAACTTTCCGTCGGCAATCAAGACGGTAGCTGAGTGGTTTCCCAAAAAAGAAAGAGCGCTGGCGACTGGCATTTTTAATTCGGGCGCAAATATTGGGGCGATCGTAGCACCACTAACTGTGCCCCTGATTGCACTTCACTTTGGCTGGGAATGGGCATTTATTGCAACTGGCCTTACCGGCTTTTTGTGGTTATTTTTTTGGTTTAAATATTATGAAATCCCGAGAAAACAATCACGCCTCACTCAAGCGGAGTTAGAACTGATTGAGTCGGACACCCCCGGAGAGCCCGGCAGTGAAACTACGCCTGTAAAATGGGTGCGCCTACTTGGCTTCCGGGAGACGTGGGCTTTTGTAATCGGAAAGTTCCTTACGGATCCAATTTGGTGGTTTTATCTTTTCTGGCTACCGTCATTCTTAAACAAAGAGTATCACTTACAGAAAATGGAATTAGCTGTGCCCGTGGCATTGGTGTATTTACTTGCAAGTGCGGGCAGCATTTTTGGCGGTTGGCTATCAGGGCATTGGATATCCCGCGGCCAAACTGCACACGCCGCCCGCAAGCGGGCAATGCTCATTTTTGCGTTAATGGCAGTACCGGTTGTGATGGCACAGGCGGCTGGGTCAATCACGATGTGGTTTGCGGTGATCATCATTGGTATCGCGGCCGCGGGTCATCAGGCGTGGTCGGCCAACATCTTCTCTGTTTCATCCGATATCTTTCCCAAAAAAGCGGTTGCTTCAGTTGTAGGCATGGGCGGCATGGCGGGTGCGGTTGGGGGCATCCTGATTGCTCAAGCGGCAGGCATGTTGCTTGATCATTACAAAGCCTTGGGCACGATCGAAACCGGCTATTACATTATGTTCTTTATTTGCGGCTCGGCCTACCTTGTGGCTTGGCTGATAATGCACTTGTTAATTCGAAAAAATGAAACGATTCCATTATAGTGTTATCCTGGCGATTGTAGTTGTGCTGACGCTTGGTCGCTGTCAGACGAAAAACACCGAGCCAATATTTTTCGTTACCGACTTTGGTGCTGTTGGCGATAGCGTTACACTCAACACAATACCGATTCAAAAAGCCATTGATGCGTGCGCTCAGGCAGGTGGAGGAAAAGTGGTATTTCCCGCTGGAAAATTTCTTACGGGCACACTCCAACTTCGAAGCAACATAGACTATCACTTTTCGCCAGGCTCGGTGTTGGTGGGCAGTGGCAACATCGAGCATTACAACAAGCCGGAGGGAGAAAATAATCTCATGCTCATTGCTTTTCAACCGAAAATGTCCGCTCAGGAAGTTTTGAGCGTTTTGCTAGATGGCACTGCAGTAGAGAATGTGCGCTTCACCGGGTCGGGAATCATTGAAGGAAATGGCGATAAATTCTGGGATGCAGATTACACCGCTCTGCCCCGCCCGGTACCATGGATTTCCTTTCGGAACGCAAAGAACATCACGATCCGTGATGTACAGTTACAAAATGCGCCAAGCCATGTCATCCGGTTTGCTGCTTCGGAATACATTACAATTGATGGAATTCGTATCTCCAACCATCCACGAAGCCCTAACACCGATGGCATAGACCTTGTAGACACGCGGAACGTAACGATTTCAAATTCCTTCATCCGCACGGGGGACGATGCCATCTGCCTAAAAACTGATGTGGGCGGTGTGGTGGAAAACGTAGTAGTAACGAATTGCGTAATCGAAAGCGATGACGCTGGAATCAAATTTGGTACCGGATCGGCCGGGATCACTCGTTTCTGTGTATTTTCGAATAATGTAATTCGCAACAGCCGCTATGGCATCAGCCTGTTTATGTTAGAGGGCGGTGTATTCGAGCACAACCGGTTCTCCAATATGATTCTCACCGGTGGTTCGCGCCATAAGCACGAGTACCCAATTTTTATCGACATCGACCAAAAAAGACCTTCGGATGCGTACGGCACAATTCGCAATACGGTATTCGAAAATCTTTCGATTGTGAGCAGCGGTAAGATTTTGATAACCGGACGCCCCGAAAACCCTATTCTCAACCTTGAATTCAGTGATGTTCAATACCACGTGGCACAGGAAGCTAATTTCGATAAGGCAACGAAACCACGTGGAAATAAGAATTTTCCAAAACTTGAGACAAGCATCGACCGATCGAACATTCCCGCTTACCTCACACTAGCGCACCTGAACGGTTGCAAGTTGATAAACTTTAGTTTGTCTTACGACTCAACCGCCACTCGCCGGGATATTGAAATGGTTGGCGTTACGCAGTTAACCGCCGCGCATTGTTCGGGCCGGGACATCCAAAAGCTAAATTGACCGGATGCGGCGGTATCTGAAAATACACGCATCCGATAATGTGTGGGTCGCCTTACGCAATCTGGCTGCAGGTGAACGGATAGACACCACCGAAGGAATGATTACGCTTCCTTTAGCGGTGAATACAAAACACAAGTTTGCTGAAAAACATCTGGCTGTGGGTGAAGAAATTAGGATGTACGGTGTAATTGTTGGCAAAGCAACCAAAAACATTCAGGCGGGTGAGCCGATTACCGTCTTCAATGTTCAACACGCTGTCACTCCCGCGGTGCTTCGCGAATTGAACTTGACGTGGACACCGCCGGATGTGACACCTTACCGGGAGCGTACTTTTCAGGGTTACCATCGCAGCGATGGAAAAGTGGGGGTAGCCAATTACTGGCTTGTCATTCCACTTGTTTTTTGCGAGAACCGCAATATCAACATGATCCGCGAAGCACTGGTTGAACAGCTTGGCTACCATAAACCGCGTGCCTATACATTGAACGTTTCACACCTCATTGACCGCTATCGTGCAGGCGCATCCGCGGAGGTACTTTTGGAAGAAGACATTCTCGTGGAACACGCCTCAAACGATCGTCAGCGACTGTTTGAGAATGTAGACGGTATTAAGTTCCTCACCCACGAAGGTGGCTGTGGTGGTACAAGGCAGGACAGCGATGCACTTTGCGCACTGCTGGCAGGCTACCTCAACAACGCGAATGTGGCTGGCGCCACCGTTCTCAGCCTTGGCTGTCAAAATGCCCAAGTTCGCATCCTCGAAGAGGCAATTGAACGCATCAATCCCCGGTTCGATAAGCCGCTTTATGTTCTTAGTCAACAGGAGAGTAAATCAGAGCCGTCATTCGTAGCCGATGCAGTACGAAAAACTTTTGCCGGTTTGGTTCATGCCAACCGACAAAAACGAGCTACCGCACCGATCAGCAAATTGATTGTTGGCTTGGAGTGTGGCGGCTCCGATGGGTTCTCGGGCATCTCTGCCAACCCCGTTGTCGGGCACCTGTCTGACATGCTGGTGGCACTGGGCGGAGCACCTGTGCTGGCTGAGTTCCCTGAATTAAATGGAGTTGAGCAGCATCTTGTGGATCGATCCGTAAGTCTTTCCATAGCAGAGAAGTTTCTGCGCCTGATGAAGACCTATGCAGAACGTGCCAAGCAGGTCGGCTCTGGTTTTGATATGAACCCTTCACCCGGAAATATCAAAGATGGCTTGATTACGGATGCCATGAAATCAGCCGGTGCCGCGAAAAAGGGTGGCACCTCGCCCGTAACCGCCGTGCTGGATTACACCGAGCAAGTAACGAAAGCAGGCTTGCATCTGCTTTGTACGCCCGGCAACGATGTGGAGTCAACCACGGCGTTAGCAGCATCGGGGTGCACTTTATTGTTATTCACCACGGGCTTGGGCACCCCAACTGGCAACCCCATAGCGCCAACGATTAAAGTTTCGAGCAACACGCCCTTGTTTGATCGCATGCGCGATATCATCGATGTCAATGCAGGCACCGTAATTACGGGAGAAGACACGCTTGAATCCAAAGCGAATGAATTGATGGAATTTGTACTGCGTGTGGCGAGTGGCGAAGTGGTACCTCAGGCAGTAAGATTGCAGCAGGAAGATTTTATCCCGTGGAAACGAGGGGTGTCTTTGTGAAGGCGGTTGAAATTGACGGGGGTGCCAACTTTAATTCGTTAAGTGTCGCGTTTCTTTGACTTACCAATGCCGGCTGTCAGCAAAAAATGAGTCTCAGAAACTTTACATTCGGTATCAATCGGCTCGCCTGCGGCTCTAAAAAGTCTCAATAACCCACAAGCCCGCAACAGTCTATGGAGACCGGCACCCAAGGCAAAAACGCTCGAAATACTGGAATTTCTACAAGTTTTTTCGTTTGAAACCGCACAGCTAATATGGAAAGGAGGCTTCGAGAAATACTCCAACAATTACGGGCTTGAGATGAAATCGCCACGGTGACATACGGGCAAAGAGCGTAACGCTCTGAAAATCAAGAGCCCCCTGTCGGAATCGAACCAACGACCTACTGATTACAAGTCAGTTGCTCTACCAGCTGAGCTAAGGAGGCGTACACGGCCGACTGGCCGCGAAAAGAGGTGCAAAAATAACCGAACTATTCGGTTTTCAATGGAATCAACCCAGCGATTTCAAAACTTTTAATTGGTCTTTCAACCGCTTTACTTCGTCTGCGGCTTCCTGAATCTTGCCGGCAAACTCTTCCTTCAGCTTATCGGCATTCTTGGAGCGCCCAAAGAACTCGAGATTGTTTTTAAGTGTGGCCAGATCGTTCTCAGCCTTTTGCAGTTTTTTACGCAACCCTTGCTCCTTCTGGTACAACTTTTTGTCGCCCTGCGGATCGTTCTTTAATCCCGCCAGCTCGCTTTCCCATTGTACTTGCGCACGGTCGGTATCGCCCATCGGCAGTTTGGCAATGTACGCGTCTACGGCTTTGGCATACCGGTCGCGCAGCGCATTTACGTTTTCGCGTGGCACAAAGCCAATGGTTTGGTATTGCGCCTGTAACGTCTGCAATTCCTGCAACGTGCAGCCGCCACCGGCGCCGGATTGCTCCAATTGGTGACAAATGGACTCCTTCAATTTCAGGTTCTCCAACTGCGTTTGGGTTTCCTGGTCGTGTACACTTCTGCGCTGGTTAAAGAAATGATCGCACGCGGCTTTAAACTCGTTAAAAATGGAGTCGCGGAATTTTTCGGGCACCGGCCCGATTTCTTTCCACTTGCGCTGCAGCTCTTTCAACGTGTTGGAGGTAGCATTCCAATCGGCACTCTCCTGCAGTTGCTTGGCCGCTTCCAACAGCTCTTTTTTCAGTGCAAGGTTTCGTTCGCGCTCTTGATCGAGTTGTTTGAAAAACGTGCGCTTGGTGTGGAAAAATGATTTAAAGGCGTGCCAGAACTGCTTGTTCAACTCGCGTGCTTTCGCCCGCGGAATTACGCCAATACTCTCCCACTTCTTTTGCAGCGCCAGCACCTCCTGGGTTTTCTGGTTCCATTCTTTGATGCGATCGGTCTGGAAGCCGGCATACGGCAGCAACTCGGCGAGCACCTGTGCTTTTGCTTCCGCATTGAGCGCAAAACTCTTTTGCAATTCTTGCACATATGCATCGCGTCGGGCATACACCTGATCGGACGCGGCCTTGAACCGGTTCCACAATTGGTCTTTTTCTTCCAGCGGCACCGGGCCGATGTGTTTGAATTCGTTGTGCAACTCATTCAACTCGCGCACGGCTTCTTTCAGCACGGGTTGGTCGATCAACTTTTCTGCGCGCGCGCACAACTCATATTTTGCCTCCAGATTTTTCCGGCGGTCTAATTCCTTCAGTTCAAAATAAATGCTGCGTTGGTCGTAAAACCGGTCAACCAATGCAGTGTAGTTGGCCCACAGCGTTTTGGTTTGGCTGGGCGCCACCGGCCCTATTGCCTTCCACGATTTCTGGATTTCCTTAAATGCACTAAAGTTGTGCTCGGTATCTTCGCCATCTACCAGTGCACGCAGTTTTTCCAGCAGTTCTTCTTTCAACCGCAGGTTTTCTTGCTTCTGTTCCTCCAGCGATCGCTGGTGCTGGGTAATGCGGTCGCGCAGTAATTTGTAGGCGGCATCAAAGGCAGAGTCTAAATCCGGCACGCGGTATTCAAAGTCTTCTTTTTTGCTTCCGGTAGCCAAAAACTTCTGCAGCGCCGCTTCGCGGTCTTTCTGGCGCAGTTCATCAAACAAGGGCTTCACCTCGCGCAATACCCGGTCGGCCTGCTTCAGATCAGTACCCTTGGTGAGCTCATTCACCAACTTCACAAAATCGGCTTTTGCAAATGCGGCATAATCCACCTGGCGGATTTCTTCTTCCACCTCCATCGGGTCGGTTTCGTGCACATCCGCAGCAAGCGCTACCGGCGGCGTTTCGAAAGCCGTGGTTTCTACCGATTGCTCATTCTCATTTTCCATAACGTTCCTCGTCAACAACTCACCAATGTTCAAAATTAAACATTCTTGCGCTAGTTCAGCCGCGGATCTACCGGGTAATTTGAATACATGCGGAAACGGCCGCCGAGTTGGCGCAACACTTCTTTCCACATGTCTTCGCTTGGGGTTTCAAACAGCACACGCGCAGATACCTGGTTACTTACAATCCACGACTTCGCTTTCATTTCTTCCTCCAGTTGCCCGGCACTCCAACCGCTGTAGCCCAAAAAAAACCGGATGTCGCTAGCGGTTACTTTACCGAGATCAATCCACGACATCAACTGTTCAAAACTTCCACCCCAGAATATTCCATCGGCCACGGGAATGGCATCTTCTAAATCGGCAATCTGGTGCACATAGTGCAGTGTATCTTGTTGCACAGGCCCGCCAATAAACACGGGCGATTTTACTTTTGCCAGGTCTTCCATTACTTCGGCCACAGACGATTCGCTGGGTTTGTTCAGCACAAATCCAAAGGAGCCCTCCGTGTTGTGTTCGCACAACAGAATGATGGTGCGTTCAAAATTCGGGTCGCCCAGATAGGGTTCTGAAATGAGCAGCCGCCCCTTTTCGGGATTGAGATGATGCTGGTAATCGAAAAACTCCATGGTGATTGGTACAGAAACGGGAAAACATCCCGCCGCGTTATAACTTGGGGTGAATAAAAAGGATCGAACATCACAAAACAACCCCTGCGCTTGTTATTTTTTCGCCATCGACTGAAAACAATACGTAAAACTTAAACAAAAACATGAAGGCAATTTCCGAGATCCGCAAAGACTATACCCGCGCCGCGCTGCACGAAGCCGAGGTGTTGCCGCACCCGATGCGGCAATTTGAAAAATGGTTTGCCGAGGTGCTGAATGCGCAGGTACCAGAACCCAACGCGATGACGCTGGCTACCGTCTCGCCGCAGGGCCACCCTTCTACGCGCGTGGTGTTGCTCAAGGGAATTGAGCAGGATGCGTTTGTGTTTTTTACAAATTACCAGAGCCAGAAAGGCCAGGAATTGGCACTGCATCCGGGCTGTGCGCTCAACTTTTTCTGGCCGGAACTGGAGCGCCAGGTACGGGTTACCGGTGTGGCCGAAAAAATCAGTGAGGCCGCCTCGGAGGCCTACTTTCAAAGTCGGCCGCGGGCAAGCCAACTGGGGGCGTGGGCCTCACCCCAAAGTACGGCCATTGCCAACCGCGAACTGCTGGAAGAACGGTTGCGTGCACTCGAAGCAAAATTCAGCGATCAACCCGTGCTGCCCAAACCAAAACAATGGGGTGGTTTTGCCGTTCGCCCGCTGCGGGTAGAATTCTGGCAGGGCCGCCCAAGCCGCCTGCACGACCGCATCAACTATGTACTTCAACCGGATGACACGTGGAAATGGGTGCGGCTGGCACCTTAGCACCCAGCGCCAACACGACCAAGAGCTCCGTGCGCGCAGTTGCAATTGACGGGGTAGTTTTGCGATGGTTTCTAGAAGTCATCTCAAAAATTAAAAAAGCGTCATTTCGAGGGAGGTACGACCGAGAAATCCTTGCTTGCAGCGCTGCAAATAGGGATGTCTCACTTTCGTTCGACATGACGGGATATTTTTGAGACGGCCTCTAATAAAAATCGAGCAGCGACTTCACCCCGAGGGCTTGCTGCTTGATAAATCCTTCGCCATGGGTAGCGCCTATGGAGTGGCCAAACTCAATGGCCCGCGACTCTACGAGTTTTAAAAACTCGGGTGTGGAGATAAACGTGGTGGGCGCTGTGCTTTGCGGATCGTAAAACTGAGTTTTAAACGCTTTGATCGCGGCCAGTTTTGTATCCCAAAAGCCGCTGATGTCCACCACAAAATCGGGCTGCAGGTAGTTGCTTTGAATGAAATGGTACACCGCTTTCGGGCGCCACGGGCTCTCGTTACCGGCCGTTGCTACTTTAGCCAGCCCGGCCAGGAAGCACGCGTCCGACACCAGCCGTGCGGCACGGCCATGATCGGGATGGCGATCCGCCGGAGCATTGGTAATCACCACCGTAGGTTGGTATTTGCGTACCACCGCCGCAATCGGCAATTGGTGCTCGGGGTTATTTTGGAAAAACCCATCGGGCATACCTAGGTTCTCGCGCACGGAAAGGCCTAGAATTTTTGATGCTGCCGCGGCTTCTGCATCGCGCGTAGCCGGTGTTCCGCGCGTGCCGAGCTCACCGCGGGTGAGGTCTACCACCCCTACCCGATGGCCGAGGGAAACGTGTTTTGCCAGTACGCCCCCGCAGCCCAACTCCGCATCATCCGGATGGGCGGCAATCACCAGAATGTCTAATTTCTGCATCACGGGTAAATTACGCGTGGGCTACGTCCGCTTCTTTGGCCGCGAGAAACTTCTCGGCATCCAAAGCGCCCATGCAACCCGAACCCGCGGCAGTAATGGCCTGGCGGTATACCTTATCGGCAACATCGCCCACGGCAAAGATGCCTTCCACGTTTGTTTTGGTGCTGCCCGGCTTCACCACCAGATACCCGGCCTCATCCATATCCAATTGGCCTTTAAACAAATCGGTATTGGGCTTGTGCCCAATGGCCAGAAAGAAACCCTGGATGGCGAGTTCCGTTTTTTGGCCCGTTTTGTTGTTTTTGATGCGCACGCCCGTAACGCCCTGCTCGTCTCCCAGAATTTCATCGGTTTCGGTGTTCCAATGCACCTGAATGTTGGGTGTGTTGAGCACGCGTTGCTGCATAATCTTGGACGCCCGCATTTCGTCTCGCCGCACAATCAAATGCACCTTCGTGCAAAGTTTAGACAGGTAGGTGGATTCTTCCGCGGCGGAATCGCCCGCTCCTACCACGGCCACTTCCTTGCCGCGATAGAAATAACCATCGCATACCGCACAGGCAGAAACACCGCGGTTCGCAAACTTCTCTTCGGATGGGATGCCCAGGTATTTGGCGGTTGCACCGGTGGCAATGATGATCGATTCCGCACTGATCAGGTCTTTTTCGTCTACCGTTACCGGAAACGGATACTTGGTCGTATCCACCGCGGTAACCAAACCGTACTTGATCTCCGTACCGAAGCGTTCGGCTTGCTTTTGCAGATCAATCATCATCTGCGGGCCGTTAATCCCGTCGGGATAACCCGGAAAATTCTCCACATCGTTGGTGGTGGTAAGTTGCCCCCCCGGCTGGCCGCCGGTGTACAATACGGGCTTGAGCCCCGCCCGGGCGGCATAGATTGCGGCGGTATAGCCCGCAGGACCCGATCCGATAATCAAGACTTTAATCGACATAGTTAAACGTATATTTGCTTAAACACATTTACGAATAAAAAAGGTCTCAAGCGGAGACCTTTTTATTTGATTCAAAAATCAAATGTTTTTAACCCAAGTAAGGCTTTAATGCCTTGCTTCTGGATGTATGCCGCAGCCTGCGAATTGCCTTTTCTTTAATCTGGCGTACCCGCTCGCGCGTAAGGCTGAACTTCTCCCCGATCTCTTCCAGCGTCATGGCATGCTCGCCATTCAGCCCGAAGTAGAGGGCAATCACGTCCGACTCGCGCTGGGTAAGCGTCGAGAGTGCGCGTTGCACTTCTCTGCGCAGCGAATCGGTCATCAGGCCCTGGTCGGGGGTTTCCTCGCTGTCGTTTTCCAAAACATCCAGCAAGCTGTTTTCCTCGCCTTGTACAAAAGGTGCATCCATCGATACGTGGCGCCCGGAAATCTTGAGTGTATCCACCACTTCTGCGGTGGTTACTTCCAGTACTTCGGCAAGTTCTTCGGGCGAAGGCTCGCGCTCATACTTTTGCTCCAACTCCGAGAACGTTTTTGAAATCTTGTTCAACGACCCCACCCGGTTTAGCGGCAACCGCACAATGCGCGATTGCTCGGCCAGTGCTTGCAAAATCGACTGACGAATCCACCACACCGCATACGAGATAAACTTGAAGCCGCGGGTTTCATCGAAACGTTGGGCGGCTTTGATCAAACCCAGGTTGCCTTCGTTGATCAAATCTCCCAACGAGAGTCCCTGATTTTGGTATTGCTTGGCCACCGAAACCACAAAGCGCAGGTTGGCTTTGGTGAGTTTTTCGAGGGCAATTTGGTCGCCTTCCTTGATGCGTTTCGCTAACTCTACCTCTTCATCGGGTGTAAGCAGATCTACCTTACCGATTTCCTGTAGGTATTTGTCCAGCGATTGGCTCTCGCGGTTCGTGATTTGTTTACTAATCTTTAGTTGTCTCATGCGCTACCGTTCAACGTTTGGGTTAACACGTAAAAGTGAAAAATTAGTTCCAAAAAACCGATTTGTCAATCCTTAGCCGGCTTTTGGTGCCTCGGCCTCTTCCTTGCGCGGCGGGCGCGGAATCAGCACTTTTCTGGACAGACGGAATTTACCCGTTTTCTTATCTACTTCAACCAGCTTCACTTTGATTTGTTCGCCTACTTCCAACACGCCATCCATGGTTTCCAGCCGCTCCCACTTAATCTCGCTGATGTGCAACAACCCGTCTTTGCCCGGCATGAATTCTACAAATGCCCCAAACGGCATGATCGACTTCACCGTGCCCTCGTACACCTCGCCTACTTCCGGCACGGCCACAATGGCTTTTACGCGTTTCACGGCTGCGTCCATTACCCCCTGGTTCGTGGCGAAAATGTTTACAATGCCTTTGCCACCTACTTCTTCAATTACAATGGTTGCGCCGGTGGTCTTCTGTATATCCTGAACCACTTTGCCACCCGGGCCAATCAGTGCACCAATCATTTCTTTGTCGATGGTGATGGTAATGGCACGTGGCGCGTTGGGTTTCAAATCCGGGTTAGGCTTCTGAATGGTTTTGTTCATCTCGTTGAGGATGAACATTCTGCCTTCGCGTGCCTGATTCAATGCTTGAAACAATACATCGTAGGTTAGGCCATCTACTTTCAAATCCATTTGGCAGGCGGTAATGCCTTTCTCCGTGCCCGTAACTTTAAAATCCATGTCGCCCAGGTGATCCTCATCGCCAAGGATATCCGAAAGGATTGCATACTTACCGGTGGCGCTGTCGCTGATCATGCCCATGGCAATACCCGACACCGCGCCTTTAATCTGCACGCCCGCATCCATCAGCGCAAGCGAACCTGCACAAACAGTAGCCATGGACGAAGAACCATTGGACTCGAGAATATCCGATACGATACGAATGGTGTAGGGGTTATCGGCCTCCGCGGGAAGCACCTGCTTCAATGCACGCCACGCCAGATTACCATGCCCTACCTCTCTGCGGCCGGGACCCCGGTTAGGCCGCACTTCGCCCGTAGAAAAGCCGGGGAAGTTGTAATGCAACATGAACTTGTTGGTGCCGGAAAACATGGCACCGTCAATCAACTGGTCATCCAGCTTGGTGCCCAGCGTAACGGTGCTGAGCGACTGCGTTTCGCCACGGGTAAAAATAGCAGAGCCATGCGGAGACGGCAGGTAGTTTACTTCCGTCCAAATCGGGCGGATTTCGGTGGTTTTGCGGCCATCCAGACGCACGCCTTGATTCAGTACCAAATCGCGACAAGCTTTCTTTTGAATCTCTTTGTAATACTTTTTTACCAGGTCTTTGCTGATGGTGGTATCCGCCGGAAGGCTGGCCATGTACTCTTCCAGAATCTTGCCAAACAACTCGCTGCGCATGGCTTTGTTGGCAATTTGGCGGCCGGCGACTTCGTACACTTTCGGGTACAATTGCGCGTGGAGTTGCTGCCGTAATGTTTCATCTTTTACTTCGTGCTCGTAGGTGCGCTTTACGGTTTTGCCCACGGCCTTGGTGAGTTCAATTTGCAAATGGCATTGCACTTTAATGGCTTCGTGCGCCACCTTGAGCG
Source organism: uncultured Ohtaekwangia sp. (assembly GCA_964387475.1). Classification (GTDB taxonomy): domain Bacteria; phylum Bacteroidota; class Bacteroidia; order Cytophagales; family Cyclobacteriaceae; genus ELB16-189. The sequence goes on along the minus strand of CAYLWU010000013.1, from coordinate 58,140 downwards.
CTTCAAGCATGTCCGCTTCGCTTACCTCCTTACACTCCCCTTCCACCATCAAAATGTTGTCCAGCGATGCCGCCACGATCAAATCGATGTCGGCTTTCTCTTTCTGTTCCAGCGGCGGGTTAATCACAAACTGGCCATCTACGCGGGCTACGCGCACCTCTGAGATCGGCCCCTGAAAGGGAATGTCGGAAACGGACAACGCAGCCGATGCAGCAAATGCCGCAAGTGCATCTGGTAACGCAGTGTGGTCGCCCGAAATCAGTTGAATATTTACCTGAGTTTCGGAGTGGTAATCATCTGGAAATAAAGGACGTATGGCACGGTCAACCAAGCGGCTGATCAGGATTTCATAATCCGACAAGCGGCTCTCGCGCTTCAGGAAGCCGCCCGGAATTTTACCGGTAGAAGCAAACTTTTCCTGATAATCTACCGAGAGCGGCAGGAAGTCTGCACCCTCTACGGGGTCGAGGTTGGAAACAACCGTAGCGAGAATCATGGTGTTGCCCATGCGCAGCACAACCGATCCATCGGCCTGGCGGGCCAATTTTCCGGTTTCAATGGTAATCTCCCTTCCATCCGGGAGTTGGCAGCTTTTTGTAATAATATTCATGTTCATAATCGTATGTCTTGGTTTGAGGTGATCCGCGGTGAACAGGCGGATAAAAGTGAAAAAGGGAACCATGTTAGCGGTTCCCTTGTGTATTTATTTCAGTCGATTACTTGCGCAGCTCGAGGTCGGCAATGATCGAGCGGTAGCGGCCGATGTCCGTACGCTGCAGGTAGTTGAGCAACTTTTTGCGCTTACCCACCAGCTTCAAAAGGCCTTGTTGCGTAGAGTAGTCCTTCTTGTGGGATTTGAGGTGCCCGGTGAGTTCGTTAATTCGGTAGGTGAACAGCGCAATTTGTGATTCAGCCGAGCCGGTGTCTTCTTTCTTTTTTGCAAAACCGCTTTTCGCGAAGATTTCCTGCTTTTTTGTCGCGTTTAAGTACATTGTAACAGCTTTAAGTCTTTTTCCTTTGTTTTAATCGCGCAAAAGTAGGCGTTGCCCTTATTCTAACCAAATCTGGGTGCACTTTTTTGGCGCACCAGCCCGATCTTCTGCAGCCAGTTCTTCAACTTGATCCAGGCCACCTGGTAGAAGTCGGCCTCAAACAACCGCGCGTCAATCCGCGCCTGATTCAAAAACACAAATCCCATCAAAATCAAAATCGTATCGGCCAGCCATACGCCGGTCCACACCGGTATCAACCCGGCCTTTGCCCATTTCTCGCCCAGCAAGCCCAGCACATAGTACACAATGAAGAAAAGAATAGACACCAATACCGGTATGCCCAGCCCACCGCGTTTGATAATTGCGCCCAGCGGAGCCCCAATCAGAAACATCACCAGGCAGGCCAACGAGCTCGAAAAAATCTTGTGCCATTGAATCTCGAAAATCTTGTAGTCCAGTTGGGTGGCGTGCCGGTTAAGGTTCACGTTTGCCAGTTGCGACTGGATGTTGCGGGTGTACGTAAGCGCGTTGTTAATTTCCTCGTAGGTGTACGGTTTAGCCGGTGCTAATGCGGCACGGCTTTGGACAGACCCCGCCACCAAGGCGGCCCTTGTCGCCAATAGCGTTTTGTTTACTGCATACTCCGTGGCGGGCGAAGGCACATAGGCCTGGTGGGTAGAATCGGTTGTTTCTTTAAACCGGCGCACCTCGGGGCTGTAGGCAACGGAATCGTGCTTGAAATGAAAAGCAAAAAACGTGGGGTAATAGTTAAACACCGTTAGCTGCTGCCTCAGCTCTTCGCGATGGATGGAATCCATATCCGTTTCCAGCTCGCGGGTATTGCGCATGATGCGGTTGCTCTGAAACCATTTCTTGTCGGTGCGCATCAACGCAAACGAAGACAGATCCAACACCAACTCCGAGCGCGCGAACTTCGTTTTGGTGTACGTTTCTTCCTGCGTTTGGCGGCCGGCCACATCGTTCCCGGCCGTGCCTTCCGCATAGTTGTACCCATTGAAGAGCTCTAACTTCAGGTACTGATCGTTTAAGATCGTGTACATCCTGCCGGAGTCGGCCACGGTGACTTCTTTGTTGCCTACTTTGCCCCGGTGGTCGTACACAATCACGTCTTTAATCGTCTTCCCATCCGGAAACTTCTTATTCACTTTAATAATCACCTCGGGAATAGAATTTACAAAAGCCCCTTCGCGCAAGTCGAGCGCAGGTTTCTTTTGCTTGATGTCGTACAACAGGCTGTAGGCTTCTAACGCAGCTTTGGGTACCAGCGTGTTGTTGGCGTAGTAGGCCACTCCGGTAAGCACCAACGAAGCGAGAAAGATGGGAAACAAACTGCGAATCAACGAGATGCCCAGGCTCTTGGTGGCGGTTAGCTCAAAGTGTTCGCCCAGGTTGCCAAACGTAATGAGGCACGAGAGCAACACCGCCAATGGTAGGGCTACGGGCGTCATCACAATCGCAAAATAAAACAAGAACGTGCCAATCACATCCCAACCTAAGTCCTTGCCAATGATGTCATCAAAATACTTCAGCATGTGCTGCGTAAGGAGAATAAACACCACCACCAGAAAGGTGAGCAAAAAGGGCCCGAGAAAAGAACTGAGAATGAGTTTATCGATCTTCTTCATGCGCTGCCCAAGGTAGAACAAAAATAAAACCAGATTTTCCGGCGCCCTGCAAAAATCGAAAAACTTTGTATGTTTGCAGCCCCAATCTGGCGAGGTAGCTCAGGCGGTTAGAGCGTTGGATTCATAACCCAAAGGTCGGGGGTTCAACTCCCCCCCTCGCTACCATCTCACCCCGTTTCATTTTACTATCTCGCGTACGCCGTGCTCACGATCAAAAGCTGGTCTTGTGTGGGCGGCTGTTCGGGCTATCCGCTATACTCCTCGCGGCCACGCACAAGGCCGCCGCTGCTGCGGGGTGCCGCTCCTATCCCGGCCGCGCGGTGCAGATTTACTCGGTGTTATGCTTTTCGCACTGAAGTGTGGGCGGCAACGTACGGGCACCAACGCCAATGCACCCAACGATTGCCCCCAGGTGTAGCCAGCCGACATACTACGCCCCGCTCCGCCAGCCGCCAAGCATTGAACGAAACGCAACAGATTTCGTGTGGGTAAGTTATATTGTCACTCGAAAGAAACCACATGAGTGCCTCATTAATTGAATCCGGACAACCCAATACGTTTGTCTTCATCCCCATGCTGTATGTAGTCTGGGAAGATGCCGTGCTAACGCCCAGTGAATTGCACACGTTGCAGGGCCTGCTCGATCAACAGCAGTGGCTGGGGCCGGAAGACCGCCAACTGCTCCAGCGTTACCTCAATCCAAAACTGCCACCCTCCCCGCAGGAGTTTAAAGCGTGGTACCACGCCATTCGGTCCGTGCATATTGAGCCGGGTAACAACCTCGCAGAAATTGGCGTGCGTCTCGCCCACCACCTCGGTAACGGATTGTTCAAAGGGTTGCCTACGGAAGCGCTCGGTTCGTTGCAGGAAATCGAGTCGGTGTTGGGCGTAATCAGCGCAGAATCCATCTACCATTTCTACCCCGAACGCAGGAAGACCATCACCGAGCAGCAAGTAACAGCATCGGCATTCTCGGTTACTGCCCTGCAGCAGTTGCTGGAGGGCGACCAGCACGCATTGATTAACCGCGTCAAGCGCATCATCAGCGACCCTGAGTTTTTTTATACCGATCCCACCCAGCTAGAAAACTACCGTGCCCGCGTACTCAAGTGGTGCCAGTTATTGGCCGATCAGGGCTTTGGTGCGTACGCCTATCCAACAACAGTTGGCGGCAAAGAAGACTTGGCCGGCTACTTCACCATCATGGAAACGTTGAGCTATCACGACCTGAGCCTGGTGGTGAAGTTTGGCGTACAGTTTGGCTTGTGGGGCATGAGTGTGTACCTGCTGGGCACGGAAAAGCACCACGAAAAATACTTGCGCAGCATTGGCACGCTCGATTTGCCCGGATGCTTTGCCATGACGGAAACCGGCCACGGATCAAACGTGCGCGGCATCGAAACAACGGCTACGTACAACCATGCCCAGGGCACCTTCATCATCCACACGCCTCATGTACATGCGCAGAAAGAATACATCGGCAATGCGGCGCTGCACGGCCGGATGGCCACCGTGTTTGCCAAATTGATTATCGATGGCAAGGATTACGGAGTGAGCGCCTTTGTGGTACCATTGCGGGATGACCGCGGCCACGTGTTGCCGGGCGTAACGATTGAAGACTGTGGCCGCAAGTTGGGATTAAATGGCGTAGACAATGGCAAGATTCGGTTCCACCAGGTGGTGATCCCAAAAGAAAATCTCTTAGACCGATTTGCACAGGTAGACGCCGCGGGCAAATTCACCAGCCCCATTGCCAGCGACAACCGCCGTTTTTTCACGATGTTGGGCGCACTGGTTGGCGGCCGTATCGGCATTCCACGTTCGGGGCTGAGCGCTGCAAAATCCGGGCTAACCATTGCCATCCGCTATGGCGACAAGCGCACCCAATTCGGGCCCGAGGGTGCCCCGGAGGTACCTATCCTCAACTATCGCACGCACCAACGGCGGCTCATGCCATTGTTGGCAAACGCTTACGCCTTACACTTCGCCCTGCAGTATGTAACACAACGTTACATCCAACGCCAGGAAGAGGAGATGCAGGAAATTGAAGCACTGGCCGCCGGACTAAAAGCATTTGCCACCTGGAATACCACCCACACCTTGCAAGAGTGCCGCGAAGCGTGCGGCGGCAAAGGGTATCTTTCGGAGAACCGGCTGGATGCGCTAAAAGCAGATACCGACATCTACACCACCTTTGAAGGCGACAACACTGTGCTGATGCAACTCGTGGCCAAAAGCCGACTCACGGAGTTTAAGCAAACCTTTAGCAACATGAATGTGCTGGGCTTGATGAACTACGCAGCGCAGGTGGCCGGAACGAGCCTTACGGAAATGAATCCGTTTACCATTCGCGATACCGATGAAGAACACCTGCTGGATTTCGAGTTTCACTTAAACGCATTCCGCTACCGCGAACGCGATATCCTGACCTCGGCTGCAAAACGCCTGCGCAGGCTCATTCAATCGGGTATGGATTCTTTTGATGCGTTTAATGTGTGCCAACACCATTTGGTTGAAGTGGGCCACGCCTACGTAGAGCGGATTATTCTCGAACAATTTCAGCGGCAGGTGCTGGCAACCGCAGACCCGGGTGTGCAGCGCATTCTGCGCACGCTTTGCCAGCTTTTTGCGCTCCATCACTTTGATCAGCACAAAGGTTGGTATCTGGAAAACGGCTACATGGAGGGCGCCAAAACCAAAGCCATCCGCAAACTCTTGAATCAGCTTTGTTGGGACGTACGCAAAGAGGCCGTGCCACTGGTTGATGCGTTTGCAATTCCAGAAGTTTGCCTGGCCGCTCCCATTGCCGCGCGCCTGAGCTAAGCCAACGCGCGCAGTGCAGCCACGAGCTGATCTAACTCGGCCGGCGTAGTGTAGACGTTGGGCGTAATGCGGCAGCCGCGCACGCCCTGGCCATCAATCGCCACCGTCCAGATGTTGTATCGCTCCAGCAATGTCTTCGCCAAATCAGCGGGCTTCATGTGGCGAATGCCTACATTGGCAATACCACATGCACGCCCAGGATCGGCCGGGGTGTTTACAACAATGTTGTTCGCATCGCGCACCTGGCTGGTCCAGTAGGTTTGCAGATACCGAAGCCGTGCCTCTTTCCGCTCAGCGCCCAGTGCTTCGTGATAGGCAATCGCATCAAGCACCGCCAAATCCGTGGCTACCGGGTGGGTGCCCGTGTGGGCCAAATGCGTTATATCGTCTTTCATTTCCCAATCCGCCATCAGCGCCCACAGGCCTGCCTGCTTGTCCTTGCGCACATACAAGATACCAGCACCCAACGGCGTGCTTAACCATTTGTGGAGGCTGGCGCCAAAGTAATCGCAACCCAAATCGGGGATTGAGAAGTTGAGATGCGCAAATGTGTGTGCACCATCTACCAGCACTTCTACCCCACGGGCGTGGGCCATGTCGCAGATTTTGCGAATGGGAAGAATCTGGCCGGTAATATTTACCATGTGGCTAACAAGCAACAAGCGCGTTTTGGGGGTGATTGCACGCTGGTACAGCGCAACGATTTCCTCGTCCGACGCGGGCAGATTGGGCACTGAAACTACTTTGCGCATAATGCCGTAGCGGCGCTCCATCAGTTTAAACATGTTCACAATGGAACCGTAGTCCTGCTCGGCCATGATGGCTTCATCGCCCGCCCTCCAACTCATTCCATTGATGACGGTGTCTAACGACTCGGTGGTGTTTCGGGTAAGCGCAAGTTCTTCGGGCGCACAACCGGCCACAACCGCGAGCCGCGCAATCACCTTTTTCTTGTTTTCCTCCCGCACCGTGCGCATGTAGTAGGAGCCTTGCCAGTTTACCTCACGAATGTGGTTGATGTACGCCTCCAGCGTGGCCTCCGGCACAAAACAGTAGTAGCCGTTTTCAAGGTTTATATAATCCGGCTTCAACCGGTAGCCTTGGCGAACGCCCTTCCAGAAGGCTTCATCGGTGGCAATTTTATCCAAAGGAACACGGGCATGCTGCTGCACCCACGCGGCCAACGATTGGTGCGCAGAAAGACCACCCAGCGCCACGGCGGCCGTCTTCTTTAGAAAAGTACGCTTATTCATCTGCGTAAATTACAAAAACCGAAAGCCACCTAAAAGAATAACTCCTGTGCCAGACGGTAAGTATTTGCATGCGCTTCAATAATCGCACGGATATCCGAATAACCGCCCCCCATGCACACCACCAACGGCACGCGTGCAGATTTTGCCGCTTGTAACACCAACCGATCACGCGCGCGGCACCCCGCCTGGCTAACCGCTAGTTTTCCGAGTTTGTCCGTATCCAGAATATCCACACCCGCCTGGTAAAACATAAAGTCGGGCTGCACGCGTTCCAGCAGGTTGCAAAGGTGCAACTCCAACGTACGCAAGTAAAGGGCATCCGCCGTGCCATCGGCTAAACCGACATCTAAATCCGAGACCTCTTTTTGCAGCGGATAGTTGTTGGCCCCGTGCATGCTAAAGGTGAAAACCCGCGGCTCGCTACGAAAAATCTGGGCCGTGCCGTTGCCCTGGTGCACATCCAGATCGACAATGAGAATTGACTTTGCCAGCCCGTTGTCCAGCAAATAGTTGGCGGCAATTGCCTGGTCGTTCAAAAGGCAAAAACCTTCGCCCCGGTTGGTAAACGCATGGTGCGTGCCACCCGCAATGTTGAAACTGATGCCATGGCGCCTGGCAAATGCACAACACGCAAGGGTGCCTTGCGCAATGGTAATTTCCCGATCAACCAGCTGCTGGGTTTGCGGAAAGCCACAACGTCTTTCTTCCGCAGCCGTAAGTTGCAACGCGCGTAACCGCCGCCAGTAGTTTGCTTCGTGGGTACGAAGAATCCACTTCGTATCAATGGGCGTAGGTTCAAAAAAATTACCCTCGGTTGCGGTGCCCTCATGCAAAAGTTGCTGGGGCAGCAACTCGTACTTGCTCATGGGAAAGCGGTGATGTGGCGGCAGCGGCAGCACATAGCTGGGGGCCCAGGCGATCTTCAGCACACGTAGAAATAAAAAAGCGTTGCAAGTTAAACCTGCAACGCCCGTTTTGGTTCTATCAAATCGTTTTAATGCCCGTGATGCTCACCATGGCCACCACCGCCATACCATGCTTCCTGAATCTTGTGGAAGTGATCGTGCACCGCATTCAGGCTGGTGCCGATGGCTTCGTCTGAAGCACCCGATTTAACCAAATCAGCCAAAGCGCGGGTATCGGTCTTCAGTTTTTCCAGCATGGCTTTTACCTCTTCATTGTTCACTTTTTCCGGAAGTGGTGCCGCGGCCCATTTTTCTGCATCCGCAGCAAACTGCTCTGCGCTGGCCTTAATCGGGGCCAGGTTGGCCGAGTCTTTATACGGGTGAAACATATCGGCCATAAACATATGGAACGAATCGAGCTCGCTCCAATCGGCTTGTTCTTCGGGGGTGGTTTCGGTGGCCGCTTCTTGCTTGGGTGCGCATGCAACCACAAACAACATCGCAAGCACACATAGCGCCAGCAGGTGACTAACTTTCTTCATGCGTTTCGTGATTTTAATGATGGCAAATGTACAACACTTACTTGTTTTTTACAGGCCTGTACTTGCGCCAGTTTTCAAGTGACTTCACCGCTTTTTCCAGTACATTAAAATATAACGTCACATACAGCGCGATAGACATAAGCCAAATCACCGTAAGGTTAAACCCAAGGGTATTGAAATCGCGACCGGCAAAATGCTTCACCGGACTGTAAAAGTTCGCGCGGAAGTCGAGCATGTGCCGTGGCCGTTGTTCATCATTGTACACCGGGTAAATTTTCTGAACCAACTCGCCCCGCCACTCTACAATGCGGGTGGGCGTCATCTGGTTTTCCGTCATCTCTTTCACTTTTTCGTTCACGTAGCGCATCCGGGCACGGTTGTACTGGGCCATCTTCTCGGGTGTATCGGTAAGGCGCTTCATCAGCTTATCGCGCTCCTCGGTGCTTTGCGCGATGCGTTGGCGATACATTCGGTCTAACACCGACAGAAAGTTGGACGCTTCTTTAAAGGCAAGCGAATCGAAACTGCCAATCGCGAGGCGGGTATAATTCGGATAACGATCAACGCCCACATTCGATAGTTCGCGCTCAATCTCTGCCCGCACCATCTGCAACTCGCGTTTCACGGGATTGGTGTCTGACCGATCGCGCCAGCGTGAGGGCTGCGAGAGTACGAACTCCAATTTTGTGGTGATGGCCGGCAAATAATACAACCGCTTGTATTCCGACTGCGCAATCTTTTGATCCAGCGGATAAAAGTTTTGCTGCACCGGGTTGTCTTTGAACTGCGTTACCATGAAGGCTTCAAAAGCCCAACGCGAAGCCATCATCTCGCCCAGTACCGGAATACCTTTGGGGGTACCCACACGCGGATTGAACTTATCGAAACTGATCACCACACCGCTGAGCAGCAATTGCGGAATGATTAACAAAGGAATAAGGATATAAATGGTTACCGCTGAATTAAAGGCGCTGGAGATATTTAAACCCAACACATTGGCAAAGCAGGAAACGGAGAATAAAATGAACCAGTACCGGTACTCCGTGAGCGGAATCTCTAAAATCAGATTTCCCACCAGCCAGAAGCAAAACGTTTGAATGGCCGATAGCGCAAACAAAATCACCACTTTGGAGCACAAGTAGCCACCCCAGCTTAGGTGCAGAAATTTTTCGCGTTTTAAAATCTTGCGGTCTTTAAAAATCTCTTCCGCAGAAATAATCAGTCCCACAAACAAGGCCACAACCACGCTCATGAAAAAATAGACCGGCACGTTCTCGTTATGGAAAAACGTGTACGCAGCTTTTTCCGAGCCCAGCGCATCGTAATACTTACAAAAATAGGCGATGAACAAAGCCAGCACCGGCGCAAGCAACAAGTTCACCACCATGTACTGCTCATTGGCAAACTTGGCCATGACATCGCGCGTTACGAAAACCCGCCACTGCGCAAAGGCAGACGGAAGTTTTTGAATCCCTTCCAGCACTTTTTTGGATTCGCTTACTTTCGGGATCTTGATCTTCTGTTTGAAATACTGATACCACTGCCCGGGCGAAATTCTACGGGTGTGGGTAAACCGGCCGTACTCGTCTACAATGCGGGTTTCAATGATGTTAAAAATCTGTTCGGGGTTAATGTTACCACATTCCGGGCATTGCCCCGGACTACGGTTGGCTGCATTGATGATGTCCTGAAAATAGTTGACCGACTCAACCGGATTACCGTAATAAATCTGGAAACCACCCAAATCCAGAATCACCAACGTATCAAACATCTTAAATATTTCAGACGATGGTTGGTGAATCACCACAAACACCATCTTGCCGCGAAGCGAAAGCTCCTTCAGCAAGTCCATGATGTTTTCTGAATCGCGGGAGGATAACCCAGAGGTAGGCTCGTCTACAAACAAAATGGTTGGCTCGCGCAACAACTCCAGCCCAATGTTCAGGCGTTTACGTTGGCCGCCGCTAATGGTTTTGTGCAGCGGTGAGCCCACTTTCAAATTTTTTATTTCCGAAAGGCCCAGGCTTTGCAGCACCTTAAGTGAACGTTCCTCCAGTTCCTCGCGGGTACGGTTGCTAAAGCAAAGGCGCGCGGCAAAATAAAGATTTTCAAAAACGGTAAGTTCCTCAATCAGCAAATCATCCTGCGGCACATAACCAATAATACCATCCAGCTTGCCGTGGTGGTTGTGAATATCAATACCGTTTACCAACACGCGCCCGCTCGAAGGCTTCTCACTGCCGTTAAGTACACTAAGCAACGTAGATTTACCCGACCCACTGGCGCCCATCAGGCCGATTAACTTACCGCCCGTTTCCGCCAAAGTAATGTTCTGCAAACCTGCGCGACCCGATTTGAAATGATAAAACAGGTGCTCCGCCACAAGCGATACTTCATCGTCTACATCGCCCTTCAAAAACTTCCCTACAATATCGCTGTAATATATCGTGTCGATTTTGCTGCCGCGAAGGGTGCTGCCGGTGGGAAACACATCTACCTTTCGGCTCTTTAGCGGCACACCGTTAAGTGTGATGCTGGAAATGCCGAGATACTTGATAAAATAGGATTCCGCCTCCGGCAAACGCAAGATGGCGATCAGGCCGGTAAGGTTTTTGGAGGTAATGCGTGGCCCCGGATGTTCAATCGTATCTGCCCCCTCATCAATCACTAAAATATTTCGCGAAGCCAGCTCCTCAATGTCCTGGCCGATCACGAAGGCACGCATGGCTTGCAGGTCTTTCATGGGAATGCGCAATGCCTCGCCAATGTAAAAGATCAGGTTGCTTTGCCGTTCGGATAGCTCGCCATCGGCAAAAACCAACTCAATGATCTTGATGACCAACACGCCTTTTTGCTGCATGGTGAGCGCGGTGTTCACCTGCCGGGCAATTTTCATGATCTGCGCCCAATCGTCTACAAACTGTTGCGTTTCTGCGTCTATCCCCAGGTTTGGGTCAGACGCGAGGCGGTTCGTTTCTTTACAAAAGTTATCGAACAACCCCAGGTACTTACGAATGGCATCCTGATTTAAATGCAGCGCCAGGAACTCCTTGATTTTCAGTCGCTCGTCATCGGTGATGCGTTCTTTAGCAACAATGGCAAAAAGTTGAACGATGGCTTTGAGCAGGTCTTCGCTCATGTAAGGCGTTTAAATTCGAAACGAAAAAATACTTAAAAAATACGGTGTATGGTCAGCCCCGATCAAAAATAGTAGCACTCATCGCAAAAATAGGGAACGCATCACTTCGTGGGAGTCGTAACCAAAAAATCCCTAACTGTGGCGCTGCCATAGACCGTGTTGCACGTGCAATCAATATGAAGGGGTGTTTTTGAGCGGCCTCCGGAACTCATCCCAAAATAGTGTTTCCGAAAATCTCCGGTTACACACACGGCGGCTACCGCCTTTTATGTGACGCATGCCAAATACCCGGGGAATTAACGCTGCCAGATAGGGCATTTAAAACATTATTGTTTTCTTTGGTGTGATTTTATTGCAGCACTGAACCATTCGAATCCATGAAACGCACCGCTTTTGTAGTAATGTTCCTGATCGGCATTGGGCCGCTGGCGTACGCCCAGAACTCCATTCTTTGGGAGGTAACCGGAAAAGACCTGAAGAAGCCCTCCTATTTGATGGGCACGCTGAAGTTCATCGGTTCGAAAGAATACTTCCTACCTAAAAAAGTGAAAGAAGCGATGGATAAGTGCGAAGCATTTGCGATTGAAGATGAGGTAGACCACCGCTCGCAGCACGAGTTGAGCAAAGCCATGCATTTACCCGATGGCAAAAAGCTGGCCGATTACATGAGCCCGGCGGATTACCAGGCCCTGTTGGATCTATTTCAAAAGGAGTTTAAAATGAATCAGGCCGCTTTTGAAAAGGCATACGGTAACATGATTCCGCTGGCGTTGTCCATCAACATGACGCGCCTCTCGCTTCGGCAGAAAGTAAAATTTTATGATATCGAATTGCTGAAACTCGCCAAACAAAAGGAAATGGATGCCTTTAACCTGGAACACATCGAGCGCGAGGCGGAGGCGATTCAAAGCTACCCGCTGCCCGACCAGTTCAAGGCACTGGACGCCACCATCAAAGATTTTGCTACTCAAAAACGCGAGTACATCGAATTAGAAGCGGCCTTTGTAAAAGGCGATATTGATCTTGTGTTTATTAAAACTCTTCATCCCACCGAAAATAATCCACAGTTTATCGAAGCGTTTTATTTCAAACGCAACGAAGAGTGGATTCCTAAAATCGAAAAAATGATGACCGACCAGCCCACGTTTATCACGGTGGGCGTTGGCCATTTGGAGGGCGAGCGCGGGTTGATTCAATTGTTGCAAAAGCGGGGTTACTCGCTTAAGCCGATGATTGTGTTCTCACCCAATTCTGCGGGTAAGTAATTCCGTAAGGATCAATAACCCTTCGCGGAGGTATTCATCGTCCAATTGTTTCAGGTCGGTAGCTGGCAAGCCATCTTTGCCGCTGATCTTGGTATTCAAACCTTCGTTGGCCTTCTTGCGCGATTCTACTTCGTCCATTTCCTGTTTACGCTTGGCCTCATTCAACGAAATTTTGGTCTGCGCCAGGTTGCGCTTCAGCTCCTCGGTTTCCCCGATGTATTTTTTCAGGTGGGCATCGAATTTCACCCGTTCCTGATACGACTTGTTCAATCCTACGAGCACCTTTTCTGAAACATGGTCGGCACGCTGGAAACTAGTTCCGCGTATTACATCCCACGGAAGTGCGCTGGGCGATGCACTCTCGCCATACTCGTTCGCTTCAAAGGCGCTGGGCAACAACACATCCGGGGTAATGCCCTTATGCTGGGTGCTGCTTCCGGTTACCCGGTAGAATTTCTGAAAGGTGAGTTTTAACTCACCCACCTCTTCAGCGTCATTGATGAACCGCTTCAGGTCAAGCACAGTTTGTACCGTACCTTTTCCGAAGGTTGACTCACCTACGATTACGCCCCGATGGTAATCTTGAATGGCGCCGGCAAAAATTTCGGAAGCCGATGCGCTGAATCGGTTGGTAAGCACCACCAGCGGTCCGGAATAGACCACGGTTTGGTCGTCATCCTCGCCCACCTGCACCTGGTTGGCCGAGTTCTTTACTTGCACCACCGGGCCATTCTTAATAAACAGCCCTGTTAAATCGATTGCCTCCGCCAGCGAGCCACCACCGTTGTTGCGCAGGTCCATCACCACGCCATCCACCTTTTCGGCTTGTAATTCCTGCAAAATGCGTTTTACATCGCGGGTGGTGCTGGTGTAGTTGGGGTTGCCTTTTTGGTACTCATCAAAATCCATGTAGAATGTGGGGAGGCTAATTACGCCCAACTTCAGGTTTTTGCCGTTATCCTGATAGTTAATCACGCTCTTCTTTGCGGATTGATCTTCCAACTTAATCTTGTCGCGCACGAGTATCTCTTCGCGGCTGGGGCCATTCACCCCGGAGGCCGCCGGTAGAATCTGCAATCGCACGGTAGTGCCTTTTGGCCCTTTAATTAATTTCACCACATCATCCAATCGCCAGCCTACTACGTCCACCATTTCGCCTTCCAGGCCTTGTGCCACACCAACGATCAGGTCGTTTACCTGTACCTTTTTGGTGCGATCGGCCGGACCGCCCGGCAGGATGCGCACCACTTTGGTAAAGTCGTTTTCGGCTTGCAATTGCGCCCCGATACCCTCCAAGGAAAGGCTCATGCTTTGTTTGAAGAGTGCCGATGCCTTGGGCGAAAGGTAGTTGGTGTGCGGATCGTACGCCTCCGTAATCGCGTTCATATACATGCCGAACACATCTTCGGCATTGAACTGAAGCATGTTTTTAACGAACCGCTCGTAGCGTTTTTTTAGCACGTCTTTGATCTCCGCATCCGGCTTGTTGGCCAGTTTCAGGCTCAGCGCCTGACTTTTAAGGGTTTTGCGCCAGATGTCGTTCAACTCTTGCGGGGTTTTCGCCCAAGGTTGCTTGTCGCGATTCGTTTCGTAGTACTCATCCAAAGTGTAGTCATGCGGCGTGTTAATGAGGCTACTCATCACATAGTCCATGCGCTCTTTAAACCGCTTTCGGAACACGTTGTAAATCTCATAAGCGGGGGTTACGTCTTCATTTCGGGTGAGATCATCCACCACCTTACGGAATTTTTCGAAGCTCTGGATGTCCGACGCCAGAAAGTAGCTCTTGTTATCATCAAGCTCGTTGATAAAGGCATCTAAAATGGCAGAAGAAAGCGAATCGTTGAGCTGGATCTTGCGGTAATGGTTGTTATCGAGAATATAGCTGATTACCCGGGCCTCCTTGCCAAAAACCGGCTTGGGTTTAAGCGCAGTAGTATCTGCCGGGGTGGCGAGTGTAGCGTAAAAAGAAAATAGGAGGCCAAAAAAAGCAATGTTCTTCATCATGAGATGTTTTTACGTGTACAACAGCAAAAAGGGTGCAAGGCTATTTCAAGTCGGCCTAGCCGTACTCGTTCAGGAATTTCTGGGCCTGGTCCAGCGATTGAAACTCGTAATTTAGCTTGCCATCGAGTGCGGTATAGATTTCGAGCTTGATCAGCTCGATGTTCTTCCCGCGCGTGGCGAATTGGGGTTTTTGGTTCAAATAATCTTTTGCCTCTTTGCGGGAGATTTTAAACTGCGTGGCCCGCACGCTCTTGCAATACGAGCATTGATAGTGCTTTACCAATTCTTTGGGGGTGCCGTCTTCGTGTTTTTCCACTACTTCCTCGCGCACCACGCGCATGGTGTAAAATCCACAATTGCCGCATTGTTGGGCAATCAGCTGCCCCGGGTACTTTTCAATCTTGATGTCGTTTGTCTTCTCGTCAATCCACACATCGTAATCTACCGAGAACGCGTTTTCTTCCGCTTGCATGCCCTCGGGTAAGTGCACGTCCTCTTCGTCTTCCGCCAACAGGCGCATGCGGTTACCGGTTTTTTCGTTGATGCGCGGCGTGTAGCGCCATTTGCGCAGTTTCCGGTTAATCTGCGTGGGCCAGTAGTTTTCTAAAATTAGAATGGCCACGTAGCCAATGGTTACGCCGGCAGCAAAGCCAAAAAAGATCCGCACCCAGAACGAAAAGTTTACCTCCGTGAGAGAGCCCTCGCCATACAAATTCACCAGGAAAGCGGCCGTTAATCCAAAAAACACAAAGGAACCCTTGTACCACTTGATTTCCTGACTGTTGATGAAGTCGTGTTTGGCTTTAAAATCGTTGATGAGGGAAACCCGGAGCTGATAAATGAGGTACACCAGAATACCGCCAAATGCGGAAACGATGGCCAAGGTGATCATCAGATCGTGCCAGAGTTCAAGAAAAGGATCTACGGGAATAGCGTCGGATACTTGCATTGCTGCGGAATAAAAGTTTGAATTAAAGGTAAGGCAATTAATCCATAAATTAACGTTTAAATACCCCAACGCCAGATGCGCAAACTCCTGTTTAAAACACTTGCGGCCTTCAACAAAGCACTACTGCCTAGTCTGGCCAAACATGATCTCACCCGGCTGGCCAAGTGGCAGAAGGCCCTGGTAGCCTACAGATATTGGGTTACCACGCGTGCATTGGAATGATTTTTTGTGCAATTTGGCACACAGAATAGGAGTTTAAGCCTCCGTTCGAACATTTTTTGTGTAATTTTCAACAATAATTATTGCTTTATTGGATTTAAGCGATATATATTTGTGTAAAATTACACAAAAAATTATGAGCGACTTTGAAAAGAAAAAACTTGACGCTGAGCTGAAAAGCTTCACTGCCCGCAATTTTGAGTTGCCTTCCAACTGTAAGAACCTAGACCAAACCCGCTTCTATCTCAGGGAGTTATGCGTAAAGATTGACGAGTACCAAACGCGCTTTAACTACGTGCCCGAATGGGCCTACACCATGTTAGCGCAGTACAACCAAGTGCAAAACCGCATGCTGTTAACCAGCTTTCAGAAAGCCTACCACCTGCGCCCTGCCGCATGAAATACATCCCCTCCCCCATTCCCATTCAGTTTTCGTTTATCTATTCGGCTACCGCGAATAAATCCGGGCGCATGCAATACCATAAAACCAAGCCGGGGCAAAGTCGCATTCGCATTAGCCGCAGCGAGTTCATTAAAGCCTACAACGATTTGCCGATTTTGGCCATGCGGCCACTGCAGCTACCCCGGCAAGAAGATGTTTTCCAGTTCGAGTTCTACGTTTAGCGATAGACAATCGCCTCCAGATTGGCCGGTGAGTAATTCACGCTCTTAATCGTTTTGTTATCCGCCTGGCGGTACACCAACCACTTATCGCCCTCCTGCCGATAGTAACACTGTGTGCCATCCTTTTTAAGATAAAAGTCCACCGTTTCTTTTGCCTCGGCCTCGTTGGTGCAGGCTTTACTCATATTGGAGCGCTGCACTTCTTCAAATAATGCTTTAAACTTATCGGCCAAGCCAAACTCAAGAATGGCACCGGATAACACGTACTGAAGATCCGCGAAAGCGTCCGCCACGCCAACGATGTCTTTTTCAAGAATGGCCACTTCCAACTCCTTTAATTCTTCGGCCAGCAAGGCTACGCGCAGTTTGCAGCGGGCCTCATCGGGTATTGCCGGCGTTGGCAGGATGGGATGTTTAAACGTGCGATGGAATTCCGCCACTAGCTCAAGAGATTCAGGGTGCTTCATTTTTGGGATGTTAAAGTTCAAAACTAACGGAATTCACGTAGTTCGCATTACCCTGAGGAACACCTGCAAGTACGAGCCGAAGGCAACCGGGCAAATCGGGCGCACAATAAAAATACCCGTGGGCGATGCCGGGGACGCGTGTATATTTGCGATCCCGATTTTTACATGGCATGAACGATTTTGTTGAAGAGTTGAAGTGGCGCGGCATGATTCACGATATCATGCCCGGCACGCAAGAACAACTCCGGAAAGAAGTTACCAGCGGCTATATTGGTTTTGACCCTACAGCCGATTCGTTGCACATTGGCAACCTGGTGCAGATCATGACGCTTGTGCACTTTCAACGGTGCGGCCACAAGCCCGTGGCGCTGGTGGGCGGTGCTACGGGCATGGTGGGCGACCCTTCCGGCAAATCGGCTGAACGGAACCTGCTATCGGAAGAAGTGCTGCGCCACAACCAGCAGGCGGTGCAAAAACAACTGGAGCGGTTTTTGGATTTCAGCGCTGCCCGCACCAACCGCGCAGAAATTGTAAACAATTACGATTGGTTTAAAGAGTTTCGGTTTCTGGATTTTATCCGGGATGTAGGTAAGCACATCACCATCAATTACATGATGGCGAAAGACGCGGTGCAAAAGCGCCTTGAATCCGGGCTCTCCTTCACGGAGTTTAGCTACCAACTTGTGCAGGGCTATGATTTTTACTGGCTCTTTACCCACAAAGGCTGTAAGCTACAAATGGGTGGCTCCGATCAATGGGGTAATATCGTTACCGGCACGGAGTTGATCCGCAGAAAAAGTGATGGCGATGCGTTTGCGCTCACCACCCCGCTGATCAAAAAGGCCGATGGCACGAAGTTCGGAAAAACGGAGCAGGGTAACGTGTGGCTGGATGCAAAGCGCACCTCGCCCTACCGGTTTTACCAGTACTGGGTAAATGCCTCGGATGAAGACGCCGCCAACTTTGTGAAAATTTTTACCGAGTGGCCGCAAGCGGAAATTCTCGACCTCATTGCCCGCCACCAGCAGGCGCCGCACCAGCGCGCCCTGCAACTGGCCCTGGCACAAGACCTGACCACACGCGTGCACGGCCAAACCGAATTCGATAAAGCGCGAAAAGCCTCGAACATTCTTTTTGGAAATTCGGCCACAGAAGACTTGGAACAATTGGATGAGGACACGCTGCTTGCCGTTTTTGAAGGCGTTCCGCAGGTCACCATCCGCGCAAGCGCTTTGCAGCAATGTGCAACCGTCACGGATTTACTCTCCGAGGTAACCGAAGGCGTGATTTTCCCCTCGAAGGGCGAGGCGCGCAGAATGATTCAAAACGGGGGCGTGAGCATCAACAAATTAAAAGTGGAAGATGCGAACGCCAAGCCGGCGTACACGCTGCTGCAAAACCGTTACTTGCTCGCGCAAAAAGGAAAAAAGAATTACTACCTGATTGTGGTGGCCGCGTAGGCTTACTTCGTTTTCAGCACAAACACCACCCGGCCCTTCGATCGTTCGGGCGTGATGCCGGCAGACGTGCGGATGAGGGAGTTTTTCCGAATCTGGTCTTTGAGGATGCGCTCGGCCTGCGGACTTAGCCCGCGCTCTAGGGTATTGATCGTTAGAATCTCGCCCTGGTCATCGCATTCAATTTCAAAAACGATTCTTCCATCCTGGTTATCCGGTAATTCCGGAATCACCGGCTTATCGGCCCAGGCCCAGCCACTCATTTGCAGCACGATGCCATCGCCACCGCCGCCCCCACCGGGCTTTCCGTAAAGGGCGCGGGCATCGAGCGATCCCTCCGGGTTTCCTTTGTCGCCCGTCTTGTTCGCATCATCCCCCTGGTTGCCCGGTTTGCCTTGGGTACTTTCGGCCGGTGTGTAGACCGTCTTCGGTACTTCTACCGGCTTTTGTTCTGGCTTTGTTGGCTCTGTGTTGGGTTTCTGCACGGGTTTAACTTCCGCTTTCTTTGGCTCTTCTTTTACCACCACATCGCCTTCTTGCTGCGTAACGGTTTCGGGCGTTGATGTTGTTGGCGTTACTTCCGGTTCTGTCGGAGCTGGGGTGGGATTGTCTTCGGTTTCGGTTTCTGTAGTACCCACCGGATCCAGCGGTTGCTCATCGCCCGTCCCCTCGGTATCGAGTCCAAAATTCAATTCAATTCCGTATTCCGGTAACGGTGGATTGGGCGCGCGCCAGGCCGCCAGAAAGAATAGCAACAGAAACAGCGCTACGTGTACACCCAGCGAAACGGACAATGCAATGTTCTTATTTCTCTTCTCGCGATCCATTATTTGGGTTTGGTGGCAATGGTTACTTTCGCCTCCAACGATGTGGCAATACCCGCCACGTACACCATCTCACGCGTGGGCACGCTTTCATCGATGTGTAGCACCACCACTCCCTTCGGGCCACCCAGCTTGCTCTTGAGCTCACCTTCGAGCATGGCCTTGGTTACTTTCTTTTCGTTCACATAAAACTGCAGGTCTTTGGTAACCGTAACGGACACCTTTTGTACTTCAATGGTGCTTGCTTTACTGGAGGGCAGATTTACCGGCAGGCCGCTGGGCGTTACAAAGGAAGAGGTAAGCATGAAAAAAATAAGCAACAGAAAAATCAAATCCGTCATAGACGCCATGCTGAAGGCGGCATCTACCTTGTTTCGGGATTGCAGGTTCATGCTACTTGGGTTCTTGCAAAAGATCGATGAAATTGATGGAAGCGTATTCCATCTTATGAATGACTTTAGACACCCGCGTGATGAGATAGTTATACCCCAGATAAGCGATGATGCCTACCACTAGTCCGGCCACCGTAGTGATCATGGCGGTGTAAATGCCATCGGCCAGCAGTTTCGGGCTCACAGACCCTTCCTGTTGGGCAATAGCGATAAACGCTTCCACCATACCGATTACCGTTCCCAGAAATCCCATCATGGGCGCTGCCCCGGCAATGGTGGCCAGCACAGAAAGATTCTTTTCCAATTTGAAGATTTCAATCTTCCCCACATTTTCGATCGAGGCTTCGATGTTCTTCAGCGGGCTGCCGATGCGCGAAACGCCTTTTTCGATCATGCGGGCAATTGGGCTATCAAACTGGGCACACAACAAGCGGGCCGCCTGCACATCGCCCTTCAGCACCTTCTCGTTGATTTGCGCCATGAACTGATCGGGACTTTGGTTGGCCCTGTTGATGGTGAGCAATCGTTCGATGAAGATGTAAATTACGATGAAAGAGCTCAACACAATCGGAATCATGAGCGGGCCACCGGCCAGCACCAAACTCCAAAACGAAATCGACTCTCCGCCAGGTGTGGCGGCGTTAGTATTGGTAATGATCTGCGCGAGCGTGGTATAAATCATTTCAAAAAATTAGTATCGAATTACCCACAGGTTGCTTCCGTATTCCGGCTTGGCAGCATCTGCGGCCGACTGCGCGTTGGCATACGTATCGAAATCTCCCATGGTGAGGCGAGTGAATTTCAATTTTTCGTTGGGTGGGAGAATATTGGTACTCACTCCTTTTGCACTCAGTTTTTTGGCATAGTCCAAGATCAGGTCTGCATCTACCGAACTGGCCAACACCACGTAATAACGTTTCGTGCGTTCGGTTAGTGTATCGATCACACCAACCGCCGGCTTTTCGTTCAACTTCGCCTGATTTTCGGCTTCGGCCGCTTCGCGTCTCCTCCGTTCTTCTTCCTCAATGGCTTTGCGCTCTTGTTCCAAACGTTCTTTCTTCTCCTTGGCCAGCAACTCCTGTTTCGCCTTTTCCTGGTGTGGCTTGATGACAAACCAATAGATCAGACCACCCATCGCTAGAACAACCACCAGAATGCCCGCTACGATCAATCCCACCGGTCGCGAGGCGGCCACGGGAACTTCTTCCGGCGGAGACGTAGGGCGCGTAAACTCAATCGTTTCGCCCGCAGTGTAGGTTGGTGCTGCTTCCACCGTTGGTTCCGGAGTGGAAAACACAGGCGCCTCATATGCGGGTTCAGTTACCGGCGGCTCCGATGCTGCCGGGGCCGCTTCGGGTTGCTCGCTTAACGGCTGAGGCTCAATTTCTGGTAATCCAAAACTATCATCATCGCTTTCAATCGACTTGGACTTCGGTTGACTGGACGCTTTTGTCTTACGTTTTGCCATGTGTTATCTGTTAATCCTACAAAATAACGTAAAAAAATGGAATCAGAAGTTATACGTGGCACCCGCCAGCACTTGCAAGCCCCGAACCGGATAATTCAGGAAGAGCCGGTACTGGCTGTTCAGCAGATTTTCGCCTTTCAAAAATATCGTAAAGCGGTCGGACAACAGGTAATCGAACTTGACATTCAAATCAACCGCCACGGGCAACGCAACGGTGCGCAGTGAGGTGTTTTCCAGCGCCCGAATGCCGCCCAACACGGTTGAACTGGTTTGCAGTAACAGTTTCTTATACAACAGGATATTGGCCAATACTTCCGTACGGTATTGAGGTAAATGCCAAGGCACAAAACCGGGGCTTGAAGAGTTGTAAGCAAAATAATCGAACCGAAACTTGAACTGGGTACGCACATCTTTGGCAAAGCCGATTTCAGCAAATGGGTTTGTGCGCCACACCGCTTTGGAGAAGTAGTTCAAATCGAATTTAGCACCAGTCGCATCGTTGATGAAAAAGTATTGGTGATCCAACGCCGCGGAGAAGACTCCGAGCGACCACGTGAGCCCACGGGTTGAGCCCCCCTGCAACCCGCCCCCTACCTCTATTCTCTTGTTGGTGTGAAAAATGGGCACGTTGGGTGCGAGCCACGGGTTTTGAGCCGTAAGTGTATGCAAAGACACACGCTCCATATTGCCAGACAGCTGAGCAAATGCTTCCACCCGCTTGGCCAGGGCATAACGTGCATGCGCGTGTGGATAAAGGTGGAAGTTGCTGCCGGTGCCCACGGTATCGTTTTCATACGCCAACTGCGCACCCGCCTGCACGGTGAGTTTATCTACAGGCACAAACTGGTACACCGGCCGAATGCGCAATAAGTGCCGCGGCTTCGCATCCACGTTCTCATCGCGCCGGGCAATAAGCACATAATCCGCGGAAGCGAGAAAAGCAGATGTTGCATTGATCTTGTACTGCGTATTTGCATAGATAAAGGCTTCGCTTTCAGCCGCTTTAAAGTTGTCTACCAAATAACCAAAAGATCCACCGGCATCGAAGTTGAAATCGCCCTTCCGCGTATTTTCAAACTGGCCGCTCAGCTTTACGCGATTGAAGTTTTGCGCGAGCGCGTTGGCTGCGACCGCATTAAGATTGGGGAAACCATAAAAATTTACGGCGGTGTGCACATAATGAAGTTCTCCGCCCCCACTTACCTGTTTTCCAAAGCTGCTGGCAAGTGCAGCAATTTCCGTTTGGCCGCTTGCCGATTTTTCACCCCCCACCGGGCCGGTGCCAAAGCTGCGATGGAAGAACCGGGCCGCGAGGAATCGGTCTTTATTGCGCTTTGTGCTGAGCGAAGCCTCCAGATACGGAGACGCGTAATTTCCCAACCCGGCACTTACCGTACGGCCATACAGGCGGGTTAGCTCTTCGGGCTTTAGGCGGAGCGGACGCAACACCGGTGCAAAACTTTTCGCCTCGAAGTTTACCGGTTGAAAGTCGTACGTGAGTCGGGGTTCAATCGGCTCTACTGGACGTGGTGGTACTTTGTCGAAAGCCCGATTCGCGCGGGGCAATGTGAGTTGTCTTTCCTTGATGATTTCAATCTCCACACTTTCGATCTCTCCGCCCCACTCTTGTGCAAAAGCGGCGCTACAGATCGCCAACAACGGAAGCACGATGTAAACCTGGCGCATCATTTCTTATCGAGGGTATCTGGTGCAACTGATTTTTGCTCGGGCGCATTCAAATTCAACAGCTTCTGCCGGGCCTGTGCCTTAATCGACTCCAGCGGAAAACTATCGACCAGCGATTGCAGCGTAGCTTTCGCCTGAAACGTTTCTTTGGTGGCCAGGTAGTTATCTGCCAGCAACAAAAATGATTTTCCTACCCACTCGGTATAGGCCGGGTAGGCCGCGTTGAAATCGATGAGCGTTTCAAAACACCGTTTGTGTTCTTTGCTGAGGTAGAAGATTTCGCCCAGCAGGTATTTGGCCTCGGCACCGTTCTCGTCCTGCGCCGCGTTGATGGTTTGGATAAACTCGTCCTTGGCCTCCTCATACTTGCCCTGTGCCATCAACGCCTTGCCGCGATACAGAGCGGCTTTATTCAGCGCACCCGCGTTTACATTGGCGCGTTCTTCAATTTGTTGGGCGTAGTAGGCAACCGAATCGAACACCCCTAATTGGAAGTAGGTCTCCATAAGGGCCGCCGAGGCGGTGTAGAGATCTTTTTTATTTGCTGCGATGCGTTCCAGCTTTTGGTAACTCGCAATCGCGGGCCGAAGGTTTCCGGCACGAAGGGCTAATTCCCCCTGCCGGGCGTACACGCGATGGATGAGATTGAACCCCGGATCGGACGCGACTTCGGCAAAAGCCGCTTGTGCATTTGCGTTGTCTTTCAGGCGATAATAACTCTCCGCCAAGTAGTACCGGGCTTCCGTAGCCCGGGCGCTTTCGGGGTAGCTTACCAAAAATGTCTTTACCGATTGAACCGTCTTTTCATATTGTTGATTGAAGAAGACCCCTTTGAGTGCCTCGAATTCCACCGACTCGATTCCCTTGGCATCCGGATTCGCCTGTTTGAACAGCGCCAAATACTCATCGAATTCGCTGCCGCGATTGGCCAACGTAAGCGCCTCTTGCAGTTGCACCACAATATCCTGCGAGGCCGGATGGGCCGGATATTTTTTGATTAGTGCAATGTAATCGTCCGCAGCCTTGCCAAATTCTTTCAAATTGTAGTTGGCTGCGGCCCGGCGCATCAAAGCGTAGGGTTCGAACCGACCGGGCGTAGGTTGATCAATTAATCGGCTGTACTCGTCCACGGCCGCACCATATTTACCCTGTTCAAAGTTGATTTGACCGCGATTGAACCATGCATCATCGCGGTAACGCGACGGCCCGGCCAGCACCTTATCTAATTCGCTTAACGCCTCCGCATACTTGCGCTGAATGCCAAAGATTACTCCGCTCTGCAAAGACGCATAATCGCTGTCTGTGCTTTTTTGTTGAATGGCTTTGCGATAGAGCGCCAACGCCTCCGAGTAGTTTTTGGCGATATAGTTGCAATCCGCCAGCCGAAGCAACGCATCTGTTTTTCGGGCCTGGGCGATTCGCCCGGCATCAACCACCTGCGTAAAGTGCGTGGTGGCACGTGGGTAGGCTTGCTGGTTGTAGTACGCATACCCCAGGGCGTAATGACTGTTGGCCGTAAGCTCCGCGTCTGTACTTGAAGCAAGCGCATTTTGATAAAAGGGTGCCGCCTCCGCGTACTTGCGCCCGATGGAATACGCCTCGCCACACCAGAAATTCGCTTCGGCCTCCAGGCTTTTTTTCACCGGAAACTCCAGCGACTTTTTGAAATACGTAATGGCTTCGGGGTACAGCTCCTGGTTGTAAAGCTCCGTTCCTTTCAAATAGGTTGCCTTCTGGTAGGCCTGATCGATGGCGGGCCCTCGCTTGGGTAAACTCTCGATATATTCAATGGCTTTATTGTAATTGTTGGCATTTACATAGGCTTGCGAAAGGATTTCCTTCACTTCAGTTACCCGGGTGTTTCCGGGGTATTGCTTCAGAAATTGATCCAACTGGGCAATGGCTTCGTCCGGGCGGCCCAAGTCGTACAATAGCTTCGCCACTTGAAACTGGCTTTCGGATTTTAACACTGCTGCCCCTTGTTTCGCGGCGGTTTCGTAAGCGGCCAGCGCCTGGGGTTTTTGCTCGGTTTTTAAGTACAAATACCCCAACCGGTATGAGGCAAACGTACCAAGGCTGTCGGAGGCAAGTGCTGCATTTTTCAGGTAATCAATTGCTTCTTTCGTCTTGCCGGCCTCATCGGCCGCTACGCCTGCGCGGTAGAACAAGGCCTTGTCGGCTTGCCCGTGGTCCTGCAAGTAGTCGCGGTAGGCCGAGAAAGCTTCGGTAAAATTTTTCTTTTTAAAATACGCTTCCGCCATGAACAACCGGATTTCGCTTTCGTTGGTCAGGTTCTCGCGGTCTTTTACGGTGTTGGCATACGCGATCACCTCATCGTACTGCCGGTTGAAATAGAGTGCTGCGGCAATGAGATGCGGCACTACCTGTGCGTAGGATGCATTGAGTTCAGCCCGCTTAAAATCCGTAAGTGCCGTGGCATAGTCGCCTTCCTGGTAGCTGATAAAGCCCGCGTAGTAGCTTGCCGCCGGCCCATATTGGCCGCCTTGGTTTTTCACAAAAGCAAATTGCTGGCCTGCTTCTTTCAGTTTCTTTAGGTTAAACAGGGCGTAGCCCCACTTAAAACGAACCTCCAGTTGTTGGTCTGCGTTGAGCGCCAGCAGATCTACCCGTGCGAAATTGGCCGCCGCTTTTTCGAACTGTTTTTCGTTATAAAAGAAATTGCCGAGCTCATAATTTGCCAACGCCGCTTGCGGATGATGCGGGTAATCCTGCAAAAACTGCTCGAGTTGTTTTTCTCCGGCCGCATGGTACAACCGCACCGCGCACATGGCCGCATAGTAGCGCGCCTCAGGCAGGCGTGTGGCACTCACCGCAGGGTTGCGCGCGTAGTCTTGAAATTGCTGAATGGCACCACCGTAGTTGCCCAACGCAAAGAGTTCCATGCCACGCTCGTACTGGCGGTAGTTCTCATCTTGCGATTGCAAGGTTTGCGCACTGCATACCAGTGGGGCAATCACCCAGCCAAAAAGAAACAGCGCAATGGTTTTCACAGCACTACAACGAATGGAGAAATAGAAACGAGATACAGCAGGCGAAAAAAATAAACCAGAAGAGCCGTGTTGCGGTCCAGACATTGTGGTCAAAGTTACGCTGAATAAACCGGCTGCAAAAAATCTGCCGCACTTTCTATCGCAGAATCTGCACCACTAACTCCTTTACAATTTGCCCTTCGGTTTGGTTGCCTGCATCCACACCCTTCAACTGCAAATCTGCGCGTTTAATCAACCGAATAATCGCCATGAGTTGGTGCAGCGAAAAGTTTCTCAAAGCATTACTATACTCACGCGCTGCAAACGGACTGATTTTTAGATTACTAACCAAAGATTTTTCCGACTTGTCGGGCAGGCTGGCCGCCATGAGTAACTTACTGAAAAACGAATAGAGAAACGCCACTTGCGGAATGGCTGGATTCTTCTTCGGGTTGGCTTCAAAATAGTTTACAATCTTCTGTGC
This sequence comes from uncultured Ohtaekwangia sp., assembly GCA_964387475.1. Taxonomy (GTDB): domain Bacteria; phylum Bacteroidota; class Bacteroidia; order Cytophagales; family Cyclobacteriaceae; genus ELB16-189. The sequence goes on along the minus strand of CAYLWU010000013.1, from coordinate 32,008 downwards.
CGAAAACGAATCGCGATTAACGATCGCTTTCTGCAATTCAAAAATGTTGTACTCGCGGCTCAACCCCACTTTGGCAATCACCTCCTGGGTTGTAATGGCCACCCCGGGCTGGCTGCTGATCAGCACCTTGTCGATTTCATTTACAATGCGATTCAGGTCGTTGCCTACGTACTCAGCCAACACACGCACAGCCTGGTCTTCCATGCGGAACCCCTTCTGCGAAACGTAGTTCTGGATAAACTCTGGCAATTGATTTTCGTACGGCTTCTTAAACGTGGCGCTCACAGCCAGTTGATCGATTTTTTTGCCCAGCTCTTTGCGCTTATCCAGCGATTTGTGCTTGAAGCAAAACACCAACACGGTGGACGGCACGGGCGCTTTAAGGTAATCAAGCAAAAGTTTAGCGCCCGCCTCCTTTTGCAAGTCGGCCATGTCTTGGGCCTCGCGCACAATAACCACCTGGCGTTCGGCCATCATCGGAAAACGCCGGGCGTTGGTCAGCAGGTTGGGCATCGCAATGTCTTTTCCGTACAGGATCACCTGATTAAAACTGCGGTCGGCCGGGGTAAGTGCATGCTCTTCAATGTACTGGCTGATCCAATCGATGTAGTAGGTTTCCTCCCCTTGCAAAAAGTACACGGGGGCAAACTTCTTTTTCTGAAGATCGGCCATGATGGCCTTAGCGGCACTGTCCATAACTATTTCCTGCGAAAGTAAACGGCCGTAGAAATCCCCACAAGGGCACCTGCTAAATGCGATTCCCACGAAACGTCCGGCCGCGTGGGCACTACTCCATAGAAAATACCCCCGTACGCCAGAAATACGCCCAGCGAAATCAACAACGAACCCACCTGCTTACGAAAAAATCCGAACAGAATAAGAAAAGCCGACAATCCATAGACCAGGCCCGAAGCCCCAATGTGGTAGTTTACATTCGGGCTGAAAATCCACACCAGTAAATTGGTAATGAGGTAGCAGGAAAAGAACACCCGATGCGATACGGAGCTGTAGAAATAAAAAAGCACCGCACCTAAAAACAACACCGGTAGCGTGTTACCCAACAGGTGCAGGATGTTGGCATGCACCATGGGTGCGGTTAAAATGCCGATCAACCCCTCCACCGTGCGGGGCTTCACACCCAAAAAAACGAAGTTATACCCGTTTACGAATTGAATGGCAAACGTTAGCCACATGATAAACACCAGCCGAAAGGGAATCAGGGCTTTCTCGAACAGCGAAAAGGCGCTCACGCGTGGGGCGGCTGGAGCATCGGCAACTTCACCCATTTCGCTTCTTCCTGGCCTACGGTGTTCATGCCAAACACGCCACCTGAGGAAGTGGCAACGCTCTGGGCGAGGTCGCAAAGGCTTTGGTACAGATCCTGGGCAAAGGTTTTGGGTAGCTTTTTAAAGATTGAATTAAGCAGAGTTAACTCATCGACAATCAATTGGTTGCGCGCTTCCGATTCAAGTGGATAACCCGCGATAAGAATCTTCAACTTGTCTTCAAAATCCTCACCCGCCATTTTGTAAAACTCGGTTAAACTGGCGCGCGCCCGGCTTGCATTCTTTTGGGCCTGTTGAATGGCCTGCTTCATTTCTTTGTGATCGATATGGCCGTCGGCTCCGGCAATCAGGATACTGGCCAGCAGCGGAGCCTTCAGCAAGAGTTCAATTTCGTGGTCGCGCAGCGATTGGAATGCCGGAATCATCATTAACAGAAAGATTAAACCTGCTCAAATGTCTTTAATAAATTCTAATTTTAAAGGTAAAATAAAATCCGAAAAGCACTGAGGCGTTAAGTTTGCGATTCCTATGTACGAAAAAGACCCAGTTAAGATTTTTGTGGTGGAAGACGACCCGACTTACACCCGGTTTTTGCGGTACGTTTTGGAGTTAAATCCGGACTATGAGGTGACTTTCTTCGCCACCGGGCAAGAGTTGATAAAGCACCTGCATAAGAAACCCGATGTAGTTACGCTTGATTATTCGCTGCCCGACGTTTCCGGGGAAAAACTACTGGCCTCCATTCTGGAAATGAATCCCGCTACCGCGGTAATTGTGGTTTCGGCACAGGAAAAGATCGGCACGGCGGTAGAACTCCTGAAGGCCGGAGCGTTTGATTACATCTCGAAAGACGAAGACGCAAAAAACCGGATCCTCAACTCGATCCAAAACGCGCGCAAACAGCGCTCGCTCAGCAAAGAAATCGATCATCTCAAACAAGAGCTGAACATCAAATACGATTTCGGCAAGAGTATCATCGGATCGAGCGACGCCATGCAAAAGACCTTCGCCCTGTTGGAGAAAGCCGTGAAGACCAACATCACCGTTTCCATTTCGGGCGAAACGGGTACCGGTAAGGAGTTAATTGCCAAGGCCATTCACTACAACTCCAGCCGCAAAGCAGAGCCCTTTGTGGCCGTAAACCTGGCGGCCATTCCAAAAGAGTTAATTGAGAGCGAACTTTTTGGCCATGAAAAGGGTGCCTTTACGGGCGCCGCCCAACGACGTATTGGCAAATTTGAGGAAGCCGACAGCGGCACACTCTTTCTGGATGAAATTGGCGAACTGGAACTTAGTCTGCAAAGCAAATTGCTGCGGGTGTTGCAAGAGCGGGAGCTAACGCGCGTGGGCAGTAACGACAAGATCAAGTTAAATGTGCGGGTCATTTCGGCCACCAACCGAAACCTGTTGGAAGAAGTAAAGGCCGGAAGATTTCGTGAAGACTTGTACTACCGGTTAATTGGCCTACCTATACATCTCACCCCGTTGCGCGAACGCGGACAAGACGTTTTAGTGCTTGCCAAGTATTTCCTCGATCAGTTTGTTAAAGACAACCAAATGCAAAGGCTGAAGTTGTCGAAGGAAGCTCAGGAGAAACTTCTCGGCTATCCCTTTCCGGGCAATGTGCGCGAATTGAAATCAGTGGTGGAGTTGGCCGCGGTAATGGCGGATGACAGTGAGATTACGGCCGAGAACATCACGTTCAACGCGGTATCGGGCGATCAGGCATTTCTGATGCAGGAAATGTCGCTGCAAGACTACACCTACCGCATTATCCGCAATTACTTGAATAAGTACGATAACAATGTGTTGGATGTGGCCCGCAGGCTGGACATTGGCAAATCGTCTATTTATCGCTATCTCAAAGAAATGGAGCAACGCGGCATATGAACCTGAACGAGTATGTGCGCAAAGGGAAATTCTACCAGGCGGTGGTCGAAGATGGGTCGGACATCATCTTTGTGGTTGATTATCAGGGTAACATACTTTATCACAACCGGTCGGTAAATGAAACGTTGGGCTACCGGGCCAGCTTTCTCATCCAGAAAAACTTTTTCGATTTCATCAAACCCGAGGGCTTGGTCGAGTTCAAAAAACAATTCAGCGCCAGTTGCCGAAAATCGTACACGGCCGGAGTAGAATTTCAGTTTCGTTGCAAAGATGGCTCGTTTAAGTTTTTGGAGTTTAACTCCATCAATCTAAAAAACAAGAACAAAATACCGGGGTTGATCCTCGATTGCCGTGACATTACGCAGCGGAAGCAAGACGCTGCGGAGCTCATGCGCGCGCAACAGGCGCGGCAGTTGTTCCTGGCCAACATCAGCCATGAAATTCGTACGCCCATCAACGGCATTGCCGGGATGGCCACGCTGCTCAATCAACTTCCCAAAACGGAGGAACAAGCTACCTACCTGAATGCCATCCGCAGTTCATCGGAGAACCTGAAAGTAATCATCAACGACATCCTTGACCTGGCCTCGATCGAGTCCGGAAAGCTCAAGTTTGAGAAAATCGGCTTCAGCCTAAACGATCTGCTCAAGAACCTGCTGGATCAATACAGCCTGCAAGCCCGGCAGCGTGGGATACAACTGTTGCTGCAAAAAGACTTCGAAGGAAACCCGGTGCTCGTGGGCGACCCGGTGCGACTGAATCAAATTCTGGTTAACCTGATCAGCAATGCGCTTAAGTTTACCCCATCGGGTTATGTGTTTGTTCGGTGCGAATTAAAACCGCGTGGCAAAAGCCAGTGGCATACCGTGTTTTCCGTACGCGATACCGGCATTGGCATTCCGGCTGAAAAACTGCAGACCATTTTCGAAAGCTTTAGCCAGGCTGATGCCAGCATTACCCGGAAGTTTGGGGGCACTGGTTTGGGTCTTACCATCGTGCGCCAGTTGGTAGAACTTCAACACGGCACCATCCGCGTAAGCAGCCGGGAGCATGAGGGCTCAGAGTTTGTGGTGGAAATCAATTTCAAACGCGGGCAAACCTCAGATCTGCCACAGGTGCTCCAAGACCGCAGTGCACCCCATCAGCATGATCTGCACGGACTCCACGTGTTGCTGGTGGAAGACAACGACATTAACCAACTGTACGCCAGCAGCGTACTCAAAAACATGAACTGCCGATTTGATTTGGCGGAGAACGGGTACGTTGCGGTAGAAAAGCTAAAGGCCACGAAGTTTGATGTTGTGCTCATGGACATTCAAATGCCGGTGATGGACGGGTACGAAGCTACCCGCGCAATCCGCGCTACGGAGGCGTTAAGCCACCTGCCTATTATTGCCCTTACCGCCAACGCGAATCCGGCAGAGCGCGAGAAATGCATAGAAGTAGGCATGAACGACTGTGTGAGCAAGCCGTTTACGCCACACGAATTGTTTGCCGCCCTAACGCCATTTATGCGCGCGACTCGCGTAAGCTCGCCAGCGCCAACTACAGCCAACAACGGTACCCCCCGCAGCGGCATCAATCTGCAATACCTGCAAAAGGTGAGTAATAACGATCCCGCCTTTATTCGCCAGATGTTGGGTACAATTCACGAGTCGCTGCCCCGGTCAATTCATGAAATTGAAATCGCCCTCGCACAAAAAGATGAGAAAAAAATGGCCAGCACCATCCATCGCATGAAGCCCTCGCTGGACATGTTGGGTCGAGGCGATTTAAAATCCGAAGCCATGGTACTCGAGGAACTTGCAAACAGCGGCAGTGGCAGCGACCGGCAGCGCGTGGAGCAGTTTATGAAACAGGTGCAGCTACTGGTTCAGGAACTTACTACACACCTACCGTAGGCGTGGCGGTGCCCGCCGCGGCCTGAGTGTCTTCCAGTTTTTTGATTTGTTGATTCAACAGGTCAATCCGCACAAGCATGTTTAACACCAGCGCATCGATTACTTCGCGGCTGGGCGTGCGCTTCAATTCTGCTTCCAGTACCAGATACATCGCTTCCAGTTTACGCAGCTCTTGCGAAAATTGATCTTCATCCAGCCGGTTCTCAAACGTACTGATCAAGGCAACCTTCTTTGCAATTTCAGAAGAATAAAACTGCGTAAGCTCGGTAAGCTCGCGGTTCGAACCGGTTGCGCCTGCGGCAGGCCAACGGTTGCCCAACAGAAACGCGCAAACCCCAAACAACAAAATGGCCGCCACCCGCCACACAACAAGTGAATTCCAACTGAACACGTTGGGGTGAAGGGTACTTTCTATGCCCTTCCAGACACGGTCGCCCGGCTCGCGGCCATCGAACTGATCGCGGTGGGCACGGATAAATTCATCGAGTTTCATATATCTTGGATTGAAGGATCTCTTTTAACTTTTTCTTCGACCGATTGAACTGACTTTTACTGGTAGATTCGCTGATCCCCAGAATCTCACCAATCTCCGCATGATCGTACCCTTCTAACAAATAGAGTGAGAGTACGGTGCGATAGCCGTCCGGCAGCGCGTCAATCGCCTTTCTTACTTGCTCAACCGATGCGGGGAAGTTTTCCGTTTCATCAGTCGTTAGCTCTTCGGGTACATCCCAACGATCATCTTCAGGAAGCCGATCCCACTTGCGTTTCTTCAGCCACGTGATTGATTTGTTTACGACAATACGTTTCAGCCACGCCCCGAACGGTGCATCGCCACGATAAAAATCCAAACTCCGGAAAGCCGCCACGAATGATTCCTGCAGCACATCTTCCGCTTCGTCTTCATTACCGGTGATCCTGAAGGCGGTATTGAACATCGCCCTTTTGTACAACTGGTAAATCCGGAAATGCGCGTGCCTATCCCCCAGCCGACAGCGGTCAATTAAATCCCCATGTATGTTTACTTCCGATGCCAGCAAGCAATTAAATTACACAAAAGACCCGCCCGCCGGAAGAAGGTTGCATGCTATTTCGCTTTTTCCATGCCCTGTTTGGCCAAGACGAAATCGGGCGCCAGCGCCAGGGCATCTTGAAACGCCTTACGGGCGCCCTCTTTATCCGATTGCTCTAATTTGGTCATTCCCAACAGGTTGAGCACCGCTACTTTCATCGAGTATTCCTTCTGCTTGTTCTGGGCATCGTTGTACAGCACCTTGTTCGCCTCCAATTCCGGCTTAGAGAGCAGAATCTCCGCGTTTGTTTTACACTCGGCAAACCGTTTCAGATCGTATTGAATAAACGCAATTTTGTAGAGCGTATTCAGGTTATTCGTAAGCAAATAGAGGCTCTCGTAGTATTGTAGCGACCGATCTAAAATGCCAACGGTTTCAGCCGATGTAGCCGCTACTTCCAACATGGTGAGATTTTTCGGGTTTCGCTGCAGCATGGCCTGCGCTACCAAAAAGGCAGAGGTATATTTTTGGTTTTCGTAATACAGCAATGTAAGTGAGGTAAGTAAACTATCGGTGGGAGCTTCCACAATCACATCATACAAGGCATCCTTTGCCACATCGTAGTCATTAAATTGCAACGCCAGCGAATACTTCTTAAAGAAGTGGGCAATGAACGGGTCCACTTGCTGTTGCTGCTCTTGCGCCGGGGGTTCTGCGGGCTTTTGGGCGGGCGCCTCCGGCTGAGACTTTCCTTTTGTGTTTGCCTGTTTGTTTTGTGCAAATGTGCCGGTGGCCAGCAGTAGGAGAATTACCAGATATTTCATGACTCTTTTATGTTTGATTGTGATACGTGTTTTACTTCGGGGCCAAGTTCGGATTGGCTATCTTCCTGCGCTCGGCAATGGTTAACAGATACTGCCAGGCAGCGTCTCGTTCGTTAGGAATTATACCTTCCAAAATGGCTTCTTTAATTTCTTCTTTTAGTTCACCAATTATCTTGCCAGGGGTAAGCTGGAAGTAGCGAATAATTTCATCGCCGGTAACCGGCGGTTGAAAGTTGCGCACATGATCTTTGGCCTCTACTTCCACCATCTTCTCGGCCACGCGCTCGAAGTTGCGCAGGTAGCGTTTTACTTTTTCCGCATTTTTAGAGGTAATATCGGCCCGGCACAGCGTCATCAACGCATCGGCATCTGCGCCAGCCTCGAACAGCAGCCTGCGAATGGCGGAATCAGTTACCTCCTCTTTCACCAGCGCAATCGGGCGCAAGTGCAACCGCACGAGTTTCTTCACAAACTCCATCTTCTCGTTCATCGGCAGTTTCATCCTTCGAAAAATACCCGGCACCATGCGTGCGCCGCGCTCTTCGTGACCGTGAAATGTCCAGCCGGCTTTGGGGTCGAACCGCTTGGTAACCGGCTTGGCGATGTCGTGCAAAATCGCGGCCCAACGCAACCATAAGTCGTCCGACACCTTGGCCACGTTGTCCAGCACCTGCAACGTGTGGTAAAAATTATCTTTATGGGCTTTGTTGTCTACATACTCCACGCCCTGCAGGGCCACCATTTCCGGGAAAAAGTGCTTAAGTAAGCCGCTGTGAAAAAGCAATTTGAAACCGTACGAAGGAACAGGCGATAAAATGATTTTATTGAGCTCATCGGTGATGCGTTCGGCCGAGATGATCTTTAAGCGGTCGGCCATGTGTTGCATCGCCTGAAACGCATCGCCATCAATATCGAAGTTCAGTTGCGACGCAAATCGGCAAGCCCGCATCATGCGTAGCGGATCATCCGAAAAGGTGGTAGCCGGCACCAACGGGGTGACCATGAGTTTTTGTTTCAAGTGCTGAACGCCCCCAAAAGGATCGATCAGTGTACCGTAGTCTTCCGCATTCAAACTAATGGCCAGCGCGTTGATGGTAAAATCGCGTCGTTGCTGGTCGTCTTCCAATGTTCCATCTTCCACCATCGGCTTGCGGGAGTCGTGGCGGTACGATTCTTTGCGGGCACCCACAAACTCCAATTGGTAGCCGCCATGGGTGATGTTGGCCGTACCGAAATTTTTAAAAACAATCGGCTGCACCCCTACCCGCCGGCCCACGTGCTCGGCCAACGCCACGCCGCTGCCTACACACACAAAGTCGATGTCTTTACACGGCCGTTCCAACAATATGTCGCGCACAAAACCACCCACCACATAACACGGATAGCCCAAATCACGGGCGGCCTCGGCCACCCACGCCATGGCGGGAATTGATTCAAGATGCGAACGCAAATTCATCGCGGCAAAAGTACGGAGAATCTGCCAAGCGCAGCACTGCCCAGCGGCTGGGCGTTAGTTCCAGAAGTTGGCTTTGCTGTTAAAGGTTGGACACGGAATCAGGCGGTTTTTCTTTTTCACCTGACGGCTGATGGGCTTGGCCGAAAACTCGTACACCAGCGAAATTTCGTGGGCCCCGCCCGAAGCGGCCGACAATTCGGAGATGTTAAAATCATAACTGTATCCAATGGCCAGATTCTTCAGATACAACCCCATCGTAAAAATCAAGGCATCCTGGTTGATGGAACCGATAAAGTTCTCATCCCAAGGCTTGCCGCGATACCAAATTCCCACCGAAACCGGGTCCACATGGTAGTTCACACCAATGTCCATCTGGGTGATGGGGCCCTGGTGTCGGAAAATAAACGAAGGTGTGATGTACGACATGCGGGCATTGCTACTGCGGATGGACGAGCCGCGCAGGTTAATGCGGGCCCCGCCGTGAATTGTCGACTTCATCGGCAGGCGACTGACGCTGTTCAAAATCGACAGGTTGGGTGTGTTCATGTGGTAGAACGAAGCCCCGAGCCAGAGGATGCGCGAATAGAGGAGGAATCCCGAACCAAAATCAAAGTACTGCTGATTGCCGATACGAGACACATCCGGATCCAACGTTTGCCCATCAAATTCAAGACCATCGCCCATGCTCAGGCGAGTTCGGTCGAGACCGTTGATGCCATATCCAAAATACAAGCCCGGTGAAAAAACGATCTTCTCATTCAGCTTGATTTTGTAGCTGTACAGCAGCCCGGCAGTAGTAGTGCGCCAGCCGGCCGATCCCATCTTGTCGGTGGTGGCCATAAATCCAAAACCACTGCGTAGCTCGGGCACGAAAATATCATAGCTCGCGGCATACGTAGCAAACGTCTGCGGCAGGTTAGGCCACTGAAGGCGGTGACTAAGCGCAAATCGCTGTTGCTGGGTGATCCCGGTGAATCCGGGATTAAGGTATAGCGGCGCCTGGTAAAACTGCGAGAACTGTGGATCCTGCGCTTTCGCCACCGAGCAAGCAATCACAAATACAAACAACAGGCGTAGGTTCATGGCCATCAAAGATAAAGAATTACCGTATTAATGTAATATCCCCGATCTGCGTTGTTCGCTGGCCATCACTTAATCGCAAGGTAAGTTTATACACATACACCCCATTTGGCATGAGTCTGCCGTTCCGATCGTAACCGTCCCAGCCGACTTGCGCGTTGTTGCTTTCGAAGATCAGGTTCCCCCAACGATCGAACACCTGCATGTTGAATTCCTCGGCCCCTTTTACGATAGGCAAGAACACATCGTTAAAGGAGTTGGTACCTGCACCACCCGGCACACCACCGCGCGGGCCACTGGGGTCGGGCGTAAAGGCGTTGGGCAACAAGGTAATGCCGCCCTGCTTGGCTGTGACTTTGTTGGTGAGTGTATCGGAGCAGACCACACCACCGCCGTGATCAAACATGGCAATCAATTGCACATCGTATCGACCTTCCACCTTGTATTTGTGTTTGGGCTCACGATCGATAGACGTTGCCCCATCACCAAAGGCCCACTCGTATTCATTTGCGCCTTCGCTGAAGTTAAATGTGTTAAGCTCAGTATCCGGCACGTACACCACATCCGGGCGCAACTGGAAGGAAGCCACCGGTTTGGGGAAGATTTCAGCGTCTCTCAGGGCCGTTCTCTGGTCTCCGGTAAACGTATTTCGTGTGGTCAACTGTATGGTATAGCGGCCCGGGTTCGGAATCTGGAACACCGGCAACACCACATTCGACACTGCAGCTACGCGGCCATTACTATCAAACACGCGCCACTCAAACACATCGCCCGTGGCCTGATTCTCGGTTACAGTAATGTCCGTAGGGAAACACGCACGCAGCGGCGTAGCCACGAAATCGGCTATCAACGGGGGCACGGCAATCTGAATTGTTCTTTCTATGGACGACACGCACGTTAACCCTGCAGTTTGTGCGGCTCGATTCGTTACCGTTAACCGCAGCACCTTCGGCCCGGGCGTGGAGTAGTTCAGGTTAAACGGCCCAACACCGTTAGCTGTACCCGGATTTGCATTCAAGCCAAATTCCCAATCGTAACTAAAGTCGGCATTGTCCACCGGCACGGAAGTATTGGTGATGGTGGTGCGCGAACTACCGGCTACAAAAAGCGTAGGCGGTGTGTTTGCAAAGTTCGGAGCTACGCCGCGATATACAGTAATTGGCGTGACCACATCTGGCGCCGGACAATTGCCGTTGGTCGAGCGGTACACCACTTCCATCACCAGCGGGTTAGAGGTGGAGGTGTTTTCCAGTTTGTACGTTACGTTCGAGGTACTACGGGTTTCCAGCTGCTGGGTGGAACCCTGCGGCCGGTAGAACCAAGTGCTCTGGGTAACGCCCTGCGAGGAGTTGGTAAACGTTACATCTTCACCACTACAAATCACATTCTTATCCGGAAACACGCCGGTACTGATTGTGGGGTATACCTGTACTTCGCGGAACGTGGTTTTTAGACAGCCACCGGGATAGTTGTTGTCAAGGAACGATTCGAGATAAACTTTGTATCGTACGTTTCCATTCGGAGAGGGGTTGAAGAACGTGTGGCGCACCACCTGATTGGCCACGCTGCTGCCAGCCAGATAGGTAGAATCTGCCACACCATCGAACCATTTCCAGGTATAGTTTACACCCGCCACCTGGTTGTGTTGGAACTGCGCCTGATACGGGCTACATGCAATGGCCGGAGTAATCAGATCAAAATTGGCATTGGTTACTCCTACGTTCACCGTTACCGACGGGCGGTTGGAAGGCGTATTCAGATTTGCATCAAAACAGCCAAATCCATCGCGCAACGACTTCAAGGTGTAGGTGGTGGTCGTAGCCGGATTTACCTGCAACACGCGGATGGCGCCTTGGCGGGTAAGCGTGAAATCGCTTGTACCATCGGTGTACACGGCCTCGAACAGGGGTAAACCATCAAACTCAAAGAAGAGGAAGTCGCGCCCGTTCTCACAAATAAATGCGGAGTTATCGCCATCGCTGCTCACAAGGCTTCCCACAACCGGAGGCGCCACATTTACCGCAGTGATGCCATCCAAACCCACACATTGCTTCGTAGGTGTGATCACGTACGGAGTGATGGTGTAGGTGTAGGTACCCAGTGATGTGCCCGCGTTCGACAGTGTCTGGTTGATGACCGAACTCGGACCCGGATTCGCGACACCGCCCGACAAATCAGTGTTTCCACCATTGTCTACCGTCCAGCGGAAAGAGGTAATGGCCGGGCTGCTGGTGGATTGCAGGTTGATGTTTAGCGGAGCACCATTACAAATATTGAACGAGCGCGCCAAACCTTGCATGCGCGGCTCGGGGAAGACATCTACCTCCAGCGTCTGTGTAGGGCTGATACACCCGAATGCGTTGCCGCGGAAGGTGTACACTACTTTAGCGGCGTCCGGGTTGCGGTTGAACACCACTTGTGTCAGTTGGTCGCCTGCACCACCAGCAGCACCGGTGACGTTAGTCGGGCTGGGCGTGGTTACCGCAGCGGTCCAGGAAATCAGCGTAAGCGCAGGATCAGCCTCTTGCACCGTGATGTTCTGTTCGAACTGCACACCACTACATACATCAAAATTGGCGATGGGTGCAATACGCGGGCGCGGGCTAACCGTTACCGTGATGCCGATGGGGTCGCCTAAACAGGTGGCAGCACCCAACGTAAACTGCGGGCGGTATTGATAACGAATGGCCTCCTGCCCTAACGCTGTGCTTACCGGCACATCATTCAACACAAACCCAGGCGCAACGTTAGGCCCAGCCGGATTGGATGCAACCGTGATGAACGTAGACGGATTGCCGGTGTTCGTATCCAAAATACTTTGCAGATCAAACTCCACCGGACCTGCGCCGGTAACGGAACCGGAATTGGAGTTGGTGGTTGAGTTCAACGTCACCGCAAGCGCCACGTCTTCGCAAATCGTAATGTTCGAGGTGCTGGCAGACATCCGCGGTTTCGGCCGCACAATCACTGGCACGTCTGTAGGTGTGCCCGTACAGCCCAATCCGCCACGCGCATTGGCGGCTATGGGAGTAATCCGGAAGGTGGCAGTGATTGGATTATCTGTGTTGTTGTTGATCGTTTGCTGAATCACGTTGTTCGGGGCAGCTTCGGGTAGATTGAAACCCGGCGCTACGGATGCGCCCGTTACCGTGTAGTTGAATGTGATATCCGTAGGAGAACTGAACGGAGCCGTGAGGCCCGCGGGTGTAGGATTCGATGGCGAGCCAAGTACAATCTCGGTTACATCACCAGCGCAAATATCCGGCCTGAGGTTCATCGCGGAAGCGAGGTTGGTAATGATCGCAGGCTCCACGGTGAGTCCAATGGTGCGTGAGCTTGTACAACCCGTAGCGTTCAAGCCGGTCCATGCTTCCACCACGTAGTTTACCGTAACGGGCTGGTTAGTCGGGTTAATGAAGTCATCCGATTGAATTGTTGTTGAAGATGCACCATTTACCACGCGGGTTACGGGATTGAATACATTAACGGTTAACCCAGCGGTGGAAGCAACGGTAGGCGTTACCCGGAACGACTGCGCCGGGAAGCCCACACCGGTAGCGGTGCGTTGATCCTGAATGACGATGCCCGAGACGGCATCGCTACATACAATCCGATCCAAACCTGTAGCTACTGTAGCTGCCGGAGAGACATCCACTTCTACGAGCGCCTCATCGCCCACACAACCGGGCAACGTCCCTGCGCCAGTAACCAAAGGTAATCCAGTAGGTGTGATCCGGTAGCTTGCCGTCAAAATCTGATCAGTAGCATTTGTATAGCGATCATTAATGATCAAGTTGCCGGCCACACCTGGTCCACTCACATCTTGTACGCCGGTTGCAAAATTAGATGCGCCCGGTTGTAAGCCCGGTGCGGGCAACAAATCCCAGTTAATGGAATTGATGTTATACGAATCAATGCTTACGGATGTCGGTTGTTGGGTAAGCGAAATATTGAAGGGCACATCCGAACACACCGGAGGTGTAACCGTGGCCTGAATGACAGGCTCCGGACGAATCTCCAGATTGATGTTGAACGGATCGCCAAAGCAATTACCTGTACGAGGTGTAACATTGTACACCACGGTGCGGCTGGCCGCAGCCACGTTGGTAGTTACCGTAAACACGTCATTACGAATGGCGTTTCTGGTTTTCGCGCCCGTGATCGGGTCAGAGTTCGGAGCCACGTTGGCAGGCTTGGCTGCCACCGCACCCACGGTTGCGCCGGGAGCTATCGCAAGGCTGTTTACCTCCACGGTATTCACATAGAACGAAGTGGCGGTTGCGGAAATCCCATCGGTAATTAACTCAATGCCGTTCGCGACATCACTACACACATTGAGATTCGCCAAACCGGGGTCTATCACCGGCTCGGGCAACACTTCCAATTGTACCACCAACGGATTGCCCTGACATGCGCCAAGTGCCAGCGGGCCGTAGGGAGTTACATTCCAACGCACGAACAAGCCATTGGTACGAATCCGGTTTGTGAACTGATTGTTTTGAAGTGCATTCGCTGCCAGTGCCAAACCTGCCGTTGGCGTGCCCACCAAATCCGGATCTTTAAACAATAAGCTGATATCATACGCACTCGGCACCTCTGAAGTAGCTGTTCCGGCCAACACAATGCCCGAGACCACATCACTGCAGGTTGTACGCGGCGTCACGCTGGGGTCAACCACGGGTTCCGGGTTAATCGGTTTGGTGATCGTAAATGAAGGACCGGTACAATTGCCGGCTTTGGGTACCACGGTGTAGATCGCATTCTTCACGCCGGTGGTGTTGTTCGTAATGGTTTCTGAGATCAGCCCAGTTCCACTGGCGGCTCCACCGGATAGTCCAAGATCATACACGGCCGTCCACGTGAATGTACTCACCACGCTATTACCCGGCGGTGTGTTTACGTTGGTCTGCGGATTGATGGAATACGCAACGTCAGAGCAAATAGCCGATTCGGTGGAAGACACACCCACAGGTGTAGAACTAATCGTAACGGTGTAGGTAAACTGCGTGCCGCCACACGTAGGGTTAGCCGCATTGAAGGGCGTAACCAAATACGTAATCGTTACGGCTGCTCCCGAGTTATTCACGTAAGCATCCGTAATCGGTGCCGCGCTCGGGGTAATGCGGTCAGGGCCAGGTGGCACCCCTGCCGGATTGGGCGCAGGATTTGAAGAACTTACGGTATAGGTAAAGACAGCGGGCAAGCTATTACCGCCCGTAACCGACACATGGCGTGCTTGCAAGTCATGGTTTAGCGACGTAGCACAAATCGGATCGGTTACGCTGATCCCCAGCGGTTCCGGGTGAATGGTGATGCGCACATCGAAAGGTGTCCCCGCGCATGCACCCGCAGTGCTCACCGGTGTAACGGTGTAGGTAATCGTTACGTCCGCATTGCTGAGGTTGGTGTACGTATCGGTGATCGGTGCCGCGGTGGCCACGGTTCGGTTCGCTGCCGGGAATACCGCCAGCGGGTTGCTGGATGATACCGTGTAGCGAAACTGACTGGTCAGGCTGTTGGTGATCAATGCCTGCAAGTTTACATTAAGCCCTTCATCGCTGCACGCCGTGAGAGTGGTCAAGGGGTTCGCAGTCGGCTGCGATTGAATAGTAACCTGCACCACGAACGGATTGCCCGCGCAATTGCCGCTGGTGCTAAAAGGAGTAATGTTATAGGATACAATAACGTCTGCTCCCGACAGGTTTTGGAAGTTACCCGAGATCGGCAAACTGCTAGCCACCGTACGGTCTAAGCCTGTGGGTGTAGGTACAGCTGTTTCGTTCGAAGACGATACCGTAAACGTGAACCGGCTCGGCACGGCATTGTTCAAGTCGATGTTGCTTGTTTGAATGTTGTAGGTAAACGCGTTGTTCGAGCACACCACGAGTGAATTATCGGGTTGGCCTACAGGTTCCGGTCGCACGTTAACACGAATCACAAATGGATCGCCCACGCAACCTGCATTGGTTGGTGTAACGGTGTATTCAACGATCTGATTGATGCTGGTCACATTATTCAGGATGTCGTTGATTGAGTTTCCTGCCTGCGGGGTTGTGCTTTCGCCCGCCACACTACCGTTTGCCGTCGCTACCCAGCTGTAGGTCGTACCGGCGGTGAGGTTGTTGCCGCCAGCTACCGTATTGGTGATGTTGGCTACGAGGTCATAATTTACAGCGGCATCACTACAGATAATCGGGCTATTGTCGGTATAGCCGCGGGGCTCGGGTTGTACATTCACATCTACCGTGAACGGATCGCCCACGCAACCAGCTACGGTTGGCGTTACTGTGTAACGCACTACCTGCACCGTATTGGTGATATTGTTCAGAATGTCGTTAATGATGCTTCCCGTCTGTGGAGCAAGGCTCTCGCCCGTCACGTTGGGATTGGCAGTGGCAATCCACGAAAACGTGATGCCCGTGGTGAGGTTATTGCCGCCCGCTACGGTATTCGCCACGTTTGCTGTCAGGTCGTAATTAAACGCTACATCGCTACAGGTTGTAGGTGTGATGTCGTTGAAACCACGGGGTTCGGGGCTTACCGTTACCGTGATTACAAATGCATCGCCCGCACAGCTTGCAGGAGCTGAGCTGAATGGAGTGATGGTATACTCCACGTCCACCGCCGCTGTTGTGATATTCGTCCAGCGATCGTCTGCAATCTCTGTCGCAGATCTACCGGCGCCAGCAGAGGATGTTCCGCCGCTTTGGCTGAGACCGTTGGAATTAACTGCAATCGTGAAATTTGCAGCCGGCACCGCTGTACCCAGCGTGGAGATATTGATTCCAGCAGCTAAATCTGAGCAAACCGTCGTGCTTGACACAACGCCTACCGGCTCTGGATTAATCGTAGCTGTTACCGTAAACGGATTGCCCTCGCAACCTGCTGCACTTACCGGAGTAATTGTGTATACTACATTTACAGGTACCGCACCCGTGTTGCGCCAAACGTCATCGCTCAATTCTGCTGCGGCTCGCCCAGTTCCAGCTGAGTTGGTGCCGGCACTCTGTGTGAGGCCATTGGCATTCACCGAAATGTTGTACGTGGTTGCGGCCACCGCGGTGCCCGCGCTCAAGGTTACCCCTACCGCCACATCGCTACAACGCGTAACGCTGCTGGAGGCCACCACCGGCTCGGGCAAAATCTGCACCGTAACCGTAAACGCATCCCCCTGGCACGAGGCCGGAGACGCGCTCACCGGAATAATCGTGTAAATCACATCCACCGGCAAGGCCGTCGTGTTCGTCCAACGGTCGTCTGCCAATTCACTGGCCAACCGGCCCGTGCCAGACGAAATGGTACCCGCACTCTGGGTCAATCCGTTCGCATTCACTGAAATGTTATAGGTCGCAGCCGGCACCGAAGTACCCGCGCTTAACGTAAACCCAACGGCCGTGTCGCTGCAAATGCCACTCACCGTCGCAGCTGCCACCACCGGCTCCGGATTCACCGTAACTGTAATCGTAAATGCATCGCCCAGACATGAAGCGGGTGCGGCACTTACCGGCGTAATTGTGTACACCACATCCACCGGATTGTTGGTGGTATTCCGCCACACATCGTCCTGCAACTCCGTAGCCAACCGGCCCGTGCCTGCGCTTGCAATACCGGCCGATTGCGTTAACCCGTTCGATACCACCGCAATGTTGTACGTAGCCGCCGCCACCGCCAGCGGGCTGGTGGTTAACGTTAATCCTACCGCGTTGTCGCTACACACCGTAAGTGTAGAACTTGTGCCCACCGGCTCCGGACGAACCGTTACCGTTACCGTGAAAGGATTACCCGCACAGTTGTCCGCACTCACCGGCGTAACCGTGTACACCACATCCACCGGGTTCAAACCCGTGTTGCGCCATACATCATCCGCTAATTCATTGTCGGCCCGGCCCGTACCTGCCGACACCGTACCGCCACTCTGGGTCAATCCATTCGCATTGGTAGCAATCGTATACGTCGCTGCCGCTACCGACAACGCACTCGTAGACAACGTAATTCCTACCACTTCATCGCTGCAACGCGTAGCGGTACTGCTGGAGCCCACCGGCTCCGGATTTACCTGGATCGTTACCGTAAATGCATCGCCCGCACAGCCCGCCGCACTGATCGGAGTAATCGTGTACACCACGTTCACCGCTGTCAGGCCCGTGTTGCGCCATATATCATCCACTAATTCGTTGGCCGCCTTCGAGGTGCCACCACTTGGCGTGCCTCCACTTTGGGTCAGTCCGTTCGCATTTACCAGTATGTTGTAGCTCGTAGCCGATACCGCCGCTCCACTGGTGCTCAACGTTACGTTGACCTGTTCATCGCTGCAACGGGTAGTCGTTACCGGATTGCCGATCGGCTCCGGGTTGATCGTGACCGTTACCGTGAACGGATCGCCCAAGCAGTTATCTGAACTCACCGGAGTGACCGTGTACACCACGTTTACCGCTGCTAAACCCTGATTGGTCCACTGATCGTCTGCTAACTCCGTATTGCTGCGGCCTGTACCTGCCGAAGGAGTGCCACCACTCTGCGTCAATCCGTTCGCATTCGTTGAAATGTTGTACGATGCCGCCGCTACGGCTGTGCCCAACGTGGTCAGGTTCACACCTACCGCTACATCGCTGCACACCGTGGCCGTACTGTTGTTGCCCACCGGCTCCGGATTCACACGAACCGTTACCGTGAACGAATCGCCCTCACAGCCGGCTCCACTCACCGGCGTAATCGTATAAATCACGTTCACAAACGTCAGCCCCGTGTTGCGCCATACATCGTCTGCCAACTCCGTCAGCAACTTGCCCGTGCCACCGCTGGGGGTACCCGCACTCTGCGTCAACCCATTCGGGTTTACCGTGATGTTGTACGTAGCCGCGCCCACCGATCCTACCGTGGTGCCCAAATTGAACGCTACCGCCTCATCGCTACAGCGTATGATGTTACCCACTACACCTACCGGCTCGGGGTTAACCATCACCGTGATCGTGAACGCATCGCCCGCGCAGCCTGCACCGCTCACCGGAATGATCGTATATTCTACATTCACCGGAGCAGTGCCCGTGTTGCGCCAAACATCGTCTACCAATTCATTCGCAAGTCGACCTGTACCCGCGGAGCTGATGCCTCCGCTCAACGTAAGCCCATTCGCATTCACCGAAATATTGTACGTGGCCGCAGCCACTGAAGCCAAACTCGTGGTCAAACTCACCCCTACCGCTACATCGCTGCAACGGGTAACCCCACTGCTCGAACCTACCGGCTCGGGGTTGATCGTAGCTGTTACCGTAAACGGATTGCCCTCGCAACCTGCTGCACTAACCGGAGTAATCGTGTACACCACGTTCACCGGATTTTGTGTGGTGTTGGTCCATACATCGTCTGCAAGTTCCGCCGCCAGGCGCCCAGTTCCAGCTGAGTTGGTGCCGGCACTCTGTGTGAGGCCATTGGCATTCACCGAAATGTTGTACGTGGTTGCGGCCACCGCGGTGCCCGCGCTCAAGGTTACCCCTACCGCCACATCGCTACAACGCGTAACGCTGCTGGAGGCCACCACCGGCTCGGGCAAAATCTGCACCGTAACCGTAAACGCATCCCCCTGGCACGAGGCCGGAGACGCGCTCACCGGAATAATCGTGTAAATCACATCCACCGGCAAGGCCGTCGTGTTCGTCCAACGGTCGTCTGCCAATTCACTGGCCAACCGGCCCGTGCCAGACGAAATGGTACCCGCACTCTGGGTCAATCCGTTCGCATTCACTGAAATGTTATAGGTCGCAGCCGGCACCGAAGTACCCGCGCTTAACGTAAACCCAACGGCCGTGTCGCTGCAAATGCCACTCACCGTCGCAGCTGCCACCACCGGCTCCGGATTCACCGTAACTGTAATCGTAAATGCATCGCCCAGACATGAAGCGGGTGCGGCACTTACCGGCGTAATTGTGTACACCACATCCACCGGATTGTTGGTGGTATTCCGCCACACATCGTCCTGCAACTCCGTAGCCAACCGGCCCGTGCCTGCGCTTGCAATACCGGCCGATTGCGTTAACCCGTTCGATACCACCGCAATGTTGTACGTAGCCGCCGCCACCGCCAGCGGGCTGGTGGTTAACGTTAATCCTACCGCGTTGTCGCTACACACCGTAAGTGTAGAACTTGTGCCCACCGGCTCCGGACGAACCGTTACCGTTACCGTGAAAGGATTACCCGCACAGTTGTCCGCACTCACCGGCGTAACCGTGTACACCACATCCACCGGGTTCAAACCCGTGTTGCGCCATACATCATCCGCTAATTCATTGTCGGCCCGGCCCGTACCTGCCGACACCGTACCGCCACTCTGGGTCAATCCATTCGCATTGGTAGCAATCGTATACGTCGCTGCCGCTACCGACAACGCACTCGTAGACAACGTAATTCCTACCACTTCATCGCTGCAACGCGTAGCGGTACTGCTGGAGCCCACCGGCTCCGGATTTACCTGGATCGTTACCGTAAATGCATCGCCCGCACAGCCCGCCGCACTGATCGGAGTAATCGTGTACACCACGTTCACCGCTGTCAGGCCCGTGTTGCGCCATATATCATCCACTAATTCGTTGGCCGCCTTCGAGGTGCCACCACTTGGCGTGCCTCCACTTTGGGTCAGTCCGTTCGCATTTACCAGTATGTTGTAGCTCGTAGCCGATACCGCCGCTCCACTGGTGCTCAACGTTACGTTGACCTGTTCATCGCTGCAACGGGTAGTCGTTACCGGATTGCCGATCGGCTCCGGGTTGATCGTGACCGTTACCGTGAACGGATCGCCCAAGCAGTTATCTGAACTCACCGGAGTGACCGTGTACACCACGTTTACCGCTGCTAAACCCTGATTGGTCCACTGATCGTCTGCTAACTCCGTATTGCTGCGGCCTGTACCTGCCGAAGGAGTGCCACCACTCTGCGTCAATCCGTTCGCATTCGTTGAAATGTTGTACGATGCCGCCGCTACGGCTGTGCCCAACGTGGTCAGGTTCACACCTACCGCTACATCGCTGCACACCGTGGCCGTACTGTTGTTGCCCACCGGCTCCGGATTCACACGAACCGTTACCGTGAACGAATCGCCCTCACAGCCGGCTCCACTCACCGGCGTAATCGTATAAATCACGTTCACAAACGTCAGCCCCGTGTTGCGCCATACATCGTCTGCCAACTCCGTCAGCAACTTGCCCGTGCCACCGCTGGGGGTACCCGCACTCTGCGTCAACCCATTCGGGTTTACCGTGATGTTGTACGTAGCCGCGCCCACCGATCCTACCGTGGTGCCCAAATTGAACGCTACCGCCTCATCGCTACAGCGTATGATGTTACCCACTACACCTACCGGCTCGGGGTTAACCATCACCGTGATCGTGAACGCATCGCCCGCGCAGCCTGCACCGCTCACCGGAATGATCGTATATTCTACATTCACCGGAGCAGTGCCCGTGTTGCGCCAAACATCGTCTACCAATTCATTCGCAAGTCGACCTGTACCCGCGGAGCTGATGCCTCCGCTCAACGTAAGCCCATTCGCATTCACCGAAATATTGTACGTGGCCGCAGCCACTGAAGCCAAACTCGTGGTCAAACTCACCCCTACCGCTACATCGCTGCAACGGGTAACCCCACTGCTCGAACCTACCGGCTCGGGGTTTACCGTTAACGTGATTGTGCGCGGCGCACCCGAACATCCTGCCAGACTCACGGGCGTTACCGTATAAATAACGTTCACCGGATTGAGCGTGGTGTTCGTCCACGCATCATCCGCAATGGCATTGGCCGCCTGGCCCGCACCGCTCACGGGTGATCCCGCACTGGCGGTAAGGCCGTTGGCATTTATGCTGATTGTCCAAGTTGCGGCCGCCGCGCCACCCGTTGTGGTGAGCGTGAGGCCGGTGGGCAGATCGCTGCAACGGGTGGCCACGCCATCGGCTGATACCGGTTCGGGGTTGACCGAAATCGTGACGGTGAAGTCGTTCCCCACGCAAGTACCGTTTCGGGGTGTAACGGTATACACCACCGTTTGGGCCGAGCCCGTTTGATTGGTAATGACATCCGAAATAGTGTTGCCGGTTTGCGCAACCAAACTCTCCCCGGTTACCGCCGGGTTATCCGCCGCGACCCACTGAAATGTTGTTCCGAGCGTGAGGTTGTTTCCGAGCGTGGCTACGTTGTTTACTAAATTGTAGTTCACCGTCGCGCCGCTACACACCGGAGCAAAAGAAGCGTCGTTCTGCCCTACGGGCTCAGGATTAATGGTTATCGTCACCGGCTGCGAAGCACCAGTGCAACCCGCGCCGCTTACTGGCGTGATCACATACACCACGTTGATTGGCGCGGTAGTCGTATTGGTGAGTTGATCGTTGATGTGAATGGTGCCCGCAGTGCCCATGAGCACGTTGCTGCCCGATGTAGCGGGACCTGCGCCGTCTGGATCAGGCCAATTGAAACGCGTTCCCGCGGGTAGGTTCAACGGTGACAACCGGATCTCATATCCTACCAAATCCTTACTGCAAATTGTTTTGTTTTGGCCGGCCACCAGCACAGGTTCGGGATTTACTGTAACCACCAAGTCTTGCGTTGCACCCGCGCAGTTATTTGGTAAGGGGCCGATAGGCGTGATCCGGTACGTAACGGTAGCCACCAGACCAGATGTATTGGTAAGCGTTTCGGCTATTGCCGTAACACCAGAAGCGGTGTTCCCTACCGTAGTGCCCGTAACCGAACCGGTGATGGCAATGACCTGCCAATTAAATGTGGTGCCCACGATGCTGGAGGTGAGTGTTCGTACCGCGGAAACAGTTTGACCGCTACAGAGGGTAGCAGTGGGCAACGAGGTTATTGACGGTCGCGATACCGCCGTTACCGGCAGCGGATCGGCTGCAGGAGAGGTACAGCCCGTGCCACTGGAGTGCGTTACACCAACGCTACCACCGAATGTGCTCATTTGAACTGTAATCGTTGACGCCGTTACGGGCAGCGAGGTGATCGTTGCACCAGGTGGCAAAGTCCAAGAATAGGTACCGGCCACAGGGTTTGAGATACTAAATACTACCCCTGATTGGTTTTCGCATACTGAGCTGGGGCCGCTAATGATTGGCTTGGGGGGTGAAGCCTCCACCACCACGTTGGTGGTAATCGTATTTCCAAAACAACCAGCGGTTCCCAGCGTTTCGCGGATTGAGATGGGGATGCCTGCGGCGGTATACAGCGAATTGACTGAAAGCAGTTGCCATTGTACGGGGCTAGTGTTGGGTGTGTTGCCGACGTTACCGTTGACTAAGCTACGGTAGCGGTTGCCCGAGAAAGCAACAACTTCGCCTGTGGAGTAATTTGAAGCACCTGCCCAAGCCGGGGGGTTGGTGGAATTCGGGAAGCGAAGAATAACAAAGAACCCGGTGGTGCCTGACAGCAATTCAAATTCGCCCGGGTAGGAAACCGGAGGAATTGTCCATTGGTATGTTGAGCCGGCATTTAGGCCGGGATTGATTTGCAACAACACAAGGTTGCCGCTGGCACATATGGAATAAGATGCACCCAAGGTGGTACCGATACCGTCGGTGATCTGATTATCGAGCGGACGTGGCTGGTAGTCTAAAGTGAGCGTAGCCGAACGGAAGCATTGCGGGGTGGTAGGACTAGCCGTGTCAATTACTTTGGCGAACAACGTAATGTCTGCGTTGACCGTGTAGTTTTGTTCAGCTCCGGAGGCCACGCCCGCGGGGATTAAGGCGGTTAAGCCCGCATCCGTATACCACTCGACATCGCGATTCGCGGCACCACCGGTAATGGCATTTTCAAATGAGGTCAGGTTAAAGCCCGTGCGTTGATTCGAACCGGGTGGGAAGTTTTCGCAAACCTGTGCAGTCTGATTAGTTACTGCCGGCAGCGTGCGGGTGGTGAAGGTGATTGTGCCATCATTTACGCAACCCGTTAATGTGTTTCTCACACGTGTGAAGCGAACCAAGCCATTTGTGACTGTGATCGGAGCCAAAATCTGGTTGGTTCCGGCTGTCCGGTCGGCCGAAGAAGGGTAATATTCTACAACGGTATTGGCGGGCGTTCCACCCATTACCGAGGCATTATACGTTGTAAGGTTAACACCCGCGGCCGAGCCGCCACCAAATGTATCCTCGCAAAGTGTGGGGGTAAGATTAACTACGGACGGCAGCGGATATCGCTCAAGAAGTACATTGTCTGACGAACTCGGACAGACACCAAAACGAGAGGTGATTGTCCACGTCAGCGTACTCACACCTACCGGAAGGCCGGTTACTGTGGTATTTCGGGTATTGATGTCACCCACGGTTGCCGCACCCGCGTTCGCCATGGAAATATTGTCAAACCGATAAATTTCACCTGCCGCGTTGTTCCGCGCGCGAATGACCAGTTGAATGCTGGAGGTGACATTTAAGCCGGTAGCGGTTGCGGTTACCGTTCCCGTAATTGCACCCGTTTGATTACCGTTCGTGAGCAGGGTTTCGGCACCGCCATTGAGTCGATAAAAAACGCGGAGATAATCACTTGCGTCCAATGCACCGGCACTGGAGAGCGCCGCTGAAATGTTTAGGCTTGGAAAAGTACCGGAGATGACCGGACTGCGCCATACTACTTCTACGCCCCCGGTTCCAGAACCATCGAGATTGGATGCTTCAAAAACATTACTTTGCACATTAAACGACCCTTGGCCACCGGCAAATGTGCCCGGCGCTGAAGTATCGATGGTCCAGCCGTTTACCGCAGCGGAAGTGGTGGTTCCATTGGCGTAGGCCGAGAAGTTTTGAATGTATGCAATACCGGGCACCGTCCACGTTCCTACTTCCCCAATACCGGTATTCGGCAGGTTACCCGCCAAAATGAACGTACCGGTACAATTCTGCTGATCTGCTCCAGCGGCGGCCGTTGTGGGTGGCACATCCTGAATATGCTGTACGGGCAAGGATGTAGAACTCACGCAGTTCGTAGGCCCTAAATCCGACCGAGTAAATGCATGGTACGTTACGGATGCATTGCTGGTTGGGGTGAAGGTATTGCCGCGAGTACCACCGGTAACGCCCGCCGCGGCGGTAAAGGTTGGTGCTGCGGTGGACGACCATACGATCGTAAATCCAGCGCCGGGGTCGGTCACACTAATCGGTGCCCCGGTGGCGGCGGTATTACACGCAATCCCACTCACTGCCCCCGTGGGCGCAGGCGGACGTGGATTTACCGTGAAATTCAAATCTGTATTAAACGTTGTTTGACAGCCCGCAGGTGTAAGAATGGAGACAAGGCGGATTACGTGCGGACTTGGCGTAGTTGAGTTTAAAGCCGCTTCTGTGAATGTAATTGGAGCAGATGGATCGCCATTGGCCAAATTAACCGAAAATGTTCTGTTTTGATTGGCACCGCCGTTGATCCGATAGACTAATGTATACGTACCAGCCGCTGTAGACGCGGGGAGTAAGCTGAAATTCAACTGGGGGTCAGCGGTAGAGGCGCCATCCGCGCACGTGAACGAAGGCGTTAAACTCGGGAACGTGTCAAAATTAGGCGCATCTCCACCGATGGTTACACTGGCCGTTCCGCCCATTGCGGTAGCCACACAACCATTGAAGTCGGTCAGTGATGTGATCTGATAGGTTGTGTTCACCATCGGAGAAGGTCCGGTAATCGTGAACGTAGTTGATGGCCAAGCCAGGACGGTTACCGGCCCACCTGGGGTTGTTGTGTACGTGATGTTAAACGGAGGAGTGCCGGTCAACGTCCAGTTGATGTCTGGGGCAGGGTTACCCGAACAAACGGAACCTCCACCGGTGGGATTTGCCGCGGTTGGGAGTGGGTTAATCGCGATCTCGATCACGTTAGTGAATTCCTCGGGACACGTAGTGGCTACCGGGCCCGGTGACCGTGCCCGCCTGCGATAGAACGTGGTAGCCGTAAGCACGGGCGGATCGAAGGTCAGACCCGTGGCACCAACAATATCCGAAAACGGGCCCGCCAATGCGGTGGCCTGTTGCCACTGGTAGGCATAATTTGAACCATCGCCGCCAGATGCCGGCGAAAGGTTTGTGATGACGTTGGGATCTTGCCCTGAACAACGGGTTTGCGCATTTCCAATGGAGCCTGGATTAATTGTTTGGTGCACCGTTACCGTGACCACATTTGAGTAAGCAATATTGTCCGGGTCTGTGCCCGGGTCTGGTCCATCCGCCGTACAGACACCAGAAGTCACGCGCCTGCGGTAGAACGTCGTTGCGGTGACACCCGCCGGTGGGTTGTACGTGGCTGCGGTAGCGCCGGTAATGGTGTTGAAGGGGCCCGCCGCAGAAACAGTGGATTCCTCCCACTGAAATGCATACGTTGATCCGTTTCCACCACCTGGCGCGCCAGTTTGTGTCAGGTTTGCTGGGTCGCCCGGCGTAGCACAGATGGTTTGGTCAGCACCAATTGAACCCGGGGTGACGGGAGTATCAACACGAAATTCAAAAAAGTTCGAGAATACATCTGCACAATTCCCTGACCTTACCCGCCGTCTGAAAAATGTTCGGGCGGTCAAAGCACCAGGGTCGAAAGTGGCGGAAGTCTGGCCTACGATGTCTGAATATGTGACCCCGTCTGGACTTGATTGCCATTGGTACGTAAAAGTCCCACCCGGGCCTCCCCCAGTGCCAGAAGTATTATTTGAAAACGAGGCTGGGTCGGTTCCAGAACAGACGGTGAACGTCGGGCCTGCGCCCAGAGGATGGCCAATCACCCCGGCCGTGTTTTGATCGTCTACCCGAATAGTAATTGTTGCGGGCTGACTGGTGCAATTGTTACTTCCTTGGGTGACGGTCACAAACCGCTGCTCCGTTGTACTTGCAGATACCGTTGTCGCCACGCGCGGCAACGGGCCCTCCGTAGCAACGTTAAAGTTATTATCCGTGCTGGTTGCCTGCAATACCTGAGTTAGAGCTGCGTCGCGGTACCAGGTGTAGGTAAGTGTACCAGCGCCTACTCCATTGGCGGTGATTAGATAACTCCCTGTGCCGGCTGTTTCACAAAGTGAAGGATTGTTAACTGTTGGCGGGTTGGGACTTCCGATAATTTCCACAAAGTTTACGATTTCCTCCTGACCACTGATCGTAAAATTATATGGATTACAGACGTTCCAATATTGCATGGTCACGTTAAAACGTTGCCCGACAACTTGGCCCGAAGTAGAGGTAGTTTGGATATTCCGCGTGAATTGCGTAGGCACTGTGACGTTAGCTGGCACCTCAACAACCCCAAGAAAATCTTCAACGCCAGGTCCACCTGCACCTGGGACCACATAACCACCCACCGGGCCGATGTAATTACCCGATCCGTCTGTGAGGTTCACTCCATTAACACGTACGTTAGGAACATTTAACCCTGGACCTGCATCCGGGAAGCCATATACAAAACGTACCCAACGCCTTTGCTCGTTAGGAGATGGATTTGGCAGGCCGATACCCGCTCGACAGTTCAAATCTGTCGCGTCAACAAAATTTAGGTTAGCGTTGGTTCCCAAGCAGACCAGGCGCGAGTTAACGGGGTTGTCGTTCAAACGTAAAAGACCAGTGTTTCGGTTATCGGTGCTATAGGACTGAAAGGTTCTTTGTTGAACCAAAGCACCAATTGGGCAGTTCAAACCCGACACGAAGAAGGTTGGCGAGACTGTGGCAGTGTAGGCGCAGACACCATCTGGGTTAGGGTAATTGAAGTTTGTCGCCGGGATTTGGGTTGCCTGATTTGGGTTGACCCGGATGAACGATCGGCCTCCGGAAAAATTCTCACTAAACACATAATTTGTAACTGAATTACCGGGGTCGCCCCAAGCCACTCTCAATCGAGCGTTAATCGGGTTATACAATGAACTGTTCCTGTATCGCTTTGACATGATATACTCGAAGAACGGTGTCGGTCGAACAGGATCGCAAATGTCTACGTTACCGGGATCAAATTCCCCCTGCTGATTGAAACTGAAGTCGGCACAACTCGGCCCCGCATTATTCTGTGAGCCAAGATTTGTGAAAGTATTCACAGGATTGAGAGAAACCGCCGTGCGCAAATTGCCGGAGCCATCGTAAGAAATCGTAACGGTGTTACCCGGGTTGACCCCAGGAACACTAACCGGGTTTCCGGTCACGGACGTCGCGCTGAAACGAACAAAGATTGTATTTGCTGCAACCAGACCCGCGCTTACCAACGTTACCGCAGTGCCATTGACACGAACAGTAAAGCCTGTGATACTTGGAAGCCCTGGGTTAAACACCACGTTGTTGTCGAAACGAACCTGAACTTCGTCTTGATCCAAGGTTTCATGCCGCGCCTGCGTAGCAGTAGCGGTTTGCGCAGATGCGGTGAACGAGATTGCAAAGGCAATTGAGAAAAAAGCTATGCACGTAATAACTAGTCTTTTTAACAAACTCATCAGGCTCAGGCGTTCATCAATTAAATACAGAGTGCTGCAGTTTTGTAACCTCACACCACATCCGCCAAACATACGCACAATCTCAGAAAAACTGAAAAATTTTAAAAATTTAGCGGTTTTCTAATCCCTCAATTCGGCTACCTTTGCGCGGATTTTGTCTGCCCATGTCTGTTTCTGCCAAGTACGTCTTCGTTACCGGTGGGGTAACTTCCTCCCTCGGGAAGGGGATTATCTCTGCGTCGCTCGGTAAACTTCTCCAAGCCCGCGGCTTTTCGGTGACCATCCAGAAGTTTGATCCCTACATTAACATAGACCCGGGCACGCTTAACCCGTACGAACACGGCGAGTGTTACGTGACGGACGATGGCGCGGAAACCGACCTTGACCTGGGTCACTACGAGCGATTCCTAAACGTGCCCACTTCCCAGGCCAACAACATCACGACTGGCCGGATATATAATAATGTCATCACCAAAGAGCGCAAAGGCGAGTACCTGGGCAAAACCGTACAGGTGATTCCGCATATTACCGATGAAATCAAGCGGAACCTCTTCCTGCTGGGCGAGAGTGGTCAATACGATTTCGTGATTACTGAAATTGGTGGCTCGGTTGGCGATATTGAATCGCTGCCCTTTGTGGAAGCCGTGCGCCAGGTGCGGTGGGATTTAGGCGCCAACAACGCGTTGGTGATCCATCTCACGCTCATCCCCTACCTGAACGCAGCTAAAGAGCTGAAAACCAAGCCCACGCAGCACTCGGTAAAGGAACTCCTCTCCTATGGGGTGCAACCGGATATTCTTGTTTGCCGGACCGAACACCCACTGCCGCTGGAAATCCGCAAGAAGCTGGCGCTGTTCTGCAACGTGAACCTGAACTCGGTAATCGAGGCGATAGATGCCGACACCATTTACGATGTGCCCCTGCTGATGCGCAAAGAAAAACTGGATGAGCGCGTGCTCTCGAAATTGAAGGTAACCACCAAGCAGGAGCCCGACCTCGACCAATGGAAAGCCTTTCTGGGTAAACTCAAAAACCCCTCGCAGGAAGTAACGATCGGCTTGGTGGGTAAGTACGTTTCCCTGCCCGACGCATACAAATCCATCGCGGAAGCGTTCATCCATGCCGGTGCGCAAAACGATTGCCGGGTAAACGTGAAGTGGATTTCTTCGGAAGAGATCAACGAGGTGACCGTAAAAAACATTCTCGGCCAGTTGGATGGCGTTCTGGTAGCCCCCGGCTTTGGCGAGCGCGGATTAGAAGGAAAGATTCAGGCCGTACGCTTTGTGCGGGAGCAGAAGATTCCATTCCTCGGCATTTGTCTGGGGATGCAGTGCGCAGTGGTAGAATTTGCCCGCCATGTGTTACAGCTGGATGCCAGCACAACGGAGTTAAATCCGAAGACAAAACATCCGGTGATCGACATGATGGAAGAGCAAAAGAAAATCACCACCAAAGGCGGCACCATGCGACTGGGGGCGTATGCGTGCAAAATCAAGAAAGGAACCAAAGCGTATCAGGTGTATGGCGACACCACCATTCACGAACGCCACCGCCACCGCTACGAATTCAATAACAAATATCTGGAACAGTTCGAGGAGGCCGGATTAAAGGCCGCCGGTGTAAACCCGGATTCCGGACTGGTAGAGATCGTGGAACTGAAAGATCACCCCTGGTTCATCGGGGTGCAGTATCACCCGGAATTAAAAAGCACGGTGCTTTCCCCGCATCCGCTGTTCGTTCGGTTTGTAGAAGCTGCCTTGCAACATAAAAAAACAATTTTCTAAACGCATTTCATGGATCGTAACACAGCCATTGGCTTTACCCTCATTGCACTGCTGTTGATGGTGTATTTTTATTTCTTTGCCGGACCCACCACGGCACCGCCGCCGCCCGTTACCGCAGCGGAAGTGACGGACACCGTACGCACGGCCGAGCGCAAACCGCAGGCGGCCGCCCTCGATACCGTGGCGCTGGCGCGCCTTGGCGACGTGGGCGCACTGCTGCGCGGGCAGGAGTTGTTTACCACAATTGAGAATGCCGACATCAAACTGGTGCTCTCCAACCACGGTACACCGGTATCGGCCGAGTTGAAAAACTTTAAAACATACACGCAGCAACCGCTGGTGCTGATTTCGCAATCGAATAGTTCGCTCTCGCTGGCTACCCGTTTGAATAACGAAACGGTGGATCTGTATGCGTTGTACTATCAGGCCGCGCAGTCGAAGCGAGGCGATAGCACGATTGTAACGTTTAGTGCCACCTGGGGTGACGGCCGGTTTGTGCGGCACACGTATGCATTGGCGCCCGCCGGTTTTCAGGTACGGTACCGGATCGAAAGCAACGCCCTGGCAGCCAACGAACTGCTTACGTTGCATTGGAAAAATCAAACCCCGCTGGTGGAAAAAGACCTCAACGACAGTCGGTTGAAAACCACGATTAACTACTACGCCCCGGGTCAGGGCTTTGATGGCTTAGGTGAAAGCTCCCTCGATGTAGAAGAAACCACGCTGAGTCAGCCCCTGCAATGGCTCGCAATCCGGCAAAAGTTTTTTGTGAGCGCCATCATTGCCAGCGGTTCGTTTTCGGGTGGGTATGCGCGTACGTACGGATATCCTGGCAGCGAAGCGATTGTGAAGGACACGGAAGTGAAGGCATTGATCCCCGCCGCGGATGTGTTGAGCGGAAAGTCGACCTACAGCTATTATTTTGGCCCGAACGAGTACTCCACCCTGCAGCAAACCAACATCCCTGAGTTTGACCGGAACCTGTACCTGGGGTGGCCCCCGGTGAAATGGGTGAACCGGTATTTGGTGGTGCCGGTGTTCTCCTTCCTGGAGGGATTTATTTCGAACTATGGGTTGATGATCGTGATTCTGGTCTTGCTCGTGAAACTACTGCTCGCGCCCCTCTCCTATCAATCGTACCTGGGCATGGCCAAGATGCGCTTACTCAAACCAGAGCTGGATTTGATTAAAGAAAAGTATGGCGACAACATGGCGCAAATTCAGCAGGAGCAGATGAAGCTGTACCAACAGGCAGGAGTAAATCCGTTTAGCGGCTGCATTCCGGTGCTGTTACAAATGCCCATTCTCATTGCGATGTTCTATTTCTTCCCGGTGAGTATTGAATTTCGGCAGCAGTCGTTTTTGTGGGCGGAGGATTTGTCCACGTACGACTCCATTATAAACCTACCGTTTTCTATTCCTTTTTATGGATCGCATGTGAGCTTGTTTACCATTCTCATGACGATCTCTACCTTGGTATATACGTGGCAGAACAACCAGATCAGCTCGGTTACCGGGCCGATGAAACAGGTGTCGTACATTATGCCGGTTGTTTTCATGTTTGTGATGAACACCTTTTCGGCCGGGTTGAGCTTTTACTATTTCGTTTCCAACCTCGTTACTTTTACCCAACAGGCCATTATCAAGCGGTTTGTGGATGAGGATAAAATCAAACGTGTGATGGACGAACACAAGAAAAAACTGATTGCCTCAGGTGGCACCGGCAAGAAATCCAAGTTCATGGCCAAGCTGGAAGAAGCCATGAAGGCCAGCGAAGAAGCACGCAAGAAAAACGAGCGCAAGTAACCGGGCTTTTCGAGGTTGGGGTAGCTGGGTGATGTGCTCCCTCCAAACCAAGCCAGAGGGATCTGCGGTATCCGGCTTCTGAACGTACCAGAACTGTATGCCAACAACTGAATCTGACTGGGCGGATAACGGGTGTTGTCTATTCAATACAAGGCTTGAAAGTAGCCTGCTGAACTACCGGAGGTGCTGCCGGTTGTTACCGCGAAAAATTGCTTTTGTTAGCGGGTGCTTGTGTTTGAAAACCTCGGAATTCCTTCAAAATCCGATTGAAACACAGAATTACCCAGACCTGTGAGGCTGTTTTGCTCAACAACGCCCGAGACACCGCGTGGACTGCACATCAGCTAGCATTTCGGATGATGTTGCACCCTGCCTTGAAACTTCGGCCAACGTTGATTACCTTTTTCACTTGTTGTACCAACCGCGTTCGGAAAATGACAAGATTTTTTGGTCCCCGAAGACTTAATTTCATCAGGTTAAGGAAGTTGAAGAGATACTTGTTCTACTCGGTTGGTGAGATCTTGCTTGTGGTTATTGGTAT
>CAYLWU010000012.1:0-91681 GCA_964387475.1 uncultured Ohtaekwangia sp. | reverse complement strand
AACTTGGTTTTGATTAACTTCGTCTCTGTTCTCATACATCTGACAGTTTAATGGGGTTAACTTTTTTGGTTTGCACTTCTAAGTTAACCCAACTGTCAGATTAAGTTGAAACTACTTCAGCTTAGGTCTACAAGCTCATCATATCCTTGAACTTCGCGGCCTGCCTGCGGCTTACTTCTACTTTGTCGCCTCCGCGTAAGCGCACCATCAGGCCTCCGTTAAACCACGGTTCGATGCCTTCCACCCAACTTAAATTTACAATATGCTTACGGCTGGCCCGGAAAAACGCGCGTTCATCCAGGCGCTCGTCCAACGCGTTAAGCGACTTGTGAATCATCGGACGGTTATTATCGAAGTACACTTTAATATAGTTACCGTCCGACTCGAACAATCGAATATTCGCCAGACTTACAAACCAGCATTTCTCACCATCTTTTACAAACACCTGATCTTCAAGCCCTAGTTTATTGCCGTGTGCGCGGCCTGCCCGGCTGCGTTCTTTGTCTTGCACTTTGTGCACCGCCTCGCCCAAACGCTCCATGGTAATGGGTTTCAACAGGTAGTCCAGTGCATTTACCTCAAATGCCTTAATGGCAAACTCATCGTAAGCGGTAGTAAAAATGACGAGCGGGGCAGAATCCAGCGACTCCAATAACTGAAAGCCCGTACGCCCGGGCATTTGTATATCCAAGAATAGTAACTCCGGGTTGAGCTCTTCAATCATCTTCTCAGCCTCATCAGCATTGGCCGCCTCACCCACTACTTCGATGGACGCATGTTCTTCCAACAGCTTCATCAACTCTTTGCGTGCCAGCCGTTCGTCATCTACAATAAGTGCTTTCATGTGGTTTTAACAGAGTATAAGTGTGGGACGATGATTTCCGTGATCACAAAATTATCTTTTTCTGTGATTATCCGCATAGACGCATCATCGCCATAAATCAGTTTTAACCGGTGGCGGGTATTTTCAAGACCCAACCCCCCATCGGATGTTTTTTCGTGAATGATAAACTTGCCGCTGTTGCGGATGTAAATTTTAAGGTAGTCGTCTTCCACCTTGGTTTCCACGCGAATTAATCCGCCGGAAGTAAGCTTGGAAATACCGTGTTTAATACCATTCTCCACCAACGTCTGCACCATCATCGGGGGCACCAGAAAATCGTTCGACTCGGGGTCGATTTCAAACTCTACGCGCAGCCGCTCCTCAAAGCGAATGCTCTCTAAGCCCAGGTAATCGCGTACAATTTTCAGTTCATCCGAAAATGAAGTAAGCCCTTTCTTTTCTTTGGCCAGGGAGTTGCGCAAGATGTTCGAAAGTTGGTTAATGGCCTGTTTGGATTTCGTGGGATTTTCATCCACCAACGCCCGGATACTATTGAGTGCGTTAAAGATAAAGTGTGGATTAAGCTGCGACTTGAGCACGTTCAATTCCGTCTCTTTTAGCGAGGCCTCCAACTTTAGCGACTTGTTGTAGCTTTCGAAGTAATGATAAATGAAATAGAATACCGTCCACAAAAAGAAGATGACCATGAAACTGGCCGAAAGACCAAGAATATTTACGAGATCGAAGGCTACGCGCTCGTTGAACAACCCTAACGGAATGGACACGAGCAGGCGCAGGAAATAAAGCGATAAACCAAGGGCCACCGTACTTGCCAGCACCCGCGGAATGAGCCTGCGCAGGTTTAGATTCATCCAGCTTGCCTTTACAATCAGAAAGCGATACGCGTGGGTGAGGAGCAGACAAAGCACAGCTTCAATGGCCAGAAAAAAACTACGCTCGGCATTGCCCGAAGTGGCCAGGCTAAACACCACCTGAATGAGCGCATACAACGCCCAGCCGCCCAACTGTAAACTCCAATACAGTCGTTCTTTGTTAACCATGCGTAAATGTAATCAGGCTTTTGCCGCGTTTAACTCCGCTTGTAAAAAACGGCCCGTAAAACTGGCCGGGCTCTTTGCTACTGCTTCGGGTGTGCCCTGGGCCACAATTCTGCCGCCCTGGCCGCCGCCCTCCGGACCCAAGTCAACCAGAAAGTCGGCCGACTTAATTACATCCATATTGTGCTCGATTACCAGCACCGTGTTGCCTTTGTCAACCAATTTCTGCAACACATCCAACAAATGCGCGATGTCTTGAAAATGCAGACCGGTGGTTGGCTCATCCAGAATGTAAAGTGTCTTGCCCGTATCGCGCTTACTTAACTCCGTAGCCAGTTTCACCCGTTGCGCTTCGCCGCCGCTTAGCGTGGTGGCGTGTTGACCCAGCGAGATGTACCCGAGACCCACTTCGTTCAGGGTTTGAATCTTCCGCAAAATCTTTGGCTGGTTTTCGAAGAACACAACGGCTTCTTCTACCGTCATGTCTAACACATCGCTGATCGATTTTCCTTTAAAGCGCACCTCGAGGGTTTCCCGGTTGTAGCGTTTGCCTTTGCAGGTTTCGCAGGGCACATACACATCAGGAAGAAACTCCATTTCAATATGGCGCAGGCCGGCACCTTCGCACGTTTCGCAGCGGCCGCCTTTTACGTTAAATGAGAATCGGCCGGTTTTATAGCCGCGGATTTTCGCTTCAGGCAACTGCGTAAACAAGTCGCGGATATCCGAAAAAACGCCCGTGTACGTGGCCGGGTTCGAGCGTGGCGTACGGCCGATGGGCGTTTGGTCTACTTCAATCACCTTATCGATGTATTTCAAGCCATCGATTTTTTTATACGGCATTGGCTCGGCATGCGCGCGGAAGAAGTGCTTGTTCAAAATCGGGAACAAGGTTTCGTGTATGAGCGTGGATTTACCACTGCCACTTACGCCCGTAATGCAGGTAAAGGAACCGAGCGGAAGGGTAAGATCTACATTCTTTAAATTGTTTCCCGTGGCACCCACGAGTGTAAGGTACTCGCCATTTCCTTTTCTACGTTCGGCCCGAAACGGGATGCTTGTCTTACCCGTGAGGTATTGCGCCGTAGTGCTGTTATTTTTTAGAAACGTTTTGGGGTCGCCCGCAGCCACCACGGTGCCGCCATGCCGCCCGGCACCGGGGCCGATATCGATAATATAATCTGCATCGAGCATCATTTCCTTATCGTGTTCTACCACCAGCACAGTATTGCCCAGGTCGCGCAAATCTTTTAGCGCCTTAATGAGCCGCGCATTGTCGCGGGCGTGCAGCCCAATACTGGGCTCGTCTAAAATGTAAAGTACACCCACCAGTTGGGTGCCGATTTGCGTAGCCAACCGGATGCGCTGTGCTTCACCACCGCTAAGTGTACGGAGCGGTCGATTTAAATGAAGGTAATCCAGCCCTACATCCAACAAAAAACCTACGCGTTTGCGAATTTCTTTCAATACCTCAATGGCGATTACCCGTTGCTTATCAGACAACCGGGACTCCAGACCAGTTAACCACTTCTTCAGCGTCTGGATGTCCATTTCCGCCAGCTCAGCAATATTCTTTTGATCAATTTTAAAATGGAGTCCTTCTTTTTTCAACCGCGCCCCATGGCACTCCGGGCATACACGCGTAATGGTAAAATCTTCTACCCACCGTTTGAGCGCCTCTGAGCCTTCGTCTTTCTGCTTTTGTAAAAAATTAATGATGCCTTCAAACTGCGTATTCCACTCGGTGCCCGGGTACTTCACGGAAGCCACCGCCACGGGTACCTCATCGCCATACAGAAGAATTTTCAAAACATCTTTTGGAATCTCTTTGATGGGTGTGGTAAGCGATAGCTTGTAGCGTTTCAGGATTGCTTCAATTTTTTTGAAAATCCAGATGTCGCGGTATTCGCCTAACGGCAAAATGCCTCCACGGCTTACACTCAGCTTTTTGTCTGGGATGATGGACTGCTCGGTAATTTCCTCAATCGTACCCAGCCCGGAGCACGTGGGGCAGGCCCCGTAGGGTGAATTAAACGAAAACAAATTCGGGGCTGGCTCATCGTACGAAAGCCCTGTTTTGGGATCCATCAGGAACTTGGAAAAATGCTGCACTGTGCCATTTTCCGTGAGCGCCATGATTACGCCCTTTCCTTCTTTTAATGCGCGATTCAATGACTGGCTGATGCGCGACCGATCTTTTTCGTCTGCCAGGATGCGGTCGATCACGATCTCGATATCGTGAATCTTAAATCGATCCACCTGCATCTTCGCTACAAGATCTTGCACTTCACCATCTACGCGCACCTTGCTGTAGCCCTGCTTGCGGATCTGCACAAACAATTCGCGGTAGTGCCCTTTGCGGCCTTTTACCACGGGCGCGAGCAATGTTAGCCGTTGCCCTTTTAATTGCTGCAAAATGGTTTGTAAAATCTGCTCCTCCGATTGGCGCACCATTTTCTCGCCGGAGAGATAAGAGTAGGCCTCGCCCGCACGTGCGTACAACAGGCGGAAAAAGTCATAAATCTCGGTAACGGTGCCTACTGTGGAACGCGGATTACGCGAGGTGGTTTTTTGCTCGATGGAGATGACCGGACTTAAGCCATTAATTTTATCCACATCCGGCCGTTCCAGGTTGCCGATGAAACTGCGGGCGTAGGCCGAGAAGCTCTCCATGTACCTGCGCTGGCCCTCGGCGTAGATGGTATCAAATGCCAACGATGATTTGCCACTGCCACTGATGCCGGTAATTACCACGAGTTGGTTACGTGGAATTTTCAGCGAAACATTCTTCAGATTGTGTTCACGCGCCCCAATAATTTCAATTTCGTCATGACCGGTAAGGTCGCCCACCCGCGCTGCACTGTTCTTTGCCATAGCGGGCAAAGATAAGCGTTGCGCGGTTCCTTCGATTCAAAAAAACCGGAAGCTATCACAAAATAGATCACATCATTTCGCGGCAAGCGCGGCTGGGAAATCGCTCATGGGCACGCGGCAGTTCAGGATGCCTCGTTTTCGTTCGACATGAAGGGGTATTTTTGAATTGACCCTGGCGGTTTTCAATGTTTTGGTAACCCCGGCTCCAACTCGTCTACCTCGCCCATTTGTTTAAGGTACTGAAACGTTTGCTGTGCCTCAAGTTCGTCTACCACGCTAATGGCCACCCCCACGTGCACAAGCACGTAATCGCCCACGCGCGCCTCGGGCACCATCGAGAGGTTCACTTCCTTCATAATCCCGCCAAACGAGACTTTTCCAAACCGAAAAGTTTCATCGAGTTGCGCAGAGATGGACGTAAGTTTGCCGGGTATGGCGAGGCACATAAATTATTGTGTAACAAGTTGGTGTTTCATAAAGGGTCGGTCGGCCGCGTGTGTCTGCCGTTGGATGGCGTCGTAGGCCAACTGACCAAAGCCCACACACTCATCATTGGGCGAGAACTGGCGGTGCCAGTATAACTTGTATTTGGAATCCAGCAACCGGCAGGCAAGATCAACCAACAGCGCGTTCTGAAAAACGCCTCCGCTCAATGCGATTTTTTTTACATTAAATCGCTCGGCCATTCGGGCGATCCACCACACCAAATCGCTGTGGAAGTTCAATGCCAATTGCGCACGCGGAACTCCGGCCAACACATCTTCTACTAATTTATTTACCGCTTCGCTTAATGTAAACCGCTTACCACCCAGCCAGCGCGCGCGTGGCAAAACCGGCTCTACAATGGCCGTGCGTGCCAGTGCCTCCAATTTCATCGCGGCCTCCCCCTCGTAGGTGGAACGATCGCATACGCCCAACAATGAGGCTACGGCATCGAACAAGCGCCCAATGGAAGAGGTTTGCAGCGCATGCGGTTCATGTATTAGTTGTTTATAAATCTTCCATTCCTCCGCAGTAAACTTATCGCGCAGCAGCGCATCTGCTTTCGCGTTGTGTTTACAAAGACCAAGGGCGCTCAGGCGCGGCTCGCGCGATGCTTTGTCGCCCAGCCAGTGATCAAAATAATCCAGATGGCGCACGCGGTTTAGTTGGCCGTTTTGGAACAAAAAGAATTCTCCGCCCCAGATGTGGCCGTCATCGCCCCAGCCGGTGCCGTCCCACACTACGCCCAGCACGGGGTCAGTTACATTCAATAATTCATTTTCTGCCAATACCGCCGCGAAATGAGCGTAATGATGTTGTACCGATTTCACTTCGCAGTTCCACTCCTTGGCCAACTGCTGGCCCATTAGCGCGGAGCAGTACACGGGGTGCCGATCAATTAAAATACGCTGCGGCTGAGTTTGCAGTACGCCCAGCAAGTGTTGCAGTGTGTAGCGATAATTTTTTTGACTTTCGTACTCTTCCAGATCGCCCAGAAATTGACTGGCATACACATTGCCTCCGTGGGTGAGGGCAAATGCACTCTTTACATCTGCGCCCATGGCAAGCGTAGCGGGCACCGCAGCCT
Source organism: uncultured Ohtaekwangia sp. (assembly GCA_964387475.1). Taxonomy (GTDB): domain Bacteria; phylum Bacteroidota; class Bacteroidia; order Cytophagales; family Cyclobacteriaceae; genus ELB16-189. Next base: position 85,356 of record CAYLWU010000012.1, on the reverse strand, counting down.
GCAATACATTCGGTAAAATGGTAGGCGCCATACCGCGCGAACGGCGCAAGACAATACGTTTTGCTGTATCAGGTGTAAACTGCCACACACTGTCGTCTTGCGGCACCACGATATCGCGGTTGTGTATCAGGAAAAAATCGGCAATGTGGCTTAAATGACTGAGCGCCTCGTTGTCGCGGAAAAAAATGGGCGAGCCACTCACGTTGCCGCTGGTGGCCACCACCGGGTGGTGTAGGTTGTGCATCAGCAACTCCAGCAATGGTGCATAAGGCAGCATGGCCCCGATGCATGGCAAACCCGGTGCAACCTGCTCTACCGCCAGACCACTGGCCGGTTTATCGCGCAGCGGCAAGAGCACAATAGGTGCGGTTGGCCCGCGTAATGCCACCGCTGCATCGTCCGACACGTGTACATCTTTTTGAAGCACCTCCAAATCGGAGTACAGCAGCGCAAAGGGCTTACTCGGCCGGTGCTTTCGTTCGCGCAGCGCAACAATGGCCCCGGCATTTGTAGCGTCGGCCAGCAGCAAATAACCGCCAATGCCCTTCACCGCAATTATTTTTCCTGCCGCCAGTTGCTGTTGCACGAAGGTAACGCAGGCCATTGGCTGGGTGGCACGGATGTGTTGTTCCCGATCCATCACAGTTAATTCAACAGCACACCGCGGACAACTATTTGTCTGCGAAAAATACCTGCTGTCAAACGGGTTGTCGTATTCGCGCTGGCAGGAGCCGCACATCTCAAAACTGCGCATGGTGGTGTTGGCGCGGTCGTACGGCAATTGCTGGATAATGGAGTAGCGGGGCCCGCAGTGGGTGCAGGTGGTGAAGGCGTAGCCCTGCCGTTTGCCCTTGCGGTGTAGCTCTTCCCGGCAGGCGTCGCACAGCGCGATGTCGGGGGTTAGCAAGACCGAAGTTTTTCCTTTGGTATCGCTTTCGCGGATGGAGAAGTCGCGAAAATCTTTTTCCGGCAACCATGTGAGGTGATGATTTGTGATGTGGCTGCGCACGGGCGGCTCGGCAAACAGGGTGCGCAAAAACGCTTCGAGATGATGCTGACCACCCTGTACTTCCATGTGCACACCGTCTGAACCGTTGCTCACCCAACCTTTCAACTCATGGGCGGTAGCCAGCCGATAGACGTGTGGGCGAAACCCCACGCCCTGTACTTGCCCTTCGATATGCAGGCGAAATGTGGCCACCTTAATTCATGGAAAGTGAACGTGTGCCCCGCGTTACGGGCCGGCGCGGTTGCCGTTTCAGCCACGCATACCACTCGTCCATGCCGAAACCTTTCGTTACAGAAAGTTCGATGAACTCAATCGTGGGATTGATCTGGCGGCAATACGCGCGGGCACGTTGCACATCAAAATCGGTATGAGTCAACAAATCGATTTTGTTGATAATGCACAGTTGGCTACTTGCAAACATGTCCGGGTACTTCAGGGGTTTGTCGGTACCTTCGGTAACGCTAATGATCGCCACGCGCGCGTGTTCGCCCAGATCGAACATGGCCGGGCACACGAGATTACCTACGTTTTCAATAAATAGTATCGATTGTTCCGGCGGATTCAATTCATGCAAGGCGCGATGCACCATATCCGCATCTAAATGGCAACCTTTGCCCGTATTGATTTGCACCACCGGTGCCCCTGTGGCCGCAATGCGGTTGGCATCGTTGGTGGTTTGCAGATCGCCTTCAATCACCGCAAAGGGCAATGTTGTTTTTAAGTCGCGCAGCGTGCGTTCCAGCAAGGCCGTTTTGCCCGAGCCGGGCGAACTCACGAGGTTAATCGCAAACATGCCGGCTGCATCAAAATGCTGCCGGTTGTGCTGCGCAAGGTGATTGTTGCGCGCCAGAATATCCTGCTCTACTTGTACGACTTTTTGGTTTGTTCCATGGGAATATCCGTTGCCGTGCAGCAAATGGCTATGGCCGTTGGCTACCGGTTGGAAGACCTCCGCACTTACGCGGGTAATTTTAATTCCGTTTTCTGAGTGATCGCATCCGCAGGTGGCACACATGGTAGTTGTTAGTTGAGGGTTGTTTATTGTTGGTGATTAGTTGCAGGTACGTTTGCTGAAACAAGCTGATATGAGTTTAGGATAATACCAGTGATTTTACCCGCAGTTCTTTGCCTTGCAGGATGTTGTAGAAATAACTGCCGCAGGCGGGACAACTGTCGAATGCTTCGTGCAGCACAAACTCACAATCGCATTCATGGCACAGCGCCCTTCCGGGGATGTGGCGAATTTCTTTTTGTGCGTGATCCAGTACCGTGCCTTTCACGGCAGAAGGCCACGCAAAGTCGAACGCATCCGGTTCCACACCCGCCAACGCGCCAATCTCCAGTTCTATGGCATCCACCTGCCGGGCATGGTTCTTCTTCACCTGCTCCTCGGCAATATCTACGATGCTCATCACGATCGATAACTCATGCACAGGTCTATGATTTACGGGCCCGCTCTTTCTGCAAATACCGGTTCACTTGTACTACGCCCCACACGATCAACACGGTGGCGACTGCCACGGTAAATGCCAGCGGCAGTGCGTGTTCGGGGTTGCCGGTGTAATGACCGGGGCTCAGCGGATTTTCATGGCCGTGGCCGGGATGGGCAACCGTGCCCAGCGTGGCGGCTGCAAGCAGAAAGAAGGTAAAAGCAGTTCGTATCATCTTGAATAAAGTTTATTTGGCGATTTGCGACTGATACCAAATTAACCGCTCATCCGCGGGCGAAAAACTGACAAAAGTCAGGGTGGACGATGAATTAAGTCATTCGCCCACCCTAACTCGCAAGAACCTTGAAATTAACCACCCCGGCTGGGCGCCATGGCTAATGATTGATTTCTATTTGCTGTTTCTCCTCACCTTCCGAGGTAACGATATGCAAAATGTAAATGCCTTTTTCTAAGTGCTTCGTTGGTATAGAAAACTTCTTTTTTGATGTTTTCTCGACATGCCTCTTTACCTGCTTCAAATCGATCAACGCAACTTGTATGTCTGTTGAGAACGTTTCTCTATAACTAGCGGCCTCTTTCTCTTCCGTTGTTTCGTTATAGGTGATGGTTAATTCAGCATCAGCCGGATTTGGTGAGGCAATAAAACTATAACCACAGCCCGAAACATAAGTGTATTTTGTAGCATAGCTGCCACTAGAACCGCAGGAATTATTGACTCCAACAGAAACTGTGCTACTATAAGATTTAGCCCTAAGGGCCAGATACCGCGTGCCCTGGCCAGAAACGTACGTCCAAGCAGAAGGCCATGACCAATTGATTGACGTTACACCGGGCAGGTCAGGAATAGAATAGTAAACGTATTGATTGCAAGTTGCGTAATCGGGGCCTTGGATCGGATAATCGCTACTTGAGTATGGCCCGGCTCGAAAACTGGTCGAAACAACAGAATTGTTGCACCCAAACGTAAATGTTATAGTGCCATTACCGTTGCTGACTTTGCTAAAGTTTGCTACTGCACCAGATCCGGTCGATGGCGAAACCAAATTTGTTGGGGCAACTGCCCAACTCACATTCCCAACAGCGTTATTCAGAGCAAAGGAACCGTTTGTGCAGATTAATGATGGCCCTGAAATTGTCGGTAAACTTCTTGTATAATAGGTCAGTGTGTTGTTAGGCAGATAAGAACTTGGCACATCGGTTATGTTATGCCTGTACAAACCCCAAGCACCCCATTTGGAGATAGCTTGATTTACTACACTCGTTGTGACCGCTGTATGGTCGCCCTGATATGACACCTTCAGGTTTGATGCTGTCGTGCTTGTCGAAACAACATAGCTCGCATCGTTCCAGAAAGCATCATCGCCAGGAGTATTCAGCCAAAATTCGGGCCCACCCTCCGAGTTGACAAATGCATAGTTGTGACAATTGTACGAACTTGTTGGCTCGGCCAATTTTACTACGTTTGGAAATTGACTCTGTTGACTCGCGTTTATGCTGTTTATTTGTTCTTGTGTTAACGGGGGCGGATAAACCACGTACGGGGAAATATCGGTACAATTTGGTGTCAACTGTGCAAAGGCAGCACTCGAAAAAACCAAACAAAATAGTAGCATACTGAGGAAACGCATGACTGATTATTTTTCGTGTTTATAACTTCCACAAATCGATCCCATACAGAATTTTGACTTTTGCCCTTTTGTTTAAAAAGTCCTTGTACAAGTCAGCCGTATCAAACGTATCAAAAACGAGCCTAGTGCCATCACAAAGATACTGTGAGCGATTCGTAGAACTCATCAACGAGGATTGAACTTCAACTACCTCCTTTGAATCATACTGATATAATATGATGCCGCTTTGTGGCATTTCCTTGATGGCCAAGTATTGTGTTTTTAACCATGGAAGTTCTTCCAGCGGACATGAAACGCCACAAACCAGGAAATCTTCACAGATTACCGCTTCTTTTTCTGCTTCTAGGTTAGACGAACAATCTAAGATCCCGAAGCTTAAGATAAAGAGTAAGAAAGGATGTAACTTATTTTTGTGTGTCATATAACGAACGTTTTTATTTTATTTTGTCTGCATATTCCTTGACAGAAATCAACAGTTCATCTACAACTTTTAGATCCGAAATGAGCATTTTTTCAACAAATAATTTCTGACTGGTGCCTTTGTAAATGTTCGACTGATTGTCTAGCTTAGTAATGAATTTTGTTGTGACAAAAGCAGTTGTCATTTTGCCATAGAAACCAAAATACTGCTCAAAGGCGGATTTCTCATTATACTTCGATAAAAGCAGTTGTAAGATTCTTTTTTGGTCATCGGAACCGAATCGATCAAAAATACTTGGGTGACAAAACAACAACTCTACTGCGGTGAATATGAATGTGTACCCACCCTTGTCTGATCTGTTTTCTATTTCTGAAGGATTATGGGCGATGTAGTACGCTAACAAAACATCATGGGCATCACTACGCCTTAAAAATTCGGCCAATCCATTAAAAGTAGCTGCAATGTTAATTAAGCCTTCATAGGGACTATTAGATGCCGTATAGTTATTTAGAAGCGGATACTCTAAGCAGGTGATGAGCAAGTCTTTTGTAGAAATGGCCTGCAAAATGGTTTTAGGGATTTGGCAGGCTGCGACTTTCTCATTGGTATTATTCAACGCCCTCCATTCCCTTGTTCCCGGCCGAACAGGGTATTGAAATACTTGCCCGTACGTGAAAAAACTCAGAGTGATGAACCAAAAGCCTGCTATACAACTGATTTTTCTAAAGTCATTTGTAACCGTTTTCATATGTCATTTGAATTATTGTTCGCAAGAATTTTTTCATTTCCCTACGATCAGAAAAAATAGACGGAATTAAAATATAGCCAAGAACAAACAACTTTTCCGCTCGACTAACTGAACATCAGGATTCGAGCCTAACCGATGGTCGAATATATGTCCGAAAAAGCATGACAAAACTGACAAAAGTCAGGGTGGACGATGAATTAAGTCATTCGCCCACCCTAACTCGCAAGAACCTTGAAATTAACCACCCCGGCTGGGCGCCATGGCTAATGATTGATTTCTATTTGCTGTTTCTCCTCACCTTCCGAGGTAACGATATGCAAAATGTAAATGCCTTTTTCTAAGTGCTTCGTTGGTATAGAAAACTTCTTTTTTGATGTTTTCTCGACATGCCTCTTTACCTGCTTCAAATCGATCAACGCAACTTGTATGTCTGTTGAGAACGTTTCTCTATAACTAGCGGCCTCTTTCTCTTCCGTTGTTTCGTTATAGGTGATGGTCAATTCAGCATCAGCCGGATTTGGTGAGGCATTGAAGCGATAACCACACCCGGACACATACGTGTATTTGGTTGCGTAACTGCCACTTATTCCACACGGGTTATTCACACCTACTGCAACCGTGCTGCCATACGAAGTTGCTCGTAGCGCCAAATACCGTGTGCCCTGCCCTGAAACGTACGTCCAGGCAGAGGGCCATGACCAATTGATGGACGTTGCCCCAGGCAAGTCGGGAATCGAGTAATAGACGTAATCATTACAATTTGCATAATCCGGGCCTTGAATTGGATAATCGCTGCTGCTGTAGGGCCCAACTTTTATGCTCTTGGAAACACTTGCAGCACAACTTGGAATACTGAAGGTTAGGGTAGTGTTACCATTGCTGATCTTGCTTAGCTGCGCGGAAAAGCCGTTGCCCGCAGTTGGCGATATATTCACGGTAGGGTTTGTACTCCAATTTACCACAGCATTAGATGAAAGCCCGTTTAATGTATAAATGCTGGTGCTACACAACGGGTCGGGCCCGTCAATCCAAATAAATGGGGTTTGAAAGCCAACGTTGTAACTGGCCACCAGATTAGGGCACGGGCCAACGTTAACAGATACCGTTATGGCGCCCGCATCGGCCGTAGAGCCACTCGGCGTTAGTGTATTTGTATTACTCGTTGTAAACGTTGCGCCACTCCAACCGGCGGGAAATGACCAGTTATACCCGCCAGCACACGTGTAGGTGGTAGTGGTAAATACTACTGGATCTATCACACCACATTTTGAACCTGTGTAGCCGGTTGGAGGACTTATTTGGAATGTGGGTGTTCTGGAAATGGTAATTGTATACGGCTTGCTGATAGACGGGATCAAGTTAGTGCAGGTCGTAACCGCTTTTACAGAAGCAGTTGCCTTTATGCAATTATCGATAGGATAAACAACAATTTCATTCTCGGGTGTTTCAAATTCACCCGTCTGATCCGTTCCAACCCTCTTAAAACCATACGGTAAATTCCATCGAAAAGATGTCGCGTAGGTTGCAGGGGGTTCTCCGATGCCCCCTGTATTTCTGATTTGAATTCGTTCAACACGCAAAGTGGTGGGATTGGTTGTGCAATAGGGTATTGAGACCGACGGTGTACCCCTAGCAATCGTTTCATTAAAAAGCGACTGGAGGGTGTGGGTAATGATCCGCTCTTCGGTAACTCCGTTGTTTCGACAGCTTTTACCCGGTTGGTCTGGATCATCAAAAAAGTATCTAATCGTTAGTTTTACCTTCACTGTATTTGGGTACCCATCATGCCAGAACACTCGCGCGTAATACGAAGTATTGTTTCCGACAAAGTATCCTGTTCCTTCAACAATTGTCCAGTCATACAGGCATCCCTTATAGTTGGGGTGAAACTGAACCTCATAACGAATACTTGACTCAGGGCAGAGTAATTGATCAGTTGGCGTTTGTAACACCAATGAAAACTGTGAATATGCAGTTTGAAAGTTTATCCAAAAAAAAAGCGGAATTAGTAGGAGACTTTTTTTCAGAGTTTTCATATAGTAGTGGGTTTTCGAAGCGAGATTATTATTGAAAAGGCGTAGATTCTGCTATACCTTGAAAGAGTTGGAATGTCCGGATCGGTCGTGTCAATAACGCCATAGTAATTAGAGAATTGTAGATCCAATCTCATTCTTGCCGCAGTAAAAAGCGAATAGCTGATATTCGGCGTAAAGCCAAAATCAAAAATTCGATTATTGGAAGGTCCGTAAGCTGTATGTTTATTCAGTATGGCAGACCCCGAACTTGTGATAGAGACTGCCTTCCCTTCCACCATTCTAGACCCAAAAACGCCTAGTCCGATAGCAAGACGTCCAATCTTTTTTGGCCGAAAAACGGGCCGAAAAACGAATGTCAAATACGTCAACGTCACGTTTGTTAAATCGGTAACTTGCTTCAGCGGCAGATAATCAGGCACATCAATTTCTGTCTTCCACCCTTTCTGTTCCAACAAGAGCATACTTTGAAAATCAATTGTGGGTAAGAACTGATGCGTTGCACCTATGCCAAACCGCCAACCGTACTTGACCAGTTGCTTTCCTTGTAGTTGATTCTTGACAAAGGAGAAATCATCGCCATAGCCATAACTCGCGTTAAGCCCGGCAATAAACTGATAGCTTTTGAAGACGTACACACGCTCAACTTGTTCTTTTTGAGCATGGCAGGTGAGAAAAGTGATGAAAAAAAAGCCAAACCATAGACACTTCCTACTCTGCTGTTTTTGTACCATAGCTTCGAAGGTTTTTGATTGAACTGTTTGTCCAATTTAGCACAACGAAAGAACCCAAAAAACTGACAAAAGTCAGGGGCAATCCTGAACTAAGTCATTCAAGCGATCAAAAGGGAGGGGTAAACTTGTCTTACCTTTTTTGAAAAACTATCGCCACCAAAAAACCAGCACTCAACCTAACCCGCCCAACACATGGTTACCACCACCGAAAAAAGAAAGACCTACTATGAGGAACTCATCGACAAGGGCTACTCACGCCGGGACTTTATGAAGTTCTGCACGTTCTTTGCCGCGTACATCGGGTTGGAATCTTCCGGTGCCGCGCAAATCGCGAAGGCGCTGGAAAACAAACCGCGTTTGCCGGTGGTGTGGCTGCACTTCCAGGAGTGCACGTGTTGCAGCGAGTCGTTCATCCGTTCTTCGCACCCCATCGTGGCAGATATTCTGCTCGACCAGATTTCGCTGGACTATACGGAAACGCTCATGGCCGCCTCGGGCTTCCAGGCCGAACAAGCGCTGGAAGACACGATGAAAAAATACCATGGCGAATACGTGTTGTGTGTGGAAGGCACCGTGCCCACCGGCGCAGACGGAGTTTACTGTATGATCGGTGGCAAGACGGCCGCGCAGCGCTTACAAGAAGCAGCCGAAGGTGCCAAAGCCATCATCGCCTGGGGCAGTTGCGCCAGCAACGGCTGTGTGCAAGCCGCCAAGCCCAACCCTACGATCGCTACGCCTATTCATAAACTCATCAAAGGCAAACCGATTATCCGCGTGCCCGGCTGCCCGCCCATTGGCGAGGTGATGGCCGGCGTGCTCGTGCATGTGATCACGTTTGGCCGCCTGCCGGAATTGGATGGCTCCGCGCGCCCGAAGGCATTCTACTCCAAGCGCGTGCACGATACCTGTTACCGGCGGCCGTTCTATGATGCGGGTTTATTTGTAGAAACTTTTGACGATGAAAACGCACGCAAAGGCTACTGCTTATATAAGGTGGGATGCAAAGGCCCCTCCACCTACAACGCCTGCTCTGTTACCAAATGGAACAACGGCACCAGTTACCCCATTCAGTCGGGCCACGGTTGTTTTGGTTGCAGCGAAGACAACTATTGGGACAACGGGCCGATCTACAAGCGCATGGCCACCTTCCCGGGCTTCGGCATCGAAAGCAATGCCGACACCATCGGCTTAACCGCCCTAGGCATCACCGCCGCAGGCATTGCCGCACACGCCGTGGCTACCAACCTGAAAAAGGCAAAAATTATTGACGAACTGATTTCGGAGGGAAAGCAGTCGGAACAAGAACTTAAAAAAGACTAACCCATGGCACAGCGCGTAGTAGTAGATCCCATTACCCGCATCGAAGGGCATTTGCGGATTGAAGCCGACATTGAAGATGGTAAAATCAAAGAAGCCTACAGCTCGGGCACGATGGTGCGGCTGCTGGAGGAAATTGTAAAAGGGCGCGACCCGCGCGATGTATGGGCCTTTGTTGGCCGCGTGTGTGGCGTGTGTACTTCCGTGCACTCGCTGGCTTCGGTGCGGTCCGTAGAAGATGCACTCGATATTGTCGTGCCGCCCAATGCTGAAGCGGTGCGCAACATCATGTTCTGTGTGCAAAATCTGCACGACCACGTGGTGCACTTCTACCACCTCCACGCGCTGGATTGGGTAGATGTGGTAAGCGCGCTGAAAGCCGATCCGAAGAAAACCTCCGAAATCGCGCAAAGCATTTCCAACTGGCCGAAGAGTTCGCCCGGTTACTTCAGCGATTTGCAAAAGCGGCTCACCAAATTTGTGGAGAGCGGTCAGCTCGGCATCTTTGCCAACGGCTACTGGGGCCACCCGGCGTATAAGTTGCCACCCGAGATTAACCTGATTGGCGTAGCGCATTACCTCGAAGCGTTGGAGTGGCAAAAAGAAATCGTAAAAGTGCACGCCATCTTCGGTGGCAAAAATCCGCACCCCAACTTCCTCGTGGGTGGCATGGCTTGTTCCATTGGCCTGGATGACGTGAGCACCATCAATGCCGAACGGCTGGCGTATGTTTCTGATCTGCTGAAACAAGCACAACAGTTTGCAGAACAAGTGTACATTCCGGATGTGATGGCCGTGGCGCCCTACTACCTCGATTGGGGTGGCATTGGCGGCGGCCTGGGCAGCTACCTGGCGTATGGCGATTTGCCCACGAACGGCTACCGCGATAAATCGAGCTACCTCTTCCCTTCCGGCGCGATTCTGAACAAAAACTTCAACGAGGTTTTTGATGTGGATCTCCGCAGCGACAGCGAAGTGCAGGAATTCATCAAACACAGTTGGTACGAATATGCCGGTGGCGATAGCGCTGGTTTACATCCCTGGAAAGGGGAAACAAAACTGAAGTACACCGGCCCCAAACCGCCGTTCGAAAACCTGAACACCGAAGACAAGTACAGTTACCTAAAAACACCGCGCTGGCGCGGCCACGCGATGGAAGTGGGTCCGTTGGCGCGCATCTTCATCGGGTACGCCCGCGGCCGCGAAGACTACAAAGAACTGGTGGACTCCACGCTGAAAAAACTGAACGTGCCGGTTACCGCCTTGATCTCCACGTTGGGCCGCACCGCCGCCCGCGCGCTGGAATCCAAACTCACAGCACAGTGGGCGCTGGATTTCTACAACACACTCATCAACAACATTAAGAATGGCGATGTGCGCATGGCCAACATGGAAAAATTCGAGCCTGCCACCTGGCCGGCCCGCGCACTGGGCGTAGGCCATACCGAAGCGCCGCGCGGTGCGCTGGGTCACTGGATCGTGATCGAAAATCAAAAAGTAGCCAACTACCAACTGGTGGTGCCCAGCACGTGGAACGCCTCTCCGCGCGATACCAACGGTCTGCCGTCGGCATACGAAGCCGCCCTGAAAGACACACCCGTGCATGACCCCAACCAGCCGCTGGAAATTCTGCGCACGGTGCACAGTTTTGATCCATGCCTGGCGTGTGCCGTGCACCTGTACGATGAAGAAGGGAAACACGTATCTCAAGTAAAAGTGCTATGAACTCCACGGCATCACACCCCGTTCCGCAAAAGCTGCGCCGAGTTTTTGTTTGGGAGTTGCCCGTGCGTTACTATCATTGGATCAACGCACTCGCCATCCTGGTACTCATCGCCACGGGCTTCATCATTGGCAACCCTCCGGCCATCATGCTCAGCCGCGAAGCGTATGCCAGCTACTGGTTTGGCACCGTGCGGTTCATTCACTTTGTAGCTGCGTATTTCTTCCTCGCCAACTTTGCGTTTCGCATTTACTGGGGCTTCGTGGGCAACAAATACGCCCACTGGAAAAACTTTATACCCACCAACCGCCAATTCTTTAATGGCATGTGGGCGGTAATCAAAACCGATATCTTCATGACGAAGGGCTCGAACATCCACGCCGTGGGCCATAACCGCGTAGCAGGGTTCATTTATTTCCTTACGTTCATTGCATTCGGTATTCAATGCCTCACCGGGTTTGGCCTGTACGCGGCCATGAGCGATTCGTGGTTTGCCAGCATCTTCGCCTGGGTGCCTTCCATGGTGGGCGGAGACTTTGCCTTACGGCAGATTCATCACATCGCCATGTGGTTCTTCATCCTGTTTACGGTGGTGCATGTGTACCTGGTGTTTTACCACGACTATGTAGAAGGCCGCGGAGAGTTATCCAGCATGGCCGGCGGCTGGAAATTTGTGGAAGAAGAAGTATTTGAGGAAGACAAAAAACAACATTAACCACTAGCAATATGATCGGTAAAAAGAAAAACAATGTGCTGGTCCTGGGGATCGGCAACTACCTGATGGGCGATGAAGGCTTGGGCGTGCACGTAGCCCGCCAACTTAAAGAGGAATTAGACCCCGAAGTGGCCGATTTGCTGGATGGCGGCACAGCAGGCTTTCAATTAATGGAATACCTCGAAATCTACCCCCACGTGATTCTCGTGGATGCCACGCTGGACAGCCAACCTGCAGGCACCATCAAGCTCATCCGGCCGCGGTTCGCATCCGACTTCCCAAAAGCCATGAGCACCCATGAAATCGGGTTAAAAGACCTGGTTGAAGGCCTGATCTTGTTAGGCAAAATGCCTGATATTCATCTATTTACAGTTTCCATCGAAAAAATCCAACCCCTAAGTATCGAGTTGTCGTGGCCCATCCACAACACGTTACCCGAGCTAAAGCGGCGGATTGAAAACCTGGCACGTGCCTTACAACCGGAACCGGTACTTGCTTAACCTTTGCTTCGTTTTTTGATAGTATTACTTGCATAATTGAAACAAAGGCTTTTGCTTTACCGTTAGTAAAGTTGATTTCGGGTAAAATCTGAAACGATCAAGCAAACGGTAACATGCGCTTTCTAACACTCATTCTGGCGTCCATTTTCGCCTTCGGCATGCCCGAAGTGCGCGCCAATGAGTCATTAGAAGAATCGCTGGAGGTGGTAGTCAACTACACCAGTGGTCAAACCGCCATCAGCAAGCGCACCACCCGCGCGCTACCCGCAACTCCAAAAGCAATTACGCCGCCAGTTACGCTGGCGCGGCCACTTCCTTCGCTGCCTGGCCCGGTAACCAAATCGCTCTTTCTCGAGCACCGGGTACTTCGCTTGTAAACCACCCTTCCAAGCCCCCACGGGGGCTATTCTGCTCTGCTGCCCGCTGCGGTAGCCGTTTTTAATTTTCAATTAAAAAAATTTAAAGCCATGAAGTGGATTGTGGTAGAAGACAATGTGCAGACCGACCAATACGTACCCGTAATGATTGTCGATCGCGATCGCACGCTCAGCCTGGAGCGCAAGCGATGTTCCGTATTCTATTCGGCCGAAGATGCCATGGCGCATGCCCGCAAGCTGCGCGACTTGCTAAAAGTGCCGAGCATTAAACTATTTCATTGGGAAAAATAACCTTAACAAAACCGCAAATACCATGTTTGTAATCGAAAGAACAGCCGTAATCGATCGCCCTGCGAACAATTACGATATACTTACCGAGCTACCCGTAGCCCGGAAAACATTTTTACCGCGCGTACAACCCAAACGCGAAGCAGACACCGCAACCAAAGTGCCGTTGGGTCGTTTGTATGAAAAAATGAAGAACAAACGGTCAAAGTATTTGATCGGAGATCTAATGCAGTTATCGTCCTAAGGGGTTAGGTTAGAATCAACTGCTGAACGGGCGCGGCCAGAAGGGCTGCGCCCTTATTTTTTTATGGGGTGCTGCCACAGGGGGTGCCCCCGCCGCCCGCGCAAAGTACCCGCCGCTACGGGGTCGGGCTGCTTCGGGGTTCGCTGCGCTCCCGTGCCCGCGCGAAGCGCTTGGGCACCAAGCCCTCCGCATCCCTCACCCAAACACCTCGCTTCGAACGAAGCCGCGCGCGTGGAAATACACGGAGTGAGAAGTCCAATATTTAGTAACACCCCCCATCTCTGGTACTTCTTAGTCGCGGATGAAGTACTGCGGTGGAATAACTAACTAGTTTGGCTCCTGCGAAGTGACGAGCAGACTTTTCCCGTCATGAAATTCCTAATCAAGCGTCAAACGCCAAGTCAATCAGGCGCCGGTCTACATCGCATTTTTTAATGCGCACGATAACTTCATCGCCTAGTTGGTAGATCTTTTTACGCCTGCGCCCGATTACCCGGTAGCTGCGCTCATCGTACTCGTAAAAGTCGTCCTTCAAATCAGCCAACCGCACCATTCCCTCACATTTGGTCTCAATAATTTCAACAAAAATTCCAAAGTCAGTCACGCCCGAAATCAGTCCGCGGTATGCGTTGTCGGCCTGCATGCTCATAAATTCCACTTGCTTGTATTTAATAGATGCACGCTCGGCATCGGCCGCCCGTTTTTCACGCTCGCTGGAGTGAATACAGCGGTCTTCGTATTCCTTGCGGTTCGCACTCTTGCCTTCGTCCAGGTAATGTTGCAACAGGCGATGCACCATCATATCGGGGTACCTGCGGATGGGTGAAGTAAAATGGGTGTAATGCTCAAACGCTAAACCAAAATGGCCTTTGGCTTCCGTGGTGTATTTGGCCTTGGCCATGGCGCGTACCGCCAGCGATTGCAGTACGTTTTGTTCGGGCTTGCCTTCAATCTCATCCATAAGCTTGTTGAGCGACTTACTCAGCGCCTTTTCGTTAATCAGCAGCTTGTGTCCAAACTGCGAGGCAAACTTGGCAAAGTCGCTCACCTTTTCGTAATCGGGTGCATCATGGGTGCGGTACACAAACGTATCGGGCTCGCCTTTCTTTTTGCGTGTGTAAATAAAAGTGGCCACGCCCCGGTTGGCCAACAGCATAAATTCTTCAATCAGTTTGTGCGCGTCTTTGCGGATTTTCGGCACCACGGCCAGCGGCTTCCCTTTCTCGTCCAGCTTAAACTTTACCTCTGTAGTTTCAAAATTCACGGCTCCTTTCTTGTAGCGCTCTTTGCGCAACAGGTGGTGCAAACCGTTTAGAATTTTCAGCTCTTCAGCAAATTTCCCCTGGCCGCTTTCGATTACTTCCTGCGCTTGCTCGTAGGTGAAGCGGTGGTCGGAATAAATTACCGTACGCCCATACCACTCCTTATGAATTTTAGCTTTTGCATCCATTTCGAATACGGCAGAGAACGTAAGTTTCTCTTCGTGCGGGCGCAGCGAGCACAAATGGTTAGAGAGTCGCTCCGGTAACATCGGTACGGTACGATCAACCAGATAGACGGAGGTTGCGCGGTCGAACGCCTCTGCTTCTAACACTGTACCGGGCCGCACATAATGGGTTACATCGGCAATGTGTACGCCAATTTCGTAATGGCCGTTTTCTAATTGCCGAAACGAAATGGCATCGTCAAAATCTTTCGCGTCTTCGGGGTCAATCGTGAAGGTAGGAATCGCACGAAAATCCCAGCGCTTGTTGATTTCTTCTGGTGTAATGCCCTCGCTGATCGTTTCGGACTCGCGCAGCACCGGTTCCGGAAACCGGAAGGGTAAATCAAACTCCGCCATGATGGAGTGAATCTCCGCTTCGTTCTCGCCCGTCTTGCCCAGAATCTCCACCACCTTTGCTTCAGGACTGCGGTCGCCATCGCCCCAGCGGGTTACTTCAAACACCACTTTATCGTTCGGTTTGGCTCCGTTGATGTGTTCAGGATAAATGAAAAAATCCTGGTAGATTTTTTTGAAGTCGGGTACAACAAACGCGTAGTTTTTCGAAAGCTCAATGCGGCCTACAAAACGCGTGCGTGCCCGCTTTTCAATGGCTACCACTTTTCCCTCCGGGTTCTCGCCCGTTTGGCGGGTAAACAATTCCACTTGCACGGTATCGCCATGCAAGGCGGTATCCAGGTCTGGCGTCTTTATGTAAATGTCTTTTTGCCCTTCCACACCGGTAACGATGTACGCAAACCGCGGATGTACATGATCTACTGTGCCGGTAAGCGTCTTGCCTTTGCGTGTAGACACGTAGTTGCCATTGGGCAGATGGCGCAGCTTACCTGCCTCCTCAAGTTTTTCGAGCGCACTAAAAAGCTGCTCGTTTTGTGCTTTGTTTTTTGCGCCGGCCTTTTTTGCGATTTGTTTGAAGTTGAACGCCTTGCCGGGCGCATCATCAAATAACCGCAAAATACTCTGGTAGATAGACGTGCGGTGGGCAGCCTGGCGGTGGGCCTGCCGGTCTTGTAATTTTTTCTTCGACATCAGTGTTAAAGGTACGCCTTACGGCTGACATGGTCATTATGCCGCCGGTTACGTTTTCACGATGTTCTGTTCTTCAATCAGCGGGGCGCCCTTCATTCGCAAATACAGCTGCGTAAGCGCCACCACATCGCGCGTGCAGTAATCGGAGATTTTATTCAGGTCTTTTTCTTTGTAAAACACCTCGTTTACGCGGCTGCCATCCATGTCGCCTTTGCTGGTAGGAATCTGAAACACCGTGGCCAGCAAGTCGAGCGACGTGTAATGTTTATAATCTCCGAATTTCCATAATTCCAGCGTATCCAGGTGCGGCACCTCCCAGGGCTTGCGCCCGGCCAGATTCAAAATGCCGGGTAAGCCGATGCCATGAATGAGCATGCGGCGGCTGAGGTACGGGTAATCAAACTCTTTACCGTTGTGGGCACACAGGCGACTGCCGGGTTCCAGTTTTTCGAATACCTCTTTTACTTCGCGCAGCAAGTGTACTTCGTCTGCAGAAACAAAAGCCTTGGTCTTTAGTGCCGGCTGGCCGTTGGCGCCATCGAAAAGTTTACCCACCACCACGCACACCACTTTGCCAAACTCTGCATAGATGCCCGCCCGCTCGTGGTAAAGGTCTTCATCTGTTTGTTGCGGCTCGCGCTTGAGAAACCCCGCCTTACGCGCCCAATGTGTTTTAAAGCGCTCCGGCAATTGCTGGTAGTACTCTACCTGCGCAACGGTTTCTATATCCAGAAAAAGTATATCGCGAAATTCGGGGTGCATAACGGGATACGATCAGAAAAGAAGTGATGGCAAAGTAGCACAAAAGCGATAAAAAGTCATCTCCTAACATCCAACCAAAAACAAACAGGCTGAAATACCTCAGCGAAAGTACTGGCCCCACACCCATTTAGCTCCGCTGCGCCTCTTCGATCGAATTTAGCACCCGTAACTTTTTTGCCTTCCAGGCGGTAAGCCCTACAACCAACAACGTTGCGTGGCCACCCGCCACCACCGAAGGAATTACGCCCAACAACTTTGCTGCCACGCCCGACTCAAGCGCCCCTAATTCATTTGAGGATCCAATAAAAATGTTGTTCACCGCGGCCACCCGGCCTTTCATATTTTCGGGGGTGAGTGTTTGAATCAGCGTGCTGCGGATGATCACACTTACTGAATCGAACATGCCACTGAGCAACAACAACCCCACGGATAACCAGTAAAGTTTCGAGAGCCCAAACCCAATCATCGTAATCCCAAAGCCCGCTACCGACCACAGCAAAACTTTGCCCATTGCTTTTCGGATGGGATGATGGGTGATGTAAACCGCCATGAGCAATGCCCCAATGCCCGGAGCTGCACGCAGAACACCAAACTCAAATTTTCCCACAAAAAGAATGTCGTTCGCAAATACCGGCAACAGTGCTACGGCCCCGCCAAAGAGCACAGCAAACAAATCCAGGGTAATGGCGCTGAGAATGATTTGATTGTTAAACACAAACGAAAGCCCCGCCTTGATTTTTTGCACCACACCCTGCTCATCGGTTACCGGTGGCAACGGTTGGCGCGTTACCAACACGTACAAGGTGATGCTTGCCGCCACCAGCACCACATCCGAGGCGTAAGCCGCTTGTAAACCCCACGTGGCGTAGATAATGCCCGCCAGCATGGGCCCACCAATAGAAGCAGCTTGCCAAAACGTGCTGTTCAATGTAACGGCATTGGTAAACAATGCGCGCGGCACCAGTTGGGGCATGAGCGAGAAATTGGCAGGCGATAAAAACCCACGGGCAATGCCGCTGATGAAAATAGTGCCATAGATCGGCCCTGCGCCCCACGACTGGAGAAGCGGCACGGTATCGGAAGCAAACACCAGTAGCGCTACGGAACAAGCCAGCAGCACGGCCACAGTAATCACCACAATTTTCTTTCGGTTCACTACATCCGCCACGTGGCCTGCGTACAATGAAACGGCAATGGACGGCAACGCTTCTGCCAAACCAATCAGCCCGAGCGAGAGCGGGTCTTTGGTGATTTCATACACCTGCCACCCCACCACCGTGGCCTGAATCTGGATGGCCAGAGTAATAAAGAATCGCGCAAAAATAAAATTGCGGAAGTCCGGATATTGTAGCGCAGCGTAGGGGCCCGTCATGCACGCAACAAATCATCTACCGCTTTCTGTGCCTGCGCCAGCCGTTCGGGCCGTGTGCCCCGGATTTCTACAAACGGCACTCCGGTTTGCGCGATCGTTTTTCGGAAGGTGTTCCACAGCAACTCGCGCTGTTGCGGGTGTTCGCGTTGGGGGTCTTCCTCCCACGGCACATCAATGTAGGTGAGCAGATACAAATCATAGGTGCGCTCCGCATGTATACGTTCAATTTCCGGATCGGCTTTGCCGTATTTAAACTCGCTCCAAATTTTGATCACAAGTAAATTGGTATCGCAGATTAAAAGCCGGTCGGCATCCTGACGCCACTCGTCTTCCATGCGAATCTGGCCATGACCGATTTTCAGTAAATCAAACTCCTGGTAGGCGCGTCCCAATTTTTCCAGGTAAGCCCGGGCGTACTCTTGCACCCAGGGTACTTTGTAATGCTCGGCCAATGTTTTCGAAAGCTCCGTTTTGCCAGTACACTCTGGCCCGATGACACACACCGTTTTAATTGTCTTCTTCGCCGCGGGCGTTGTACTCTTAAGCATGATGGAACAAAGAAACGCAAACTTCTTGTGGCCCCGCGCCCGGCATCAGCGATTACTTTGCCCGCGCGGCAGGTATGCAAGAAAACTGTAAATTACCGGTTCAATTATAGCGTGAAACGGAGAAAAGCAATACAGAAAATAGGTTTGGGGCTCTCGGCCGGTATGGCGCTGCCGTGGTTGGCCTCATGCGGTAAGCCCGAAGTGGAGCCGGAAGTGCGCTATGGCGGCACCGTGGCAATTATTGGCGCCGGCGCGGCCGGGCTTTATGCGGCAGACATCCTCAACTCCAAGGGCATAAACGTGGTGATTTTAGAAGCCGCCAAAGAACTGGGTGGCCGGATAAAATCGGTGCGAAATCAACCCACAGAAATCCGAAATCTGGTGGTGGCTGACTTTCCTGTGGAATTGGGCGCAGAGGTGATTTACGGTTCAGATTCCATCGCAGGGAAGATTGCCGCCAACCTAAACCTGCCGCTGGTGGATGTAGATGCAATTAGCAAACCCGTGTTTGTCATGGGCAATCAACCGAAAACGGCTGCCGATTGGGCCAACGATGCCGACTTTTTGGCGCAGAAAAACTTTGTAGAGAATGTTCGCAATTTCAGCGGGTCGGGTGAGAGTGTGCAACAGGCATCCGCGGGTGTACCCACACGGGCAAGAGCGCTCGTTAACGGTCAGGTAGCAAACGTGTTTGGCTCTTCGGCAGAACGTGTTGGCATGAAAGGAATTGCGGATAGCCTGAAAGCCCGTACGCACAACAACAAGCTCACGGTGCTGCGCGGCAACCCGATGCAAGACATGATTCTCTCGCGCTTCTCAGCCATGGCCAGCCGCGTGCAGGTAAACCATGCCGTAACGTCAATCAATTACAGTGCTGATCCGGTGGTAATCACCACGGCCGATGGAAAAACAATCGAAGCCAATAAAGTGATCGTTACCGTGCCGATCTCCATTCTAAAGGGCGGCACCATCCGTTTTTCGCCCGCCCTGCCGGCCGAGAAAAACACTGCGCTTAGCCGCATGAATATGGATGCGGCCTTACGCATTGTACTGGAATTCAAGAAGAACTTTTGGGGCGAGGATACTACCTTCATCTGGGGCGGCACCAGTGCCATCCAGATTTTTAATACCGGCGTTGGCCGAAGCCGCTTCTATCAAACAACTACCATTACCGTTTATGGCCCAAAAGCTGCGGAGCTTTCTGCGTTAGGAAACAACATGATTAATGTGCTCCTGGCAGAACTAGATCAGTTTTACAACCAGCAGGCTACTCAGTTTGTGAGACGCGATCTGCAATCCGACCAGGTGATTGCCGTAATCCAGGACTGGACTAAAGAAGAATTCATAAAAGGAGGCATCTCGTACCTCACACCCGCCGGATCGCTGGCCGATCGGGAAACACTGGCTAAACCCGTGGGCCCGCGATTGTTTTTTGCAGGCGAAGCTACTGACACTTCGGGCGATGCCGGCACCGTAAATGGTGCACTGGCATCGGCAGAAAAAGTTGCCTTGCAGGTGGTTGATTCTATTTTGGCCGCAGGCTGATGCCAATCCGGGTGGTTGCCTTTGATGCGGACGATACACTGTGGCATAACGAAGTGTATTTTCAACAAGCAGAAGAAGCATTCTGCGCACTAATGGAAAATTACCTGCCCCGCCACACGGTGTCGCGGGAGCTGCTTCGCACGGAACTTGAAAACCTACCCCTGTACGGGTACGGAATAAAAGCCTTCACACTTTCCATGGTGGAGACCGCCCTGCGGATCTCCGACCGGCATCTGCCTATGTCTGCCATCGAAACCATCATTGGCCTTGGCAAAGCAATCGTGCAAAAACCGGTTACGGTTTTGGATGGCGTTCACGACGTGCTGGCTGCTTTGCAGCCGCATTTCCGACTGGTGGTGGCCACAAAAGGCGACTTGCTGGATCAGGAGCGCAAACTTAACGCTTCCGGGTTACAGCACTATTTTCACCATATCGAAATCATGACGGAAAAGCAGCCAAAGGATTTTGAAAAACTGCTGCGCCATCTGGATACGCCGGCAAATGAATTTGTGATGATCGGCAATTCCCTGAAGTCGGATGTTTTGCCGGTATTGCAACTGGGGGGCACGGGCATCCAAATTCCCTACCACGTTACCTGGGCGCATGAACATGCGGAGGCACCGCTTCAGCATCCGCATTTTCGTAGTTTTGATTCTGTACGGCACGTGGTGGACTATCTGCTGCCCTGAGCAAATGCTCAATTATTCGCCTGCCGCTTCAAAGTTCAGGTTGCGAATACCGGCCGCCCAATAGAGCAGTGCTTTGGCTTTCTCGTACATGGAAAGTTCTTTCAAATACTTGCTTTGGCTTTGGATCAGTTTTTCTTGCTGAATATTGATTTTGAATAAATCGCTCTCCCCGTTTTCCAGGTTGAGCAGTTCGGCTCGCAGCAGCCGATCATACAAGTCTACCATCTCACCCTGCTGACGGATAATGACGTTGGTGTTCACCAGTTCATTGAACGTGGCGTTAATCTCGTTAACGATCTCGCGTTCCGTTTGCGACTGCTCAAACTCTGTACCGCGGATTTTCAGATTCGTAAGCGCCAGTTTAGATCGCTCTTTTCGTAGCAAAATGGGGAAAGAAAAATCCACTCCAAACTTATAGTCGTTTAACGGATTGACTTGCCGGATTTGCCCCGGGGCCGACAGCATGGAGTAGTTCAAATCCAATCGCGGCTTTAACCATTCGCGCGCCAACTGCCGGTCCACCTCCAACTGGCCAATTTTGGTGCGCAGTTTAACCAGCTCCGGGTGGTTCTGCCGGGCCTGATCGGTAAGCGAGCCGATTGTTTGCAGGCTAAGCAACGCATCGCGCGTGCCCAGCAAAGGCGCCACGCGCAAGGAAAGCGCTAGTGGCTCTCCGGCGGTGTCCCACAAATAATTCGACACATAAATTCCTGAATTTTGAAACGCCAACAATGCTTCCTGCTGCTCCACCAACCGCGTTTGCAGCGTAATCTTCGCCTGAATGGTATCAATGGGAGCGGCTTCGCCATTTCTTGCTGTAATGCGCACACGCCTGAAAATTTCGGATGCGATCTCTACCCCCTGCGTAATCAACCGATAGTTGTAGTAGCTGTAATACCAATCCCAATAATCCTTGGCTGCGCTGAGCAGAATTTTGTTGATCAGTTTGATTTGCTCTGCCTCGGCTATGGTTTGGTAGAGTTTGGCTTGTTGCAGGGCGGCTCTTCGCTCATCCGTAACCAAACCGCGGCCAATGGGGAATTCAAATCCGGCATACACTTGCTGGTTGCCCGGAATGCTTTCGGCCGGATTGAGAAATAACCCGCGGTTATCCAGAAACCCGAGTTTTGGGTTGATGGGAAACTGACTCGGAAAATAGATGCGGGCGTCTCTGCGGTTGTAATACAACTTCTCCTGAAACTCCTTTTTATCCCAGAAAAATTCCAGCTTCGGATCGAATGCCCCGCGGGCCATGCGAATTTCCTGAAGCGCCACTTCGTTGAGCAACTTGGCCTGCTTTACCACCGGGTGGTTTTCAAGAATTACCTTGTAAAACTCGTCAATGGAAAAACTCACTACCGAATCCGGAAAAGCGAATACTTGAACCATACTTTTCTGGGCCATCGAGAAGCTCATCGGCAACAGCCAAAAGCAACTCACCCAAAGCCACCGATGCAATCTGTTATTTCGCGTCCTCACCGTCTGCGGATTTCTCGTCTTCTTTCGCTTTCTTCGTTTCCACCATCGGATCTTCCGGCGCTTCATAAATCGATGCCGGGAAACCGTTTAACTGACGCCAGATTTCAAACCACACGCGTACGTTATTTAACATCACCCAACCCTTGGTGCCCGAGCCCATGCGTAACTGCTTGGGCCACGGCTCATCTTCTTTGTCGGGCACCACCAGCACCCGAAACTCGCCTGGCTTGGAATTCACAAAATCAATCACCTCCACAACGCCGCCAAAGGTACCCACCGATACACTTGGCCAGCCTGAAAACTGCAACGCAGGCCAGCCATCAAACTGAATCCGCACTTTTCGGCCTTTCGCAATCAGCGGTACATCCATGGCCTTTACAAACATGGCCACCGCCAGGTCTTGCGCTTCGGGCATGATGGTAGCTACGGCCTCACTTTCTTTTATCGTTTCGCCAATACCGGCTTTGAGTGCCTTTACCACAATACCCGATTGTGGCGCTATCACCTGGTACTGTTCATTCCGGATTTCCATGTTGCTGTACTCATTGCGTAGTTTCGCAATGTCGGCCTGCGTTTCGTAAAGTTCGGCCAACGTATTGTTCAAATCAGACTCCGCCTTGCTGATTTTGTCCTGATACTCGGCATCTACCCGGTCGAGTTCAATTTGGGCATTTAGGTAATCGGCTTTGGCGCTTTGGTATTTATACTCGATGTCCTGAAACTTGGTAAGCGTAATGTTGCCTTCGGAGTACAACGTTTTATTGCGTTGAAATTGGTTCTCGGCATAATCAAACCGCACTTTCTCAGCCGCCAGTTTTGCGCGCGATTGCTCAAGCTTTACCTTCAACTGCTCGCGTAACGCTACAATCTGTCTGCGCAAGGCCTGCGCCTTCAGGTCTTTTGAGTTCTGGCTGCTGCTCTTTGCTTTTAATTGCTCGCGCAGGCGCAGCAGCAACTCCGGATCAAAATATTTCTCCTTGATTTCCGCCAGTGTTAAAATCGTATCGCCTTTGTTTACAAACTGGCCCTCGCGAATGTGCCATTTCTGAATTCGGCCGGCAATGGCCGATTCCACCGTTTGAGGTCGGTTTGCCGGAGACAACGCGGTGAGGGTACCGCGGCCGCGAATATTCTGCTGCCAGGGCAGAAACAAAACAATAACAAACACCACGCCCATGCCCAACAGCCAGCGGGCCATGGTTTTTCCGGCCGAGGGTGTTTTCAATGCCTTGAGCGAATACAGCCGGTCGTGCGGCATGTCGTGCTCAATCTCTGTGGGTGAAATCTTTAGCATATCGGTTAGTCGATAAAGTCGGTGAGTAAATTTTTCGAAAGCAATTCCTGGAATGTGCCATCCGCAACGGGCTGGCCTTCGTTGAGCAGAATAATCCGGTCGCAGGCAGCCATGATGATCGGATCGTTCGATACTACCAGCATCGTAAAGGTGCGGTTGGCTACCAACATTTGCATTAACTCCAGCTTATCTTGTTTCGGCAGGCTGGAGAAGAAGTCGTTCAAAATCATCAAACTCGGCTTCTTGGCCAGACAGCGACTTAAAATCAATTTGTGAATATTGGAAACCGACAACCCTTTGCCGCCGCTTACCAAGTGGGTGTTTAAACCTTCGGGCAGTTCGTTTACCCAGTCGATCAGTTTGGTTTTTTCCAACGCAGCAATGGCATCTTGCACCGTTACGAAGGATTTACCAACGGTGAGGTTCTCCAGCAGCGAGCCATCAAAAATATCTTCGCGCGAAATGTTCTTGGCAATCCGGTCGCGCAGGTTAGTTAAATCCAGGTCGCGAATGGAGAAACCGTTGATGGTTACCGCCCCCTCAAAATCGTGGTGTAGCCCGGAGATCACCTGCGTTAAGGTGGATTTGCCGGAATTGCCGGGGCCCGCCAGACAAACATATTCGCCTGCCTTGACTTGCAGATTTACATTGTACAACGTGTAATCGTGGTTCTCCGGAAACTTGTATTTAAGGTTGCTTACGCGGATGTGGAACGGCTGGCGCGCAATGGCGCTGGGTAAATCCACGCCACCGCTTTTTTCCAGCGGCATATCCGTAACGTGCCCGATTTTATCTACCGCAGTGAGCATATCGTACACCACATCCATGTAGGTGATAAATTTTTCAACGGAAGCTAAAATCAAGATGATGATTACCTCGGAAGCCACAAACTGGCCCAGCGTAATTTGCCGATCCACCACCAGAATGGTACCCATAATGAGCATCGCGGCCGTGATGCCGGTTTTGAAAAGGATAATGTACGTATACTGACTCACCAAAATGGCAAAGTGCGTTTTCCGGTATTTTAAATAGTTGTTTACGTTGTAGTCGGTTTTGCGAATGGGCAGATTCGTGTTACCCGCCACTTTAAACGAGTTGAGTGCCCGGCCCAACTCTTGCAACCAGTACGCCACTTTGTATTTGTATTTGCTTTCCTGAATGGAGCTCTTCATACCGCGCGGGCCGGTAAACGTGAAGATGAGCACCAGCGTGGTGATCAGCACAATGCCAAAAAACACAAAGAACGGGTGATACAAACTGATCAACAGTAAGCCGAAAAAGATTTGCAGCGCAGCCGAAGACAAATCAATCAACAACTTGGGCAACCCTTTTTGAATGGTCATCACATCAAAAAACCGGTTAACCAACTCCGGCGGATACATGCCCGACAACGCCTCGTTTTTCATCCGCGGCAAGCGAAAGGCAAACTCATAGGCTGCTTTTGTAAAAATTCTGCGTTGCAAATATTCCACCAGCGTAATCTGAAAAATCTGCATCGCGCCGGTAACGAAAACTCCCAAAATAATTAAGCTGATCAAAATATAAATCGAGCTGAAGAACACACCACCAGAAACTAATTCCGTAGTGGTTTGAATGCCCAGCGGAATGATCAGGCTGATCATCCCCACCAGAAACGCGTAAAACAAAATGTAGATAATGTCTTTCTTTTCTGCCCTCAGCAACTTGTACAAGCGCTTCACCGGCGAGATTTCATGGTGGTGGCCCGCTTCATCTACCGAGGGTTCGCTCACGAGGTGATCATAGGCCGTTACGGCATAAAATCGAATCTGGTCATCGTGCAGGTACGGGCCCAGTTCGCTGCCGCTGAACTCCCGCGTGTGGTTTTCTTTTTCGCTTACGCGGATGACTTGAAACCGGCCGTGGTGTGCATAGATCAGCTCCGGGTGGTACTCGCCTTGGTCTTTATGGAACACCAGTACCGGAAAGGCCAGCGACTTGAGCAAGTCGTTGAAGCCGGCTGCACTTACTTTGTATTCCAGAAAAAGGATGCGCACGTTGTTACCGGTCTCCACCAGGTCGCGCTCAAATTCTTCCTGCTCATCGGCCTGGTAAACGCGGTTGGAAAGTTCGCGGCCCTGGAAATCGGCTAAGTTGATTTCATGCTTGAGTAAAGCTGCCGATTCGCGAATCAGCCGGATGATTTGATCTGTGTAGTACATGCCTTAACTATGCTTTTATTGCGCCAAAAACCATTTGTTCCAAAAACGTATCCAGTGTAGGATGCCGCTGCGATGAGTCGCTGAGATCTGTTAACGAAGGCAGATGGGCTGCAAAAAACAACTGCTGATTCGTAACAAGCAACAACGTGCTGGCCAACGATCGCGCAAACGCATACCCCGGGCGTACCTGCAAAATCATGTTGGCAATTTTCTGGCAGAGCGATTTAAACCCAATGAACAACTCCGCTTTATTATCGTCTTCCACCCACTTGGTGAGGTAGGTTTTATCCATTTCGGCAATGACAATGCGGTGCAGGGCCTCTTCATTAATAAACTCAAACGTGGGATCGTATTTTTTTTCCTCGCTTACAATGCGGAGGCACGCCTTCAACTTTGCCGTGGGATCCTGAATGGTGCCGGTAAACAGATCGATGCGAAACTCCAGCCAACTCCAATACCATGCAGTGAGGTAATGCAGTAAACGATGCTTGTTCTCGAAGTAGCGGTAGATGGACGCCTCGGTAGAATCGATGTCGTCTGCTAGTTTACGGAATGTAAACTGCTCAAAGCCCAGCGTGTCGATCAGATCAATACTTTTCAGAATGATTTTTCGCCCCAGCTCGGTGTGCTGCGGATCGCGCAAGAAAAGCCGCTCATTCAGTTTGAAAGTAAGTGTCATCTAACTCCAAGTTATGATAGTAATGCTATCAAAAACGATAGAGTTATGAAAAATGTTCAAAGGTTTACTAAAAACCTTGTTTTTTAGCCCAAAAAGCCTGTTTCTTTAAACAAGATGAATAATCCGGTAACCAACGTAAGCCAACCGAAGGCCATGCGCAGCCGGATTTGCGATACCTTTCTACTGTAACGATGGCCGATGATGATGCCCACAACGGCCACGGCGGTAAGGCTGAGCAGCAGCGCCCAGTTGATCGGGGTGTGTAAAACATCACCCAAAAAACCAACCAGAGAGTTGGTGGCGATGATGAAAAGCGAGGTGCCTACGGCCGCCTTAAACTGAAGCCCAGTAAGAAACACCAGCGCGGGGATAATCAAAAAGCCGCCACCGGCCCCAACAAATCCCGTAAGGAAACCGATGAGCGTGCCTTCCACCATCACCAAAAAGGTGCGGAACTTCCGGTTCTCCGATGTAACCTCGCGCTTGCCGCGGATCATCGGGATGGACGCAAACAACATGAGTACCGCAAACACACCCAGAATCAACAAGCGCTTGGTTAGTGTAAAAGATGACGTTTGCCAAACCATGTCGGGGATGGCCGGTACTACCACGTTGCGGGTAAAAAATATGGCCGCAATAGATGGGATGCCAAACACCAGGCCCGTGCGCACACTCACCAGTTGCTCGCGGTACTTTGGAATGGCCCCAAACAAACTGGTAATGCCAACAATAAAAAGTGAATACGCAGATGCCAGCACCGGCTCAATTCGAAACATGTACACCAAAATAGGGATCGCAAGAATTGAGCCGCCCCCGCCCAGCAAACCCAACACCACACCAACAAAAACGGCGGCCACGTAACCAAAAATCTCCAGCATCGAAAAAAGTCGTTGCCAAGCTAACGAAATACAGATTGCACCCGTTCGTGGCACCATCGAAAAATCAAGTTCGATAGAGTAAGTGGGGAAATTGTAGAGTGGCTTTTCACCCAATCAGAGCGGCTGTCAAACCACCAAAACAAGCAACTTAGGTTCAAAGCGAACTCCGTCAATCCAACAAAAATCTTATGGGGAAATCACTTATTCAAAATATCAAACAAATTCTTTATCATTGACCGACTTTTAAATAATTCCGTTATGAAAAAAAATTTTTTGTTTCTCGGTTTACTTCTACTTGTTTCAATACGAACTCAGGCGCAAGATATTCCAGAGCCTGAGTTCTCAAATCGGCCTTATTTCTTGAAAGATAGTATTTTGATTAGTTTCGAGCGAGTTGACGCGTCAGCGAAAGCAAAAGTGAAAGCCTTAGGATATGGCGGTTCAGAAACTTTTCTGACCGTTGAGGGTCTGAAGTCTTCGACTAGATTTGTTTCAAAAAGCCTCCCAAGAATATTTATAAAATTCGAAGAAAACCTTGATCCTGCTGACAGAGTCTCAGTCATGGTCGCGGAATTGAAAGGCTCCGATCGGAGGTTCAAGACAATGAAAATGGGTGGGATTTATTCATACAAAATAGAGAACGTTACCGACAACAAAGTGTTGGTTACATACAAAAGAATTCGAGCAAATATTTTCGAAGTGATCTTTCCAGATATTCCACGAGGAGAATACGCCTTTCTTTCTAGCGGCGAATACACTACGAATGCAGCGATGCCCCAAATCAAATTGAATTGCTTCGGAGTTGACTAACTCACAAGAATAGACAACCAAAGATATCCGAGTTTTGCCCGCAATAAGCAATTAAAGTTGCATTAAGTGCTTAGGCCAGAGAACGGTAATGGCTTTTCGTCAGTTTTGACATCTATGTCAGATAGGATCACCGCAATACCAGAGTTACCCAGAGGGCGCAACGCACGGGCCACGTCCCCGCTCAACAAGGCGAACAGATGCGCATACGCAAACCTAACTTGGTTTGCAGCCGCTTTTGCCCGTCGCGCAATAGGCCGGGACGAAGGGCATGGCCGTAGTTGAAACGTGATGACACAAAAATACAGTTTGCCCTGCCGGCATGCTCCGGCCTGTGGCTTTATTTTGGCACTTTGCTTTTTTGAAGCGTATCTTTCGTTACCGCTATCAATTCCATGGCCGCAAACGCTCTCTCGGATTTCGTTTCCTACTGCCAAAAGCACATCAAAGGCGATGAAAAAGGCGAAGCCCAGATTTTTCTGGATCGCTTCTTTACCGCCCTGGGCTGGCCCGAAGGCCTTAAAGGTGCCGGAGCGGAGTGTGAGTACCGCGTGCGCGATACCAAAAAGAAAACCACCAGCTTTGGCGACCTGGTGTGGAAAAAACGCGTGCTCATCGAAATGAAAAAGCGCGAGGAAAACCTGGCCGTGCACCTACAGCAAGCTACCGACTATTGGTTTAAACTCGCGGGCGACCGGCCGCAATACATCATCCTCTGCAACTTTGACGAGTTTTGGATTTACGATTTCAACGTAAAGGTTTTCGACCCGGTTGATGTGGTAAACCTGGCCGAACTGCCCGCCCGCAAAGAGGCCTTTGGATTTTTACTGCCCAAACCGGTAACGCCCGTCTTCGGTAAGGACAAAGAGGATGTTACCGAGCTGGCTGCAGAAAAAATTGCCGCGATGTACCGCAGCATGGTCAAGCGAAAAGTACCCCCGCAGCAGGCCCTGCATTACGCCCTGCAATGCATTGTAAGTTTGTTTGCCGAAGACGTTGGGCTGCTGCCCGATAAAATCTTCAGCCGCATCATTGAAGAGTGCATAAAAAAGAAAGCCAGTCCGTACGATTTGATTGGCGGCCTCTTTCATGAAATGAACAAACCCGGCATTACCCCGGCTGGCTACTACCAGGGCGTAGACTACTTTAACGGGGGCTTGTTTAAAAATACGGTGGCTCTGGAACTTACCGAGCACGAAATCAACATGCTCGAAGCCGGTGCGGATAAAAGCTGGCGCCACGTAAACCCGGCCATCTTCGGCTCTTTTTTTGAAAACAATCTCGACAAAGACCTGCGCCACGAACTAGGCGCGCACTACACGCACGAAATCGACATCAAGAAAATTGTAAACCCCGTCATTGTGCAGCCGTGGATGGCCCGCATGGAGCAGGCCGAAACCATTGACGATTGCTTTGCCCTGCTTACGGAGTTGTGCCGGTTTAAAGTGTTAGACCCCGCCTGCGGCAGCGGCAACTTCTTGTTTGTGGCCTTCCGCGAAATGAAACTGCTGGAGCGCAAACTCTTCGCCCTCATTTTTGAAAAGACCAAACCGGCCGACAAAAACAAACTGCACAAATTCCTCACTACCTACCCTTTTGTAAACACACAGCAGTTCTACGGCATTGACCTCAACCCTACGGCAGTGGAAATTGCCAAAGTAACGCTTATGGTAGCCAAAGAGCTCAGCATTTTAGAGCAAGACCACCGCTACGACAACAAGTTTAAACCGCTGCCGCTGGATAACTTAGATGAGAACATTATCTGTGCCGATGCCTTGCTCACCGCGGATGGCCACCAACGCCCCTGGCCGGAAGTAGATGCCATCATTGGCAACCCGCCGTTTCAGAGCAAAAACAAAATGCAGCAGGAGTTTGGTGTGGCCTACATCAACCAACTGCGGGCCGCTTACCCCGAGGTGCCCGGCCGGGCCGATTTTTGCGCGTACTGGTTTTACCGCGCCCACAAACATTTAAAGCCCAACGCTTACGCGGGATTGGTGGGCACCAACACCATCCGCCAAAACTACAGCCGCGAGGGCAGCCTGGACTACATCGTGCAAAACGGAGGTGAAATTTTTAATGCCGTAAGCTCGCAGGATTGGAGTGGCGATGCAGCTGTGTTTGTAAGCATTGCATGTTGGAAAAAAGGAGTGTACGAGGGCGAAAAAACCCTGTATTATTTTGAGGATGACGAACTGAAAGGCATCCACCCGGCTACCATCAACTCCAGCCTGAGTCTGCAAACCGATGTTACCGCTGCCCAGGTGTTACAATGCAATAAAAAGCCTAAAAAGGTATTTCAGGGGCAAACGCATGGGCACGAAGGTTTTCTGTTGGATAAAGCCGAGGCCCTGAAAGTGTTAAAGAAATACCCCACGTATGCCGAAGTGCTAAAGCCGTTTTTGATTGGCGATGAACTGGTGGCCGAAGTGGGCGCGCAACCCTCGCGGTTTGTAATTGATTTTACGCTGAAAGATGTAGTGCAAGCCGCGCAGTACAAAGAACTGTTTCAGCGCGTGCAACTGATGGTACTGCCCGACCGAAAAGAAAAAGGCGAAGCGCAGGAAAAAGAAAACAAAGCTGCACTAAAGACAAATCCGAAAGCCAAAGTAAATAAACACCACATCAACTTTTTAAACTACTGGTGGAGACTATCTTATGGTCGAGAAGATCTCTTGGGCTTTCTCGAACTATCGAAAAAGTTTTTGGCTTGCGCCCGCATTACCCAACGCCCAATCTTTGAATTTTTTGATGCTGATATTCGCCCGAACGATAAAGTCATGGCGTTTTGTTTCGATGACTACTATTCTTTTGGGATCATTCAATCAAATCTGCATTGGCAATGGTTTCTCGAAAAATGTACCACCCTTGGCGAAACGCCAAACTATAACTCCGCAGCTATTTGGGACACCTTCCCCTGGCCGCAGGCGCCCACCAAAAAACAGGTAGAAAAAGTAGCTAAGGCCGCCCTGGCGCTGCACCAAAAGCGCACGCAAACCTTGCGCGAACACCAAATGAGCCTGCGCGACCTTTACCGCCTGCTGGAGCAGCCCGGCAAAAACCCCATTAAAGATCTGCATGCCGCCCTCGATGTGGCCGTGCTGGAGGCCTACGGCTTTGATGCCAAACAGGATGTACTTACCCAACTGCTGGAGTTAAACCTGGCCACCGCAGCCCGCGAGGCAGGCGGCCAACCCGTGCAAGCCCCCGGCTGGCCGGAGAAAATCCCCGGAAAAGAGGCTTTTATAACCGAGGATTGTGTGCGGTTTGAGGGGTGAATTAATAAAACAACCCAAACTTTTTCTTTACGCGAATCGCAATCGTGCGTGCAGCTTTCACAGTTTGTTTCAGCCTTGCCAAATCATCAGGAGCCAGTTGACCGAGCACACTTCCAGTATCTGTTTTCAGCACTTCAAGAATTGCCTCATGGTCTTTTTCATAAATTCTGCTGCAATCCAAATACGAATCATGTTCC
Organism: uncultured Ohtaekwangia sp.; assembly: GCA_964387475.1. Classification (GTDB taxonomy): domain Bacteria; phylum Bacteroidota; class Bacteroidia; order Cytophagales; family Cyclobacteriaceae; genus ELB16-189. The sequence continues at coordinate 53,927 of CAYLWU010000012.1, read as the reverse complement.
AGATAAGTTCGGCCAGTTGCTTCTAGTCTAAGGTGAAGGCGCTTCAACTCCTCCGTAGGAAAAATGTTCGGATTAATTTCGGAATTAATATACAGGGTACCCAAAGCCAGTTTATCGGCACTTACGCCAACAATAACAAAACGCTTAATCTTTGGCGGGTTTGTGTCAGCAACCCGAGCGCGAATAACTGTTCCAATCTGTAAATGATGGTCGGCAAATTGCCTTCTGAACTCTTCAGGGAAATGATCACCCAGCGGTGGGGGCATGACTAAATGCCATTTGGTTTTCCAAAACTTCTTGGATGTAAGGTATCATGCCCGAAGGGGCACCACCTACCCTTGCAATGTCCAATAAAGACATCCTGTCGTTTGCATCCGCTTTCCTCCAAGCTTCATCATGCGATTTCTCAGTCAATAAGGCAAAGGATAAAGACTTGTTTTCTGTAATCGATTCGTCAAGACACTCGAATTCCGTGTCTGCAAACAACTCGCGGTCAACTTCGCCAATGGGAAGAATGCTGTGGTTGTCCTTCACTTCAATCAGTTTTTTCTCAAATTGAGTATCAACAGTAAAAGCCAACTCATTTCGCAAGGCCTTCAGGATATCATAGATTTTGGACGGCACCGGGCCGTTTTTCATCGCGATGAAGACATCGCCTATTATTGGCGAACCATAGCGGGCCAAGTGCTTTTGCTCTGCAAAATAGAGTACCTTGAAAACCTTGTGGAAATCTGATCTTTCTACTTGTTTGGCAATGTACAGCACCGCATTAAGTGCTTTTTCGCGATCAAACATGATTATAGGTGAGTTGGCCGATCCAAAGGTAACCTTTTCCTTCAAAAAGCCAATTCCTAAACTCGACTCAGGAGTAAGCCCGTTGCAGGCGTCCGATTTTATTTCATCTTCCCAAAATCCGCGATAAACGCATCCGGGAATTTTTTCTTCACGCTCGGCAAAAAGCCCTCCGCTTTTTTACGGGTCTTGAATGCGCCAACGATTAAACTGTAATACTTCACGCCGTTAATCACTTTTACCTGCACGGTCACTTTTTTCTGGTACGAGTTCTTCAGGTTATCGGCCAGGCGCATCAGGTTTACCAATTCCTGGTAGGTGCCAATCTGCACGCCAAAACCGAGCGGCCGCAGGCGCGCAATTTCAAAGTCATAAAACTCGCGCTCGTCTACCGCAACGTTCGAAATAGGGGTAACCTGCGAAGGTGTTTTGCCATCGCCGGCGTCCAGCACCTCAATTTTTACGTCCGCCAACCCCTGGTTGATGAAGCCCAGTTGCTCGGCAGCGGATTTGCTCAAATCAATAATACGGTCATCCACGTACGGGCCGCGGTCGTTGATGACCACTTCCACCGTTTGGTTATTGCCCGTATGCGTTACGCGCACTTTGGTGCCAAACGGTAACGTTTTGTGTGCGGCGGTAAGTTTGCTGTGCTTATACTTTTCGCCACTGGCAGTAGGCCGGCCCTCAAATTTATCGGCATAGAAAGATGCTTTACCGGTTTGGGTTTGGGCAAGCACCAGCCCCGCTGAACTAATCACAAAAAAAACAACTGCAACCATTTTCATGGCCGCAAAGGTAGTGCATTGCCACGATCGATAACAGTAAACCAGAAAACAGCAGCTTGTCCGCGCCAAGCGGTGCAAACCGAAAACGAGCAATAAAAAAAGCCGGGGTGGCCCGGCTCTTAGAAATCGTTTGGCAAACGTACTACAGTGCTTTCAATGCTGCCTCGTAGTTTGGCTCCTGGCCTACGGCAGGCACCAACTCCGTGTATTTTACTTTTCCCTGTGCATCAATCACCACTACCGCACGCGCTTCCAGGCCTGCAAACGGGCCATCGGCCAGCTCTACACCATAGTTTTTGGAGAAGCCCCGGTTGCGGAAATCGCTGGCGGTAATCACTTTATCAATACCTTCCGCTCCGCAAAAACGCTTCATGGCAAACGGTAAATCTTTTGACACACAAACCACCGAGGTGTTGGTTAACGCCGCGGCGCGCTTGTTAAACTCGCGCACGGAAGCAGCACACACACCGGTATCTACGCTGGGGAAAATATTAAGCACCACGTTTTTCCCGGCAAAGTCTTTCAGGCTAACGTCTTTCATATCGTTACCGGTAAGCGTAAAGTCGGGCGCGGCGGCCCCTACTGCGGGTAAGTTTCCTACCGTGTTTACGGTAAGATCGCCAAATTTTGTTTGAGCCATGTTAAATGAGGTTTAAGATTAATAAAACAAGTTGCAGAATTTAAAGTTTACCGGATGCGCTCAGAGTCGCGTACGATTTTTTCGTCTCTGCGGATAAACCGAATCGCCAGCCAATTGCACACAACCGATACAAATGCCAAATAAAACGGTAGCCCGTAACGCCACCCGGTAGGGTAAATTTTTGCGAGGTCGCTCACGAAAACTACAATCGAAATCATTACGCCCGCGGTAAGTAACGTGTTTAGCATACCCAGCTTAATCTGCGTAAAGCGGTTGGCGTAATTCCGGATGGTGGAGATAGCCACGGTGGCCGCCGCCACAAGCAGCATGGCGGTGATGGAGTACGGAAAATACACGGTGTTGCGGTTGCCCTGCTGCAGTTGGGTGTAATGTAACGGATACAATTGGTGTTGCACACCTGTGGCGGAATCCTCAAAAACCCAAATGGGTAGAAACACGCTCACTACAGTGCTGATGACTACCAGGGCCAGAAAAACGGTTTGAATGCGCTGCCACATATGCGTTCGTGATTTTTATAACTTGCCAACTAAGCGGGCTGCAAAAATACAGAAACCCGCCTAACTCTAAACCGCAGCAGATATGGTGGCAGCTTTTGTTGTTGATATTCTTCGTACGCCCATTGGCAAGTGGGGTGGTACCCTGGCCACCGTGCGCCCAGACGATCTGGCAGCACACGTGGTTCGGGACTTGCTGGCGCGCAACCCTTCCGTGCCTGCCGACCGCCTGGAAGAGGTGATCTTTGGCGCTGCCAACCAGAGTGGCGAAGACAACCGCAACGTAGCCCGCATGGCCGCCTTGCTCGCAGGCTTACCCGTAACCGTGGGTGGCAGCACGGTAAATCGGCTGTGTGCATCCGGGTTGCAAGCCATAATTGATGCCACCCGTGCTATTCAACTGGGCGAAGGTGAATGTTATGTGGCGGGCGGTGTAGAAAGCATGACGCGCGCACCCTTTGTGCTGGCAAAAAGCGAAGAAGCGTTCTCGCGAAAACCAGAGATTTATGATACCTCCATCGGCTGGCGATTTACCAACCCTCAACTTGCCAAAATGCACCCCCCCTTCGCGATGGGCGAAACCGCAGAAAACGTAGCCGAGCGTTGGAAGATCAGTCGCGAGGCGCAGGATGCGTTTGCGTTTGCATCGCAGCAAAAATATTTTCATGCGGCGGCGCAAAACCGTTTTGATGCGGAACTCGTGCCGGTACCTGTGCGGAAGGGGAAAGAAACAATTTCCTTTTCGCGGGATGAACATCCCCGTCAGACAACGTTAGAAAAACTCGCAACCCTGGCGCCTGCCTTCCGCACAGGTGGCAGCGTTACCGCTGGTAACTCGTCGGGTATTAATGACGGTGCAGCTGCGTGCTTGCTCGCCAATGAACAAGTACTGCGCAGCCTGAACCTAACGCCACTTGCACGTGTGGTAAGTGTGGGCGTGGCAGGTGTTGATCCAGCCGTGATGGGCATTGGCCCGGTACCGGCCGTAAAGAAAGCCCTGCAGCGTGCGGGCTTAACTATTGCACAAATCGGACTTGTGGAATTGAACGAGGCATTTGCCGCACAGGCACTGGCCTGTATGCAGGAACTTCAACTTGACCCCGCGATCGTCAACGTAAATGGAGGGGCCATCGCCCTGGGGCACCCGCTTGGCTGCAGCGGAGTGCGTATCAGCGCCACACTCCTTCACGAAATGAAGAAACGCAATATTCGGTATGGCGTGGCTACCATGTGCGTTGGTGTTGGACAAGGCGTGGCGGTGGTGTATGAAAATACTGGAGTTAGAAGTTAGGATATCAAAGCACCGGGAGCGTCCTGTTTTTATAAAATAAGCGTATGGAACCGACTCGGTCGTTTGCGGATTTAATTGTTTGGCAGAAGGCGCATGCGTTTGTTTTGGGGGTCGATCAAATTACTAAGGTATTTCCTACGGACGAACAATATGGCCTAGCCTCACCGTTTAGGCGTGCAACTCCTCACACCCAAATTCCAACTACCCGCTTCTAATTTCTTAATTCTACCGCCCCATGCGCTATCTCTTCGAAATCTCATACTCAGGCACCCGGTACCACGGCTGGCAAACCCAGGCAAACGCCAAGGGCGTACAACAGGTTGTAGAGGAGGTAATGAGCCAGTTGCTTCGCGCGGAAACAAAGATTGTGGGAAGTGGCCGCACGGATACCGGTGTGCACTGCCGTCAACAGTTTTTTCATGCCGATGTGGAGAAGGAGTTGATGCGCGAGAAGTTTCTGATTCAGCTAAACGCTTTCCTGCCGCCGGATATCGCCGTCCGCTCCATCCGAGCGGTCAAACCCGATGCCAGCGCGCGGTACACCGCGCTTGAGCGCACTTACGAATACAGGATCACAAGGGTAAAAGATCCGCTGGAAGTGGGCCGTGCCTTTTTCTGTTACAAACCGCTGGAAATTTCTGCGCTCCACGCGGCCGCCGCTATTTTACTTGGCGAGCATGACTTTAAGGCATTTAGTAAAGTGAAAACCGATGTGAACCACTTTCGCTGCGAGGTGAAGAAAGCCGCTTGGCGCGAAGAAGGCCACCTGCTCATTTTCACCATTACCGCCAACCGTTTCCTGCGGGGCATGGTGCGCGCCATTGTGGGCACCCTACTGGACGTGGGCAGTGGTAAAACCAGCCTGGCTCAGTTTCAAGAAATCATCCATGGCCGCAACCGCCAGCGCGCAGGTATGAATGTTCCGCCAGAAGGCCTTTATTTGCACCGCGTAAAATATCCCTCCCACATTTTTTTGGACTAGCGGTGGAGAAAGAACAAGTTAGCAGCGGCAACATCATCGATTTTACAGTACTGCGCAGAATCATGCAGTTTGTAAAGCCGTACCGCGGCCGGTTTTATTTTTTGATTCTGCTCACGGTGCTGCTTGGTATTCTTACCCCTGTGCGCCCTTGGCTGATTCAATACACGCTGGATCACCACGTGGCCGTGGGCAACTACTGGAGCATGGTGTACGTCATGATAGGGATTTTGGTGCTGCTGGTGGCCCAATCGTTCGTACAATACATCCACACGTACCTTTCCGGCCGCATTGGCCAGTTTGTTATTCGCGATATCCGGGTAAAACTGTATCAACACATCATTGGCCTTCGCCTCCGGTTTTTTGACAAAACCCCCATCGGCCGACTCGTTACGCGCACCATTTCCGATGTAGAAACCCTGGCCGATGTGTTTAGCGAGGGCCTTGCGGCCATGGCCGGAGATTTATTGCAAATCGTATTCATCCTGGCCTTCATGTTTTTAACCGATTGGCGCTTGGCCGTGGTGAGTTTGAGTACAGTGCCGCTCATGCTGCTGGCCACCTACGTATTCAAAGAAAAAATTAAAGTTGCCTTTAACGATGTACGCAATGCCGTGGCCAATCTCAACACCTTTGTGCAGGAGCACCTCACCGGCATGAGCGTGGTGCAGATCTTTGGCAGCGAGCAGCGGGAGTTTGCCAAGTTCAAAGAAATCAACAAAGAACATCGGGATGCAAACCTGCGTTCGGTATTGTACTACTCCGTGTACTTTCCGGTGGCAGAAATCATTTCCGCCATGGGCATTGGCCTGTTAGTTTGGTATGGAGCCAAAGGCGTGATGCAAATGGAAGATACCGGCATCACCATCGGCACACTCATGGCCTTCATCATGTACATCCAGATGTTTTTCCGGCCCATCCGCATGATTGCCGATCGCTACAATACCTTACAAATGGGTATTGTGAGCTCTTCGCGAATTATAAATCTGCTGGACGAGCAAAATGATCTGGTACAAAACGGAACGCACCAGCCGCCCCACCTGCGCGGCGAGGTGCAGTTCGAACAGGTGTGGTTCGCCTACAACGAAAACAATTTTGTGCTGAAGGGCATCGACCTGAAAATTCAGCCCGGGGAAACCGTTGCCCTGGTGGGCGCCACCGGTGCCGGTAAATCTTCCATCATTAACTTGCTCAACCGCTTCTACGAAATTAACCGGGGTAGAATTTTGGTTGATGGAACAGACGTGCGCGATTTCGATTTGAACTACCTGCGGCAGCACATTGGCCTGGTCTTGCAAGATGTTTTTTTGTTCTCAAACACCATCCGGTTCAACATCTCGTTGGGTGATCCGGACGTATCGGACGAACGCATCTGGCAGGCCGCTGACCTGGTGGGTGCGCGCAAATTTATTGAACGACTGCCGGGGCAGTTGGACTACAATGTGATGGAGCGCGGTGCCACGTTGTCAGTTGGGCAACGCCAGTTGCTCTCTTTTATCCGCGCCATGGTGTACGACCCGCGGATTCTGGTTTTGGATGAGGCCACCAGTTCCGTGGACACCGAAACCGAAGAGCTGATCCAGGCGGCCATCGAAAAGATGATGAGCAACCGCACTTCAATTGTGATTGCCCACCGGCTCTCCACCATCAAAAAAGCAGACAAGATTATTGTGCTGGATCAGGGCGAGATCAAAGAAATGGGCCGCCATGATGAGCTGCTGGAAAAAAACGGCTGGTACGCTCATCTGCATAAAATGCAGTACAAAGAAGTGGTTTAGGATTGCAGTGAAATAGCTGCTCCCCGCCATAAACCTTGACAAAACCAACGGGTTTTATGTTGATTTGCCGATTTATTTTACCTTTTATCGGTAAAATAGTCGTCATGGGAATATTCAACCGGTAAATTGAAAGAGTTTAATCAAGCCTAAGTTCCGGATTAGTCGATAAACGTAGATATACATTAATTTCAAACATTTAATGAAACACTTATGAAAAAATTGATCGTGTTAAGTCTCATTTGCTGGTCGCTGCCAAAACTGATCCTTAGCCAAGAGAAGCCTAAAGACTTTATCACGCCAACAGAGGTTCTGTTGCGATCTGACGATGGGCAACGTATCGCCCATGTTGCATCAAAGTTTAAGGTATTCAGATTAACGGAACTGGATTATATAAAAATCTTCGGCAACGCAAAAAATGGCACCCAAAATTCCGTTCAAGTGTTGATCGATGGAAAATTGCAGTACCTTGATTTACAGCCAAACTCCAACCTTCGTGGAAACGACCACCTTCTCGTAGCTGTGGGCAGCGTCAGAAGTGTTCCGAAAAGCATGGTCAGACTGACTATTGAGCACAAGTCTTTTGTTGAAGGGCTCATCATTATCGACAACAAGAGTTATTTCATTATCCCGGTTTTCAAAATCAATTCCGACTTCAAAGACACCAGGCATTTTGCGCTCATTTCCGGGGAAGATTATATAGCTCAAAATGATGTGCGACCACTTTGCCATTTGGAAAACTTAGCACAAGTTATCGGGAAAGACATTCTCGAAAATTCAAGTATTCAGTCATCAAGCGCAACTCCATGTCGTACCGTTGAAATCGCAACCGAAGCGGACTACGAGTATTTCGTGGCAAACAACTCTAGCGTCACAACCACCAACAACTCGATTATCAGCATTTTGAATCAGGTGGAGGGCGTGTACCAGACTGACTTTAACCTGCGATTTGTTGTTACATTCCAGAGTGTTTGGTCGTCTTCGAATGATCCATACTCGGCAACGGCGCCAACTCAAGTCCTAACTGAAGTTTTCAACCATTGGTCTAACAACCAGCAAAGTGTAACCAGGGACTTGGTGTTTTTCTTTTCTGGGAAGCCAGACATTGGGGCTCGCGGTGCCGTTCGCGGAATTGGATCAGTTTGTACCAATTCCGCCAACGCTTATGCGTTTTGTGCAACGGGGATTATTGCACCCGATGTTTTGGTCACGGTTGCACACGAGATTGGGCACCTCTTCAATGCTACGCACCCCGACGGTTCCTCAGCGGCCTGCTCACCAACAAAAACGATAATGTGTACTGATGCCGAGCGCCAAGGGCGGCAGTTTTATTTCGCGCCGTTTTCTCAGGGGGAGATTTCCAGCTTTATTTCGAGCAACAACTCATGTTTAAAGGCATCGAACCCCGGGATAGCAAGAAGTGGCTCTCAACTTGAGCTTTGCGTGGGCGATGCACAAACCTTTGTCTCCAATCCCATTAGCGGGTATCCTCCGAATTATGGTTTCGATTGGTATGCTTCGAGCGGTATTTTGATTAACGGTTCATCCGCTCCCATTTACACCACGGCCAACTCAGTTACCGTTAGTGCTTCTTCAGGCACCTCTGGCAGCGGCTGGGTTTTTGTTCGTGCGAATAATGGATCATGCACGCCTTCGGATTATGTTAGTTTTCAAACTCAGGTCGGGCCATTTAACAACACTCAATTTTCAATTTCGGGGCCATCTGCGGCTTGTCCAAACAGAACACTTTCGTTTTTATCCACTCGAATCGAACCGGGAATCACCAACTATCAATGGAGCTGGAGTGGATTTTCATCGGTAACAGGGCAAGGAACACCTTACCTTGATGCTACAACCACGTCTTTCTTCAATGGCGGCTCAGTAGTTTTAAGGTTAACAAATAGGTGCGGAACAACAGGTACCCCCGCAGTCAGATCGATAAGCCGATCATCAAATTGCAGTTTTAGCTTGGTTATATACCCCAATCCCGCAAGTTCAACGCTGGAAATCTCCTTAGCGGAAGATATCAGTTCTGATAACAACGAGGCCAGTGTTTTCAGTTTTGCAGGCGGCGAAACGGCATTTTTGGTAGACGCTAATAATCAAGTTGCAGCAACTGGGAAACTTCTCAAAAACAAAATAGAGTTTGACGTACATAACGTGCCCAAGGGTATTTATGTAGTGAGAGCGTGGATTAACGGGAATTTATACACGAGATCTGTTTTGATCACGCACTAAACTCCTTTGTTTTGGGTCGGGAGCGAATTAATTCTTATAAAAAGAGAAACTGTAAACTAGAACTTTATGAAATCAATATTGTTAATCATCACGATTTTTTTATTTGTGAACTGCCACTCGAGCGTAGAGGAGTCGACAAACTGTGGCCAGCCCAACGGGAAGTATTTTAAAGATATTCAAGGACGAGTTTATAGATTCTCTTCTAAATTTCAGAACTCTGAGTACTATCTCGGAACCGGCGTGGACAAACCCCGGGGCGGGGGTATGATCCCGTGCTCAAACTTGCCTACGGAATTTCAGGTTGATGGACTTGATATAGTTTGGAGTGGGTTTGATAAAGGCACATTGAGTGACGTTGGAGATCCATTGTTTGGGTTTGTGGCACTGACCAAAATTGAAAAGGCGAATTGACGAATGCATAAATCGCAAGGCCGCAATTTAGAATAGTTGGTTTTAATCGCCATTTTAATGGTGTGCCGCCACCACCGAAGCTCCAGAGTTCTTTGTATTAAGAGCATGGATTAATGGGAATTTATACACAAAATCTGTTTTGATTACTCGCTAATCCGGCTCTGCTGTGTGCTTAAACGGTAAACTATTGCTCCTTTGAAGGCCACAACCCATATCTTTTTAGCTTTTTTGAATATTCAATTTGCAGTTGCGCAGGGTTTGGAATTCTCTGCAAGCGTTAATAGCGGTGTTTTCCGCTATGCTGGCGCAGCTACCAGGGCCACGACAACTGATATTTCCTTTCTTCCTATTTACGTAAGGAATCCTTACGGACGACAGCCGGATTTAACCTACGGAGTGAGTCTCCAGATTCAGCAAGCAAAAAAGGCGGGCTGGATGTGGGGTGTACAAGTTGGGTACGAACGATTGTCCAGCCGCGTCGCGTTCTCTTCGGTTCTGAGCGAGTCGATTTTTGGATGGAATACTTCGGCCAGTTATCTCACGCTGTCAAATAGTTTTGTAAATCTGTATCCTTACCTAAGCCGAAGATTTACGTGGGACCTTTTTGCTTTTGAATTCATGTTCGGAACGGATGTGGGCTTGTGCGTGCAAAGCCGGGCCAAATTAGACCTTACCGATTCGCGTGGGAACAATTACCTCATCCGAGCCAATCGCGATAAAGTCGGTTTTGATTTTCGGCCACGCATTGGCGTCACCGCTTTTTATAAAAACTACGGTATCTCGGCTGGTTACTCGCTTGGGCTGACGAACTACTCCAGCACTATTGACGAACCCGCAGGCAGGATCTTTTCGAGGCTATTGAGAATCGGTGTAGTTTATCGGTGGCCGTTGCCCAATTTGAAGAAAGGGCACGTGGTTGAGGCTCAAAAGCCAGCCAGTTAAGTCTAGCACATCTGCATATCTGCTTGAATGACCTTCTCCAAAAATCTGTTGCTCAGCGTTGGCATGACGTTGTGCGCGGCCTCAGGGAAAATCCTAAAAAGCAAAATTGAATTTGACGTCCGCAACGTGCCCACAGGTGTTTATGTAGTGAGAGCATGGATCAATGGGACTTTATACACGAGATCTGTTTTGATCACGCACTAAACTCCTTTGTTGTGGGTCGGGAGTGAATTAATTCTTATAAAAAGAGAACCTGTAAACAAGAACTTTATGAAATCAATATTGCTAACAATCACGATTTTTTTACTAGTGAACTGCCACTCGAGCGTAGACGAGTCGTTACCCTGCGGTCAGCCCAATGGCGAGTTTTTTCAGCGTATCGAAGGAAGAGTGTATAAATTCGATCGCAAATTTGAGAACTTTGAATACTATCTGGGCAGCCGTACCGATAAAATCAAAGGTGGGGGCGCGATTCCATGCGACTTCCCAGCTGAGTTTCAGTTTGATGGACTTGATGTAGTTTGGAGCGGGTTTGATAAGGGTTATCCAAGTGATGTTGGAGATCCGCATTATCGATACGTGGTTTTGACAGTGATTGAAAAGGCGAATTGATTTTCCGAATTCTATCCCGAAATTGAACAAAGCGATTGTGCTCGGCCAGGGCGAGATCAAAGAAATGGGCCTCCATGATGATCTGCTGGAAAAAAACGGCTGGTACGCTCATCTCCATAAAATGCAGTACAAAGAAGTGATTTAACAACTTGTCTATTCTCCGTTTAGCCCGATCGGTTATCATGTGTGAAAAGCACTATATTTGCTTGAATGAGCTTAAACAAAAAGCTGTTATTTTCTGTCTTTGCGCTGTGTATTGCGGGTGGCCTTTCTGCTCAAGTCAAGAAAAGCGTAACCAGCGGGCGCTTTCGCGTGCCCAACATCTCGCGGGAGAAAGCCATTATCGTTTGCCCCATTTTTCAAAATAGCAAGTACCCCTACCAGGGCATCGGCTTTAAGATGGGCGATCCGCTCGCGCTTACCTATAAGTATTATCCCAATAAAAACTGGGCCTTCACAGCCGATGTGGGCAAAGCCGCCAGCGGCCTTTATAATCGCTACTACCGGTCGCTGCTGCCGACCTACCTTCCCGATACACTTTCCTCCGAGCAGTCTTTCAACTACCTGCAGCACCGCGCTTTAACCGACTGGTTCATCGAGACGAAGTTTTTGTACCAATGGGATGCCTCCAAGATATCCAAAGGGCTGCAATTTTATGCCGGGCTCGGCTGGCAGTGGCGCAGCACCAACCTGCAGTACGACTACCTTTTCACAGACTCTTTATTCCCCAACGACAGCCAGTTTGGCCAATTTCAGCAAACGCGTTTCACCTACGGGCCGGTAGGCACTTTGGGCTTCGAATACTCCTATTTTAACCTGCCGATCAGCGCCTTTATTGAAGTCGTTTGGTTTACGGATGTTTTGTTAGATCCCGGCTACCAGCGATTTCAAGGCGGAGTTGGTTTGCGATACGTGTTCTAGGCCTCCGGGGTAGCCTCGGCCGCCACATCTTCCTTTTTCATTACCCAGAAGTTGTTGTACCCCTCACCCACCTGAATGCCCAACTGGCCCAACGCCAACATTTCCAAAATGGCCAGGAAATTGAAAATCAGTGCCACACGGGTAGGCGCGGTTTGAAAAAGTTCCGTAAACGCCACGCGTTGGCGGCTTTGGATTTGCGTGAGGATAAACGCCTTTTGGCCCTCCACCGTAAACGGGTATTGGATAACCGTGTGTACGGGGCGGTTTTTCTCTTCCTCGTGCCGCTTCAATACCTTTTCAAACACCATCAGCAGCTTAAAAAGGTCTACATCTTGCAGTTCTGCCTCCACATTGGTGCTTTCGGCCAACTGGCGCAGCTCCTTTAAAATGTTGCCGCGTTTTTCCTTTTGAAGCTCGGTCTCCTCCATCTTCTGGAACTGATCCACCACACTTTTGTACTTTTTGTACTCAAGTAAGTGTTTCACCAGCTCCTCGCGGGGGTCAATTTCGTTGCCTTGGGCATCCAGTTGCGGCCGCGGCAGCAGCATTTTCGATTTAATGCGCATCAGCGTGGCCGCCACCAAAATGAACTCGCTGGCCACTTCAATGTTGAGCTCTTCCAGCTGGTGCATGTAGCTTAAAAAATCCGTGGTGATCTTGGAAATCGGAATGTCGTAGATGTCCAGTTCATCGCGCTCAATGAAGAACAGCAGCAAATCAAAAGGGCCTTCAAAAAGCGGAAGCTTTACCTGATACGATTCCGAAGCCATAAATCCTTGTTTAATCATTCGCTAAAAGGGCATCAAAAGTAACGAGATTCACACCCACCGAGGGCAGCATGTGGCTCCACTTTGTTCACTTTCCATCCACAAAGGGTAAAAAAAGCTAAATTTGGCATCGGGAAGCGCGTTGCCGTTAGAACAGTTAGCTTTCTATTCTGTTTAACGATTATTGTGTAAGCCATCCCGAAAACTCAACAATGCTAATCACACCCGGAAAATTGCTCGAAAAAATCAACTCGCCCGCAGACATGAAAGGTCTTTCTCAGGCCGAACTGGTTCAGCTGTGCGATGAGCTACGCCATTTCATCATCGACAACGTGTCTGTTTATGGCGGACATTTTGGGGCCAGCCTGGGCGTGGTGGAACTTACCGTAGCTATTCACCATGTATTTAATGCGCCTTACGACCAGGTGGTGTGGGATGTAGGCCATCAGGCTTACGGACACAAAATTCTCACCGGCCGCAGAGATGTATTTCACACCAACCGCGTGTACAAAGGCATTTCGGGTTTCCCTAAGCGCAAAGAGAGCGAGTACGATACATTTGGTGTGGGCCACAGCTCCACGTCCGTATCCGCTGCACTTGGCATGGCCGTGGCATCAAAGTATCAGGGCCTGCACGACAAACAACACATTGCCATTATTGGCGATGGCGCCCTTACCGGCGGAATGGCCTTCGAGGGGCTAAATCATGCAGGGGTTTCGGAATCAAATATTCTGATCATTCTCAACGACAATTGCATGTCCATTGACCCCAACGTGGGGGCATTAAAGGATTACCTTACGGATATCACCACCTCGCACACCTATAATAAGTTAAAAGACGAGGTGTGGAACCTGCTGGGCAAGCTTTCCACTTTCGGCAAGAGTGCGCAGGAGATTGTATCCAAAATCGAAAACGGCATCAAAGGCACGTTGCTGAGCCAAAGCAACCTGTTCGAGTCGCTCAACTTACGCTACTTTGGCCCTGTAGATGGCCATGATGTGGATCATCTCGTGGCCGTGCTGAAAGATCTGAAAGACATTAAAGGCCCGAAAATTTTACACTGCGTTACCGTAAAAGGTAAAGGGTACGGCCCGGCAGAAACGGGTAACGCCACCACCTGGCACGCACCCGGCACATTTGATAAGATCACAGGCGAAATCCACAAAAAGACCTACGAAAAACCCCAACCTCCGAAGTATCAGGACGTGTTTGGCCACACGCTGGTGGAATTGGCGAAGCAGAACGAAAAAATCATTGGTATTACGCCCGCCATGCCGTCTGGCTCTTCGCTGAATATTATGATGAAGGAAATGCCCGACCGCGCGTTTGATGTGGGCATTGCCGAGCAACACGCGGTTACATTTTCTGCAGGCCTGGCCACACAAGGATTGGTGCCGTTCTGCAATATTTACAGCTCATTCATGCAACGCGCGTACGACCAGGTGGTGCACGATGTCTGCATTCAAAATTTGCCGGTAAATTTCTGTTTGGATCGGGCAGGGTTTGCCGGCGCAGACGGACCCACCCACCACGGGGCGTACGATATTGCCTATTTCCGATGTTTGCCGAACATGATCGTGGCCTCGCCCATGAACGAGGAAGAGCTGCGTAATCTGATGTTTACCGCTCAACTGCCACGGCAGGAGCAGGCAATCTCCATACGCTATCCACGCGGGCAGGGCGTAATGCCCAACTGGCGCACGCCCTTCCAAAAAGTGGAAATCGGCACCGGCCGTATGATCAAAGACGGCCAGGAGTTGGCCATACTCACCCTTGGGCACATCGGCAACTACGCGGTAACTGCGTGCGAACAACTGCTGGCCCAGGGAATTGACGTAGCCCACTTTGATATGCGTTTCGTGAAACCGCTAGATGAGGCGCTTCTGCACCAGATTTTTAGCCGTTTTAAGAAAGTAATTACCGTGGAAGACGGGTGCATTCAGGGCGGGTTTGGCAGCGCCATTCTCGAGTTCATGGCAGACCATCACTACGTTGCTGAGGTAAGACGGCTGGGCATCCCCGACCGTATTGTGGAGCATGGCGAACAACTGGAATTGCATCGCGAATGCAATTTCGATCCGGAAGCCATTCGGCACACCGTGGCAGAAATGCTGGAGCCCGTGGGCAAACATGCCTGATTCACAACTGCATTTTGAGCTGCACGGCCACACCGGGCCGCACGTTTTGCTGATTCATGGTTTTTGCGAAACCTCGGCCGTATGGCACCCGTGGGCGGAGTTGCTCACCAACTGCCGTATCATCACCATCGATTTACCCGGCTTTGGCCGCTCGCCGCTGCCGGTTGCCCAGGTTTCTATGGAATGGGTAGCCGAGCAGGTTCTGGATGTGGTTCATAAAAATCAATGGAAGCCAGTGGTTGTGGGCCACTCGCTGGGGGGCTATGTAGCGTTGGCAATGGCAGAACGCGCCCCCGACTCCTTAAACGGCTTAATGCTCTTTCATTCCACCCCTTTTCCAGATTCGGACGAACGCAAAGCCAATCGCGACAAGGCGATGGCCTTTGTGGGCGAACATGGTGTTGAAGCGTTTACCCGAGGCTTAATTCCTAATCTTTTCTTCAAAAAGGCACTGCCCGCCGTAGAACAAGCCAAAGAAATGGCCGCGGCCACGGCACCCGCCACGGTTTTGGCATACCTGGCCGGGATGCGCAATCGGGCCGACCGCTCCGCGATTTTTAAAGCTTTTCCGCAAAAAAAGGCCATTTTAGCCGGAAAAAACGACAGTGTGGTGCCCATGGAGAGCCTTCGGCCGCTGGCCGGCGTACACCCCAAGGCGGAGTTGTTTGAGTTGGAAAACGTAGGGCATATGGGCATGTTTGAGGCCCCGGAAATTACCGCGCGGATTGTTGAGGCCTTCGCCCACAACAGCCCGGCCTCCGTTTTTTGATTAATTTTTTAAGAATCTACGTTTTTAGCTCGCTTTCTGATATATTTGAAGTCTAAGGTTGGTTAAAGTGCTCATGCTATAAACGCATTACAAACCCTGATAAAGTTAAACGTACATGGAAGAACAAGTTTTACCCTCTTACGATTCGTGGAACAATTTGGCCCAAATGATTGCTATTGCATGCTGGGCGCTAGGATTGTTAACCCTCCTCGGCTATTGGGTTCGTCTTTCGGCCGTATCTGGTAGCAAAGACAAATACGATTTTATCAATCGCCACGAGATTAATTGGATGTGGTACTCGGCCATCATCCTGATTGTGGGCGCTTGCTTTTATGTTAATTCCAACATTATCGAGCTCAATGCACTTTGGATTTTCGTACGTGTATTCACTACGGTATCCATGGGGATGATTGTAGCGTTGATCATTCAAAACCTGCTCAAGTTTTATTATCCCTTCTTCATTGAAAAGCGGTTGAAGGTGCTGCGCTATAAGCCACGGATTTCACCCGCGGGCAACCAGATGAAGTTGTTGAGCGAAGAAGAAGAAGATGCCTACATGGATGAAGGTATGATCGCAGAAGAGAATGTATACTCTGTAGACTACGATGTATGGAAGGACGAGAAAACCGGGTACATTCAAATCGAGAAGTATGCCGGCCACTTACATGCGTTGCAGTGTCCTGAGTGTAATTACCAAACCTTTAAAGTTGTTCGCGAAGAAGTAATTAAAGCGCCTACCGCAACCGAAGAAGGCGAGCTGTTGAAGCACTACCAGTGCGGATATTGCGGCTACAAGGCAAAGAAGACGGTGCATTTAAAGCAAAGTGCGAAGTTGCAAGAAGCAGCTACGGCTTAATGATCCTCATCAAATTAAAAGCCACTCTTGAGTAAAGAGTGGCTTTTTTCTTTTTAGACACTTTCTATTTGAGTTTAGTTAGCCGGATGGACCGGAATTGAATAGGGTGACTTTCGCTCTGAAGTGCGATGTAGCCACCTGTAAGCCGCGTGCCATCTTTTTTCTCCGAAGGATAAAAACCATTCACTACGCCACCACCCACCACCGGCCGCGTGTATTGTAAAACGGTATCGCCTTCCACAAGGTGAGTAATCAACGAATCCCCTTGTACTACTACCGCTACATGTACCCAAGCATTACCGTCAAACGTGCGCGATGTGGAGCTGATGCAATGGTCGGTTACTAACGTGTCGGCCATCGTTACATGAGTTCCCGGCGTGCAGAGGTTGGCCGTAGGTCGCGGCCCCGCACCCAGGCCCCCGAGAAACTGTACCTCAATAGAGATGGGAAAATCCTGATCCACTCCCATGGTGGCGGGCGATTGGCTGTGAATCATCACACCACTGTTTCGTGTTGCCCAGCCCTCGCCGCCGGCCACTTGTGCGCCTACAAAACGGTACTCAAGGGCCAGCCGGTAGTGCGAGAAGGGCACTTCATAAAACAAGTGCCCGTAGCGTGTACGAAACGAGTCGTATGCCGAATAATCTACAGTTAGCAGGGAATCGCGTACGCGAAAGGTGTTACCATAATTTTCGCCCAACGGATAGCCGCGGATTTTCGGTGTCCATCCCGTAAGGTCACGGCCGTTGAATAAGACGATTTCGTCTGGATTGCCCGTTGGGCGTGAAACACATCCGGCCAAGAGCAGACCCAACCAGGCAGCATTAAACAGGAGTAAGTTTCTCACGCAGAAATTGAACAGTATAGCCTTTGCTCTTCTTAACCATGTCTTCTGGGGTACCGGCAAAAACGATGTATCCACCTTTTTTCTCGCCTCCCTCCGGACCCAGATCGATGATCCAGTCGGCACATTTAATCACCTCCAGGTTGTGCTCAATCACTACAACCGTATGCCCTTCGTCCACCAGTGCTTGAATCGCCTTCAGTAGCTTTGAAATATCGTGAAAGTGCAACCCGGTTGTGGGCTCGTCAAAAATGAATAGCACTTTGCCGCCTGGGGCGTTCTTGCCAAGAAAAGATGCCAGCTTAACCCGTTGGGCCTCGCCACCACTGAGCGAGTTAGACGACTGGCCCAGCTTAATGTAGCCCAAGCCTACATCCCACAGCGGCTGAATGCGCTCGGCAATTTGCTTTTTGTTTTGAAAGAAGAGCAGGGCCTCTTCTACCGTCATGTCCAGCACATCAGCAATATGTTTGCTTTCATAAGTAACCTCCAGCACTTCTTGCTTGAATCTTTTTCCCTGGCACACCTCGCATTTCAAGAAGATGTCCGCCATGAACTGCATCTCTACCTTGATCTCGCCTTCACCCTCGCAGTTATCGCAACGGCCACCCTCCACATTAAAGGAAAAATGGGCCGGTTTGTAGCCCCGCTGCTGCGCCAACGGCAAATCTGCAAATAGTTGGCGGATGGCATCGTACGCCTTTACATAACTGATGGGGTTTGAGCGCGAGCTTTTGCCAATGGGATTCTGATCCACAAACTCTACTTGTGTAATTGTAGCAAAATCGCCCTCCAACTTATCGTAACGCCCGGCGGTTTCAGCAACCGAACCACTGAGGCGGCCCACGGAAGGGTAAAGAATTTTTTTCACCAGTGTAGACTTACCTGAGCCGCTAATGCCGGTAATGACCGTGAAAACGCCCAGAGGTATTTGGGCAGTAATGTTTTTCAGATTGTTTTCGCGGGCCCCGTGAATGGTGATGCTGTCTTTCCATTTTCTACGCCGGGCGGGTACCTGAATTTTTTCTTGCCCGTTGAGGTAGCGGATGGTGTGCGACTCCGCAACGGCCGGCAGTTGATCAATTCCACCCTGAAAAACCAGATGCCCGCCATGTTGCCCGGCATCGGGACCAATGTCGATGATCTGGTCTGCCGCCCGCATAATTTCTTCCTCATGCTCCACCACAATCACGGTGTTGCCCAAATCGCGCAACGATTGCAGCACCTCCACCATGCGCTCGGTATCTTTTGGGTGGAGCCCAATGCTGGGTTCGTCCATGATGTACATGGAGCCCACCAAAGCGCTTCCCAGCGAGGTAGCCAGCTTGATGCGCTGAAACTCACCTCCGGAAAGCGTGTTGGTAAGTCGATTCAAGGTGAGATATCCCAGGCCCACCTTTTGTAAATACTCCAGGCGGAAACTGATTTCAGTAAGTAACCGTTGCGCCACTTTCTGGTCGTACTCCGGCAACTTCAGTTCACGAAAGAACACATAGGCATCTTCAATCGGCAACAAGACCAAATCGATGATGCTGGCACCTTGAATCTTCACGTATCCTGCGTCTTTCCGCAAGCGGGTGCCCTGGCAATCGGGGCAGTTGGTTCTTCCGCGAAAGCGCGACAGCATGACGCGGTATTGAATTTTGTGCAGCTTGGATTCGAGGTGCTTAAAGAAATCATTCAATCCATCGAAATATTCATTGCCCGTCCACAGCAGCTTTTTTTGCTGCGGGGTAAGCTCGCCATAGGGCCGATGAATCGGGAAATCGAATTTGATGCCGTGTTTTAACAAGGGCTTGAGCCACTCGCTCATCACCTCACCCCGCCAGGGGGCAATTGCACCTTCATACACAGAAAGGCCCTTATCGGGGATGACGAGGTCTTCATCAATACCCAGCACCTTACCAAAGCCTTCGCACGTCTGGCACGCCCCGTACGGATTGTTAAAGGAAAAGAAATTCACGGATGGCTCGGTAAACGCCATGCCATCCAGTTCAAATCGATCTGAGAAGATATGAGGCACAAATGCCTCGCCCGACTCTACGTACACCGCACATTGCCCGTGGCCCTCGTAGAAAGCCGTTTGCACCGAATCGCTCAGGCGAAACGTAAGGTCTTCATCTTTTGGGTTACTGGCGGCGCGGTCGATCAGCACTTCATAGCGCGTGTCGGTTTTCTCTTTCGTGCGCGCGGTTTTTGGCTTTGCGGCCAGCAGTTCTTCAATAAATTGCACTTCGCCATTCACCAACACCCGCGCAAAGCCCTTGCTTAGCAACAGATTCAGCTCATCGGGCAGTTTTTTTCCTTTGGGCAACGCCAGCGGGCAGGCCACCAAAACGCGGGTGCCCGGTTTTTGCAACTGTATAAAATTGACTACGTCCGTTACCGAATCGCGTTTCACCTCGCGGCCACTTATGGGCGAAATGGTTTTACCGATGCGGGCGAAAAGCAGTTTAAGGTAATCGTAAATCTCTGTGCTGGTGCCTACGGTAGAACGCGGGTTACGCGTGTTTACCTTTTGTTCGATGGCGATCGCTGGCGAAACGCCTTTGATGTAATCAACCTCGGGCTTTTCCATACGGCCCAGGAATTGCCGGGCGTAGGAACTGAGGCTCTCCACGTACATGCGCTGCCCTTCGGCAAACAACGTATCAAACGCCAGCGATGAC
Source organism: uncultured Ohtaekwangia sp. (assembly GCA_964387475.1). Lineage (GTDB taxonomy): Bacteria > Bacteroidota > Bacteroidia > Cytophagales > Cyclobacteriaceae > ELB16-189. Next base: position 33,980 of record CAYLWU010000012.1, on the reverse strand, counting down.
TTGCCCGATCCGGAAACACCGGTGATCACCACCAGCTTGTTGCGCGGAATGGCCACGCTCAGGTTTTTAAGATTGTTCACCCGGGCGCGTTTGATAAGAATGTATTTCTTGGGGTCGAGGGAGTCGAAATCGGGTTCTTTCAAGGGCTTTAAAGATTCAAAGGTACAAATTCGGCAAGGCTACGGCACAAAAAAGAACACCATCCGCGGGGATGGTGTTCGAGATGTGAGAGAAATAAATCTTATCCATCAAAGTCTGGATCGTAGCTGGCTTCGCGGCTGCGTTTGCCCCCGCCCCCTTCTTCGTCATAATCGCTGCCACCATCGCTATCGTAGTCGTCTTCGTTGTTGTCGTTGAAGTCGTCTTCGGGCTCGGTGGAGTTATCAAATTCCTCGCGCTGGTTTTTCTCGAGGTCGTACTCGCCATCGGAATTCTTCGTAACCGGAATTTTTACCAGGAAAATAGAGTCATCTGTTTCCAACGGAAATACAAAGATGGGTTCGTTCTTTGCGTTTTTAATTCGGGTAATGCTCGCCTCGTAGCCGTTGGGGTATTGCTTGCGCAGCAACTCCTTCAACTCTTCGTTCAGGTTCTCAAAACTCTTGATAACGCGTTTTTTGCTTACAGCCATATACGCTTGTGAAAAAAATCGCGACAAATAGCAAAAGAAATCCTGTGTAAGGCAAGATTTTTTGAAATTTTTTTGCTCGGAATAGAAAACTTTCTACTTTTCAATCCTCAAAACAAATTTTCGAACCTAACCCGCGCACTATCGACCCGTACCTCTACGTTACTTAAACGTGCAACCGAATGATAAACAGCAGATGTAGTGACAGTGAGTTAGTGTCGCTTTATCAACAAGGTAATGAAGAGGCGTTCGAAATGCTACTTTACCGACACAAGTCGAAAATATATTCGGCCATATACTTAATTGTAAAAGACCGCTATGTGGCGGAGGATTTGCTTCAAGATACGTTCATCAAAGCAGTCCACACCATGAAAAGCGGTCGGTACAATGAAGAGGGCAAGTTTCTGCCGTGGCTGAGCCGGATTGCGCACAATCTGGCCATCGATTACTTCCGCAAGGACAGACGGTACCCGGAGGTAGTGTTGGAAGACGGCAGCCGGGTGTTTGATTCGATGCAATTCGCAGAGGAATCGTTCGAATCCAAACAGCTTAAGCAAGACGCCCGTGCGCGCTTACGCGATTTGGTAAAAGAATTACCGACTGAACAAAAACAAGTATTGATCATGCGTCATTATATGAACATGAGCTTTCAGGAAATTGCCGACCGTACGGGGGTGAGCATCAATACAGCGCTGGGGAGAATGCGGTACGCACTGATTAATCTGAGGAAAAAAATGGTCACTCAACCATCCGCCTATGATAAAAACTTTTACCCAGAACGATTTGATCCGCTTCCTTTACCACGAGACCACGGAGGAAGAAAGCCGGGAGATTAACAACGCCCTGTTGTGCGATGCCGACCTGCGGGTGAAAATGCAGGAACTGCAACACACCCAGTTGGCACTGGATGACGCGGCGCTGGAGCCCTCGCCCGCCAGTGTATTGAGTATTCTGAGCTACTCGCGCAGTGTGCCCCCCGGCGGGCACTAGCGTTCGGTTAGCAGCAGATTGCGCCAGCGCACCCGTACCCCGCCACCATCGTGAATCTGCAGGGCAATTTTGCCCGACCGGCTACCGATTTGGTGATCTGCCAGCGTGATCATTTGTACACCGTTAAGCCAGGTGGTTACCTGATTGCCCACCACTTCCACCACCAACGTATTCCACTCGTTTTGCTTCAAAACTGTTTCTTTCGAAGCATCGGGTTTGATTAACCAACCGCGTCCGTACGATTCGTAAATGCCGCCGGTATGCAGGCCTGCGGGTGCCACCTCTGCTTGCCACCCGGCAATACGGGTACCTTCTATTTCAGCATGAAAAAACACCCCGCTGTTGCCGTTGGATTCTTGAAAGAAATCCACCGAAAGGTGAAAATCTTTAAATGTACGCTCGGTGGCCAAGTAGCCATATCCTTTTTCGGGCCCGCTTTCGCAAATCAACTCACCCGCGCTTACAAACCATTTTTCAGTGCCATATACTTTCCAGCCGGTAAGGTCTTTGCCGTTGAAGAGTTGCAAGGGCTGGGCGCTCAGCCAAACACTCAGCACGCACGAGAGTAAAATCAGGGGGATCTTCATCGCTTGTTTTTCGCGCAAGATAACATCGCTTTGGTAGCGCGCGATTAAAATTCCACGCGTGGTTGCTGTTGTTAAAAAGTGCCAAGTAGGGCGGGTTTTACCACCCAACGGGTTTTCTTTGCAAGGTGAAAATTTTGATCCTGCATCAGCATTATAACGATCCCGCCAAGGGGGGCGCGGTGCGCTCGTACTATTTGGCCACCGCCTTGGCAGCCGCAGGTCATCAGGTTACGGTACTCACCGCACACGCCCAGACAAAAGAGACCCACTCGGCCGTAGATGGGTTCGAGTTAATCGCCCTGCCGATCACCTACAAAAATGAGTTCACCTTTTGGCCACGCTCATTTGCTTTTCTACGGTTCGCCTTTGCCGCGGCACGGGCGGGTTCCCGCTTTCGCAGTTACGATGTTTGCTACGCCATCTCCACGCCACTTACCATCGGGCTACCGGCCTGGTGGTTGAACGTGCGCTATGGCATTCCATTTTATTTTGAAGTGGGCGATTTGTGGCCCGATGCACCCATTCAACTAGGGTTTGTAAAAAACCCCATTTTACGCCTGCTGCTTCGCGGTTGGGAGTTACGCATGTATCGGCAAGCCACTGCAATTGTGGCCCTCTCCGTGGCCATTCGCACTGCAATTGAAAAACGTGTGCCCGGTAAAACGGTGCACCTGCTGCCCAACATGGCCGACACCGACTACTACCAGCCGGTGGAAAAGCCGACCGCCGCGGTGCAGAAATTCGGTTTAGCCGGCAAGTTTGTGGTGAGCTACCTGGGCGCGCTGGGCTTTGCCAATGGCCTTGATTTTCTACTGGAATGCGCCAATGCCTGCCGCAAGCAGGGCGCACCCGTACATTTTTTAGTAGCGGGCGAAGGCGCGGAAGAAAACCGGCTGCGGAAAACGGCACTTCACATGGGGTTAACCAACATCTCGTTTCTTGGCCTGCTGGCGCGCGACCACGTGCGCGAAGTACTTACGGTTACAGACTCGGTCTTGATTAGTTACCGCATGGCACCCGTGTTAGAAACCGGATCGCCCAACAAGTATTTTGACGGACTGGCGGCGGGCAAACTTACTGTAATCAACTTCGGTGGTTGGATCCGCACCGAGATTGAACGCGAACGCTGCGGCATTTGGATTAACCCGCAGCAGCCATCGGAATTTGTAACGAAGTTAGCTCCGTTTTGGCAAGAGCCCACGTTATTGAAAAGCTATCAGGCCCAGGCGCGAAGGCTGGCCGAGCGCGAGTATGCACGCACCACACTCGCCAAAAAGTTTGCCCAATTGTTCCACCAGCGAGCTTAGCCGAACAAATTGTTGATTTCCAACTCTACTTTATTCACGATGAACGAAAAATCCTCAATGCGTTCTACAAAGTCCAGCTGGTTCACATCAATCACCAGCAGCTTGCCTGCCCGGTAGTTGCCGATCCACGACTCGTAGTGCTCGTTCAGCGTTTTGAGGTACTCCAGTTTGATGTTGTATTCAAAATCGCGGTTGCGCTTGGCAATTTGTTGCACCAGCTTAGGGATATCGGCCCGCAGGTAAATCAATAAATCGGGCGGCTGCACAAAGTGGATCATGGAATGAAAGATATCCAGATAGCTTTGATAGTCGCGGTCGTTAATGTGGCCGCTGCGGTGCAGGTTAGCGGCAAAGATGTACGCATCTTCGTAAATGGTACGGTCTTGAATGATTGTTTTTTCGCTTTCGCGGATGGTACGCACCTGGTTAAAGCGGCTGTTTAGAAAATAGATTTGCAGGTGAAAAGCCCAGCGCGTCATGTCCGAATAAAAATCGCGCAAGTAGGGATTGTGATCTACGGATTCGTACAGCGGAGTCCAGTTGTAGTGGCGGGCCAGTTTTTCGGCTAGCGTGGTTTTTCCGCTACCAATGTTTCCGGAAACGGCAATATGTTTAATCATGTTTAAGCGCGGGAGGCAAATATCGCAAATTAGCAGACTTGTTTTAGCGCCGTGGCGCTGCGTGCCCGCGTTGGTTAGATCTTACGCTGATGGTATTCGGTAAAATCCTGTACAATCCGTTCGTAGGGTTTTTCCATGAGCATGGAGGAGATGAGAAAATCCGCTGTAGCGCGATTGCATGCTGTAGGAATGTTCCACACCAACGCAATGCGCAAAAGTGCTTTTACATCCGGATCGTGCGGTTGGGGCTCTAATGGATCCCAAAAGAAAATCAGAAAGTCAATTTTTCCCTCGGTAATAAAGGCCCCGATTTGTTGATCGCCTCCCAGCGGACCGCTTTGAAACTTGGTGATTCGCATTTCCAACACATCTTCCAGCAGCCGCCCGGTGGTGCCGGTGGCAAAGATGTTATGGCTTTGTAATACGGGTTTGTTCCATTTTGCCCATTCGATAAGGTCATTCTTCTTATGATCGTGCGCAACCAGTGCAATGTTTTTTACTTTTTGAATCGCTAGAAACGTGGTGGCCATAACCTGCATTTTTTTTAGCAAGGTGCGCATTTCAATCACCTTCTGCATGGTAAAGGGCCCACCAAATTGGAGCATTCTTTTGCTGGAATCGATTGAGTTTTTGAAATCTGGCCTTTCTCGCCTTGCTTTGCGCCCGATGAAGATCATTTCGCCCCTGTTACTCTTGGCCGCTTTGGCCGCGCTGTGGGCGGGCTGCGGCGATCCAACCGGCTGCCGCACCGTGCCCGAGGCTGCCCCCGTGCCCTTGGTGTGGGAGTCGCTCAGCACCCAACTACCTGCGGTAAAAACGAAAGCCGATCTGGTAAATTTTTTTACCGCCCACCCGGACGTGCGCGATGTTTTTTTTCAGCGCACACAATATCCGTCTGATTCGGCATTCATCAACGAATTATATCAGCGGTTTACAAATCCACACATCGATACTTTGCTGATGGAAACCCAGCGCATCTTTGGCGATGAACACCAATTGAAAAAAGAGTTTGAGGCTGCCTTTGGCCGCCTGCGGTCGGTTTACCCGGATTGGCCGTTGCCGAAAATCAAAACCGTGATTACGGGTTTAGAAAACGATTTGTTTGTATCCGATTCGTTGATCATCGTGGGGTTGGATTACTACCTGGGCGAAGACGCACGCTACAAGCCCAACATGTTTGAATATATGTTGCGGCGCTACCATCCGGGCTTTATTGTGCCTTCGGTGATGTTGCTGTTGGGCGTAGACAACCGGATTAACCAAACGAATGTGGAAGACCGCACTGTAATTGCCGATATGGTAAGCTACGGCAAAGCCTACTATTTTGCGCAGCAGATGTTGCCCTGCGTAGCCGATAGTACACTGTTTGGCTACACGCCGCGCGAACTGGAAGGCTCAAAACGATTTGAAGACCTGATTTGGAAACGAATGGTTGAAGACAACATTCTGTTTTCTACCAGCTATATCATCAAACAAAAATACATTCAAGAGCGGCCGAAGACGGCTGAAGTAGGGCCGGAATGCCCCGGCCGAATCGGCACATGGGTGGGCTTGCGGATTGTGGAAGCGTACATGGCCCAAAAACCAGAAACCACCCTGCCACAATTAATGCAGCTACCCGATGCGGGCGCGCTTTTCAAAACATCAAAATACCGGCCGGGTTAGATTTCATAGCATACACCCGTAGCACCACACCACCGCCCGTTTTTAATTTCCGCTCATAAACACTGCGTTGCCCATCAGCATTTTGCCGTTCTCCCAAAAAGCGCGGAACAGCGGGTTGTCTACAAAGTAAATTACCTGACCGCGCCCTTTGTCTTCCACACCAAATACCAGCGAATTCTCCAACCTGGCATTTACGCGCGCGCCGGCAAACCCCAGCAAGGGTTTCTGTTTGCCCCGCAGCGTGCCCACATTCCAACCACCGTCCAGATAGCCAAATCGCTGCGTACTGGTGCGCAGCGAGAAGTAGGTCTCGCCCAGTCCAAATGCCAGCGGATGCGTTGTGTCTAAAGTAACTTTATAAATCGCACCAAAGATGGATTCACTCAGTTGATCACGCTCAGCATCTCCATAAGCTATCAAATCTTTTCCACTGGCATCTTTGTTGTCATCGCCCTGCGTTAGTCGCTTGATGCCAAATCCGTTTTTCCCGGCAAACGCAGCATTTGCGCGACCAATTAAAATGAGTTTGCCCCCATCGCTCACCCAACGGCCAATCATTTCTACGGTGCTCTCATCAAACAAGCGGTAATTGCCCTCGGGCACAACCAACACGGTGTACTTCCATAAATCCACATCGCGGAAATAGTCTGTACCTAACACCGTAACCGGATATTTAAGCTGTTGCTCGAAAAAATGCCATACTTCGCCATGCCCAAGCGAGGCCGTTTGATCGCCACCGATCAGTGCTACCTGTGGGCGTTTTACATAGACCACATCCGAAGATCCAAAATCCTGGCCCTTGTCTACAAAGCCCGTAGTGGCCGCCACCCAGTTGCGCCCGTGTTCTGCCGCCAGCGTTTGCACTTGTTGATCGAAGTTGGCAATGCCTTCATTGTTTCTGCGTGTTACGATTATCGTGCCGGGTGCGAACGTTTGCCCGTTGAGTGTAAACGCTGCCTTGTTGCTGCGTACTTTGATACCACGTTGTAACACCGCCCCCAGAAAGGCAACATCGGTGATGCTTTCGTAGCGAAACAGGTAGGCATACGGTTTTTCTGCCACGGCGGGCGTAGCATTCAGTGGGACGTTTACGGGTTTGCCCGCCTTAAGCAGCTCTGGCAGCGCAAAGGCCCTGAGTGCTGCACCATAGATCAGGTTCCAGGCCGTGATGTCGTACGTAAGCGAGTCGGTAAGTTTGGAGGTGGGTTCAAAAACAGTTGTTACAAATTTTCCTTTTGGTTGTGCTACCGAAATAATCCAATCATCGGCTGCGATGGAAACCGTGCCCGTAGTTTGTGTAGCGAAATCAAATCCACGTGTGGTTTTCGGTGCGCCGGCTGCGCCAAATTGCACCTGGTGCGCCGTAAGCCAGCGGCTAAGTTTCTGCAACTTATCGGGTTGGTTATCGGCTTTAATCACGTAGGTTTTGTAGGGCACCGCGGGCGCGTTGATCTGATCGCGAAAGAATTTCTGAAACTCATCGACCAACCGTGAAGCATTTTTTGAGGCGACTTCAATGGTGGAAATACCGGTGGTGTAATGGTGTGTGATGCGATCTTTTAGCGTGAGCGGATCGCCTTCTCGCGTGGTCACCACCAGTCCGGCCCCAATGCCCCCTTTTTCGTACGTCATGCCAATGGCGCCGTTGTAGGTGGGATAGGTATCGCCATAGCTGGGATAGTATAAGTCAAAACGCTCTTTTGTAAAGTAAAGCCAGCCTTCGGCATCGAAGTACCGGGCGTGGTTCTTGCCGATGAGGTGTTGCATCTCGCGCTGCCAGGGCGTAATTACTTCGTGGTACGGTTCTGCCGCAGGGGCAAAGTAATAGGGGCTATTGTAGCCTTGCTCATGAAAATCTACGTGTACATGTGGCATCCATTGGTGATAGGCCGCCACACGCGCCTGCGATTCGGTTTGGGTGAGCCATGCCCAGTCGCGGTTCAGGTCGAACAAGTAGTGGTTAGAGCGGCCGCCCGGCCAGGGCTCGCGGTGCTCGCGCGCTTGCGGATCCGCATTGGCAGGACGATTGCCGTGTTGATTGTAGAAATTGGCATACCGGTCGCGGCCATCGGGATTTAGGCAAGGATCAATGATCACCACCGTATTCTTCAGCCATTCTTTCGTTTGCGCGTTGGCGGGATTCACCAACTCGTACAGGGTTTTCATGGCCGCCTCCAGGCTGCTGGCCTCATTGCCGTGCACGTTGTAGCTTAACCATACTACAGCAGTTTTTCCAGCGCCGGGGTTGCCCGGCAACATGCCGGCGCGTTTTAAATGATCGGTGCGAATCTGCTCTACTTGTTGCATGTTTTCCGGCGAGGCTACCACTGCGTAAATCAGTGGTCGTTTCTCGTAGGTTTCTCCATACTGCGTAACCGTAACGGTGGGCAGCAGGCCATCGACATAGCGGAAATACTCTACAGCACGATGGTGGCGGGTAAACCGATCGCCCAGCGCATAACCCAAAAATTCATCGGGCGATTGTACCGCGGGTTGTGCCGACAACGCGCGGGACATCAAGCAAAACACAATAACAAAAAAGCGCATCATGAGAAAGGAATTAATGTGAAACAAAAAATCAGGCGAGCAACCGGTTCAATTGATGTTGGTGGTGGATGATGTGCTCGGAAAAGAACTGCATGGCGTGCCGGATATTAATGCGCCCGGCCACGGGGTGTTTTAAAATTCTGCGTTTCAGCAGATTTCCCGGAATGGTTTCAAGCAGCGTTTTTAGTTCTGCTCGCGCCAAATCCCAGTCCATCAGTAACGCTTCAAACGCCGGGTAGTTTGGCATTCGCTCCACCACCAGCGGGGGTGCTTTGTAACGCAACGGCAACCGTTGAGACCATGTAAAAACAAGCATGCGCACTTCTTCCAGCCAGGTAGTATCCGTTGCTTCGTGAATGCCTAACATTTTTTTCTTCATGTACTGAAGCGAGAGTTTCTCGGCCGTGATGAGGTGCGCAAGTACCTGGTTGGCCGACCACTGCCCGGCCGGAGCTGAATTGAGTTTTTCCCAACTGTATTTTCTTAGGTACGTAAGTATCTCCAAACGTTGTGTTTCAAGGGCTTGAAACTGCTGCGCCAGCATGTGATTCATACGGAAATTTAAGCTGATTTCTCAGGCAATCCAATCACTTTCAAAAACCGTTGGGCCGCCGGTAACACAGTAATTTCCGCGGGCAATTGGCCCACCAACTCGCCCTCGGCTTCCAACCAAAGCGGCTCGCTGGACTCCAATCGCACGAAAGTGGCCATGCTGTAGTGCAATCGTGGGTCGCGTACCTCTTTTTTGTTTTTCAACCGGGTGAGGTAGCGCAAGAAATCGGTGAGCGTAACCTGGCCAGCTACAAAGATGTTAAAGCAGCCGTCCACCACGCTGGCATTAGGCGCAACGTAGATTTGGTTTCCAAACGATTGCCCATTCGCCACCGCAGCCACGCGCATGTTTCCGGACCAAATGGCGCGATCCGTGGTGAGGGTTAGCGGCTGCGGCCGATGGCTAAGAAACGTTTGTGCGATGGCAAGAAAGTAGGTGATGAAGGGCCCCAATGCCCGATTGCTTGCCGCCAGACGGTGCACAACTTCCGGCCCGAGCCCCACGCTACAGGCGTTAATGAAGTACCTGGTTTCATTCAAGCTTTCGCCAAAGCGAATCTGGCCAATATCAACGTGCTGTGGCGGGGCCTGGAGGCATTGCGCCCAATCCACCGCGCGCAACCGCGCATGCATTAGCCGCGCAAAGTCATTGCCGGTGCCCAAGGGTACAACCCCAAGAATGGGTGGGGGTAATGTAGCCGTATGCAGGCCGTTCAGTACCTGGTGCAAGTTGCCGTCACCCCCGGCCGCCAGCACCACTTCAAAAGCCTGCTCGGCTGCCTGGCGTGCCAACTCCGTAGCGTGGCCGGACCCGCGCGTCTCCCACACCTCTACTTCCGCGGCCCGGGCCAAGCCGGGGTACACGTGCCGGTAGAAGAGCGCTTTCTTTCGAGACACGCCGTTGAGGATTACAGCTACACGCATAGGGGGTTCCGAAACATGGGGTAAGATAACGGTACAAGCAAATTTTATCTTTATTTCGCACAGTAATTTCCACCCGCGTGCTCCAGCTTTTTCGTGTGAACGACCCGTACCGGGTGTTTTTTCTGCTCGTGCTGCTGATGGTGGGATTTGTGCCCGTGCTTTTTCTGGCGCCGCACGTCACGCATCCGGTACTCCATTCGTTTTTGCTAGGCGAAGCTGCCAACACAGGACTAACGCTTTATGCAGACCTCATCGATAGCACTGCGCCACTCACGGCCTGGGTATTTCGCAGTCTTGATTTCCTGTTTGGGCGTTCGTTATCTGCGCGCGGCTGGGTGGCGCTGCTGATTCTTTTTTGGGAGGCCGCCTTTTTTGTGCGGCTGCTGATTGCGAACCGGGTGTACCCGGACAGTACATATGTGCCGGGCTTGATTTTTGTGATTCTCTGTTTTTTGTCCTTCGACTTTTTTACGGTTACCCCCGCATTGCTGGGCAGCCTCATGCTGCTGTTTGCGCTCAACTTTCTGTTTCGGGAGATTGAATTTCGGGAGCAGCGAGATGAAACCATTTTCCTGGTGGGCTTTTACCTGGGCGCCGCCACGCTTTTCCTTTTTTCGTATGCCGTATTTTTTGTTGGCACGTTGGTGCTCCTTGCCATCTACACCCGGCTAACTATTCGCAAGGTATTTCTACTTTTATTGGGCTTCAGCTTTCTGCACGTGCTGTTCACCACCTATCATTTTTACCAGGGCACGTTGGCCGAGTGGTGGGCGCACTTTTATCTTGCCAACCTCACCCTCGTTACCAAATCGTACCTGGCCAACAGCGCATTTTTCTGGCTGGTGCTTATTCCGCTGGCCTACCTCATTTTCTCTTTGTTTTTGATGAGCCGCGAAGCGCGCTTTACCAAATATCAATCGCAGCTTTTCCAGGTGATGTTTTGGTGGATGGTGTTTGCCGCCATCGAGTGGTTGATTACGCGGGAGCGCACCGCCCAGAGTTTCATTACGTTTTTGCCCTCGGCCTCGTATTTCATCAGTTATTACCTGTTGCTTATCCGCAGGCGTTGGATTGCTGAGTGGATGACCCGGTTGTTATTGATTGCCGTAGTGGCCGGATTCTATTTGCATCGTACCGGCACACTTGGGTTGGTAAACTACGCAGGTCTGCAGGTGCAGGCAACTTCGCCTTTTCCCGCCGCGCAGAAGAAAATTATGGCGCTAGTACCGCAGCGCGACTTTTATCTGCACCACCAATTGGGTGGTGGCTATTTGGATTTCCCGCTGGCCGAACGCCAACTCCTGCCGGGTTACATGGAGTCCGTGGAACGGCTTGCGCGCATGTTTGAGAAAAATCCGCCGGATGTGATCTGGGATCCCGGCAACCGGCTTCAACCGCTGTTAGAACATTTGCCCACCTGGGCAGCGCAGTATCAGCGCCAAGACGACAAATATTTCCGAACGGAACGCAAATCCGTATCTAGCAACTGATTTTGTCCACGCGTTTGCTGTGGCGGCCGCCCTCAAATGGTGTTTGCAAAAAGGCTTCTACGATTTTTTCTGCTTCCGGTTTGGTGATGAACCGGGCCGGCAGGCAAAGCACGTTGGCATTGTTGTGTTGGCGTGCCAATCGGCCGAGTTCGTCTGTCCAGCAAATGGCAGCACGTACGCCTTGATGTTTGTTGGCGGTAATGGCCACCCCGTTCGCGCTACCGCATAGCAGTAGCCCCAACGTAAACTCGCCACGCTCCACGGCGCTCGCCACCGGATGGGCAAAATCTGGGTAATCCACCGAATCGGCAGTGTGGGTGCCAAAGTCTTTTACCACATAGCCGTGGGCCTGCAGCCACTGCACCAGGTGTTGTTTGTAATCAAAACCGGCATGATCAGCACCGATCGCAAGTGTTGGTTTCATACGTTATAAAGGTAACTCATCAGCAACTAAAAACCGGCTCAAGCTCCGGCCTGGCCAGCGCGTTCCTCCGCTTCCTCGCGTTTGCGTTTATTGCGAATCACCGCGGCCGAGACAAAGATGCTCACTTCGTATAACACGTATAGCGGCACGGCAATGATTGTTTGGCTCAATGGATCGGGCGGCGTAATCAGCGCAGCAAGAATCAAAATCACCACCACGGCATGTTTACGGTACGTGCGCATAAACTGCGGCGTAAGCATGCCAATTTTCGTGAGGAAATAAACCACAATGGGCAACTGGAAAAGCAAGCCGCTGCCGAACACTAACGCCACAATGGTTTGTACGTAGGAGGTAATATCAAATTCGTTTACGATAACATCGCTGATGGTGTACGAAGAGAAAAACCAAATCGACATAGGGCAGAGCACGTAGTAGCCAAACAAGATGCCAAGTGTAAAAAGAAACGTAACCCAAAATACAGCACCGCGGGTAACGAGGCGCTCTTTGATGTGCAGCCCGGGTTTGATAAACCGCCAGATTTCCCAAAACACGTAGGGAAATGCCAGGATCAACCCGATGACAAACGCAGAGAGAAACTGCATGGTGAATTGACCCGTCATGTACCGGCTCTGGATTTTGAACGGGATTTCTTCTACACACAATTTGTCTTTCGCGCCGGTAATCTCGCCCAACCGGCACAGCGCCTGAAAGGTGGGGAAGCTGGGTTTGGAAGGGGCAAATACGATGTTGTCAAAAATCCACGGTGTAAACGCAAATGCCACGATCATGAAAATAACAATCGCGAATGCCGAGCGCACTACATGCCACCGCAACTCCTCGAGATGATCGAGGAACGACATTTCTTTTTCGCTAGGGTAATCTACCGGGTCTTGATCAAGCGGCATGGTGGCGGCGGAAACTTAAGCGTACAGCGGGAATTTTTTCATGAAAGTGTTCACCTTGCGTTTCACCGCTTTCAGGTGTTTCTCGTCCGCAGGTTTTTTCAAGGCCTCGTCAATCAAGTCAACCACTTTCAATACATCTTTTTCTTTTAAGCCGCGCGTGGTGATGGCGGGCGTGCCAATGCGCATGCCCGAGGTAACCATGGGCGATTGGGTATCGAACGGCACCATGTTTTTGTTGATGGTGATGTCTGCTTTAATCAGCGCTTCTTCGGCCAGTTTGCCGGTAAGGTTTTTAGAGCGGAGGTCGATGAGCATGAGGTGATTATCGGTACCATCGGAAATGATCTTGTAGCCGCGTTTCACAAACTCAGCCGACATGGCTTTAGCGTTCTTGGCTACCTGCACGATGTAATCCATATACTCATCGGAAAGCGCTTCGCCAAAGGCGACTGCTTTTGCAGCGATGACGTGCTCCAGCGGGCCGCCCTGCGTGCCGGGAAATACGCCCGAATCTAACATCGCGGTGAGCTTGCGCAATTCGCCTTTGGGCGTTTTGATACCCCACGGGTTGTCGATGTTCTCGCCCATCATGATCAAGCCACCGCGCGGACCCCGAAGTGTTTTATGCGTGGTGGTCGTTACAATGTGGCAGTGTTTCATCGGGTCGTTGAGGAGGCCGCGGGCAATCAAACCCGAGGGGTGCGAGATGTCGGCCAGCAGCAGCGCACCTACCGCATCTGCTGCTTCGCGCAACTTGGCATAGTTCCAGTCGCGGCTGTACGCAGAAGCGCCGCAAATAATCATCTTCGGTTTTTCGCGCAGCGCGGTTTCCTTCACTTTATCAAAATCGATCAGGCCAGTCTCCTGATCCACACCGTAGAACGATGGGCTATACAGTTTGCCTGAGAAATTTACCGGCGAGCCGTGGGTGAGATGGCCGCCATGCGAGAGATCAAACCCCAAAATTTTATCGCCCGGCTTAAGGCAGGCCAGCATCACGGCCGCGTTGGCCTGTGCGCCGGAATGCGGTTGTACGTTAGCCCACGCCGCACCAAACAACGCTTTTACACGCTCAATGGCCAATTGCTCTACTTCATCTACCACCTCGCAACCGCCATAATAGCGCTTGCCCGGCAACCCTTCTGCGTATTTGTTGGTAAGCACAGACCCCTGTGCTTTCATTACCTGCGGGGATGCAAAATTCTCGCTGGCAATCAGTTCAATGCCGTGTTCCTGGCGTTGCTTTTCTTTCTCAATCAGATCAAAAACAAGTTTATCGCGCTTCATAGAGGGCCTGTAATTTGCGCCCAAAAATAGAACAGATACCCGAATAAAACGGGATTTGTGGCAACATTTCAAGCAACCCTTTTCTACTTTCGCGCGTCTTGTTCAAGAGCAATCGATATTTCGACTCATCACTATTTTTTCATTCTTTACCCAGCCCTTGAAAGTCTGCTTCCAAAACAACCCACGTATGAAACTACCTTTACTCGGCCTCGGCCTTTTCATCACCATCTCTACCCTGGCACAAAAGCAATACCTTACCTCGGATGGTGAGTTGATTTTCGGCTTTGCCAACATTGAGCGCAATGGCGTGCGCGAGCCCAGCGTGCCCCGGGTCACCCTGTTTTTTCATGGGCAAACGTTGTGGCACATCGATAGAAGTCAGCAGTTTGGATGGTTTACCGGCTTGAGTTTGCGGAACGTGGGTTTCATTTACGATGAATCGGATGTGATCCGCAAAAAATTCCGCACGTACAACCTGGGCATACCGGTGGCCGTGAAGATCGGCAATATGGATCGCACCTATGTTTACGGGGGCTACGAGCTGGAGATTCCGTTTAACTACAAAGAAAAGACGTTTGTGAGTGGCGAGAAGCGCGATAAGTTTAACAACTGGTTCAGCAACCGCGTGAATACCATTAACCATACTGTTTTCGTGGGTGTGCGGCTACGGTATGGCACCAGTTTACGATTGAAGTATTACCTCACACCCTTTTTTAATGAAGACTTCGAAACGTTGGATGGACAGGGGCAACGCATTCGCCCGTATGAAAGCCTGAATGCCCACCTGTTTTATTTTTCGATCGTGAAGATGATTACCAAGGGTAAGAAGTTGGAAGTGCTGGAATAGTGCACCCGCAGTGATCCGGTGGTGCTGCTCCGGGCGAAGGATAGAGCGAAAACCCCGCCAGGGGCAGGCCGGTGCGGGGGTGCGGAGTTGCAGCGATAGCCTGACCCCGCCCGCGGTTTCCGGGGCGGGGGCGCCCCCAGATTAACCTGCCGATTCCTGCCTGTCGGACGTTTTGCGAAAATCACTTACCCGGTGGCAATGCGGGGCGTACTTCAATTTTTGACGGTAACGTGCGCGGGTTGAGTTTCAGCACATCTGCGATGAGTTGGCCGATGTCTTCGGGTTGAATTTTCCACGCGTCGGCTTCGTTGGGGGTGTGGCCATCGAAGTAGGTGGCCACGGAGCCGGGCATGATGGTGCTTACGCGGATGCCGCTGGCGCGTACATCGAGCATGATGGCTTGTGTGAACCCTACCAGCCCGAACTTACTGGCATTGTAGGCGCTGCCATTGGCAAAGAAGTTGGTGCCCGCCAGGCTGGCGATAGTGAAGATGTAGCCTTTGGATTTCTTCAAGAGCGGTAGTGCCGCACGCACGCTATAAAATACGCCCGTGAGGTTGGTGTCGATGGTTTCATGCCATTGCTCGGGCGAGAGTTGGTCGATAGGTGCAAAGTGGCCCACACCCGCATTGGCCACCAATACGTCTATGCGGCCGAAAGCCTTTTCGGTAGCGGCTACAGCGGCCTGTAGTTGGGCGTAATCGCGTACATCGGCCTGTACCGCCAGCGCACAATGCGCCCGCATTTGATTGAGCGACTGGGCCGCGGCTTCTACTTCTTCGCGCTTACGGCTGGTAATGGCTACCTGCCAGCCTTCGGTGACGAGCGCAGCGGCAATGCCAAGCCCAATGCCTTTACTTCCGCCGGTAATGAATGCAACTTTTGTCATGTGTGATTGCTGATTTCGAGAGGGTGATGATTGATTTTCTCTTGGGAAATATGACTGTTTTTGGTGGTTTCCCTATGGAAACAAACACATCTACGAGGGAAAAGTGCACTTTTCCCTATGAAAAACGATAATATTTCAGTCGAATATTAATTTTTCGAGAAGTTTTTTATCAATTTTACACGCACGTACGGAGAAGTGCTCCGTGCATTTTTTAACGTTTTACTAAACAACCACAAAAAAACAATTGCGCTATGGCAAAAAAAGCAGCAAAGAAAGCCAAGAAGGCCGCCCCTAAGAAGGCCGCCAAGAAGGCGAAAAAAGCAGCACGTAAACCCAATGCCGCCTTTATGGCTGCGTTGACTCCAAGTGCTGCGCTGGCAGAAGTAGTAGGCAGCAAGCCGCTACCGCGTACACAGATCATTAAGAAGATCTGGGATTACATTAAGAAGAACAAGCTTCAGGACAACAAGAACCGCCGCATGATTAACGCGGATGCCAAGTTGTTAACGGTATTTGCCGGTAAGAAGCAGGTTTCGATGTTCGAGTTGGCCAAGATCGTTGGCAAGCACGCGAAGTAATCTGCCGAAGCTGATTCACTGTACGTACGCGGGCCAATAAGGTCCGCGTATTTTTTTTATGAGCGAATACAACTACCCGCAGGCGTTTGAAAAACTTCGCCAACTCGTAGCCGGCATACACCCGCTGCCGGACGATGCGTGGCAGGCGTTGGCGGCCGGCTGGCAGCCGTTTAGCTGCGGCCGCAAAACGTGTCTTACCCGCCCGGGAGAGCCCGAACGATTTTTGTACTTCGTTTGCGAGGGCATTCAGCGGGTGTTTCATATAGATGAACACCTGCGGGAGGCCACACTGGTTTTTATGTACCCACCCTCCTTCGGAGGTGTGTTAGATTCGATCTTGTTGCAATCGCCAGCCACGTACTATTATGAAACGTTCACCCCTTCTGCCTTTCTGCGCCTGCCGGTGCCATTGCTCCATGCGTTGATGGAGCAACACCCCCACATCAGCACGCTGGTGCGCAAAGGGTTGGCGCACACATTTTCGGGGGTGTTGCACCGGTTGGCCGAATTGCAAACGTGCAGCGCGGAAGAACGGCTGCGGGCATTGCTCCAGCGCAGCCCACACATTTTACAACTGGTGCCCCACAAGTATCTGGCTAACTACCTGGGCATGGATGCCACGAATTTTAGCAAGCTACTGAACCAAGTGCGCTTTTAAATCTTGGTGTTTGCCAAGAATGGTTTGCGCGGCAGCCACGAGCTTTGTGGCACAAACACTGAATATGCGTACGCCACAACCCGCTTTACCGTTATTGAAATCCCTGGAGGAACGCACCGAGCAGCAACTGCAAACGGCCCTTCGCGTTTTTCAAAACCTTGCGCCCGCCGCGCTGAACAGCGCCCCCGCACCGGGGCGTTGGAGTGTGGCTGCTTGCTTATGGCATTTGAATAGCTATGGCGACCACTACTACCCCCGCATTGCCGCGGCATTAAAGAAAGGTGGGCCGCAGGCCACGCACTTTACCAGCACATGGTTAGGTGCCTACTTTACCAAAATGATGGAGCCGGGGCCGGGAATGAAGAAGATAAAGACGTTTAAAAGCCATGAACCACCGCTAAGCGCGAACGACCCGGTTGCCGACGTTCACGAATTCATCCGCCAGTTGGAGTGGTTGTTGGTGTTGCTACGCGAGGCCCGCGAAGCAGATTTGAACCGAATTCGGATACCCATTACACTTACCACACTGATTCGGCTACGGCTGGGTGATGTATTTCAGTTTATCGTTGCCCACAACGAACGCCATGTACAGCAGGCGCTGCGGGCCTGCGCAACCCATCATGCCGGCGATGTTTTAAGCACCACGGTGAACGTGGTGCCCTGACCGGGAACGCTGGTTACCTGAATACGGCCGCCATTGCGTTCGGTCATCTCCTTGCACAGGAGTAATCCAATGCCGGTGCCTTTTTCACCACCGGTGCCGCGCGCGCTTTTATCAAGCCCGTGGGTAAACAACTGTTCTAACCGGGTTGGATCAATGCCCACGCCCGTGTCTGACACAGCCAACGCCACCGCCTCGTTTTCTTTACGTGCAGAAAACCGTACGACCCCGCGCGCCGGGGTAAACTTAACGGAGTTACTGATTAAATTACGGCAGATGATTTCAAGATGATTTGGGTCTGCGTAGGCGTAGTGCCCGGCACCCACTTCGTTTTGCAAAGAAATCTCTTTTGCTTCCGCCGTTTCGTGAAATAGGTTGATGATCTTGCTTACCAGCTCATTCAAATCGCAAAGGGCAGGTTGTGCCCGCCAGCCATTGCGTTGGCTGTACGACCACTGCAATAAATTTTCCATGGCGTGATGCAGGTGCATGATGTGCCGCTGGATATTGGGAAGTTGCGCCCGGAATTCCTCCGGAGTAACATGGTTTTGAACCGTGAGGTCGAGCAGGCCATTGAGGCTGTTCAACGGGCTGCGCAGGTCGTGGCTGATGATCGAAAAGATCTGGTCTTTCGCATCGTTGGCTTCCTGTAGCGCAAGGTTGCGCTGCGCGATTACCGTGTTTTTTGCGGCCAGTTCCTGATTGTTCCGTTTACGCTGGCGGTTGATGCGCGTGACCAGAATAACGATTACAGACATCAGCACACTCACTGCAACAAATGCGATTTGATACAGCCTGCGTTCGCGCTTGGCAAACTCCGTCTCCATTTGTAGCTCCGCCATTTTCGCATCGCTGCGGGCCTGCGCGGTAGCCATTTGGGCCGCCAGCGTGCGTTGAACAATGCCCCAGTTTACCAAGGAATCTTTCAAGAGCGAATACTGCTTGAGATGCGGAAAGGCCTGCGCGGGCTTTCCCAACCCTTCGTACGCCAACGCAATACCCCGATGGGCTTCTTTCCTGACTTCGCGTAAATTTAGATTGATGCTCTCTGCAAGCGCTTTGTGGAATGTAGCGAGGGCCTCATCAAATCGTTTGGATTGATTGTAAATGCCACCCTGGTTGAGGCGGTTGTACGCCACTACGCTAAGGTCGTTCACCTGCAAACCCAGTTCGCTGGAGCGGGCCAGATGCCACAGCGCGGAGTCGAGCTGATTCTGGCGCCAGTACAGAATACCTTTTGAGTTATGCAGGTAGCTCTGCAACTTCACATCATTGAGGCGGGTAGCGATTTGCAAGCCCTCGTGCGCGAGGCGTTGCCCTTCCTCCACGCTTTTTCCGGTAACGCCGTAAATCCACGTGATGTTGCCGTAGAGTGCCGCCACTTTTCGCCAGTCGCGTTTGCGTTGGTAAATCTGCAGCGCCGTCTTACCATATTCCAAGGCTTCATCAAATTCCTGAAATCCGTACGTGTTGATGATGCCCAGCAGGCGGTAACTCCACGCCATGGCAAGGGTATCTTGCATCGCCTCAGCTTTCTTCAACGATTCGTGGGCCATTTCCACCGCTCTTGCATAATTGCTTTGGCGAAATTCAAACTCAGCCAATAGCGTGATGGCCTGCACTTCGCCCGAGTGGAAGAAAAGTTTGCGCGACAGCGTGAGTGCCTCATACGCAACTTCGCGGCTCCGCTGCGGCTTAAACGGCAGGTATTGATCTGCCAACGCCAACAACGTGCGCACCCGCGTGGAATCGGGCGGCAGTGTCTGTACGCTGCGCTCCAGGCTATCCAGCACACCCGGCTGCCCCAGGGCAAGCAGGGCAAACTGGGAAAAAAGCAGGGCGAGCAAAGACAGCTTCATGTCGGAAAAGTAGCCAAAAAAGCGTTTTCCCCAAGGGAAATTAGCAGTTCGGGCAGCACGGACGCTGACAAGAATTAGGGCTCTCGCTGATGAAAATCATGGAATTACCGGGGTGGAATGCGCTAAGATTATATCGTCAATAAACACCTGATATATGGAAATCAAAAAATATCCAAAAGCTGATTTGGGCCAATATCAAGGAGTGATATTCGGCTTCAGCCTGCTCACCACCATGGCATTGGTGGTTACCGCCTTTGAATGGAGATCCACGGAGAAAACCGTGGTTGAACTCCAGCAACGCAACACCAATTCGTTTGAGCTGATTGCGGAAGTACCCCGCACGGAAATCCAGGAACTTCCGCCCGTACAGGCCCCTACCACCCGGCTGGTAGAAGTACCCGATGAAGAGATCATTGAAGACGAAATTAAAGTTGTTTTCGATATTGAAATGAGTCAGGATACACGTACGCAGGAATTCATCATCTCCGAAACGAAAGTGGAAGAAAAAGAAGACACCGAAGAAATTTTTGTTGTGGTGGAAAACAGCGCGGCACCAAAAGGCGGCTTACCTGCCTTCTATCAAGACATTGGCACCCGCATCAAATACCCGGCGCAAGCCCGCCGGATGCGCATTGAAGGAAAAGTATTTGTTGAGTTTGTGGTAAACAAAGACGGATCGATTCAGGATGTACGTGTGGTAAAGGGCATTGGTGCGGGCTGCGATGAAGAGGCCGTACGCGTGATCCAAACCTCCCCGGCCTGGACGCCCGCACGTCAACGTGGCAAAGCCGTTAGGCAACGGATGATTTTGCCTATCACCTTTAGGTTGTTGAACTGATTAGGTGTTTATTTTGACGACCGCGGCCGCACTGCCCAAGGCAGCGCGGCCGCACGCTTTATTCCACCGCCTACCGCCCCGGGCATGTTGCTATGGCCGCAAACCAGCGTTGAACAACTACGTAAAAGTGTTTTCTGCGGGCGATTTTCCCTGTATCTTCCGCGTTGAAACAACCGCACAGACATGAAACCCACACGCAGGCACTTCCTCAAAAAAGCCATCGGCACTACGCTCGCCGGAGCTGCGCTTCCCCAACTTCTTTCCGCCCGGCCCGGGCTGGAGGTGCTGCGGCCCCACGAGGTAACGTACAAAAAGTATGGCCCCAACGACCAAGTAAATATTGGCATTGTAGGTATGGGCATCATGGGTTTAAGCAACGCGTACTGGTCGTTGCAGGTGCCGGGTGTTAAACTGGTAGGTGTTTGCGATCTATATACCGGCCGGTTGGATCGCAGCAAAGAACAGTACGGCAAAGATCTCTTTGTTACCAAGAATTATCAGGAGTTGCTCGACCGCAAAGACATAGACGCCATTTTTGTTTGCACCTCTGATCATTGGCACGACCGCATTACGATTGAAGCGCTGAATAAAGGCAAGCATGTGTACTGCGAAAAGCCCATGGTGCACAAAATTGAAGAGGGTGCAGCGATGCTGGAAGCACAGAAGAAATCGGGCAAGATTGTGCAGGTGGGAAGCCAACGCGTGAGTTCGATCGTTACCGAGAAAGCACGGCAGTTGTTTGAGTCGGGTATTATTGGCGAACTGATCATGGTGGAAACCAAAATGGACCGCCACAGTGCCAATGGGGCGTGGCAGTATTCCATCCCCACCGATGCCGCGAACAACACGGTGGATTGGGACCGTTTTCTGGGCGATGCCCCGAAGGTGGCCTACGACCCCGTACGCTTTTTCCGGTGGCGGAACTACCAGGACTATGGCACCGGAGTTGCCGGTGATTTGTTTGTGCATCTGTTTTCTGCTTTGCATGCGGTTACGAATTCCGCAGGGCCTAACCGGGCGTTTGCCACCGGCGGGCTACGCTATTGGAAAGACGGGCGCGATGTGCCGGATGTGATCCTGGGGCTATACGATTATCCAGCAACAAAAAACCACCCCGCGTTCAATCTGCAAATGCGCGTAAATTTTGTTGACGGCAGCGAAGATGGTGCGGATGATTTACGCTTCATCGGCACAGAGGGCGTACTCTCCATGGGCTGGAGTGCCGTGAAAGTGCAGGTAAACAAGATGGATAAAAACCCCGGCTACGGTGGCTGGGATTCGTACGAGACGTTTTCTGCCGCCCAGCAAAAGGAATTCGAAAAATGGTATAAGGCAAAATACCCCGACCCCAGAGCGGAAGTAAAGATGCAACCCATGGAATACAAAGCGCCCGATAACTACTCTGCCAATCTGGATCATCACATCAACTTCTATGCAGGCATCCGGGACGGGCAACCCATCAAGGAAGATGCCTTGTTTGGCATGCGTGCTGCGGGCCCGGCCTTGTTGGCCAATAAAAGCTATTTCGAAAAGAAGGTCATCAATTGGGATCCGGAAAATGCAAAACTGGTCTAGCGCACTGATCGGCATCGCTTTGCTGATTACCGCCTGCGAAAAACCGGAAGCGCTGTTTAATGGTCGCGATCTTACCGGGTGGCATGCCGATGTGCCCGACCGCGATCTGTCGGACACCGTGCGTCTTCCGTTTATTGTGCGAGACGGACGGTTAGTAAGTTTGGGTACCCCGGGCGGTCATCTCATTACCGACCGCGTGTATGAAAATTATATCCTTACGGCAGCCTACCGTTTTGCGGGAGCGCCCGGCAACTGCGGTTTTCTGGTGCATGCCTCGAAACCACGGGCGCTGTACGGAATGTTTCCGCAGTCGCTGGAAATCCAACTCATGCATGAAAATGCCGGAGACTTTTGGTGCATTCAGGAAGACATTACCGTGCCCAACATGGAGGCCCGGCGCGGACCAAAAGAAAACTGGGGCATCAGCGAAGGAAAGGAACGCAGAATTGTAAATCTCACCGACGGCACAGAAAAACCATTAGGCGAATGGAACACGATCAAGATCGAATGCCGGGGCACGGCCATTCGTGTTTGGATAAACGATGTGTTGGTGAACGAGGGGTTCGATTGCACGGCCTCGAAAGGGCAAATCGCCATTCAGGCCGAAGGCGCTGAAGTTGAGTTTCGCGATCTCTTGCTTACACGAATCTAACCGCCCGCTACACCGGTAGCCCTATGCCAAAGAAAAAAAAGGAATGCCCTTCGTGTGCCATGAACATTGCGGCAAGCGAGCCGGTTTGCCCCATTTGCGGATATGAGTTTCCAACCACACGTGCGGGTACGCGTTGGGTGGCTGTTCTGCTATTGGCAGCCATTATTTTTTATCTTATTCTGAATTTCTTCTAAACACCGGGGGTGGTAACAGAACCCCCGACCTACAATTACTTCGCGGGCGTAATAATCATATTTCGAAACTCTATCGGGCCGTGATCGCCCTGTAGCAAAATCGGGCCGGGCTCGCCTTCGCGGCTGTCCAGTGCACCACCCGTAATGCCGGGAATCACCTGCTCGCAAATTACCGTTACGCCATTGGCCACGACCGTTACGGTTCGTCCTACTAAGGTGATGTCGTACGTTTGCCACTCGCCTGCAGCTTTCGCCACGGCACGGTTGGGTTCAAGAAACCCATAGACTCCGCTAAACTGATCGTCTTGTGGTTGGGCACCCTGCCCATCGCTAATCTGCACTTCGTAGCGCCCGCGCAAATACACGCCGCTGTTGCTGCCTTTGGGATAGCGAAACTCCACGTGCAGTTTAAAGTCTGCGAACTTTTGCTCAGTAAACAGATTGGCCCCCGAAGCCGGGCTGCGCAACACGCCGTTTTCTACCACCCATTGGTTTTTGCCATCGGCTTTCCATCCCGTAAGGTCGTTGCCGATCAGTGCCATCGGCTCGCCCCAGGCGGGGGCGGATGCGCGTTGCAGGCTGGGTGCACGCTGCCCAATAAATGCTGATGTCTTGCCATCGGTGTACGTCATCGTGCCTTTCAATTGGTCGCCCGCCACGGTACCTTCAAACACAAGATGTTGGTTTCCCGGCTCCCACTGCGGCGGTAGGGAAAAACTAAAAACACCGTCTTTCCACTTTACCTCCGATACCGGCCGGGCGCTGCCAAACGCATACACAAAACGGCCCACCAGCATGTTAAAGCCAGAGTGCCGCACTTCTAACCACGAGGGTAATTCCTTGCCGTCTTTTGTAATGGTTAGGTTCCACCGCCCTTCGATGGGCTTGGGTTGTGCAAACATGGCCGCTATGGCACATGCGAATAAAACCGAAAGCGTTACTTTTTTCATCATGATTGAGATAACCAAATGTACCATCGCCGGAGTTGAATTCAAACGCCGCAGCCCCGATGGATTTGTTTAGCTTGCCCGAAAAAATCCGCCGCTACAGCAGCACGATGTTAAACTGGCATAACTGCCAACCGCATTTGTTTAACCCATAACGGCGCCAAATGCGTTCTACATATTAAATCCCAACCCATGAAAACCTTATTGTTGATGCTTCTCCTGATTGCCGGTGCGGCGGCTGGCCAAAGTAAACCCAATTGGGTTACCAGTAAACCGTTTGATGCCGCCTACTACGTGGGAATCGGCAGCGCCAGCAAGCGATTGAACGACTACACGGGCGTTGCCAAGAAGAATGCATTGCAGGATCTGGTGAGCGATATCCGGGTAGTGATCAGCAGCACCTCCATCCTCAACCAAATCGATAAGAACTACCAGTTTAAGGAAGAATACGAATCAAACATCAAAACCAGTGCGGCCGATGAGATCCGCGATTTTGAACGAGTAGACAGCTACGAAGACGAAACAACCTTTTGGGTGTACTACCGCCTGAGTAAAGCCGCTTACGCGGATCAGAAAAAGAAAAACCTTGATAACGTAAAAAGCATGGCCCTCCAGTTCTACGATAAGGCGCTGGAAGCGGAAAAGAACATGACCTACGCCACGGCCATTGATTTCTACTTTCGAACGTTGCTCACGTTAAAAGACTATTGGGGCGAAAACATTGAAGTAACGTTTCAAGGCAAACCACTTTTTCTGGCCGTAGAGAGCTACGCGCGCTTGCAGCAATTACTCGATCAATTAAACGTGCGCGTCACGCAAAACTCCGTGCGCATCCCGATGAACGGCACCGCGCGTGCCACCTTTGAAATAGCCGACGCTTCGGGGCGGCCAGCCACCAAGATTCCGGTGCTCATTCAATCGCTGCCGCAGCGCGCCACACCGCTTGCTTACATCTCCAATGAAAAGGGCGAAGTCAATGCCGTTTTTGCATCGCCCGCCTGGAACGAGCAAACCCGCGAGGCAGAGATCCAACTTAACCTGAAGAGTTTCTCGCGCGGTAGTGCAGAAGATCGCTTTTACGACTATTTGATTTTGAGCTTGCGCGTGCCATCGCAAAAAATAAGTGTTGACGTGCAAGCCGCCAGTCGTGGTGCCATGGGCAATCTGTCCGACTATTTTCCGTTTAACCTGGATTTCGTGGAGGTAGATCTTTCCCAACCGCAACGTTACACTTTTCGCAACCTGCGGCTCGTGCCCATTCGCATGAAACCGAACTTCCGGCAAGCCGTGGGCAACATGGGCTATTACATTTCGTTGCACCAGGCCATGCTGAACAACGAGGTAGCCATATCCGAGGCCAGCCAAAGCGGCTCGGTAAACACGCTACTTGTGCGCAACCAATCCGCAGACACGCTTTTTATCATGTCGGGCGAAATTCTGCAAGGTGGCAAGCAAGACCGTGTAGTAGCCCGCGACATTCTGATACCTCCGGGCGAAGGCCGGGTGAAAATTCCGGTGTATTGCGTGGAGAAGGGCCGCTGGCAATACAAGGGCAACTCAGCCGATGCCAAGTTTACCGAATACTACGGCATGGCTAACGAACATCTGCGCGATATCATTGATCAGCAGCTTGGGCAAAACGCCGTGTGGGATGAAGTGAAAAAATCCAACCAGCGCGATGGCGTACAAAGCCGCACGGATGCGTACACCGATCATGCCAACAACCGCACCTTCCGCAGAATGGAGCAGGAATATCTTGACTTTTTTCAAACTGTTTTTGCAGATGATGAAGATGTGCTGGGCGTAATTGCCGTAACCGGCAATCGCGTAGAGGGCTGCGATCTGTTTATTTCAAACCGGCTGTTTCGGCTGGAGTACGAAAAGCTGATTTACTCGTACATTGATGAGGCCGTGACCTACGGAGGGCCGGTGGTGGCTGGCCCCGCAGTAATCAATGCATATGCGAACGACTTGCTGGATTTTAACCGGCAGGGAAATTTCATTGAGCAACGTGGGCAGGCATTCCGCAAAGGGTTTCAGGTCATCCACATTTCTACCTACTAAATGCTGCTAAGCCACGTCCTTACCGGAGATCCAGCGCAGCATCTCAAACCAATCCTGCCGGTCTAACTCCAGGGTGGTGGCATGCGCCGCTTCCCGAATTCGCTCCGGCTGTGTTGTGCCTAACACCGGAAATACCGTGGCCGGGTGTTTTAAAAGCCACGCCAACGCCAATTGCGTGTAGGTAGCATTGTATTTGGCGGCTAACGAAAAAAACAGATGCTCATCTACAGGCATGTGTCCGCCACCCAGAGGCGACCACGCCATGGGGGCCACGCGCAGGCGGTAGAGGTGATCCAACGTGCCATCAAACACCGGCTGCGGCTTAAAAAGCGATAACTCGATCTGGTTGGTCACCAGCGGAGCAGAAACCGAGCGCTGCAGCAAATCAAACTGTGCCGACGTAAAGTTGGACACCCCGAAATACTTCACTTTGCCACTGGTTTGTAATTCCTCAAACGCATTTGCCACCTCATCTGGGTTCATCAGCGGATCGGGGCGGTGCAGTAGTAGCACGTCCAGCGCGTCTACGCCCAAGAGGCGCAAACTGTGCTCGGCAGACGCCACGATGTGCGCGTGCGAGGTATTGTAGTGTTTAATGCGGTTGCCGGGCTTCTTGTCCGACATCAGCATGATGCCGCATTTCGTAACAATTTGAATGCGGGTTTTTAACGCCGGGTTGAGGCGCAACGCTTCGCCAAAAAGCTGCTCGTTGCCATAATCGCCATAGATATCCGCATGATCGAAGGTTGAAATACCCACGTCCAGCGCGGTTTCGATCAACCGAACCATTTGCTGGGGCGAGAGGTGATGCCACCGCCATACGCCCACCAAGAGGCGCGAAAGCGAGGGGCCTTGGGGATGCAGTAATTGAGAAGTAACCAAAGCTGAATTATTGATGTTGAAAACACTTTTTGCTTGCGTTGCCGGTGTTGCGCTTACAGCGGGTGCCGTCTTTGGTTTTACCCTCGCATTGCACCAGTTTCTTTTTAAGCCATTCGTCTGGCTTACACACCGCACAAGCGGTCTTTTTTTCCTTACGCGCACTTGCCAACGTAATGGCATTCGCATCGCCCGAGAGGCGGCAATCGCCCGTGTGGTATTTTTCCCCTTTCGGGGATGCATACACGGTTTGCGCCTGCACGTTTGCAACGAAACCACCGCACACAAGAACGAAAAACAAAACCAGCATTTTTTTCATAGGAGAGATTTAGGCGTCCGAAAGATAATGATTTCAGTTTTTCGCCCACGGCCAGGGAATCAGCGCGGGTACCCGTTTTTGATAGTCGCGGTAGGCATCGCCAAACTGTTGCACGAGTTTCCGTTCTTCCAGCCAAATGCCAATCGGCAGGTACAACAGCACACACCCGCACGAAATCAGTGTAGGCAGATTGGGAATGAAAAGAAAAAAGCCCAGTGTAATCAAAATGGTGCCGGTGTAAAGCGGATGGCGAACGTACTTCAAAATTCCATCCGTTTTTAGTAGTGAAGCATTCTCGGCAGTCAATCCTAAAAACGCTTTCAGACTGTAGCTGCGGAAACTTACCTGCACGATGATGACACCAAATGTGGTGAGCAACAAACGGGTAAACCGAATTGCCCCTTCGCTGGGCATAAAATAGGCCGCCGGAATGCTACCGTTCACCAACAGCAGCAAGAGCAATCCCGTAAGGGCGAAACCACTATACGCCAGCCGGTACCCACGTTGCGACAGCCAGCGGTAGGCCCACTGCTTTACCTGTGCCGCCGCCAACACGCTGTGTAACAAAAAATACGCTACCCACCCGGCCACTAACAACCCGTATGCTACCATGAAGCCAAGCTAACAAAAAAGCGCGCACAAATTCCATTACATTTGATGGTTTGATGTTTTATGCACGCCCTGACCATTGGCCTGATTCGCGAAGGCAAAACTCCCCCCGATAAACGCGTTGCTTTTACACCCCTGCAGGCAGAAGAAGTGATGCAGCGGTATCCGCATGTGCGGCTACATGTGCAGCCCAGCGCAGCACGCTGTTACCGGCAGGAGGAGTACACCGCCCTGGGTGTGGTAGCCGATGAAAGCCTGCAGAACTGCCATGTGCTGCTGGGGATTAAAGAGGTGCCGATAGATCAACTCCTGCCTGACAAAACATACTGTTTCTTTTCGCACACCATCAAAAAGCAGCCGTACAACCGCGCGCTGCTGCAAGCGGTGCTCAAGAAGAACATTACGCTCATTGATTACGAAGCGATGAAGGATTTGTATGGCAACCGGTTGGTCGCCTTTGGCCGCTACGCAGGCATTGTGGGCGCATATAACGGGCTGTGGACGTACGGAAAAAAATCCGGCCGATTCTCCCTCCGCAGGGCGTTTGAGTGCTTCGACATTAACGAGCTGAAGCGAGAACTGCGACTGGTAAAATTACCACCGGTGAAAATAGTTTTAACCGGTGCCGGCCGTGTTGCCCGTGGTGCTATGGAAACGCTGGACACCGCGGGCATCCGCAAAGTAAGCCCCGAAGATTTTCTCGCGCACACTTTTACCGAGCCCGTTTACACCCAGTTGGCGAGTGCTGACTACCACGAGCGAACGGCCGGGGGGCATTTTAATCGTGAGGAGTTTCATCTGCACCCCGAGTTGTATCGGTCAACGTTTTTACGTTTCACCCACGTGGCCGACATTTTGATGGCCGGTGCATTCTGGAATCCGAAAGCACCAGTGCTCTTCACCAAGGCCGATATGACCCATGCGCAATTCAAAATTCGCGTAGTGGCCGACATTACGTGCGACATCAACGGATCTGTACCGTGCACGGTGAAAGCCACATCCATTACCGATCCGCTGTACGATTATGATCCTACGGCACAAATGGCCCGCATGCCGTTATCCGACCCAAACTACACTACTGTGATGGCCATAGATAACCTGCCCTGCGAACTACCCCGTAGCGCCAGCGAAGAATTTGGCCGGGATTTCATCGATAAAATTCTGCCGCCGCTGCTGGGCGATGATCCCGATAAAATTATTGAGCGTGCCACCATTGCCGCGGGTGGCCAACTCACCCCACGATTTCAATACCTGGCCGAATACGTAGCCGGCCGCTAAACAAGTGTAACTCCGGGCGCAGATTTCAAGTTATAGCATCAAAAAACAGCACCATGGCAAAAAGCAAAAAGAAACCAGTAGATGGCGATTTGATTCGCGAAGCGATTGAAGACGAACACCGCATCCGCAAAGCGTTTAAAGACAAAGACTGGGCCGAAATCAAAAGCTCAGACTCGTGGGTGATCTTTAAGGTGATGAGCGAGTTTGTGGAAGGCTTTGAAAAGCTGGCGAAAATCGGGCCTTGTGTTACCATCTTTGGTTCCGCGCGCACCAAACCAGCCAACCCCTACTACAAAATGGCCGAAGAGATTGCCTACCAACTGGTGCAACACGGCTACGGGGTAGTCACGGGCGGAGGGCCCGGCATTATGGAAGCCGGAAACAAAGGCGCCAAGCGCGCCAACGGCAAATCCGTAGGATTAAACATCTTCCTGCCCTTTGAGCAGAAAGGCAACATTTATATCGACCCGGATAAACTCATTACGTTCGATTACTTTTTTGTGCGGAAGGTGATGTTTGTAAAATACTCGCAAGGTTTTATTGTGATGCCGGGCGGGTTTGGCACGTTGGATGAATTGAGCGAGGCGCTTACGCTGATTCAAACGCGCAAGATCGGCCGATTCCCCATCGTGTTGGTTGGAAAAAAATTCTGGGCTCCGCTGGTGGATTGGTTCCGGCAAACACTGATTGCGCAGGGCATGATCAATCCGGAGGACATGGATCTTTTTTCGCTGGTGGATACACCCGAAGATGCCGTGCACGAGATTGATGAATTCTACAGCAAGTACCTGCTCAGCCCTAATTTCTAACCATGCAGCAACGCTCCATCTTGTGGGTAGCGGCGGTAATCGCCACGGTGGCTGTGCTGGTCTACCTCAACAGTTTGGTGGTACGCATCGAGCGTGCAGAGGCACAACTCGGACGTACAACGGAGGAGGAAATTGCGCCCAAAGATTTGCCGGACTTTGAACCGGCCTCCATGACGGCCATTTCGTTCGATTTGCCAACCGAAGTGTCCTTCGCGGGCGAACCGGTGCCCCTGGCGATTCCAGACGTGCGCGAGCGCCTCGATAAAGAACTGCACATCAACAGCTACCTGCACAACAACACCATTTTTTTAATGAAGCGGGCCAACCGGTGGCTACCCCAAATCAGCGCCATTTTAAAAGTACATCAGATCCCGGATGACTTTAAATACCTGCCGCTTATTGAATCCGGGTTGGTTAACGATGTGTCTCCCAAAGAAGCTGTGGGCTATTGGCAAATTTTAAAATCGTCCGGAAAAGAGTTGGGATTGGAAATTACCAAAGAAGTAGACGAGCGTTACGATCCTATCAAATCCACCCATGCCGCATGCAAGTACCTGCAAAAGGCGTACGACAAATTTGGCAACTGGACGGTAGTAGCGGCGAGCTACAACCGGGGCATTGCCGGGATGACGCGCGCCATCGAAAACCAAAAAGTAAATTCGTATTACGACCTTTTTTTGAACGATGAAACCTCGCGCTATGTGTTTCGGCTTCACGCGATAAAGGAAATCATGGAACACCCGGAAAAGTATGGGTTTCAGGTAAACGCCCGCCACCTGTATCAGCCGGAAGAACTGCGGTACGTAACGGTAACGCAAACCATTCCGGATTTGGTGGCCTTTGCCAAAGCGCATCAATCCAATTACAAGTTATTGAAACGCCATAACCCTTGGCTGCGCGAGGAAAGACTCACAGTAAAAAAAGGAAAGACGTATCAAATCGGTTTCCCGGTTTCGAACTAGGCGCCACCATGCCGCACGTTTCGCTTGCACGCATTGCTTACCGCGTCTGCATCCGTTAAAATAAATTTTAAACACCGGAGCGTTGGATTATGCTAATTTGCACCATGCGCAGATGGCTTGGCATCGCTCTGTTTTGTGTGCTGCTGCTTCAGGTAGGCGGGGCTTACGTGTATTTTGGTGTGCGGCTGGTGGTGCACCGGCAGGAAATGCGTGCGCTGTTAAAACTCAAACCGGTTGAAACACTTACCTACTTCAAACTTACGCCCGAAGCATGGCAACGCGCGCAGGTAGAAGATGAAGAAATGGAAATCGATGGCCGCATGTACGATATTGCACGGGTAACGTATCAACACAACGAAGTGCACGTATGGGCCGAGCGAGACGAGGGCGAAGATAACCTGCTGGCGCTGCTGCACACGCTGGCCACCCGGCACCATCACGATAAAAAATCCGTGCCCACGCTAATTACCCACGTGTTGGCGCTGATCTACGAGGTGCCCGCCATGACCAAGACACCGGGTCGTATTTTTTTTGTGATCGCCCACGCCACCAGTTATCTCGCCGTAACTGATAGCCTTTTATCCCTACCCACAACACCACCACCGCAGTACACCTGAGATTTTACTGACGTGCCGCGGCCGCAACCCCTGTAAACCAGGGGCGGCCTTTTTGTTTTTATCACTATTATTTCTGATTCCAAGATGAATAAGATTTATCTCACGATATTTTATTTTTTGATTTCCGCATGGGCGGTGGCCCAAAAATCCGATGCCTCCGGGGCAGACACGCTCCGCACCAGTTATCTGGACGAAGTGGTGGTATCGGTAAACCGGTGGGAACAAAATCTGCGCGAAATCTCCAACCGCATCACGCGGATCGGCACCGCGCAAGTACAATTACAAAACCCGCAAACCTCAGCCGATTTGCTGGGCTTATCGAACCAGGTCTTTATCCAAAAAAGCCAATTGGGTGGAGGTAGCCCCATGATTCGCGGATTCTCCACCAGCCGCGTGTTGCTGGTGGTGGATGGCGTACGCATGAACAACGCCATCTTTCGTAGCGGGAATGTGCAAAATGTAATCTCGCTTGATGCGAATGCCATTGAAGAAAGTGAAGTGATTTTTGGGCCCGGATCTGTAATCTACGGTAGCGACGCCATTGGCGGAGTTATGGATTTCCATACACTCGATCCGCGGCTGGCCAAAGAGAAAAAACTGGAGGTGAAGGCAAACGCGCTGACTCGCTACGCTTCCGCAAACGAAGAAAAAACGGGGCATCTCGACTTTACGATTGCCGGCAAGAAATGGTCGTGGCTCACCAGCTACACGCATTCCGATTATGGTGATCTGCGCATGGGCCGCCGCGGACCCGAGACCTACACGCGGCCCGACTATCAAATTACGGAAGACGGAGTAAACCAATCGGTAGTCAATCCTGATCCAAACGTACAGGTGCCCTCCGGTTTCTCGCAGCAGAACTGGATGCAGAAAATTCGTTATCAGCCCATCGTCCACGTAGACATTCAATACGCCTACCACGATTCGCGCAGCTCGAATGTGCCGCGTTACGATCGCCTCATTCTCAAAGAAGCGAACGGCACGTTCACCAACGCAGAGTGGTATTATGGCCCGCAGATGTGGAAGATGCACCACTTCAGAACGTTGTACACCAAGCCTACCGCACTCAGCGACCGCGTTAAACTTACCGTTGCGTTCCAGGATTATTCTGAGAGCCGCCACAATCGAAATTTTTCAGGTGGCAACCGGCTGCGCAGAACCAACCGGTTTGAGCGTGTAAACGCCTGGTCGGCAAATCTGGATGCGGACAAGCAAATGAACGAACGTACCACCCTTTTCTACGGCGTGGAATGGGTGTACAATGAAGTCGGCTCAACCGCCTTCCGCGAACAGATCGTTACCGGTGAGGTAACTCCTGTATCCACCCGTTATCCGGATGGCGCCACGTGGCGCGCAATGGCGGCTTACGTAAGCAGCAAAGTAAACCTGAACCGCCAATGGATTTTAAACGTAAGCGGCCGATACACCCACACGCATACGTTCGCTCGTTTCGATAACACATTTTTTGACTTTGCGTTTACCGATGCCACCTTGCGCAACGGCGCCGCTAACGGCAGTGTGGGGTTGGTCTATGCGCCTACCCCTCTGGTAAAAATATACGCCAATGCTTCAAGTGCCTTTCGCGCACCCAATGTGGATGATGTTGGAAAAGTGTTCGACTCGCAGCCCGGTGCGGTAGTGGTGCCGAATCCCAATCTCAAACCCGAAACGGCCTACAATCTGGAATTAGGCACTACCGGCGTGGTGGGTAAAAATTTCAATTTTGATGTAGCCGGCTTCTACACTACCATGAACAATGCCATTGGGCGAAATGTGTTTACCTTCAATGGGCTTGCCCAAATCGACTACGATGGTACCCTCAGTCAGGTACTTGCGCAACAGAATGTGGCGGAGTTGTTTGTTTATGGGTGGCAGGCTGGCGTTCGCTGGCAGATTACCTCTGCGCTTAGGTTATCTTCCCACTACAACTGGCAACGCGGCCGCGAAACTGATATCGCCTCGGGGTTGGCGTTCTCGCCTACGCATGTAGCTCCCCACTTTGGCAACACCCAGTTGAGCTACCAACGTAAAAAATGGCGAGCCATGGTAGCAGGCAACTATAATGCCTCGATTTCCTTCCATAAGCTTGCACTTACAGAACGGGCCGACCGCCACCTGTACGCAAAAGATGAAGCCGGAAATCCGTTTGTGCCCAGCTGGGTGGTGTTAAATGTGCATGCGTTGTACGATATCACGCCAAACGTGCAGGTAAGTGGCGGCATAGAAAACCTGGCAGACAAACGCTACCGCCCGTATTCCTCCGGAATTACCGCTCCCGGACGAAACCTGATTTTTGCGGTGCGCGCAAGAATTTAACGAAGGGCAGGAAACCAAACAGACTCGTTACTGGCATCTGGCGCGCGCGTCCCCCCGGGTTGAGCATACGCCGCTGCTCTTGCTGGTAACGAGCCTTAGAGGATTAATGCTTGGCCGAATACCGCCGTGAATTCGGACCCCGCTGCAAAAAATGAAGTACCGTGGATTTCGCGCAGTAGATAGTTCGTGTAGTTTTCTGAAATTACCGGCAGTTTGGCTGGTTGGCCCGGTGTATTTGCGGGCGCCGGTTACTCGACTTGACATAAATTCGTCTGTTCCATTACTTTTTGTTACGAACAGATTTTACAATACCCATCGCATTTCCCGATTAATGCGCTATCTTGAAAACAGTTATCTATTTAACTCTTAAGCCGTGAGGCCTGCGCTTATCATCGTCTTGGTACTGCTCGTTGCAAACCCGGGTTGGACCCAATCCAAAATCATCGATAGTCTACAACGTATTGTTGCCCTTCAAAAACGAGATACCGTGGAACTGCGCGCAC
>CAYLWU010000011.1:0-105980 GCA_964387475.1 uncultured Ohtaekwangia sp. | reverse complement strand
CGCTTCCCGGGTGGGCCGGGCAATGCCTCTACCACAAACCCACAGCTTCGCAAATCGCGCTTGAGCTGGCCTTTGGCACAATACGTTACCAGTACGCCGCCGGGCGCCAGCACCTCAAACATTTGCGTAAGCACCGCGGGTGTCCACATTTCCGGCTGCTTTTCGGGTGCAAACGCATCAAAATAAATCACATCAAAAAAAGTATGTGCCAAGGGCGCGGCCAAAACCGGTGTGCTGTGTTTGGTGATCTGTAGGTTGGGCAGCAACTGTACCGGCACATTCCATGGGGCGCTGTGCATCTGCTGTGCCAGTGCCGCATGTTCATGCGCGGTAAAAAGATGGGTGGCGGCTATTACCTCCCACGAAAGTGGAAACGGCTCTACCGTGTGCACAAAAAACTGGATTTCCGTACGCGGTAACGCCTCCAAGGCCGTTAGCCAGATGTTCAGGCCGGTGCCAAAACCTACTTCCAACACCCGCACCCGATTTGTGCCGGCCAACCGGAGTTTTAGCCCGTGCTCGATGTACACATGCACCGATTCCTGCCGGGCGCCATGGCGCGAGTGGTAGGTTTCGTTTAACGCAGCATTAAACAAGGTGTGCGAGCCATCTGCGGTCTCGATGATCACAAGATTCATAGCTTCGTCATTGACTTTCGGGTTCTGGTGCAGTACCTTCCTTACCTCATGCGCAACACGTACAACTCTGGCCCGCGCCTGCTCACCTACCTGCAATATACAGTGCTGCTGGCGGTTATCTTGTATTTCGGGCGGCCGTTGCTGGTACCACTGGCCCTGGCCGTGCTCATTAGTTTTGTGCTCTATCCCATTTGCATCTGGTTAGAAAAGAAAAAAGTAGGGCGCATGAGTGCAATTTTGGTGAGCGTTGGTTTGTTGCTGCTGCTTGCCGTTGTGCTGCTGGTACTGCTGGTGTTTCAGGTGAATCAGTTTCTGCGCGAGTGGCCGGCCATCCACACCAAAATGATGAGTACGATTGCCACGGCAAGCCAATGGTTAACCGCGGAGTTTCAGTTGAGCCGCGCAGCACAAAATGAATGGCTTCGGAATTTCGCACGGCAATCGTCTGGCGATGCCATAAGCCTGCTGCAAAAAACGATTTCGGCATCGGCTTTTTCTGCCGTGCTGCTGGTGCTCATTCCAATCTATGCCGTGCTGATTTTATACTACCGCAAGCGCTGGTTTAACGTGCTCGTGCGTTTCTTTCCCGACCAGGGGCCTGCGCGCATTCGCGAAATTCTGCAACTCAGTATCCAATCGTACTACAACTTTATCAAGGGCATGGGTTTGGTATATCTGGTGGTGGGTATTTTGAATAGCGTAGGATTGTTGCTGCTCGGTGTGCCGCACGCGTTTTTGTTTGGCTTCGTTGCTGCTGTGCTCACGTTTATTCCCTACGTTGGGATTTTGGTTGGCGCACTGTTGCCAATGTCGGTTGCGTGGATTACCTACAACTCGCTCTGGTACCCGCTAGGCGTGGCTTTGGTTTTCGCATTTGTTCAATACCTGGAAGCCAACGTCATTTTTCCGTTTGCGGTGAGCAGCCGGTTAAAGATCAACGCATTGGTAACGATCGTGGCGATTGTGGTGGGTGGGTTAGTGTGGGGCGTGGCAGGCATGATTTTATTTATTCCCTTTTTGGGGATCATTAAATTGGTGGCCGACCGCACGCCCGAATTGAGTACGTGGGCTTTTTTGATTGGCGACGCGGATGAAGCCCCTGATGTTAAAACCCCGCAGCCGTAAAACGTTTTTGCAACCCCACCGCGCAGCACTCGGTCCCGCCTGCATTTTTTGTTTAATCGAACGTAAGGTCTGGAAGTTAAGGTGTTTTTTACTGCCGAACGGTCAGGGTTTATTTCAGCATGGGTCTCAGAAAATCTGCCTATCCGCATTCATCCCAACATAAAAACACAGCCCACCTCTTGAAAAAAGAATACCAAATTCAAGGCTGAAGGGTAAAAACAAAACCCATCATTCCTGATCTGTTTGCGGCATCGATTGCATTAGCCCATCCGCGTGTTTTGCCTATCTTTGCCACCGTTTATTTCGATCCAAAAAACTCATCACCATCCGTTATGGCTTACATAGAACCTGCCCCATTGGTTGACAAGGAAAATCCATTTGAAGCAATGATGTCGCGTTTCCACACGGCCTCACAAATTCTGGGTTTGGAAGAAGAGGTGTACAACGTGTTGAAGGTGCCGGCCAAGCAAGTAATCGTTACGCTGCCGGTAACGATGGACGATGGCAGCCTGCGGGTGTTCGAAGGTTATCGCGTGATTCACTCCACAATTCTTGGCCCGTCTAAAGGCGGAATTCGTTTCGATCCGCACGTAAACTTAGATGAAGTAAAAGCATTGGCCGCATGGATGACATGGAAGTGCGCGGTAGTGGATATTCCCTACGGCGGCGGCAAGGGCGGTGTGAATTGCAACCCACGCGAGATGTCGGCCGGTGAGATTGAGCGCCTCATGCGCAGCTACACCCAAGCCATGATGGATGTTTTTGGTCCTGATCAAGACATACCTGCCCCCGATATGGGCACGGGGCCCCGCGAGATGGCGTGGCTAATGGATCAGTACTCGCGCAACAAAGGCATGACGGTGCCGGCCGTGGTTACCGGCAAACCAATTGTTATGGGCGGCTCACTCGGGCGCACAGAAGCTACCGGCCGCGGGGTGATGGTAACGACCATGGCCGCGATGGAGAAATTGAAAATCAATCCTTACAAAGCCACGTGCGCAGTGCAAGGGTTTGGCAACGTAGGCTCGTGGACGGCCCGCCTGTTAGAGGAGCGCGGTTTAAAGATTCTGGCCGTGAGCGATATTTCAGGTGCGTACTACAACTCGAACGGTATTGACATCGAAAAAGCACTGGCTTACCGCGATAAAAACAAAGGCACGCTTGAAGGTTTTGGCGAAGCAGAAAAAATTAACGGCCCGGATATTCTTACCCTGCCGGTGGATGTACTGGTGCCCGCTGCTACAGAAGATGTAATTACCAGCAGCAATGCCGGCAAAATTCAGGCGAAGTTGATTGTGGAAGGCGCCAACGGCCCTACCTCTTCCAAAGCCGATAACATCATCTACGAAAAAGGGATTAGCGTAGTGCCGGACATCCTCGCCAACGCTGGCGGGGTAACCGTAAGTTACTTCGAGTGGGTGCAAAACCGCCTTGGGTATAAGTGGACGGCCGAGCGTGTAAACCGCAGAAGCGACCGGATTATGAAAGATGCTTTTGATAACGTGCATAAAACAGCGGTTGATTATAAAGTATCGCTGCGCATTGCTGCCTACATGGTAGCCATTGATAAAGTAGCGAAGACCTACAAATTCCGCGGAGGATTTTAACGCACTGCCCACCCATGACGATACACAAAGAAGGCCGCACGCTGCTATTTGTTTTACTGGTTGCTTTTGTTGCGCTGGTATGGGTAGCGGATTACTTCCTCTTTCCCGAGTACGCGCTGGTGCGTAACCTGATCATCGCGGTGGCCGTGGTTTTTTATCTGTTGATCTTGCAGTTTTTTAGAAGCCCGGTGTTTGAAATCCCCAGGAATGAAAAACACGTGCTGGCCCCGGCCGATGGCAAGGTGGTGGTGATTGAGGAAACGGAAGAAGGCGAATATCTGAAGTCGCGCAGAAAACAGATTTCCATTTTTATGTCGCCCATAAACGTGCACGTTAACCGCATGCCGGTGGCGGGTACGATCAGCTATTTCAAATACCACCCCGGCAAATATCTCGTTGCGTGGCACCCCAAATCGAGTACAGAGAACGAGCGCACCACGGTTGTTGCTAAAATGTCGAACGGTACCGAGGTATTGTTTAGACAAATTGCCGGCGCGTTAGCGCGCAGAATCAAATGGTACGTTGCGCCGGGGCAAAAGCTTGCGCAAGGAGATGAATTTGGCTTTATCAAATTTGGTTCTCGGGTAGACATTTTTCTTCCTTTAGATGCCAGGGTGGTGGTAAAGCCCGGAGATGTTACCAAGGGCGGCCGCACGGTAATCGCGGAATTGTAAACGAATCGCAAGCTTCATCAACCGCTCATCAAAAGTTCCGGCCCGAACAGTCGTTATCCGGGCGCATAAGGGTTATATTTGACAGTTAGATAATTGTCGACTTCCGGAATGCATTATGATTCGTACCATTAAGTTTGCCAACCAACAAGCAGAGTTTTTTGCCACACTCTCTCAGCGCGTAAATCAATATTTCACTGCCAACGGCATCGAACGTACGGCCAATGGCGAAATGATTTTCAAGACCTTCTTCATGTTTGCGTTGTATCTGGTTCCGTTCGCGTTTTTGCTGGCGGGTGCAGCCACTACGCTTGCAGGCCAACTGGTACTCTGGGCGATCATGGGCCTGGGTATGGCCGGCATTGGTCTCTCTGTTATGCACGATGCCAATCATGGAGCCTATTCTAAAAAAGCGTGGGTCAACAACCTGCTTGGGTTGTCGTTAAATCTGGTGGGTGGCCACGCCATCAACTGGCGTGTGCAGCACAATGTGTTACATCATACGTACACGAATATTCACGATGTGGATGAAGACATCAGCCCACGGGGTGTTTTACGTATGGGCCCGGAAAGTGAGTGGAGGGCCATGCACAAGTTTCAACATCTTTACGCGTGGTTTTTTTACGGATTGATGACGCTGGTTTGGGTGTTGGTGAAAGATTTCTTTCGTTTGATAAAATACCAGCGCGAAGGGCTGTTAAAAAAGCAGAAAACAACTCCGGCCCGCGAGTGGACGTTCATGCTGCTCTCGAAAGCGTTTTACTTCACCTACATTTTTGGCTTGCCCATGTATTTTCTGGGGCTTCCCTTTGGCCGTGTGCTCGTGGGCTTTTTGCTCATGCACTACATTGCCGGCTTCATTCTTGCCATCATCTTCCAACCTGCTCACGTGGTGGAAGGCACCGCCTACCCCATGCCTGACGACAAGGGTAACTTAGAAAACAACTGGGCCATCCATCAACTCCATACCACTACCAATTTCGGCCACAGGCACAAGCTGTTTTCCTGGTACGTGGGGGGCCTGAATTTTCAAGTGGAGCACCATCTGTTCCCTAACATTTGCCATGTGCATTACCGTGCACTTGCTCCGATCGTGGCGCAAACGGCGCACGAATTTGGACTGCCTTACAAATCCAAAGAAACCTTTTTGGATGCCGTTGTTGCTCATGCCGCTCAGCTAAAACTGATGGGCCAGAAGCCCGAGCTGAAACCGGCGCTGGGGTAAGCATCTATTTTTTCGCTGGACAAATGCGGCCTGCATACGTAGCAGCGTAACTGCGATTCAACGTTTGCAAAATCTGGTTTAATTCAACAACGCTGGTTAGGCGAAAGCTACCGCGCCACAACCTGAATATACTTCTGGTAGCGAACGGGTTGTCCGGTTTGCGAAAGGCCTTCCACGGTAATGCGGTAGGGGCCTGGCAAATCTGAGGTGTAGAATTCAAACTGAAAAGTACCGGTACTATCCGGTGTTAGCTCCGGATTCCAATAGATGGTCGACCGGTAGTCGGCTGCGTCTGTTTCTGGACTTACCTTGGTGTAATCGGGCGACAAGAACGTTAGTGGTTTATGAAATCCATTTAATGTAAACGACTGAATGCCGGAATCTCGTTCGGCAGCAACGCCACCGGCTTTGAGATAAACGGAAATGATGCCGTTGCGCCCCTGCTCGCCATACAGCACGTTAATTCTGCGCGAGAACTCAATCCGTTCTACCTGATTAATATCTAATTGCGAAAGTACCTGGCCGGCAGTGCCAAACGCAGGCGTGTTGTTGATCAGCACGAGGGGTTCAATTGAACCACTAAATGTGTTGGTTTGGGCCCGACTGTAAAATACCCTACAATCCCCGCCAACGCAGGTGATGTTCAGGCCCACCACTTTGCCCTGCAGTGCCAAAAGCAAATTACCCGTGTTTACCAATTTCTGTACGTCAATCACTTGATCTGCTCCACCCACGATGCCTGGGATTTCGCGTTTTTCTTCCAGCTTCGTAGACGCAATCACTACCTCTTCTAACACGCGCGCCTCCAGTGGAATTAAATAGTCGGGCAGAATCCGCTGCGCACTGGCTGCAGTTTCGGTGCGAAACCAAACGCCGGGCAAAGCTTCCGTAGCGGGGGGCTGCCACGAATCAATTTTTATGGTGCCAAAACTGGCTTTCCCTTTTTTACCTTTCGATTGGTAAAACCACTTGGCGGAATCGTAAAACTTCAGGCCGTTAATGGTAAATCGCCCTTGCTCATCGGTTTCAAAGTCGAGAAACTCTTCCATGTTCTCGCGGTAGATCGTCATCGTTGCTTTTTTCGGTCGGCCCATTTCGCTCAGCACCGTACCAAAAAAACAGATTCCCTTGTCTACAATAAACCGGGGCTCAAATTCATCTACCGGCTCCCATGCACGCTGAAAATGCCGTTGGATATCCGCTTCCGGAATCAACGGCACCTGCGTTGCATCAACCACAGATACGGACAAGTTCTTTACGTCAACATCCGGTTTTATAGTAATCGAAACTTTCGAGCGCGTTAACGTGGTTGAGGGCTGGCTGTTGATCTCGGGCGACTCGGGCGTAGTTTCCCGCGTGGGGGCAGACCGGGCATCCACACGTTGCTGCTGCGCCAGCACCGGCACAAGCTTGGTAAAAATGCGGTTTGCATCGTTAAAGTTGAGCATGAACCTGGTGTACGCACGCAGCCCATACATGCCGGGAGTAAGGTCTCTTGGCAGCACGAGCGAAGCCTGCCATCGGCCGCTATCCACCGATAGCAACATCGACTTTACAATGTTCTTATTCGCATCAATCAGGTCCACAAACAGGGCACGACTCAACGAATCGCGCTTGGAAATATCAACGTACTGCACATACGCTTTCATCCAGATGATCTCGCCCGGATAGTAATAGGGTTTATCGGTGTGCAGATAGGCGCGTTCCTGATAGGGAACTACGTTATCAAGACCCGCCTTGGGCTGTGATTTTGATTTCGGTTCCAGCCGAACATCAATTTGATATGCCTTTGGGCTCACGTTCACCGGCGTGATGTACTGCTCGTAACCCGCTTTGGTCACCTGAAACTCGACCAACCCCAGCGGCACCTGGCCGAGGCGAAACTGCCCGGTGCTGTCGGACAGCACGCGCACCGGCAGATGGCGAATGTGTAACTCTGCGCCTTTTACCGGCAAATTGGTTTTTGCATCTACTACCCGCCCGCGAATCTGTGCAAGCTGGATTTGCGCGTGTAACGAAACAGAGAAAAAAACAGCGAGAAAAAGGCGAATTATGAAAAACAGCCGCACCATACGTTTAGAGTAGGTTAAAGTGAAGTTTATGTTTTATTAGGTTCAATCAAATCCCACAAGTTTCCATACAAATCGGCAAACACTGCTACTTTACCATATGACTCTAACGCGGGTGGGCGAATAATCGTTACCTCGTGGCGCAGTAAATTCTGGTAGTCGCGGTCAAAATCATCAGTATGCAAGAATAAAAACACCCGGCCGCCGGTTTGGTTTCCGATGCGCGCACGTTGTTCGTCTGTAGTGGCTTTGCCCAGCAGAAGTCCACAGCCGGGCGCACCAGGGGGCGCAAGTACCACCCAGCGCTTGGTTTCAGTGAGGGGCGTATCCTCTAACACTACAAAGCCCAATTTGCGGGTATAGAATTCAATGGCCGGATCGTAGTCGGCAACTACGAGCGTGATGTGAACAAGCGACTGCTTCAAACCAGAAACGATCAGGCTACTACTTCATCGAAAGCTTTTGTAAATGCTTTCATCTCGTCCAACGTGCCAATGCTGACACGGCACCATTCCTTACCCTGGTAGTCCCAGATTCGGATTTGAAACCCCCGCTTCTCGGTTTCCGCCAAAATTGTTTTTCCATCTTTAGGTGCGGGAAACAACACGCAGTTTGCACGCGATGCACCATGAAACCAGTTTTTCTTATCCAGGTATCCCAGAAAATATTTCAGCGCTTCGTTGTTTTTTGTGCGCGTTAAATCCGCGAAAGCGGTATCGTTCAACGCCACCCGGGCGGCCGCTAACGCCGCCTGATTGATGACGGGGCCCATTTGAAACTTCTGGAGTTTGCGAATGGTATCGGGCTGCGCAACGCAGTACCCGATGCGTAACCCCGCCAGACCGGCCACCTTCGAAAACGTGCGCGACACAATCACGTTGTGCCCGGCACGCACCAACGCCACCATGGAACGTTGTTCCTGCGGCTCAAGAAACTCGAGGTACGCTTCGTCTGCCAATACAGTTGTTTTTTTGCTCATCTCCAGGCAAAAATCGTTGAAGCGTGCACCCTCCACCACGGTGCCGGTGGGGTTATTCGGGTTGCAGGCAAACAACATGCGTGTGTCGGGTTTCACCGCGGCGGCCAGCGCTTCAAGGTTGTGCACGTGGTATTCATCCAGATCCACGCGGTCCCAACGGGCCTTCAATTTCTCCGCGTACTCCATTAACGAGCGAAAGGTGGGAAAAGCCGAAAGCACAGCGCCGCCCTCCAGCTGCGCAGCCATGCCGCTCAGGCACAGCGTTTCCGATGAACCATTCACCACCAGAATATGGTCCGGGCTAACGCCCTCCTTTTCCGCGAGCGTTTTTTTGAATTCCGTTACCGCATCAAATGAGTAGCGATTAAACTCGTTCATGGCATCGGCAATGGCTTTACGCGCTTTCGCGGATGGCCCGTATGGATTTTCGTTTGAGCCGAGACGTACCAGCTTACCATTGACCGGCACCTGCCACCGATGCTCCGCTTCCGCGCGACTCACCGGAGCCGCCAGCAGCTGATCGAAAACAGATGCACCGGCCACCAACCCGGCTGTAGTAGTGAACGATTTTTTGAACCAGTCTCTGCGTGATAACCCTTGCATGCTGCTTGTGTTTGGTAAAATCCCCGGGCGTTAGCAGCCTCGGCAGCCGAAGGTACCAAAAAAATTAAAACAGAAGCCCTTGCAGCTGTTGCGCGAGCGCCTCCAGGTAATGCTGGTCCACGGCATCAAAATCTGCCAGCCGGTCGCTATCCACGTCCAACACCATGGCTACTTCACCCTGAGCGTTAAAAAAGGGGACGACAATTTCTGATTTTGAATCCGAGCTGCAGGCAATATGGCCGGGGAACTCATCCACGTTGGGCACCAGCAGCGTCTTTTTCTCTTTCCAACTTGCGCCGCAAACCCCTTTACCGAACGCAATGCGAGTGCAGGCAATCGGACCCTGAAACGGACCCAACACCAATTCGCCCTCCTTCACCAGATAGAATCCCACCCAAAAAAAACCAAATGTTTGGCGCAAGGCTGCTACCGTGTTG
Source organism: uncultured Ohtaekwangia sp. (assembly GCA_964387475.1). Lineage (GTDB taxonomy): Bacteria > Bacteroidota > Bacteroidia > Cytophagales > Cyclobacteriaceae > ELB16-189. Next base: position 96,626 of record CAYLWU010000011.1, on the reverse strand, counting down.
GCCAGGTTCGCCACCACATCTTTTTCACCGGTTACCAGCGCCATAATTTGCGGTAACAGCGTTTCGTACCTCGCAGCTTTGGCACCCTGTGCAATGATTAAATTTTCGGCCACGGCTATTCCGGTTTGGCTTCTGCACCTTGCTCACTGGGCGGCAACGCCGCCTCCGGTGTGGTTACCGCGGGGGCTGCCGCGCCGGTGGTTTCCTGTTGCTCGTGCGCAAAAAACCGTTTCTGAAAAATGAGGATGAACAGCACGCCAAGAAAAATAGACGAATCGGCAATGTTGAACACCGGACTAAAAAACAAAAAATATTGGCCACCCACTACCGGCACCCAGGTGGGCCAATAAAATTCCGCGATCGGGAAAAACAGCATGTCGATGACCTGGCCGTGAAACCAAGGGGTTACGGCCCCAAAGGGCGCATTGTGTAACAGCACACCATAAAACGTGCTATCGATTACGTTGCCGATGGCACCGCCCCAAATCAGCGCAAGGCAAACCAAAAAGCCATTGTGCGCCCCTACCCGCGCCTGCCGGATGAGATAGTAGCCAATCCCAAACATGGCCACAATCCGGAACAACGTGAGCGCCAGTTTGCCAAACTCGTTGTTCCAGCGAATACCAAATGCCATGCCCGGGTTGAGCAGGTAATGCAGCCGAAACCAATCGCCCAGCACGTTAATCTCCTGGTGCAAATACATGTACCGGTGCACCAACAATTTGCTGGCCTGGTCAATTACGATCACCAAAAGCGTAATCAAAATATACTTTACAACGCGCGGCATCAGATCTAAACTTAGGCTTTACTCACTTTTACCTTCAATACAAAATCATCCATATCTACTGCGGCACCCTCGGGTAGCTGCTCTGTAAACACCAAATCAAGGGCCTGGGTTTCGGTTTGGATGTAGTGCGCATGCGCAGCCAATGCGGCCGTAACATCGCCCGACTGCTCTACGTGTATGCGGATTTTATCCAACACCTCAAGGCCCATGTCTTTACGCAGGTTCTGCACCCGGTTTACAAAATCGCGGGCAATACCTTCTTTGCGCAACGGCTCCGTAACGGTGATATCCAAGGCCACAGTTACACCACCCTCAGAGGCCACCGACCAGCCCGGAATATCCTCCGAGCTGATCAGCACATCTTCCACCACCAGATCAAAACCTCCGGAGCTAAGGCTGCCGGTTTTTTCCAACTGATTGATCTGCTGCTGATCCAATGCCTGAATCACTGCGCTTACCTCCTTCAGCTTCGGCCCGTATTGTTTGCCCAGCTTGGCAAGGTTGGGTTTCACCTTCTTTACCAACAGGCCGGACGCATCATCAATATACTGCAGTTCTTTTACGTTCACTTCGGATTTGATGATCTCTTCCGCTACGCGCACGCGATTGGCAAACTGCGGATCCAACACCGGCAACAACACTTTTTGCAGGGGTGTGCGCACTTTAATTTTGGCATGCTTGCGGATAGAGTGCACCAGCGAGCAAATGCGCTGCGCGTACTCCATGGTCTTCTCCAACCCGGCATCTTTGCGTGCGGTCTCGGCACGCACCAGCAACGTATGATGCACCGACACAAACCGTAACGGCGTGTTATTTTTCAGCGCCTGATCGCGGATGTTATCCGTCAGGTTTTTATACAACCATTCCGCGTAGAACGGGGCAATGGGCGCCATGAGTTGGCCCACCACCAATAAACATTCGTATAGCGTGTCGTACGCTGCACGCTTATCGGCAGACAACTCACCGCGCGAAGCCGGTTGCCAGAAGCGCTTACGGTTAAGGCGCACGTACCAGTTGGATAAATGGTCGTTTACAAATTCCTGAATGGCGCGGGCCGCGGGCGTGGGCTCGTAGTTCTCGTAGGCTGCGGTAACCTCTTCGATGAGGGTTTGCAGTTTGGAGATGATCCAGCGGTCGAGCGTAGAAAGCTGCGCATACGGCACCACGTTCTGTTCGTCTTTTACATATCCATCAATATTGGCGTAGAGCGCAAAAAACGAGTAGGTGTTGGTGAGCGTGCCAAAAAACCGGCGCTGTACTTCGGCCACACCTTCCATGTCGAACTTGAGGTTGTCCCACGGGGGTGCATTTTCAATCATGTACCAGCGCACCACATCTGGCCCGTACTTTTGGAGGGTCTCAAACGGATTCACCACGTTGCCTTTGCTCTTGCTCATTTTGTTGCCCGCTTTATCGAGCACCAGGCCGTTGGAGATCACATTTTTAAACGCCACGCTATCGAACAACATCACGGCCAGCGCATGCAGCGTAAAGAACCAGCCGCGGGTTTGATCAACGCCCTCCGCGATATAATCCGCGGGGTACGCGCCCGTAAAAATATCTTTGTTTTCAAAAGGGTAATGCCACTGCGCATACGGCATGGCACCCGAATCGAACCACACATCAATGAGGTCGGGCTCACGGTACATCGGTTCGCCTTTTGAACTGGCCAGTACAATTTCATCCACGTACGGCCGGTGCAAATCCAACTCGGGCCGGGAATGAAACTTTTCATTGGCGATACCGAACGTAGCCGCGCGCGCCACTTCCGCCCGTAACTGCGCTACCGAACCAATGCAGATTTCTTCCGTACCTTCTTTTGTACGCCAAATCGGCAGCGGCGTACCCCAATACCGGGAACGCGACAAATTCCAATCCACCAGGTTTTCCAACCAGTTACCAAAACGGCCGGTGCCGGTGCTCTCGGGTTTCCAGTTGATGGTTTTATTCAACTCCACCATGCGTTGTTTCCGTGCAGTGGTTTTTATGAACCAACTGTCCAGCGGATAATACAACACCGGCTTATCCGTGCGCCAGCAATGCGGGTAGGTGTGCTCGTACTTCTCCACCTTAAAGGCTTTGTTCTCTTCCTTTAAGATGATGGAGATGATCACATCCGTGCTTTTGTAGTCGGGGTGTGCTTCATCTTCGTTGGTATAGTTCTTCACATAAAAATCCTCGGCCGTGAGGGGCTTGTGGGTTTTGATGTGGTATTGATTCACCCCCGCCAGAAGTTGCGCACCAATGGCGGTTACAAACTTTCCTTTCTTGTCTACCGTGGGTACTTCGTGCCCGTTTTCATCGCGCACCAGCAACGCTGGCACACCCTGCTGTTTCGCAGCACGAAAATCGTCTGCACCAAACGTGGGCGAGATGTGTACCACACCCGTGCCGTCTTCGGTGCTTACAAAGTCTGCCGCAATTACCCGGAAAGCCTGGTCACCGTCCGTCAGCGGCTGTACGTAGGGCATCAGTTGTGTATAGCGAACGCCCACGAGCTTCTCTCCTGGAAACTCGCGCAAAACCGTCCACGGAATCTGCTTATCGCCCGCCTTGTACTCGCTTAACGCAAGATCTTTTGTTTTAGCGGAGAAATATTTGGCGGCCAATTCTTTTGCAAGCAGCACACGCACCGGCCGGTGCGTGTACGGGTTGAACGTATCGACTTGCACATACGTGATGCTTGCGCCCACTGCCAGCGCGGTATTCGAAGGCAGCGTCCACGGGGTGGTGGTCCATGCCAGAATAAATACATCGCGGTCGGTACTGTCAAACAAAAACTCCGACTTCGAATCACGTTTTACTTTAAACTGCGCCACGATGGAAGTGTCCTTCACATCTTTGTAACACCCGGGCAGGTTTAACTCGTGCGAGCTGAGGCCGGTGCCGGCCGCGGGCGAGTACGGCTGAATGGTATACCCTTTGTACAACAACTGCTTGTCGTACAACTGCTTCAACAGCCACCACAGCGACTCGATGTAATCTTTTTCGTACGTGATGTACGGATTTTGCAAATCCACCCAGTAGCCCATCTTGCGCGTGAGGTCATCCCACTGGTCTTTGTACATCATTACCGTTTCGCGGCACTTCTGGTTGTACTCTTCAATAGAAATTTTCCGCCCGATGTCGTCTTTGGTAATACCCAACTGCTTTTCCACCTGCAACTCTACCGGCAAGCCGTGCGTATCCCAGCCGCCTTTTCGCTTTACCTGAAAACCGGCCAGTGTTTTGTAGCGGCAAAAAATATCTTTTACCGTGCGGGCCATCACGTGGTGAATGCCGGGCGTACCGTTGGCCGAAGGCGGCCCCTCATAAAAAGTAAAGCCCGGCGCACCTTCACGCAAGCTCACGGATTTCTCGAAAATCTTTTCCTGCGCCCAGAACGCCAACACCTCATCCGCCAGACGGGCGTAGTTCTGTTCCTTCAAATCGTTGTACTGCTTACTCATTTGTTACTACACCACCGGGCCTTACCCGATACTTAAACTTTTCAAACTGGATTTCGTGATTTACTCCGCAGCTCCCAGGCGGTCGTGAATTCGGATTTTACTCAGATCAATGGTCTCGTCTTCTTCTTCGCCATAAAAGCTGGAATCAAAATCATCAATCAGTAGTTTCTCGCCCTTGCCGTTCCGCGGCTTATCGAACGTGAGGATGAGCGCGGGCAGCAGAATGAGGTTGGTAAACATGGAAATCACCAGCGTGGTAGAAGTCAGCACGCCCAACGCAATGGTGCCTCCAAAATCCGAAAAGGCAAAAATGATGAAGCCCGCAAACAGCACCACCGAGGTGTAAATAATGCTCTTGCCGGTTTCCAAAATGCTCTCGCTCACCGAGCGGGGCACAAAAAATGAATTCGATAACAACTCCTGCCGGTACTTGGCCAGAAACCGGATGGAGTTATCCACCGAGATTCCAAACGTAATGCTAAAAATCAGCGCCGTGCTGGCCTTCAGCGGAATATCAAAATAGCCCATCAACCCGGCGGTAATCATTAACGCAATCAGGTTCGGGATCAGCGAGATGATGATCATGCGCACGTTGGCAAACAGAATGGCCATCGAGAGCGTAATGAGTATAAATGCCAGCACCAAACTCTCCGTAAGGTTGGCGATCAAAAACTTATTGCCTTTAATAAAAATCTTCGAAGAGCCGGTAACGGTAACGTACACCGCATCTTTGTCCGACTTCAGGTTTTCCTTCAGCGCAAAGCGCAGCGCCTCCGCGCGGGGCTCAATCACGTGGTTCACCAGCGAATCCATCCGCACAGAGCCGATGTCGGCCATCTGCATGGAAATCCGCATTTTGCTAAACGTGGTGTCTACAAAAGATTTGAACAGCCCACTGTTATCATTCTGCCCTTTGAGGTACCGCAGAATAAAACCGGCTTCCTGCCGGGTGGGCAGCGTGTAGCGCTCCGGGTTGTTGTTGTAGAACCCTTGTTTAGACGCCTTCACAAAGCTAATCAGCGATACCGGCCGCGAGGTTACCGTAATCGAATCCAGCGCAGCCTCAAACGCATCAATCGCCTCCAGATTTTTTACATCCAACAACGGCCTTCTGCGCTTGGTGTCAATTTCCACCATAATCTCCAGCGGCATTACGCCACTAAAGTTGTTCTCAAAGAAGTGCAGGTCTTTTTTAATGGTGCTTTCTTCCGGAATGTCATCCACCATGAACGATACCGAATGCAGGCGCAACATGCCCACTGCAGAAAACACCACCAGGGCCAGCGTGGCCCCGTAAATGGCTACGCGGTGCTTGGTTACTATCAGCTCAATGGTTTTTACAAACCAGCCCAGCATCTTAAAGTCCAGGTGCTTCAGGTGTTTAGACGAAGGCTCCGGCAACCACGACAAAATGCCCGGTATCATCACCAGGCTCACCACAAACAAGGCAATAATGTTAATGCCGGCCACCACGCCAAACTCGCGCAGCACCAGAATGTCCGTAGAGAGCAGCGTTAAAAAGCCAATGGCTACCGTAAGGTTGGTAAGAAACGTGGCCAAACCCATTTTTTGCACCACCACCTCAATGGCGGCCATCTTGTTGCGTTTCTTCGCGTACTCCAGGTGGTACTTGTTCAGCAGGTAGATGGCGTTGGTAATCCCAATCGTAACAATCACCGGCGGAATAATACCGCTCAGCAACGTAATCTTATAGCCAAAGAGCGCCAGTGTGCCCATCACCCACACCACCACAATGCCAATCATGATCATCGAAAAAATTACCGCCCGCACCGAGCGGAAAAACGCCAGCATGATCAAACCCGTAACAATGGCCGACATGTACAAAAACAGCGACAACTCCTTCTTTACCTGCACCGCCACCACCGAGCGTACAAAAGGCAAGCCCGCATAATGCAGCGCAATGCCGGTGTCTTTCGAAAACTGGTCGCCCACCTGCACCAGGCTGTTCATTAAATCAATCCGTTTGGCAGAGTTGGTGTATTCTTTCTGCACGGTAACCAGAAACATTAACGCACCGTTTTGCAGATTCACCAGCTGGCCCATGTAGAATTTCTGATCGCGCGCCAGCGCCAACAGGCTGTCCAGCTCGCGCTGGCTGCCAATCTCTTCCGGAAAGAGCGGATGCAGAAAGAACTTTTGATTAGCCGTGTCCTTGCCCAGAATTTTCAGCACCGGCAGGGAAAGCACTTCTTTTACCCCGTCAATTTTTTTAATCGCCCGCGAGAGGGCGCGCAGTTTTTCAAAGTTGGCAAGTTGGTACGCCGCGCTATCCAGGCAGCCCACCGCCATAACGTTGCCATCTTCACCAAACTGGGCTTTGAACTTGTTTAAGAACACCATGTCCGGGTCGTTCGGAGGCACCGTGCGCGCAAAGTCGTAGCTCATCTCCACCTTGCGGGCCTCGTAGGCCATGAATACGGTAATCAGGGCAATGATGCCCATCCACACCATCCGATAGCGAATAATGGCCTGCGCTACCTTAGCCCACATAGCACTGCGGTTTTCATAGAACCGGCAAAGCTAACCCTTTTTTCAGGTTTTGGAAGGACAAAAAAGGCCCGGAAATGGGCAAATTTTGCGATTTTACTACACGCCCGGCCTATGCCGGCACGCGGCAGATTTCGGTGAGTTTATCCACCACAAAGTCAACCTCCTGCACGGTGTTGTACTTACTAAACGAAAAGCGCACCGCCCCCCGTTTCGATTGTGGGTACAGTGCCCCCAACACGTGCGAGCCCGTAGTAGCCCCGCTGGAACACGCGCTGCCGCCCGATGCGGAAATGCCCTGCAAATCCAAATTAAACAGCAGCATGTCGTTCTCGTCCGACTCCGGCAAACTCACATTCAACACCGTGTACAAGCTGCGCTCCAGGTTGGCCGAGTCGCCATGGAAGCGAATGCCCGGAATGTGGGCGCGCAACTGCTCAATCATCCGCGCCTTCAACCCTTTAATGTGGCGCTCGTGCGCGTCCATCTCGCGGTAGCAAATCTCCAGCGCCTTTGCCAGCCCAATAATGCCGTACACGTTTTCCGTTCCGCCCCGCATGTTGCGTTCTTGCGCACCCCCGTGTATAAACTGCGCAATCTTGCGGTCTTTGCGGATGTACATAAACCCCGCGCCTTTGGGGCCGTGAAATTTGTGCGCCGCCGCCGCAAGGCCGCACACCTTCAGCGCCTTCATGTCATGGCGGTAGTGCCCCATGGTCTGCACCGTATCCGAGTGAAAAAACGCCTCGTGGCGCTCGCACAACGCACTCACCTCGTCCAGCGGCAGCAGGTTGCCAATCTCGTTGTTGCCGTGCATTAAACTCACCAGCGCTTTGGGGTGTTGCTGCAACAATTCTTCCAGGTGGTGCACATCCACATGGCCGCGCTCGTCCAGCTTAACGTAGTGCAGCTGCAGCAACCCATGGCGCTCCAGCCACTCCAGCGTGTGCGTTACCGCGTGGTGTTCTATGGGCGAAGAAATGGCGTGGCGGATGCCGTACGTTTGCACCGCACTGCTAATGATGGCGTTGTCCGCCTCCGTACCGCCCGACGTAAAAATAATTTCGCCTGGCGTGCAGTTCAGCAACTCCGCAACCTTTTTGCGGGCCTGCTCCAACGCGGCGCGCACCGAGCGCCCGTGGCCGTGGGTAGACGAGGGGTTGCCAAACTCCTGCAACATGAACGGCTTCATCGCCTCAAAAACTTCCGGATCTAACGGAGTGGTGGCAGCATTATCCAGGTACACGCGCATAAGCCAAGGGGTTCAATAGCGCAAAGGTAACGAAGCGCCGCCGAGGTTCAAACCATGCCCAGCGGTTTGGCGGGCCACCGCCTTGGGGGCGGTGCCGGGCTTTCCATTACAACTCCGCGCCCCGCACAGGCCCACCCCTGGCGGGGTTTCCATTCCAATCCCTGCCCGTGCAGCTTCGAAAAAAAAAATAGGCTGCTGTATAGCCTGCGGTATTTGGTGGCTAGATAAGGTGGGGGTACAAAGCCATACGGAGAGTAAAAGCAATTGTATATATTGAGTTGTTGGCGGTCATTGTTTTTGACAACCCCACCGACAGAGAACAGATAAAATATGAAATTCAGTAAATTGACGACATTGATACTTGGACTCTTGATTTTAGGCTGCAATCAAGCGGACACCAAAACGACTTCGGTGAAGATGGAAGAAGCATCAGCTTCGACAGACGACAAAGAGCAAATTCAAAATCTCATCAGACAAGTTCTTACCTGGGCTGATTCTAACAATTCCATTGACTTACTCCCAACCATAACTGACAGCAAGGACAACATTTACATTGGTTTCAACCTCGACAAGCATAATCAAAATCTTGAAAAACTTCGGCAGACCAATTTCTTTGCGACCGAATTTATCGAGAATTATAATCAAATAATTTTGGCAATTGACAAAGGACTTAGGAATGGCAAATATGAACACTGGTTGGTTGGCGAGTTACCGACGTTTTCATTTGCCAACGATTGGAGTCCCTGGTGTTGTTGCCAAGGTGACAATTTAGAAGAGTCCTTTGAGTTAGAAGTTATCGAAATGAGCACCGTAGCAGGTGAACTAAAATATAAAAGGGACAAAGATTCTTCTTGGATGGATTTTGTTATTAGGGTTGAAAAAGAAAACGGCATTTGGAAGATTGCATACTTACAGGGTTTTGACTTTAAAGCCGGGACAAAAGCGGACGGACAATTATGACCCAAACAACGACCGCTAACCGCAGCTATTTGTAATGGCTGGGTGAAGTGTATGCATAAAGTTTTACCTTCGTTACTACGTTTGGTCCAGAGGACAAATACGTTTTCAAAAACCAGCCACTACGCCAAGCCGCAAAAGGTGGGCGGCGAGCCCAAAATAAAAGCAGACAATGACAACAATGCTGACATTCATTTTGCTCCTTAGTCTAAACGACAATCCTCCTGGGACAATTAAGATTAAAACCTACTTCGTTGATAAGACCGAAATCCAAAATATCCATTGGTTAGAGTACATCTATCACAAGGGGCAAGAACTTGACTCAATTGAGATACTTAAACTCCTACCCGACAGTTCAAATTTTTGGTATGCAATTCCAGAGAACAGATTTAAACCAATTGTGTTGATAACTTATGAACAAGCCTTGGACTATTGTGCATGGCGTTCTAAAGTTGTAAGTGAAAGAATCGGAAAGAAAATCACTTACAGACTTCCGACAACGACTGAATGGAACGACATTGCCGAAGAACTAATTAAGACCAACTTAAAACAAATTGAAAAGGAAATACAGGAGACAACAAAAGTGGTTAAAAAAGACTCGACTCAATACATCCTAACCGACAACGAGAAACCTAAATCAAGAATCTATAATTTGTTTGACAACGTGACCGAAATGACACTTGAAAAGGGAATTGCCATGGGTTCAAATAACTATGAATTGACAGACCCGAAAACAAATTTGACAAGATTGATCAAATATGATTCTCCGAATACATATTTAGGTTTTAGATGCGTTGCAGAAATGGAGTGACGGACGTTGGGCCAGCCGCCAACAACATGTTTCTCAACTCGCGCATCGTCAGCCGCCACGGGAACGATACGCTAAACACAACTGAATTTCCCCTTCATCAGCCAGCGGGCGCAACGCTAACCCTGTTGCATCTAAACCAATCTTTAATCCATCTGCTATGAAACTCCGATTCCCCTTTTTGGTAGGGCTGATTGCCACGATCCAAACAACGCAAGGGTTCTCGCAAGAAATGAAATTCGCGGGCACTCATCCACCCAACAAAGCGGTAATCCAACTGCTGCAAAAAGAGTTTGAGATTTTCGACAACGTGCGGGAGGTTAAAAAGAGAGATAGTTTACGCCAGCAAATAACCTCAACCGGCTTTTTTTATCATGGAGCTGATGGCAAGCCGATAAGCCTTGACGGATTGACGAAACGACAAACGAAAAATGAATTTCAATTTTTAGAATCCAAAATACTGAGTGAAACGCTATATCAGTATGAGACTACCGCCATACTTGTTAGCGTGGAGTGGCAGAAGGTAAGAGACAAAGGCGAGATCCGGGAAAACTATAATTCCGTTCTGATTGTGATGGGCCTGGAGAATGGCGAGTGGAAAATCCAGGCTGACATTCTTGGGAGAAACCCTAAGCTAACTGAAGAAGAAAAGAAGCTCGTAAAAAAATAAACGCGATTAGGCATGGCCGGGTGGCCTTGTTGGTTGGGATTTGCCAGACCGAACAATGGAAGCCCCCGGTTTTTTTTCAGTGGGCAGTGCCACGGGTACACGGCGCATGCGTGAGGGACTGAGGGGTTTGTTTGAGCCCGCAAGGGCCGTGTGCGGTGGGTGGCGAGCCCCGAAGGCCCGACCCGCAGGGGCACGCCCAAAAATTAATTCACTACCTCGTCTGTAATGGTAAGTACGGAACCCAGTTGTTCTACCCGGTACTGCAGCAGCGGGCGCCAGGCCGGGCCGCCCGTGGGTGCACCGGTACTAAACTCAAATGACGAATTGCAGCACGGGTCGGTCATGAAAAGCCCGGAGGCATGCACGTTTACCGTTGCACATGCATCGTTTGGGCGGTAGGAGCAGTTACGCTCAAAAGCAAAAAACTGGTTGGTGTTGTTGCGGTACACGATGATGCCGCGTACGCCGCCCATGGGTAGCGCGCGGAAGCCGCCGCCATTGCGCAGGGCATTGTTCTCGGGAAAATTCAAATCCAGCACGATGTTGTTAAACGCCACGATGGGTATGGGGTCGTCTACCAGTTGGGGTTCGCAGGAGGAGATGAAAAGAACGCTTACCAAAAAGATGGGTGCGGTTACCTGCCGCACGCCGCGCGCGGCACGCGCCAGCGTGATGCGTGTTGCACAGCGCATGAAGCCCCTGTATTTGTTATCTGTTTTCTGGATATCCATAGAACCCGCGCCCCGTCTTTCTTCCTAAATGCCCGGCATCGACCAATTGCTGCTGTGTGCGGCTGGGCCGGAACCGCGCTTGCTGGTGAAAGCCGTTGTAAATCGACTTGGTAACGGAAAGGTTGGTATCCACGCCAATTAAATCCATCAACTCAAAGGCGCCCATTTTGAAGCCTTCGGCTTTTAATAGGTCGTCAATCGTTTGTACATCGGCCACGCCTTCTTCCAGCACTTGCAACGACTCGGTGTAAAACGGCCGCGCCACGCGGTTGACAATGAACCCCGGGGAATCTTTGGCCAACACGGCCACTTTGCCCAGCGATTGTGCAAAGGTGCGAAGGTGCTGCACCCATTTTGCATCCGTAGCTGCACCGGAAATGATCTCGACCAGCTTCATCACCGGCGCTGGGTTGAAGAAGTGTAAGCCCGCGAGGTTAGCGGGATTTTTTAGCGCGGCGGCAATCTGCGTAACCGGGATGGAGGACGTGTTGGTGGTAAGGAGTACATTGCCGTGGTTTATGGCTTCCAGTTCGGAAAACAGCTGTTGCTTGATGTCCAGCCGCTCTACCACCGCTTCGATAATCAAGTCAACCGTCATGCTGCGGGGGTCTTCCGTCCAGCGGATGCGTTGGAGGATGTGCCCGCGGTTTTCGTCCGTTAGCTTCCCTTTATTGACCAATGCCTGTAATTGGCTTTCCACCTGCTGCCGGGCTTTGAGCAGCAGCGCGGGATTAACATCGTACACGTGCACGGCATAGCCGCTCTGCGCACATACCTGTGCGATACCACTGCCCATGGTGCCGGCACCGATGATGCCCACGGTTTGAAAAGCCTGTTTATCGCTCATAGAATTGCTCAATACAATCGCACACGAAGTCGATCTGTGCAGGGGAAAGTTCGGGATAAACCGGCAGAGATAAAACGTGTTGTTGCAACTCGGCCGATACCGGGAAGTCTGCCAGCGCGTGCCCGAAGGAGGCGTAGGCGGGCTCAAAAGGAATGGCGCTGGGGTAATGCACGTGGGTAGACACCCCGTGCGCGTGCAGGTGGGCCTGGAGCTCGTTGCGGCGGTGGCAACGCACTACAAACAAATGCACAGTATGGCCCTCGGCCACGGCCGGAAGCTGCAGGGCGGTAAGGTGCGCCAGGCGCGCCTGGTAGTGGGCCGCGTGCCGTTTGCGCTGGGCATTCCAGGCGGGCAATTGCGGCAACTTGGCAAGCAGGATACTTGCCTGGAGCGCGTCTAACCGACTGTTGATGCCGGGAACAAGATGCTCGTCTTTGGTAAGGCCGCCGTGGTTTACAAAGCGCCGGATGCGCAGGGCCAGCGCGGCATCGTGTGTTAGCACCGCGCCCGCATCGCCCATAGCGCCCAGATTTTTGGTGGGATAAAAACTGAACGCAGACGCAACGCCAAAACTGCCGGCGGTTGCGCCGTGGGCGGTAGAGAGGTGGGCTTGTGCGCAGTCTTCGATTATCCAAAGGCCATGGGCTTTGGCGATGGCCTGCAAGGCCGGCATATCCGCTACTGCCCCGTACAGATGCACCACCACCAGCGCTTTGGTGCGGGGCGTGATTTTAAGCGCTACATCCTGCGGGGCAAGCGTGAATGTGCCGGGATCAACATCGGCAAACACGGGCTTTGCGCCCGTTAGGGAGATGGTTTCCGCACTGGAAATCCAGCTCCAGGCGGGTGTAATCACCTCATCGCCCGCGCCAATGTGTAGTGATCTGAGAATGGCAAAAAGGGCATCCGTACCGTTGGCCACACCAATGGCATGGTTACAGCCTATTGCCTGCGCCCAGGCGCTTTCAAATTGGTTTACAGGCGCGGAGTGAATGAAGGTGCCCGAGGCGACCACCGCCTGAATGGCGTTGTCTACGGCTTCGCGCGTGGCTTGGTACTGGGCCGTTAGGTCTACAAACGGCACGCGCATCAAACCACTGACTGAAATTGGCGCAAAAAGCGGATGTCGTTTTCCGAAAAAAGGCGCAAGTCGTTGATGCCGTAGCGCAGCATGGTAATCCGCTCGATACCCATGCCAAAGGCAAAGCCGGTAAACTCTTCCGGGTCGACCCCTACATTTCGCAGCACATTGGGGTGCACCATGCCCGAGCCGGCAATTTCTACCCAGCCGGAGTATTTGCACACGTTACAGCCTTTGCCCTTGCAGATGAGGCAGGAGATATCGATCTCCGCGCTGGGTTCGGTGAAGGGAAAGAACGACGGCCGCAACCGGATTTTGGTATCCGCCCCGAACATTTCTTTCGCAAAGTGGTAGAGGGTTTGTTTGAGGTCGGCAAAGCCCACGTTTCGGTCAACGTACAAGCCTTCCACCTGGTGAAAGAAGCAATGCGCCCGGGCGGAGATGGCTTCGTTGCGATAGACGCGTCCGGGCATGATGGACCGAACGGGCGGCTTTTGTTTTTCGAGCAGCCGGATTTGCACGTTGCTGGTGTGGGTGCGCAGCAGCATGTCTGGGTTACGTTCTACAAAAAATGTGTCCTGCATTTCGCGGGCCGGGTGATTGGGCGGGAAGTTGAGGGCGGAGAAATTATGCCAATCGTCTTCTACTTCCGGCCCATCGGACACGTTAAAACCCAATCTTTCGAAGATCTCGATAATGCGATAGCGGGTTTGGTTAAGCGGGTGCAGGTTGCCGACTTCGTTGGGGATAACGGGCAAGGTGAGGTCGAGCGCTGGATTAGCGCCACCCCCGGCTGCCTCCAGGCGGGCGGCGGCCTCTTTGAATTTGGTTTCGGCCAGTTGCTTGAGCTCGTTCAGCGTTTTGCCGAGGGATTTTTTTTCTTCGGGGGATACGGATTTGAAATGGTCGAACAACGCGGAAATAGAGCCGTTGCGGGCAAGGAATGTAAGCCGGAAACGCTCCACCGCCTCCGAGGAGTCGGCAATAAAACCTTCCACTTCCCTTTTTATTTCTTCAATTCTTTCTCGCATTCCTTTTTTCGACTTGATATAAAATGAAACTCAGCCCAAAACAACCGGCAATTACCACCGCCAAAAGTAGCGGATCGGACCAGTTTCTACCAAACCAAGCTAACGCAATAAACGCTGCATTCACGGCCCCTAAGGCAAGTGCTGCCTGCGCGTGGCTAAAGCCGATTCGAAGCAGTTGATGATGGAGGTGGTTTCGGTCGGCCTTGAAAGGCGACTGGCCGTTCAACAGCCGTAGAATCACCACCCGAATGGTATCAAAAATCGGGATAACCATCACACTCAACGCGGCCCCGACAGAGGCCCTGACACGGAAAAGATTGGTGTGATCCAAGGCCTGGTTGGACTCGAGAAAAGCAACCAAAAGTACAGAAAGTGCAAAGCCAATCGGGAGGGTACCCGTATCACCCATGAAAATCTTCGATGGCTGCCAATTGTAGTAGAGAAAGCCCAAAATTGATCCGAAGAAAATAAAGGAAAGGGTTGCGAAGGTGAAATTGCCCACGGCCCAAAACCAAGCACCTAATACAAAGAACACCAAAGCACTAACTACACCCGCCAGCCCGTCAATCCCATCGATCAGATTATAGGAATTGGTGAGTGCAACGATAACGAAAATGGTGATTACCCAACTCCAGGGATCGGAAAGCGGTGCAGCATGTAATCCATAAAACGAGGATATTTTCATGCCGCCCAAAACAACAACCAGCGCAATGGGCAAGATTTGCCCGAGTAACTTCTGCCAGGGCGTTAAATTCAAAATATCATCGCGCAAACCGGTGAAAAAGATAATTGCGAACGCGATGAAAAAGAATTTATGGCGAACCCATTCTGAAAATGGCAGCGCGATGAGCAGGGTGAACGCTACCGCCAGCAAAATACAGATCCCACCCATAGACGGCGTGTAGGCCGAGTGTATTTTGTGATCGCGCGGGTGATCAAGCACCTCCCAGCGGTGGAGCAGCTTAATCAAAATCGGGAAGAAGAACACCGATAAGATCAGCGCAATGGTAGCAAAAGCAAAAAGAAACAGCGCATTCACCGAGCAAAGCTAATACGCTTTGTCGCTTCCGCGGATAAGGCTGACGACGGTAAGGAAAATAATCTTGATGTCCAGCCAGAACGACCAATTTTCGATGTAATAGCGGTCGAGGCGAACGCGGTTTTCCATGTCTTGAACGGTTTGGGTCTCGCCCCGATACCCCATGCACTGGGCCAGGCCGGTAATGCCGGGTTTTACGTAGTGGCGGCCCATGAATTTTTCTATCAGCTTACTGTATTCTTGGGTGTGTTTAAGCATGTGAGGGCGTGGGCCAACCACCGACATGTCGCCCAGGAAGACATTAAAGAACTGAGGCAGTTCATCGATACTTGACTTGCGGAGGAAAGCACCCAATTTGGTTATGCGAGGATCTCCTTTAGAGGCTTGTTTCTCGTGAGCATCTACGCTGGTTTTCATCGATCGAAACTTGAAGCAATTGAATGATTTGTTCAATCTTCCGCTTCGCTCTTGGACAAAGAAAACCGGGCCTTTCGAGTCTAACTTGATCAGCAAACCGATCAATGGCGCGAGCCAAGACATCACACTGATAACTACGAGTGTAGAAAAAAATAAATCAAAGAGCCGCTTCTGATATTGATTGAATGACTCATCAAGCGGAACAACTGAAAGGTCGATGGCGGGTAGCCTGTCATACTTATCTAACCGGATGGATTCCGATGCACCAGAATCAGTTAGAATCTTCACTTTAATCAACGAATCGAGACCAAAATTTACCAATTTTCTGATGACGCTATCTTGAATATATGGCGTACACCAGAAAATTTCGTGCACTTCGTGGCTAGCGCAAAAAAATCTTATACACTCCAGCGCATTTTCATTTTCCTCAAGCTCTAGATAAGCTTTAAATCGATATCCAAGCTGTGGATTTACGAGGTAGTACTTCCGTATATCCTCCGAGATTCTATTTCGGCCAATCAAAACATAGTTCTTTACAACCAATTCTGGAGTAAGAACCTTTCGCAAATAATACATGAATATCTTCCAACTGAAAAAAATCGGGATAAACATCGCATACAGCAAAATTATCTGCTTCCAGGCATAATCCTTGTCGTGAAAAAATACCAACGATGCCACCACTAAAAGATGAATGAAGGCAAACGCAATTTGACTCTTAATGATTTTTGAAATAGACCAACCCTTGTCAATTCCATAGGGACTGGAAACCATTATCAGGAAAAACCAAGATAAGTTACTAAAAATTATCAGGTATACCTGGTTTGTTTGACTAGGTGGTTCATCTAGAACGTAGCTCGAAAAGAAAATTGAAAGATTTAAAAAAAATAAGTCACCAACAAAAAAAAGTGCTTTCAGCAATCCGGACATAGTTACAATCGGGCGATTTAAATGTAAGGTTATAAAATTTATTTGTCTTTCAGCTCAAGAGATGGTTTGTTTGAAGTATAGTAAGAGATAAAAACCTGATGCAACATAACGAAGAAAACAACACCCTGATATCTACCAAGAAAAACCTCTGTCATTCCATACATGAGAAATGGAAAAAACACTAACACTCCGAGGTCATGGTTTGCTTTAATCGAAAAATAAAGGGGGCGTCCCACCATGATTAAAATTACTATCACACCTATTATTCCGTTTGCGAGAAATGTCTCAATAAATTGATTGTGGGCATTTAAGCTTTTTGCAGCAAACTCCGACATTCCATGATGTAAGTAGTAGTTGTTAAGTACCAGTTTGTAATCGCCAGTACCTTCACCAAAAAGGAAATTCGTGTTCGCCGAAATTGCAGACTTCCAAAGTTCAATCCGCTCCCAGGAATCAGACAAAAGCTCCGTGTCACGAGACGCATTAAAATAGCTGTGAAAGAATATTAAACAAATAACGCAAATAGTAACTAACACCGCCAAAATTCGTGAGGGTGTCCTCTCCTCCAAAAGAAACTTCAAAATAAAAAATGAACTCACCAAGAGTAAACTGATGAAGGAAGTCTGACCTCCTGTGAGCAGTAGCGTGATGACAAAGAGGATAATCAAAAACACTGACCAAAAATTTCGGAGTTTGTTTTTACTTTCGTTCAAAAGATACAACTCAAAAGTAATCGCAAAAATAAGGTAGTAAGCAAAATAAGTAGGTTGAAAGTCAATAGCCCGAGTTAGATCATAAAAATAGAAAACCCTTACGTCCCCAGAATCACTAAAGCGAACAAAGGCATAGCCAAGGCAAATGAGTACCGCCAAAAGAAGACCAGTCGAAAACGATCGAAAGAGGTATTGCATCCGGTTCTCGTCTATCTTTTTCTCGTAGCTTAATAGGAAGGGAAAAGCGAGAAGCACAAAACTTGTTTCAAGTACCCGCACCCCAGTGGTAAAATCAGTTGTATACAATAGCCCTGCGACAAGGAGAGCGAAGTAGGCAATGATGTCGGACGCCCGTTGTAAGGCATCCTTCCAATTTCGCTGATTTGCCAACGCAAAGAAAAGCAAAACGAAAACAGCGCGAATGCTAACAAACGAAGACAGCGGGATCGAAAAAAAAATGAAACTAAGGCAAACATTGTGAATGAGCTGAATATTTCTTGTAAAGAAATTCATTGCCATCAGATGTGTGCGTATAGTTCTAGTACTGATTTCATCATTCGATCATTCGTGAATGTGCTTTCGAATCGCATTTTCGCATTTATACCCATAATCTCTGCTTTCGGCTGAACTGCCAGGTCTTTGATAGCAATCGCAAGGGCTGACGCATCAAATGGAGGAACATTAACTCCAGTCAAGCCATGCTGATTTACCCAAGAAGTTCCAGATCCCTTTATGGTTGTAGCAATAATCGGCTTTCCGTAATTCATCGCTTCCAAAATCACCAATCCAAATGCCTCATTTTTCGTAACCGATGGCAGGCAAAAAACATCGCAGGCTGCAAAATAAGCAAGCACATCTTCCTCCGCCATTTTTCCAATTAACTTTACCTTTCTTGCCAATTGCCTATCGTCAATCATTTTTTCCATCTTACTCTTCAAGGGCCCATCGCCTCCAATAACTATCTGAAAATCTTCGGATAGAAACTCAGCTGATAAGATTAAATATTCAAATCCTTTGTAAGAGGTAAACCGCCCCAAAGAAAAAATAATGTGACGACCAGGATATTTTTCTCTTAACGCTTTAATGCGATCTTCGTTAACAGGCGGCAGGGGCTGAATACCCAGAGGTATAACCGTGCATTTTCCCCGAAATGGACCCAGCGGCTTCGAGTGTTGTAGATAGTTTGGGCTGGTGGCAATTATCTTATCCGCCCTTTTCAACAGCCACATCTCAAGGGGGCGGTAAAAAACATAGGCAATTTTCTGTTTAACAATGTCAAGATGCCAGTGAATAACAATTTTGGCCTTTGGGCGCGTAATAAACAATGCCAATGCGCTCATAGGATCGGGATGATGAAAGTGAATGATATCGTACCTTTTTCGCATCCTCCACAATAACTTGATGAGCCCTGGTGCAATGGACATGGAAAACAATACTCCATAAGACTTTGCCCTGTATACCGTGTAACCGCGCGTGGTGTCAATAGCCTCAATATTTTGTGTGTTAGAACATAGTACATCACAAACGATGCCTGCTTCATTAATGCCCTCGGTCAGAGAAAATATTACTTTCTCCATACCACCGATCGCGGGTGGATAGTACTTTCCAAACTGCAAAACTTTAAACACTTCCATTCTTTTTTTATCCACTGTCTTTTCCTAAAGATTTTGCGAAGCCAAATCCCAAAAACGTGAGAAAGATATAGCTTGCATGGGGGGCCAAAAAATCGCCACCGGTTATTGTCCACGAGATAAAACTTTGAAAAATTAGAAACTCCCAAAAGCACTTAAACCAAAAATTTTTCTTTCGGCTAACAAATGCAAGAAGATAGAACAGGGCTAGCAACGAGGCCCCGATAATTCCAGAGCAAAACAAAACTTGAAGAAAATACGACTCAACAACGGTTTGTTGTGTGGCAAGCCAAACCGCGCGTTCATCAAAGCCAAATCCAAAAAAAATATAGTACCAATGCCCGATCCATGATTTAAAGAGAGCGATGTAATTGTCTACACGCCCTTGGGATGAACCATCCAACTCCCCTCCCTGATAAGTGATATCAAGTCGATTAAAAATATTTGGGAGCGGAGTCTCTTCTGAAAATGAGAAATAAGCTATTAATGCTACTCCAAACACCGCAATTGAGACCAGCGTTTTGATAGATAATCTGAAGTCAAAACTCCGCAAGAACACATACGTAAGATAGAGGGCCATGGTAAGAAAACCTCCCCGGGAGACGGTTAAAATTACAGCCGTAACTGCGACCATAACAGCTAGCTTTTTGGGACGCTGCCCCTCCAGGTTAAAATTGACAATTAAAACTGCAAGCGCCCAGCCGGAAAGCAGATTACCAGAACCACTGATGGCCTTCAAAAAGAAAAAAGAGTCAAAATCGATTATGAGTCCAGCCAGTGGTATCATTCGCAAGCCAACTTCGTACCCCCACATTATTTCGTTGGCACTGGGCGAGTGCGTTGAATAATACGCAATCATAATCATCAGCCCAATAGTGAAATGAACAAGAAATGGTTTGTTATACACCTGCTCAACTAGTTGTCTATCTGATTTCACTTTTTGATAGTATGCTTTACTCCAAAGAAACAAGGCAAAAAGAATAATAAGGCGAACAAAGTACAGTATTGAGTGTGCCGGAAAAAACACAAAGTGAAAAGCCGTTATGATAGACGACAGTAAAACATAATAGAAAACGAAACCGTAATAGTTTACAATTAGCGGGGAAACAGAAATCCTCCTATAAGAGCCCAGATAAGCCAGCAAAAAAAATATCGACACTATTTCACCGATTAAAATTCCCCAATGACCTGAAATTAAAATCTTTGGAAAGACCAGAAAGTATCGAAAAAAGAAGTCAAACATGGTCATTCTTGCCAACCTGCTGGATAAAACTCCGATTTAAAAAAAACAAAACGAGAAGGAATGTAAATAACAGAACGCCCTTATTTCTGTTAAAAAAAGTCTCGGTCTGCATAGCGATGACGTAAACAACAAGATAGATCCATTTAAACGGATCGGGATGTTTGATAGCTAATTTAATACACCCCAAAAAAACTACCAGCAACGCAATAAAAGCCGGAACACCTCCGATCAGCAAGACATTAGTCCAATCATTATGTGTATTGTATTCGTTTTCCAAACCTTCTTTGAACTCGATCAATCTATATTGCTGATTGAGCGAGCTTTGCACATCACCCAAACCAACACCAAGCATCCAGTTGTCTCTTATGATTTGGAAACTCGCTGTCGTGATAAAGTATCGAGGGTCAGGCTCAGTACTCTCAACCACCTGTTTTATCCGGTCGCGCAAATAGGGTACTGTTAAACTGAGGATGCCTACAGTCGCATAAATCGTAAGAACAAAGCTTATCAGTAACCAACGAAGCCTTCCATGAGCCCTAACAGTATACATCCCGGCATAAAGCGTAATCGAAACAACAAATAATGCGATGGGCATGCGCGAACTAATTAATGCAAGAAAAACCAAAAGATAAAGACAAGAAAAAATTGTTACTATTGGATGTATCAACCGCCATTCAAAATATCCAATGATGCAAAACAACAGGGCAAACACAATGTACATTGCATAGTGTGTTGAACTCAAACCAAGCGTGTCTGTAATCACCCACGAAAAATAGCTCCAATCTGTAAAGTCGATTTTGTAATAGGAAATTGTTGAGACAACACTGTATAACGAGGCCACAACCATTGAATAAATGAACGTGCGCACCGCAAGATTTCGAAGGCGCACACTGATTTCCAATCCACCCAAAAGTATGGGTAAAAAAAGTAAGTAAAGTTTGGCCTCCAATGCCTCAAGTCCTACCTTCCGGTTCTCGGTATATAGTAATGAGCATGCCATCAAAAAAACGAAGACGACGATGGCTTGGAATATCATTGAATTTTTCAGTAATCGAAAGGCCTGCACATACCTTTTGTTTACAATCCAACTGACTCCCAGGGCTACTATAAACAAAGAATTATACCTAACGGGAAACGGGAGTGTTGCGACAAAACCCAAAAAACACAATGACTCAAAATCCAAGACCGAATTATCATTGGATTTCAAAAAAAAAGCTTTAAAAAAGACCAATCGAGTCCAAATTTAAATGAAATTGCAAGTTAGTGCGTTTAAATAAACTAACTCAAAAAATGTGTGGCATTTTAGGACAAGTGGCTGAAAATACTGACATTGAATTATTTAGAAGGGCTCTAGCCACTATTGGCTATAGGGGACCTGACCACACTGGAATTGTTGTGCATGAAAATGTGCTACTCGGCCACAATCGGCTCTCAATCCTCGATCTTGATCCGCGCTCACACCAACCATTTCGGTTGAACGATCAAAGCGCTATGGTGATTTTCAACGGGGAAATTTATAACTACAAGCAAATTAGATCAGAACTGAGCAAGCTCGGTCATCAATTTTCTACGGAGTCGGATACAGAGGTTGTTTTAAAAAGTTACAAGCAATGGAGGAGCAAATGCCTTATAAAATTTCATGGAATGTTTGCCTTGGCCATCTTAGATCTCGAAACCCAATCTTTACTGCTTGCCCGCGACCGTTTTGGAGAAAAACCACTTTTTTATTCTGAAGCCTCGGGAGCTGGGTTTTGGTTTGGATCTGAAATAAAAGCGATAAAAAAGCTTTTGCCTTTTCAATTGGAAATCGATCAATCTGCAATCATTGATTTTTTGCATTTTGGATTTATCCCAGCCCCAAAATCAATTTATTCGAAAGTTAAGAAACTTCCACCTGGGCATTTTCTTGAGTATGATGTGTCGTCCCGGAAAATCACCCAAAAAAAGGAGTTTTATTCGGTTGATTTCTCAAAAAAGAATAATAAAACTTTTGAGGAAAAATTGAGTGAGTTTAATGAGCTTTCCATAAAAGTCGCGTCAGAAATTTCCATTTCAGATGTCTCACTGGGAGCATTTCTAAGTGGAGGGGTCGATTCGAGTGGCTCTGTTTATTATTTAAAGCAGGTACACAAAGACATAAACACATTTACGGCAGGTTTCTCAAGTCAAAATTTTGATGAGTCTTCCTATGCCTCTCTAGTAGCTTCAACATTAAATGTGAAGAATACGAATCAAAGAATAGAGTATGGAGATTTTGTAAGTTCGTATGAGAAAATGGTTAAGATGTATGATGAGCCACATAATGACTTCTCATTTATTCCTACCTACTTAATTTGTAAACAAGCTTCGGAATTTCATACTGTTATGATTTCAGGCGATGGTTCCGATGAAATCTTTTGTGGCTATCCTCGTTATCATAAGCTAGCTTTATTTGAAAAGTTTCGAAAGTTGGGAGTTTTGAAAAAACTACTTGCTGGAGCCGCTCATCTTTTGCCTAGGTCTTCTGATTTAAGAAGGCAAACTTTGCTTTTGGATAGAGAAGACAACGACTTTTTTCTGTACATAATGTCGTTAAATTTTTCCCCAGATGAAGCTCATGAAATTTATGGTGATGATTTGGTAAAATTAGCCAAAGAATACTCCCCCAAAAGTGTTATACAAGATTACCTTCGGATGGTTCCAGATGATTCACTAATTCAAAAGCAGCGTTATCTTGATATTAAAATGACGCTTGCTGATGATATGTTGGTAAAAGTCGATCGAGCAAGTATGGCGAATTCTATAGAGGTGAGACCTTTCTACTTACATCCGTTAATAACAGATTTTGCGTTTACTCTAAAAGTTGAGGATTTGGTTTCCCTTAAAGTTGATAAACTCATACTTAAAAAATTACTCGAAGGCGCTATACCTTCTTCTATACTTTATAGACCCAAAATGGGATTTACATTCCCATTGAAAGAACTTATCCTGACGGATCTAAAACCATTTTTTGACGAATGTGTTTCTAGCATCCCGGAGGGAATTATTAATAAGAAAAGGATCGAAACAATCGTCAACCTCCATAGAAAAGGTGATAGAAACTATGTTGCCCAGCTCCATAGTATCATGAACTTAGGTTATTGGATAAAGCTCAATAGGATCGCGGCCTAACATTGATGTCCAAAAATCGAAATAAAATACTCTATCTTGACCATTCGACTGATTTCTCTGGCGGCCAAAAAAGCCTGCTTGCTTTACTAAAGATGCTTGATCGGAAGCTCTTTGATCCAACTGTTTTGGTCGACAAAAAGGCTTACAAGCTAAAAACCGAATTGACAAGTTTAAAGGTTGAATACATTGAAATTAACTATGCCAATAAAAAATTCATTGAGTATTTGCTGGTGTGGATCCCTTCCATTCAAATTTTTTTCCGACTACGCTCTCTTCGTTGTAATTTATTGCATTGCAACACATTCAAGACCGGGTTTATTGGGGCAATTCTAACTTTTGTACGTCCAGTAAAAATGATTTTTAGAGCCCGTCTTGGCATTATCCATCTTTCTCACGGAATCATTGATAAAATTATTCATGACAGAGCAGATGTGATTTTGGCCAATTCATTTTACGTAAAGGAAACTTTTACTCAACGCTTTGGAGACAACCCAAAGGTGAAGGTGGTGTATAATCCCCTTGAAAATAATATTGAACCAAACAAACAAATAGTTTATTCGCTGAAGTCAAAATATTTTCAAAATCCGGATTTTTTTTACTTTGGCTTAATTGGAAGAATTGAAAGATTTAAGAGAATAGAAATGGTGGTCGAAGCAGCGAGCAGACTAGCAAGGGTAAAAAAAAATTTTAAAGTGCTATTGATAGGTGCTGAGATGAAATCGGATAATGGTAAATATGCAAGGGAAATAAAAGATGTCATCAAAAGATTACAATTGGAAGAGTACTTTGTGTTTACCGGATTTATAACTGAAATATGGGAGATTACATCGCTTTTGGATGCCGTTATTATTTGTTCTGTCGGAGAAGCCCTCTCTAGAGGTGTTTATGAGGCTCAAGCTATTGGAATTCCTGTTATAGCTTCAAAATCTGGAGGAAACGGAGAATTAATTACTCACAATGAGTCCGGGCTTCTTTTTGAGCCAGATGATGTTGACTCACTTTTTTGCGAGATGAAATCTCTTTCTGAAAACAAGTTGCTTCGTAGTAAAATTGCTAGCAATGGACAATCTAAAGTAAATAACCTATTTGTTGGTGAGAATACTTATTTTAAAGAAATGAGGATATACAATACTCTTCTGTAACAAACATTAATTCATAGAACACAAGCAACAAATCATCATTTGGGTGACAAGATACAAGCATATCTAAAATTAGGAAAAAAGGAAGGCAATAATCAAGCTAAGGAAGGTAGAAATGACCATCGTTCTAAGAGAATATTGAAATCGGTATAACTTCTCAGAAATAAAAATATAAATCCATGAGCCAAAGACTGCCGAAATACAAGTGGCTTGAGCAATCCCTACCATTCCAGAGAAATTTATCAACACGATGCTCAATAAATAGACAAGGGCAACTACTGCTAAGGTTATTAGCGTCACATATATAGTCTTTCTTCTAATCTGATAACCAAAACCAAACAAAAAGAAACTTCCCAGAAACCAAACCGAAAGAATAATAAAAGGCAGCACTGAAGTAGCCATTTCATATTGAACTCCACCAAAAAGATTGATAATAGTCGGGGCCAATAAAATAGATATTGCGCTTACAGGTATAGATAACAACCAAAATATATTAAAAACTTTCCTGCTTAAGGATTGCCCCTCATCAGTTGAATAATTTGCCGTAATGATCGGGCGAAAACCACTGGAAATAGTTTGCAAACCAAAAGTCACTACCTGGCCGACACGGTTTACCAAAGCATATAAACCAAGTGTTGGCAATCCAAAAAAAGTAGTGATCAAAAGTCTATCAACAAACTGCATCAAATAACTTGAAAGATAGGTGGGCACATAAGGAAGGGATAGTCTCATTAGGTCCTTAAAATGTTGAGGCTTCAAAAAATTGCATCTTAAATATTTCCTTGCTTGATAGGCACTTAGTAGAGCGCCTATAACGCTACCTCCTGTAGCCCCAATAATGTAGTTTGTAAGTGTGGCACCTCCGATAAGGATATAAAATAGTCCTCCACCTATAGCAAGTAGGTATGAAAAGAAATTTACAATAGCTGCATTCCTTGCATTACCAAGCCAGCGTATAAAATTATAAATCTGATAACTAAACTGATAAAACCAGGTGTAAATGAAGAGTCCATGAATAAAGAAAAGACTAAATTTCTCGGTAAATCCAAAGTACCATACCACTAACGCTATAAACCAAAACAATCCCGTTGTAGCTAAATTAATAGTCAGAGTTGTGACTAACAGACTTCTCAGCAGTTGGTGGTTGCTACGATTTTCTGCTATCATTACAGCACTACCAGAATCCATACCCAAACCTGCGAGTAACATAAGAAGACTTGATGCAAGAATAAATAAATCATATAAGGCAAAGTCTTCAATTGAAAAAAGTCTTGCAAATACAGGGAGGATTAGAATACCAATTAAACGCGAACCTATCTGGGCCAAAAAATAATAGTTGGTATCTATTAGTCCTTGTTTAAGGAGCTGGTTCTTTCCAACGAAGGTTCTCATCGCTCTAATCAAAAAAGGGAGCTTTGGTTACGCTTTCTATTGGCATGTATTTCTTTCAAGACAGAAATGTACATATCAATCGTAGCTTGCCATCCATGATATTTAATAACGAATTCTCGACCTCTTGCACCCAATTCTTCTCGACCCTCTTTACCTAATTCTACCGACTCAACTAATCTTCTATATATTTCATCCTCTGTAAAAGCCGAAAGTATGGGCGGATGAACCCCGTCATAGAAATCCTCATCAAAAAAAACGGTTATTAATGGCTTTCCCGCTGAAAGAGCCTCGATACTACCCGATCCAAACCCAATTCTCGGTTTCTGTCTATCAATTGGATACCTACGATACCATTGATTATGCCAAAATTGATCTACTAGAACAACGTTAGGCAAGGAATTATATGCCCTAATTCCATCCTTATCCATTTCTCTTACCCACTCAACATTTGAAGAAATGCCCAAATCATTAATCAATTTTTTGCTCTCGTTAAGGTCATTGCCCTTTTCAACTAGTATAAGCAAAACATTTGGTTGATGCTCATTCACAAATTTCCCAAATGCCGATATGAATTTGTCGTTTCCCTTCATGTCATTCCATACGGATTTCCATGAGTGCCTAGCCGCCATAAAGTACACCACTTCATATTTCTCATATTTTCTAATAAGTGATGGATCAACTGACGAGTTATATTTATCAATATCCCATGCCAAACGAATTTTTACCATTTTATCAATCACTCCCAATGGCACTACATATGGGTTAACTTGGTAACCCATTGCAATCCCAATTTTGTCTGCTTTTTTTATCGCTCGCTTCTGCAAATAACTAGCATATAATAACGCGCGTAAAGCAGTGGGCTTCTTGAAATGCAAAATATTTCTTAGTGCCGAAATAAAGTATTCTCCCCAAGCAGTTATGTTTAAATCAGCACCATAACTATAGAAAAAGAATGGTACTTTTGCTTTCTGTGCAATGATTGGTCCATATCCGCAAACCAAAGCGACATCACACTTCGAAAAATGATCAATAAATTGCCTGAATTTTTCCTGAGGAAAAATAAAATTAGGCTTTATTGGGTAATAGTGAATCCAATAAGGAAGAGTATCTTTTGATAAATTAGTGTCTTCCCACCATGGATAATCCTGACTGTGTGGAGATGAGTTATCAAGGAACATCTCTGCATTTATCCCCTTCGACCTTAGGAATAATGTTAAGTTGTAGGAGTTGTTTAGAACATTTCCATAGAGATGAACCTTCATAACAACTTAACCCTTTACATTGGTTTAGAATTATAATAAACAAAATTAATCTTGCCGCTAACCTCGGAGATAATTACTTCTCCGATTTTTTTGGCTGGAGTTCCCCCTAGTATTGAAAAGGGCTCTACACACTTATTCACAAAACTATTAGCTCCTACAACGCAATGATCACCAATTGTAACCCCATTTTGAATGATCGATTGCGGTCCTATGAAGCAATTATTCCCAATTTTAGTAGCCTCGTATTCATAAGGTGCTTGCCCGGCTGAAATGGCCCACTCTACGGTATTGTGGCTATATATTTGAACTCCTGCCGAGATACTACAATTATCACCGATCTGTAATCCTCCACTACCATCTAAAATCACGTATGGGCCAACCCATGTATTTTTACCAACTGTTACATTTCCAAAAATCAACACATCATCATATATTGATGTGCCTTCTCCAAAAGAAAGACTTTTGGCCTTCTCCCAGCGATCGAAAAGCATTTCTGAAAAAGGGAGCGATCGATTTAACTTAGCTTTATAGTCAAGGCTGAGCTCTTTCTTCAACTGATTCAAGTCATCAAAAAGCTTTTGAATCTCAGGCGATGATGATCGAAGTAACTCGTCTCTTTTCATCGGCTTATACTTTTTCATTATTTAAAAACAACCTGCACCACCACTCAAAGTTCATAAATGACCAAATCAACAGCCGATGGTTGATGTGCTGGTCAACATGCTCTCGTACAATTTTCTCCATGTATTTCTGATCGATAAACTCAGAAGAAATGGTCTTATTATTTAAAAGCAGTTCTTTCACATAACTCGCGTTTTCACCACGGTACCAGCTCTCGTCTGGAGCGGAAAACCCTTGCTTCTTTCTATTCACGATTTTTTCAGGAATAAACCCATGCATCGCCTTACGCAACACGTTTTTCCCATCGTCAAATTCCCGGTAAGCTTTGGCTTTCTTTTTCTCCTCATTTTCATCGAAACGCTTCATGTTTTCCCACTGCCCCAACTTGTGCCGTACAGGAATTTTCTGGGCAAAATTAACCAGATCGTTGTCCAAAAACGGAAAGCGCTCTTCCAATCCGTTGGCCATTGAAAGCTTATCGCCAACCAATAGAAGGCCAGATAAAAATGTCTTGATCTCGAAATAGAGACTATTTTGAATATGTTCCTCAGGAGAAGAATACCGAAGTTTCGAGTTAAATTCAAATACCCGCTCAAAAACCTGACGAGGCTCACTGACATCAATCTTTGTATTAATGCGCTGTGTAAATAGTTGGGCTCTATCTCCATCCGGCACCAATCGCTGCCAAAAATCGAAATACTGATTGAAGAAATCCTTTTTGTCAAGCGATTTGAATACGCGGTAATAACGCCAAGGATACCCTCCAAAAAGTTCATCGCCACCAGTTCCTTGTAAGCACACTTTTACAAATTTGGATGCTAACCGTGAAATGTAATAGTTTGGATAACTCATCCCGACCCTAAGGTCTTCTAAATGCCAAACTACCCGGGGCAACGACCATCGTAGATCGCCAGCATTGATGATTTGTTCATAATGCTCAGTTTTAAAATGATTGGCCATGAGTTCGGCATCTCTGCGCTCATCGTAATTAACCTCCACTCCGGTTATTTCACTCATATCAAAACCACATGTAAATGTGGTGAGGCGTGGAACGTGTTTGGAAGCCACTGCCGTTATAGACCCGGAGTCCATACCGCCTGAGAGATATGACCCCACAGGCACATCGGCCACCATTTGTCGTACCACCGCCTGATGAAAAAGTTGCTCGGTTTCGTGAACCGAGTCCTCAAAGCTCATTGTGTTATCTGGAGCACTGAAATCATAGTCCCACCAACTGTGATGCTTGATAAATTTACTATCGGCCGTAATCGTTACTGAGTTGGCAGGCGGGAGCATTGTCACACCCTTGAAAAGCGTGCGAAACGTAAACAAATTTTGAAACGTAAAGTATTCATTTAACGCTCCTTCATCTAGCCGAACCGAGAATCGTGGAAATTTCATGAAGGCTTTGATCTCTGACCCAAATAAAAGTGTCTTACCATCAAACCAATAATAGAGTGGCTTAACACCAAAGCGATCTCTAAATAGATGAAGTGTTTGCGTTTTCTTATGCCATGCCGCAATAGCAAACATGCCATTAAATCGCTTGATTACATCCACCCCATAAGCGGAAAGCCCTTCCGTAATGACTTCTGTATCCGTTGTGGTAATAAATTCGTGCCCGCGAGAACGAAGCTCCTGCTTTAACTCAAGGTAGTTGTAGATGCATCCGTTGAAGACAATCGTCCATTCTCCATCGCGAGACGTCATGGGTTGATTGGCCCTTGCACTCGTATCCAGTATGGCCAATCTTCTGTGGCCAAAAGCAACCGGGCCTTCCACAAAATATCCTTCGCCATCTGGTCCGCGATGGGCCAGGCTGTCGTTCATGGCCCGTATCTCTTGATGCGAAACAGGTTCACCGCTTAGATTAAATATTCCGGAAATCCCACACATTGAATTAGAGGCTCCTGATGGTTTGAACTACATATTGATAGTCATCCGGGGTCATTCGATTATGGAGGGGTATTGCCATTGAAAAATTATTAGCATCTCTGGCACCAGGATAATCATCCGCTTTCAATTCAAATTTATTCTTATAAAAATCAAGCATATGCACGGCATGAGTGCCTGGTCGGGTTGAGATTCCGGCCTGCTGCAACTTTTCCATGATGTCATTTCTTTTCAAAGGGGCTTTCGATTCATCAATCATGGTTACAAACGATTGCCATCCATGACTATAGTCTGCACTGAATTCAGGTAAGGAAAGCCAAGGAATTGATTTTAGTTCTTCCTTATAAAAATGAGCCCATCTATTTCGCTCTTGAATAAAGGTGTCCAGTTTTTTAATTTGGACAACGCCCACAGCACCTTGTAAATCCGTCATGCGATAGTTGAAACCCATTAAATTAAACCCGGGCAATATGTAAGGCTTTGGGCCGTGATGACGCTCTTCTTCTGAAATGGAGGCACCGTGGTTGCGCAATGACTTTATAACATCTGCAAGTTTATCGTCATTTGTCGTCACCATCCCACCTTCTCCAGTGGTCACTGATTTTCGAGGGTGGAACGAGAAACAACCAATGGTGCCTAGTCCTCCGGCTGGCGTCCCTTTGTAAGCACTACCTGCGGCACAAGCACCATCTTCAATCAAGGGTATGTCGCCGGCTATTTCTTTGATCCTATCCATGTTGGCACATAGGCCAAACAAATGAACGGGGATAATTGCCTTTGTTTTACTAGTGATTCTCTTTTTAAGATCGTCAGGATCGAGGTTAAATGTCTTTGGATCCACATCAACAAAAATAACTTTTGCGCCCTGATATAAAACGATGTTGGCTGTAGATACCCATGTAAAAGCAGGTACAATCACTTCATCACCTTCCTTAACACCTAATGCTACAACTGCTAAATGCAGCGCAGTGGTAGCGCTCGTAACGGCCATTGCGTGTTTCACCTGATGGCGGTGAGCAAATAGTTGTTCAAACTCTCTCACCTTTGGCCCAGAGGTTAACCAGCCCGTCATAAGGGGCTCTTTAGTTGCAAGCCATTCCTCTTCGCCTGTTACAGGCAGCGATATTTGGATATTTCTCTTATTCATTATCGTTTATTTTGCATCAACTCCAGCATCAATTCTCCAGTCAATCAATTTCTGAAGACCCTGCTCCAAGTTGTATCTGTGGTTAAAGTTTAGATCGTGAGCTGCCTTCTTGGCCGAGCCAATTCTATTCTTCACAAATTGTCTCGCATCATCAGGTGCGTATGGCTGGTACTGTACCTTCAACGCAGAATTCTTAAGGCGCAGAATTGTATCGCAAAGTACCCTGATGGTAGTTTGCACTTCAGTGCCCACGTTATAAAATCCACAATCAATTTTGCTCGTAAGAGCGCAGATATTTGCATGTGCAACGTCTTCAACATATATGAAATCATATGCCTGAGAACCGTCCCCATTTATAATGGGTGTTTCATTGGCGGCAATTTTATTAAGCATGATTGGAACAACTCCGGTATAAACGGCATGCTGATCTTGACCTGGACCATAGACATTCATATAACGCAGGCCGACAACTTTCAAACCGTAGCGATCGTTGAACGCTGTGCACATTGCTTCACCGGCAATTTTTGTTGCGCCATAAAAATTCTTGTTATTGAAGGGATGATCCTCAGTCATGGGTACCTGAACAGCATCACCGTAAACTGATGCGGATGAAGAATATATCAGTTTCTTTACCTTGTGCTTGACACAAGCCTCCAAAACATTAAACGTACCCGCAATATTCACCTCAAAAGCAGTTCGTGGGAAGTCTTTACAATGCAGTAGCCACATAGCCGCCAAATGAAAAACGTAATCCTTACCTTCAACGGCCTTATCGAGAATATCCAGATCCCTTAAGTCTCCTCCAAAAGGAAAGACTGTACATCTTGAATCAGTCAAGACATCACTAATATTCTCCATCTTTCCCCGTGCGAAGTTGTCATAGATTACAACTTCTTTAACGGGATACTTGAGTAACTCCCGCACAACGTAGGCACCAATAAAACCAGAACCTCCTATTACGAGTATTTTTGAGTCTTTAAGTTCCATTTGTTAAAATTTTATTTTGTTGCTGTTCGTATCCTGTGGGCCAGTTCAACAGACGGCCTTGCATCCAATAAACTAAACCCATTTCCTTTTAAGATTTCTTCGTAACTCTTTGTGTGAAGATCTGTAAATCCATCACTAAATTCAATTTCTTCACTCTCCATTTTTAGTGTCCGAAATGTGCGTTTACCGGCTAGGCGTACCTCATCTGGAATATCTTCATAGTTTATACTCAGAAACCATCGAACGTTGGCGCGTTCCAAATGTAACACGCCACTAGCCGAGTTTGCCGATAAATCATTGACTTCGCTTAGCTTCACTGCTCCAAAAACCCAAATGAGCATATCGAAAAAATGGATCCCAATGTTTGTTGCCACACCTCCAGACTTGGTGGCGTCTCCTTTCCAACTAACGTTATACCAGTGACCCCGTGACGTAATGTAAGTAAGCTCAACTTCATAAACCTTGTCCATGGGCCGATCATTTAATACCCTTTCTCTAAGCGCGATGATGCTTGGATGAAGTCTTAGCTGCAAAATCGTATTTACACTTCTTCCGGTCTCAAGTTCAATTTGAGCTAGTGCATC
Source organism: uncultured Ohtaekwangia sp. (assembly GCA_964387475.1). GTDB lineage: Bacteria > Bacteroidota > Bacteroidia > Cytophagales > Cyclobacteriaceae > ELB16-189. Next base: position 64,360 of record CAYLWU010000011.1, on the reverse strand, counting down.
CACATTCCATGGGTTTAACACCAATGGCTTCTCGCAAATGGCGTCCGCACCGTGTCGCAATGCAAAACGTATATGCGAATCGTGGAGGTAGTTGGGTGTGCAGATCGAAACATAGTCAATTTTTGTTCCTTGACGTTTTAGTTTGTCAAGGTGTCGATCGAAACGCTCAAACTCTGTAAAGAAGTCGCACTCCGGAAAATAGGAATCCAATATTCCTACGTTATCGTGCCTATCAAGTGCCGCCACCAGGCGATTCCCCGTGTCCCTGATAGCCTTCAAATGTCGAGGGGCTATGTAACCGGCCGCGCCTATCAAGGCAAAATTTTTCATGCTATAGCTTTGTTACTTTTGTGTTTTCATATCGATATTTCTCTCCGCTCTCCGGGCACAGAGCATTCCCATCTTGATCAAATTTCAACTTATGCCCATACTCACTCATCCACCCTGTCTGCCGAGCCGGATTTCCAACTACCAACGCATAATCGGGAACATTTTTTGTTACCACCGCCCCGGCCCCGATAAAAGCATACTTACCAATGTCATGACCACAAACAATGGTGGCGTTTGCGCCAATGGAAGCACCTTTTTTAACCACCGTTTTGGCATATTGATTCTTCCGGTTCACCGCGCTCCGCGGGTTGATAACATTCGTAAAGACCATGGAAGGCCCCAAAAAAACATCGTCCTCGCAGATAACGCCCGTATAAATGGATACGTTGTTCTGTACCTTCACATTATTTCCTAACACCACGTCTTGGGAAATCACTACGTTTTGTCCAATGTTGCAGTTTTCACCAATCTTACAGTTGGGCATGATGTGGCTAAAATGCCAAATTTTTGTCCCTTGGCCGATTTGGCACCCTTCGTCAATTACTGCCGTTGGATGGGCATAAAAAGACTGGTCCAATTTCATTTGTAAAATTCCTTGATAGCGCTGCAAATATACGTCAGTTGCTCTTCATTCATTTCTGTATGAATGGGAAGGGAAATGACTGTTCTGGAAAGTCCTTCCGAAACAGGGAATGCGCCTTCCACGTACCCTGGCTGAGCATACGCCTTTTGAAAATGCAGTGGCACTGGGTAATAGATCATGGTTGGAATTCCTCTTTGCTCCAAGAAAATTTTTAGTTCGTCTCTACGCTCAACCCGCAAAGTGTACTGATGAAAAACATGCGTTGAGTTTATCGCCCGCTTGGGAATGTTCACCTGCTTCAAGTCAGAAAGACATTGATCGTAAAAGTCAGCCACCTGATTTCTGCGGCTCGTGTATTCCTTAAGGTATTTGATCTTAACCTTTAGTATGGCCGCTTGTAGGGTATCCAAGCGACTGTTCACACCAATAATGTCGTGGTGGTATTTTACGCGCTGGCCGTGGTTGGCAATCATGCGCAGTTTCTCTGCCATACCCGGCTCGCCGGCAAAAATGGCGCCCCCGTCTCCATAACATCCAAGATTTTTTGAAGGAAAGAAGGACGTGGTTCCAACCACGCCCATGGTACCTGCTTGTTTCACTGAACCATCGCTGAAGGTATACGCTGCGCCAAGAGCTTGAGCCGCGTCTTCGATTACATGAAGGTTAAACTTTCTCGCCACCGACAAAATGGGTTCCATTTCAGCGCATTGGCCATATAAATGAACTGGTACAATGGCTTTGGTACGCGCTGTAATTCTACTTTCAATCTGTGCATGGTTGATGTTGAAAGTGTCCTCGAACACATCAACAAATACCGGCTTGAGTTGAAGCAAAGCAATTACCTCAGCAGTTGCCACGTAGGTATGGACAGGCAAAATCACCTCATCTCCCGGTTTCAGGTCAAGGGCCATCATGGCAATTTGAAGAGCATCTGTACCGTTGGCGCAGGGAATTACGGCTTCTGCACCTACATACGTCTTTAGGGCACCCGCAAATTCTTTGACCTCGGGCCCATGAATGAAATTCGTTGCGTTCAAAACGCTCTGAATGGCAGCATCTACCTCAGACTTTATCCTGAAATACTGCGACTGTAGGTCTACCATTACAATCTTGGTCATTTCCATTTTATTTAATATACAGCCGAATAATTATGCCCCGCCAACTTCTTTTCCCAATTCCATGCATCGCGTAAAGCATCTTCCAACGTCAACTCCGCCTTCCAACCCAAAACGGTGCGGGCCTTTGCTACATCGGCATACGTTTTCTCTACATCGCCAGATCTTCGGGGGCCTACCTCAAAATTGAGTTTCAAATTATTGACCTGCTCAAACACCCGGATTACTTCCAGAACTGAGTTTCCTTGCCCTGTTCCCAGGTTGAAAAAATCATACGCCGGGCCATCCGTCTTTGCCAGCAGATGTGTTAACGCACTAACATGGGCTTTGGCGAGATCAACGATGTGAATAAAATCCCGGATGTTCGATCCATCCGGAGTATTATAGTCGTTACCGAAAACAACCAATTTTCCCCTTTTGCCAATTGCGGTTTGTGTAACAAAGGGTACAAGATTCCCAGGAACCCCAATGGGTAGCTCACCTAACAGAGAAGTAGGGTGCGCACCAATCGGGTTGAAGTATCTCAGCGAGATAATTCTAAAATTCTGTTTGGGTGTGTCTTCCAGGATGCGTTCGCAAAGTTGCTTGGTGGCGCCATAGGGCGATTCAGCCTTCTGAAAAGGCGCATTTTCCGCCACCGGAATCGTCTTGGGCTGACCGTACACTGTACAAGACGAAGAAAAGATGAGGTTAAAAACATGCTCTTGCTCCATTACATCCAAAAGCGAAAGCAACGAGTTGATATTGTTTTGGTAGTACTTAATTGGAAACTGCACCGACTCGCCTACCGCCTTATAGGCTGCAAAATGAATAACAGCTTTGAATTGGTGCAGCGAAAACAGGTGCTTCAGAAATCCAATGTCTATACAGTCGCCTTGATAAAACAACGGCTTTCGGCCCATTAATTTTTCAAGTCCATCAAGCAAGGTCGTATCACTCTTGGAAAAATTATCGATGAGTACCGGCTCATAACCAGATTGCACCAACTCCCACGCCGTGTGCGAGCCAATATATCCGGCCCCGCCAGTAACAAGTATTTTACCTTTTTCCATGTGTACTATAAGCGAGCAGTGGTTAATGGTTTCGGTAACACACCTTTCACATCGTATACAACCGAATCAGAATGGGTGAAACTCACCCAGTCCAAGTTCTTGAACTCGCTGTGAGCCACCGCCATTACCACCGCCTGATACTTTTTGTCGAGCGAACCGGTAAGCCTTAGGTTGTATTCATGTTGTACCTCTTCCGGGTCTGCATGTGGATCGTATACATCAACCGCCGCCCCAAAGCTTTCCAACTCCCGGATGACATCCACCACGCGGCTGTTTCGAATGTCAGGGCAATTTTCTTTGAATGTAATCCCCAACACCAAAATATTTGCATCGTGAATCTGGTGTTTGTTTTGCGTCATTAGCTTAATCACCGTATTAGCTATGTATACGCCCATATTATCATTGATGCGCCTGCCGGAAAGAATGACCTGGGGGTTGTAACCCAAACTTTCGGCTTTGTGTGTGAGGTAGTACGGATCCACGCCTATGCAATGTCCGCCTACCAAACCTGGTTTAAAGGGCAGGAAATTCCATTTTGTTCCGGCAGCCTCTAATACTTCATGCGTGTCGATACCAATCCGATCAAAGATCAGTGCTAACTCATTTACAAATGCAATATTGAGATCTCGTTGCGAGTTCTCGATCACTTTTGCCGCCTCTGCCACTTTTATGGATGACGCCTTGTGCGTGCCTGCTTTAATGATTGTTTGATAAAGTGCATCTACCCTATCGGCAATTTCCGGATTGCTACCGCTGGTCAGTTTCTTTATGTCGGTTACCCGGTGAAGCTTATCGCCCGGGTTGATGCGCTCGGGCGAATAGCCACAGAAAAAGTCAAGATTGAATTGAAGTTGACTGAACTTCTCAAGAACGGGTACGCAAACTTCCTCGGTACAACCTGGGTAAACGGTTGATTCGTAGATAACGATGTCGCCTCTTTTCAAAACCTTGCCTACGGTTTCGCTCGCTTTGATGAGTGGCGTCAAATCCGGTTTCTTAAACTCGTCTATCGGGGTTGGAACCGTTATAATAAAAATGTTTGCCTTGTTAAGTTCATCCACACGCGTGGTGAACGTAAGACCAGTGGATGCGGTGAGTTCAGATGTTTCAACTTCACGCGTGCGGTCTATTCCGCTGGAAAGTTCCGCAATGCGGGTAGCATTTATATCAAAACCAATGACTTCAAATTTCTTTCCAAACTCTACCGCAAGAGGTAGTCCGACGTATCCGAGGCCGATAATACCAATTTTCTCTTTCATTAAATTATGTTAATTCACCTTATAATAATCCCGATACCAAGCCACAAAATTACCAATTCCGATTTCAATTGGTGTGGCAGGTTTAAAATTGACGTAGGCCGCAAGTGCATCTACATTTGCAAACGTCTGGACCACATCACCCTGCTGCAAGGGAAGAAAGTTCTTTATCGCTTTTTTCCCAATCTTGTTCTCCAACGCAGTTATTGCGTGCATTAACTCCACCGGCTGATTGTTTCCGATATTAAAGATACGATAGGGAGCAAAGCTGCACGAGGGGTCGGGATGGTACCCATCCCAGGCGGTATTCGGTTGCGGTGGTTTAGGGATCAGGCGAACGATGCTTTCCACGATATCATCCACGTAAGTGAAATCCCGCTTCATCTGGCCATTGTTAAAAATGTCAATTGGTTTGCCCTCAAGAATGGCTTTTGTGAAAAGAAATAATGCCATATCCGGCCGGCCCCACGGTCCGTAAACCGTAAAAAAACGAAGGCCCGTGGTCGGCAACGCATATAAATTTGAATATGCATGCGCCATCAGTTCATTAGCTTTCTTTGTAGCCCCATACAAGGCGAGTGGATGGTCAGTGGTTTGCTGTTCAGAAAAAGGCATTTGCCGGTTCGCCCCGTAAACGGAACTTGACGAGGCATATACCAGATGCTTTGGTGGATGTTGACGGCATGCCTCAAGAATGTTTAGAAATCCGGTGAGGTTGCTATCCAAGTACGCTCCGGGATTGGTAATGGAATACCGCACACCCGCCTGAGCTGCGAGATTCACGACAAAGTCGAACGAGTTAGCCTCAAACAAACGATCGATTGCCTCACGATCTTCTAACGAAACTTTATTGAATTTAAATGCGGTTTCGTGCAGCAAAAGATTGAGGCGCGCCTGCTTCAACTCCACCGAATAGTAATCATTCAGAGAATCAATTCCGGTAACCTGGTAGCCCTCTTTGAGCAATCGCTTAGACAAGTGAAACCCAATAAAGCCGGCCGCACCTGTTACCAAAACACGTTTTGAATTTGACATCGAACGAAGTATCTGTAATTTCGGCCCCAAAAGTAAACAATTAACCACGTTATTCATGGATAATCAACCCAAACCCACCCCTTCTGACGAAATTGATCTGGGCGTATTATTTGCAAAAATCGGGGATTTCTTCAAAGGGATTGGTCTCGGCTGCATTCGATTCCTCGCGCTGGTGCGAGCAACGCCCGTGGCGAACAAGGCACTGTTCCTTTCGTTAACGATTGCAGGTGCCGCGATTGCATTTGGATATGCCACTTACGTGAAAAAGGATTTCTACGAGTCCTCGATGATACTCAGCTCCAACTACCTCAATAAACGGATAGTTGAAAGTTCCATTGATAAACTTAACCTGCTGGCGGAAGAAAAAGATGCGTCGGGTCTTGCTCGTACGCTAAATCTAACAGATTCAGCTGCAAAGAAAATCAAAAAGTTTCAAGCCATACCGTTTATTCCGGAAAACGAACTTTTAGATATGGAAATACTACGGGAGCAACTTAAAAATCTGCAAACCGATAAAAAGAACGATAAAATGATTGAGCAGGTGGTAGATCGTCTTGCCGTGGAAAACAGGCATGCTTTTGAAATTACGGTTCAGACCTACAGTCCGACAATTGTAAAAACCATCCAAGATGCCTTGGTGAACTATTTTCGAAATAACGAGTATATCAAAAAACGAATCGAAATAAACAAACTCAACCTGCTGAGCAGGAAGGAAAAGTTGCAACAGGAATCGAAAAAACTGGACAGTTTGAAAGTGGTAATCTACAGCAACTACAAAAGTATGGCCGAGCAAAGCCGCCAGGGTTCCAATAATGTTATTCTCAGCGACCGGGCGGTGACAAATCCTATTGAAGTCTATAATCGTGATTTCGAGATTTATAACGAACTCCAAAGTACGGAACGTCAGCTCTATATTTTGCCGGATTTTGAGGTGGTAGATGGCTTTACAGAATTTAGTGAGCCGGCGAGCGACAGCCTTCCAAAAACGATCGTTTTGGGGGCTTTAATTGGTTTTTTGGCTTCGTACCTTTTGGTGCTGCTGCTTGCATTCAATAACTATCTGCGCGATTTCAAATAAGTTGTTCCATTTTTTTCTAAAGGACATCCTGCTGGAAATCAGGCGGCAGGCGGCGCTTGCAGGCCTGGTGCTTTATCTTTTTGCCACCACGTTTATCTGCTACTTGGCGCTGGGCGTGCAGGGACGTAACCTCTCGCCTGCCACATGGAGTACACTGTTTTGGATGATGATTCTTTTCTCTGCCATTAACGTGGGGGCGAAAAGTTTCTTGGGGGAACGCAAAGGCCGTGAGTACTATTTTTTTTCTTTGATGCCCCCGGAAGAAATCATCCTCTCTAAAATCCTGTACAACTTTCTGCTTATTCTGCTATTAACATTTGCTGGCGCCGGCTTTTTTGTGCTGTTGATCGATAATCCTATTCAAAATACCCAGATTTTCGTTGCTACGCTCGTACTATCATCTTTGGGTTTTGCGGCTTCATTATCGTTGTTGTCCGCCATCGCTGGCAAAGCAAACAACAGTGGTGTTCTAATGGCCATCCTTAGCTTTCCGATCATCATCTCTATCCTAACCTTGAGTATTCGAGTAACCAAAAATTGTATTGATGGACTTGATGCTGCGGTAAGCGTTGACAGCCTTGCCATGATCGCGGCGATTGACGCCATCGCTGTCGCGTTATCCTACATACTTTTTCCTTTTGTTTGGCGAAGCTAAAACACAGGCCCTTTTTCTTCTGCTACTTTAAGTAAATACTTTCCGTATTGGTTTTTCGACAATGGCTTTGCCAACTCCAATAATTCCGCTTTCGAAATGTACCCTTTTCGGAAGGCGATTTCCTCAAGGCAAGCAATCTTCAGGCCTTGGCGTTCTTCGATGGACTCAACAAAATTAGATGCCTGAAGTAAGCTCTGGTGGGTGCCTGTGTCTAACCACGCCATACCCCGCCCGAGAATTTTTACGTTAAGCTGCCCTTCGTCCAGATAAATTCGGTTTAAATCGGTAATCTCTAACTCACCCCGTGCAGAGGGTTTCACGCGCTTTGCCTTTTCAACCACGGTATTATCGTAGAAATACAATCCGGTTACGGCGTAATTCGACTTTGGTATTTTCGGCTTTTCCTCAATTGAAATCACTTTTCCGCGTGGGTCAAACTCAACCACTCCGTACCGCTCAGGATCGCTTACATAATATCCAAAAACCGTAGCCCCTGCCTTGAGGTCTCCGGCCTCCTCCAACTGTTTCGAAAAGTTGTAGCCGTAGAAGATGTTATCGCCCAAAACCAGGCAGGAAGTATCATTTCCGATAAACTCCTCACCCAACAGAAACGCCTGAGCAAGACCGTCGGGTGAGGGCTGAATTTTGTACGAAAGCTTCATCCCCATCCAACTGCCATCGCCCAAAAGCCTTTCGAAATGACCAATATCCTGCGGCGTTGAAATGATGAGCACCTCCCGGATGTTCGCCAGCATCAACACCGATAGCGGATAATAAATCATCGGCTTGTCGTAAATGGGCAGAATCTGTTTAGAAACGGCTTTTGTTAACGGGTATAGTCGGGTGCCGGACCCGCCTGCCAGTATTATTCCTTTCATTCCAATACGATTAAGATTCTGCAAGTTAGCCCATGCAAATTCAATCAAAAAACCCCACCAACCGTATATTTGCAGCCGTGCGGAAAAACTGGTGGAAAATATTGGCGGTTGTACTCTTGGTGTACACCATTACGGCCGGTTTACTCTTTCCCGTACCGCGCCTGATCATCGTTAATGAAACGATTAGGGCACTATATTTCCATGTGCCGATGTGGTTTGGGATGGTGGCACTTTTTTTGGCCTCATCATACCATTCGATCAAATACCTAAGAAAAGCAGAATCCATAACTGATACATGGGCGGTAGCCTGCGCACACGTGGGTATGATTTTCGGTCTTTTGGGTATTGCTACAGGGATGATTTGGGCTAACTACACATGGGGATCTCCTTGGCATGGCGATCCAAAACAAAATGGCGCGGCCATCGCGTTGCTGGTTTACATGGCTTATTTCGTTTTACGTGGTTCGATCGACAATGAAGAACAAAAGGCGCGTTTAAGCGCTGTGTATAACATTTTCGCCTTCGCTGCCATGATTCCGTTAATCTTTATCATTCCCCGGCTTACCAGTTCTATGCATCCGGGAAGTGGCGGAAATCCTGGCTTTAACATGTATGATCTTTCCGGTAACATGCGGGTTGTTTTTTATCCAGCCGTGCTTGGTTGGATTTTACTTGGATTTTGGATCGCCTCTTTGCGCGTGCGCATTAACGCTATAAACCACCGCCTTTTTCATGATTAACAAATTACTTTTTAACCTCATGCTCGTTGCTCAAGTTACCTCCACGGAAGCGGCAATGGCCGATGGTTTCCGTGCCGAAGGGAAAATTTATGTGCTGGTGGCCATCATACTTACGATTTTGGCAGGCTTGATATTTTACCTTATCCGGATTGACCGGAAAATATCCAGATTGGAGAAAGAAATACCCCAAAAAACACGTTAAAGAGCGCTTAAACAGTGGGGTTTTCGGCCAAACCGCTGGGCCCGTTCATCGGTTTTTAAACTACCTTTACGCGCCAAACGCAGGAGTAAAAACCCATGAAAAAGTCGCACATTTTTGTTGTAATCATTATTGCGGTTGCCATTGGCATAATTTTATCCACCGCGGGGGATGCCAGCACGTATGTTTCGTTTGACGAGGCTTACCAACTGGCCTCCAACGGCAGCTCAAAAGATATTCATGTGGTGGGCTCACTTAAGAAAAATGAGGCTGGCGAAGTTGTAGGGCTCACCCCAGGTGCCGACAAAGTTTCGTTTGAGTTTTTGCTACTGGATGAGAAAGGACGCGAACAGAATGTATTCTACAATGAGCCCATGCCGCCCGATTTTCTGCGGTCGGAAAAAGTGGTGGTTATCGGCAAATACAAGGGCGATCGGTTCATCGCCAGCAAAATTCTGCTGAAATGTCCATCGAAATATCAGGACGAAACCATCAAAACAGACGCGTAAACGGGCACCTTATACGCTATGCACTACTTCATCGGCAATCTTGGCCACCTGTTTGTTATCGGGTCTTTCGTTACAGCACTTTTAGCTGCGTTTTCCTACTGGAAAGCCGACCAGGCGGGCAGCCTTGCCCATGATTGGCGCTGGAATGCGCGGGTAAGCTTCATGGCCCACCTATTGTCGGTGATTGGGGTTGTGATCACCTTATACACCATCATTAGCAATCATTATTTTGAATACCATTACGCATACGCACATTCCTCACTGCGGCTACCGAGTCAATACATGATTTCTTGTTTCTGGGAAGGCCAGGAAGGAAGTTTTTTGCTTTGGATGTTTTGGCAGGCGTTAATAGGCGTGGTGCTTATCCGTACCCAACAGAAGTGGGAGGCGCCGGTAATGGTTGTTTTTGCGCTAGTGCAGGCATTTCTGGCCTCGATGATTCTGGGTGTGGTGATTCCAGGAATCGATCTAAAGCTGGGTAGCTCGCCCTTTATTCTGTTGCGCGATGCGCTGGATGACCCGATATTCAAGGTTCAACCGGATTTCATTCCGAAAGACGGCAACGGTTTAAATCCACTGCTACAGAATTATTGGATGGTAATTCACCCACCCACGTTGTTTCTTGGCTTTGCGCTTACACTGGTACCATTTGCGTTTTGCATCGCCGGCCTTTGGAAAAAGCAGTATTCCGAATGGGTGAAGCCTGCTTTGCCCTGGTCTATTTTGGGTGGCGCAGTATTAGGGCTTGGTATTTTGATGGGCGGTTACTGGGCCTATGAAACGCTCAATTTTGGTGGGTATTGGAATTGGGATCCGGTGGAAAACGCCGTGTACGTGCCGTGGCTGATCATGATTGCTTCCATGCATACGATGATCACCTACAAAAACAGCAAAACCGCACTAAAGGCTTCAATCATCCTGGTGATTGCTGTTTTTATACTGATTCTTTACTCCACATTTCTTACCCGTAGCGGCATTTTGGGCGATGCCTCGGTTCACTCGTTTACCGACCTGGGGCTTTCTGGTCAGCTCTTGGTGTACTTCTTCTTCTTCACTGTGGCTGCTATTGTTTTGGCGGCGGTTCGATGGAAAAACATTCCGTCCACCGAGCAAGAGGTGACTACGTACTCCCGCGAGTTCTGGATTTTCGCTGGTGCCACAACTTTATGCCTGATGGGTTTTCAGGTTTTGGTGCCCACGTCCATCCCGGTTTTCAATAAAGTGGTAGAATTTTTCGGGGGTACCTCCAATGTGGCACCACCAGCAAACCAGGTGGAGTTTTACTCGAAGTTTCAGTTGTGGTTTGCTGTAGCCGTGGCGATCATCTCAGGAACCGGCCAGTTTTTTTGGTGGCGGAAAATGGATCGCACGCAAGTGAAAAAAGAAATCTTACCAATCGCCATTCTCTCCCTTTTGATTTTCGCGCTCTTTATTGCCTTTGCAAACGTTACGAACCCCACCTACATGCTGCTTACGCTGGCGGGCATTTACATCGTAATTTCAAACGCCAAGGTGATTTCGTTGGTTTGGAAAAAAAATCCGGGATTATCCGGCGGTGCATTAGCGCATATCGGCATGGGTTTGATGCTGATTGGCGTTATGTTTTCTGCTGGTTATTCCAAAGTGGTGTCGCTGAACAATAATGGATTACTAATTTCAAAAGAACTCGGCACAGAATTTAATCGCGATAACCTGCTGCTTTTTGTAAACGAGCCGCGCCAAATGGCCGATTACGAAATTTCTTATCTGGGCGAACGGTTGGAATTGCGTAACAAATCGGGGTACGCCCGAAAGTACGATGTAGCGCCTACCAACGACCCCTTTAAAGTGGTGGCAAAAAAAGATATCGTTTTCCAGGGTAAAACACTTTACCAGGCGCGCGATACATTTGAAATCTACCCGGAAAACACGTACTACGAAATTGAGCTGAGTAAAGACAACCGCGTAGCCGCCACATTATTTCCGAGGGTACAAATCAACCCCGGCATGGGTGGGTTTATTGCATCGCCCGATATTAAAAAAGATCTCACTCGGGATTTATACACGCACGTTTCCTTGCCGATGAACCCGGAGGCAGAAGCGGAGTGGAGCGAAACGGAAGAAGTTAAAGTGAAGGTGGGCCAACAGTTTTTTGTAAACGATTATGTGGCCGTGCTGGAAGAAGTAAAGCGAATCGACCATATCCCCGGCCTGCGACTGGAAGCCGAAGACGCAGCTGTACAAGCACGCATTAGAGTAACCGGCGAGCGCGATAGCTATTACGCAGAACCCATCTTTGTGATTAAGGGGCGCGCTCAGGTGGGGCGCCTACCTGAAGAAATTCAAGATTTGGGCATTAAAATCACACTGCTCAATATTCACCCCGATACGCAAGAGTTTACATTCGGTTTAAACGGGCGGCAGAAAGACTGGGTGGTAATAAAAGCGATGGAAAAGCCCATGATTAACGTACTCTGGTTGGGCACCGGGCTATTGATGCTCGGGTTTATGGTGGCCATGGTCCGCAGGTTCCGCGAGTACCAAAAACTAGCTTAACGATTCACAAGCTTGTTGATAATGTCGTCCACGGTTACACCGTCTGCCTCGGCTTTAAAGTTGCGGATGATCCGATGACGCAACACGGGCTTAGCAATGGCCTGCACATCTTCTATGTCGGGCGAGTATTTTCCGTTTAACAGTGCATTACATTTCGCGCCCAGCACCAAAAACTGCGAGGCGCGCGGGCCCGCACCCCATTCCAGATACTCGTTTGCCACCGTTGATCCTTCCGTTCCCGGCCGGGTGAGGTGGGTTAAACGCACCGCATACTCCACCACGTTATCTGCCACCGGTACCCTGCGTACTAAATGCTGAATCTGCGCGATGTCCTCTCCGGTGAGCACTTTCTGCACACCGCCCACAATATCTGCCGTGGTGTTTTTTACGATGCTCACTTCTTGTTCGTAGGTGGGGTAGTTGAGCAGGATATTAAACATGAACCGATCTAACTGCGCTTCGGGTAGCGGATAGGTTCCCTCTTGCTCAATCGGGTTTTGGGTGGCCAACACAAAAAAAGGTCGCGGTAGCGCATACCGCTGCCCGGATATCGTTACCGCATATTCCTGCATCGCTTCCAGCAACGCTGCCTGGGTTTTGGGGGGTGTACGGTTGATCTCATCCGCCAAAACGATGTTAGCAAAAATGGGACCTTTCACAAAATGGAAATTCCGTTCTTTATCCAGCGTTTCCGCGCCCACAATATCCGATGGCATAAGATCAGGCGTGAATTGCACCCGCTTAAACTGCAGTTCCAGTGCATTGGCAATGGTCTGCACCAACAACGTTTTTGCCAGGCCCGGCACGCCCACCAGCAGGGAGTGACCCTGACAGAAAATCGCGGTAAGCACCAGCCGCACCACGTCTTCCTGGCCCACCACCACTTTAGAAATTTCTTGCTTCAACTGCCGGTACTGCGCAGCCAGCGCATCGGCCGCCTCCACATCGTTGGTGTACGTTTTACTCATGTGCGAAAGGTACAATTACTCTAAAATTTTACAGCTTTTGTATTCCGGATCGATGTTAATGAATACATCGTTGCGGGCTTTTACAAACCATTTGTCCAGTGCTTTGTCGCGTTTCTCGCCTAAAGCCGCTGCCTGCATGCGGTGCCAATCATCTTTCAGGTTGGCCTGATGGGGCGGCAGTTTGTTTTTGAAATACAAAATCCGCGAGCCTTCTTTGCCATCGTCTGTGCGGTAAGCAATGGGTTTCGTGATTTGCCCCACCTTCATCGTATCAATGGTGAAGTAAATCACCGGATCTAAGTCTTTCAAAGAAATTTTAGTGCCCCCATCCGCATCAGTAAAGTACCCACCGCGGCCCTTGGTACCGTCATCGTCAGAAAATTCTTTGGCTGCCTGCTCAAATTTGATGCTGTCCTTTACAATTTTGGTTCTAATGCTATCCAGAAAGCGCTCGGCGCGCTTCACGTCTTCGGCCGAAGGCGATGCCGAAAGGAGAATGTGGCGGGACGCATACTCGTTTCCCCTTCGGTCGAGAAGCTGCATCACATGAAAACCAAATGGCGACTCAAACGGTACAGAAAGCTCACCTTTCTTCAACCGGAAGGCCATCCCTTCATACTGCGGCACCATGGCACCTCGCCCCACGTAACCCATCTCGCCACCATTGTACTGCGCGCTGGGATCTTCGCTGTATTGGCGCGCAAGGGCATTAAAGTTTTCACCATCCAAAATGCGTTTTCGCAATTCGTTAAGCGTGTTCTTCACCACCTCTTTTTGCACATCGCTTACCTTGGCGATACGCACAATCTGGGCAATTTCCACGTCTGAATTGTAATACGGCAAGCTATCCGGGGGTATCTTGTTGAAGAACTTTCGCACCTCCGAAGGCGTAATGGTCAGGTCTTTTGTGATGGTGGATTGCATCTCTCGCCCGAGCAACTGCTCCCGTACTTGATCGCGCAATTCCAGTTTGATGTCTTCCAGCGATTTGCCATAAATTTTCTCCAACTGCTCGGGCGAGTTTCCGGACTGCTGCAAAATCATATTCATCCGCTGTTCCGTATTTGCATCCACCTCGTTATCGGCAATCACAATCGAGTCGATTTCCGCTTTGGCCACCATGAGCTTATTCATGATGAGGCTGTTAAAAATGCCGCAGCGGGCTTCTTCCGATGGGCTATTGCCTTGCACAATGTAGTTTTGATACGCCCCCTCCAACTCCGATTTCAAAACGATGTAATTATCTACTTTCGCGATGATTTTATCCACCACAATGGCCTGCTGGGCCACGGCCAGTGAAGCCACCAACACCGCAACCGTAAGGTTAAAATATTTCAAAAAGCTTTTGCTGTTTTCCGTTTTCATATACCTCTTGCTCTAATTGTTTAATCAACTCCACTTTTCGCGTGTTGAGCAATATGTTTTTTATGTCTTCGCGCACAAACTCCAGTGGCGAAACGTTATCCGAAATCTTATAGTCGTCAATCTTCAAAAAATACAGTGCCTGATCATCCGAGGTTTCGTAAAATGTGTAGTTACGCAAAAACTGCACCTTATTTGGAATTTCGGCCAGAGGCGAATTTACCACGAGTTGATCGAACTCCATCCACGTGCTGTCGTTCAGGTGGTAGGCGGAAGAAAAACTGAGGCAGTACGAGCGCAATTCGGCAACTTCTTTAGGTTTTTTGGATGCGATTAAACCTTTAATTCGTTCAACGCGCGGCGCGGTTTTAGGTACTTTGATGAATGTTCCCTGAATAATGTTGCGTTTCAAAATAAAGTTATCGAGGTGCTCTTGATAGTAGCGTTGAATATCGGCCTCGCTGATACTATCCGTCAGGTTTTTTTGCAGGTAATAGTTTTGGAACTGATAGGCAATGAGGCTATACCGGTAGTCGAGCATTTTCCGTTCAAGGTCGGCCTCGTCAATGGTGATGGTGCGGGTGGCCCGATCGATGAGTAATTGCTTGCGCACCCAGTTATCGATATAGGCCGTTACGCGTGCAATACTGTCCTCGCGCGGCAGGGTAGTAGTAATAATTCCTTTCAGATCGTCTTGATAGAGAAACGCATCGTGCACCCGCGCCACGGGTTTTTCGCCCGGGTTCTCCGCAGGGTCTGCTTTTCTGCGTTGGATCAACTCGCACCCACTCAGTGTGGCCACTATCGCCACCGCAAGCCAAAACCGATATGTGGCGAACGTGATCACGCGCTTTTTTGCGTTAAGGTGGCAATAACCTGCTTTTTTACCTTTTTATTTACTTGAACGGGAAAAGTTTGCTTAAGCCGGGCAAGCCATTGCTTTTCTAGCTGATCCTGATATTCCGCGATTACCTGAGCCTTAACCTCTGCAAATTCCTTTGTGCCGGGGGCAAGCAGGCCCTCTACTTCTATCAGATAAAAAACACCCTCGGCCTCCGTTTCGTGCAGCCCGGCCGCCCAACTTACTTTATCAACCGCGGCGTTTTCGCCACGGGCGTAGGGGCGGATGGCGCCAAACGATTTGAGTTTGCGAATGTCTTCCGGCTTCAACGTATCGCCTTTTTGAATCTTTGATTTGACTTCATCTAAAATAGTTTTAGTCGTAGCTGAAATTACGCGGGCTTTTACGCGCTCGCCCGCCTGGTATTGCTGCTTATGCTGCTGGTAGTACTGAAGCTGCCCGATGGTGTCGGCTGAGGCTTTGTTCCAAACCTCTTTTTCCATTACGCTGAACATGAGCATCCCTTCGCGGTACTCGGTAATCAGGTTCCGGTAGTCTTCGTTATTTGCCAGCAGTTGCCGGTCCTCCTCTTCTTTGATTTCATCATCCACAAACTGGTTATACAACTGCTCGAAATACTCGCGGGGCTGAAGGGCCGAGGGTTTCTGGTTGCGTTGCAGGTAGGAAACGAGCCGCGCCATCGGCACCGCGCGTCCGGCTAATGTAGCTACCGCTGCACTACGCCACGGGGCAGCAACGGTAAAACTCCATCTACCATTGGTGAGGGTAGTATCCACGCGGGTGCGCAGGCTGTCTACCAGCGCGCTGTTTTCTATGAAGGCAAACTCCCGTTTCCGTTTTTCCAGGTTCCGCACCTTTGAGATTTGAAAACGCTCATCGCGACTCACCCGGCGCTTCAACGATGGTTCTAACTCTGCGTAGGTGGGCAAGGGAATGCGCTTTTCTAAGCGAACGATATGCCACCCGATGGCAGAAGAAAACGGATCGGATACTTCGCCAGGAACTTGCATGGAAAAAGCCACGGCTTCAAATTCTGGCACCGCAGATAGCGCGCCTACCCCAAACGGACGAAGGCGACCCCCGGCATCGCGGGTTGCGCCATCCTCAGAGAATTCTTTGCAAAGCTCATCCCACGGACGGCCTTTTTTCAACTGTTCTACAATATCGAACGCGCGGTTACGCACTTTGGGATCATTACCGCGCAGCAGAATGTGCGATACTTCTACCTCGCCGCGGGCGGGCTGGCGGTGGTGCAATTTTATGAGATGGTAACCGAACCGCGTGCGTACCGGGGCGGAAAGCTCGCCCGGCTGGAGTTTGTAAGCAGCATCTTCGAACGGAAACACCATCTGCATGGCAGTAAAGAAGCCCAGATTACCGCCGTTGGCAGCAGCCGATGGATCCTCGGAAGTCTCCCGGGCTACAGTTGCAAAGTCCTCGCCTTTCTGCAACCGCTCGCGAATGGCTGCCACACGCTGGAAAGCCCGCAACGTATCTGCCGGGGGTGCATCCGCCGCCGCCATGATCAGGATGTGCGAGGCGTTTACTTCTTCTTGCAGCCGGTTGAACGTTTCGCGGGTAAGCCCCTCCAACTCATCGCCGGTGGCAACATACGGCTTGCGCAACTCATCGCGGTAGGTTGCATATTCTTTTTGAAAAGCCTGTGTGGTATCAATGCCTTGCCGGTAGGCCTCCTTTACTTTCAACTTAAAGTTGATGTAGAGATTGAGGTATTCTTCAATTTTCGAATCTGTAAACTCCGCCGGTTTGTTTTGGTTGTTCTTCCGATAGAGATACATAAACTCGCTGGCTGCCACGGGCTGGCCGCCTACGGTAAACAGCACCGGCTCCTTTTCCTTTTTGGCAGCACGCTGCGCCCCGACCTGGACTGCCACTAACCAAACACAAACAACAACTGCTAAAACCCTCATTCCTGTTTCTTAAAACGTGCAAAAATAAGCCGCTGGTACGTGGTAACCAACCTTAATCTAACAAGCTGATAATCTGCTAATTTTATACGCGGCCGTGCCCTTAAACAGCTGCCCCTGCCCTATTGAAACACCACCACTTTTTGGTCGCGTGGGTTTTGTAAAAAGGAGTTGATCAGGTTCTGTACTACCCGGTTTTCGCGCCCCGATTTAATTAA
This sequence comes from uncultured Ohtaekwangia sp., assembly GCA_964387475.1. GTDB lineage: Bacteria > Bacteroidota > Bacteroidia > Cytophagales > Cyclobacteriaceae > ELB16-189. The sequence continues at coordinate 47,057 of CAYLWU010000011.1, read as the reverse complement.
CGTGCGCGCCGTTTCAAGATTGGTTATTTGTACATCGTTATCGAAAAATCCAAAACCCAGATACATTCCGTTCTCGATCAGCACCAGCGAGCGCTCTTCGGCCTGCCGCCCACGGCCAATCAGGGCCAACGTTTCACCCGCCTCAAAAAACGAATCTACCATTTGTTGCGCCCGCCGGTTGTACACTTTTACTTTTTCCACACCCAGGCAAGCGCCTTTGCACGTGCCCGATTGGTGACTGAAACAAAGTCCTTTGGCAATTTGCAAACCACTGAGCTTTGGGCATAAGTCAAACTCCCGCACTTTTTCCCATAGAAAATTCCAGGCATCACCTTTATTCAAAAAGGTTACCAGCGGCTTAGAGCCCCGGTGCACCACGTTTACACAGAAGCGCAGGTAACCATTTTGGTCCTGGTAATCGTACACACCCCATTCCTCCGTTTTGTATTTCTGCGCCAAATTGTAGCGCGGCCACAGCCTGCGAATTTCCTGCGCCTCCAAAATCAATGCAATAAGTTCGTTACCGGTAAGCTCATAGCTGATGCGATGAATTTCATTGCGTATGTTGGAGCGATTCCACTCCCGCGCCTCACCGGTAAAATGCCCCGCTATTCGCTTTTTTATATTGATGGCTTTGCCCACATAAATTACCTGGCCTTGGGCATTATGAAAGTAGTACACGCCCGCTTTGGCCGGCAGTTTTTCAAATTCAGTTTTTGGCAAGTTGGGCGGCAAAATCGTTTCGCCTGAGTTGCGCTTGAGTGCCTTTGCAATCACTCCATCCGTATCTCTGCGCAGCAACACATCAAAAATCCTGGCCGTAGCCAGCGCATCGCCGCCCGCCCGGTGGCGATCTGGAATGGCAATTCCCAAACTTTCTGCCAACCGGCCAAGACTATACGAGTGCAAGCCGGGCACAATCTTGCGGCTAAGCCTTACGGTACATAACTTTTTGGTATTCCAAACCACCCCGGCAGCTTCAAACTCTTTCTTTAAAAAGCTGTAATCAAAATGTGCATTGTGCGCCACAAACACGCGGTTATCTAACCACCCAAAAATTTCGCGGGCAACATCCTCAAAGGCAGGGGCTTCCTTCACCATTTCATAAGTAATACCCGTAAGGCCGGTAATAAACTGTGGAATCTTCCGGCCCGGGTTAATCAACGTGCGGTAATGGTCGGTAATCGCGCGACCATCGTGGTGATAAATGGCAATTTCGGTTACGCGGTGATGTTCTGCATATCCACCGGTAGTTTCAATATCAACAACAGCGTACAAGAAGAAATCGGGATGGTGCCTAAAATTATCAAATCCCTACCTTTCGGGCATGAACAGCCTGTTTAAATTTTTGCTCAATGGATTAGCGGTGTTGCTCACCGCGTATTTGTTGCCCGGAGTACATGTAGCACACTACGGTTACGCGTTGCTTGCGGCGGTAGTTTTGGCATTGGCAAACGTGTTTATAAAACCATTGCTAATCGTATTTACCATTCCGCTCACCGTAATCTCGCTGGGTTTATTTTTATTGGTGATTAACGCGTTGATCATTTTGCTGGTGGATTACCTTGTGCCCGGTTTTCGTGTGGATGGCTTTTGGTGGGCGCTGGCATTCAGTATTATTTTGTGGATTTTCAACAGCTTTTTTGACGACCTCCTCAAACAAAAAAAATCAGACCGCGGGGCGTAAGGCACTTCCACCGCGCCACCTGCTACAACTTTCCACCCTCAATCATTTTCCGGGCCTCCTCCAAATTAGAAACCACCGTGTACGGATAGGGTGGCTTACTCAGCGCAAAAATTCCGTTCAGAACAATCCGAACAAACAAACTGGGAATTACAAAAATGGCATGCTCTACTTTATCGGCTAACAGTTTCCGGTTCTGTTCAATCCATTTGCTCTGCTTTAGGCGCAGTTCAGAGCGTAAGTTCTTGCTCAGCGTAGCATCGAATACCTGAATGAAGGGCGGAGACTCATCTAACGTTCGCTTGTAGGCGTCCAGATACTGATCGAATTCCTTTTCTGTGGGGTCGTACCCGGTGTAGGCGGTTAAAACACTACTATTGGGTTGGGTTTCAATCACCACAAATTTGTCGCTGTAGTACATAGATAAAGCCTTTGTGAGGCGCAAAACTACACCGGGCGTTCATTCGGCCGGGTGGCATGTAATAAAATGAGCCGAATTACCGGATTTGATTTTCTCCCGCTCCGGTTTCACAAAAAAACTATTGTTCTTTTGCACCCGTCTTCTCACTTTGGTTACGATGATTTTAGTTTTTGATATCGGCAACAGCGACATCACCATAGGATTGTGGCGCGATGGCCTCTGGCAACACACGTGGCGCATACCCTCGCGGCCCGATCAACCCGAATTGTATTACGGGGTGCGGCTTCGCGATCAGTTTCTGGAGGCGCAACTCGTGCTAGCAGAGGTACAACAACTTGTAGTGAGTAGCGTAGTACCTACCCTTACTGAAAAAATCCGGCAAGTGTTAAAAACGCTTTTCGGCAAAGAACCGTTACTGCTTGGCCCCAAGGTGTACGAACGGCTGCCCATGGAAATTCTAAACCCATACGAAATCGGCTCAGACCTCGTGGCCAATGCGGCGGCCTGCTACTTTAAATACGGCAAAACCAGTATTGTTGTGGACTTCGGCACGGCCCTTACTTTTACCACCGTTTCTGGCAATGGCAAAATTCTTGGGGTTTCCATTGTGCCCGGCCTGCGCACAGCCATTAAGGCGCTCACGCAAAACACCGCCAAACTCTTTGATGTACCGTTGGAAATGCCGCACTCTGCCTTGGGCCACAGTACGGTTACGGCTATTCAATCGGGGTTGGTAATTGGGTACGATGGCCTTGTACGACAAATGGTTACCGCTATTCGAAACGAACTACAAACAGAAACGCTGGCAGTGGCTACCGGCGGGTTATCATTTGTAATTACCTCGCTAAAACCGTTTTTCGATGTTGTTGATCCACAGCTTACGCTGGATGGGCTGCGCCTGATTGGTGAGCGCGTGCGGCCGGAACAACCGTATCTTTAATTTAATAAAGTCGGGTGCGCAAACCACCCAGCTGCACCTGTACGCCAAAGCCAAACTGAAAATTCGGAAACTCAAAATACACTTCCGATGGCACCGGCACATTCAAACCAGCCTGGAACATGCCGTGTAGGTTGCCTTTGATGGGGAACTTAGCCGTAAGCGCAGATTCAACGAACAACTGGGGCCCCTCGCTTGGCACGTGCACGCGCGTATCGGCTTTAAACTCAGAAAAATCAACCAACGAAATCCGCGGCGTAAATGCCAGGTTAAATTTGCGGTTGTTGGTGCCAATGGACGGTTGCACAAAAATACGCGTATACTTTCCGTCAGCCACGACCGCCGCCGTACCAAAAAAGCCGTAGTTGGCCAAGCTGTTGCCCTGGCCCATGCCATAACCAGCAAATAATTCGTAGCGGGCCGCACGGTTACGACCAAAAACACCCAAACCACCCTCGTAGAAAAGATGCGTCTTCGTAAAATCAAACTGCTGGCCGCCGGACTGCCGGTTTTCGGCCGAGCTCACAAACGAAACGTTTCCTAACACCGCCACGTGGTCGGTCATGGCGTACGCCAGATGTCCATTTAACCCGGAGCCTAACCATACGGAACCTTGAAACTCACCCGCGCCACGAAATAGCGGGGTATTACGGGTGTTGGGCAAATATACCGGGGCGCAAGAGGTGGCCGCGGCCACAAGCAAAATCAATAGTAGGCGCATGTAGGCTAGGTTCAAAAAGCTTAAATTAGGTCAAATATTTTTTATGATAAAATTTAATGTTGCTGATTTGAATGCGTTGATCAAAAGTCGCAGATCGGTCTTCCCTAAATCGTATTCGGGCGAGCGTGTGCCAGAACACATTATTCAGCACATGCTGGAAAACGCTACGTGGGCGCCCACCCACAAACGTACGGAGCCCTGGCGGTTTCAAGTGTTTACCGGCGCGGGCCTGCTCCGGTTAGGGGCACTTCAAGCCGATTGTTACCACAAGGTTACCAAGGGCGACGGCACGTTCGATCAATCGCGGCATGATAACTTGTTGAAAAAACCTGCCGAAGCGTCGCATGTGATTTTGGTTGCCATGCAGCGCGATCGCGAGCAACGCGTGCCCGCCTGGGAAGAAATCGGGGCCGTTTTTTGCGCTATTCAAAATATGTACCTAACGGCAACGGCATTTGGTGTGGGTTGCTATTTAAGCACGGGCGGCATTACCCAATTTCCGGAGGCAAATTCTTTTTTTGGCCTTTCGGCCGATGATAAAATCTGTGGTTTTTTGCATGTGGGCATGCCAAAAGAAGAATCGCCTGCGGGCAAACGGAAACCAGTGTCGGAAGTAACCAAATGGATCACTGAGTAGCGGTGGCGCAGCTTGAATTCGAAAATCAATGATATGAAAAAAAATCTCCTGTTAATCTGCTTTCTGGCAGTTGTGCTGCACCTCCGCGCACAGGATATAAACACGCCGCGCGAACTGGCCCAACTGCAACTGGAGGCCTACAACACCAAAGATATTGATCGGTTCTTATCCGCCTACAGCGATTCGGTTGAGGTGTTTACCTTTCCAAACAAACTCCAGTACCGGGGTATCGCAGCCATGCGTAAAAATTATGCGGGCTTTTTCGAGCGGATGCCGGCGGTGAATTGTGAAATCCTCAGCCGCATCGTACACGGCCAAACGGTGATCGACCATGAAAAGCTTACGGGCTTTGAAAATCAGCAACTAGTGTATGCAGTGGCAATTTATATTGTCGCCCACGGAAAGATTCAAAAAGTGTATTTTGTGCGCGAATGAAAAACTCTCCTCCTGCGCTCCAAGAGATAGAAGCCGCGCATGCGCGCATCCGGCCGTATATTCATCGCACACCCGTGCTGACCAGTGCCAGTATCGATGCCATAGCAGGAGCCCACCTGTTTTTTAAGTGCGAGAACTTTCAAAAAATCGGAGCTTTTAAAGCACGCGGAGCGATGAATGCGGTGCTTGCGCTCTCAGAAAGTGAGCGCGCCAAAGGCGTGGCCACGCACTCGTCCGGAAATCATGCACAGGCACTTGCCCGCGCAGCGCAAATGGTGGGCATCCCTGCTTTTATTGTCATGCCGCGCACGGCCCCGGAGATTAAGAAAAAAGGCGTACGTGCATTTGGTGGCGAAATCTTTGAATGCGAACCTACCCTGCAAGCGCGCGAGACCACGCTGGCAGAAGTAGTGGCGCGCACAGGTGCCTACGAAATCCACCCCTTTAACAATTACGAAGTGATTGCAGGGCAAGCCACCACCACGAAAGAATTACTGGAAGATGTGCCCAACATCCACCAAATCGTAGCGCCCGTAGGCGGCGGCGGGTTGCTGAGCGGCACGTTGTTGGCGGCCTACCACTTGGCTCCGCAAGTAGAAGTGTGGGCGGGCGAACCCAGCGAGGCGGATGATACGTTCCGAGCGTTGCAATCCGGACAAATCGAAACCTCGCAGGCAGGTTCCGTAGCCGACGGATTACTGACCTCGTTGGGCGACAAAACTTTTCCGATCATCCGCCAACATGTAAAAGGTGTGATTACCGTAACCGACCATGAGATTGTAGCTGCTATGCGACTGGTTTGGGAGCGACTGAAAATAATCATTGAACCCTCTTGCGCCGTGCCGCTGGCAGCAGTGCTCAAAAACAAACATGTATTTGCAGACCAACGTGTGGGTATAATCCTTACTGGCGGAAATGTAGATCTTTCTAAGGCGTGCGAATTGTTTACACGGTTTCCATAGCTACTCCTCCCCCGGGTAAAAAAGTCCGATCGTCTGCCGGATGCGATCAAGTGTTTCCATCAGCAACAAGGTATCGCCATGGGTGCGCAGGGGGCTCTCCGTGAGGCCTTGAATCAGGCAATCCGTAGCGTGTTGAATCTCGTACTCGTAGCCAAATCCTTTCGCTATTTCGGTGTCGATGGGCTGACGGGAATCAACGATATCCGGATAGTATTCCAATCGCGCGGTGGGTCCGTGAAAGCGATGAGTTAAACGTAAACGCCCCTGATCTCCACCTACGTCTGCGCCGGTAGCAAGATTAGACGTGAAGGAAGAAAACAGGTTGGCGATGGCGCCGTTACGATAACGAAACCGAATGGCACATTGCGCATCCACACCCGTGGCGGCCTTTGTCATGATCGCGTCTAGCTCATCGGGGCGGCCCAGCACATCCAACGCTAAAAATACCGGGTAAACACCCACATCCAGCAACGAACCACCCCCAAGGGCTGGGTCGTAAATGCGTGGCGATACGGGCGGTGTTGGTCGGAAACCAAACTCGGCATAGAGATATTGTACCGTGCCAATCTTTCCCTCCGTCAGCATCTTTTTCATCATTACGTAATGCGGCAGAAAGCGCGTCCAAAAGGCTTCCATCAGGAATATCTTTTTCGCACGGGCGAGTGCAACTAGCCCTTGCGCCTGCCGCAGGTTGATGGTAAATGCCTTCTCGCAAAGCACCGCTTTTCCGTGTTCCAGACATAGGCGCGCATGTTCATAATGTAAGCTGTGGGGCGTAGCTACATAAATCGCATCTACGTTGGGGTCTTCCACAAGCGCCTGGTAGCTACCGTGCGCCTGCGGAGCACGAAACTCCCGGGCAAACTTCTCGGCCTGGGCAAGATCGCGGGCGGCCACGGCCTGAAGCCTCGCCTGTTGAACCAGCGCCACGTCCGACGCAAACTTGCGGGCAATTTTTCCACATCCTAAAATGCCCCAACGGATAATTGAACTCATGCCTTCGAAGGTACTATTTTTTTCTGCGCACCCAGTACACCACCGTTGCTACCAGCAGTAACACAGACACCGCCCAGGCCCAATAGTTGGGTTGGCGCGTAGTGGCTTGCATGGTATAGTCGCGGAAGTGGAACTTGAGGGCCGATGGCGACCACATCAGGCGCGGGAATGCAATTGAGTCTGCATTTGTAGCTACAAGCGTGCCCGGCATTTCAATTTCGTGTTGGTACTTAGCCTCTGCCGCCCATACCATAAAACTGATTTTTCCTTCCAACCGTTTGCTTTCCGCAAGAAACGTTTCGCGCTGAAGTACTGCGGTATCCACGCCCAGCCGCCGTGCAAGCTCCGGCAAAAAATCATCCATGTTTTTCAGACTGTCGCCCGCAACCAATTGAAATGCAGCCGTTCTATTTCGGTCGATTGCATCTCGTTTTTTAGGATCGGTTTCTTCGCTCTTCATCAATTCTACAAAGGCCTCAAAATAGGCCCGAGCTGCATACCCATCGGATATCCGCTGCTGCAATGAATCCAAGGAAATACTGTCGGCCTGCGTGAGGGACTGCCCATCCGGTGGTAGCCGATCGATAAATTGAAAATCCCTTTCGGTAACGTAGGGATCGAGCGGCAGCGAAAATCGGTTAAGTGCCCGAAACGTTTCGGAATAATCATAATAGCTGAAAAACCATCTGAATCTTTTCTCAAAATGGCTATGTATCCGCAGTAACGAATCGCGGCCCTCGGCATCGAGTTCCAGGTTAGACGCTTCCGCGGATAAAAAAATGCGACTTTGTGTAATGCGGTACCGCTGATCTGAAACGCGCACCACCGAGTCGATTTCCCAACCTGCCTGAGTCAACCCGAGGTAATCCAGGGCAATGACTGAGTCTTTCGACTCGCGTACAAAGACGCGGTGCAGTCGCCCATCGGGAAAAACTTTTGTGTGCGACTCCAGCCGGTGTTCGCAGGACCACATGGCGACAACGAAAAGCGTAACGGCCAATGGTTTCATCATTCTCATACCTTAATTGTTTGCATTGCATAATAACGATGAGAATTTGGTTTTCTGACAGCCACCTTGCAAAAAAAACGGGCGACTTTACGCATGACTGTCCGCCGGGAAAGCGAAGTCCTTACATTCATTAGAAGCCATCTCAAATAATATCCCGTCATGTCGAACGGAAGTGAGACATCCCTATTTGCAGCGCTGCAACCAAGGATTTCTCGGTCGCGTACCTCCCTCGAAATGACGCTTTTCATATTTGTGAGATGGCTTCTAACAAATTCGCGGTAATTGCTCGCCCACGAGGCGACCTACCACACGCTTGCCCCCAACTGCACTGGTTAACACCACCTGGCCGGGATGTTCGGTGGTTACGTGGCCAATACGTACCGCCAGCGCAGATGCCGTTTCTGCACGCAGGAGCGCAACCGCTTCGTGCGCAATAGCAGCATCTACAACAGCTATAAATACTCCTTCGTTGGCTACATACAGCGGGTCGAGGCCCAGCAATTCGCACGCACTTGCCACTGATTCTTCAATGGGAATGAGCCTTTGTTGAATGTCGAAGCCAACGCGCGCATCCGTGGCGATTTCGTTCAATACCGAGGCAACTCCGCCCCGGGTTGGATCGCGCAGAAAATGAATCTGCGTTCCAAATGCATCCAAGAGTTTTTCGATAACCTGATTCAGCGGGCGGGTGTCGCTGGTAATTTCGGATTCAAACTCAAGCCCCTTTCGTACCGACATGATGGCCATGCCGTGCGCAGCAATGGCGTGGCTAAGCAGCACCACATCGCCCGGCCGGATATTTTCTACACCAATGGCTGCCTTGGGATGTAACGTGCCGATGCCGGTGGTGTTAATGAAGATCTTATCCCCTTTTCCGCGTTCTACCACTTTGGTATCGCCCGTAACAACTGCAACTCCGGCACGCGCACACGCGTTCTTGATTGTCGTAATAATTTCCCAAAACTCCGTCATCGGCAAACCTTCTTCGATGATGAAAGAAAGCGAGAGGTACCTGGGCACCGCTCCGCACATCGCGAGGTCGTTTACGGTGCCATTTACTGCCAACTCACCAATGTTGCCCCCGGGAAAGAAAATGGGTGACACCACGTAACTATCCGTGCTGAATGCCACCGGGCCCGCCCACGGAATGATGGCGCCATCGTGCCGTTGGTCAAGCAACGGATTTGCCAACACGGTAAACACGCCGCTGTCCAGCAACTGTTGCGTAAGTGTGCCGCCACTTCCGTGCCCCAGTGTAATCACATCAAAATCTAACTTGGGCATTGGGCAACTCAGCGCCATATTTAAATTTTCGTGTGCCATCCGTTAAGCCGTTACTGGTTTTTTGGTGGTGTGGGCGTAATGGTAATAGGCGGCACAAGCCCCCTCTGAGGATACCATGGGCGCACCCAGCGGGTTGGCGGGTGTACAGCGCGTGCCAAATTCGCTGCACTGATGCGGTTTCTTCCGGCCGCGCAAAACTTCGCCTGCCATGCAGGCTTTGTTCTCATCTGCTTTCGCCAGGGTTACCTCAAATTTTTTGCTGGCATCGTAGGCGGCATAGTCGTTGCGCAGTTCATAGCCGCTATTGGGAATCGTTCCGATGCCACGCCATTCACGGTCGGACGTTTGAAACACCCGCGCAATTGTTTCGCGGGCAGCCGGGTTACCCTGTTCATTTACCATCCGCGTGTATTGGTTTTCCAGCCGGCACTCGCCGTGTTCCAACTGCTTCACCAGCATCGCAATGCCTTGAAGCAAATCCACGGGTTCAAATCCGGTAACAACCATCGGCACTTTGTGTTTCTCCACCAACGGATAGTACTCGCCCATGCCCATGATGGTGCACACGTGCCCCGCCGCCAAAAAACCCTGAACCAGATTGTTTGTATCGTTTAAAATTGCCTCCATAGCCGGAGGCACCAACACATGCGATGTCAATATGGAGTAATTCAAAACGCCCTCGTGCGCAGCCTGCACCACAGAAAGCGCGTTTGCAGGCGCCGTGGTTTCGAAGCCAACGGCAAAAAAAACTACTTCACGCTGCGGATTCTCCTTTGCAATTTTCAACGCCTCCAGGGGCGAGTATAACACCCGCACATCCGCTCCGGCAGCTTTTGCATCCAATAAACTTTTAGAAGAACCGGGCACGCGAATCATATCACCAAAAGAGCAAAGAATCACTTTCTTTTCTTCTGCCAGGTACACCGCTTTGTCAATCAAATGAAGCGGTGTTACGCACACCGGGCAGCCAGGCCCATGCACCATTTGGATTTTGTCGGGCAGCAGACCCAGTAAACCATTTTTAACGAGACTGTGCGTTTGACCACCACAAATCTCCATGATCGTCCACGTGCGTGTAACCGTAGCGCGAATGTCGGCCAGCAACCGCGCCACCAACTCCGGGTCCCGATACTCCGATAAATACTTCATGCGGCGGAATTCGTGTGAAAGAATAAAGTTACAATGTACTTTTGAGTTATGCCGGATTTGCAGCGATTTATTCAAACGGAAAACACCCCTGCGCTGCGATGGGCGATGCTTACCAATGCAGCGGCGGTAACAAACAGTGGCCAATGGGTGCTGTTAGAACTACTGCGGCTCGGCCTGCGCATTGAAAAAATATTGGCGCCCGAACATGGCCTTTCTGCACAGGCCGAAGACGGCCAACACCAAAACCACGGGCACGAGCCCCGCACCGGGCTGCCAGTGGTGAGCCTATATGGCGATCGGCTTGCGCCAACTGCCCACGACCTGGCAGATATTGATGCCGTGGTGGTGGATTTACCCAACATCGGCTGCCGATTTTACACCTACTGGTGGACGATTACGCACGTGATCGAGGCCTGCGCACAACTTCACAAAAAAGTGGTTATCCTTGATCGACCCTCGTGGCGCGCCTCGTGCAGCACGGAGGGGCCGCTGCTGGAAACCGAATGCCAATCGTTTTTGGGGCGCTGGCCCATGCCCATCACCCACCCATTTACACACGGCGAGTTGGCGCTCCACTTTAATGCGAAACGAAAACTGGGTGTGGAGCTACGGGTAATTCCCCCGCAACCGCAGCAACGCTTCGTACCGCCGTCGCCTTCCATCGGCAGCCAGGAAACCATTTATCTGTACCCGGCCACCGGCCTGCTGGAAGGCGTGAACCTGAGTGAAGGCCGCGGCACGGCTTTTCCCTTTCGGGCGATTGGGGCCCCGTGGCTACGGGCTGCAGAACTGCATGAGGTTTGCACATCGTGGCAGGTGCCCGGTGTAGAGGTAGCCGCATTCCGCTTTTTGCCCATGTGGGGCACCTATGCGCAAACGTATTGCGAAGGAATTTTTCTTTCGGTTACTGATGTGGCACAGTTCCACCCGGTTGCATTTGGGCTGCGTTTGCTGAACTACATCGGCACAACGTACCGCAATCAACTCGTGCCACGCGCCTATCGCACAGTGGCAAATCCGTCCGGAGTTAACCACCTTGATCGCCTTACGGGGATGGTGAACTCTTTTGAAAAAATTTGTTGCAGCGGTATGCTACCGGAAACAGAAATCCAAACGCTCACGCGGGTTCCCGCGGGAAGTTGGTAGTGTGTCGGGTAAACCTTCGGCAGGTTAGATTACTGGCATGATGATTTGATCAGCGGTAGGCCGTTGCTGGCGATCAACCATTACATTTCGAAAAATCGAACGATATGAAAAGCACATCCCGACTTTTTACTGCGCTGATCTGGTTTGCCGCAATCCACATCGGCTACAGCCAACAGCCGTATTTTTTTCCGCAGGGCGGCACATTCAATCCGGCCATACCTACGCCGGAACAGTTTCTGGGCTATCCCATCGGCAGCCACCACACCCGGTACGATAAAATCATTGAATACATCAAAACCCTCGACCGGTTGTCCGACCGGGTGGTGGTAGAAGACATTGGCTACTCCATTGGCAAGCGACTTCAAATTGTAGCCAAAATCACGTCACCGGCTAACCACGGGCGGCTGGAAGAAATTCGCGCGCGGCACCTAGCCAACCAGAACACCGAAAAACCGGATGGCACTCCGTTGGTCATTCAGTTGGGGTACAACGTGCATGGCAACGAGGCCAGCGGTGCGGAAGCGGCATTGCTCACCGCCTATTACCTCGCCGCCAGCGAAGATGCAGAAACCAAAACGTGGCTGGACAATATGGTGATTCTGCTCGACCCCGTGTACAATCCGGATGGTCGCGACCGCTTCGCCACGTGGGTAAACATGCACAAAGGCGAACCGCTGGTAAGCGATGGGAACGACCGGGAGCATAACGAAGTGTGGCCGGGCGGGCGTACCAACCACTACTGGTTCGACTTGAATCGCGATTGGTTTCTGGGCATCCATCCGGAAAGCCGCAACCGCATTAACTTCTTCCACAATTGGCGCCCGTATGTGATGACCGACCATCATGAAATGGGCACGAACTCCACGTTTTATTTCGACCCGGGCAAGAACGCATCCAACAACCCGATTGTGCCTGCCTACCTGTACGACACCGTGTATCCACGTTTTGCTACCTACTTTGAGAAAGCGATGAACGGAATCGGTTCGCAATACTTTACCAAAGAGGCGTTTGATAAACTGTATCCGGGGTATGGATCCAGCTATGTAAACTTTTATGGCGGTGCCGGCTTTCTGTTTGAGCAGGCCAGCTCGCGCGGGCATCTGCAAGAAACAACTACTGTGCCGCTCAGCTTCGCATCTACCATCCGCAATCAACTTACTGCCGCGTTAGCCACTGTGCGGGGTTCCTTTGGCGAGCGCGAAATGCTGTACAAACTGCGCAGCGACTTTTTCAAATCTACGGCCGCACAGGCAAAAGCCAATCCCGTAAAGGCCTATGTGTTTGGCGAAAAAGCGGACGCATCGCGCACGCAGGCATTCGTAAACATGTTACTGCTGCATCGCGTAGACGTGTACGAACTGCCGAAAGAAACCGCCGTGGGTGGCCGAAACTTCGAGCCGGGCCATGCGTTTGTGGTGCCGGTAGAGCAACCCAATTATTTGCTGGTGCGCTCCGCTTTCGAAAAACAGATTACGTACACGGATAGCATTTTCTACGACGCCTCCACGTGGTCGCTGGTGCAGGGTTTCAATCTGCCACATGCAGAAATTCGCGGACCATATCAAAAAGGGAATGCGGTAAAACAACCTTTTGGCGTGCGCGTAACTGGCGTTACGCGCAGCAGCTATGCCTACGCCATGGAGTTTACCGATTACCGCGCACATCAGGCACTTTATCACCTGTTGGCCAAAGACGTGGTAGTGAAAACTGCGTTTCAGCCCTTTACCCTCGCGGTAAAAGGGCAGCCAAAAAAATTCGGCTACGGTACGTTAATCATCCCGGTGCAGCAGCAGCGGTTGTCGCAAGACGCGGTGTTCGATGCGGTGCAAGAAGTGGCCCGCCTCACGGGCATTGAGTTTCATGCCCTTGAAACCGGCTACAGCAGCGCAGGCATTGATCTGGGATCGGGTTTTGCGGTGCCGGTAAAGAAAATTAAACCGCTGATGGTGATTGGTGTAGGCGTAAACTCCTACGAAGCAGGCGAAGTATGGCATTTGCTGGATCAACGCATTGGCATGCCGATCACGAAAGTAGACATCACCAATTTTGGCCGGGTGAATTTAGCGGATTACACTACGCTGGTGATGGTGAGCGGCAGCTATCCCACAGACAAATTAACCACAGAGCGTATCAAAAGCTGGGTGCAAGGCGGCGGCACGTTGATTACGTTGAAAACAGCCAGCGAGTGGGCCATGCGCCAGGGAATAACCAAAGAAAAACTCCCCAAACCCGATAGTGCCAAAAACACATTGCGTATTGATTACGAAGACGCAGCCAACCGCGAAGGCGCTCGCCAAATTGGCGGCAGCATCTTTCAGGTGGATGTAGATATCACCCACCCGATTGGTTTCGGTTTAACCGAGCGAAAAATGCCCGTGTACCGAAATGGCCGCACGTACCTGCCTGTAAGCAAAAGCCCGTACAATACCGTAGCGCAGTACACGGCCAACCCGCTCATTGGCGGTTATATTCACAAATCGCAAGTTGGTAAAGTGGCCAACTCGGCCGCCATTCTGGTGAGTGGCGAAGGCCAGGGCCGCGTGATTCTGTTTTCGGATAACCCGAACTTCCGCGCCTATTGGTACGGCACCAACAAACTGTTTTTAAATGCGCTGTTTTTCGGTGGGTTGATTACGGCTCCGGTGGCGGAGGGGCAGTAGATTTTTCCGGTTCTTGATTCTGGGGCGCTGCTTGCAGCGCCCTTATTTTTTTCTCGGAAAGGTGCCCCCAAATAAACCCTACGGGCCAATACAGAAAATACGCGAACCCGGAAATACCGCCGGCCAAACTGGGATTATTTTGAAGCAACATGGCCAGCACCACCGAGAGCGCGGGGATTAGTGCAAAAAGTACATTGGTGGTAATGCTCAGGCGCGTTTCTAACTGCTCCAGAGCAGTAAGCTCCAGCGCACCGGCTTGGGTGTGGGCATACCGGTACATGAAGGCGAGAATCACAAATACGCCCATTACTCCAAGGCCGTACATCATCATCAGTTGCGGCACATCGCGGGCGGGGATCATTGCCCGTAGTGTAGCCATGGCCTGTTCATCTCCACCCAAAAAGTAAAAGAAGGGCAGCGTAAGAAACTTGGCCAGGAACTTCAGCGGATACACATAGAACAACACCATCGTCAGCAGCAATGTGTTAAAAAACAGCACGGTGTTGTTTCGAAAGCCGTAGCGCAGAAAAAAAAACAAAATGCTGGTGCCAGATGAGTGTAATCAACGCAATGCAGATCACAAATGCCGGCAGCTCGCGGGCAAATGTTTTCAGTTGATCGAATGACGTGGGCGGCGAAGTGGAAATCAACAGCAACGTAATGGCCAGGGCAAAGATGGCATCACTGAAATTCTCTAAGCGCCCCGGGTTTTCTCCGCGAAAGCGAAAGTGAGGATTCATTCCCACGTGATGCGGCCCAACCATCTCACGAAGCATACTTAACGCGTTATTGATTCAGGGAAATCAACAAAATTTTTTTTGTAAAAAAGCTGTAGGAAAATCAGTACCGGGTGGCTGTCGTCCGTAACGTGTTGACGCTGCAAAAAATCTTCTACCTGCGTAAACCCGCTCAAGTCCTTAAATTGAAAATCCGTGAGCGATTTAAAACCCATCGACCACTTATCAAACATCCGCTGTGTGTGCGCTCCCTCCAGCACAACCGTCACTTTTCGATGGCGCGGATCCTCGGCAATGCGCTCAAACAAGGCACGAACAGCGGTTTCGCTGCCCTCCAATACTTGAATAAACCGCTGCTGCGCGTATAACAAAATACCCGTAACCTGTGCACGTGTGTTGTTGTCGCGCGCCTGCTGCAAAAGCTCTGCCAACTCCAGGTCGGAGAAGGGATGTCCGGCATAGCTGATGTACACAAGATGATACATACGCTGCGAAAACTATTCATTTTCGCCCGACTTTTCAAAACCAGTTATTTGATTGTTCGCCATTTTTCGGTCCGGATGGAAAGGCGAAGCAACCTGATGTATCTGAATGGCTTTACGCGATAGCAAAACCCCCGTGGCCAGCGAGGCAATGGCGCCCAGCCAAATGCCCGGCACATAACTGATGAACCAGAAATAATCGTATGCACCATGAAACAGCGTGGCGATGCCTAACGCATGTAAGGCATAATATCCTTTACGATGTTCAAACTTGGCCTTACCCAGATAAAAGCCCATAAGAATGGCAAAAGAGGCATGTGCAGGAACCGCCGTGAACATGCGTAAAATGGCTACCTCCCACCCTCCGTCAATCACGTACAACACGTTCTCGAACGTTGCAAAGCCCATGCTCACCATCACTGAATACACAATGCCATCAAACGGTTCGTTAAAGTTCGCGTCTGCGTAAAACACCCCACGCACAAACACAAATTTGCTGAGCTCCTCCACCAAGGCCACAATCACAAACGCGTGCAACGCCTGGCTGGTAAGATTATGCGCTTCAATGGGTACAAGCAGATTAATCGGTACACTAACGAGTAACGTGAGCAACGTGCTGAGCATACCAAAGAGAAATGCACGCACCAACAAACCCAGGGGTTCTCGCTCATGCTTATCTTTAAGATAGACATACAAAGCGATGGATACGCCGGGCGCGCAAGCAATGGCAAGAAGTGCGAACAAGTTCATGTGTGGCCAAAGGTAATGAATCACATCATGTGGGGTTTGAATTTCGCTGGCATGGGAGCGGATACAGAAATTCACTACTTTCATAGCTTCATGACATCACCCCGCAAGGCACGCATCGGCATTTGGACTTCTACATCCTTGGTGATGGGAAACATGATTGCCTCTGCCATGTTCATGTTGCCCGCAACACTTGCTTCGTATGGTAGTATTTCGTTGGTAGGGTGGCTGGTGTCTGGCGCGGGTGCGGTTTGCCTGGCATTGGTATTCAGTTGGTTGAGCCAGATGTTGCCTGTGGCCAACGGCGGGCCCTACGCGTACACGCGCGAAGGGCTGGGCGAGTTTGCTGCATTTCTGGTGGCCTGGGGGTATTGGATTTCGGTGTGGTGCACCAATGCCGCAATTACGGTAGCATTTGTAAGCTACCTTACCGTTTTTGTACCCGCACTTGGCAGCGAGCCCATGTTTGCGGTGGTGGTGGGGCTAGGCGCCATCTGGCTGCTTACCTGGGTAAATACCCGCGGCCTGCGCGCAGCGGGTGTTGTACAAATCATGACCACTCTTTTAAAAATTGCTCCGCTGTTACTCGTAACCGTGGGTGGCTTGTTCTATATCGAACCAGAATACTACCGCCCATTTAACGCCAGTGGCACGTCCGACATCGCGGCCATTACCACCACCGCCACGCTTACCCTTTTTGCTTTTTTGGGATTAGAATGTGCTACTATCCCGTCCGGGCAGGTAGAAAATCCTGCACGCACCATTCCCCGTGCCACACTCTACGGCACGCTGGCAGTTACGCTCATGTATGTGCTTGGTACTGTGGTGATCATGGGCCTGCTGCCCGCGGCCGTGCTACAGTCATCAAAAGCTCCGTTTGCCGATGCGGCTGCTCACTTGTGGGGCGAGGGTGCGCGGTACCTCGTGGCGGCTGGTGCCGTAATGTCTACGTTTGGCGCATTGAACGGCTGGATCGTGATGCAAGGGCAGATTCCGGCCGCGGCCGCGGGAGATAAACTTTTTCCATCGCTGTTTAAAAAGGAAAACGGCCGAGGCGCACCGGTGCTTAGCCTCGTTGGCTCGAGCCTGCTGGTGAGTGTGTTGATGTTGATGAATTTCTCGCGCACGCTGGCGGATACCTACCAGTTTATAATTCTTCTATCTACCATGACGGTGCTGGTGCCCTATCTGTTCTCCACCGTGTCGTACGCCATTCTCACCATGCAGACTACACGGGGCGAATGGAAAAACGTAGTTCGGCTGTTCATTGCGCTGCTTGCCTTTCTGTATTCGCTTTGGGCTGTGGCCGGATCGGGACAAGAAACCGTCTACTGGGGATTTCTGCTGTTGATGGCCGGCATTCCGTTTTATGCGTGGGCAAAAATCCGGCACCAATGATTACGTGTCACTCCGAATATGGCATCCTAAAACGGGTTTTTATTAAAAACCCCGAGGCGGCATTTCAGCACCCGCAAAAACTAGATGCAGAATGGAAGGCACTCCACTTTTTGGCCTGCCCAGACCTGACGCAGGCAGTGCAGGAATACCAGGCATTTCAATCCGCGATAAGCGCAACCCAGGCTGCGCTCCATTTCTTCCCGCCAAATGAGCAGTCGATTGACTCGATTTATTGCCGCGATGCTGCCATTGCCACCGATGGTGGAATGATTTTGTGTAACATGGGCAAGGCCAATCGCGCGGGAGAGCCCGAGGCAGCCCGGTATTGGTTTACGCAGCAGGGTATTCCCATTCTTGGGGCCATTACGGCACCCGGCACCCTGGAAGGCGGAGATGTAGCCTGGCTAGACCCACAAACATTGGCGGTTGGTCGCACCTATCGCACCAACGCTGCAGGTATCCACCAATTGCGCCAACTTGTGCAACCATTGGGTGTAGAAATAATTGAAGCGGCATTACCACATCATAAGGGCCCGGCCGATGTTTTTCATTTGATGTCCATTCTCAGCCCAGTAGACCGCGACCTGGTCGTTGTTTACTCGCCCTTAATGCCCATTTCGTTTCGCGAGGAATTGCTTCACCGCGGATTCCGATTGATAGAAGTACCGGATGACGAATTTGAGTCGATGGGCTGCAATGTGCTTGCCATCGCTCCGCGCCAATGTGTAATGGTGGGTGGTAATCCTAAAACAGCCGCATTGCTGCGCCATGCGGGGTGCGAGGTTACGGAATACGCGGGCCACCACATCAGCGTGCTGGGCGGTGGCGGACCCACCTGCCTCACGAGGCCGCTACAACGGCAAGTTTTTTAGCCTGTTTTACATCGGCCAATTGCCGCTGATCCGAAATCCCCAACCTGCGGCGGAGGGTAATCGTAAGTTGCAGACAAATCAAAATCCATGAAAGTTAGATTCCTAGGCATGTTGGTGGTGGCGCTACTTCTGAGCCTCCCCGGCAGCGCACAAAAGAACAAAAAACAAACTGCACCCGCGCCAAAAGGCGCGGTGGCACCCCGGGCGGATACCGCTAAACGGGCACCCGGGGGCATGCAGCCCTATCGGCAGCTCATTACCAATCGCACAAAAACCCAGAAGGGCATTTTTACCGTGCATAAAAATGGTAATGATTACCTGTTTGAAATTGCTGACTCCGTGATGGGGCGGGAGTTCATGATCGTAACCCGCCTGGCCAAAACGCCAGCCGGTGCCGGGTATGGTGGCGAAGAAGAAAACCGCCAGGTAGTACAGTGGGAACGCGGCCCGAACAACAAGGTATTCCTTCGCGCGGTATTGTACTTAAACGCCAGCGGAGACACAACCAAACCGATTGTGCAAGCCGTGCGCAACTCCAATCTCAACCCCATTGCCGCCGCCTTCGATATCAAAGCCATCCGCAAAGACACCTCCGTGGTGATTAATGTAACGGATTACTTCAAGGGCGACCAGCAGCTGATTTCGCTGGACCCCGCTGCCAAACGCAGGTTCAGCCTGGGCAACATACAAACCGATCGCTCCTACATCCAAAGCATGCGCAGCTTTCCCATCAACACAGAAGTACGCATGGTAAAAACGTTTGCCTCGCAGCTTCCGCCACCAACGGCGCCAAATGCGCCACCTAATCCTCAGGCCCCGGTACAACTCCCTGCGGGTGCTAACTCCGGCTTTGTTACGCTGGAGCTGAACGCCTCCATGATCATGTTACCAAAAGTGCCCGCACGCAAGCGCTTGTTTGATGCACGCGTAGGCTTTTTCGCCAACGGTTACACGGTATATGGCGAAGCTTCGCAAAAAGCAGAAACCGAAATCTTCGCTGTGCGTTGGCGCCTGGAGCCGCGCCCTGAAGACATCGCCAAAATGAAACGCGGCGAGTTGGTAGAGCCAAAGAAACCCATTGTGTTTTACATTGATCCGGCTACCCCGGAACAATGGCGCAAATACCTGAAAGCGGGCGTGGAAGACTGGCAAAAAGCATTTGAACAAGCGGGTTTTAAGAATGCGATTTTGGCACGCGAGGTGCCTGCGGGCGATACCACCATCAGCACAGAAGATGCACGTTATTCCTTCATCCGTTACTTTGCGTCCGACATTCAAAACGCCTACGGACCCAACGTGCACGACCCACGTACGGGCGAGATCATCGAAAGTCATATCGGCTGGTACCATAACGTGATGAGCCTGCTCACCAGTTGGTACACCATTCAAGGCGCAGCCGTAGATGCGCGGGCGCGCAAGCGCACATTTGATGAGGCACTCATGGGCCAGTTGATTCGTTTTGTGGCCGCCCATGAAGTAGGCCATACCCTGGGTTTGCGCCACAACTTCGGCAGCAGTCACGCCACGCCCGTAGAAAAGTTGCGCGATAAAGCGTACCTGGAAAAATATGGACACACTCCTTCCATTATGGATTATGCCCGCTTTAACTATGTAGCACAGCCGGAGGATGGCATTACCAACCTCTTCCCGGGTGTAGGCACCTACGACAAGTGGGCCATTGAATGGGGCTACAAACCGGTTTTCGATGTGCAAACACCGGAAGATGAAAAAAAAGTACTCAATCAATGGGTGCTCTCGCACGCCAACGATCCAATGTATTGGTTTGGTACTGAGGTTAACCCGTACGATCCGCGCTCGCAAAGTGAGGATGTTGGTAACAACGCGATGTTGGCCAGCGACTACGGCATAAAAAATCTGAAGCGTATTTTGCCCAACCTGAAAGACTGGTACAAGGCCGAAGCTGAAGATTACGATAAACTGGATGAGATGTATAACCAGGTGGTGGGCCAGTTCCGCCGGTACATGGGGCACGTTACAAAATATGTAGGTGGCGTGTACGAAACACCTAAGACCTATGAACAAGCGGGTGCCGTTTACGAACCTACGCCTGCCGCACTGCAAAAAGATGCTGTTGCATTTTTAAACCGGCAACTTTTTGAAACGCCCCAATGGATGCTTGACCCTACCGTGCTGCAGATGATCAAACCCGGTTCGGGCGTAGAACAGGTGCGCCAGGTGCAGGAGGCAACATTAAACAGCTTGTTTGATTACGCCCGCATGCAGCGGTTAATTGAAACGCAGGCGGCCAATCCGAAAGCCTACGCATTGGACGATTTATTTACGGACGTACGCACGGGTATCTGGAGCGAGTTGCGCTCGCGTAAAGCGATCGATACTTATCGCAGAAATTTGCAGAAAGTACATGCCGAGCGGCTCATTGCCCTATTGAATCCGCCCGCTACGGCACCCGCAAGCGCCAACTTTAATCCGTTCCGGTTTGGAGCCGCTCCTTCGCCCGTTGCTGATCCAAAAAAGAGCGATGTTATTTCGCTGGCGCGTGCGCACCTGAATGTACTGCGCAGCGAAATCAGCGGTGCATTGCCAACCACAACCGACAAGCTGAGCCGCTACCACTTACAAGATGTGTTGGTGCGTATCAGCCAGGCGCTTGATCCGAAATAGGCAAATCACAAAAAAATGAAAGCCACCCCTGGTAAAAGCCAGGGGTGTTTTTTTGTTACCGGTAACGCCCGGCACACCGGGTTTTACCGCAAGTTTTTTTTCCAATACCGAATGTTCTTTTCGGGCACCCTGCCCGTGGCGGCTGTACCGAATCTAGCCTACACTCTTCGCTTCTTCTGCCTCGGTCTCTTCGGGCAATTCATCCCAACGCTCGGGCTCTTCGTTGTGCAAGTATTCCAACAGTTTTTGCTCCACCTGCCTTAGCTTCAAGCCGCGCAGAAACTTCCCATGGCGTGCCAGAATCAGGCGGCCCGTCTCCTCCGATACGGCTACCACCAGCGTATCCGTTACTTCGCTCATGCCAATGGCCGAGCGGTGGCGTAAACCGAAATGCGCCGGCAAATGATCATTTTCACTCACCGGAAGAACACAGCGGGCCGCTTTCACCCGCCCCTTGTAAATGATGACAGCGCCATCATGTAGCGGACTATTTTTATTAAAGATGGAAAGGAGCAGCCGCTTAGACACTTCGGCATCCAGCTTATCGCCTGTTTCCAGATAAAATTTCAACTCGGTTTCGCGCGAAAACACGATGAGGCCGCCGGTGCGCGTAGCCTTCAACGTTTTGATGGCTTCCATAAGCTGTTGTACATCGAACTCTTCATTGTATTTCGCGCGCCAATTCGAAATAGAGCGAAACCAATTTTCGCGGTTGAGTTCCGTGGTGCGGCCAATCACCAATAAGAACTTTCGGATTTCCGGCTGAAATAAAATAATCATCGCAAGCACGCCTACCCCCATAAACTGCCCAAGAATGGTGGCCAGCAGTTCCATCTCAGCGGCTTTTACGATGAGGTAGATCAAGTACAGCGCGATAATGCCCAGGAAGATATTTACCGCTAAGCTTCCACGGATGAGTTTGTATACCTGGTACAACAAAATCGCCACCAACGTAACATCGGCCAAATCAATCCAGGTGATTTCCAAAAAGCCAATGGTAAACAGCAGCGTCATGTGTCAAAGTTACATTATTTCGCTCGCGTCGCCCGCTTGTTCAAGTTGTTGATAAAGTGTAATTGCTTCCCGGGCCTCTTTTACATCATGCACGCGTAAAATATCCGCACCTTTCTGCAGAGCCACCATGTGCAGCGCGGTGGTGCCGTTCAATGCCCCGCCGGCATCGGTATTGAGCGTACGCCAAATCATGCTTTTACGCGAAAGCCCCACCAACAACGGTACACCGAGCACATGCAGCCGCTCCAACTTAGCCAATAACTCAAAGTTATGCGCCACGGTTTTCGCAAAGCCAAAGCCTGGATCGATGATCACGTCGTGGATCCGCGCCGCTGCGCAGGCAGATAACGTGCGTTGAAAAAAATCAACGAGCTCAAATAAGAGGTTTTCGTACTGTGTCTGCTGCTGCATGGTTTGCGGGGTGCCGCGCATGTGCATCGCGATAAACGGTACCTGGTGCTTGGCTACGGTGGCGCACATGGCGGGGTCCAGTTGGCCGGCAGCGATGTCGTTCACTAATGCAGCCCCGGCGTGCAGTGCTGCATCGGCTACCGATGCACGAAACGTATCTACCGATAGGTACGCGTGCGGAAATTCTTTTGTCAGCGCAGCCACCGCCGGCACGACGCGGCGCAACTCTTCAGCTTCTGTAATGTGGTCTGCCCCCGGCCGCGAGGAATACCCGCCCACGTCTAAAAAATCTGCACCTGCGGCCAGCATTTTCTCGGCACGTGTTAACAGGTTGTTAACGTCTGCCACGCGGCTGCCCGAGAAAAAACTGTCGGGCGTGATGTTGAGAATGGCCATTACCTGCGGCCGGTTCAACACCAGCAAACGGCCTTTGACTCGCAGTGTTTTGTTTCTTGAAAAGCGTTTACTTTGCACGCGCGTATGACGGATTTAACTCTGGACCAATATAATGCTGTGATGGGCACTTGCAAAGAATTATTTGCAAAGAAAACGCACGACTACGGCACCGCGTGGCGCGTGTTACGGCTACCCAGCATCACCGATCAAATCTTTATTAAAGCACAGCGCATCCGCAGCATTCAGGAAAAAGGCGTGCAACGCGTAAACGACCCTGTGCGCGATGAGTTTATTGGCATCATCAACTACTGCCTGATTGCCATGATGCAAATGGAGCTTACCGACCAGGATGCGATGGAGCTTACATTCGCGCAACTGGAGCCTCGGTACGATCAGGCAGTAGCCAGCACCCGCGCATTGTTAGAAAACAAAAACCATGATTATGGTGAAGCGTGGCGCGAAATGCGCGTGAGCAGCATGACCGACATTATTCTGATGAAACTCTATCGCGTAAAGCAGATCGAAGATAACCAGGGAAAGACACTGGCCAGCGAGGGCGTGCTGGCAAACTATCAGGATATGATCAACTACGCCGTATTTTGTATGATTAAACTGAGTGAAGGAAAAAACTAATTCATGATGCAGCGGTTCATCGATCAGCTTTCGCGCTTTTTTGTAGGCGGTCTGCTCATCTTCTCCGGGTTGATTAAACTCAATGATCCGGTGGGCACAGAGATTAAACTGGAAGAGTATTTTGAGGTGTTTGCCTCCGACTTTGGTTCGTTCTTTCATGCGTTCATCCCATGGGCGATGGAAATTGGCTTTTTCATGATCGTGCTGGAGATTGTACTGGGTGTAGCGATTCTGGCGTATTGGCGGATGCAGTTCACTACCTGGGTTGTGCTGGCCATGATGGTGTTCTTTACGTTCCTCACCTTTTACTCTGCCTATTTTAATAAGGTTACCGATTGCGGCTGCTTTGGCGATGCCATTAAGCTTACACCGTGGGAGTCGTTCTGGAAAGACATTATCATCATGGTGTTTGTGCTCCATCTGTTTTGGTACCGCAGGCGGTTTACGGATGTGCTCCGCACGCGCGAGGGGTACGCGGTGATCGGCATTACCCTGGCCATTTCGATCTACGCGGGCGTATACGCCATTCAGCATTTACCATTTATCGATTTCCGTGCCTACCGGGTGGGCAACCACATCCCCACGCAAATGCTGCCTCCGGAGCAGCCCATCATCGAATACATTTTTACAAAAGACGGGGCGGAAGTTGCATCCAAAGAGTACATCACCGACTCCGCCTATCGCTATGTGTCATCGCGGATCGTAAATGAAGACCGTATCAAACCAAAAATTACGGACTATGCCGTTAGTTCCCCGGATGGCGAGGACAAAACCACGTATACTTTTGAAGGGAACCGATTGCTTATCGTAATGTACGATGTTCAAAAAGCAGGTGCGGTTGAAATGGATGAGATTCGTGAGCTCACGCAAGCGCTGGATGGCAAAGTGGACTGCTTTATACTCACGGCTTCTGGCTATGAGCAAGCTGAGGCATTTCGCCACCAGCACCAGCTTGGTGTTCCGTTTTATTTGGCCGACGCCACGGTGCTAAAAACGATTATCCGGTCAAACCCGGGCATTTGCCTGTGGAAAAATGGCACTGTGCTGGGCAACTGGCATTACAACGACACACCCGACGCAGCCGAAATTCTCCGGTTAACGCAGTAAGCATGCAGGTATTTCTGATAGGGCTGCCCGGGTCAGGCAAGACCACGGTGGGCAAAGCACTCGCCGCCCGCCTGCAGCTACCGTTTGTTGATCTGGATCATGCCATTGAAACCGGCGAGCAACACCTCATCACCCATATCTTTAAGGAAAAAGGCGAAGCGTATTTTCGGGAACTGGAGGCACGTTACTTAACGCGCTGGATTTCTTCGGGTACCGATTTTGTAATGGCTACCGGAGGCGGTACACCTTGTTTCCACGAGAACCTGAACCGTATGAACGCGGCCGGCATCACCATCTTTTTGGATGTGCCTGCCCGCGAAATTGTCACCCGGATGAGCCAGGCTCCGGGGCCAGAGCGACCATTGCTTGCAGGTTTAGGACGCGACGGTCTGAAAGACCGCATTGAGTTTTTACGCACCCAGCGCTTGCCGTTCTACCGGCAAGCCCAATTTACCGTAAGCGGAGAAAACATCACCCTGGCGGAACTGATCAAAACGGCCAACCTACCGTTACCATCAACGAAGTAGCCCGCTGATCATACACGAATAACGGCGCATTGGGTGCATTGATGCGGTAGGGGCGATAGGAGTTTGCGCCTGTGCCCAAACGCGCGGCAACATCAATAAAAAAATTTTTCTGGCGGTAACCTACCCCTGCAGATAGCGTTTGCCAACTGCGGCTTACCCCGTTCTGCTCGGTTTGGAACGGATCGGGCATGAGTTGATAGCCTCCGCGTAAGCGAAATTTGTCTAAACGAATTTCGCCACCTACCCGCACGTTAATCACCGCCGTGTACAAACTGCGAATGCGGTTGTTGTCGCTGTCGTACGAAACATCAAATGTATTGGACCGATAGTTTGCGCCTGCATAGTTTACCCGCTCCACATCGGCCGTAATCAAACCGTTTTTCCCAGCGAAGATCGTTGCCCCCAAACCAATTCTGCCGGGTGTGCGCAACGCATATTCAGAGACGACCACATCGGTAGCCGACTCTTCATCGTTAATGAACTGCCCGGGCAAATACTCAAAGTTTTTCCAGTTTGCATTCAAGCGCGCGTTATACGAATCAGTAAGCGTGTAGCTGGTGGGTGTGGCATATGAAAATCCAAGTTGCACCATGTCCTTCACACGGTAGATGGCACCCAGATTTAAGTGGAGGCCGGAGCCGCGAATTTCCAGCGTTTCCTGCAAACGCAAATCTGCCAGCGGTTCGTTTTGAAAAGTTTCGCGGTACACCTTGCGGGATTGATACCGGATTGAGGCCACGCCAAGTCCCGCGCCAAGAAAAAGCTTGTCTTGCACATTCACACCGTAAGAAAAATTCCACTGATTTTGGGCACCCCGCATTTCAATGGTTTCGCTTTGGGTGGCCTGGCCGCCTACGTCTGTAAAATAATCGGTTGGCCGGTTGTTGGGGCCAAGAAGCGTGCGCTCGCCAATCAAATAGGTGTTGTAGGCGAGTTCCGTAGGCGTGTTAAACAGGGCCCCGTTCCGCTCAAATTGCGAGGGCGGCAACCCAGTAGCATCTTCAATAAAATAATCGATTACCGATGTGTTGGGGTTTAAGCCCCCGTACTGGATGTCCTGGTTAAAGTCGTTGAGCCGGGTGTGCGCAATGGCAAAGTTGCCTTTCAGAATTCCGTTGGCGGCTTTGTCTGTGGAAAAAACAACTCCAAAATTGGGGATACGAAATTGGCCGCGATTGGCCACATTGCCCGCAGACAACTCATTGTCGCCACTGAAATAGGTGCCATTATTATTAATTCCAAGCTGGCTTCCGGTAAATGAAAACTCCGAGCGATTGTACATCCCCAAACCGGCGGGATTCGATGCGGCCGTGCTGATATCCCCGCCCAGGGCTGTTTGGGCGCCGCCCATGGCTAATATCCGCGCATTGCCCGCGGCCGCGGTTCGGCTAAACAAAAGAGCTGATTCAACAAAACTTTGTGCAAAGAGTGCTTGCGAAGCGAGTACACCAATCCCTGCGAGCCATGCACTGACCCCAATGTTTTTCATACAGAAATGGAATTAATCGCGTCCGCGTCCGCGGCTACCGCCCGAGTAACTTCCGCCGGAACTACCGCCACCACCGTAGCTGCTGCGCGAGCCGCCACCGTAATTGCTGCCGCTATTCCACGAACTGCGCGATGGCGAAGACTCATAACTGCTGCTGCGCCCGTTTGAATTATAGTTGCTGTTACTGTTACTCCAGGAAGAACGCGAGTTCGAATTGTTGTAATCACTCCAACTCGACCGCGTAGCGGTGTTGCTTTCAGAACGTGCCCGCCAGGTGCGATCGTAATAATCCGTATTTGCCTCGCTGCGCGAGCGCCCCGAGTTGATTTCGCGGCCCGAGCGGGTATAACTCGGTTGGCTCTGCCTTGCGTTGTCGTACGCATTGTCTAACGACGAGCTGCGGTCTTGCCGACGTTGATACGTTACCCGCTGGCCTTCGTTTCCGTTATTGATAATCACCACAGGCCGGTTCCAACCCCAGTTATTCCAACTGTTCCAGCCCATGCCTGTGCCCCAGGGATTCCAGCTTCCGGCCCAACTATTGCACGACCAGCAGTTGTTCCAACCCATGCCCATACCCATGCCCCAGGGGTTGTTCCACGTGTTCCAGAAATTCATCGAAGGGCTACCCCACATGTTCCAGTTATTCCAACTGTTCCAACCCATGCCCATACCTACACTCCAACCCGAATTAAAGCCCGGCCGCATCATCCAAGGGTCGTTCCAACCCCATGGGCTACCCCAACCAGAATTAAAGCCCATACCGGGATTCATCATCCACGGGTTCATCATCCAGGAATTGCCCCAGCGATTAAAGTTGTTATCCGGTAGCGCGGCCAGGTTTTGGTTTACGCCCACCGGCTGATAGTTCGATAAGAAATAGGCGGTTTCATCAACCTCCTGGCTGGACGGGTTGGTCCGTACGCGGGCCTGGTATTCCGGATTTTCGCCCCGGCCGGAATAGCTATCTGTAGGGTTAATCATTACTACGCTCATGGACTGATCTTCGCTTTCGAAGGTGCGTACCCGCGCCTGGCGGTGACTAACTGCAGTTTCCTGCACTTTGGGGCGGTCTTTTGAGTTGAAATACATGTCATCGTACTCCTCTTGCGCCCAGGCAAACCCACTCACTAACACGAAAGAAACCAGCAATTTCGTTTTCATATCGTCCATTTTTTTAGGCCTTCGTCTTTTCCTTCAATTCACCAAAATAAACGCAATTGCGCTTTTTATGGTCTTATTTGTTTAACAAGTATACGCAGAAATTGATTCTTTTAGTATCAGTGTCGGGGTTGGTAGTTTTGCCAACTTCCGTTTAGACACGCGATCACAGCCGAAAGTGGGTGAGGCATCCATTTTTTTGGTTTAGGGTATAAAAACTCCCTTTCGGGCCACGCCAGACCGGCAAGCGGCTATTCCGGTTATATTTGCGGGCTATTTTGAGGCATAATTCATGGGCAAAGAAATTACATCCCGTAAGGAAGACTACTCGCAGTGGTATTTAGATCTGGTGAAGAAAGCCGATCTGGCCGAAAACTCAGACGTACGCGGCTGCATGGTGATCAAACCCTATGGATATAGCATTTGGGAGAAAATGCAGCAGGGGTTAGACAAAATGTTTAAAGACACCGGGCACGTAAATGCCTATTTCCCGCTGTTTGTGCCCAAAAGCATGTTTGAAGCAGAGGAAAAAAATGCCGAGGGGTTCGCAAAGGAGTGTGCCATCGTAACGCATTACCGGTTGAAGACCGATCCAAACGCCAAGGGCAAATTGATGGTTGACCCGGATGCCAAACTGGAAGAAGAATTAGTGGTGCGCCCTACCAGCGAGGCCATCATTTGGAGTACGTATAAAAAGTGGATTCAATCCTACCGCGACCTGCCCATTCTGGTAAACCAGTGGGCCAATGTGGTGCGCTGGGAGATGCGCACGCGCCTGTTTTTGCGCACCGCAGAGTTTCTGTGGCAAGAAGGCCACACTGCCCATGCCACCGCGGATGAAGCCGTAAAAGAAACCCGCCAGATGTTGGATGTGTATGCAGCGTTTGCGGAAAATTTTATGGCGCTGCCGGTGTTCAAAGGAGTTAAATCGGCCAGCGAGCGTTTTCCCGGCGCGGTAGATACATATTGCATCGAGGCGATGATGCAAGATGGCAAAGCGCTGCAGGCGGGCACCAGCCATTTTTTGGGGCAGAACTTTGCGCACGCTTTTAACGTGCAGTTTGCCAACAAAGAGGGTAAACTCGACTTTGTGTGGGGCACCTCGTGGGGCGTAAGCACCCGGTTGATGGGCGCCCTGATTATGGCCCACAGCGATGACGATGGGCTGATTATTCCACCGAAACTGGCCCCCATACATGTAGTGATTGTGCCCATTTTTAAAAGTGAAGAAGAACTCAACAAAATCAGCGAGCGCGTAAACCACCTCAGTGCCCAGTTGCGGCAGGCCGGTTTATCCGTGAAGTTTGATCAGCGCGATACCCACAAACCGGGCTTTAAATTTGCGGAATACGAGATGCGCGGCGTACCGGTGCGGCTAGCCATGGGGCCCCGCGATCTGGAAAATGGCACCGTTGAACTGGCCCGCAGAGATACCAAAGAGAAAAAGGTAGTGGCGATAAGTGATGTGGCAACGCTCATTCCCGCATTGCTGGATGAAATTCAGCAGAACATGTACAACCGCGCACTTGCCTTCCGGAACGAAATGACAACGCGCGTGGAGACTTTTGCCGAGTTCAACAAAATATTAGACGAAAAAGGCGGGTTTATACTGGCCCATTGGGATGGCACAGCCGAAACGGAAGCAGCCATTAAAGAACAAACCAAGGCCACCATCCGGTGCATTCCGCTAGATGCGCCCGAAGAACACGGAAGCTGTGTGTACTCGGGCAAGCCGTCTTCCAGGCGCGTGTTGTTCGCGCGTGCGTACTAAACAAACCCATTTTTTAAGCGGTTAAGAAGCAAAACCTCATTAGCTTTGACTCCATGGAGTGGATGATTGTGATTTCGCTGATTTTAATCGGCCTGATGCTGATCGTGATTGAAGTGATCTTCATTCCGGGCACCACGGTGGTGGGATTGGTAGGATTCATTTTTTTGGTAGTGGGTGTGGGCCTGAGCTTTAAGCACTTTGGCGCAGACACGGGCTGGGCTACGCTGGGCGGCTCAGCAGTTACCGCAGGCGCAATTTTGTATTTCGCGTTCAAAACAAATGTATGGGCGCGGTTTTCATTGAAATCGTCCATGCAGGGAAAAGTAAACGAAGGCATGCTCGATCCGTTAACCGTGGGCATGACGGGCACCAGCACTTCAGTTTTACGGCCCATGGGTAATGCCGAAATCAACGGGAAGTTGTATGAGGTGCGCACACTGGGCGATTATGTGGAGAGTGGTAAAAGCATCCGGATCATTCGCATTAGCGAAAACAAAGTTTTTGTAGAATCAATTAACTAAATCATATGGGAGAATTAGGCTTCATTTTTATTGTCTTTCTGTGCATTATCGGGTTTTTCCTGTTTATGTACTTTGTGCCGGTGGGTCTGTGGATCACCGCCATTTTTGCCAATGTAAAAGTTACCATTGGCGAGCTCATCGGCATGCGTATTCGTAAGGTGCCACCCGGTGTAATTGTGAACTCGCTGATTACAGCCACAAAGGCAGGGTTACAACTTACCACGCGCGATTTGGAAACACACTACCTGGCCGGAGGAAACGTGCCGAATGTAATTCGCGCGCTGATTTCAGCCGACAAAGCGAATATCAGTCTGAGCTTCAAGCAAGCAACAGCGATTGATCTGGCCGGCCGCGATGTGTTTGAGGCTGTACAGATTTCTGTAAACCCGAAAGTTATTACCACACCTAAGGTAGCCGCCGTAGCCGCGGATGGGATTCAGTTGATTGCCATTGCGCGGGTAACCGTGCGCGCCAGCATTGCCCAGTTGGTGGGTGGCGCCGGTGAGGACACGATTCTCGCTCGTGTAGGTGAGGGTATTGTTACCTCCATTGGTTCAGCCAAGTCGCACAAAGAAGTGCTTGAGAACCCGGATAAGATTTCAAAAGTGGTGCTATCGCGCGGCTTGGATGCCGGCACCGCGTTCGAAATCCTTTCGATTGACATTGCCGATGTTGATGTGGGTGCGAACATTGGCGCAAAGTTGCAAACCGATCAGGCAGCAGCCGATTTAAAGGTGGCCGAAGCCAAAGCGGAAGAGCGCAGAGCCATGGCCGTAGCCGTAGAGCAGGAGATGAAGGCAAAGGCCCAGGAGGCGCGCGCAAAAGTGATTGAGGCGGAAGCGGAGATTCCTAAATCCATTGCGCAAGCGTTCATCAACGGAAATTTGGGCGTAATGGATTACTACAAAATGCAAAACGTACAAGCCGATACTGAAATGCGCCAATCCATTTCAAGTTCTGGCAAAGGCGGTACGACAAAACAGTAGGATCGTTTTTTTAAAATACAAAAGCCGGAGCGATCCGGCTTTTTTTATTGAATGGGTCTCACCCAAGAATTTAATCCGGATGGGATGGAGTGTATGAAAAGGCTACCCGCCATAAGCCGCGCACCGCACCCAGTTTGTAGCCCACGGCTTTGTCGCCCGGGTACAGTTGGCGTATGAGGCGATCGTTCGCTTCCAGCACTTCATTGCCCGGGGTGCCGTGGCAGTTTAAACAGATGGGCTGAATCAGAATCGGTTTGTAGTAGATTACCGTGTCGGTTTTGAGTACCAGCTTCGGGGTAATCTGATTTTCCTCGTTTTGATCATTGGTAAAACCTTTGATCATGAATTCTTCCAACTTATCGGCTTTGTTGTTTCGGTTTCGGGGTTTGTTAGAAACCCTGCGCAGCGAAATCTGCTGCGTCCGCGCTAATGAGTCGGTTAACGGAATTGCGCGCACATGGCAGTATTTCAACGCTGCCTCAATGCCGCCTTGCTGCAAAGCTTTTTGCAACTCGCCGCTAATGGTGGCAAACGCGAGCTTTGTAATGGTATCGCCCCGCTGATTAAACCGCGCCTGATCAGCCGCAGGCAGTTTGGCCTCGGGCGATTTTTTTCCGCAAGCAACCAAGCCCAAAATAAAGAACAACAAAATGATCGTACGCATATTACTCTGGCTTTGCTACCAATATGGTTGGCTGCAAAGATACAGTGGCGTGAATGGAGTTGCTGATAAGGCAGGCTTTTTGTGCCATTTCAAGCACACGCGTAGCCTTTGCCTCATCGGCTTCGTTAGAAATCACCAACCGGGGGATTAGATTTATCTGTGTCATTCGGTATTGGCCCTCCACAACATCCAGCACTCCATCCGCCGTGCAGGCAAACCCCTCGAACGCCAGCTTGGAGTTCTCCGCGATGGTCAGAAACGTAGTCATAAAGCAACTGTTTACCGCAGCGGTAAACAAGTGTTCTGGCGACCAGGTATTTTCCAACCCTCCCTTAAACGGCACCGGGGTAGCTACTTCAATTGCGGTATCCACCTTGGTGGCGGTAAGTACGCCTACGCGGTTGTGCTTCCATGTAACGTTTACTTGATACGTTTGAGGAAAGTTCATCTCCTATTTTTTAGTCATTGGATACTCCATTTTAATACCCCGCGTCGGGCGCTGGGGCGCAGGTGTTGCGCAACTCGCCATGCTACAGCACGCCAGGTTGAAAACCCCTTGCAGCAACGTGATGCTGCCCAGCATAGCCACCAGGGGGTCGCGGTACACCATGCCGGCTATTCCAGCCGTAAGCCCCAAACCTACCCGTAACACACGCATGGCATTCCACGATCCGCCCAATAGCCCATTCATCCTTACGCCAGTTTGTATTGCAAACTCATCCAGCCGCCGCCGTTGTAAACTTCATAGCCTTTCGATTGCAGCATGGCTTTTGCCGAACCACTCCGGCCACCACTGGCGCAACACGTAATTACTACCTGATCTTTTTTAATCCTACTCAGTTGATTTTCCAGTTGATCCAGCGGGATGTTTACCGACCCGCGAATGTGCCCACCGGCATACTCACCTTTCGTGCGCACATCAATAATTTGCGCCCCGCTTTTTACAAGCGCAGCATAGTCTACGGCTGGCCCCATTCCAAATAAGGTTTTAAGCGTTTCCATCATATTTTCTTTCGGTTTAAATGATGCCTCAAACTTCGGGTACGAAGAGGCTCTCAAACTGTGACTTGAGTCACGAGCAGGTAAAAATCAGGGGAAAAGTTTTTCTTCCGTGGCTGGTCGGGATGCCAGAAACGTTTGCGTAGCGGGCTGATAGATCAGCGCATCATACACCAGCGGAATTTTGTTGAGCCCCTCGCGCGACAGCAAGCCATATTTCCCCTGCTGTTGAACAACCACATCCGTTGTGGGCAACACGTCCAGCGTTTCAAACCGGGGTTCGATCAACACCATTCCGCTTGGTGCTGCCAAGCCCACCAGCCCATTAGACGCGATCCGGTAATCGCCCGATTCCAACGCGGTGACTAAACTATATCGGGGTGGCAGTACCCAATCGCCTTTTTTGTTGATCACACCCCAGCGGTTATCGCGCGAAGCAATGGCACGGTCGTGCACGAAGGCAGACACCGAATCGTAATTTGGATTAATCACCACTTGGTCGCGTACATTCACAAACCCCCAGCGACCCAGAATTTTTACCGGGGCTACTCCTTCGCTAAAGTACCCGATGCCCTCGTACCGGTTTGCTACGCGCAGTTTTCCTTTGGCATCCACAAACCCATAGCGCCCATCGCGCAACACACCCCGCATGCCTTCGTGTTCCACAAAAATCCGAGCAACGCTCGCTACCGTTAGAGGTGCCCGCTGCTGCTGCTCCCGGCCATCAACACCGATGATGCGATCTGGCTGCCCCGCGATTTCCTCCCGCAGCAGGTCACCATCCACATGTAGCGGATTCATGGTAAAATACACCACCTCGCCATCTAGTTTTTTAAGCCATGTGGCTGCAGGCTCCCGTTGTAGAAAGTAATCACCGGAAACGAGTTCAACCGGAAATGGCTGTGGCAGCAGCAGCCAACGATCAGCGGCAGAAATAATTCCGTAGAGTCCTTTAAAACGCACCACCAGTTTTTCCGCGTGTACCTGCACGATGCTGTCGTACACGCAGGCCACCGGTTCGTTACCGTAGCGATCGGCCACGCCATAAAATCCGTTGGCGTTCACTACAAACATGTTGTTTTGGAAAGGAGCAATGTGCTGGTAGTATCGTTTCGTTTTACGGATGCCAAAGGTGTCGTACACGCTCCATACCGGGTCGCCCCAAGGCCGCTCCACTACCCGCACCAGGTTATTTTGCACCATCAGCGTATCGAAGCGAGCAGGTAGCACTTCCGATCCGTCTGCGCGGATGAGGCCATATTTGCCACGCTGCCGCACAATCCAGTGGTGGCCGCAGGGCGCCAGGTGTTCGTAGCGAGGTGGTAGTTTGGTGTTCCAATCAGCGGTAAGCAACCCATACCGATTTGCTTTGCGTATGCGCAGATACGCACCCGCGGCTTGCAATTCATCCGCGTCAAGCGTTTTCACTGGCTCATGTGTGGCCGTTACCACAGCCCATTGCGCATATTTGCGACCGATCCATGCCTGATCATACCGGATCTCGCGATAGCCAGGCTTTACTACCCACTCGCCTTCTCGGTTGATTAAGCCCTGCTGAAGCGCCTGATACACGATAGCATGATCGTGGCGAAAAGACGAAATACTGTCGATCACAAATTCTGTAAGTGGCACGCCCCGATCAGAAAACAATGCCACACGACCATCGAAATCCTCCACCGCATACCGGAGCGTGCCCAGGGGAACAACGGATTTGTACTTCAACGGAATGATGCGTTGGTCGCTCAGCGAAACCACCCCATGCTCGTAACGGCTTCCATTTTTATTGAAAACAATGGCGCGTAATCCCGCCATCTCCAAACCATCGTAGTAAAATGGAATTGAGATTTTGCCTTCTGCCTGGAGCAGGCCAAATTTTGTGGTGAATGGATTAAGTTGGCGGGTGGCCAAAAAATAATCGCCACCGGCAGGCAGCAGCGTTGCATACTCAGCATTGGTAATGCTCTGCTTCTGTACGTGCAGCAAACCCCATTGCCCTTGCAGGCGGAAGCCGGTGATACTACCGTGAATGGAAAAGGTGCCGTCCGACCAACCGATGGCCTCATATACAGGTGCAACCACCACCACACCTTGCTCATTCTTCAGGCCAAATTTACCCTGCTCAGAAAAAGGAAGAAACTGCGCAGCTAACGAAAAAAATGAAAGCCACAGCAGCGCGCAAAAAATCAAAACCCGCCACATGAACGCCCAAATGTACGCAAAGGCAGGTTTGCGGTACACGGCTTCTGCCTGCTAAATTCTAATGCATTCCGTACTTTTGCCGCCTCTTTGGCTTGCAGAAACAGCCGAGATCAGGAACAACGTATGCAGCTGGAACAAGAAATCGCAAAACGCAGAACTTTCGGAATCATTAGTCACCCGGATGCCGGTAAAACCACACTCACCGAGAAACTGCTGCTGTTTGGTGGAGCCATTCAAAAAGCAGGTGCGGTAAAGTCATCCAAAATTAAAGACCATGCCCGCAGCGATTGGATGGAGATTGAAAAGCAACGCGGAATTTCCGTGGCCACTTCGGTAATGGGTTTCCACTATCAGGATACCAAAATTAATTTGCTGGATACCCCCGGCCACCAGGATTTTGCGGAAGACACGTTTCGTACGCTTACCGCTGTGGACAGTGTAATCATGGTAATCGATTGCGTGAAAGGTGTGGAAACGCAAACGGAAAAACTCATGGATGTGTGCCGGATGCGCAGCACACCCGTGCTTTGTTTTATTAACAAACTCGACCGCGAAGGTCGCGACCCGTTTGAACTGCTGGACGAAATTGAGGAAAAACTCAACATCAAAGTACGGCCCTTGAGCTGGCCGATTGGCATGGGCAAAGGCTTTCGCGGGGTGTACAGTTTGTACGAAAAAAGCCTGCACCTGTTTACTCCTTCCAAAACCACGGTAGAAGAAGGCATCAAGATTGAAAACATCAACAACCAGCAGATCGACCACCTGATAGGCGAAAGCAATACACGACAATTGCGTGCCGATGTAGACCTGATTGAGGGCGTCTATCCGGAATTTGAAATCGCTGAGTACCTCGCGGGCCGCGTAGCCCCCGTTTTTTTTGGCAGCGCGGTAAACAACTTTGGTGTAAAAGAACTACTGGATACCTTCATTCGTATTGCCCCGGCGCCACAACCACGCGCCACTACGTTGCGCACCATCGCACCCGTAGAGAAAAAATTCTCCGGTTTCATTTTCAAAATTCACGCCAATATGGATCCCAAACACCGTAACCGCATCGCGTTTTTGCGGGTGTGCTCGGGGCGGTTTGAGCGTGGCAGCAATTATTACCACGTGCGCCAGGAAAAAGGGCTGCGCTTTTCCAATGCCACGGCCTTCATGGCGCAAGATCGCGAAACCATAGACGAAGCGTGGCCGGGCGATATCGTGGGTATTTTTGATACCGGTAACTTAAAAATTGGCGACACGCTTACCGAAGGCGAAGCAACGGTGTACACGGGTATTCCCAGCTTCTCGCCCGAAATTTTTAAAGAAGTG
Source organism: uncultured Ohtaekwangia sp. (assembly GCA_964387475.1). Taxonomy (GTDB): domain Bacteria; phylum Bacteroidota; class Bacteroidia; order Cytophagales; family Cyclobacteriaceae; genus ELB16-189. The sequence continues at coordinate 10,945 of CAYLWU010000011.1, read as the reverse complement.
GTAAACAAAGACGCTATGAAAACCAAGCAACTGGAAAAGGGTTTGCAGCAACTCATGGAAGAAGGCGTGGCCCAGTTATTTACGTATGAACTCGGCAAGAAAAAAGTGGTAGGCGTTGTGGGTGCTCTCCAGTTTGAAGTGATTCAGTTTCGATTGAAGAACGAGTACAATGCCACGGTAGAGTTTGTATCGCAGAATATTTACAAAGCCTGTTGGATCAGCAGCAGGCACCCCCAAAAGCTACAGGAGTTCATCGCCTCGAAGCAGCGCCACATCGCTACCGACAAAGACGGTAAACTCGTGTTCATGGCCGAATCGAAAGCGTGGCTGCAGATGGTGCAAGATAACTTCCCGGAGATTGAGTTTCATTTTACATCTGAGTTTTGAAACTCGGCCGCCAACGAATTTCAGCAAGAAACACGTGCGTAAAAACGGTCGTTCGAACAATGCGTGAAAACGGAAGTTTTCTTTAGCCGCGTAAGGCAAATCCCGCTGAGAATCATTTTTTCGATCTCTATACAATTCGATGTGCTACACCCGATGCGGGGCTCACAAAAACTTACCCATCGATTAACTTGCAGCGCAAATTTGACTCCTCCAACTTCTTGAATTTGTCAGCGATCCACGCCCTGCTGCTGTCGATTGTTGCCGTTCGCATCGTATAAAGTTGTAAAAATTTATGAGTTTTAGGGCATGCTGTCTGTGCTCTACGAAGACAACCACCTGCTGGCCATCAATAAAGTGGCGGGTGTGTTGGTACAAGGCGATGAAACCGGCGATGTGCCCCTCGTGGAGCACGCCAAACACTACATTAAAGAAAAGTATCAAAAACCGGGTGCGGTATTTTTAGGCGTGGTACACCGGCTGGATCGCCCCGTAAGCGGTGTAGTGGTGTTTGCGCGCACCTCCAAAGCGCTGGAACGCATGAACGCCCTGTTCCGCGACCGCCAAACGGAAAAAGTATATTGGGCGGTAGTGAATAAACGCCCACCCAAAACAGCCGATACGTTGGTGCACTGGCTGCGCAAAGACGAAACAAAAAATAAAACGACCGCGTTTTCGCGTGAGACAGAAAACACCCTACGCTCCGAATTGCAGTATTCCGTGCTAACGCACGCAGGCAATTTTATTCTGCTGGAAGTGCGGCCACTCACCGGGCGCCCGCATCAAATTCGGGTGCAACTGGCTGCGCTGGGGTGCCCACTGGTGGGCGATGTGAAATACGGCTACCCCGAGCCGCTGCCCGATGCCAGCATCGGGTTACACGCGCGCAGCTTACAGTTTGTTCATCCCATAAAAAAAGAAACCTTGAAAATAGAAGCCACCCCTCCACAAACCGCACTTTGGGCACCATTTACCCGGTGATGTTTAGTAATTTGCCCGCGTCATGAATTGGATTACGCAGCTACAACAGCGCTGGAATGTTACCAGCGCCTTTCAGGTAATGGTTATTTTGGTGGTGTTTGCATGTACCGGGTTTACGATCTTGTTTTTGAAACGCCCCCTGTTTCAATACCTGTTTCCGGAAGGCGAAATACCCCTGGCCGCCAGCCTGGCGTATTGGATTTTCATTTTACCCGTGTACAATTTGTTTCTTCTGGGTTACGGATTTGTATTCGGGCAGTTTCGTTTTTTCTGGGAATTCGAAAAGCGCTTTTTCAATCGCATAATGGCTATATTTCGAAAAAGATAGACATTCACTAATCCCCAAATGCTATGAAGCACCTCGTGTACCTGTTTGTTGGCGTACTTGCTCTGGCCGCTTGCTCTTCGCCAAAACTGGCGTATAAGTTTGATACGCACCGCTACCAATCGGCCGCCAGAAGTTCAGACCAACCCACTGAACAACGTATCACGCCTACCGTTCATCCAAACGAACTCATGGCCGCAGCAACACCGATGGTGGTAGAAACGGCCCCTGCACCAGCCCCAACCGCAGCAGAAACACGTTCAAAAAAAGAACAACGCCAACTGCTCGGCCAGTGGAAGGCACAGCTAAAAACACAACTCACGCCCGAGAAAAAAGCCGAAATAAAAAAGCAGCTCAAAGCCGATAAAGCCAATGCCATGGATCACGACTTAAAGCTGGCCGCCGTCTTTGGTGCCGTGGGCGTGGTGGGTATTTTGTTGGGCAGCGCAGCGGAGGTATTCCTCATCATCGGGGGCATTGCGCTGATCATCGGTGTGGTCTTTTTTATCAAGTGGCTTGTTCGTCAATAGTTTGGTTTTTTGTAATACATTGTAGTACTTCGTTCAAAATCAATTTCGCATTATGAAAAAAATCCTGTTTATCGTTTCCTGTTTCTTGTTGGTAGGAAGCCTGCAAGCAAACGCCTCCAACTATCGTGTTAACGATGACGTCGTAGAGCAAGTGCTCAGCGCCGCTACTACTGTCGCTTTTGATGTAACGGCTACACCGCTCTTTGCAGCTCCTCTGGGCGGAACGGCCATCATGGCAGACAAAAATCCTTGGATTGCTGTGGTATTGGCGTTCTTTTTGGGCGGTATTGCCATTCACCGTGTCTATTTGGGCGGCACTCCTGTGTTGATTGTTGGGTATTTCTTTACCTTTTTCGGAATTTTCGGCCTTGTGCCGTTCATCGACTTCATTGTGCTGATTATCAATAACCAAGACATCAGTAAATACGTAGGCAGCAACAAATTCTTCATGTGGTAACAACCACGTGCTCATGTAAAAAGCCCTCGCACGGAGGGCTTTTTTTTGCCTTTTTTAGCTCGCCACCTTCCGGCAAAGAAGTTACTGTTTACTATTCAATCGCTGGCGGCCCCGTCGCTTGCCCACGCACCTGCCCACGCGCGCTCGGTCACGCTATCCGCTGCAAGTCCGCGCCCCGCACGCACCCACCCCTGGCGGGCTTTCCGCTTCTATCGTTGGCCGGGAACTGCCCAGCCTAAAAGAACCGAGCCGCTAACCTGCACTTGAAAGGGTAAACAAAAACGTGCTACCGGCCCCGGGCGAACTTTCCACCCAAATCTCGCCACCCTGGTTCCGCACAAAGTCGTGGCACAGAAACAACCCCAAACCAGTGCCTCGTTCATTTTGGGTACCGCGGTTTGAAAAAACAGACTCGCCTTTAAACAACTTCTCCGCATCTTCTTTGCGCATGCCCACACCCGTATCGCTCACCCGCATCTCCACCCATGAGCCGCGTGTAGACGCCGCAAGGGTAACCCTGCCGTTTTCCGGGGTAAACTTAATGGCATTACTCAACAAGTTATGTAGCACAATCCGAATCTGATTCTCATCGGCAAACACCTGTAGCTCATCGGCCACCTGATTCACCATCTCAATTTTTTTTGCGTGATAAATATCTTTAAACAGCACCAACTTCTCCTGCACCAGCTTCGAGATGAAAAAAGGTTTTTTCTTCGTTTCAATTGCGCTGCCCTGACTGAACGACCACTGCAGTAAATGGTCTAACAGCTGGTGATTATTTTCCACCTCGCGCTTCAACTTTTCCAGCATCGCTTTGTCTGTGCCGTTTGTGGGGGCCGCATCCAAAAGAAACACGTCCATCATGCCCCTCAAACTATTCAAGGGTGCGCGAAGGTCGTGCGCCAGCACCGAAAATAACTTTTCTTTTGTTTTGTTTACCTCTGCCAGCAGCGTTGCTTGCGCATGCAGCTCCTCTTTCTGCATCAGTATCTCTTCGCGCTGTAAACTAATCTCCTCATTCTTCCGCTGAATGGCCTCGTTCTGCGCCACGAGCAAGCGATTAATTTTTTCTTTCTTTAAATTATACAACAGCAGGCCAATCACAAAAACCACCAACAAAACCGAGAGCGAAACGTAAAACGACTTTTGCCACCGCGATTTCTCCAGTTGTTGCCTTTGCAGGGTTTGTTCTTTTTCCAATAGCTCAATGCGGGTCTGTTGCTGGGCTACCTGGTATTTCGACTCCAGTTTGGCAATGGTTACCTGCTTCTCGAAACTGAGTATGCTGTCTTGACTGGCCCGCGCAGACTCCGCATACGCCAACGCCTTCGCGAAATCGTTTTGCTGCGCATACAGCCGGGAAACCAGGCGCAAAATTTTGGGCGTATCTTCCCGTCTGCCGGCCACGCTGTTAATCTCCGCACTCTGTTTTGCGTACATCAGCGCCTGTACGTACTTCCCCTGTTTCTCAAACAATTCCGCCAATACAAAAAGTGCATTCGCCTCCCGTTGCAAACTGCCTATTTCACGGCTCAACGTAAGCGCATCGCGAATGGCGCGTTCTGCTTCCACGGGCTTTCCCAGCTCATCCAGCACAGCGCTCAGGTTGCTTTTGATTAGCGCAATGGTAAACTTCGAGTTGCTTCGTTGCGCCAGTAGCAGGGCTTGCTGATAGAGCGAAAGACTCTGGCCAAAGTCGCGGCGGTCCTGATACACCGTGCCGATATTGATCAATGCCTCGCTCTGGCCGCGCAGATAGCCAGCCGTCTCAAAGCTGGTACGTGCACTTTGGTACTTTTCCAGCGCCCGCTGCAAATCGCCCATGCGTTGGTAGATAATGCCAAGATTATTGTACACAAATCCTAACCCCTCGGCATCTCCGTTCTCTTTAAATTTTCTTTCGCTCTCCAAAAGCTTTTCCAGCGCAAGGCTGTAATTGCCCTGCTCAGAGTAGATCGTGGCAATGTTGATCAAGTCGTGGGGCACATCCCGGCGGTTACCCAACGCCACATCCAATTCCAGCGTACGCTCGTAATACGCCAGGGCTTTGGAAAAATTACCTATCTCTTTGTACACATTACCCAGGTTTAGCATGCTGGCTGCCATGCCGTGCCGATCGGCAATTTTTTCGCGGATGCTCAGCCCCCGGTTGTGATGCGCAAGCGACAGCTGGTAGTTGCTGCGGGCATATGCGCATACCCCCAATTGGTTCAGACAATTACCCTGGCCTTTTTCGAATCCGATTTTTTCTGCTAATGCCAAACCCTGGCGAGCCAACAACTCGGCCGTATCTGTTTTCGAAAACCGATACACACGCGCTAACGCGGCCAGTGCATTTACCTTATTTGTGTCTTCTTTACTGGTGGTAATCAGGTTTCTCAGGCTGTCTTCCCGCAGCGTTTGAGAAAATCCACTCTGCCCCAGAAAAAGGGACGCTACAACAAGAAAAAGCACATTGCTATAAAGGGTTTTCACTTGTGCCGGATTAAGGGCGCTAACAAATATAGAAAACGGTTGCAGTTCTTCACCCTTTGCGCTACCTCCTTTACCGCGCATTTACTGCACCATAGCCAGCGTAAAGAGGGTAGCTTCTACATGGTGCCAACATGAAGTCGCGTTTTTTACAGCAAAACACAGTCATACACGTTGTAGCGGCACGCCAGGCTAGCTGCGTGCCGGGCCAGTCTCGGTCGGCCCCAACGCATTTTCCCACCGGCTTACCACGGCGGTGGCCACGCTGTTACCCACCACGTTGGTAGCGCTGCGGCCCATATCGAGCAGCGGATCAATGCCCAAGAGCAAAGCCAATCCGGCTTCAGGTATATTAAATGTAGCCAGCGTGCCGGCAATCACCACAAGCGAAGCCCGCGGTACTCCGGCAATCCCTTTGCTGGTTACCATCAACACCAGTAACATGCTAACCTGCGTAGCCAGCGGCAACTCAATGCCGTACGACTGTGCAATGAACAACGAAGCAAACGTCATGTACATCATGCTCCCATCCAGATTAAATGAGTAGCCCAATGGCAAAACAAAACTCACAATCTTGTCTTTACATCCAAAGCGCTGTAGTTCGTCCATGGTTTTAGGAAACGCTGCTTCGCTACTGGCAGTGCTAAAGGCCAGCAGAATTGGTTCTTTCATTCTTCGGATCAGTTGCACTACGCGCCCGCGAATGATGGCATAACCTGCCACGATAAGGATACCCCACAGCAGCAGCAGGCTGAAATAAAATTCACCAATGAAAATCGAATATGTTTTCAATATTCCAAGTCCTTGTTTAGCAACAATCGCAGCCATCGCGCCAAACACCGCTACCGGTGCCAGATTCATTACATACACGGTTACTTTCAAAATCACGTGCGCCACTGCATCCATTGCTTTAATCACTATTTTGCCCTGCTCGCCAATTGCGGCCGTGGCAATCCCGAAAAAGAGGGAGAACACTACAATCTGAAGAATTTCATTTTTTGCCATGGCCTCAATTACGCTGCTCGGAAAAACGTGATACAAAAACGTTTTGAGCGATAGGCCCACGGCTTGAATTCCCGTTTCGTTTTCCACTGGCAACGGTAGCTGCATGGCCTTGCCTGGCTCAAACAGATTCACCATCACCATGCCCAACAGCAAACTCACCAACGAGGCCGACAAAAACCAAAGGAGTGTTTTGCCCCCAATCCGGCCAACCGCATTGATATCGCCCAACTTGGCTACACCCACAACAAGCGTGGTAAACACCAGTGGCGCAACGATCATTTTAATCAACCGCAAGAAGATATCTGCCAGCAATGAAAAAGGCTCTACTTTTTTGTCGCGGGTGGTTAACGCGGCGCTGCGGTCTGCGGTAGCTGATTTTTTTGTTGCCTCCAAACTTGCGCGCTGCGCGCTATCGGGCGTATTCTGGATTTGTTGCGATAACGCCTTGATGCGGGCATCCAGTTGCTCGATGCTGGCATTCTCGGTAGCCACGTAGCTCTTGTTTAATACAAAGCCAAGCCCGATACCCGCGAGCAGCGCAAAGATGATATAGAGCGTTAAGCGGTTTTTTTTAGCAGGAGCTGCGGGCGATTCCATGCGGCAGTTTGGTTAGAAAGGCAATATACTGAAAGGACTTAACCTTTTATCCGTTCCTTGTCCACAAGTCCACCCGTTAAACGGATCAGGTCCATCCGACTGGAAATATTATTAAAGATGGCCTGATAGTTGGCCAACGCCGCGTTTCTGAAATTTTCTTGCACAATACGCAGGTCGATGGCACTCAGTGCCCCGTTCTTGTAGCGCTCGTTTGCCAAAGAAAGGTTGAGTTCAGCCGCGCGTAGTTGCGTTTCCGCGATGCGCACGAGTTGGCGGCGCAGGTTATACAAATCGTAGGCAGCCAGCAGATCATTTTCAAGCGAAAGCTTGAGTTGATCGATATTCAGTTGATTGATGCGTTCCTGAATTTTTGAGTTTTCTACGGCCCTGCGAATCTGGCCGCCGCTACTCAGTGTAAAACGCAAACCAAAATTGGCATAGCCGCCGTACGAGTTACCCGTTTGCGTAAGTGTTTGCAAGGCTGTTTCGTTCACCGTGTTGAACACGGGCTGACCGGGGTCGCGATTCACCAACCCCACCTGATTCTCCACTTGATTGCCGGTAAGCGCCCTGAAATTTGCATTGAGCCGGTCTAAACTTCCCTGCCCACCCAGATTCAACACCACGCTGGGTGCCTGGGCCGACTGCGCCAGTTGGCGATTGTTACGCACGATCTCTTGATTGACAAACTGATTTTGCAAATTGAAATTACTGCTCATCATTTTGGCTTTGAGATCAGCAAACACGTAGTCCTCGCTTGCTGTCTGTAACGGATCTAAAAACCGATACGTTTTGTTGAGATCTTCGTTGAGCAACAAGTTGAGATCGCGTACTGAATTTCGTACCCGGATTTCCTGCTGCAATACATTGGCCGAGTCGGTCAGCAGATTGTTTTGTTCCTGAAGCACGTCAAAGGTAATGGCGCCGCCAAGATCTTTGCGCAGCTTTACATATTGATAGCGCTCCCGCGAAAACTCAAGGTTGGTTTCAAGAACGGCCAATCGCTCCTGCTCCAGCAACACCGTGTAATACGAAAGTATAATGGCTTGCATGATCTGCTCAATCACCAGTGCAGCGTTACCATAACTCAGTTTTTCGAGTTGCTCAAGTCGTTGTTTGGTGAGTTTGATGGAAAAGCCATCGAATAACACAAATTGAAAATCCAGCTGGCCCTGCAAATTGTCGGAAATGTTTCGGCCGGCCACCGCAAACGGGTTGGCCGGTTTGCGCTGAATTACCGAGTTGTTAAAGTTGGGATTGAAAGACACCACCGGATAGCGCCCCGCCTGCCCCCAGTTATTGTTATTCTCTGCAATATCAATATTGAGGCGCTCGGCCTGCACATCAAAGTTATTCTTCAGGCCAATCGCCAATGCGCGCGAGAGGCTGAGCGTATCCTGCGCAAGCAAGAGCACCGGCGCACAGCTCAACAAAACAAAAAGAAAACGAAGGGCCAACATCACGAAACGGTCGATACGTTTTTATTACTGAAAAAAGAGTAGATGGCTGGAATAACAAACAGGGTGAGTACCGTGGCGAACATCATGCCCCCAATCACCGCAATACCCATGGATACGCGGCTCTCCGAGCCGGCACCGAGTGCCAACGCAATGGGCAGGATGCCAAGGATAGTTGACAGACTGGTCATTAATATCGGGCGAAAGCGCGACTCGGCAGCTTCGATCACCGCATCAAACATGGCTTTTCCTTCGGCTTTGCGCTGATTGGCAAACTCCACAATCAGAATACCATTCTTGGTAACCAATCCAATGAGCATGATGATGCCGATCTGGCTGAACACATTCAGCGTTTGGTTAAAATACCATAACGACAAAAGCGCACCCGCCAACGCCAGGGGCACGGTAAACATGATCACAAACGGGTCGCGAAAGCTTTCGAACTGTGCCGCTAAAACGAGATAGATAATGGCCAGTGCGATTAAAAACGCCAGGTAGATACTGGATGAGCTTTCGGCAAACTCGCGCGATGCACCATCCAGACTGGTGGTATAACTCTCGTCCAACACTTCCGCTGCAATGCGCTGCATTTCTTTTATACCATCGCCCAAAGCCACACCACGCGCCAACTGTGCCTGCACTTTGGCAGACGAGTAGCGGTTGAAGCGGTACAGCTGCGGTGGCGCACTCATTTCGCTAATCGTAACCAGGTTATCTAATTGAATCAACTCGCCACGTCTGCTCTTTACATAGAGGGTCTTTAAATCCAGCGGCTCATTGCGGTTAGCACGCTCCACCTGCCCGATGATTTGGTACTGCTTTCCATCCATGATGAAATTTCCAAAACGCGAGCCACTGAGCCCCAGTTGCAACGTCTGCGCGATGTCGAGTACGTTTACGCCCAGGTTGCGCGCTTTCTCTCGGTCGATGTTGATGCTAAGCTCGGGCTTGGTGAACTTCAAATCCACATCCACGAAAGAAAACAACGGGCTTTGTGCGGCGCGTACCAAAAACGTAGGCAGCACCACCTTTAGCTTTTCAATATCTGCGGCCTGAATCACAAACTGCAGCGGGAAGCCGCCCCGGCGGTCGCCAATGGTTTGCGCCTGAGATACAAACGTGCGCACGCCCGTGTATTTGCGCGACTTGCTGGTAATTTCTTCTACGATTTGCTGCTGGGTACGGTCGCGGGTGGCCGGTTCTTTCAGAATCACCCGAACGAAGCCCGAGTTGACCCCCGAGCCACCAAACGAAGGTGCTGTTACACTTACCAACCCGGCTTTTTCAGGTACCTGCTCCTCCACAAATGCCGTGAGTTCGCGCACGTAGCCGTCCATGTACTCAAATGTAGCGCCTTCCGGAGCTTGTGCCTGCAGACGAAACTCGCTGCGATCTTCCAATGGGGCAAGTTCGCTGGGCAGTGTTGTGCCGAGGAGGTAAATCAAGCCAATCGCACATGCAATGATTACAAACGCCATCCAGCGCAAGCGCATAAAACCGCGTAAGGCATCGGCATACCAGTTGTTCATCGCCACAAAGAACGGTTCGGTTTTGCGGTGCAACCACGGCTGCTTTTCGCGGTGCTTCAGTAGCTTGGCACTCATCATGGGTGTGAGCGTGAGCGATACAAATGCAGAAATCGCTACCGAACTGGCCACCACAAGCCCAAACTCCCGAAACAGCCTGCCGGTTAACCCTTGCAAGAAAATAACGGGCAGAAAAACAGCCACCACAGAAACCGTAGTAGAAATCACGGCAAAGTAAATCTCTACCGAACCCTTGCGGGCGGCTTCTAGCGGGTTTTCGCCCTGCTCAATTTTTACATAAATATTTTCCAACACCACAATGGCATCGTCTACCACCAAACCAATCGCCAAAACAATTCCGAGCAGCGTAAGCACGTTGATGGTAAAACCCAACAGGTACATCACGAAGAATGCGCCAATCAATGAAATGGGAATGGTGGCCACGGGAATGATCGTGGTGCGCCAATCGCGCAGGAACAAAAAGATGATCGACAACACAAGGCAAAAAGCAATGAAGATGGTTTCCTCCACTTCGGTAATGGACGAGCGAATGAACTTGGTGGAATCGAAACTCATTTGGTAACTCACATCCGGCGGCAAATCGCGCTGTATTTGATCAAGTTTTTTATACAGCCGATCGGCAATGTCAATATTGTTGGCTCCGGGCTGGGCAACAATTGCGATGGCGCAGCCGGGAATTCCATCTCTGCGCAAAATGGTACGTTCATTCTCGGCCCCGAGCTGGGCATAGCCGATGTCCTGAAACCGCACCACATTGTCGCCATCTTCTTTAATGATGAGTTTGTTGAAGTCTTCTTCCGTATTGAGGCGGCCCATCGTGCGCACGGTAAGTTCGGTGTTCTGGCCTTCTACGCGGCCACTGGGCAGCTCTACATTCTCGCGGTTGATGGCTTGCAATACATCGGTGGGTGTTAGTTTGAGCGACGCAAGCTTGATCGGGTCCATCCATAGCCGCATGGAATACCTGCGTTGCCCCCAGATTTGCACGGCACTCACACCAGGTATCGTTTGAATGCGTTCTTTAAAATACAATTCCGCAATACGCGAAATCTCAAGCAGATCGCGCTTATCACTGCGTACGGTTAAAAAGATAATTGGGCTGGAGTCGGCATCTGCCTTCTCCACCACGGGTGGATCAACATCCGGTGGCAAACGGTTTAACGCACCCGAAACTTTATCGCGCACATCGT
>CAYLWU010000010.1:0-110197 GCA_964387475.1 uncultured Ohtaekwangia sp. | reverse complement strand
GTCACAAACTCTGGCAGGGCTACGGGCTAAAATAATATGGTTGGTGAGTCGACCATAAACAACTAGCGGCCATCTTAAAAATAAATTGTTGAACTCCGTCCAAAAGCCCGATAAGTTCCAAAATCTATTTGCGCAGGCGTCTGACGGCTGCTTTACCGCGGCTACCCACCGGCTTACGCCACCGTTCTTATTTTTGAGAGCTTTTAAGTTTAACCCGCAGCAACCATGGGCGGCCGATTTGATTACCAATGGCGTGCGTACGATGCCTGCAGAATGTTCCACACGGAAATAGACTTCATTTTCAGTTGTTCGTTTACTATACTTGAGCCGAATTCACACGCCCATGTCTGTTGCAATCCCAACCCGCCCCGCGCGGCGTTTTCTTCCTACTGATTTTCAAGTCACCACCTGGGAAGCACTCGAACCTTTCTTTGCCGATCTCGCCGCACGCGATCTGGCCACGGCCGAAGCCTTGCGGCAATTTCTGAAAGACCGCAGCGAGTTGGAATCGGTGATCGCGGAAGAGATGGGTTGGCGCTACATCCGGATGACGTGCTACACAGAAAATGAGGAGTACCGTAACGCCTACACGTATTTTGTGCAAGAACTACAGCCACCCATGGCGCCGTATAGCGATGTACTGAACAAAAAAGTAGTCGCCAGCGCTGCGCTTCCGTTGTTAGAACAGGCCGATGGATATCGCATTCTCCTGCGCAACTTGAAAAAAGACATTGCGCTCTACCGGGAGGAAAACATTCCCTTGTTTACCGAGATTCAAACCAAGACGCAACAGTACGGGCAAATCAGCGGGGCCATGACGGTAACGCTGGAGGGCAAAGAACTCACGCTGCAACAAGCGGCCGTGGTGTTGATGTCTACCCAGCGGGCCAAGCGCGAGGAAGCTTATCGCGCCATCGGCAGCCGGCGGCTGCAAGACAAAGAACAGTTGGATACGCTTTATTCTGAGTTGATTTCGCTTCGCCACCAGGTGGCCCGCAATGCGGGTTTCCCGAATTTCCGCGACTATCAGTTCCAGGCGTACGGGCGCTTCGATTATTCGCCAAAGGATTGCTTTCAATTTCACGAAGCCATTGCATCCGAAGTGGTGCCGGTGCTGAATCAATTCGCCCGCGGCCGGGCATCAAAACTTGGCCTGCACAAATTACGCCCGTGGGACAAAGCTGTTGATCCGGAGGGGCGCGATCCGTTGAAGGCCTTTGAAAATGGGGCAGACCTGGCGCAAAAGTCGATTCACGCTTTCGCGGATCTCGATCCCTACCTGGGCGAGTGCCTGCAAGTAATGAAGGCGATGGGGCATCTTGACCTGGAATCCCGCAAAGGCAAGGCGCCCGGCGGGTACAACTACCCGCTGGCCGAAATTGGCGTGCCGTTTATCTTTATGAATGCCACCTCTACCCACCGCGATATGGTAACCCTGATGCACGAAGGTGGCCATGCTGTGCATAACTTTTTAACGAAGGATTTGGAGTTGGCCGATTTTAAATCGCCACCCATGGAAGTGGCCGAGCTGGCATCGATGAGTATGGAATTGCTTTCGATGGACCAGTGGCACCATTTTTTTAATACACCGGAAGATGTGCAACGTGCGCGGCAGGAGCAGTTGGAAGATTTGATTGAAACGTTGCCATGGGTGGCCACGATTGATGCGTTTCAACACTGGGTGTACGAAAATCCGAATCATTCGCTGGCGGCGCGCAAGCAGGCGTGGAACGATACGTTTGATCGGTTTGCGGATGCGGAAACGGATTGGTCGGGCCTGCAGGAATACAAAGATTATCTCTGGCAAAAGCAACTGCACCTGTACGAAGTGCCCTTCTATTACATTGAGTACGGAATGGCGCAACTCGGGGCAATTGCCATGTGGCGCAACTACCGCCAGAATAAGGCGCGCGGCTTGCACGGGTACTTCCAGGCCTTGCGGCAGGGGAACTTAAAGTCGATTCCGGAAATTTACGCGGCCGGTGGAATTCGGTTTGACTTTAGCCGCGCCTACATTCGCGAGCTTATGCAATTTGTTGGCGAAGAATTGACGCGCTGATGTTAGCCGCGGCTCTTGTCAAGCAGGTGGCTGAGTTGCAATGCTTCCTCGGGCGTTAAGCGCAGCATTTCGGTTTCGACCACTTCAATTTTACGGTCAATCTCAGCAAGAATGTCTAACCCTTTCTGGGTGATGGCGATGTCGGCTGCCCGCTTGTCGGACGCGCACGGAGTTTTCTCAATTAGTTTCTTTTTATCTAACCGCTCCAACAACCGCGACATATCGGAGTTTTTATCCAGCATCCGCCCTTTAATTTCGGCACCCGAAATTTTACCCGGATACTGCCCGCGTAAAATGCGCAGGATGTTGAACTGTTGATTGGTAATCCCGTAAGGCTTGAAAAAATCTTGCTGGCGCCCCAACATGCGGTTGGTGGTGAAGATCAGATTAATCACCGCCTTCTGGTGCGCGGTGCGGAACTTCGCTTGTTTTATCTCATCTTCAATTGACATAAAAAAAGAAGGGAGCCGTTTAGCTCCCTTAAATGTATACAAGTTGTGCAAGTTTTACGCTTTCTTGTCCAACTCAATTTTGCACGTAATGGTAACATCGTTACCCACAACGGCCTTGCCATCCGCGAACGTGCTGGCAAACTTCAGCCCGAAATCCTGACGGTTTACGGTGCCGGTAAACTTGAAGCCGGCCTTTACACCGCGGCCCGTATCGATCTGGCCACCGTAGGTTACATCAAAAGCAACGTCTTTTGTTACATCGCGCATGGTGAGTTTGCCCTTCAGTTGATATTTGCCACCCGCTTTGGTAAGGGTACCAACAAATTTGATGTCAGGAAATTTCTCTGCGTTAAAGAAATCATCTGATTTCAAATGGCCGTCTCTGCGTTCGTTTTCTGTGTTGATGGAAGCCACTTTTGCGGTAAAGCTTACCTGTGCGCCATCAAAATCATCTTTCGTGCTTACTACCGAGCCTTCGAATTCATCGAACTTTCCCTCGGTTTCGGCTACCACCATGTGTACGGCACTAAAACCTACTTTCGAGTGGCCCTTGTCGATCGTCCAGTTGGTTTGCGCCTGTACAGCTGCTGCACCGGCTACAAATACTACTGCTGCTACTAATTTTTTCATGCAATTGTGAGTTGTTATGGTTTGAACAAATATAACGAAGGAATTAAAATATATGTTTAAACATATATTTTATTTTTTATAACGATTTGATTATCAAGATCAAAGATTAAGCCAATAGGTTAATTTTAGCACAATTGCCCGGTTTCGGGGCGCGCCAACATAAAAACTGCGTCCGTTTTCGAAGGATTCCGCGAAGTAGTTGTCGGTGTAGACGATGAACAAATCGGATACCGGTTTGAAGCGCCACTGAAAGCGGGAATTGATGTTTAGGTTTTCGATCTGGCTGTTGTATTGAAAAAAAGTAGTCCAAAACACATTCCGGGTAAACGTGAAATCAAACCGCGGCCCGATCAGGAACAGGTTGGCGTCGTTATACGGCTCGGGCAAGCGGATGCGGTTAAAGGTGAAATCAAGTGAAGCAAACCCATAGGGTTGGTAGCGGTAGTTAATGGTGCCACTTAAATTTAAGCGCGTGCCATTGAAGTAGCGCCCCGACCGTGTGGAGAGGTTAAAGAAAAACCGCTTGCGTGCATCGGAGGTATAGTTCGCCACCACCAATGGCACCCGGTAATCGGTATTGGCAGGTAAGCGTACGCCCTGGGTACCACTGGGATCGAACGCAAAAAACAAATAGGTGTATTCCGTGCGCAGCCGGATGTTGAAATTGGCGGTAGTGCGCCAGCGAATGCGATACATCAGGTTCACGTCCCAGTCGAGCAGCTTCAGATCCAAAGCACCCAGGTCGATATCCGTTCGGATGGAAGTGTACCGCTGGTTTCCCAGCAAATCGAAATCAAACCCCGGGCCATGGCTTTGCACCTTTCCTCTGGCGGGATAAAAGTTTCGCCAGGTAGTGTGGGCCCACTGAACAAAATCTCTGCGCCTTACAAAGCCCGCCTCCGGGTTGTAGTTTGCACCTACGTTGCGGATGGAGTTGTCAACTTGCCAGTTGAGGGAGCTGTAGGTTAAAAATCCACCGGTGGCGAAAGTAGAGTCGAGTTTTTTTTCGTCAAACTCGCGGTGATAAAAGAACTTGCCGTTCCAGCGATTGTTTTTGCTGGCCAGGTTGTAATCAAAACCTAACACCCGGTTAAACTTTTTTGGTGCCAGTGTAAAGTCTCCGCCAATGCTGTCTTGAAACGCTTGTTTATTGATGACCATCACCCCAACGTTGGAGCGGGCAAACACCTTTTGTTGCAGCGTGCCAACGGTAAAATTGGTGGAGGGTAATCCAATGGATGCATCGCGGCCGGCTTGCATATTGAGCAGCCCGATGCGGGTGTTATTGTTGATCTTGCCACTGAGCCGCGCACCGAAGGGGATTGGATTCTGAATATTTTGCCCCGTTGCTTCATCGCGCGCAACGCCAATTCTGCGCGAAAAAAACGGGCGGGTGCCCTCTACCCCAAAGTTGGCGAACAGGTCTGCGTTTTCTAAAAAAAACTGGCGCCGCTCCGGAAAGAAAATTTCGAATCGATCGAGATTAGTAACCTGCTGGTCTACTTCTACCTGCGAAAAGTCCGGGTTTACCGTGAGATCTAAATTCAGGGCAGGGCCAACAGCCACTTTCGCATCGGCACCAAAATCGAAGTTACCGTTGGTGGGCGTGCCTTTGGTAAAGTCTTTCAATCGGCCCCCGGCCACATAGGGAATCAGCGAGATGTTTGCGCCGGGTTTTTTTAAAGGAGTATCCCAAACCAGTTCGCGGTTAAACGCCATGTTTACAATATCAAAGTTTCGCGGAATGGGCGACCAGGTAGATCGTTCCGCGTTTTGACTGTCAATTCGATAGAAGTTGATAAACCATTTGTCCAAACCCTCCTTGAAGCGAAGTGTTTTAAACGGGATCGCCATTTCAGTTACCCAAAAGTCATCGTGGATGGCCGATTCGCTGTACCATTTATTATCCCAGTTCAGCGAAAAATCGCTTTGCCCAATACCACCGCCGTTGGCCACCAACCCCTCGCGCTGTACGCCATAGGGGTTCGTGCCAAACACAAAGCCGTTTGTTCGATCCTGAAATGGATCGAACACAACCGTAAAGCCGTCGTTTGCCTCGCCACGGAAATCACGCCGCAACGAAGGCGTAACATACGTGCGCGGACCGAGGTTATACATCTTCGCGAAAATGTAAATGTGATGATCATCGTACGTCATTCGCACTTCCGATTGCCCCCGGGCCAACGAAGTGTCGTACGGAAAGTACTGCATAAACTTTGTCGCTACCTGGGCAGTTTCCCAATCCGGTTCATCCATGATGGCGTCAACCCGGATCGGTCCCGTGGCGCGTTGTATCAACAGGCCACCTTGGGCAGCAGCAGATAACGAAAAAACAAACAACCAAAAGAAAAATACCAGCCGCATAAACACGCGGGTAAATATGCGCGGTTTACCGCATGGGCCGGATTCGTTTTTGATGAAAGGAAAATTAACCTTTTGTGTAGAACGCGCGCGTTAACGCCTGGTAGGCGGCGCTTCGGCCGTGATCGGTAGTATGCAAAACCAACTCCGTTTCTTCACAGGGGTAGGGTGCGCGGCTAAACTCCAACAGCAGGCGTTCAACGGGTTTATGGGCGCGGCTGCGCACAGCACATCTACGGGTAAGCGTAATCGTTAACGCACGTGCGCTGGCCACTAACGCAGTGGCTTCGCGGGTGGGTAGCACAAGGTAAACGCGGCCGCCATCCGTCAGGTGCGTTTCCGCAAAAGCGAGAATCTGCCATGCGTGCAAGGCTACGGTGTGGCGTGCGTGGCTGCGTGGTGCATCGGGCGGCAGTAGACTTTTCTCAAAGTAAGGTGGGTTACTGATGATGAGATCGTAGCGGGTGGTTGTACGCCACGCCAGAAAATCACATTCGATTACCGCCAACCGATCGGCCCACGGGCTGTTTTCAAAATTGTACCGGGCTTCTTCCGCTGCTGCGGCATTATACTCAACGGCATCAATGCGGGCCTGCGCACTGCGTTGCGCCAGCATCAGTGCCAGCAGCCCAGAGCCTGTGCCCACATCCAACGCGCGGTTTACGTTTGCTACCTGTGCCCACGCGCCCAGCAACACGCTGTCGGTACCTACCTTCATGCTCTGCGCATGCCGAACTGAAAATTGCTGAAAGTAGAAAGTTGCTGGGCTTTCCATAGGAGGATTATGCGCAAATAAATAACTTGAAAGGCCAACCACAAAACCATGAATGTTCCGTCCGACCTCGATATCGCGCAAAGCGCCCGGCTGCTGCCGATTCAAAAAATCGCCTCCCGCCTCGGCATTGCGGAGGATGATCTGGAGTTGTTTGGGAAGTACAAAGCCAAGCTGCCGTTGCACCTGGTGGATGACCAGAAGTTGCAGCGCAACAAGTTGATTTTGGTCACCGCCATGACCCCCACGCCGGCCGGGGAAGGGAAAACAACAACTTCAATTGGGTTGTGCGAAGGCCTGAACAAGCTGGGGAAAAATGCAGTGGTGGTATTGCGCGAGCCGTCACTCGGGCCGGTGTTTGGTATGAAAGGCGGCGCCGCGGGTGGTGGCTACTCGCAGGTGGTGCCGATGGAAGACATCAACCTTCATTTCACGGGCGATTTTGCCGCGGTAGAAAAAGCCAATAACCTGCTGGCTGCACTTATCGACAACGATATTCAAAAACCCGAGGGTGGCCTCGGTATTGATCCGCGCACGGTAGAATGGAAACGGGTGATGGATATGAACGACCGCGCCTTACGCAGCATCATCACCGGCCTGGGTGGTAAAAATGGCGGCATGATCCGTGAAACAGGATTCAACATCACGGCCGCTTCGGAAATCATGGCCATTTTATGTTTGGCCCGGCACCGCGATGATCTCAAAGAAAAAATCGGCAACATCTATCTGGGCGATACCTACCGCCAACACGCGGTTTTTGCCCGCGATCTGCAGGCACAAGGTGCCTTGGCGCTGCTGTTGAAAGACGCCATCAAACCTAACCTGGTGCAAACGCTGGAAGGCAACCCCGCCATCATTCACGGCGGGCCGTTCGGCAATATCGCGCAGGGGGCTAACTCGATCATCGGCACCCGGCTGGGGTTGAGTTTGTGCGATTACGTAGTTACCGAGGCCGGCTTTGGTTCGGACCTGGGTGCGGAAAAATTCATTGATATTGTTTGTGGCTATGGCGGATTTTCACCGCATGCCATGGTCATTGTGGCCACCGTTCGCGCATTAAAATACCATGGGGGTGTTGCGTTGGCAGATGTAAAAAAGCCCGATGCGCAAGCCATGGAACGCGGTTTCGCCAATCTGGAAAAGCACATTGAAAACACCAAGATTTTTGGCGTACCGGGCATTGTGTCGTTAAATCGCTTTGCTACCGATACCGATGCCGAGTTGCAATGGGTGATGCGGAAATGCGAGGCCCTGGGCGTAGAGGTTGCGCTTGGCGAAGGCTGGGAAAAAGGCGGCGCAGGCATGACCGATCTGGCCGGCAAGGTGGCGCAGGCGGCCGATAATTTTAAAGGTAAATATTGGCCCGTGTACGATTGGAAATCGCCCGCAAAAGAGAAAATCGAAACCATTGCCATTAAAGTGTATGGCGCGAAAGGCGTTGAGTTTTTACCGAAGGCAAAACAAAATTTGCAAAAGATCGAGCGCATCGGCCTGCAGGGCGTACCCGTGTGTATGGCGAAAACGCAAAGCTCTTTTTCCGATGATCCTAAAAAACTGGGCCGTCCAAAAGACTTTGTCATTACTGTTCGCGAAATTGAAGTGGCCGCTGGTGCGGGATTTATCATCCCGATCACGGGCGACATCATGCGCATGCCGGGATTACCTAACGTGCCCGCAGCGTTGGGTATGGACATTGATCATGCCGGTGTAGTAAAAGGGTTATCTTGAGCAAATGAAAAACAAACTTGTTTTTTTGTTGATTGCGATTACCGGTTGCGTTGCCGCGCAAACTGAGGAAACGCTTACCGATTCCGCCACCACGCGGGTAGTGAAGGGCACATTACTCACACCGGCCGCAGGCGCGCGTGTGGTGGTATTGATCATTGCCGGATCGGGCCCTACCGATCGCAACGGCAACCAGCGGACAATGGCATCCAACTATTTGAAAAAGATCGCGGAAGAACTGCAACGGGCGGGTATCGCGTCTTTTCGGTACGACAAACGCGGTGTGGGCGCAAGCCGGATGGCTAACCCAAGCGAGGAGTCCGTGGTGTTCAATGATTTTGTGTCGGACGCTGCTGTCTGGATCAGGCGACTCAAATCCGACAAGCGATTCCAAAAAGTAATTGTACTCGGCCACAGCGAAGGCGCCCTTGTGGGCATGCTGGCTTGCCAGCAAGCACCAGCCGATGGTTTTATTTCCGTTGCCGGGATTGGTCGCCCGTTGGATGTTGTGCTGAAAGAGCAACTCACCGGCAATCCGTATAATCCAAAAGAAATCATTGATCAGTCTTTTACAATCATTGATTCACTCAAGGCAGGGCATCGCGTAAAGCGCATCAGCCCGATGTTGTTCGCGCTTTTCCGCCCTTCCGTGCAGCCTTTCTTGATTTCGGTTTTTCAATACAACCCGGCCACAGAACTCGCGAGACTAAAAATACCGGTGCAAATCGTGCAGGGAACCACCGACATTCAGGTTACGGAGCAAGACGCCGCGTTGCTGCATGCGGCAAAACCAACGGCCGTGCGTTCCACCCTTACGGGGATGAACCACGTACTGCGCGAAGCACCGGCCGACCGGATGCTGAACGTAAGCACCTATTCGAAAGGCGAGTTGCCACTAGCGCCCGGTTTAATGCCTGCGTTGGTAGCGTTCATCCAATCTGCAACCCAATGAGCTTGCTCGTACAGCCGGTTACGGTGATCCGCGCCCGCCGCAATCAAACCGTAGAACACCAACCGGATCTGGTGGCCGTGGAAGAGCCACTGGAAATCCGACTTGGCTTCGGATCGTTGTCTCACAGACAGCAGCACGCACTGGCCGTAACCATGCGCACGCCGGGCCACGACTTCGAGTTGGCACTCGGCTTTTTGTTTTCGGAGATGATCATTCGCTCACTGCAGGAAGTGCAGTCGATTCGTTATTGCCGCGATGGCCACAATCAACCCACCGAGAACATCGTGCGCATCGAATTGAAACCCGAAGTGGCCTACGATCCGCTCCGCCTTCAACGAAATTTTTACACCACCTCCAGTTGCGGGGTGTGCGGAAAGGCTGCGCTGGAGGCAATTGTCCTCAACACGCGCCCCTGTACCGCTGTTGTGCAGGTAGATCAACACCAGGTGCTTGCGTTACCGGAAAGGCTGCGTATGGCACAAACAGTTTTTCAGCATACGGGTGGCCTTCATGCCATCGGCATGTTTGCGGCGGACGGCACGTTACAATTGGTGCGCGAAGATGTGGGGCGCCACAATGCCATGGATAAAGTGTTGGGCGCGGCGCTGCAGCAACAACTGCCGTTGGCAGAAGCCCTTGTGCTGCTGAGTGGCCGGGCCAGCTTTGAGTTGGTACAGAAAGCGGCCGTAGCCGGCGTGCCGATCGTGGCCGCCATCGGTGCCCCTTCCAGTTTGGCTGTGGCCACTGCAAATGCCATGGGCATTACGCTCATCGGTTTTCTTCGGCAGCAGAGCTTCAATGTGTACACCCACCCCCAGCGGATTGCGTAACTTCATTGTATGAGCGAAAAAAAACTGAGTATAGAAAAACCACAGACGGTGGCCGGGGGCTTGCCCTCGGTGTTCACGGCACTTCATCACATCCAAAAAGAAGTGGGCTGGTGGCAGGGCACCAAGTCGCTGTTGCAGCTTAACCAATTCAAGGGGTATGATTGCCCCGGCTGCGCGTGGCCCGATCCCGATGAACATCGCGCGCAGTTTGAGTTTTGCGAGAACGGCGCAAAGGCCGTAGCCGAAGAAGCAACTACGGCGCAGTGCGATGAACAGTTTTTTCAAACGCGTGCAATTTCCGCCATGGCAACATGGACGGACTATGAAATTGGCAAAAGCGGTCGGATTACTCAGCCCATGTTTCGCCCAGCCGCAAGCGACCATTACGTACCCATCACATGGCCGGAGGCCTTGCAGCGGATTGGCGCAAAGATTCGCTCGCTCGCCTCGCCCCACGAAGCCGTATTTTACACTTCAGGTAGAACCAGTAACGAAGCGGCATTTCTGTATCAGTTATTTGTGCGCATGGTGGGTACGAACAACTTGCCGGATTGCTCAAACATGTGCCACGAATCCAGTGGAGTGGCGTTGACGGACACCCTCGGTATCGGCAAAGGCACCGTAACCCTGGATGACTTTTACAAGACGGAGTTGATCGTAGTGATCGGGCAAAACCCCGGCACAAATCATCCGCGTATGCTCACCGCGTTGCAGGGGGCAAAGAAAAATGGCGCCCGCATCATCAGCGTCAATCCGCTGCCAGAGGCAGGCCTGATCAGCTTTAGGCATCCACAGCACCCGCTGGACTTGCTCGGCAAACCCACGGCCATCACCGACTTATGGCTGCCGGTGCGGATCAATGAAGATGTGGCGCTGCTGAAAGCAATTTTAAAAATGCTGCTGGCGCTCGAAGCGGAGGCGCCCGGCACCGTGCTCGATCAGGAGTTCATTCAATCAAAAACCGATGGATTTGCCGACCTCGTAGCGGATTTGCAAACCTACGCATTGCCCGAGTTGATCGCCAAAAGCGGAGTGCCTTATGAAAGCGTGGCAACCGCCGCGCACTGGTTGGCAACATCAAAAAAAATTATTGTGTGTTGGGCCATGGGCCTTACGCAACACGTCAATGCAGTGGATAACATCCGCGAAGTTGTTAATCTGTTGCTCCTGAAAGGCAGTATCGGTAAACCTGGTGCAGGCACTTGCCCCGTGCGCGGCCACAGCAATGTGCAGGGCGATCGCACCATGGGCATTTATGAAAAACCCAAAAAGGAATTTTTGGATGCACTCAAAAAGAATTTCCAATTCGAGCCGCCCCGCGAGCCCGGGTACGACACCGTGGAATCCATCGCAGCAATGGCGGCCGGCCGTGTAAAACTGTTCATGGCCATGGGTGGAAATTTTCTTTCCGCCGCGCCAGACACCCACGCCACCGGTCGGGCGTTAATGAACTGCGAGCTTACCGTTCAAATTTCTACCAAACTCAATCGCAGTCACCTCATCACCGGTACGGAAGCGATCATCCTGCCGTGCCTCGGCCGTACGGAAATGGATGTGCAGGAAAGCGGAATTCAGTTTGTGTCGGTAGAAAATTCTGCGGGCGTGGTGCACAGTTCGCAGGGCCACAAAAAACCCGCAGCTGCACAGCTTTGGAGCGAACCGAAAATTGTTGCCGGCCTGGCGAAGGCAACATTTCAGGGCACAGATGGGATTGACTGGGATTCGTTCGTAACCAATTACGATGCCATTCGCAGCGCTATTGAGAAAACGATTCCCGGCTTCGAAAACTATAACGCGCGGGTGCGAAAACCCGGCGGCTTTTACTTACCCAATTCAGCCCGCGAAGGCGTGTTCAAAACCACTAAACAAAGAGCACAATTCACCGTCAATACCGTGGCCCAACATCGGCTGCAACCCGATGAACTGTTGATGATGACGATCCGCAGCCACGACCAGTTCAACACCACCATCTACGGGTTGGACGATCGTTACCGCGGTATCCGGCAGGGGCGAAGAGTGCTCTTGATGAACGAAGTAGATGTCCATCGTTTAGGGTTTCGTCCGGGCGATCGGGTAGATATTGTCAGCCATTACGATGGCATCCGCCGCAAGGCAGAAGCATTTGTAGTGGTGCCGTATCCCATTCCTTCCCAAAATGCAGCCACATATTTTCCGGAAGCAAATGCGGTGATTCCGCACAACCATTACGCGCGCGAAAGTCAGACCCCCATCAGTAAATCCGTGGTGGTGCGGTTAGAAAAATCAAGCGGCGGGTAAGAAGTGCGATGCGTTGGCGGGCTGCGCGCGGTACACGCGTTGTTGCCATTCCTCCAGGCGCGGATTCATCAACCGGAACCAGAGTGGTGGCACCAGTGCCAGGATGATCATCGTGGGGTAACCAAAAGGCAACTGCGGACTTTCCTCGTAATGATCTAACACCTGGTAGCGTTTAATGGCGTGCGCATGGTGATCGGAATGGCGTTGTAATTGAAACAAGAAAAAGTTACTGAGCATGTGGCTGGCGTTCCACGAGTGCAAAGGGTTCACGCGTTCGTATCGTCCATCCGCCAACTGCTTGCGTACAATACCGTAGTGCTCCACATAGTTCACCAACTCCAGCAGGGTGAAGGCGAAGAAACTCTGTACAAAAAAGAACAGCGGAATTTGCCAGTTCACGGTACCCGCGGTGCTGAACGCCCACGTTAGCACGGCACAAAAAAGCACCGGCAAAACCGCAAACCAGATCATTTGGTTGCGCAAACTCCAGGCGGGCAGCGCATTCCGCTTCAACCGCTCAACTTCATGCTTCCACGCGTGTGCATACCCCACAAACACCGAGCGAAACCAAAAGCGGAAAAAACTTTCGTTCTTTCGCGCCGTGGCGGGATCTTCCGGCGTGGCCACGTACACATGGTGGCCGCGGTTGTGCTCAATAAAAAAGTGCATGTAGCACACTGTCATCAACAACACTTTGCTGTAAAACTGTTCAAGCGCAGATTTTTTGTGGCCCAATTCGTGCGCCACGGTAATGCCAATGCCGCCGGTAATGAGCGAAAAACCAATCGCGAACGCGAGCCATTCCCACCATCGGCTAAGCGTGCCTTGACTGATCGCGTAAGTACCCCAGCACACAAACGCCACCTGAAAGTACGTCCACACGTACGTAACAAAGCGGTAATAAAATTCCTCCGCCACCAACGCCACGCGCGAGGGCGGCACGTTCTTTTTGTCGAGGCCAACCAGCTGATCGAACAACGGCAGCACCACAAACGCAAACACCATCGGCATGTAAAGCCGGAAGCCACCCGCGTAAAAACCCTGGATGCTCAGCGCCCCCAGAATGAAGGCCGACAAAAAGCCGGTTTTCTTAATGAGTTCCATACGGCGAAGGTAAAGATTTTTTGGGCAGCCCCTCGTGCCTCGGGCCGGGCTGTTCAGGGCTCCGCTTCGCTCCGGTGCCAACGCTTGGGCGTGGCACTTCGCCCTGCGGGCGCACCCTTACCATCCCTGCTGCGGGGCCACGGGTTGCTGGTGTTTGGAAGCGGTTCTCTGGTTTCTGGTTTCTCGTCTCTGGTCTCTCGTCTCTGGTCACTCGCAGCTTGAAGCTCGCGGCTCGTAGCTCGCAACTCGTAGCTTGAAGCCTGCAGCGTAAAGCGTGCAGCCCACAGCTCGAAGCTCGCTGCTCGCAACTCGCTGCTCGCAACTCGCCGCCCACACCCCTCACCCCGCCCCCCCCCGAAATATTCCCCCACCACCGGCATTAATTCCGTACCTTTGCCGCTCACGTACAATAATTTTGATGAAATGGCCGCGCACAGCGTTCACCCACAGGCATGAGCCACGCCGTTCCTTCTCACCTCAGACAAAAAAATAGTAACAGATGAAATCATTCCCAGCCCTGGGTCTTTCCGGGCAACTGGTGGAAGTTATCCAGCAACTTGGCTTCGAAACCCCCACCCCCGTACAAGAAAAAGCCATTCCGCTGCTGCTGCAAGGCAACTCCGATGTAGTGGCCCTTGCCCAAACCGGCACCGGCAAAACCGCAGCCTTTGGTCTGCCTTTGGTAGAACTTATTGACGCTAACCTGCGCCAGCCGCAGGCATTGATTCTTGCGCCTACGCGTGAGCTGTGTCTGCAAATCACCAACGACCTGGAGCGATTCTCCAAATCGTACAAAGATTTACGGGTGGTAGCGGTATATGGCGGCGCCAGCATTGGCGATCAGATTCGCAAAATCAAGCATGGCGTTAATCTCGTTATCGCCACGCCTGGTCGTTTAATCGATTTGCTTTCGCGCAAAGCGCTGCAATTGCAAACCATCAAATACGTGGTGCTCGATGAAGCCGATGAAATGCTGAACATGGGCTTCAAAGAAGACATCGATGAAATTCTCGCCACCACGCCCGATACCAAAATCACCTGGCTGTTTTCCGCCACCATGCCGCGCGAAGTGCGCCAAATTGCACAGGCGTACATGCACGAACCCGAAGAAATTACCACAGGTGCCCGAAATCAAGCCAACGAAAATATCGATCACCAATACGTGGTGGTAAACGAACGCGACAAATACCTCGCGCTCAAGCGATTCCTCGACTATACTACCGATATGTACGGGGTAGTGTTTTGCCGCACCAAAGTAGATACGCAGCAAATTGCCGAACATCTAATGAAAGATGGCTACAATGCCGATGCACTGCATGGCGATTTGTCGCAACAACAGCGCGATAAAGTGATGCGCAGTTTCCGAAATAAAGCCATTCAGGTTTTAGTGGCCACCGATGTGGCCGCGCGCGGCATTGATGTGGATAACCTCACGCACGTAGTACACATGAATTTGCCCGATGAAATTGAGTACTACACGCATCGGGCCGGCCGCACGGCGCGGGCCGGGCGCAAGGGAATCTCCCTGGCCATTGTGGGCAAGCGCGATCGCAGCCGCATTCAACAAATTGAAAAAATGTTGAACAAACGCTTTACAAAAGTGCCTGTGCCCACCGGTGACGAAATCTGCACAAAGAAACTCATCGACATGATGCACCAGGTAAAATCAGTGGAGGTGAATGACGAGGAAATCGACTCGTTCCTGCCCGAGGTGTACCACGAACTGATGAATCTTTCCAAAGAAGAAATCATTAAACGCTTTGCTTCCATCGAGTTCAACCAGATTTACAAATATTACCGCGATGCACCTGACTTGAATTCCTCTGAGGGTCCGCGCGTGGAAACGGGTGATACCGATGGGTATCCTTCGGGCGAGCGCATCTTCATTAATGTAGGCAAGATGGACGGCCTTGACAAGGGCAGTTTATTAGGTTTAATCTGCGACTTTGGCGATGTAAAAAGCAAGCAAGTAGGTAAAATCGATATCAAAGGCGCGTATTCGTTTTTTGAGGTGGAGCCCGAGTTGGTGGAAAAAATATTTAAGGGCTTCAACGGCGTGCAGGTGCGCGGACGTGCTGTGCGGTTGGAGTTGAGCGGCCCGAAAAAGGAAGTAGATCGCGATAAAAAGCAACGCAAGAGCTCATCGAAGCGCGATAAATTTTGGGGCAGCAAGAAAAAATCCTACTAACCTCCGAAACGCCGGAAGCCAAACCGAACCCCAGAAGTGAACGGGTAACCCTACTCGCTTTTGCAAACGCCGAGGTCGTAACTCAGGCGGCCGTTGGCGGGCGAGGTAATTCCTTTGCCAATATTGCCACCGGCAAGAATAACATTGCGGCCAGGCCCGGTTTCGGACAGGTGAATTTTAATGTTCGCAATCATCTCCGTAAGGGCAGCGTACGTTACCGGGGTTTCATCGGCCAGTTGTGTAAGAACGGTTTCAGATCGCCCGGTTTGCGCCGCCAGCGGCGTGAGTTGGGCGGCCACATCGGCACCTGCCTCGTTGATATAGCCTTTGTGAAGATGCACCGGGTGGGTGGCATTACCTTCCGTTCCGGTAACGGTTACAATCAAACTGGTGGATCCATCTTTGCGCTCCTTCAGCGTTACCGTGCCACTGACGTTGTACACGCTGCCCGATTGCAGATTATAGGTACTCTCGTTGCCTGTAAAAACGGTTTCATTTGGCTCTTGGCAGGCCAGTGTAATGAATATCAGTAAAATCGCCACGCTTCTCGTTGTCATAAACCCCCTGATTTGAGTATAAAACTAAAAAAAATCCCGCCTTGTTCCGAAGATTCCTGCAACCCAATAGATTTGTTCACTTTTTTGGCATGAATTCTGAATCTTTCCAACGTGTAAATATCGCCCTTGTGTATCGCTTCTTCTCGTTTTTTTTGCTGGTACTTGCTGCCTGCAGTCCGTCTACGCAGCCTTCGGCCCTGAAAACCGATCTACAAAAAACACGCCCGGCGTGGCTTTCGGCCAAGCCAGCCAACGATGCGTATTACATCGGCATTGGCCACAGCGCAAAAACGGGTGAGAACAACTACATCCAAATCGCCAAAAAGAGTGCGCTGCAGGATTTGGTTTCGGAGATTAAAGTAACGGTTTCATCAACGTCTATTCTTACATCCATTGATGAAAACAAAGAATTTCGCGACAAGTACGAACAAATTATCCAGACAGACGCCGCAGACGAAATTGAAGAATTTGAACAAGCCGATGTATGGGAGGATGAACGCAATTACTGGGTGTACTACCGCCTCTCCAAGCAACGCTACCGCGAAATAAAAGAGGCACAAAAACGCGATGCGGTGGCGCTGGCGCTGGATCTCTTTACTAAGGCCCGGCAGTCGGAAAAAACGAACAAAGAAGTAGAGGCGTTAGGTTTTTATTTTCAAGGATTTCGGGCGATTGAAAAGTATCTGGCGGAGCCGATTCGGCTGATGTACGAAGGCAACGAGATTTTGCTGACCACCGAGATCTATGCCAGCATGCAAAAATTGTTGAGCCGCATGGAACTGATGGCCACACCGGCACAAATTGAGCTGAACCGGAGAGTGGCAACCAGCGCTCAATCCATCACGCTTACGGCGTTCATCAAAGAAAATAAACGCATGATTGAAGGGCTGCCCTTGGCGGCAGGATTTGAAAAGGGGTCGGGCGATGTATTCCCCACGTACAAAACCGATGCCGCCGGGCAGGCAAAAATGTTACTAACCAAGATTGGCTCGCGCGATGTGGAGCAAACCGTGGCTGCTCGCGTAGATTTGGCGGCCTTTGCCGGCAACAATCCGAACGAGATTTATTCGCTCATTGTGCAGAAGATGGTGGTGCCTAAAGCAGTAGTGCTTTTGCGCGTGAAGCGCCCCTTGGTGTACTTGGTTGCAGAGGAAAAAACCTTTGGCGTGGCGCGCAGCAACCTGCAGGTTACCAACCGCATCAAGAACTATCTTACCAACAATGGTTTCGAGTTTACGGAAAATAAGGAGAAAGCCGATCTGCTCATGGATGTTTCGGCCGATAGCGAAAAGGGCTCGATATCGGGTAGCATTTACATCACGTTTATGACGGCCGTAATCAACGTAACGTCCGCCGGAGATAATAAGAAGATTTATTCCACCACGTTGGATCGCATTAAAGGGTTTAGTCTGGATTATGAGCGCTCCAGCCAGGAGGCCTACAACAAGGGCCTCGAAACCCTGGAAAAAGAGAAGCTGCCGGAACTGCTCAATGCCATTCTACAATAAAACAGTTCAGAAACTGGCATAATTGCCACAACCCGCCGCGGCACAATCCGGTTAAAATAAATGTGGCCCTTAAATTGTAATCTTATAACTTGCATAACCAAACTCAGAAATATGAAAAAGTTGATGAACCGTTCTATTGTAGCCGTAGTGATGGCAGCAGTAGTTTTTGCGGGCTGTAGCAAAAAGCAGGCAGCTCCTAAAGGCGAAACCGAAGTGGTTGTACCCTGCTCGGGCCCTGATTATTTCACCACCAACAAGTTCTTCCGTGCCAACTCCATTGGCGAGAGCTCCGATCAGGTAACGTCTAAGCGGAAAGCGTTAACCAACGCCCGCAACGAATTGGCGCAGTCCATTCAAACTACGGTGAAGACGGTGACGGACAACTACGTAAACTCGCGCGAGATGAATAACCGCGAGGAAGTAGAAGAACGCTTTGAAAGCCTCAACCGCGAAGTGGTAGACCAAACACTTTCGGGCATTCGCACCATCTGCGAAAAACTGATGAAGACCGAGCAGGGCAGCTTCAAAACCTACATCGCCATCGAACTTTCGGCCGATGAATTGGTAAACAAATACAACGAACGCCTCTCGAAAGACGATCGCCTCAAAATCGACTACGATTATGAGAAGTTCAAAGAGACGTTTGAAAAGGAAATGGCCAAAATGGGCAAGAATAACTAAGCAGTCTAATCAACCAACGGAAAGGCCGTTCTGAAACAGAGCGGCCTTTTTTTATTTCTGCGGGCTGCACTACGGCGTTGGCGCGCGGGCTTCTGGAAAAGCGTTTAGGGGTGATGTTTCGGTGCGGCAGAAGCCCTGCCCGGCAACCCGGCAAAAAATACTAAATTTGCCGTCCTTTAAAATTGTAGTGTATGTTCGATAGTTTAAGTCTGAAGCTGGAAAAAGCGTTTCAAACCCTGAAAGGGCAGGGGCGCATTACGGAAATTAACGTAGCCAGTACAATTAAGGAAAT
This sequence comes from uncultured Ohtaekwangia sp., assembly GCA_964387475.1. Taxonomy (GTDB): domain Bacteria; phylum Bacteroidota; class Bacteroidia; order Cytophagales; family Cyclobacteriaceae; genus ELB16-189. The sequence continues at coordinate 91,809 of CAYLWU010000010.1, read as the reverse complement.
TCGCAAGGCCCTGATTGATGCGGACGTAAACTACAAGGTAGCCAAAGAAGTTACCGATGAAATCAAAACCAAAGCCATGGGCCAGAATGTGCTTACCGCCATCTCGCCCGGGCAGTTGCTAATTAAAATCACCAATGACGAACTCACCCAACTAATGGGTGGAGAAAGTCAGGACATCAAGATTGAAGGTAACCCCGCCATCGTGCTCATTGCGGGTTTGCAGGGTTCTGGTAAAACTACTTTTTCGGGTAAGCTGGCGAATTACCTCAAGCGCCAGGGCCGCAACGTATTGCTTACCGCCTGCGATATCTATCGCCCGGCCGCGATCGACCAACTAAAAGTATTGGGCCAGCAAGTGGGTGTAGATGTGTACGCGGAGCCTGAGAACAAAGACGCCATCAAAATTGCACAAGCCGCGTTGGCGCACGCAAAGCAGAATAACCATCGTGTAGTGATTGTAGATACTGCCGGACGCCTGGCCGTAGACGAGCAAATGATGGATGAAATCGCAGCGTTAAAAAAGGCGCTGAATCCCAGCGAGACATTATTCGTGGTCGATTCCATGACCGGCCAGGATGCAGTGAACACGGCCAAAGCGTTTAACGATCGGTTGAACTTCGATGGCGTCGTGCTTACCAAACTCGATGGTGATACCCGCGGTGGTGCTGCGCTCTCCATTCGCAGGGTGGTAGAGAAGCCGATCAAATTCATCAGCTCAGGCGAAAAAATGGATGCCATTGACCGCTTTTTCCCGGAACGGATGGCCAGCCGCATTTTGGGTATGGGCGATGTGGTAACGCTGGTGGAAAAAGCGCAACAGGCCTTTGATGAAGAAGAGGCCGCACGTCTGAACAAGAAAATCCGAAAAAACCAGTTCGACTTTAACGATTTTCTGGGCCAGCTCGATCAAATTAAAAAAATGGGCAACATGAAAGACCTGTTGGGGATGATTCCCGGGATGGGCAAGGCCATTAAAGATGTAGATATTGATGATAACTCATTCAAACCAATTGAGGCCATCATTCGCTCCATGACTTTTGAAGAACGCGAAAACCCGGAGGTGATCAACCAAAGCCGGAAAATCCGGATCGCCAACGGCAGCGGTACCTCGGTACAACAGGTTAATCAATTGTTAAACCAATTTGAAGGCATGCGTAAAATGATGAAAACAATGAATAAAATGGGTGGCGGAAAACGCGCGTTATCGGCTTTGAATCCCTTTGGACGCTAAATGCGCTGCAAATACACCCAAGGCAATAAAACTTTCACTACCCCTACGCGTTATAACACAAGTTTATAGGTTGTATGCAAAAAAGTGTGCCGCGATCAGGAATGAAATGCGGCACACTTTTGTTATCACTACTCGGAAACCAAATCAAAATTTAATTTTATGAAACAAACTTTTCTAACGCTTGCTGCCGTGTTTTTTGTATCGCTCGCTGTCATCGCCCAAGACGACAAAGCGAAAAAAATGCCGAGCCCGCCCGCTAAAGCCGAAGCTACGGTAGACGGAGTTAAAGTAACCATCGATTATCATCAACCATCGGCCAAAGGCCGCAAAATCATGGGTGGTCTCGTACCCTACGGCCAGGTGTGGCGCACCGGTGCCAACGCTACTACGTCTATTGAGTTGAGCGCAGATGCAAAACTCGAAGGGCAAAAGCTCGCGAAAGGCAAGTACGGTCTTTATACGTTGCCCACGGAAAACGAGTGGACCATCATCATCAACAAAGACATCAAATGGGGCGCGTACGAATACAATGAGAAAAACGATGTGTTGCGTGTAAAAGTAAAGCCTGCAAAAACCGCTGCGTTTGTAGAAACCTTCACCATCAGCGTGGAGGGCAACAACGTAGTGCTGAAGTGGGAGAATACTCAGGTGGCATTTAAAATCGAGAAAGGATAATTATTTCTTAACGGAATTGAAAAAGCCTCCTTGCCGGAGGCTTTTTTATTTGTAAGTTTATTGGACTAGTTGCAACATCATGCAAATTCTGGGGCGCTCCGATCGGGTGGACTTACCCGGATTAGGTTTAACCGATATTCAAGCCAAAGTAGATACCGGCGCATACACGTGTAGTTTGCACTGCTCGCGTGCGGAGGTAATTGGCGGCGTACTGGAGTTTATTTTGCTGGACGAAGAACACCCGGAGTTTACCGGAATGCCCTTTCGCTTCAAGAAATTTGAACAACGCGAAATCCGAAATTCGTTCGGTGAGGCCGAGTTGCGCTATGTGATAAAAACAAAAGTTAAAATTTTCGATCGCATTATCCGTGCGGAGTTTTCGTTAAGCAATCGGGGCAATCTGCGGTTTCCCGTTTTGCTGGGCCGCAAGATTTTGCGCAACCGCTTTTTAATTGATGTAACAAAAACAGATCTCGCCTTTCAGGCCAAAACAAACGCCCAAGCCAGTCTATGAATATCGCTATCTTAAGTCGGGATGCCAAACTCTACTCCACCAAACGCTTGAAGGAAGCGGGTGAGAAGCGCGGCCATAAAGTGGAAATCATCGACCACCTGAAGTGTGTACTGGTGATCGAGAAGAAAAACCCGATGGTGTGGTACAACGGGCGCAGGTTAGATTACTTCGATGCGATTATCCCCCGCATTGGCGCATCGGTTACGTTTTATGGGGCCGCCGTTGTGCGCCAGTTTGAAATGATGAAAGTTTTTACCGCGGTGGAGTCGCAGGCACTCATTCGCTCGCGCGATAAATTGCGGAGTCTGCAAATCCTTTCGCGTGCAGGGTTAGGCTTACCCAAAACCATTTTTATGGATTACTCCAAGGATACCGAAGGAGCCATTGAGGCCGTGGGCGGCGCACCCGTGGTGATTAAGCTGTTGGAAGGTACGCAGGGTCTTGGTGTTGTGCTTGCGGAAAATAAAAAGGCAGCGCAGTCGGTAATTGAGGCGTTTCATGGGGTGAAGGCCCGCATCATTGTGCAAGAGTTTATTAAGGAAGCCAAGGGCGCTGACATTCGGGCGTTTGTGGTGAATGGAGAAGTGGTGGGGGCCATGAAGCGGCAGGCACGCGATGGCGAGTTTCGCTCTAACCTGCACCGGGGTGGACATGCAGAGGTGGTGAAGCTGGATAAACACCAAAAGCACGCAGCCATTTTTGCAGCAAAAAAGATGGGGCTGGGTGTGGCCGGGGTGGACATGTTGCCCTCTAAACGGGGCCCGCTGATTTTGGAAGTGAATTCCTCGCCCGGTCTGGAAGGAATTGAGGGCGCCACGAAAGTGGATATTGGCGCAAAGATTATTCAGTATCTGGAGAAGAATGCCGGTAAGAACCGGATTCAGAAAGACAAAGTCAACGCCTGAGTGCTGCAGTTGTATTGACTGGTTCGTTGCTGCCCAGCTCTTTATGTTTTGACAATTGAGGCCGAAATCCCGAACTTAGACGGAGCATGAAAAACATTGTCATCTCCGATCAGGAAATCCGCCCGGGTGAGTTCAAAGAAATCAGCATCAACATTGCGCGCCTTCCCTCGCACACGCAAATCAATACCCCAATTTATGTCTACCGCGCCCCGCAGGATGGCCCCACGTTGGCATTAATGGCGGGAATGCATGGCGATGAAATTAACGGTACGGAGATTGTCCGACGGATGTTGGATCAGGGCCATCATCGGGTGAAGCGTGGCACGGTGTTGTGTATGCCGATTATCAACGTGTATGGTTTTCTCAATTATTCACGTGAGGTGCCCGACGGGAAAGATATCAATCGCTCGTTTCCAGGCACCAAGTCAGGTTCGCTGGCTTCACGCGTAGCGTTTCATGTAACCCATGATGTGATTCCGTTTATCGACTATGGAGTTGATTTCCACACCGGCGGCGCCATGCGCACCAATTATCCGCAAGTGCGCTGTGTGATGCAAGACGCGCGTAATGTAGAACTGGCTGCTGCATTTCATGCACCGTTTACACTTGATGCACCCTTTCGGCCGCACTCGCTTCGGCAAACCGCGGCAAAGCAGGGGAAGAACATCATTGTGTACGAGGGGGGGGAGTCGGTGCGATTTGATCAACATGCAATTGAAGAAGGCATTAACGGCACGTTGCGCCTAATGAAACACCTGAAGATGATCGATTGGGCCCCGGTACCTACGGAAGTAAACCGGATCGTGTGGTCTTCTTCGTGGGTGCGCGCTAAAACTGCGGGTTTGTTTCAGGCGCAAATCAAATGCGGAGAGCTTGTGCACAAAGGGCAAGTGGTAGGCATGATTACCGACCCGTTTGCAGAGTTTAAGGAAACAGTAAAGGCCCCTACGATGGGGTACGTGGTGGGCTTAAATAACAACCCGGTAGTAAACGCTGGCGATGCATTGTTGCACCTCGGCATCGACAACGTGTGTAAAATCGGGGGTGGAGCGGAAGATTAGTTCTGAGCGTCTATGCCTAGTGCCTTTCTACTTCAGCGCGCTTCTGCGTTGCATCACCTCGCGCCACGTAGTTAAAATAATCCCTTCCGTGGCAAGAAATTTTTTGAACGCCGGATCTTGCATGGCCAGCAGGTCGCCCTTACGAATCTGGCCGGAATCGCTGATGTAGCGAAACACTTCCGTGGGGGCCGTGCAATGCATAATCACCATCGTGAGGCCGGGCTTCAACGCACGGATGGTCTCAATATACTTTTGGGTGGCGAAGGCTTGTAGTTCGGCATCGGTCACGGTTTTGTCGGACGGATACGTCCAACCGTAACTCACGTTGTGCAGATCGTCCAGTACAGGTAACCCGGCGCTCCAGATTTGTTTGCCCAGCCCTTGCATCTGGGCCATCAACTCGGGCGTAGCGGCATTTTGTGCGGCAATCATGTGGTTATGCCCGCCCGGAAACATCACCGGAATCCGATTGGCGACGCCCACCTTAATGTACCGTTCCAAAAACTCGGGCGTTGCAAACAAGGTGCCCATGTGCGAATCCAGGTGTGAGGGTTCAAAACCCATCGCCCGGGCGCGGTTCAGTTGCGCTATGATTTCCGCTTCCACTTCATCGGCCTTCGCATGTTTAACCACATCGCTCACCGCGGGCCACAAGGCGCCTTGCCCGTCTACCAAACCCGGCACTGCGGGCTTACCCATCAGCGGGCCCCAACGGTAGTCATCCCATTCGGATGTCAGGGTCAAATGCAAGCCTGCGTCTACGTTTGGATGCTTCTTCAGGAACCTCACAAACCCAGGCACCCAGGGGCAGGGCATCATCACACTTACGGAAGTGGCCACACCTTGGGTAAGTGCACGCGTTGCGCCTTCGTTCGAATCCCACGACATGCCCGCATCGTCTACATGCAGAATCACTACACGGGCGCCTTTCGGGTACCCCAACAACTCGGCATATGTTTGGGCGCCAAGTGGCGTACAAAAGAAAGCGCCCAGCAAATACCAGGCGCTTTGTAACAACTTTTTCTTCATCTTCTTTTTTGGGATTAGAAATCCGGACACGGAATGATGAGTTTATCTTTTGGTGGCTTTCGCGGATTGCGTGTAGGCCACGAATACACGAGACTGATTTCATGCGAGCCGCCCGTGCCGGGGCCGAGTCGTGAAATCGTGATATCATAACTGTAGCCGATGTTGAGTACATCCTTCGCACCCTTCAGCGTCATGCCTACCAACAGCACAATCGATTCATGGTTGATGATGTTGTTCAAGCTTTTAAACGGTATGCCGCGGTACCAGGTACCCACTACAATCGGCTCGAAGGTAAAGTACGTGCCCACGTCCATTTGGGTAAAAGGTCCTTGCTTGCGGTATTGCACGGCAGGGGCAATGCTTCTTTCGGCCTTTCGTGCATACACCCCTTGGCCCATTACCCCGGGGCGGAAAAAGAACTTCCAGCCAGCATGCGCAGAAAGTTTGATGGGCAGATTGCTGTCTTCGCCCACGAGCGAGTTGTTTGGTCGGGTTAGGTGATGTGCTGCAAAGCCAAGCCACGCATTGGGCGTATAAAACAAACCACCCGCGGAGAGATCGGGAAAGAAACGATTTCCACCACTTAGGCCTTCGCCCGAATCTCCGCCAATGAACTCACCGGTATTGGGATCGAACTGGTTTCCAAAAGTAAGCCGCCCGAAGTTGATGGAACGTTGGTAAATGGCAGCCTGAAACCCCGGGCGGAAAGAAAGTTTTTGTGTGAGCCGCAATTGATATGCGTATTGAAACGCCAGACTGATCGACTGAAGGCCAACTAATCCAACGTAATCGCGCGTGATCATTGCGCCCACGCCGCTGTTTTTGTCTTCGATATAAAAATCCGCAAATGCAGACATCGTGGTGAAGTTGGCGTCCACCCCGGGCCACTGGTTTCGGTAGTTCAGACCTACGCGCCCTTGTTGCGAAGAGCCGGCAAAGGCGGGGTTAAGGTAAAGGGGCGCCGCGTAGAACTGCGAGAACTGCGGATCTTGTGCCAGCACCGATGTGCTGCAAAAAACAGATAACACACCGGTCAGGGTGAATAAAAATCCGTGTACGGTCTGTTTCGGCATCCGACAAATAACGCTCATTATTTGATTTTTTGAAATAGCCCGCTCACAATTCAAACCCCGGTTAAGTTGATTCATCGAAGTGAGGCCAATGCCTACCCAACGAAACGCGAACCCATCATGTTATTTTGTGTTAAAATATATACTTTCGTGAGAACCGTGCGTTCTACTTGCTGAATGCTGTAACGTTAGGTGTTGTTTCGTAGTATGAAAAAAAAATTATTTCGCTTGATTGACTGGAGGGGCTGTCTTTGCTTATTGGCGATTACATGTAGTTGGGTTGTACAGGCTCAGCCGTTGAAAACCACCCATTGGTATTTCGGAAATTCAAACCAGGGATTACAATTTAGCCGAGGCACCAATCAGCCAGTGATTGTTACGAACCAGGCCGTACCCTTTGGCACGGGTGGCAGCGCGGTGGCCAGCGATCCCGGCACCGGCAATTTACTTTTTTATACGGATGGAAATTCCATTTTCGATGCCTGCCACATGCGCATGCCCAACGGTGGCGGTCTTGTAGCAAACGCAGCCGCCAACCAACCCACTGCCATTTGCAAAGTACCCGGGCAAAATACCCGCTATTTTGTGTTTACCAATACCGCCAACTTTACCTCCGGCGGCACCATTCAGGTTGCCGTGGTGAACTTGGCCCTGTTTGGTAATGCTGTTTTTCCATCTCCGGCCGTAGGGGATGTGGAAACAAAAAACATTGCAGTCCCCGGGTTAACCAATCGGTCGGAGGGCATGGTGGTGATCGGCCACGCCAATGGTGAGGACTTCTGGTTGATTACTCATCAGACGGGCACACAAAACTATTCCGTTACGCTCATCAACGCGGCTTCATTTGTTTCGGGTACCTTCAATACCACCAGCTTCAATGGTTTTGGGGTACCCACCTCGGTTGCAAATTTTGCGTTTCATGAGCCCACGCGCAGGCTGGCAGTGGCCGCGCAAGATAGCCGTACCGATGCTACGGTGTTTACGTTTAATCCTGCAACCGGCGTGCTTACCTTCGATCGCACCATTTTCAACTCGGGTCTTACCACTACCACCAATCAGTCGATTTACGACATGGAATGGAGCCCGAGCGGCCGGTTCCTGTATCTGTCGCGGCATGGCGAGCCGGGTGTAAATGCAGATGTTTTACAGTACGATTATTTGAATGCCAACGTAACGTTGGCCACGGTGCTGCCCACAGCGCCTTTTCGGAGCTACGGTTTGCAAATGGCTGTGGATAGTTCGATTTATCATCTGTATCAGAACGCAGCCGCGGGGCCCTTTTTGGTAGGTCGTTTGTCAAGAACAGATACCGTAGCGCCAGGTGTTCGGTATACCCCGTTGCCTTTCGGTAATATTAACTTTGCGGCTACGCAGTTCCCGAGCTTTTTAGCGCGCGATACGGTAAGGATGCGCCTTTCGTTTACAACCACAGGCGCATGCCAGAACTCGCCCAACACATTTTTCTCCACGGTGCAACCCGTGCCGGACAGTCTGGTTTGGAACTTTGGTGATTCAAATGTTGGTCGTGGTACAAGTCCTATCCACACCTACGAAACTGCCGGAAGTTTTAACGTTCGGCTTTTTGCATTCTACCGTGGGCAGGTAGATTCAGTTACGCAAGCGGTTACGATCAACGCGTTTCCGCTTGAGATCACCCTTGTGTCGGACACGACTGCATGCCGAAGCGAGTTTCCACCGCCACGCGGATCATCTTCGCCACGGCAGTTTCAGGTACGCGCACAAATACAGGGTGGCACGCCCACGTCCATTGTCTGGTCCAATGGCGATACGGGGCCGTTGCTTACCCCGGATTCCGCCGGATACTACTATGTGGTGGTCACCGATGCCAGCGGCTGTACCGGTTACGCCGGGGTAAATGTGCGCGAGTACCGGTTGCAAGATCAAACCTCCAACAAATGGTATTTTGGAAGGCGTGCGGGTATTGATTTTAATGTGGCGCCGCCACGGCCATTGAACGATAGCGCGATGGATGCCCCGGAGGGCTGCGCCATTGTCTGCGATCGGAACGGAGAAACCATTTTTTATACCGATGGTAATGCCGTGTACGACCGCACGCATACCCAGATCGACACGGGCATTGGGGGCGATCCGGATGCTACCCAGTCTGCCTTGATTGTACCCGTGCCAGGCGATGAAACCTTGTACTACATCTTTACCACGCAGGCCATTAATGGCACTTCACTCAACGAACTGCGGTACTCGTTGTTTGACTTAAAGCCAAACAATGGGCGGGGAGCCGTGGTGCGCAAAAATGTTTTGCTTTTCAGTCGCACTACCGAGCGGATTACTGCCAATGGCACGTGGCTGATTGCGCACGAGTATGGCAATAACTTTTTCCGGGCGTACCCCATTCGCGCTACCGGCATTGGCGACCCGGTGATCTCGAGTATTGGTGCCGAGCACGCGTTGAAAGTGGTAGAGAACGGCCAAGGCTATATGAAATTGGGTCCCGGCAATAACCTGGCGGTGCCGATGAGCACGCCGGGTACCGAAAACCGGATTGAATTATTCACGCTCAATGATACCACCGGCCGAATCTCCAACCTGCGTACCATCAATCTTAACCAGGCTACCGGCCAGGTGTATGGCGTTGAGTTTTCCAGCGGTGGAAACAAACTTTTTGCCACACTAAAGACGTCATCGAATTCCTTTTTCTACGAATATTTTCTCGATTCAATTGGTCGGCCTTTCTTCAAGCAGCGATTGCCTCAGGCGCGGGAGTTGGGCGCTATTCAAACCGGCCCGGACGGACAGATCTACATGGCCATTAACGGGAGTAACGTGCTGGGCACGGTGCAAGCCAATGAAGATACTACTCGCCTTAGTACGGTGAATTTTAGTGGATTCAATCTTGCATCCGGCACGAACAGCCGGCTGGGTCTGCCCAATTTTCGTCAGATCAATAACAGTGCTTTTGGTGGCCCACTCGTTGGCTTTGAGGGAATTTGTTTAGGCGATACCACCCGGTTCAATGCCACACCAACAGATCCGATTGACGTAATCAACTGGTTTTTCGGGGATGGCGGAAGCGGCAGTGGTACGGGTGTAGACCATTTGTATGCCACGGCACGGGCGTACACGGTAACTACAAATTTCACCAACCGATGTGGGTTAGATACCACGTTGGTGCAAACCGTACGGATTGTACCACCACCACCACCGCCTACTTTGATCAGCACGGCACTCTGCACCGGGCCGGTAACGTTGAATGCGAATGCCAATAACATCCCCAACCTCACCCATTTGTGGAGTACCGGAGCAACAACGGCAACAATTGTGGTTAGTCAACCTGCACTTGTTACGGTAACCAATACCGATCAGAACGGCTGTTTTTCGGAGGCGCAGGCACTGGTGGCAGACAACCGGCCGCAAGTAGAGTTGGGGCCAGACTTGACGCTTTGCGAGGATAACGCGACCGCAGCGCTAAACGCACAAAACCCCGGGGCCACGTATCAGTGGCGCATTAATGGTGTTTCGGCAGGCACGGCTCAGGCACAGTTTGTAGATACGGCAACGCCCGGGGTTTTCCGGTACGAAGTGAGTGTAACCGATCCCATCACCACGTGTACCGTAACCGACACAAAGACGTATACCATCAACGTTTCGCCCGCATTTTCGCTCACGGGCACCAACCCCACCGCCTGCGGTACTCCCTCCGGCAGTATTTCGCTCACGCTTACCGCGTCCACTCCGCCGGGTGGACCCTATCAATACTTTTTAAGTGGCCCATCGGGATTCAATCAACAGGGAATAGACCAGGCAGCTCCTGGTACCATCGGGCCGATCACCGGGCGTGTGGCGGGCACTTATTCTGTGGTAGTATCCGATCAGGTTTCCGGTTGTTCATTGTCTGCTTCTGTGGGCCTCTCGGATGCCGCATTTACCATTGCGGCCACACCCGTGCCACCGAATTGCAGCCCGGTGGCATACAACGTAGTAACCACCGCAAGTGCGCCATTGCAAAACGTACTCATCACCAATAGCGGCACAGGGGTGGCTACCACGCTCACCAGCCAACCCGCAACGTTTGTTACCCCTGGCCTCACTGCGGGAACGTACGTTGTACAAGTAACAGACAATGGGGGCTGCATCGGGTCAACAAATATTACCGTGGTACCGGCGGCGCAGGTGCCGATTACGCTTACGCCTAACCTTTGTGCACTCACGTTAACGGCCGCGGGTGCTACCGGCTACACGTGGACGGCCGTTCCCGCCAGCGCAATTGCCGGTCCAACCAATCAACCTACAATTAATCTCGCGCCAAACGTAGGTAACGCCACGTTTACCGTTACGGCTACAGCTGTGGGTCAATGTCCCACAACGCAATCGACCACGCTCACGGTTGGTCCGGCTATCGGTACGCCCACACTTACGCAGTCTACCGAGTGCGCTACTGCGGTAATCGTTTCGGTTGCACCTGCGGGTAATTACACCTACCGCTGGTATAGAAACGGTACACTTGATACGACATTGGGCGGATCCAACCAGACGTTTTCTGCGGCACAAAATGGCACAACCTATGCCGTGGAGATTTTTGATCCCGTCTCGGGCTGTACTACCCCTCGGAGCACGCCGCTAACATTGCGCGTGGTAGGTGTGCTTACCGTAGGGCTTACCTCAACACCGCCTTGTCAGGACGGTCAGCCGTTTACGCTTACGGCCAATCCATCCTTGACCAATCCGAATTTTGCGTGGCAGCGTGCCGGTACAACCCTGGCAGGTGTAAACTCAGCCACCACACAGCAAACCCAGGAAGGACTGTACCGCGTTACGGCTACGTTGGGCACGTGCACGGCAGCCGCTACATTAAACATTGTGCGCGCACCACTGCCGGTGGGCGAGCTGCCTAACCGGGTGGTGATTTGCAACGATCCCGAAAACCAAGATCCGGCTACCCGCCAGGTGGCGCTCGATCCCGGACGCTTTCAAAGTTATGCCTGGTTCAAAAATCAACTCACACTCAACTTCACCAATCAGGTGTACACGGCCGACAGCGAGGGCCGTTACGAAGTGCTGCTAACGAACTCGTTTAGCTGCCAGGCCCGTGATGTAACGGAAGTGCTGAACGACTGTGTGCCCACGGTAGAGGCGCCCAACGCATTTCGACCGGGGAGTTCAATTGCCGAGAACCGGGAGTTCCGGGTGTTTAGCTTTTTCGTGAAAGACGATCGTTTTGAAGTGTTTATCTACAACCGTTGGGGTGAGTTGGTGTATTCTTCCACTGATCGCAACTTCCGGTGGAACGGCACCTACAATAATGCGGGTGGACCGTTGCCGCCCGGAACGTATGCGTACATTGTTAAGTATGTGAGCTCATTCCGCCCGCAGGACGGTGTGCGCGAAAAGCGGGGCGGCGTGGCCTTGCTGAAATAATCGCAAGCTGCGATTGATGAATACCCCGGGACGGAACTGGATAACTTGTTTTCAAGTCTAACTTCGAAAACAACATTTACGCAGCAACCGGTACATCAGGAGTAAACCACTGTGATCGCGGCCCGGGCGATGCGTTCGTCTTCCTCTTGCGAGAGACCGCTTACGCCAATCCCGCCAATCACACGCTGGTTTTCCAGAATCGGAACACCACCGCCAAAACCGGTAATCCGCAGATCGCCCCAAAATGCGGGCGGCGTATTTTTTTCACGCATGTATTGGCCCATCTCGCGCGTTACTTTTCCGTCGCGGCCGGAGGTGTACGCTTTATTTTGTGCAATTTTTCCCGATGCCGCATTGGCGCCATCCATCCGGAGAAATGCAATGAGCTCTCCTTCAGGCCCCGCCACGGCCACCGCCACGGGTTTACCTAGCTCCCGTGCCAACGTAACGACTTCGGCTATGAGTCGTGTGGCTTCATCTGCGCTTACTTTTCCTACGGTGTACATCTGTATCGAATTTCGTTGTGGGTAAGATAGCGAAAAGTTTTTGTGGGTATCGCCCGTGGTTTTATGATGATTGCAGGTGCACGTGGCGGGCAAGTTGACTATCACGATCCGAACAACAGGTAAAAAGGCGGCTGGCCGACAAACCAACCGTTTTTGTTTTCTTTGATGGCCAAACCGAATGCCCCAGAACCTTGTTTTACGTACATAGACATAAAAAATCGCCCATGTTGCGCCTGCTTTTCATCCCACTCGCTTTTGCCCTGACCATGTGCCAAGGCCAAACCAAAAAAAATCCACTGGTGACCTCCGCACCCGACACAGTTAAAAAGATTACTCGTACGGAAGCGGAGTGGAAGAAAATTCTTACACCCGAGCAGTACCACATTCTTCGGCAGAAGGGTACCGATCGGCCGTTTACCGGTAAGTACTACCTTACCAACGATAAAGGCGTGTACCACTGCGCGGCCTGTGGTAATGAATTGTTTACCTCGGATATGAAGTTTGATTCTGACTGCGGATGGCCAAGTTTTGATCGTGAAATGGCGGGCGGAAAAATCATTCAACAAATCGATCGATCGTACGGCATGGAGCGAATCGAAATCTTGTGTGCGAAGTGTGGCTCGCACCTCGGCCATATTTTTGATGATGGCCCCACGATTACCGGGAAACGCTACTGCGTAAACTCCACATCTATCAACTTAGTGAAGCAATAGATCAAGCCGGTGTTTGCAGGTATTGTTCAAGGTCTGTTCCCGCAAGTCAGCCACTGGTATCACGGGTGCCAGGAGATGCTGTGGTAAGCTGAATATTTCAATTCGCCTTATTTCGTGCCCAGGTGGCGAGCGCATCGGGGAAGTTCGGGGCATCCAGGCGCTGCAACACGCGGCTGTAGTACTCCGCCATCGGCAAGTTGCCGGATTGATAGTAGGCCTCACCCAGCGTGTCGATATAATTTGTGTCTCCCGGTTCGATCAGGTTGAGGAGGTGCGCCCACGCCACGGCCTGCGGCCACGCCTGCTCCCGCAAACATTCATACACCACCGAGTTGAGTAGCGCGGGCGATACCTTTTGCTGCACCAACACATTCAACAGGCTGTCGCGGTCATGGTTTAACCGATCCAACGCTATGGACGTGTACGCCTTCACAGCCACATGCAGGGGCGTGCCGCGTTGTTTGAATTCCGAAAAATACGCCTGCGAAAACACCGGCTCGCGGTACGTGTCGGTGGTGGCGTCATACTCTGCATTTAGTTTGATAAGTTGTTCCACCGGCACCTGCCGCACGCGAATGGCGCGGTCCAAGTCGCTCACGCGGTCGTTATACATAAATGTGGGCCGCTGCGCAAAGTCCACGTGGTTCATGGCGCACATGCACGAGGCATGCAGCGCCTGGCTTTTGGGGAAGTAAAAAAACAGGTAGTCCTTGGTGGGCTTGAAGCGGTATTGCTCGTCCAGAAACCACACCTCAATGGGGTTGGCGGATTTCGCCAGCAACACGGTATCGCGTGTAACCGAAATCACCTGCTTGCGGTATTGTTGCGCCACGGCCTGCGGCAGCATGCCCTGCGCCAGGCTATAGTGCCAGTTGGACTGCGCCACCACCAGTTGCGCGCCATGTTCAAAAAACGGAGTGATGCCTGAGAGGCTGTGCAGATGCCAATGCGTGCTGAGCACGTACTTCACCGGCTTTTGGTATTCGCGAGTGAGGTATTGTAAATAGCGTTGGGCTTTCGGCACATCTTCGGCCAGGTTAGTGGCGCGGTTAGCGCCTGCATCGATCATGGGCAGCTCGATGACGACCAGGAATTTGGGATACTCGATAACGGTGGAGCGCACGCCTTTGGCCGAATCCAGTTGGATGAACGACACCTCGCGCGAATGCTGCGTGCGCTGAAAGGAAAAAGGTTGCTGGGCAGCCGCCCCACAGGTGAACAAAACGAGTAACAGGATTGAGCATTTCATGGGTTAGTGTTTTTAGCAAAAGTGCAGCGCACACAACCCCGGGTTTGTTAAGCGATTGGTAAATGTTGTTAAGGAGTGGTTAACGTTGCCGGAGATGTTGCTTGCTCCGGGGTTGGATGGGTGACGTACTTGGCTTTGCGGCGCAACGCGCGTGAGGGATGGTAAGGGTGAGCCCGCGAGGGCGAAGTGCGCAGCACCGGAGCCCTGCACAGCCCGACCCGCGGCCCCTTTCTATTTTGGAGGCGAGGTGTGGGCGTGTGTCCGACATTTCTTTAAACGCGGGCCGCGGGGCACGCCCAACAGTAACCCATGCAATTACGGCACGTGCGCCACGGGCGTTTGCCGGAACATGCGCTGCAGTACATCATAAAAATGAGGTAGCGCAGCTTGCAGGGGTGCCGGGCGTTCAAAAAAGTTTTCTACGGCTACGGCAAAAAATTCTTCCATGTTTTGGAATGCGTACCGTCTGAAAAAGTGATGCTCGTTGGTGTGCAATTGGCGCATTTCTGCTTCGGCCAACAACTCAAACTCGCGCACGAGTATGGGGTCGAGCACGGTGTACTCGTGTTGCGTGAGTTTGTGTTCAATCCACAAGGCGTGGGCAAATTCGTGCAGCAACAGGTTTAGTCCATCGTCTGGCCGGTGGAGTCCTTTCATGATACTGGGCCAGCTAAAAACGATGGTGCGCAAACGCGGATTCACTTCGCCTTGGTGCCGTAGTTGAGTGACACTCGACTCGTAATCGCCCGGATAGACGATGATGCGTTGCCAAAAGGTGAGGCTTTCGCGCGGCAGGCGCAGCACCAATTGAGAAGCGGCACTGCAAATAATGGCTTTCATGGCGCGGGTGAGTTTGATTTTGCGGGGTACGAACTCAAAGAATTCGTAGTGATCGCGCACCAGCCGCAGGAAAGGCAGTTTATCTCTTGCGGGCAAGTGGCGGTAATAATTGTACCGATGGTGAAGAAACCGATGGAACACGGGCCCGTGGTAGGCGCGGAAGCGAACTTCATCGGCCGCATCGCGCAGTGTGTTGTATAGCCACTCAATCAGTTTGAAGAGTACTTGCTCCATGTTAGCGGTTTGGGCGTGTTGCCGGGTTACGTTTGTGCATCCAACCGCTACCAACTGTTTTCCACCAGCAGGGAAGGCGTGATGCTGGCGCAAGCTACGGTGTAAGTACCAGCGAGTCAAGCCACGCTGCGTGTGGCCGGGCGTAACGAAAAAAAAGGGTGTCTCACATGATGAGCACACCCCTTTTGCTGTTAACTCCTAACCTGACTTCTTATGCTACTCGCGGTAGCTTAACTTACCTTGCGCACTTTGCCGCTGCCGGAGGCGTTACTGTTTACGTGATTGGGATTACCCTTGTAGCTTACGGTACCGCTGCCTGTGATGTTGGCATCGAGTTCTTCCTTCACCGCGATTTCTACATCGCCAGAGCCGGAGATGCGCACTTCGCATTTGTTGCTTTCCAACCCGATTGCCAAAACGTTGCCCGACCCACTGATGTCTGCCTTGACGATACCGGCCGAGCCGGAGGCTTCAATTTTGCCCGATCCTGAAATGCCCAGGGAGGCGGTTTCATACACGTTCATGGTCATGACTACGTGGCCAGAGCCGCTTACATCGCTGTCGTACATTTTGCATGTGCCCCCTACCTGCAAGCGGCCGGAGCCGCTTACGTCTGCTTCTATCTCGCCGGATGCATCGGCCAGTACTTCCAGGTTGCCTGAGCCACTCACGTTCAATTTAAGATCGGCTACTTTCCATTTGCCCTCGGCCTTCAGGTTACCCGAACCGCTCACGCTCAATGCTTCCAGGCTGGGCAGGGTAATCCAAACCGTTACGCGGTCGGTATCCTTCCAGTTCCAGTTGCGCCAGTTGTCTTCGCGGCCGATGGAAAGGCGACCGTCGTTCACTTCTGTTTCTATTTCTTTTAAAACGGCGGCATCGCCTTCAATTTCCACGGTGTACCGGGTGCCTTGCTTAACATACGCGGTGCCGGGAATTCGAAAAGCTACTTTTGTGAATTCGCCCACGGCGCGCGATTCTTTTCTGACTTGGCCGCTGGCGGCAAAAAAGGAAGCGATGAACACCAGCAGCAGGGTTCGTTTAATGAGTTGTTGGTGGATTAACATAATGCGGTATTTTGGTTTTTTGGTGGCTTGTTTGGTGCAAAGACAACGGGCGAACGCGGGGGTTGCATGGCCGCCCGGCTTTTCTTAGACGCTGCACCGTGCCCGCGCGTTGCATCGGATTTTTTCATGATTCGTTTACGCCAGCGGCTTGGTTTTACCACCGGGTTGTGGCAGTTTTGGCGCATGTCGAAGCGCAATCCGGCCCTGGGGTTCATTTTTGTTACGTTATTAATCGATGTAACGGGCCTGGGGATTATCATCCCGGTGATGCCGCGGCTGATTCAGGAGCTCACGGGCGGAACGATGAGCGAAGTAAGCAGCTACGGGGGCTGGTTGCTTACCGCCTATGCGCTAATGCAGTTTGTGTTTGCACCGATTCTGGGCGCATTGAGCGACCGGTATGGCCGCAGGCCCGTGCTGCTGGCCTCGTTATTTGGCTTCGCGGTAGATTATCTTTTTCTGGCATTTGCGCCTACGCTGGCCTGGTTGTTTGTAGGGCGCCTGTTTGCTGGCATTATGGGGGCAAGCTTCACTACGGCCTCGGCCTACATTGCTGATATCAGCACTCCGGAAAAACGCGCACAGAACTTTGGTATGATAGGTGCCGCATTTGGTTTGGGCTTTATTGTGGGGCCGCTGATAGGTGGTTTTTTGGGTTCGCTGGGCACGCGTGCGCCGTTTATGGTGTCTGCGGCACTTACGTTTGTAAACTGGCTGTACGGATTTTTTATTCTACCAGAATCGTTGCCCGCAGCACACCGCAGGAAGTTTGAATGGAGTCGGGCGAATCCTGTGAACAGTTTGTTAAATCTTACGCGTTACCCCGTGATTCTTGGCCTGGTTGCTGCATTGGTGCTGGTGTACATTTCCGCGCATGCGGTACAAAGCAATTGGACGTATTACACCATTGAAAAATTTAAGTGGGATGAGAAAATGATTGGCATTAGCCTTACCGTGGTGGGCGTGGCGTTTGCCTTGGTGCAAGGTTTTTTAATCCGCATTATTCTGCCGAAGCTCGGGCAGCAACGCAGCGTGTACCTGGGGCTCGCATTGTATTCGTGCGGGTTTTTATGTTATGCATTTGCTACGGAGAGTTGGATGATGTTTGCGTTTACCATCGTGTATTGCCTGGGCGGCATTGCCGGCCCCGCGTTGCAAGGCATCATCTCTTCAACGGTGCCATCTAATGAGCAAGGCGAGTTGCAGGGGGCGCTCACCAGCCTGATGAGTGTAACCTCCATTATCGGCCCGCTGCTTATGGCCAGTACGTTTGCCTTTTTTACTAAAGCAGATGCACCGGTGTATTTCCCCGGGGCGGCCATGGTGCTTGGCGCGATACTCACGTTAATCGGGGCGGTAATTGCGCGATCAACGCTGCGTAAGAACCTTACTGCCGGCGCCTGACGCGCACTTTGTTCAATATTTTTTTTGGCTTGCTGAACAAGCGCCCGGTTTGCAGGTAATTCCTGACAAAAATCATCTTTCGGCCTAATTCACATCATCTCTGGCCTTTTGGGGCGGTTCTAATTTTAACCCGTTAAAAATTATAACCTGAGCCACCCATGGAATTAGAACGCATCAAGTACGACAATAACATTGTCAGGGCATTCATGATTGCCTCCGTCATCTTTGGAATTGTGGGGATGACTGTTGGATTACTCGCAGCCATCCAGCTTTTCTACCCCTTGTTCAATTTTGATCTTCAGTTTACCACGTTTGGGCGCATCCGGCCGTTGCACACCAACGCTGTGATTTTTGCGTTTGTAGGTAACGCCATGTTTGCCGGCGTATATTATAGTCTCCAGCGCTTGCTGAAGGCCCGCA
This sequence comes from uncultured Ohtaekwangia sp., assembly GCA_964387475.1. Taxonomy (GTDB): domain Bacteria; phylum Bacteroidota; class Bacteroidia; order Cytophagales; family Cyclobacteriaceae; genus ELB16-189. The sequence goes on along the minus strand of CAYLWU010000010.1, from coordinate 73,497 downwards.
TGTTTAGCGATGCGCTAAGCTGGACGCACTTCTGGGGGTGGCAACTGATTATTCTGGCTGCGGCTATTTCGCTTCCGTTGGGTATCACCTCCGGCAAAGAGTATTCGGAGTTGGAATGGCCCATTGATATTGCCATTACATTGATTTGGGTGGTGTTTGGTATCAACATGATCGGCACCATGATTCTTCGCCGGGAGAAACACTTATATGTTGCTGTTTGGTTTTACATCGCCACGTTTGTTACGGTGGCTGTGTTACACATCGTAAATTCATTGGAGATGCCGGTCTCTTTCTTCAAGAGCTATTCGTGGTATGCCGGGGTGCAGGATGCGCTGGTGCAGTGGTGGTACGGTCATAACGCGGTGGCGTTCTTCCTCACCACTCCGTTCCTGGGTATGATGTACTACTTTCTGCCGAAAGCTGCCAATCGTCCGGTGTATTCGTACCGCTTATCGATCATCCACTTTTGGTCGTTGATCTTCATTTACATCTGGGCGGGCCCCCACCACTTGTTATATAGTGCAATGCCGGATTGGGCGCAATCGCTCGGTACGGTGTTTTCCATTATGCTTATTGCGCCCAGCTGGGGTGGCATGTTAAATGGTTTATTCACGTTACGTGGCGCCTGGGATCGGGTGCGCGAGGATCCGGTTTTAAAATTTATGGTGGTGGCGGTTACCGCGTACGGCATGGCCACGCTGGAGGGTCCGCTGCTTTCGCTGAAGAACGTGAATGCCATTGCGCACTTTACGGATTGGGTGATCGCCCACGTGCACGTAGGTGGCTTGGGTTGGAATGGCTTCCTGATTTTTGGGATGGCGTATTGGCTGTTCCCGCGTATGTGGAATACCAAGCTGTACTCTGTGCCGATGGCCAACCTGCACTTTTGGTTGGGCACGCTCGGAATTATTTTTTATGCCCTGCCGATGTACATCAGCGGTGTGGTGCAGAGTTTGATGTGGAAAGAATTTAATCCGGAAGGTTTCCTGGTATATCAGAACTTCCTGGAAACAACAACCCAGATTTTGCCCATGTACATGTTGCGTGCGGTGGGTGGTTTACTCTACCTGGTGGGCGTGTTCATCATGTCGTACAACCTGTATAAAACAGCAAAGTCGGGTAGCTTCATGGCCAACGAAGAAGTGGAAGTTGCCCCGATGACGAAAGCGGCATCCGCAGGCGGTTGGCACCACGTGTTGGAGGGCAAGCCGATTCTCTTTACTGTGCTTTCGCTGATCGCGATTTTGATTGGTGGTGTGATTGAAATGGTGCCCACCTTTCTGGTGAAAAGCAACATTCCAACAATTGCCAGTGTGAAGCCGTACACGCCGCTGGAAGTTCACGGGCGCGATATCTACATGCGCGAGGGCTGCGTAAACTGCCACTCGCAAATGATTCGTCCGTTCCGTTCGGAAGTACAGCGTTACGATCCCACCGATGGCGAGTATTCCAAACCCGGAGAATACGTGTATGACCATCCGTTTCTGTGGGGTTCAAAACGCACCGGCCCGGATTTGCACCGCATTGGCGGCAAGTATGCAGACAGCTGGCACTTCCGTCACTTCCTGGCACCAGGCGAAGTATCGGTAGGTACCATTATGCCGGCCTACCCGTGGTTGTATGAACAAACGGTAGATGCCGGAAGCACTGCGGCCAAAATCAACGCGCTGCGCATCGTGGGCGTTCCTTACGAAGCAGGCTACGAAGAAAAAGCAAATGCTGAAATGGAAGCCCAAGCCAAACGCATTCAGGCGAATCTAAAGGTAGAAGGTTACGAAATCAATCACGATGCGGAAATCGTGGCGTTGATTGCCTACATCCAACGCCTGGGCCGCGATATCAAAGTAAAAGACGCAACTGCCGCCAACCAATAAACCCCTCACTGTATGTATAAAGAAGTTTTGCGCAGCATTGATCACGTGGCCATTTGGCCCATCATCTCGCTGGTTATCTTTTTTGCCTTCTTCGTGGGCATGGTTTGGCGTGTGTACACCACCGACAAAAAACTCGTGAACGAAATCAGCGAGTTGCCGTTGCACGATGACGATACCCCCACCCAACACCCCTTAAATTCCTAAACCCATGAAACGAATCGTTCTCTTTTCTTTATTGCTGGGCGGAGCCGGTAGTGCAGTCGCCCAAACGCCTGCGCCTGCGGCTAGTGCCAACACGTCCATGTTATTGTTTTATGTGGTGGTAGGTTTTGTGTTCATCACGGTACTTCTCGTTTTAGCGGTGGCTGCCTACATGCTGCAGGTACTCAACATTCTGGCGAAACGCGAGGAAATTGCGCGGGCCGAAGCGCAGGGCAAAGTCTACCAACCGCAGCCGGGCTGGTGGGCCAAGTTCTGGCAGTACATCAACGACTTTACACCGGTAGAAAAGGAAGCAGCCGTTATTCTGGATCACAACTACGATGGTATCAAAGAGCTGGATAACCATTTGCCGCCGTGGTGGAAGTGGTTGTTTTACGCCACCATTGTTTGGGGCGTGTTTTATCTGATCGCCTATCACATCACAGATTCGTTGCCGCTGTCGGACGCAGAGTACAGTAACGAGGTGGCTTTTGCTAACGAAGAAATTAAGAAGATGAAAGCAGCGAGCCCGGTGGCCGAAATCGATGAGAACAATGTGCCAACCACCACAGATGCAGTGTTGCTGGCCGACGGTAAGAAAACATTCCTCGGCACGTGTGCTTCGTGCCACCGCCCGGATGGCGGCGGGGATATCGGCCCGAACCTGACGGACGAGTTCTGGAAGCATGGCGGCACGATTAACGATGTCTATAAAGTAGTAAAGCACGGAGTGACCGGCACCAACATGATTGCCTGGGGGGCAACCATGAGCCCGCAGGCAATGGCCAACGTCTCGAATTACGTGTTGTCGTTGCAGGGCACAAATCCACCTAACCCAAAGAAGCCGGAGGGCGAGAAGATGAAGCCCGTAGCACCAGTAGGGGCTGATTCAACCCAGACCCAGGCGTTGCTGCGATGATCTAAAGCTGGTTTGAATTATCTGAAAAGAGGGGTATGGCAACGGACAGCACATCGGTTTATCAATATGAAGAGGAATACCGCAATACGCTCTCTACGGTAGATGCCGAAGGCAAGCGCGTATGGATTTATCCCAAGAAACCTGCGGGCCCCTATCACACCGCCCGGTTGGTGGTTACGGTAGTGCTTTTAGCGCTGTTCTTCGGTGGGCCATTCATCCAAATTGGTGGTAGGCCGTTGTTGTTGTTCAATTTCTTCGAGCGAAAGTTTATCATTTTTGGTCAGGCGTTTTGGCCGCAGGATTTTGTGTTGTTGGCGCTTACGCTGATTACGCTTTTTGTGTTTATCATTCTCTTTACAGTGGCTTTCGGACGGTTGTGGTGCGGTTGGGCTTGCCCGCAAACCATTTTCATGGAAAACGTCTTCCGTAAAATTGAGTATTGGATTGAGGGCGATGCCAATCAACAACGTAAGCTGGATCAAGCACCGTGGGATCAATCAAAAATCCTAAAAAAAGGATTGAAGCATTTTTTGTTCATCACCCTTTCTGTGCTCATTGCGCACGTGGCGATGGCATATTTGATTGGCATCGATCAGGTGGAGCAGATCATCACGCAATCGCCTGCCCAGCACATGGCCGGGTTTCTGGGCTTGCTTGTGTTTACCGCCATTTTTTACGGTGTGTTTGCGCGTTTCCGCGAGCAGGCCTGTATTGCGGTGTGTCCGTACGGGCGGCTGCAAAGTGTGCTGCTAGTGAAAAACTCCATTGTAGTAATCTACGATTGGCTGCGTGGGGAGCCCCGTGGCAAACTGAAAAAAAACCAACCCGCGGCAGAGCCCCGCGGGCATTGTGTGGATTGTAAACTCTGCGTACATGTATGTCCCACAGGAATTGATATTCGCCATGGCACCCAATTAGAGTGTGTGAATTGCACCGCTTGCATAGACGCATGCGATGATGTAATGGAAAAAGTAGGCTACCCCAAAGGTTTGATTCGCTACTCCAGTTACACTGCCGTTGAGCAAGGCAGGCAAAAAATCTTTACGCCCCGAATTGCCGGCTACGCCGCTGTACTTACTGCGTTGGTTTCGCTGTTGGGCTACCTCATCTTTACCCGCGCAGACGTAGAAATGACGGTGCTGAAAGCACCCGGCACATTGTACACAAAGACGGACGATGGCAACATCACCAACGTGTATAACATTGAGTTTGTGAACAAGACGTTTGCAGATATTCCCATCGAGGTACGCGTAGAATCGCCCGCCTCGGCTACGCTCTCAAAAATTGGCGCGGAGCCGCTGGTGATTCCCAAGGAGGGGTTAATCAAGAATCTGTTTATCGTAAAAATTCCGGAGATCGACATCACCGGAGCAAAGACGGCCGTTGTGCTCACCGCTTATCAAAATGGCAAAAAAATTGAGTCGGCAACCGCACGCTTCATGGGGCCTATTAAAATAAAAAAAGCTGGAATATGAATTTTGGAAAATGGATTGTTGTGGCGTTTATCTTGTTTGCCGGATTTATCGGTACGCTGGTAACGGTTTGCGTGCGGCAGGAAGTGTCGCTGGTTACACGCAATTATTATGAGGAAGAGATCAACCATCAGCAGAAGATCAACCGGCTCACCAACACGCAACACTTGCAGGTGAAGCCGGAAATCAAACTCACCGCAGATCGTATTACCGTGTCTTTTTCAGACTTTGAACGGATCACGGAAGGTGAGCTAAAGCTGCTGCGCCCGTCTAATGCCCGTTTAGATCGTACCTTCAAGGTGGCTCCTTCGCAGCAGGATGAACAACAGTTTTCCTTAACGGCGAGTGATCGCGGCCTGTACCGGGCATCGCTGAAATGGAAAATGGATGGCCAGGAGTACTATATCGAAAAAGTGATTGTATTGTAGGGCATGTGGATGACCGCGCTGATCATGGGGGTAGCTGGCAGCTTGCATTGTGCAGGCATGTGTAGCCCATTGGTTGCCGCTGCTACGCTTCATAAACCGTTTCTTCCCGCCAAGTTGCTGTACAACGGTGGTCGGCTGCTAAGCTACGGGGTCTTGGGTGCCCTGGCCTCAACCATGGGTACGCTGCTGGATTTAAAGCCGTTCCAAAACGTGCTGTCTGTTGTGCTGGGCTTGGTGCTAATGCTGGTGGCTGTGGGTAGCCTTTCGCGGCTTCGTATTCCCGTGCTGCACACACTAGTTACCCATGGCGTAAACGTGTTGAAGCGTTGGTTTGGCGCTGCGCTGAAGAAAAAAGGACCAGCGGTGCTTATGTTTACCGGCATGCTCAATGGGCTATTGCCTTGCGGGCTCACCTACTTGGCGTTGTTGTTTTGTTTTACTTTACCCACGTGGTGGAGCGGGTTTGTATACATGCTGCTTTTTGGGTTGGGCACGTTACCCGTAATGGTGGGCATTAGTTGGTTATGGGGTTGGCTCATCCAACGGTTTTCGCTGCGGCTTCAAACACTCACCATGGTAAGTTTGCTGCTGCTTGGCGCGCTGCTCATTGGCCGTGTGTGGGGCACGTTGCACTTTCTTACTGCATGGCTGGGCACATCAAATCCAGATGTGGTTTGCCCCTGATGCACGTTTTGATATTGGCTTGAAATCGCTACATTTACCTGTAGCAGAAATGCTTTCTTTTTAAACCTTACGATCATGAAAAAAATTCTTGTTCCTACCGATTTCTCTAAGCCCGCCCAGATTGCAACCGAGGTGGCCGCAGATATCGCCCGCAAGTCGGGCGCAAGTTTAATTCTACTGCACGTGGTAGAAGAAGCTACGGGTGGGTCGTTCAACGTGGCCGGGCAGGTGGCAGCCGATGCAGACTTTGAAGATCGGCTTTTTACGATGCGTCTGATTGAAAAATCGCGTAAGCAATTGGAAAAGGCCGTGCTCGACCCCAAAATGGCCGATGTAAAAGTGGATGGCGAGTTACGCATGGGTAACCCGTTTCATGGCATGAACACAATTATTGCAGAACACAAAGTGGATTTGGTGGTGATGGGCACAGCCGGTCGGTCGCAATTGGAGCAAATGATCATTGGCTCGAATACCGAGAAGGTGGTACGCCATTCGAAATGCCCCGTACTAACGGTTCACAAAAAACCTACTACCGCTAACTTTAAGAATATTGTCTATGCCACCGCCATGGCCAAAGACGAAGAAGTGTTCTCGCGCATTGTAAAGCGTACGCAGCAAGTGTATGATTCTACGGTGCACCTGGTGCGCATCAATACTCCGGGCGACTTTCAGCGCGATCACATCGTAAAAGACTACATGGAGAAATTTGCCAAGAAACTCGGTTTGAAGAATTATACCATCAATGTGTACAATGATATCGATACCGAGGAGGGCATTATTCGCTTTGCGGATAGCATCAATGCCGATTTAATTGCGATGGCTACACACGGCCGCACAGGCTTTGCCCACGTTATGGCGGGGAGCGTGGCCGAAGATGTAGTAACGCACGCAAAGCGCCCGGTACTTACTTTCGTGGTGAAACACTAAATCACCTGCACCCCGGCGCGGGTAAAGGCCATCGCTTGATTTCCCCAAGGGGAGTGAGGGCGATGGCTTTGTTTTTTTAGTCTACTTTTGGATGTTTCCTGCCGCGAGGCAAAAAACGAAGTATCGGTAGCCACTTTTTTTGTGGAGTAAATGGCTACAAACAGATCATTGGGCTCAAAAACAAATCGCCCACCCGATTGTGGTTAACCGGTGGAATTGCAAAGCTGCTGTAGGGGGGTGCCATTATTGCGGGAACCGGGAAACGTCCACTCCGCTCAACACTTCATGGAGATCTTTCAAATCGGTGCGCTCGCCAATGATACTCATGATGAATCGATTGTTCACCGCCACAAAAACCTGGGCCGTCTTGCTGAAAGAATTTTCCGACTCCCATCCTTGATTTCCTTCCCATTGCAAATGGCGCTGTTTCACGGTGTCGGAGTTTACTTCTTCTGCGTTCCGCCACGGGCGCACGGCCTGGTCAAACATCACCTGTGCGTTCTTGAAGTCGAACAGCAGCACCTTTACGTTGTTTTTATTGCGATTGAAGACTTTCTCGCATAACGAATAGGTGATATTGCCAATTTTTATTTCGCTGCTTTTAGAATCTTCCAATTGTTCATATCCCTTTACTTTGTCGGGCAGTAATTTCATTAACTGCCGGGGTGGCAAAACCTCATTTTTCTCCTGTGCGATTGCGGGCAGTGCAAATAATTGAAGCAACAAAAAAAGCGCGGGTAGAGAACGTTTCATTGGCTGCAAAGGTAATGGAACCAGACCCGGTGCATGGCATGTATTTAAAAATATCATATCTTCGTAATATATTTTTTAAACTATGCTAAAACGACTGCCGCCGCTGTTTCGAAACTTTTACGTAGTGGCCTTTTTTTTGTTTTTGATTTGGATGATCTTTTTGGACTCGAATGATTTAATCAACCGGTACCGGATGAGCCGAAAGATAGAAGCCCTTGAAAACGAGAAAGCGTATTATAAAGAACGCATTGCCGAGGTCGAAAAAGACCGCACGGAACTCACTACCAATCGCGAACTGTTAGAAAAGTTTGCGCGGGAAAAGTATTTGATGAAGAAAAAGACCGAAGATATTTTTATTATCCAAGAGGAATGAAGACGTTTCTTCTGCTATTCTTTTGCTTGACCATTTTTGGTGCTGTTGCGCAACAACCGGGCAATAATTCCCTCAGCGGAACGCCGTGGCAGGAACGGGTTTTCTTTGGTGGTGGGGGCGGATTTGGGGCCGGGCGAAGTGTATTTGGCGATCGCTATACATCGGTTGCTGTAAACCCGCTTGTGGGCTATATGGTTACCCGTAAGTTTTCAACGGGCATCGGCATTCAGTATCAATACATCGGTTTTCCTGATGTGAGGTTGAATTTGCACCAATACGGGGTAAGTCCATTCGCGATGTACCGTTTCAGCAACTTGTTTGCTTATGGCGAATATTCGGTGATCAGCGCACCATTTTTCAATGATCCCTCCAGCAGAATTATTGTTCGAAGGTTACCCATCGGGCTGGGATATACGCTGCCACTCGGAAGAAACTCAGCCGTAAATGCGATGGCGTTGTACGATGTGATCTACGATCAGCGAGAGCGTTTCTTTACATCGCCCTGGGTTTTTCGGGTATTCTTTTCGGTGGGTGGCTGGTCGTTCTAGCGAAACGGTACGCCCAGTTTTTTTCCTAAAGCGTCTAAATCTTCCACAACTTTTTCGTTTAACGGAATCCCGGCGTTAAGCCGATGTACTTCGCTTTCCCGCTCCGGATCGCCAGGGATTAAAACAGCAGGTCCACCTGCCACGGGCTGTGCCCGTCTAAACCGCCGGATCCAATTATCCATATGCTGCTTAAAGTCAGCGGCCGGGCGGAATGCGTCCACCCGCATGGCTCCAAAGAAATGCCCGATGCCTTCACCCACGGGGTCAGCCGGTGGTGCCAGAAAACTTACAAACGGTGGCACCCACGGGCCATAGTTTGCGCCCGACAGCACTGCCGAAAAAATATCCACCCAGGCTCCCAAGCAGTAGCCTTTGTGGCTTCCGTGTTCGCGATCCGAACCCAACGGAATCAACGCGCCGCCGGTTTTCAATTCATTTGCGTTAATGGAAGGTCCACCAGTTTTTGTTTGTACCCAACCCAACGGCGCATCTTCGTTTTTGCGTTGCAGTATTTCAAGTTTACCGTTAGCCGCGGTGGTCGTGGCAAAGTCGGCCACAAAAGGAGGTTCATCGCCCGCCGGAATCGCCACGCAAATGGGATTTGTGCCCAACAGCCGTTCAACGGAGAACGTGGGGGCCACAAGCGGGCTGGCGTTGGTCATGGCAATGCCAATCATATCATGCGGCAAAGCCATCATGGCGTGGTAGCCCGCAATGCCAAAGTGATTCGAGTTTTTCACCGCTACCCAGCCGGTGCCTGCGGTGCGCGCTTTTTCAATCGCCACGGACATCGCATACGGAGCTACCACCAAGCCCAGGCCCTGATCGCCATCCACCACGGCGGTGCTCGGGCTTTCGTGTACTTTTTTTATTTCGGGTCGGGTATTGATCCGCTGTGCTTCCACCAGCCGTACGTAACCCGATAACCGGGCCAGCCCGTGCGAATCAATGCCGCGCAAGTCTGCGCTCAACAATACCCGCGTGGCCAGGTCAGCCTCGTGGGGCGGGCAGCCGAGTTGCCGGAACACGCGGTTGGCAAATTCAAATAAATGCGGATACTGAAACACTTCTTCCATGCACGCAAAAGTAACGGATCACGTAAGTTGAAAAAATCTTTTCGATCTTTATGGAATTCCGTGCGCACCGGAATCATACTACCAAAAAACAGAAATTGATATGATAAAAATGTGGATCGGACTGTTGGCCAGTCTTTTTGTTTTTCAATTGCGGGCACAGGAAAAACCCCTTGAATCTAAAATAACCGATGTAACGGTCTTTCTCAATCGTGCGCAGGTAAAGCGCGAGGCGAAGACGCGGGTAGAGGCCGGAGCCACGGAACTCGTGCTAAAAGCACTGCCGGCAGCACTAGATCCGCAAAGTGTGCAGGTGGAAGGAAAAGGCAAGTTTGTGTTGGTTGGCGTATCGCACCGGCAAAATTTCTTGCATGAGTTAAACACCCCACCGGTTATTCGCCAGTTACAAGATTCGGTTTCGGTTTATCACAAGCAGGTGGCGTGGGAGGAGGCGCAGAAAGAATTATTCAACAAAGAAGAGCAAATGCTGCTGAGCAATCAGCGCGTAGGCGGCACGAATCAAAATCTGGCTGTAGCCGAATTAAAAGCCATGGCAGATTTTTTTCGCGGCCGCCTGGCAGAAATTGCCCTGAACCGGGTAAAGAGTGATGAGAAAATTAAAAAATGCAAAACACGCATTGAAGCATTGCAGCAGCAGTTGCGCGCGCAAAACGAGTTGTATAGCCGCAACAGCAGCGAATTGGTGATTCGCCTTACGGCGGATGCCCCCACGTTAGCAGAGTTGCAGATCAGCTACGTGGTACAGCAGGCCGGTTGGTACCCGGTGTACGAGTTACGGGCAACCAACACAAGCAGCCCGTTGGCGTTGAACTATAAAGCGAGTGTTTTTCAAAGCACCGGTGAGGAATGGAAGAATGTGAAGTTGCGCCTTTCCACCGGTAATCCTGCGCAAAGTGGTTTGAAGCCGGAATTGTATCCCTGGTATCTGGATTTTTACCAGCCCATCAGCATGTTGAAGCGCGCGCGCACTGCGCCACCCGCCCGCGAAGTTGCGTTTGAAGTGGCGGCCGCCGGGGCTGTAGCCGATGAAGTTGCACCCGCCGCAAGCGCTGCTGAATTTGTAAACACCATTCAAACGGCGTTGAATACCACATTTGAAATTAGGTTACCCTACACGGTGGCCTCGTCCAACCAACCTACGTTGGTCGATGTTCAGCAACATCAACTTCGCGCAGACTTTGCGTATGCAGTAGTGCCTAAATTGGAACCCGATGCGTTTCTGCTCGCCAAAGCAACCGGCTGGGAGGAGTTGAATCTCTTGCCGGGCGAGGCGAATATATTTTTTGAGGGCGCCTTCGTGGGCAAATCCTACCTTGATCCAAACAACACGGGAGATACGTTAGCGATCTCGCTTGGCCGCGATCCTCGCATTGTGGTGAAGCGGGAGAAGTTAAAAGATCTTACCTCTCGCGGATTTGCCGGTGCAAGTAAACGCGAAACGCACGCGTGGGAAATTTCCATTCGAAATACCAAAACGGAGGCCATCAGCATTACAGTAGAAGATCAATTGCCCGTATCGCAGAACAGCCAGATTGAAATAAACAATGTGGTAGCCGATGGCGCAATCCGCAACGCGGTTACCGGAAAACTAACCTGGACGCTAAACATCCAACCCAACCAAAATGGCAAAGTAGGGTTTCGATATGAGTTGAAATATCCCAAAGACAAAAAGCTCAACCCGTAACTATTTCGACACAAAATGCAGTCGCCCGGAAGTTTAATATCTTTCGGGCGATTTTTTTGGATGCGACAGATTTGTATCTTTTTATGTGTGATTGCCGCCGTTCAGGCTCGTGCACAGATCGTGAACACTGCCACGATGGATACACTGGAAAGCACGGTGATCGGACGGTTGGGAATCGGAGGGTACATCGATACGTACTGGGGCGCGTCCACGCTGCGGGTTCCCGGGCGCGACATTGCCTATTTTGTTTCCGGCGCGCGGCATAACGAGTTGGCGATTAATCTGGCATATCTTGATTTACGTTACCGTGCAAAAAATCTGCGTGCCCGGCTGGTGCCGGCGTTCGGCTCGTACATGAATGCCAATTATGCCAATGAACCGGGCACCTTACGTAATCTGTTGGAAGCGAACGTTGGCGTGCTGCTGCACGAGAAACGAAAAATTTGGTTGGATGCCGGTGTACTTGGATCGCCCTACACAAACGAGAGCGCCATCTCCAAAGATCATTTGATGTACACGCGATCTTTTGCGCCCGAGTATGTGCCCTATTATCTCTCCGGAGTGAAGTTATCAGTGCCAATCAGTAAAACACTGAACAGCTACTGGTACGTGTTAAACGGCTGGCAAGTGATTCAAGACAACAACGAGCAAAAAGCATTTGGCTCACAACTGGAGTACCGGCCCGGACCCACGATGCTCTTCAACTGGAACACGTTCATCGGTGATGAGCGGAGCCCAACCAATCCTGATTTTAGAGCGCGGCTTTTTACCGATGTGTTTTGGATTCCGGCCCTCCGAAAAATGGGATGCCACCTCCTGCGTGTATTTTGGCCGGCAATTACGGGCGGGCGCAAACGCACGCCATTGGTGGCAAGCGAATATCATTGGGCGCTATCATTTCTCCGGTCGGGTTTCTGTTGCCGGTCGCGTGGAGTATTTTGAAGATGCCGCCCAGGTGGTGGCACAGCGGATTTTTCCCGATCGGCCGTTCACCGCATTCAGCACGGGTGCATGCCTGAATGTGCGCGTGCACGATCAGGCGTTGTTTCGTACCGAAATTCGCCAGTTCTACTCACCCGATCAATCGTTAACCAATCAGCAAAATCAGCCCGCAACCAACGCAACGTGGCTAACGGCAAGTTTAACCGCCTGGTTTTAGAGCGATGCCAAAACGCCCTCTTTTAGTGCATACGTAGATACTCGTACGGATCGGAACGCATACCGTTCGATGATGTACCGGATCAGGCAACACGCCACCACAATCATATCAACCCGCATCTCAATCATGCCCGGAATCTGCAGACGTTCCGCGCGGTTTTTTCGGAGCAGATCCTGGTAAATTTCATAAAACCCGGCGAAGGTGAGCGGAATCTCCGGGTCGTCCGGCAATTTTTGAATCTGCTGCGTAACGCAGAAAATATCGCTTAGCGTATCAAATGTTCCCGACGAGCCCACCAAAACCTCCGGCCGATGTTGTTGTAACGCATCGAACACCGGTAGTAAAACAGTAGAAAAGTGGTGATCAAGCTCAGCCAGTTCCTGAAGGAGCATCGGATCATGCCGATGAAAGCGCTCCACCAGCCGCTGTGCGCCAATTTCCAGGCTGCGTTTCCAAAGGATGGTGGTACGGTTACCAATGATGAACTCCACACTACCACCCCCGATATCCATAATGAGCGAGTTTACATCGCCCAGGTTCAACGCAAATTGCACCCCACGGTAAATGTATTCCGCTTCCTGATCGCCCGTTATTACGCGCGGCACGATGCCCGTATGGCTTTGTATTTGGTGGAGTACATCCGCTACGTTTTTTGCATTACGCATTGCGCTGGTGCCAAAGGCCAGCGTGGTAGTGGCGCGGTAGGCCTCAATTGTTAACTTAAATTCGGTAAGGCATTGCACGGCACGCCCAATGGCTTCCGGGGTGATCACGCCTTGGTTAATACCCGCCAATCCAAGCTTCACCGCCTGCCGGTCGCGATGGATCATCGCGTGGGCATGATTCACTTTTTCGGCTATTAACAAATGAAAAGTGTTCGTGCCCATATCGATGATTGCCACCCTCATTTGTTGATGTTAAACCCGCCCCGAAGATACAATTCCCTACCAAGTATCCTTATATTTGATCGTTCTGTAAGGCGAACTTTTTATGAAACGTAAGATAGACAACCCCACGCTGCAAAGCCGGTTTGATGAGTTAAATCGCAAACATGAAGAAGCACTGCTTGGGGGTGGCGAAAAACGAATTGCCCAGCAACATGCCAAAGGCAAACTCTCCGCACGCGAGCGTATTCAATTGCTTCTGGATGAAGGCTCCTTTCAGGAAATGGGTCAGTTTGTGATGCACCGGTGCAAGGATTTTGGTTTGGATAAAGAATACTACCTGGGCGATGGTGTCATTACCGGGTACGGCACCATCAGTGGCCGATTGGTGTACGTGTTCTCGCAAGACTTCACCGTGTTTGGTGGATCACTTTCAGAAACGCATGCCGAAAAGATTGTGAAGATCATGGACATGGCCATGAAGAACGGAGCACCGGTTATTGGTTTAAATGATTCCGGTGGAGCGCGCATCCAGGAGGGCGTTGTGTCGTTGGGTGGTTATGCGGATATTTTTTATCGTAACGTTATGGCCTCTGGCGTTATTCCGCAGCTCTCCGCTGTCATGGGGCCGTGCGCGGGCGGAGCTGTGTATTCTCCCGCCATGACCGATTTTATTTTTATGGTGGAGAACACCAGCTTCATGTTTGTTACCGGGCCCAACGTGGTGAAGACCGTAACCCACGAGGAAGTAACTTCTGAAGAACTGGGCGGAGCTTCTACCCACAGCACAAAAAGCGGAGTTACCCACTTTGCCTGTGCCAACGAAGTGGAGTGCCTCAACCAGATCAAACAACTGTTTAGCTATGTGCCACAAAATTGCGAAGACGATCCGCCGCGGTTGCCCTACACACCGGGCAACGAAACCCGCCCGGCACTGAACACCATCGTGCCCGATCATCCGAACCATCCGTACGACATTCGCGATGTAATCAATGGCACGGTGGATGAAGCAACTTTTTTTGAAGTACATAAAAATTTTGCGGAGAATATTGTTGTGGGCTTTGCACGGCTGGCCGGCCGAAGTATTGGTATTGTAGCCAATCAACCCGCGTCGCTCGCCGGGGTGCTGGATATTGACGCCAGCGTGAAAGGCGCACGGTTTGTTCGTTTCTGCGATTGCTTTAACATTCCGCTGCTGGTTTTTGAAGATGTACCCGGCTTCCTGCCCGGCACCGACCAGGAGTGGCGGGGCATCATCACCAATGGTGCAAAATTATTGTACGCCTTTTCGGAAGCTACTGTGCCCCGCGTTACCGTGATTACCCGAAAAGCGTACGGTGGCGCTTACGATGTGATGAACTCGAAACATATCGGAGCGGACTTGAACTACGCATGGCCCACAGCCGAGATTGCGGTGATGGGTGCACAAGGTGCTGCGGAAATTATTTTCCGCAAAGAAATTGCCGAAGCAGCCGACCCCGCTGCGAAGTTGAAGGAAAAGGTAGACGAATACACCCGTAAATTTGCTAACCCTTACCGCGCGGCTCACCGTGGGTATGTTGACGAGGTGATCTATCCCGATCAAACCCGCGAGAAACTCATTCGGGCGTTTGACATGCTCGAAAATAAAGTGGCCCGCCTGCCGAAGAAGAAACACGGTAACATTCCTTTGTAATTAACTCGTTTTTATATCATGGATAAAAAAAGCAAACAATTCCTTTTTGACTATTTAAACAACGCCTCGCCTACAGGCTTTGAGCACAAAGGCCAGCAAATCTGGCTGGACTATCTTAAGCCGTACATCGATGAGTACATGGTAGATGTGTACGGCACGGCCGTGGGCGTAATTAATCCCAAAGGCAAATACAAAGTAGTGATTGAGGCGCACGCAGATGAAATTTCATGGTTTGTAAGCTACATCACGGAAGAGGGCTACATCTATGTGAAACGCAATGGCGGCAGTGATCACCAAATTGCACCGTCTATGCGGGTGAACATCCAAACGGAAAAAGGTGTAGTTAAGGGTGTGTTTGGGTGGCCCGCCATCCACGTGCGCGATTCCGCCCGGGAAGAGGCCCCAAGTCTTAAAAATATTTTTATCGACATTGGTTGCCATTCGAAGAAAGAAGTAGAGGCCATGGGCGTGCACGTAGGGTGTGTAGCAACGTTTGAAGACGAACTCATCGAGTTGAACAAAGACTACCTGGTGGGGCGCGCACTCGATAACCGCATGGGCGGCTATATGATTGCCGAGGTTGCCCGTAAGTTGCACGACAACAAAAAGAAGCTCCCGTTTTGCCTCTACATCGTTAACGCTGTGCAGGAAGAGATCGGTTTGCGGGGTGCCGAAATGATCAGCCGAAGGCTAAAGCCTGATCTGGCCATTTGTACAGACGTAACCCACGACACGCAGTCGCCCATGTACAATAAAAAGGAGAGTGGTAACATTAAATGTGGCGCCGGGCCTACACTCTGCTATGGGCCGGCAGTACAAAACAATGTGCTCAAAATGATCATTCAGGTGGCTGAAAAGAAAAAGATCGCTTTTCAACGGCAGGCCGTTTCCCGGTCTACCGGCACCGATACGGATTCGTTCGCATATTCTGCCGAAGGGGTGGCATCGGCCCTGATTTCCTTACCTTTAAAATATATGCATACCACCGTAGAAATGGTACATAAAGATGACGTGGAGAGTGTGATTGACCTGATTTACGAGGTTTTGTTGCAGGTAAAGCCCGGACACGATTTCCGCTACATTAAGTAGAAAGCGCCAGAATCTTACATTCGACAGGATACGCCCCAGGAAGCAGATACCGCCCTCCTGGGGCGTTCTACTTTTGTGTCAACAAAACCCAAACGACAAAGAGATGAAAAAAATTCTGGTAACGTTAATGGTGGCGGCCATTTTCACCACTAGCATCCAGGCACAGGAAGAGCGCCCGGTGCACGAAGTATATTCCATGATGCTGTTTAACTTCATTCGTTATGTGCAGTGGCCCGACCACGACCAATCCGGTGAATTTGTGATTGGTGTAATTGGTAATCAGGAAATTTATAACACGCTTAACGCGTGGTATGGCGGAAAAGCAAAGGGCACGAAGACCTATGTGATCAAGAAATTCAACTCGGCCGCAGAAATAGGCGATTGCCACGTGTTGTTTATCGACAAAACCAAGAGTGGCGAATTTGAAGCAGCAAACGGCCGAGTGAAAGGCAAGGGCACGCTGGTGGTGACCGACCGAAATGGGTTGGGCGAAAAAGGAAGTTGCATCAATTTCAAAACCGTAAACGACAAGTTGCGGTTTGAGATGAACCAACAGGCCATTTCGGCTTCCAACCTGAAGGTTTCCGGTGCCCTGACATCTTTAGCGATTGTGATTTAATGGGGTTTGTTTGTGTGAGAGAAGCCCCGGCGCAAGCCGGGGTTTCTCGTGTTTCTTATAAAACATATCAACATATAAACGCCCACCTAGGTGAAATACTTACCCGTAAAAATCCAGATGCCATTTGATACCCACCGCTATCGTTTGTATTTTGGTCTTTTCTTTACACTAGCAGATTAACACATGAAACGAATCTTGATTGTTCTATCGATCGCCTGCCTTGCGACACCGGTATTTGCACAGCAGGAAAAATCCATGAGCGAAATCCAGGCGCAGATGATTTATAACTTCCTCAAGTATATTCAATGGCCCAACGAAACAGAGTCGGGCGATTTTGTGGTGGGCGTAATGGGCGAGGAAGACGTGTTTACCACGCTAAAAAACTATTATGATGGCAAGCCCCGCGGGGCCAAGAAATTTGTGGTGAAGAAACTCGCTTCAGCGGATGAAGCGGCCACCTGCTCGGTGGTGTACCTCGGCAAAGCCAAGAGTAAAGAGTTCGAAAATATTAAAACCGGCGTAAGCGGAAAATCGGTGCTTACCATTACGGATAGCTTTAACCTCGGCTCAAAAGGTAGTTGCATCAATTTTAAGGTAGTAGATGGTAAACTCAAGTTTGAGATGAATCAGGCTTCGCTTACCGCTGCATCGTTGAAGGTTTCTACGCAACTAACCAGTTTGGCGATTGTGATCTAGGTGGAGCCGTGGGCGCCACACCGTTTGTTGACCAAAGCGGCTTTACGTGCCGCGTTTTTTTACCCGCGATGCGTATCGTTTCGCTGGTGCCATCCCAAACGGAATTGCTTTTCTATCTTGGGTTAGACGCACAGGTGGTAGGCGTAACCAAGTTTTGTGTTCATCCCGCGAAAGCGCGAACCAACTGCACGGTGGTAGGTGGAACGAAGAACCCGGATGTGGAAGTAATCCGGCATTTAAAACCGGATTTGATTATCGGTAACAAAGAAGAGAACGATCAAGCCACCATTGAAGCACTACGGGCTGAGTTTCCTGTTTGGCTCAGCGATATTTTTTCGATTCCGGATGCGCTTGACATGATACAAACAATCGGCCGCCTTACGGGAAAGGAGCCGCAGGCGGTCCGGTTGGTAGCGCATATTCGTACTGCTTTTGCCCGAATGCCCTTTTTCCGGGGGCAGCGGGTGTTGTATCTCATCTGGCGCAAGCCTTGGATGGCGGCGGGAACCCAAACGTTTATTCATGCGGTAATAGAGGCAGCGGGTTGTACAAATGTGGTGAAACAGCCCCGGTACCCGGAATATTCCGTAGATACACTGGCGCAATTGCATCCCGAGTTTGTTTTTCTTTCGTCCGAGCCCTATCCGTTCGGCACCAAGCACATGGCGGAAGTAGCCGCAATGTTTCCCACCGCTCAAGTGGTTTTAGTAAATGGTGAAATGTTTTCCTGGTACGGCAGTCGGTTGCTGGCCACCCCAGACTATCTGGAAGAATTATACCGTAGGGTTATTCCTACGTTTGCTACGTCTTCCCAGAAAGAAGGGTAGGATTTTTCCACCACGTGGGGTTCTTCAATCGTAACATTCATACGCGTAGCCCACGGGGCAAAGCCCATGGCCATGCGGTGGTCGTGGTACGTTGCGATTTGTACGGCATTGGGCACCGCGGTGGCTGGGGTAAGGTGCCACTGGCCCGGCCCGGGCTCGCTCAATACCGCGCCTACTTTGGCGAGTTCGGTTTGCAGGGCCTGAATCCGGTCGGTTTCTTTGATGCGCAAACTTTCAAGACCAGTAAAACGGCCAGAAATATTTTTTAACGCACAAACCGGAAGCACTGCCTGCGCCAAGTCCGGGCAATCAGTAAAATCAATCTGCACCTCGTTTGTTGCCGCCTGCTTACGCAAAACAACCCCGCGGCTGGTAAACTCGCTGGCAACCCCCAACGGCTTCATGATTTCTACAATCGCCCGGTCTCCCTGCAAACTTGCTTCGGTCAAGCCAGGCAGGGTAAGTGTTGCGGTTTCTGCAAGGCTCGCCAACGCAAACCAATAACTCGCTGCAGACCAATCGCCCTCAACGGTAAATTGCGCGGGTCGGTACTTGCCCGGGGGCACCACGATGGTGGCTCCTTCCCATACGGCAGTAACACCAAACTCGGCCATCATCCGCGCCGTCATGTCAATGTACGGGCGGCTACCGATTTTGCCTTGAATATTGATGCGCAAGCCGGTGGGTAACGTGGGCGCTACCATCATTAGCGCAGAAATATACTGGCTACTGATGTTTCCGGGAATGTCGATTTGGCCGAAGCGCGGATGAAAGCTTTTGATTTCGATCGGAGGGAAGCCACTGTGTTCCACGTATTCGATGGTGGCCCCCAGTGTGCGCAGGGCATCCACTAACGGGGCAATGGGCCGCTCCTTCATGCGTGCGGTGCCCGTAAGTATTTTCGATTGCCGGGTAACGGTAAAGTAGGCCGTAAGGAACCGCATGGTGGTACCGGCATCCATTACATTAATGGTGGGCTCGGTGCTCCGGATGAGCGCTTGCATCAGTCGGGTATCCCGCGCGGCCGAGAGGTTAAAAAGCTCGCCGCCGCCAAGGGCGTGGAGTAGTAAGGCGCGATTGCTAATGCTCTTCGAAGCGGGTAACTGGGTTACCTCGCCTGCAACTTTTGGATTGTAGGATAGAGAAACGGTAGTCAAGAAAAAACAGGGTTAAGCCGGTGTAGAAATTATTGCTTCTTTAATGAGATTTGCGAACAAAGTAATCGACAAATAAGTTAAAACGAATATGAGCACTACAAAGAAAATCGCATGGGGGTTGGGCATTGCCGGTGGCGCGCTGCTGGCCGCCTGGTTGCTAACGGGCGATCGGAAAAAAAAGACCAAAGAATTCATCGGCAAACAAGCCAAAAACCTGAAGGATACGTTAAGTAAATCGTCCTCGAAGGAAAGCGATGACGCAGAGGCGCACTACATTTAGGTTTTTTTATAGAAATCCATTGCCTCGGCTACATCTGTTGCGCTGATCTCCACGTCCCACACCGCCTGCCCCGTTTCCTTCAGCAGCGCGGCCAGAATTCTTCCACCCTGATTTTTTTTGTCTTGCAACGCCAGCGCCAGAACGCGCGCTTCGTCTGGCAGCAGTACTGTGCCGTAAACAGAGCGTAGATAATCGGTAATGGTTGCTTTGGCAGGATCGGGCAATAGGCCCTTTTTCGAGCTGAGGTAGGCTTCGCAGATCATTCCCACCGCCACCGCTTCGCCATGGTAAAGCGACATGCCTGCTTCCAACGCTGCCGATTCAACGGCGTGGCCAATGGTGTGGCCAAAATTTAGAATCTTACGAATGCCTTTTTCTGTAGGATCTTGATCTACCACACGGCATTTAATCTCCACGGAGGTGCGAATGACCGACAGCCAGTCGATCGCATGCCAGTCGGGCAGTTTGATGAGTTGGGTCCAGAGTTTGTTATCGGCAATCAACGCGTGCTTAATCACTTCCGCAAAACCCGAGCGCAGCTCGCGCTCCGGTAGCGTTTTCAGGAAAGCCGGGCTAATCAGCGTGCTTGCCGGTGGCTGAAAAACGCCTATGTGGTTTTTTAGATTTCGAAAGTCGATGCCCAACTTACCGCCAACACTGGCATCTACCTGGGCTAACAACGTAGTAGGCACTAACACAAAGGCTATTCCGCGTTTGTAAGTTGCCGCGCAGAACCCGCCAAGATCGCCCAGCACGCCGCCACCGAGTACCACCACCAAACCATGGCGGTCCATCGCCAGGTCGGTAAGAAACCCCCAAACCCGCTCGCAGGTGGCCAGGGTTTTGTGCTCCTCACCCGCCGGCACTACACACAGTTGATGTGGCGGCAACGCTGCCTGAATCTGTGGGTAGCAGTGCACGTGGGTATGGGCATCCGCCAGCACCGCCACCTGCGAATAGCGGTGGTGAACAAAAAATTGGCTAACCAGCTCGGCCGGATTCTGGCTTAAAACAATGTGGTTGGGTAGGGCCATGGTGCAAACAAATCCTTCCAAAATACGCTAATTTCTCGTTTTAAACGGTTTGGGTCGCGTTTTAAAACCAATCTATATTTGCCCGTGTTTTTCACGTGTCTATGACTGAACAAGCTCCCGTGCATTTTGATGATACTGAAGTTGCTTTTTCGTACAAGTCCGATTGGGATTTGCGCAAAGCCAACTTGATTTTTACCATTGTTAATCACCCGTCGGTTTCGCAGGTGGCCACCGCACTGGCAAAAAAAGCGCTCGATTGGGGCTTGCCGGTAAAGGGCTTAATCCGCAGTACCGTGTTTCAGCATTTCTGTGGCGGAGAAACCGTAGAAGAAAGCGAGAAGACCGTTGATCTGCTCAGTAAATTTCATGTAGGCACCATTCTGGATTACTCGGTGGAAGGCGCCCACACCGAAGCCGGCTTCGATACCACCACAGACGAAATTCTTCACACCTTTGAAGAAGCAAAAAAGAATAAATCAGTTCCGTTTTGCGTGTTCAAAACCACGGGCATTGCCAGTGCGGAACTGCTAACCAAACTGCAAGCGCAACAAACACTTACCGCCACCGAGGTAGCTGCGTGGCAACGGGTACAAGAGCGCGTAGACCGCATTTGTGCAAAAGCGCAAGCGTACCAGGTGCCCGTGTTGATTGATGCTGAAGAAACCTGGCTGCAAGACCCGATTGACGGGTTGGTGCGCCAGATGATGAAAAAATACAACCACGAGCGGGCAATTGTGTTCACCACGCTGCAAATGTACCGGGCCGATGCACTTGCCAGGCTACGAAACGATTTTCACTATGCAGCCATGGACAATTACTTCTACGGCGTGAAAATGGTACGCGGCGCATACATGGAAAAAGAGCGCGAGCGCGCAGCTGCGTTAGGCTACCCCAGCCCGATTCATCCCACCAAAGAAGCTACAGACGATTGTTTCAACAAGGGGCTTGCCTTTTGTATCGACAATAAGCAACGCATTACCGTAATGTGCGGCTCGCACAACGAGTATTCCAATCAATTTTTAACGGTGCTGATGGCGAAGCACAGCATGAAGGCCTCAGACCCGCGCGTGTGGTTCGCCCAACTGCTTGGCATGAGCGATAATATTTCGTTTAACCTCGCCAAGTCAGGATTTAACGTGGCCAAGTATGTGCCTTATGGCCCTGTAGCGTCGGTGATGCCGTACCTCATTCGCAGGGCAAAAGAGAATACATCCGTAGAGGGGCAAAGCAGCCGTGAGCTTACGCTGATTCGTAAAGAACTACGCCGCCGCAAGGGCTAATGCTGCCCCGAAGCAAGCCCGGCGGCATTCGCATTAATCCATTACTTTTGCGCGAAAATTGATTCATCATGTCCTTGAGCGAGCAGGAACTTGTACGCAGACAAAGTTTGGAAGAACTGCAAAAACTGGGCATCGACCCGTACCCGGCCGAGCTATTTGAAACCAATGTAACCGCCAGCGAGATCCATGCACAGTTTCCGGCGCAGCAAGAGTTCAAAAATATTGCGCTGGCAGGGCGAATCATGAGCCGCAGAATCATGGGCAATGCTTCGTTTGCAGAGGTGCAAGATGAGACCGGCCGTATTCAGGTGTATTTCCGCCGAGATGACTTGTGCCCGGGCGAGGACAAAACGCTCTACAATACTGTTTTCAAAAAGCTCCTGGACATTGGCGACATTGTGGGGGTGCGCGGGTTCGTGTTTACCACGCAAACTGGCGAGACTACCGTGCACGCCACGGAATTTAAATTACTCAGCAAATCGCTGCGGCCACTGCCAATTGTGAAAGAAACCACCGACGAGGCAGGCAATGTAACGCTACACGATGCGTTTACCGACCCGGAGCAGCGTTACCGCATGCGCTATGTGGATTTAGTAGTAAACCCGCACGTGCGCGATGCGTTTGTTAAGCGCACGCGGCTGGTAAACTCCATGCGCCAGTACCTTAACGAGAAGGGCTACCTGGAAGTAGAAACCCCGATTCTGCAACCGTTGTACGGTGGCGCGGCTGCCAAGCCCTTTAAGACGCACCACAACACGCTTGACATGACGCTCTACTTGCGCATTGCAAATGAGCTCTACCTGAAGCGCCTGATCGTAGGTGGTTTTTCGGGTGTGTACGAGTTCTCAAAGGATTTTCGCAACGAGGGGATGTCGCGGTTTCATAATCCGGAATTCACCCAGGTAGAATTGTACGTGGCCTACAAGGACTACTATTGGATGATGGACCTGGTGGAGGCGATGATCGAAAAGGTGGCGTTGGATTTGCACGGCACTACCGAGGTGCAGGTGGGCGATCAACTCATCAACTTTAAACGGCCCTGGAAGCGCTTTACCATGTACCAGGCCATTCAGCATTTTACCGGTATTGATATCTCACAAATGGATGAAGCCGCTTTGCGCGCTACATGCCGGGAACTGCATGTGCCCATGGATAACACGATGGGCAAAGGCAAGCTGATCGATCAGATTTTTGGTGAAAAGTGCGAGCCCAACCTGGTGCAGCCTACCTTTATTATGGACTATCCGGTGGAGATGTCGCCATTGGCAAAAAAACATCGGTCTGTGCCCGGTTTGGTAGAGCGTTTTGAGGCCATTTGCAACCGGAAAGAAATCTGTAACTCGTTTTCGGAATTGAACGACCCCATCGATCAGCGCAAGCGTTTTGAAGAACAGTTGGAGTTGGGTAAGCGGGGCGATGAAGAGGCCATGACGCTGGACGAAGACTTCCTTCGCGCATTAGAATACGGCATGCCGCCCACGGCCGGGTTGGGGATTGGCATTGATAGACTCAGTATGGTGATGACCAATTCACCGTCCATCCAGGATGTGATTTTCTTCCCACAAATGAAGCCAGAAAAGAAAGAGGAAGTCACTACCGATGCCGATTTTGAAGCGGCCGGAGTGCGGAAAGAACTGCTGCCAATTCTGCACAAGCTGGGCATTCATTCGCTGGAACAATTGCGTCAAACCAAGCCTACAAAACTCTTTAACGATATTCCGGGCATGCGCAAAAAACTGAAACTGGAAACAGTGCAAAACCCTACCCTGCAGGAGATTGAGGGCTGGCTGAAGTAACGCGACTACAGCGTGTCTAAGAAGTTTCTGGTGCGGTCTAATTTCAGGTCGCGCAACATGCCCGACTTAATGCCGATGCTGAAATTGTAGCTGGTAAAACGGCCAAATGGCGTCCAGTTTACCGCCACTTGCCAGCAATGCAGGTCGCGGTTTATACCCAGTGTGGTGATGGTAAACTGGCTGGTTTCAAAATCATATCCGGAGTTAAACACCACCTTCCACTTTTGTGTGAGCGAAACGTCTCCACTAAACCGAACGGTTTGGGTTACCCGGGCTTGTTGGTATCCTATCCGGGTATAGTCCAGGTTAAAGTTAATGCGTAGGTTCCAGGGCACGTCAAAATCAATGTATGCATCTGCGTTGCGCATCAGAAAGTTCTTGTCGGAGTCGCGTAGATTTGATTTTGCAATTTTCTCGCGCGTGGTGTTATCACTCTCGCGGCCTTTGGGGTTTAAGTTAGTGCTGAAGGCAAAGTTGGCGGAGCTAATCTGGCCCAACGAAAAGCCATCTTGCCAGGCGTAGCGATCTATTCTGCGCTGAGTGAGGGTACGTTGAGTTACTTGTGCTTCTGTAAACGGAATACTCAGCAGATATTGATACGGATCAATCGTGGCGTTAAGGTTAATGTTGATTTTGTCATTTAAAATATTGGTGTTGGCGGCCAGGTTGAACGGCGCAAGTTTAAACGAATCGGCCGCCAGGTTGTAGCTGCTGGCCAGGCTCAGGGTGTTGAGTAACGAAATTTTACGGGCCACGGTATCTTTTTTACCCATCACTTTCATTTCCAGGTTGTTGTTGATACCGAAGCCAATGGAGTTGCTGATGCCACTGCGCGAAGATCCATAGGCAAACCCTTCGTGAGACGATCGTAATTCTTCGCGGCCACTGGCCAGGGTTACGCGCTGGTAGTACCCATACTTGGCGAGTGTAAAATCGGGCTGGTAATTCCACGAAAGTGTAGGATTCACCACATGCCGCACCGCTTTTATGCGGGCTTTCGGGTTTCGCGATACAATCATCCCGAAAATACGTGTAGTTAAACTAATGCCGCCGCTGTAGTTGGCGATGCGGTTAAAGCCTTGAATGGTATCCGTTACAATCGCGCGGGTACGCGAGCTATCAAGGCCCCACACCAGTTTGTTCAAGTACCACAGTTCATCGTAATTCAATGATGGGCTTACCTGCAAGTGTTTCAGTACGCGAAATGAGGTAGCCAAGGGAATGTTGAAGCGTGCACCCTGTTTGGCATTTCTGAAAAAGCTGGGCAAATTTTGCAGATTAAACGGCGCAATGCTATCGCGATCTGCCACTACACCTTCGGCATTACGAATGATGCGGCCAAGGTTGTTGGTGATCTGGTTGGTAGCGGTAGCGGTAATGCGGAAGGAAATGTTTTGCAAAAAATCGTTGTCTGATGACTTGAAAGGGTAAATGTTGTTCAGGTTGGCGTTGATATCGGGTAAGGGTAAATCCACCTGCCGGGTGCGCAGGTCTTGATTGATGCGCAGGTTAGCGCCTAAGCTAACGGGTACCTTTGTAAAGGTTTTTGAATACGAGATGTTGGAAGCCATTCTGCGCGTAACCTGATCAAGCCGCGGCATACCCGGGTTGGTGTTTACACCCAAGAAATTATTTTGGTTGAAACTGGCAGTGGCGGCATTAACGGAGGCAGAGAAGCGCCCCGTACCCCGCGATTGGGGGCTGTGGCTCCACATCAGGCGGAAGTCGCGTAGCCGATTGTTGTCTTCGATGCGATCACTCAAGTTGTTATTGGTGTAGCCAAACGTAAACGAACCGTTATACGCGTACCTTTTCTTGTACGTAGAGTTTATGTTTAGGGCGCTGGAGCCACGCGAGTAGAGATCGCCCGTTACACTTAGTTTGATATAGTCGTTAATATCAAAAAAATACCCCGCGCCGCGCAGAAAGAATCCGCGTAAGCGTTCTTCGCCATAGCTCGGCACAATTACCCCTGAAGCGCTTTTCTTGGGCGATGGAAAAATACCAAACGCAAAGCCCAACGGGGTAGGCACATCGTTAAACTCCATGTAAAAGGGGCCGGAAACAATTTTGTCGCCCGGAATCGCTTTCGATCTTCGCGAGATGATGCGGAAATGCGGATGCGCCAGATTACACGTGGTGTAGGCATTGGTAAACGCGTACAACTCGTTGTTTTCATTTTTATATACCGCATCGCCATGCAAGAAACCATCGCCCTGTTGGGTTACTACTTCCGAGATTCGCGCTTTGCGGTTCTTGAAGTTATAGACCATGTCTTTGGTTTCGTACTTCTCGTTGCCATTCTTAAAAATCGGGAAACCCACCCTTCGGCCCGCGGTATCTAAACGCCCATTGGCCGAGATGGTAGAGGTGTTGTAGTCGATCACGATCTCCTCGGCCTGTAATTCAATCAGGCCGTAGGTAACTTTTGCATCTCCATACAGCCGAACGATTTTTTGGTCGAGGCTGGAGTTAATCGAATCCCGGGCGGAGTAGGTAATGGTTGTCTCGATGTCGCCTTTGTTTTTTTGCCGCACGGAGTCTTTTTTGGCGCGCTGCACGGAGTCGGATTTTGCTAACCCCACCGTGTCGGCCGGTGGGCGTTCCGTTGTTGGTAAGGTATTTGCCCGGTTGATCTCACCGCGAGGGGGGCGGATGGGTTTTTCCACCTGTGCCTCAACCACCCCGCTGTAAAGACAAAAAAGCCCCCAAAGAACAACAAAACGGTACACGCCTTTACTACTGATTATGAGCGGTTTAGCATTTAGTGAAAAAATCACAATTTTGCGTAAAGTTATTGCAAAACACATAGCCTACGATAGCGTGCTTAGGAATATTCAGTTTAGTATGGGATGGATAGCAATAACCTTGCTACTTTTTTCAGCATCCGACCGAAAAGTGCGGCTTACGGTGGATACCATTGTGATTGATGCCGGCCACGGCGGCAAAGACCCGGGCACGATGGGCAAAAATTCCAAGGAAAAAGATGTAGCCCTGAAAATCGCTCTGAAGCTGGGCGCCTACATCGAAAAGAACATCCCGGATGTAAAAGTAATTTACACGCGAAAAACCGACCGCTACCTTGAAATTGATGAGCGGCCGCGCATTGCAAACCAAAACAAAGCCGACCTATTCATTTGCATCCACGCCAATGCGAATCCCAACGTGAAGGTATTTGGAACAGAAACCTACGTGATGGGCTTGACCAAGGAAGGAAAGAACTTTGATGTGGCGAAACGCGAAAATGCCGTAATGTTGTTGGATGAGAATTACAAGGAACGGTACGAAGGGTTTGATCCCAACAGCCCGGAATCCTACATCCTCTTTTCGCTCAGTCAAAACGCTTTTCTCGAAAACAGCCTTAGCTTTGCAGATAAGATTGAGGGCCAGTTCAAAAACAGGGTAGGGCGCAGCAGTCGTGGCGTGAAGCAAGGGCCTTTTTGGGTGCTTTGGAGCACGGCCATGCCAAGTGTACTGATTGAGACCGGGTTTTTATCAAACGAAAAAGAAGAAGCGTTTTTGCTCTCCGATCAGGGACAGGATTTAATGGCCTCCGGCATCTACCGGGCTTTTCGGGAGTATAAAGTTCAAATGGAATCGATAAACTAGCATACGTGAAAAATAAAGAGTTGAAGGTTGGAGTTTTTGTGGCGCTATGTGTTGTGCTGTTATACTTTGGATTTAACTTTCTGAAGGGAATAGATTTTTTCTCCAGTACTAATAAGTACTACGCAGTGTACGACAATGTAGACCAACTCGCGGCCTCCAACCCCGTGTTGGTGAATGGTTTTGCCGTAGGCCGCGTGAGCCGAATTAGTATTTTGCAAAACAAGCAAAACAAAGTCTTGGTGGAGTTGGATATTGACTCCGACATTGTTTTGGGCGACTCTACCACCGCAACCCTGAACAGCGACTTCCTCGGCAGCAAATCAATTTTGCTTACCATCGGAAAAATAACCAAGCCCCTCAAACCCAAAGACACGGTAATTGCCAAGCTGGCGAAGGGTACCTTTGATGTGCTGGAAGAAACCGCCACCCCGGTAGCCAACAACATCCAAACCACGCTTCGTAAACTCAACACCGTGCTGGATATTCTTGCGGCCGAGTCATCGCAATTGGATATCATTTTGAAGAAATTTCAAACCACCCCCGATCTGTTAAACACGTCTCTGGCCACCGCCACAGCAAAAATGGAAGAGTTGAGTGGAAGCATGAAAGGTGTTGCTGGCAATTTAAACGAGACGTTAAACGAGCTGAAACCCACCCTTACAAATTTCAAAACCATTTCCGATTCGTTGAAGCAGATTCAACTGAATCAAACCATCTTAAAAACACAGAAAGCGGTAGACGAGTTGAATAAAACACTGAAGCAACTGAGTAAGGGCGATAATACCGCCAGCAAGTTGTTAACGGATGATTCACTTTACAATAACCTGAACCGGTTACTGGTGAATCTGGATAGCCTGGCGGTTCATTTCAACAATAATCCCAAGCACTTCATGGCACCACTGGGCAAAAGCAAGCGGCGCATTGAGCGCGACCGCCGGCGCGAAGAAGAGAAAAAGAAACACACGCCCTAAATCCATGCGGCATGGATGTGGAGTTTAACCGAAACGAAGATCAGCTAAAACAGCTTTGCTTTCAGCTCCGCAGCAAAGCAAAAAAGGTGGCGTTAGGTGGTGGCGAAAAGAAAATTCAGGAACAACACGATAAAGGGAAACTTACGGCCCGCGAGCGAATCGGGTATTTAATCGATCCGCAGTCTACGTTTACCGAAATTGGACTATTTGCGGGCGACGGCATGTATGCAGAGGTGGGTGGCTGCCCGTCGGGCGGGGTCATTACCGGCATTGGTAAAATTCAGGGCCGTTTGAGTGTGATTGTTGCGAACGATGCCACCGTGAAGGCGGGCGCATGGTTTCCGATTACCGCAAAGAAAAATCTTCGCGCCCAGGAAATTGCCATGGAGAACCGCTTGCCGATTGTTTACCTGGTGGATAGCGCCGGGGTTTTTTTGCCGATGCAGGATGAGATTTTTCCAGACAAGGAACATTTCGGGCGTCAGTTTCGAAACAACGCAAAAATGTCGGCCATGGGTATTGTGCAAATTGCCGCCATCATGGGTAGCTGTGTGGCCGGTGGGGCTTACCTGCCGATTATGAGCGATGAGGCCATGATTGTAGATAAAACCGGGTCGATTTTTCTGGCCGGGCCGTATTTGGTAAAGGCCGCGGTAGGCGAAGATGTAGATCAGGAAACGCTGGGTGGAGCAACTACCCATTGCGAAATTTCGGGTGTAACGGATAACAAATTTCCGAACGATCAAGCATGCCTGGACTACATCCGCAGCATTTTTGGCAAGTTAGGTCAACCCGTAGTAGCAGGATTTGATCGCGTGCCGCCCGCACCGCCCGCACAAAAACCGGAAGAAATGTATGGCATTTTCCCGCTCGACCGGGGCAAGCCCTACGATATGGTGGAGATCATCAAAAGGCTGGTGGATAACTCGGCCTTAGACGAATACAAACCGCTCTACGGAAAGACGATGATCTGTGCGTATGCACGCATAGAGGGTTGGGCGGTAGGCATTGTGGCCAATCAGCGCAAGGTGGTAAAAACAAAGAAAGGTGAGATGCAGATGGGGGGTGTGATTTATTCGGATGGTGCCGATAAAGCCGCACGATTCATCATGAACTGCAACCAGCGTAAAATTCCGCTTGTGTTTATACAGGACGTGAGCGGCTTTATGGTGGGTAGTAAAGCCGAGCACGGGGGCATCATTAAAGACGGTGCGAAAATGGTGAATGCCATGGCCAACTCCACCGTTCCCAAGTTTACGGTAGTGGTGGGCAATAGCTACGGTGCCGGAAACTATGCCATGTGTGGAAAAGCATACGATCCGCGACTGATTGTAGCCTGGCCCACCGCACAAATGGCGGTCATGAGCGGGGCATCCGCTGCGAAAACGCTGCTTCAAATTAAAGTGGCTTCGTTAAAGGCACAGGGAAAAACACTCTCCAAAGAGGAAGAGAGCCAGTTGCTAAATGAAATTACCGACCGCTACAACGAACAGTTAAGCCCCTACTACGCCGCAGCAAGGCTTTGGGTGGATGCCGTTATTGATCCGTTGGAAACGCGTACCTGGCTTTCGGCTGGAATTGCCGCGGCAAACCAGGCGCCGGTGGAGCGGTTTAATGTAGGTGTGATTCAAACATAAGCGATGGTGGAAGGGTTGAAGGAGAACGAGTTGAAGGCGTTGGTTTCGCTGCTGGATGATGAAGACCAGCAAGTGGTGGCGCATGTAGAAGAACGCATCCTTTCGTTGGGTACCACAATTATTCCGTTTCTGGAACAACAGTGGGAGTCAACGCTGGATCCAACGCTACAGTCAAAAATTGAAACTCTGATCCACTCGTTGCAGTACGATAGTCTGCACGACCGCCTGCAACGCTGGTACCAAAGTACCGATCAAGATCTGCTCACGGGGATGTGGATCATCGCCACCTACCAGTATCCTGATCTTGAACTGCAACAACTTAAACAGGCACTTGAGCAAATCTACTATGAAACCTGGTTGGAGTATCGCGCAGACTTGTACCCCTTCGATCAGGTAAAACTCATTAACAGTATCCTGTTCAATAAGCTGAAATTTGGAGCGAACACCAAGAATTTCCACTCGCCCGGTAATTCAATGATTAACGTGGTGTTGGAATCCCGTAAGGGAAATCCCATCACCCTTTGTGTGATTTACCTGCTGGTAGCGCAGAAACTGAAAATGCCAATTTACGGAGTGAATTTACCCAATCTGTTCATTCTCACGTATAAGTCTGATCAACAAACCTTCTATATCAACGCGTTCAACCGTGGGCTGATTTTTTCGCGGCAGGATATTGAAAATTATATTCATGAACTGCATCTGGTGCCCCAACCGTCGTTCTTTGAGCCGTGCTCAAATGTAGAAATCATCCGACGGATGTTGCGAAACCTGGTCATGTCTTTCGAGAAGATGGGCGAGCATGCCAAAGCCGAAGAAGTGAAAGAGCTGTTGATCCGCATCAGCGATGGCGGAGACTTGGGTGTCTAGTCTTGTCTTCGAATGGTGCAACCTACCGCGCGGCTAGCGTTCACCGGCGCAGCTCCAGAAAGCAAAGCATCAATGGCGTTCTTCAAGTACGATTCGTCTACGCCAGCAGCTGTTTGCGGGCTGTCGTCTATCGCGCCACTGTAGAAAATCATCATACCCGCTTTTGAACTTTTTAATACAAAAGCTTCCGGACTTTTGCGCGCACCCAAGGCACGGAGCGCAGCCTGTTCTTTATCGGCCAGATAAGGCACTGTAATTTTCCAATTTGCGTAGGCCGCTTTCATCGCTTCCTCGCTCTCTTCCGGCTCCAGGTACGAGTTGATTAACACGAAGTTGATTTTCCCCTGATACGTTTCAATGAGTGTTTTTATTCTCGTGTGATAGTAGGCATCAAACGGACAATCGTTGCTCGTGAACAAGAGTACCACACCGTTTTGGTTAGCATAGTCCGCCAGAGATACGGCGCTGCCGGTGGCAACATTAGTGGCTTTGAAATTGGCTACCGGTGCCTGTGCCACGGTGGTCAATCCTGCCGCTGTAAATATTAGCCAGAGAATTTTTTGCATGCGTGGGAGTGTTTTCAAAGAACCGTATCGGTAGTGGCCAAGATGTATTGCGGTGTTGTTTGGTAGTGTAAGGTAGCACGAATGATGGGGTTTACCAGAATTTCACCCGCCAGAGTGCCCGCGTCGGGGTTTTGCAATCCGTTTATCGCTAGTTGTGTTTTGAAGTGGATGCCACGTTTGCCATAAATTTTGTACAGCACCTCTTTCGCGCACCACAAAATACACAGCAGGGTAAGGTCTTCGCCCGCTTGTGTGCGCTCATGGTCGTTAAAGACGCGGCTGGCCACGCGTACCAGATTCTGCCTGGGTTGTTCTAAATCAATCCCAACGGCTTGATGGGCGTCAAGTTGCACGGCCACGAAAGGGAAGGAGTGCGTAAGTGAAATATGATGGCGCGCATGTTTAAGGTGTGGTTTCCCAAACTCATCTTTTGCAGTCCCCTCGTAGCGAATTTGGAGTCGATCGCACACCAGCCGAAGCAGCGCGCGCACGGCCAGAAATTCAAGTCGCTTTGCCGGGTTTACGATTTCCTCCGGGCAGCTTTCCAGTGCGAGAAACGCCAACTCTTGCTCTGCTTCGGTGATTTCCCAAACTGCCCAGGCGCCATGGCGGGTCTCGGTAAATTTACTGATGGGCATTGGTTACGTGCAGTTATTCGCACAATTTTGCTAAATAATTTGCAGGATAAAAAAATGTCAGCCGTAACCCTTCGGGTAGAAAAGCAGCAAGTGCTAACTGGCCATCGCGATTGCATCTACGCCTTGGCGGCTACCGCCAATGGCAACCGGATTTTTTCTGCGGATGGCAGCGGCATGGTAGCGGTTTGGAACGTGCCGGAATCCGACCGGGGTGAACTCGTGGCGCAATTGCCCAGATCAGTTTATGCGTTAACGGTTCTCCCACAAAACGGCCACCTGCTTGTAGGACATAATTTTGAAGGGATCCATCAGATTGACTGGGAAAATAAACGTGAGGTACGGTCGTTAAAACTTACGAGTGCTGCCATTTTTGATCTGAAAGTGGTGGGCGACACGTTATGGGTAGCCACTGGCGATGGCCACGTGGTGGTGGTAGACCTCAACCAGTGGGTGGTTCGCCAACGACTACGATTGTCCACACAAAGTGCCCGTGCGCTGGCCTACCATCCGCAAAAGAACCACATGGCCGTGGGCTTCAGCGATCACTCGATTCGGATTGTGGATGTTGAAACCCACGCGGTAGCGCAGGAGTGGAAAGCCCACAGCAATTCCGTCTTTACGCTGGCGTTTGCCCCGGATTATTCGTTCTTACTCAGTGCGGGCCGCGATGCTCGACTTCGGGCCTGGAACCCGAATGCAGACTACGCACCCGGAACCGAAGTAGCCGCCCACCTATTTGCCATTAACCACATCGCATTTAGTCCCGATGGCCAATATTTCGTAACTTGTAGCATGGATAAATCCATAAAGGTGTGGAGCGCCCGCGAGGCACGCCTGCTGAAGGTGATCGATAAAAGCCGCCATGCGGGGCACGGCACTTCGGTAAACAAGTTGCTTTGGCCAACGCAGATGAATCGCATCATCAGCGCCAGTGACGACCGCACCCTTTCCGTATGGAACCTATTTTTTAATCTTGATACAACCACAAATTAACCGATCATGAAAGTTACACCGTTGGAAATCCGGCAGAAGACGTTCGAGCGAACCCTGCGCGGGTACGACAAAGACGAGGTAAATGCATTTTTGCTTTCGCTCTCTCAGGAATGGGAGCGAACTGTGGACGAGTTGAAAGAGTATAAAATCAAACTGGAGTCGGCCGAGCGGGAGGTGACCAAACTGCGCGAGGTGGAGAATTCGCTCTACAAAACCTTGAAAACAGCCGAAGACACAGGTGCAAATGTAGTGGAGCAGGCCCACAAAGCAGCCGATTTACACTTGCGCGAAACCCAATTAAAGGCCGAGTCGCTGATGAACGAAGTGCGTTTGCGCGCCAAAGATACCCTGGAGGAGGCGGAAGCCCTGGCGCGCCAAATGCTGGGCGAAATGGAAGACCGGCTGAAGGAGTTAACACAGCACTATAAAGCCATTGAGCAGCAGCGCGACAATTTACTGGCCGACGTGCAACGCATAGCCACCGATACACTTGACCGCATGGCACGCGCAAAAACGCAGCAAAACGGCTTTAAACCAGAAGACCTGTTGAGCGAAGCCAAACGAGAGGTAAAAAAGGTGCTCTACCCCAACCAGCGTAATGAACCTACCGAACGACCTACGGTGGTGGTGAAGCAGGCCGTTCTGGCCGAAACGAAAGTTACCGTTACCGAAACGGTGGCGCAGAAGTCTTTTTTTGATGAAATCGAATGACGGGCACCGTAGCGTTAGAAGGACTTGAGTTTCATGCGTATCACGGTGTATATCCTCATGAGCGCAGTTCCGGCAATAAGTTTCAGGTAGATGTGGTGGTAGACACGGTGTTTGCGGCACGTGCGTTTGAAGACGATTTGTCGGGCACAATCAACTACGAGGATTTGTATGCGATTGTTAAAACCGAAATGGAGAAACCTTCTAAGCTACTTGAGACTGTAGGGTACGCCATCGCCCGGCAAGTGCTCGCAACATTTCAGTCGGCCCAGCACGTGGAGGTTAAGATATCCAAATTCAACCCGCCCATTGGCGGTGTGTGCCGTAAGGCCAGCGTATTGGTAAAGCAGGCGCGAGACTAACTCCGGCTGATAAAAAAGAACCACCCTTTGGAGGTGGTTCTCAGGATGGAAGAACAGACTTTAGGCGTGTTCTTTAGCTTCATTTTGTTCAGCAAACAGAAATCCACGGGCGTCAGTGCCCTCATAGAAATCAACCTGCTTACCGATTACATAAAGCGTGTGTTTCTTATCGATCACAAGATCAATGCCTTCCAGGGAGTAATGGATATCCGACTCGCGCGGCTTGTCGAAACCAATAATGAGTTGTGCACCGCCACAGCCGCCGCCGCGCACCCCCACACGCAGGCAATAGCCCGTCGGGATATTCTTGGTCTGCATGATTTTTTGTACTTCTGCTGCGGCGCGCTTCGAAATAGTAACGGGTTGGATTCCGGCAAACATATCGCAATAACAAGAAACATTTAAA
Organism: uncultured Ohtaekwangia sp.; assembly: GCA_964387475.1. GTDB lineage: Bacteria > Bacteroidota > Bacteroidia > Cytophagales > Cyclobacteriaceae > ELB16-189. The sequence goes on along the minus strand of CAYLWU010000010.1, from coordinate 39,287 downwards.
AATAGTTAATTTTCGAGCCAATTAACGCTTATGAATACCCTTGTACAGTTCGGTTTGATTTTATTGCCCGCATCGATTGTATTGTATGGCGCGTTTTTACTCGTGCGTGCATTTCTGGCAAAAGAGGTAGACGTGAAGCGATTAGAGGTTCGATCGCGCGCTATTGAAACGATACTCCCGGCGCGGCTGCAGGCCTACGAGCGCATGACGCTTTTTCTTGAACGCATTTCGCCGCAAAACCTGTTGGTGCGCCTGAATGATCCTGCGTATTCTGCGCGCGATTTTCAAAAAGTGTTGCTGGACGAAATCCGCAACGAGTATAACCACAATGTATCGCAGCAGGTGTATATGAGCGAGCAGGTGTGGACGCTGGTCAAGAACGCAAAAGAAGACTTAACAATTTTAATCAACGAAGCCATTGCCCAGGTGGGTGCCGGTGCCACAAGCCTGGACTTGGCGAAACGTATTTTTGAGCTCTCGCTGCAAAAAGGTGTTGATCCAATCGCCCATGCGCTGTCGGAATTGAAGAAAGAAATTCAACAAGTGTTTTAAAGGAACTAAACAGCCGTACTTGCTGTCTGTGTTGAGTAGATCGTAACGAGATGACGCAGCAAGTAATTACGGCTTCGGTTTGGGACGGTGCGTACACGTATGCCGCCTATCGCAACCGATTGGACGAGTTAATGGCAGACGGCAAGACTACGGGGCCAGATCAGTCGGAGAAAATGATTCGCTACGCGCGGCTCAATCTGCAACGGATGAACCGACTTGAAAAAACCGTTGAAATTTTACCCGATTTGCGCGAAGCGTTGAACGCGATTCGACAGCCACAGCGCTGGCTCTTGCTTACCGAAGGATGGTGCGGCGATGCGGCCCAGAATATACCCGTCATCGCGAAAGCGGCGGCATTAAATTCAAAGATAGACCTGCGATTGATTTTACGTGACGAAAATCCGCTGGTGATGGATCGCTATCTCTTTCACGGCACGCGCTCGATTCCCAGGTTGATTTTTATGGATGCTACATTTACAGATCTTGCGCTCTGGGGGCCGCGGCCAGCCGCTGCGCAACAGATTGTTTACAACGGAAAACAAGCGGGCTTACCCCACGAGGTGTGGGTTGAACAGGTACACGCCTGGTATGCGCGCGATAAATATCACTCGTTGCAGCACGAGCTCACCGCCATCATTAAATCGCTATGAATAAGACCGCATTAGTTGTTGGTGCCACCGGCCTGATTGGCAGTCAATTGGTGGAGTTGTTACTGGCCGATTCGGATTACGATCGGGTTGTGGTATTGGCACGTAAAGCGCTGCCGGCGCATCCCAAACTAGCGCAATTCCAAACCGATTTTTCGGATTTGGCGGCGCTGGCCATTCCACCCGTGTCGGATGTGTTTTGTTGTTTGGGTACCACCATTAAAACCGCCGGCAGCAAAGCGGCATTTCGAAAAGTAGATGAGGAGTATCCGCTGGCGGTAGCCGAATGGGCCCATCGGCAAGGGGCAAGTCAATACTTGATTGTAACTGCTCTTGGGGCAGACCCGAACGCGATGGTTTTCTATAACCGGGTAAAGGGTGTAGTTGAACAGAAACTTCAACAAATCGGATTCAAAACCGTTCATATTTTCAGACCCTCCCTGCTCATGGGGCCACGGAAGGAAAGTCGCTCGGGCGAAGATGCAGCCAAGCAATTTAATCGCTGGTTCGGCTTTTTGATTCCAACGGCTTACCGCGGCATTGAATCCATAAAAGTGGCGCGAGCCATGCAGCAATGGGCGAAAAAAAACACCCCAGGTAACCATGTTCACGAATCCAAAGATTTACAGGCGTTCTAGCTTCCTCTTTTTGATCGGATGTTTTGTTGCTGTTGCGAGCAGCGCACAGAACACCCGGGTTTCCGGCCGCGTAGTAGATGCGGAAACAAATGAGCCCATTCCTTATGTGAACGTGTTTTTTGCAAACACCTCGATTGGCGCCAGCACCGACGCAGAGGGGAACTTTACTTTTGGCCGCTTTGCACCTGGTAAATACGATCTTACTGTTACCTACATTGGCTACGCCACCTTTCAGCAAACCCTTGATTTTACGCTGCAACGCGAGCAGGTGGTAAACGTGGCCATCCAAATTTTACCTAAGAAACTGAATGAAATTGTGGTAAAACCCGATACTACCGGTTGGGCCCGTAACTATCGCGAGTTCAAACGCCTTTTCCTGGGAGAAACTGCCAGCTCCCGGCAATGCAAAATCCTGAATGCACACGACATACATCTGTTTCGCGATAGCCAGACAAATTCGCTCGTGGCCCACGCGCTTCAGCCGTTACAAATAGAAAATCGGGCCCTTGGTTACACGTTGCAATACTACCTCATTCAGTTTGAGGTAAATTATACCACGGGCAATACTTTGATCTATGGCATTCCGCAATACAAAGAAATGCGGCCGGAACGAAAATCGGATTCCCTGCGGTGGGTGCGGGCGCGCAAGCGTGCCTATGAGGGCTCAATGCTCCAGTTTGTACGTCTTATTCAGTCGAACGGTTTGAAGACCCACGGATTTGAAGTACGCATTGTTCGGGAAATTCCCAACCCGCTACGCATGGAACAGGCATTGATAGACGTGAGCCTGGCGCGCCTGAACAAACGAATGCAAGCGGAGTTACTAACGGGTTCAACGCGAAAGATTGAAGACAGCATTGCTTTTTATATGGCCGAAAACCGTAAGCCCAGGAAAGTGGATGTGCTGGAGAATACGCTGCTTACGGGCCGGGAGTTATTTCAAGGACGAACAGACTCGCTGGTAAATTACATAGGCAAATTGCAGGTATGTTACCGGCGCGAAAACAAGGAAAGCAACTACCCCGTGCCCATGGACGAAGTTGATACACGCCAGAACTCGGTGATCCACTTCACAGAGCCCGTTCGGCTTTACGCAAATGGTTTTTTTGATCCGCCAAAAGGAATTTTTTTGGAAAAATATTGGGCCTGGTCAGAAAAAATTGGAGACATGTTGCCACTGGATTACCTTCCGCCCGAAGATTAATATGATTGCCGTAGTACAACGAACCCGAGAAGCCTCGGTAACCATTGGCGGTCGTGTAAAAGCACGCATTCAAAAAGGACTGTTGGTTCTTGTGGGGATTGAAGAGGCCGATGGCCCGGAAGACATCGAATGGCTGGCAGCAAAAATCGTAAACCTGCGGATCTTTAACGATGAGCATGGCGTAATGAACGTGAGTGTAAAGGACGATGGCGGCAGCATTTTAGTGGTAAGCCAGTTTACGTTACATGCCTCTACAAAGAAAGGCAACCGGCCATCGTACACCAAAGCCGCCCGACCAGATGTGGCGATTCCGCGCTACCAGCAATTTGTGCATGCGGTGGAACTGCAACTGGGGCAACCGGTAGAAACCGGAGAGTTTGGTGCCGATATGCAGGTGCAACTGCTGAACGATGGCCCGGTTACGATCATCATCGACACGAAAAACCGGGTGTAATCAGCGCCAAGCAAGAAAAACAAATACGAGATTGGCGATAAGGTATAAGCCGATCACCAAGCGGCTGCCGATGCGATTAACACGCACCGCCACATCATTCTTTTTCAGGTCATGCAGGCGCAGGGTAATGGATGAGACCACCAGCGTAGAAAAGATGGCTAAGAAGGTGAGGGTGTGCAACGTATCGACCAGCGTAAAGGAAGACGACTCGGGCAACAGCGAATCGATGATGTACTTGTTACCCACCGCAGCAAATAAACCACCCACGGGCAACCCAAAACGAGGTTCCAATTCCGATGGGTGCGGCGTGAAGCTGATGGCCGCAATGGCAAAAGCGATGTACATGCCGATGAAGATTTTCATAAACAGTCCAAACGCATCACGCTCAATGTCCATTTCAATAACGAAGGCCGAAAAATTTTGAAGCGCTCGCTCCGGCCGGGGATCACCAAAGCCGGTGTGGTAGTCGTTGGTTTTTTGGTGTACGTGGAAGTTTTTGATCTTCCAACCGTCTATGGCGTCTTGTTCATCGTATCGGCTTCCGGCTGTGTCGGGTAAAAAAATCAAACTACTGTTATCGAATAACGTGTTTTCAATTTGTATCGTTAGGTGTTGCTGATCGAATGGAAAATCGGCCACATTCCAGTTTTCTTTCATTACACACTTCATCTTCATGATGGCCCATGCTTTGCCGTTCAGGCTATCCACAATTATCTCCGGTGGATCAATTCCTTTGGCATTTGGAATATCCAACTGTTTGGCGAAGTCAAAGTCGGGATTGTCATACACAAACCAGAGCCAGAACCGGGCCGTGAATTCTTTTTCGCGAAAGTTGATATCGTGTACACTAATGATATATGCGCCCACTTTCACCGTGTCGGGTTGCGCCTGGCCTGCCAACGCAAGCCCGGCAACCAGAAGTACAACAAGAATAATTCGAAGCATGATCAAAATTAAGAAGTGGCAGCAGTATCGCAACCACTTCTTCCGTCAGGGGCAATCAGTTTTTTAGGTTGACTTGCGTACTTGGGGGATTGTTCACCTTTTTAACGTAGGTCTCCAACCACGTATCCATTTCGTACAGCATGTGCATGATGGATTCGCGCGCGGCGTATCCATGACTTTCGTGGGGCAGCAATACAAACCGGCTTGTACCTCCATGGCCTTTAATCGCGTTATAGAAGCGCTCAGATTGAATGGGGAAGGTGCCCGGATTATTGTCGGCTTCGCCATGTACCAACAGCAAGGGTTCTTTGATTTTGTTGGCAAACGAGAAGGGCGACATGTTGTAATATACTTCCGGCGCCTCCCAATAGCTACGTTCTTCATTCTGGAAACCAAATGGAGTGAGTGTGCGATTATACGCCCCGCTGCGCGCGATGCCAGCCTTGAATAAATCAGAATGTGCCAGTAGGTTGGCAGTCATAAAAGCACCATAGCTATGGCCGCCCACGCCCACCCGGTTTCTGTCTACTACGCCCATTGCCACGCCTTTATCGATTGCCGCCTTCGCGCTTCCTACGAGTTGTTGAATATACTTGTCATTGGGTTCGGCATCGCCTTCGCCCACGATCGGGATCGTGGCATTGTTGAGAATGGCGTAACCACGCATGGCCCAGTACACCGGGCTGCCCCAATTGATGCGCGTAAACGTGTAGGGCGAGCCGCGCACCTGCCCGGCATTGGCCTTCGATTTAAACTCTACCGGGTACGCCCACAGGAACGTGGGCAGAGGCCCATCTTCTTTTTTGTACCCAGGTGGCAGGTACAGGTCTGCGGTGAGATCAACTCCGTCTTCGCGTTTGTATTTTAAAACTTCCTTTTTTAAGTCTTTCAGCTGCGGGTAGGGATTTGGAAAGCTCGTTAGGGCTTGCAGGCTTTTGGCACCCACGGTGCGAAGAAAATAATTTGGATTTTCGTTTTGCGATTCGCGGGAAGTAATGAAACGTTTACTATCCAACACACCTACCACGCTTTCGTAGTACGGTGCCTCGCAGCGCCAGAGGCGGGTAATTTTTTGAGATGCTAAATCCAGCCGATCTAAAAAGGGAAGATCTCCTTCGGGTGAAGCACCTGCGCCGGTAAGAAAAATGGAGTTGTCTTTTTGAATCCAAATCACCTGCCGCCCCCACTCGTTGGTGGTCATGATGGGGTTGCCGGGGTCGCTGTACACATCTTCGGTAGAGCGATCAAAAATAATTTTTGATTTAAACGGCCCTGCCGGTGCAAACTGGTGGAGGCGCTCTTTACGATCTGCACGCCAAACCTCGGTAAGCCATGCAAAGGTTTCGTTACCCCAAAGAATTCCGGCAAAACGATTTTTCAGGTCGGTGAGCACTGCAGGGTTTCCGGCAAAGGGTGCGCTCCATGTATACACGCGGTCGCGCACGTCCGCCTTTTTCTTGGGGTCGCCTTCGTCTTGCGCTTCGGCCCACACCAACGTAGCGGGCGCATCGGCACGCCATGAGTGATTGCGGGGCCCCTTCATCACGGCGTCAAATCCCAGCGGCACATTGTCGGCCAGCGGAATATCTGCCAGCTTCTTTACGGTACCGCTGGTGCGATCCCACACCGCCACTTGTGTGGGAAATGCGTTTACCGGCACCAGGTAAGAATACGGTTTTTGAATGGTGCGAATTAAAATGTGTTTGGCATCCGGCGAAGGGCTTACGCTGCTGTAAATTGCGGGCACCCCTAGCGGCTTTACTTCGCCCGCCAATGATATGCTGATCAGTTGGCTGGAGGTATAAAACTCGAACAGCGCTTCGTCATAACTATTTTTCAACAAGTCTTGGTATGTGCGGGCGGGCGCCTTTTTGCCCAGATTTTCTTCGATTACCGGTCCCTCGGGCGTGCGGTTTTTTACCGGCGCAGATTTGCCTTCGTTGGCGGCGGAAAGCAGCAGCACGGTACCACCGTCTGAAAACCACACCACCGGATTACCTAATGTGGCATTTATTTTTTTGGGCGTTAAAAGCCGCGCGGTAAACGTGGCCAGATCAATCCACCACGCCTCAATGCGGTTGGGGTACGTTTGGAGGGCGAGGATCTTTTTACTGTCGGGCGAAAACGAGATATTACTCAATTGCAGTTGGGCCGGCAGCCCGGCAATGGGATACTCTTTTTGGTCTTTCAGGTTTTTGAGCTTAATGCCCGTAAAGTAATTCGCCCGACTTGGGCCGAAATTTTCCGGGTTAATGCGCAAACCCGCCAGACGCAGCTCTGGCCGCGACAATTCTTCAATGGTGGGGTAATCAGACCGATCCAACAATACCATCCAGTTCTTATCGGGCGAGAGCGTAACCAGTGGCGTAAGTGGGGCGTCTACAATTTGCGCCAGTACTTCCGGCGGCCGCTGGTAGCCGGATTTTTCCTGCGCCACCGCCAATACAGCGGCCAACAGCAGGCTGATGAGTAAACGTGATTTCATTTTTTCAATCGATTTTTGTTCAATATTAGGCCAAGACAAGCTTCCGGTTTTGGATTATTTATGTAACCTCCATTCCGGGCGGCTAAACGGTTAAATTTAGTATGGAGATGGCTTCAATCTCCGGAAGTGTTGTAATTTCGCTGGCAAATTTTCTGATTATGTATCCGATGCTATTACTCACCCACTCCCTTGTGCGGTATTTTATTCTGATTTTTCTGATTTGGGTCATCATCAAATCGTTTGCCGCGTGGCGCAGCAACGCGGCATTCTCGGCCGCAGACGAAAAGGCGGGCGTGTGGCTACTCATCCTATCGCACATACAACTGCTGCTTGGCGTGGGATTGTATTTTACCAGCGGCCTTGTGCAATTTTCATCGGATACGATGAAAAATCCATCGGTGCGCTACTGGACGGTAGAACACGTATTCATGATGGTGATTGCCATCGTATTAATTACTGTTGGTCGTATCAGCACCAAGAAAATTACTGATCCCCAAGCCAAAGGAAAAAAATTGTTCTGGTACAATGCAGTGGCGTTACTAATCATCGTGGCGGCCATCCTGACCAGCGACCGTGGCTTTTTTACGTTACGAACAGCCTAATCCATGAAGCAATGTCTCGTCAGTCTGTTGGTAGTTGGCTTTTCTCTTACACTTTCCGCGCAGTTTGCGCCCCGCTATGAGTTGATCAAACTGGGCAAACAGGTTAACTCATTTTATCACGAGGCGGCACCGGTAATCTCGCCCGATGGTAAAGATTTATATTTCTTTGTATCGAACCATCCGGAGAATACGTACGGCAAAGACAACAGTCAGGATATCTGGGTAACCCACAAAGACGATAAAGGCAATTGGAGCCAAGCCACACGGCTTGGGCCACCGCTAAACCAGCATCAACAAAACCAGGTGTTTACCGTGCTGCCCGATGGGGGCATTTTTATCCGGGGTGGGCGCGGCAAGAACGATTCAAAATCTTTCTCGCTGGTTATGCCTGGCGGCAGTTGGAAAGAGTTGAGCGTGCAGGATTTTGATAAAATGTGCCGTGGTCGTTTTTTTGGCGCCGCGCTCTCGGCCGATGCCCGCCACATGATCTTATACTTTTCTGAGATAGACAAAAGCATCAAGAGCGATTTGTACATCAGCCATGCGCAAGGCGACACATGGAGTCGGCCGGAGAAACTAAGTTTTAGCAGCACCGCAGACGATTTTGGGGTGTTCATCGGCCCGGATAACAAGACGATTTATTTTGCCAGCGATCGTAACGTGCCCGGGCGCCAGGGCAGCTCAGATATCTACAAAGTAGAACGCCAGGATGAGAGCTGGACGAAATTTAGCGAACCGGTGAATATCGGGCGCCCCATCAATACGGCGGCAGGAGATGCTTATTTTACGGTAGACGTAAACGGAAACGTGTTTACCTCGCGCGCCAACAGCCGCGTAGATGGTGGAAATCTCGATTTGTACATGATGGTGCCGCGGAATGTAAAAGTGATGATACAGGGGCTGGTAGTAAATGAAAAAACCAGCCAGCCGATTGTTTCTAATGTTAACCTTACTGTTCGTGATGTAAAACCGTTCGCGATTAAAACTCCGCCCACGGGCAAGTTTGAAACCCGCATTCCGGAAACTGATCAGTATGTATTGTCCGCTTCCGCGGATGGCTTCTTACCGCGCGAGTTCACGTTCACGCTTCCAAAGTTGGGGGGCGATACTACCATCACCCATCAGATTGCGCTTACGCCCATTTCAAAAAAGCTGGTGCTTGCCGGAGCCACCTTTAATCGCAAAACAGGTAGCCCGCTTGCTGCACGTCTGGAAATCACCAACCAACAAGATAAGACGCTGAACTACCGCCTGGAATCCGCGGCCAACGGAACATTCCAACAAGAAATTGGTAAGCTGGGGTGGTACAATTTTACCGCTTCCGCGGAAGGATTTTTAAATGCAATAGACAGTGTGCAGGTAAGCAGCGAAGAGGTGACGCCCGTAACAAAAGACTTGTTTCTTCAGCCGTTGGAAGTAGGGGTTACCGTGCGTTTGAAGAATATCTTTTTTGATTTCGATCGTACAACACTAAAATCGGAGTCCTATGCGGAACTCAACAAGGTGGTAGATTTTCTTCGTCAAAATGCATCAGTAGAAATTGAAATCGCAGGCCATACAGACAGCAAGGGCGCGGATGAGTACAACCGGAACCTGTCGCAAGGCCGCTCGCAATCGGTAGTGAACTATTTGGTTAGCCAGGGCATTGAGGAGTATCGGCTTACCGCAAAAGGCTATGGCGAAGCAAAACCGGTTGATACCAACGATACCGAAGTTGGCCGCGCCAACAACAGGCGGGTGGAGTTTACGATCCTGAAAATGTAAGCGTCAGGCGGTACCCTCTTGTAAGATTTCCTGCACCCGCGGCAAATCATCTTCAAACACATGTAGCCGAACCTGCCCGGCAGAAAAATAAGTGAGCGGGTACAGCGAGGCGAGGTGCTCGTCGGTAAGGAAACAAGGAATCCCATAGGCATCCAGTTTGGTTTTGGCCAGGTTAGCTTCAATCACCGATTGAAACGCTCCGTAAACCACTACTTTTTTACCCGGAGTTTCAGATGCCATAGCGTGCGGTAGGCAAATAAAGCGAATAATTCCAGCTATTGGGTGTTTATTCAGGCATTTTAGTCAAGGCGGGTGGCGCGAAAAAACTGTACCTTTCTTGTAACATCAGGCATCAAGCCCCGTCTTGTTCATGAATTATATGCACTTCGAAACGTTTGAAAGCCGCGTACTGGTAAGCAAGAACAAGCTGTATCGGTTTGCCTTCCGTTTGTTGGGAAGCAGCGAAGAGGCCAAAGACGTTGTGCAAGAAGTATTTGTTAAAGTGTGGAACGGCCGCGAGCAATGGCACACCATCCAGAATATGGAGGCATGGTGCATGCGCATTACGAAAAACGTTTCGCTCGACCGGTTGCGCAGCCGCGAGCGAAAACAAACCGACGGACTTCTGCCCACGCTGGAAGTGCAAGCTGAAGACCAAACGCCTTATGATGTTACCGAAATGAATGAAAGTGTAAAACGTGTGCACCAACTCATGACGGCCCTGCCCGGAAAACAACGCGAGGTCATGCACCTGCGCGATGTTGAGGGGTACAGCTATCAGGAGATTTGTGAGATTTTGGAACTGGACATGAGCCAGGTAAAAGTGTATTTGTTCCGCGCACGCAATGCCGTGCGCGAAGGTTTACTCAAACTAAATTCGTATGGACTCAAAACAAGTAGCTGAGTTGCTGGAACGCTACTGGAATTGCGATACCACGCTGGAAGAAGAACAGCAACTACGGGCCTATTTCCAGCAGGCAACGGTGCCCGCCTCTCAAGAGGAGGCTGCGGTATTGTTTCGTTATCTGGAGGCACAGCGCAATGAAAAAATAGCGGATCCACGATTTGATGAACGCGTAACAAAACAGCTGCGTACGCGTCTCGTAGGAAAAGTGATCAGTTGGCCCACACTGGCCCGCCTGGCAGCCGGGTTAGTGGTGGTAGTAGCTGCCACGTATTTTGTGCGCGAGGAGATAGCGCGTAGAAGGCCCGTGCAACTGGAAGACACGTACTCCGATCCGAAGATGGCCTTCGAGGAAACGAAGAAGGCGCTGATGATGATTTCGAAAAGCTTTGGCAAAGCCCAACGCGAAGCCGGCCGCATGAAAGTGTTTAATGAGGCCGAAAATAAAATTCAGGGCAAACCGGAAGTAGAAAAAGAAACTGAAAACATTTAAAAGTTATGAAAAAGATTGTGGTAATGATTGGTTTGATGATGACTGCGTCGCTCGCTTGGGCGCAAAGTGATGCCATCAATAAATTTTTTAACAAGTACCAGGCGGATGAAACCTTTACACAGGCTACCATCAGTAGTAAAATGTTTAACCTCTTTACAGATATGGAGGTGGAGAACAAGGGAGACCAGGAAGTATTGAATGCCATTAGCAAGCTGAAGGGCCTCCGCGTGTTGGCCAAAGAGGAAACGCGCAATGCGCGCGAGTTGTACAAAGAGGCGTTGGCCATAGTGCCGGCCAAGGAGTATGAAGAACTGATGTACGTACGCGACAAGGACAAAGACATGAAGTTTTTTATTCGCGAAACAAGCCCCGGCAAAATTAATGAACTGATTATGGTGATGGGCGGCAACAGCGAATTCATGATCCTGAGTTTGTTTGGCGAAATTGATCTGAAACAAATAAGCAAGATCGGCTCGAAGATGGACATCAGTGGGCTTGATGAACTCCAGAAAATGGATAAAAAGACAGAAAAAGGTAAATCCAACGAGCAGGAATAAATTCATAAAACAACTGCCGGGCACAACCCGGCAGTTTTTCTCTCGTTAACCACCCATGAAATGAGATTAATAGCAGTAGGAATTTTTTTAGGTACTTACCTGTTTGGCGCGGAAGTGCATGCACAAGCCAAAGCTACCGAACAACTGAATGAGCGTTACCAAGATGCACTCACGCTTTACTTCTATAAGAATACGTTACGCATGCTCAATCAAACGGAAGATCCGGCCTTTGATGAGCTCATTAAGGACGTAGAGAAGTTGAAATTCCTGATGATTAAAAAAGACAAAACCGGTTTTACGAAGAAAGACTACACCGTGCTGGTAAACGCCTACAAGCAGGAACAGTACGAAGAGATGCTTACCTCGCGCATGGATGGCCGTAAGTTTGATGTTTACATTAAAGAACAGGGCGGCCGGGTAAAGGGTACCATTTTGTTGGTAAGCGATTCCACCAGTCTAATGGTGCTCGATGTGTTGGGCCGCGTGGCGATCGACAAGGCCGGTGCATTATTTCAAACACTGGATGGAAGCACTGAAGTGGGGCAGAAAATCACCGAGTTCCTGAGCGATAAGCCAAAGAAGAAAAAAGATCACGTCATCGACTAACTACATCCCAATACCTTTGGAAACTGTACTTTCTATTCAGGGGCTAACAAAGAATTTTGGTAAGCTCTGCGCCGTTAACCAATTGAATCTCGAGGTACACCGCGGCCAGGTGTTTGGAATGTTAGGGCCTAACGGTAGCGGCAAAACCACCACATTGGGTATGCTCATGGGTGTGGTTAATCCCTCGGCAGGCAGCTTTTCCTGGTTTGGGGAGGCGCCCTCGCATCTTACCCGCAGGCGTATTGGTGCGGTGCTGGAGCACCCGATATTTTATCCGTACCTCAGCGGGCAAAAAAACCTGGAACTCAACGCGCTGATCAAGGGTGCTTCTGCGGCGTCTATTCGAAAAGTACTGGAGATCGTGGAACTCTCTGCCCGCAAAGACGACAAATACAAGAACTACTCGCTGGGCATGAAGCAGCGCCTGGCAATTGCTTCTGCGCTGTTGAACGACCCCATGATTTTGATTTTGGACGAGCCCACAAACGGTTTGGATCCGATGGGAATTGCCGAAATCCGCGAGCTGATCAAACGTATTGCAGCCGATGGTAAAACCATAATACTCGCCAGCCACTTGCTGGACGAGGTGCAGAAGGTGTGTAGCCATTTTGCGGTGTTGAAACGCGGTAAACTGATGCATTACGGCCCGGTAGATGAAGTAGGCAAAGGCGAAGAGTTGGTTGAGGTAGCCGCGTTTCATGATGATTTGCTCGTGCGCCTGCAAGAGTTTGCCGGAACAGCAAGCGTGAAAAAAGAAAAATCATTTTTTGTGGTACAAATGAAAGATGGCTTTCACAGCCTTGAACTCAACCGCTATTTGTTCGATAAGGGAATCGTGGCCAACCATTTGGCTACCCGCAAAAAAAGTTTAGAAAGTCAATTCCTGGAAATCTTATCCGATACCGATGCTACACCTGCTGCGCGTTGATCTAAAAAAGTTAACCGGCTACCGCACGTTCTGGGTGGTATGCGGTTTGTATTTTCTTACACTGGCATTTGTTACGGCCAGTGGCATGGAGTTTCTAAAATGGCTGGCATCGAAAGGTGCGGAGTTTGGCACGTCCATTAACATCAACCGGATTCCGCTGTATCATTTTCCGGATGTGTGGCAAAATCTGGTGTTCATTAGTGGCTTTTTCAAGTTGGTGCTGGCAATTATGGTGGTCATCTCCATCACCAACGAATACACGTACCGCACGGTAAGGCAGAACATTATCGATGGCTTAAGCCGGTGGGAGTTTTTACAGTCTAAAATGCTTACCAATTTGCTTCTTAGCCTGATGAGTGTGGCGATGGTGTTTATCATTGCCATGGCTACCGGATTTATTTACAGTCCGGTATTACGGGTAGAAGATGTGCTGGCCGATCTGGAATTTTTCCCCGCTTATTTCCTGGAGATTTTCGCGTTTTTGTCGTACGCACTCATGTTGGGTGTGCTGGTGCAGCGCTCGGGACTAACCATTATTTTACTCATGCTGTCGCACATGATTGAAGCGATCATTAAAGTGAATTTGCCGGTGGCGATTGAAGATGCAAAAATGATTTTCCCCATGGAAAGTATTTCCAACCTGGTAGCCATGCCATTTGCGCGCTACGCGTTTCAGGAAATTCAGGACTACGTAAAAATCAGTTCTGTGGCAATTGCTCTCGTATGGACAATCATTTTTAACGGAATCGCGTACTGGCGGCTGAAAGCAGCAGATATTTAGCCTGCGGCTTATTCCATCACCATACCACTGCGCTTTTTCCGTTCGTTCTCCACAATAGCCACATTGTTTACTACAATGAGGAACTCGTTTGCAGGTTGGTTGGCAAAATCGATTTGCACTTCTTTATCGCTTTCGTTGCCAAGTGCAATGCGGTATTTCTCGAATACAAACTCATTGTTCTTTTTGCCTGAAGGGAAGGTAAGGTAAACAAAGTGATGATCCTCCTCTTGCAGGATGGCCGATTTCGGTACGGTAAGTTTAGGTGTATTACTTTCTTTTTTCGCCAGCACGCAGCGCACGCTCATGTCCGGCAGCACCAGGCTGCTGGGCGGCGAGCGAAAGGCAATGTGTGCAGTAACCGATTTTGACTCGGGATCAAACGCGCGGGAAATATGCTGAACCGTACCCATCACGGAAGGGTAGGAGTGGTTGATAAAATCAATCTCTACCTGCTGGCCCTCGCTGATGTCATCTAAATCCACATCATACACATATACTTCTGCCATCAGTTGGTCGTTGTTTACCAACTCGGTAAGCGTAATATCCGTGGTAGCCAGCATGCCGATCTCCACCGGCAGATCAAAAACATAACCATCAATTGGGGCTACAATGGTAACCACCGATTGAATGGAATTGCTGCCGGCCGCCAGTTGGTCGGCATCAATACCGATTAAGCGCAACTTCGCTTTCAGTGCGTTTTCTTTGCTTTCAGCTGCTTTAAACCGCGCGTTGGTAGTTTGAAATTCCGCTAAAGCGCCAATGTTATTTTTAATCAACTCTTCCTGGCGTTTAAATTCAATTTCAAGGAAGTCGCGCTCGCTCTTGGCTTCCAGGTACTCGTTTTGCAATTCAATTAACGCCATGCTGCGCAGCGTCATTAACGTCTGGCCCTTTTTTACGAAGCTGCCTTCGCGCACAAAGATTTTTTCCACTTTTCCAGAAATGTCGCTGCTCACGGATGCGCGGTAATTTGGCATGGTTACCACTTTGCCGTTGAGATACACATTTGCGCGGATTACTTTTTGTTCCGGCGCAGCCATTGCCACGTCCATGAGGCGCAACGAACTATCGCTAATGGAAACAGAATTAGCTGCCGAAGTATCGTTTGCGGCAGGTTCGGTCGACTTCGATGAACAGGCGGCCAGCAGCAGCGTAGCCGCAAGCACGTGGGAGAAAGATATCGTACGCATCATGTCAGTAATTCTAGTTGGTGAGTAGTTCGCCTTTGATGTACAGCAGGTTTAATACCGACTGGTTGTAATTCTTCAGGGTTTCGAGATAGTTCTGTCGAATGGTGAAGGAGAGCTCCAGGTTTTGGAGAAATGCATAGTAATTAATGCTGCCCAGCCGAAAGCTCTCCTTGGCGTTGCGCAGAATCTCTTCGGCCTCGCGAATCCCCACCGATTCAAAATAGTCCAGGTTGGCGCGAAACTGGCGGTAATCGGCCAAGGCTTTGGCGTATTCGGTGTTGAGTTGATAGGCATTTAGCTGGCGTTGCGTCTGCGCAATTTCAATTCCCTTTTTGGCGGCGTTAATGTTGCCTTGGTATGTCCACTGCCAAATGGGTAACGTAATACCAACACGTACGCGAGCGGCCCATGGTGTCTCCGGTGTGCCTTGATTAAGAAATCCGCCAATGATCCCCGGAATGCGCTTGCTGCGTTCCACCTGCAACACTTTTTTGCTTAGCAGTTCGTTTTGGCGGGTAAACGTGAGCAGCGGGTTGCGGATGAGGTACGTGGTATCTACCGCCGTTTCTTCAATGGTGTACCCGATTTTCAACAGGCGTTCGGCCGGGATGTGCGAGGTGTCGTTGGGATAGCCGATTAATAAATTAAACTGGTACTTGGCATTGCGCAACTCTGCCCGTGTTTGTTTTAAGTTGAATAAAATCCGTTTGTATTGCGATTCGCCATTGATACGTTCGAGATTTGAAATCTGCCCCACGCGGTAGCGGATGTCGTTTACTTTGATGAGATCATCGTAAACGGAATCCTGACTTTCAAGCAATCGATTTTTGGCCAGCAAGAATTGAAGTTGGTTGTAGCCGGAACGAACCCTGTAGATCAGGTTGTTGGTGGTGATTCGTTTTTCCGTTTCTGCAATTTCAATGCGCTTGTTCTGCGCTTGCCGCTGGGTGGTATAGACCGTTGGAAAATCGATGATCTGAAGAACGCCGGGGCGCAAATCTTCGCCCGTGGGGGCTTCGAAAATGAGGTCGGGCTGCATGATGCTAAACGTGGTGGGGCGTAGTGCACGTTGCTGATCAATGCGTTGTTGCGAAAGGTTCATCTCCGGGTTTCGCTTCAGGGCGGTGGCCACGGCGGAGTCGGACGTGATGGGGCGAATCGGCTGGGCAAGGGCGTTATTCGCCAGGAGACTGCACGCCAATCCAATCCAGATGAAAGCCGCAGGTTTTACGTTCATAGAGGGTGCTTTTTTGAAGAACGTGTAAAGTACGGGCAAAACCAGCAAAGTGAGGATGGTAGAAGTAAACAATCCACCAATCACTACGGTTGCTAACGGCTTTTGTACTTCCGCGCCTGCGGAGGTGGAAAGTGCCATAGGCAAAAAGCCCAAGGCAGCCACGGCAGAAGTCATCAGTACGGGCCGGAATCGTTCGCGCAAGCCTTTAATTACGCGCTCGCGAATGTCGGTAACACCGGCGCTTTCTAACGTATTAAAATGGCTGATGATCAAGATGCCGTTAAGCACGGCAATCCCAAAAAGAGCAATGAAGCCAACGCCAGCCGAAATACTAAAATTCATGCCACGTAGGAGTAATGAAAATACTCCACCCACGGCGGAAAGCGGCACCACGGTGTAGATCAAAAAGCTGTCCCGCGAGTTACCAAAAGTGGCAAACAGCAATCCAAAAATAATGAGTAACGAGATGGGTACGACAATGGCCAATCGTTCTTTTGCTCTGCGGAAGTTTTCGAACTCACCGCCAAACTCCACGGTGTAGCCACTGGGTAAAATAATTTTTTGGTTGATTTCGGCCATCGCATCATTCACCACCGACTCCAGGTCGCGGCCGCGTACGTTGAAGCCAATATTCATTCTGCGCTGTAAATTTTCGTGCCCGATTTCCGATGGGCCAATTTCTTCGGTAATGGTGGCAAGTTGTTGCAACGGAATGGGGTTGTGGTCTTTGTCGTTAATGATCAGGTTGCGGATGTTTTCTGCCTTGGTACGATCATCGCCACCGAGGCGCAGGGTAAGATCAAACCGTTTATCATTCTCGTACACAATACCCGCTACCGATCCCGCGAAAGCGGTTTGAATGGCGCGGTTAATTTGCGTAACGGTTACCCCGTAGAAAGCCATGGCATCGCGGTTGTATTTGATGTTGATCTGCGGCAAACCGAAGATTTTATTCTCCTGCACATCAGCAGCGCCCTGCACGCCCTTGATGATTTTGATGATCTGGTTGCCCTTCACGACCATCGTATCGAGATTATTACCGAAGAGTTTTACCACCACATCGGTGCGTGCGCCACTCATCAGCTCGTTCACCCGGTTTTCGATGGGCTGCTGAATGGAGTTAACGATACCGGGATATACCTTTAAGTCTTCGGCAATTAATTCTACCAGCCCTTCCTGGTCCTTCGCTTTTTTCCACGTGCTCTTGTCGGTAAGCACCACCACAATTTCCTGTGCCTCCATAGGCATGGGGTCTACGGGCACTTCGGAGGTACCAATTTTTGAAACCACGCGTTCAATTTCATCCGGGTAGTTTTTCAGCAGCATGGTTTGGATTTTTTTGCTGAGCTTGATGGTTTCCGTCATGGAGGTACCCACGGGTAGATTGGTTTCGATCACCAAGTCGCCCTCGGCCAGTTTTGGAATAAACTCCCCGCCAATGTTTTTGAAGGCCACCACGCCCGCCACCAGAATACCCACGGCAGTCATGATGATGACGCTCCGTTTTTCAAGCCCAAAGCGGATGAGCGGCTCGTATAATTTAAACAACCACTGCACAATCTTTTCAGAAAAGCCGTGGTGATCTGGCGATTTTGGCGGCTGTAAAATCAGGGAGCTAACCATCGGCACATACGTGATGGCCAGTAGCAAAGCACCGAGAATGGCAAAGCTCACGGTCTTGGCCATGGGCCCAAACATCTTGCCTTCAATCCCCGAAAGGGTAAGGATGGGGAAATACACAATGAGAATAATCAGCCCGCCAAACACCACTGATTTTTTTGCTGCCTGGCTGGCTTGAATTACCACGCGTTCTTTTTGCAGTTGATCCATCTCGCCCGTGGTTTTGCTCATTTCCAACGCGAGGAAAAACACGACCGATTCCACAATAATGATGGCCGGGTCTACAAGTAATCCAAAGTCGATGGCCCCAAGGCTCATCAGGTTGCCTACGACATCAAATTGAATCATGAGGCCGAAGGCAAACAGCATGGAAAGCGGAATTACCGAAGCAGCGAGTAAACTTGCGCGCCAATCGCCCAGGAAAAGCAAGATCACCAAGATCACAATCAGCGCCCCCTCAATCAAATTAGTGGTTACGGTTTTGATGGCTTTAGAAACGATTTTTTCGCGATCGATGAACGGCTCAATCACCAATCCTTCGGGCAGTTTTGCCTGAATTATTTTCATGCGGTCTTTGATGCGTTTGATTACGCGGCTGCCGTTTTCGCCCTTCACCATCATGATGATGCCGCCCACGGCTTCATCTTGCCCGTTTACGGTAATGGCGCCGTAGCGGATGCTGTTTCCAAACACCACATCGGCCACGTCTTTCACCAACACCGGCACGCGGTTGTTCACTTTTACTACGGTGTTGCCAATTTCATCTAGCGAGTTGGCCAAGCCAATGCCACGAATGGTAAATGCTTTATTTTCCTTTTCGATATAGGCACCGCCGGTGTTGCTGTTGCCGGTGTTCAGCGCGGTGTACAGCTCATCCAGCGAAATGCCGAGCGCGCGCATCCGATCGGGCTTGATCATGGCCTGATACTCTTTTTTGTATCCACCGAAGCCGCTGACCTCTGCGATGCCCGGTATGCCCAGCAGTTGCCGGCGGATCACCCAATCCTGCAGCGTGCGGATTTCCATCAGCGAGAATGATTTGTCGTTCGGGTCTTTTGGGCGGATAACGTATTGAAACACTTCGCCCAGACCGGTAGAAACCGGGCCCATGTACGGAGCGCCAAGTTCTGATGGGATTTCGGCCTTCACCATTTCCAATCGCTCGAATACCTGCTGCCGCGCCCAGTAAACGTCCGTATCGTCATTAAACACCAACTTCACTACCGACAGGCCGAACTTTGATACCGAGCGCACCTCCACTAAACCAGGAATGTTGCTCATGGCCATTTCGAGCGGCGAGGTAATGAAACGCTCGATTTCCAGTGCTGCCAGGCTGGGGCTGTTGGTGATTACATCTACCTGGTTGCTGGTAACATCGGGTACGGCATCCACCGGCAGTTGCAGCAAGGAGTAGCTGCCCCAGCCAATGAGGGCCAACACAAGAATGCCTACAAACAGCTTGTTTTTTACGCTGAAATAGATGAGACGGTCAATCATACACGGGGAGGCAGAGCGGTTAGATAAGGAAACTGCCGCGTTTTCGCGGAGTGGGTTTTTTGTTTAAGGCGGCAAAATTAAGAGTTAAACAATCACGTACTTGGTTAGTTTGTAGATGCTTAAACTTTGCTTGCTTTTCGCTGTATTTTTGACTGAATTATTAAACCAAAACCGCAAATTCCTTGGATTTTGTTCAAATTTTAGGCTTGGTGGCCGGCACCCTCACCACCATTGCGTTTTTGCCGCAGGTAGTAAAGACCTATCGCAGCCGCTCCGCCCGGGATCTTTCGCTTTTTATGTTTTCGATTTTTTGCCTGGGCACGCTGCTTTGGCTTTACTATGGCATTCTAAAAAAAGATGTGCCGGTAATTGCCGCCAATTCAGTAACAACACTGCTGGCGCTGGCTATTTTGGTGATGAAGTTCCGCTTTAAGGATTAATCGTGGCCGCAGCCACAATGGGTATTGTGGCGCGCTTTTTCGAAACACTCCCTACCTTCTTTGAAAGAAAACCAAGCCAGCCCGGCCGTGCCAAGCGCATCCGCGTAAGCGAAACCGGTAAGTTCATAAATGCCGCTGGATGCCAGCAGCACAACCGACATATAAATGCACACTTTCGTACAGTTGGCATCCGCCAGAATGGCTGCAGAGTTTAACTTTTTTCCCACGTAAACTTTGCCGTAGATCAGCCCCAACATGACCAGAATTGAAATGGACGAGATCACTACGCCCCAAAATGTGGTGGTAGGCCGAATGCCAGCGTAGGTGGTGTACAAGGCGCTAACCACCAAACCGCCAGCGAGGGCATAAAACGAGTAACCCGTGATGTGCAGGGCAGTTTTTTCAAAAGACGAACGCTCGCTCGCGGTGTTCGCCCGAATGCGTAGCACCATCACAAAAATTCCGGCGCCCGAAATCATTTCGATAAAACTATCAACCCCAAAACCAAAGAGCGCGAGGGTTTCATCAGAATAACCAAAAGCGGTTGCCACTATGCCCTCGGTAAGGTTGTAGGCAATGGTAAATAGGGCAAAGTACAGCGCCCATTGATAATATCTGGCCTCGGTAAGCGAAACGGTGCTGGTGGTCATGCCGCAAAAGTAGGATCAATTGCCAATGTCTGCATCAGCGCCGGAAAAAAATCCGTTGAACTTCTTTTTTGGAGCACCGAGGCGCACACAAATTTCAGTCGTTAATGGACTGATACACCAGTACCCGGTAGCGGTCGCCAATATTCCAGTAGGGCGAGTTGTACATATTCGTGAATATAATGCCCACCAGTTTCTCTTTTGGATCGGCCCAGTAGTGTGTATTAAACGCGCCTGCCCAGGCAAACGCGCCGTTGGAGACTACCGATTCATGATCGTTCTTTTCGGTTTCTAAACCGAACCCAAGCCCAAACTGGTTGGCGAGTGGCGGTTGGATTTGATTGGTGAGCATTAACTCCACGGTTTTTCTGCTGATGATGCGCTGGCCGTTGAACATTCCGTTGTTGAGGAACAATTGCAGAAACCGGGCGTAGTCCTCGGCGGTAGAGGATAGCCCCGCGCCCCCGGAAAAATATTTGCCTGCACGGTTTGGGTAATCGGGCTCTGCCCGATCGTAGGCAAAGCCGGTCATCCGTTGCAAACCTTTCTCGGTGGTTTCGTGTAGCGCTACCAGCCGGTGATGTTTTTCTTTGGGCAGGTAGAAATACGTGTCCGTCATGCCCAGCGGTTTGAAAATCCGCTCTTGAAAGAATTGGTCGAGCGATTGGCCCGAGAGCACTTCCACAAGGTACCCGAGCACATCAGTATTTAAACCATACGTGTACTGCTCGCCCGGGTGATGTTTGAGCGGTAGCGTGCCCAGAATTTTCATCTTGTCGGCCAGTAGCATGTTGGTGTTACCGATGCCGCTGGGTACACCCGCTTTTGCATAAATGGCGGTAAACTCCTGGCTACCAATGCTGGCGTAATCAATACCCGACGTGTGCGTAAGCAAATGGCGAAAAGTAATTTCGCCCTTGGCGGGGATGGTGGTGTAGGTGGTATCTGCCCACTGAAATTGATTCAACACCTTGGGATTTCCGAACTCAGGTGCGTAGTTGGAGATGGGCTCATCCAATAAAAATTTTCCTTCCTCCCATAACATCATAATGGCCAGGCTGGTGATGGCTTTGGTTTGTGAGGCGATGCGGAAGATATCGTTGGTTTTGAGCGCCGCCTTCGCCTCGAGGTCTTTGAAGCCAAACGCTTTGTGATGTACCACTTTACCGTTGCGCATGAGTAGCACCACCGCGCCCGGTATCCATTTTTTGTCTACATGCTCTTGCACCATTTGGTCGATGCGGCTTAACCGTGCGGGCGATAACCCGTTGTCTTCTGGCCTGCCGGCGGGCAAAGGTTGGCCATGAGCAAGAACCACAACACACAAAAGCAGAAATACGATGTTTTTCATGATGAATGAGTTGAGACGAAAGATACGGTTTCGCTTCCGCATGAATGCAACCTATAGTCCTTTCACCGAAAAGCCGCCATCTACCAAAATATTCTGCCCGGTTACGTAGCTGGCGGCGTCCATCGCCAGAAAGGCCACAACGGCCGCCACTTCCTCTGGTTGGCCGATGCGGG
This sequence comes from uncultured Ohtaekwangia sp., assembly GCA_964387475.1. Classification (GTDB taxonomy): domain Bacteria; phylum Bacteroidota; class Bacteroidia; order Cytophagales; family Cyclobacteriaceae; genus ELB16-189. The sequence goes on along the minus strand of CAYLWU010000010.1, from coordinate 17,572 downwards.
CCATGGGTGTGCGCGCGATGATCTGTTGCATGCGTTCCGCGTTGGCGCGCACAGGTTCGGTAAGTGGCGTTTCGATGTACCAGGGCGATACCGTGTTTACGCGGATGCCCTGCGGCGCCCACTCTGCCGCGAGGTGTCTTGATAACTGGATGATCGCTGCTTTGGTCATGCCGTACAGCGGACCACTTTGTACATCTACACTCCCCGCCACCGACGCCAGATTTACCACGCTGGCGCGGTTACTTTTTTGCAGCAGCGGGAACGCCAGCCGGCACATTTCTGTGAGCGAGAAAAGATTCGTTTCGAAAAGTTGCCGGTATTCTGCTTCGGTGTACTCTATAAATTTTTTGCGCACATTGGTGCCCACGTTGTTTACCAACACATCCAGCTTGCCCCAGGTGTCGGTAATTGCTGCGATGAGTTGCTCGCGAAAGGCCCGGTCGGCCACATCCCCGGCAAGGGCCAGTACAGTCTTGCCCTGCTCTTGGTATTCGGTTACCAATGCCTGCACGTCTTTTTCGTTACGGGCTACAAACCAAACGCTGGCCCCCAGTTGCACAAATTCACCTACCACGGCACGGCCAATGCCTTTGGTGCCGCCGGTAACAAGTACTTTTTTGTTTGCAAGATTCCAGCGCATGGTTAAAGTTCTTTTTTTACCACCAACAAATAAAAATTCCTGTCCACCTCCAGATACCCCTGCTCAAAGCAGTATTTGTACACCGCGCCTTCTTTTGTGGTGTAGGTGCTGGTGAAGTATCCAAAATCAAAACCACGTTCGGCCAGGCGCTCACGACTTACCCGGGTTTTGCCGGTGGTGTTGAGTTCAATCAGTATCCTGCGGTTTTTGCGCAGCGCGTTCATTACGTTGCGCATGTATTTGGTTTCATCGCTATTGAGTTTGTTGTTGTAGGCGATGCGGCACTGATCGGAGCAGAATTTTTTATCAATGCGGCCGGTAATTTTGGCACCGCATTCGAGGCATACTTTCACCACGTCTTCACTCATGCTCGGTAAATATTTTTTGAATTTGCGCCTTTAATTTGGGCAAATCATGTTGGATTGTTTCCCAAACAATGTCAATGTCAATTTGGAAGTACTCGTGCATGAGAATGTTTCGAGAACGGATGATGAGCACCCAATCAACCTCTGGAAAGCGGTGCCGCAGGTCTGGAGTGAGACGGTTGCTAGCCTCGCCAATATTTTCGAATAGTTTTACAACAGCGAGTGGTAACATGTAGTTGTTTCGAAAGTCAGTAGCCGAAACTCCAACAAGAAAGCGATCAATACTTTCAATGGCTTCAATAATGTGCCTCAACCGAAATGAGTCGCCTTGACTACCTTTCATAAATCAACTTTCGTTCTTTTTCCACTTGGTAGCGAATGGACGAATGAAGGCCGGTGGTGGTGACTAAATCAACCGTTCGGTGGAAGGCGTTTTCAAGTTTCAGTTGGATTGCCACTAATCGATAGAGGCCAATGGGTTGAGACAACCCAATAAGGATATCGACATCGCTTTCCGGCTGTTCTTCGCCTCGTGCGAAGGAGCCAAAAACGTAAGCCCTTTTAACAGGTTCGTCTGCAAACGCTTCATGAATGGCTTGCGTAGAGAGCATGCTGGAGGTCGGTAAGGGTTGATTTTTGGGTTAATATACGCATTTTATCCGTTTACAAACGTTTACAAACGAAAATAACCGGAAGTAATCGTTTAAAATACGAGTCCGCCCTTTTCGCCCCGCCACCTTTGTGTCGTTGATCGGCCAGTAACCGAGAAACGAAACGCGAAAATCAATTAATAACTTAAATACGTACAATTATGAAAACGCTTAGAAACAGTGTGCAGTTGATCGGTCGCTTAGGCAAAGACCCGGAAGTGAAAACGTTTGGCGACAAAAAGAAGGCTTCTTTTTCCATCGCTACTACCGACTCGTACAAGAACGCGAAAGGCGAGAAAGTGGAGGACACGCAGTGGCACAACCTGGTGATCTGGGGCAGCCTTGCCGGTGTGGCGGAGAAGTACCTGAAAAAAGGGCAGGAGATTGCCATAGAAGGCAAGCTGGTGCACCGCATGTACGAAACCAACGCCGGTGAAAAAAAGTACATCACCGAAATCAACGTGAACGATCTGGTGATGTTGGGCGGCAAGCAGTAGCACTGCTCAGTCCAGAAAAACAAAAGCCGGTGCACATGCATCGGCTTTTTTTGTTTTGTGGCGGCTTGCGATCTTGCAGGCATGCGCTACCTCCATCTCGCCCTCGCTGTGCTTTTTGTTCTTTTTGCCATCGTGCAACTGAACGATCCCGACCCGCTGCACTGGGTGTTCATCTACCTTGCTGTAGCCACGATTTGTGCGTTGGCGTTCTTTCAAAAGTATTTTCCAAAAATCTGTTTTGCGCTGGCGGCCGTATTTCTGGCATACAGCGTGTGGTTTGTGCCAGGGGTGCAGGCGTGGCTCGGTCAGGAAAACCACGCGCAACTATTCGATAACGTGGCAAAGATGGAACATCCGTTCATCGAAGAGTCGCGCGAGTTTTTGGGCCTGTGGGTGGCTGCCGCCGTGTTACTCTTTTATGGGTACCGCGGCCGAAGGCACCAGGGTTGAGCTTATTTGGCAAACCGGAATAGTAGGCCGAGCCGGATCGAACCCAGGGAAAACTCAAAGTTTGAAGGTGAATTACTCTGTTTGAACCGATACCCCAGAGTTCCGATCCGTGTCGTCAATCCCCAACGCGGACTAGGAAAGAAGACAAAGCCCGGAGAAACCTGGATATTCACCTGATCTCCGCCTCCTTGATTTGTTCCGTTTAGCCCTAAAGTTCCGTACATGTCGGCAAATAAGTCGCCATAGCCCACCAAACCTTGCGTGTAGAAGTAGAATTTATCGGAGATCGGAAAAAACTGGCGAGCTCCGAAAAAAATACTGGTTGAGTTGTTGCGCGTGTTACCGAAAAAGGAGCCTTCACTTCTTATATCCACCACGTTCATACCTACGATGAGCGCGGTTTTTTCCGTTAACATCAAACCGAACGATGGACTGAAATTGAATACCCTGCTTTTTAAGCCGCTGGGAAGGGTCATCTGGCTAAATCCCACGCTACCTTCCACAAAAAGATTACGTTGGCGTAGTTGGGCTGACAACGAAACCGAACTGAGCACGAGCAATAATAAAATTAGTTTTTTCATAAAGCTGACATAATGATTTATTTCAAAGGTAATCATCGTGGTAGCGAGTTTGCCAATTTTGGCTCGCGATAATGCGGGTAGTTATGCCAGTAAGCCCGACTACTTCTACGGCTGACAGCAAGACTACCCGCTGCGAGCTTGGGTACTCTCGCCAAGCGCCTGAAATCGTTACTTTTGTGTTAATGAGTTTTGCATCCCCGTCCTTCCTCTGGGCTCTGTTTGCCCTGGCAATTCCCATCATTATCCATTTGTTCAATTTCCGCAGAAGCACCCGCGTGTGTTTTTCTAACACGCGGCTGCTGCGCCAACTCAAGGAAGAAACCACTCAGAAACGCAAACTAAAGCAGTGGCTGGTGCTTGCTGCGCGGCTGTTGTTCCTGTTTTTTTTGGTGATGGCGTTTGCCCAACCTTTTTTGCCGGCGGCTTTTGAGGGAAGCCAGGCCAAGAACAAAATCATTTACCTGGATAACTCCATGAGCATGTCGGCCCCGGTAGCCGAAAAAACGCGCGCGCTGGATGCTGCCATCCAAATGGCCCAACAACTGCTGGCTACTTTTCCGCCCGATACCCGCTTTCGGCTGATCACCAACGATTTTGCACCGTTTTCAAACTCCTTCCGGAGTAAAATAGAGGTGGCTGATGCGCTGGCCACTATGCGGCTCTCCCCCGTGTTCCGCTCGGCGGCGGAGGTAGCCTCGCGCATACGCAACACCACCGGGGCCGAAGACGTTTTTTGGATTTCCGATTTCCAAAAGTCAACCTGGGGTGCAGATGCTTCTTTTTTGGATTCAGCGCGCCATTGGCATTTGGTGCGACTGCCGCTGCAAAAAACCGCCAATATTCTGGTAGACACGTTATACCTCGACCGGCCGTTGGCTGCCGCCAACGAAGCCAACACGGTGAAAGTACGGCTGCGCAACACAGGTAATGTGCCCGTGGAAGGTTTGGTGGTGAAACTTGCCATTAACCAACGCCAGGAGGCCACGGCAACCGTGCAGGTAGAACCGCAGGGAACGGCTACTACTTCATTCGATCTTTCTACCGGGTGGAGCGGCCGGAATCGTGCAACCATCAGCTTTAATGATTTTCCGATTAGTTTCGATAATGAGTTTTTCTTTACACTGGCGGAGCGTAAGCCGTTGCGTGTAGTGGAAATCAAAGGCCCTCAGGCGTCTAATCGTGTGCAAGCCGTGTATGCCAACACGCGGCTGTTTACGCTGGTATCGTATCAAATGTCCAACGTAGACTATAGCGAATTGCCGCGTGCCGACCTGGTGGTGCTGCACGAACTGCCGCGCATTGAAGCTAATTTGTTAGGCGCACTTACCGCCTACCAACGTGCCGGTGGCCGTCTGTTACTTATCCCCACCCGCGAGGGGGACTTGCCTTCATGGCGCCCGCTTTTCCCCAGCTTGTCGCTTACCGCTGCAAAAGACCCAGGGCCCGTTGAACTGGAGAAACCCGACCCGCGAAATCCGTTTTTTGAGTATGTTTTTGAGGCCGACAACTCAGCGCTTTTAATGCCCTCGGCCACACCGGTGTTGCGCTGGGGTGCCGATGCCGCAGCACTGCTGCGATTTAAAGATCAAACTCCGTTTTTAACGCAAGTGGGTAATTCATTTTTGCTTGCGTCTTCATTGCAGGAAAGTTCCTCCGACTTTTCACGACATGCACTTTTTGTGCCCACCTTTTACAGACTTGCTGCTGCCGGCAAGCGCACCGAGGGCGCGCCCTACTATTCCACCCAACAGCAACTCATTGCCTTGCCGGTACAGGCGGAGACGGATCAACAACCCGTTCGCCTGATCGGGGCACAAGAATGGCTGCCGGCACAGCGCAAAGAAAATGGCCGTGTGATCATGGAGCTACCCGCGTTGGCAATTACGGCCGGCTTTTATCATGCGCTGGATGGTGCGGATACAGTGGGCTTATTGGCATTCAATCCAGACAAAAAAGAATCGTTACTTGCCGGTTGGGAAGCCGATGAGTTTGTGGCTACCTATGGAAGTTTCAAAACAATTTCATTTCTGCAAACGGCCGATACGGCAGCTTTCGGTAATGAAATAAAAGAAAGATATTTGGGCCGCCCGCTCTGGCGCGAAGCGTTGTTGCTGGCCTTGTTCTTTCTGCTGGCGGAAGTACTTTTAATCCGATTTGTAAAATGAGGCACCTTGTTGCATGAAGATTCTTATCCAGTCACCCACGCTGCTCGACAAAAGATCGCCCCATCACCTGAAGGAAAAAAACGTGTTGGTGCAGAACGGCAAGATCACCGACATTGGCGATAAGAATTTTTCGGCCGATCGCATTATCCCCGCCAAGGGTATGTACTTATCGCCCGGTTGGTTTGATTTGGGGTGCCTTTCGGGCGACCCCGGTTTGGAAGCCAAAGAAGACCTCGCCTCGTTAACAAAAACAGCTACCCAGGCAGGCTTTACTGATCTGGCGCTGTTGCCCAACACACAACCGGTAGTACAAACAAAAGCCGATGTGCAGTATGTGGTTCAGGGTAACGAAAACCGATTGGTGCAATTGCACGCACTCGCGGCCATTACCAGGCACACCAAAGGCGAGGAGATGACCGAAATGCACGATCTGCACATGGCCGGTGCTGTTGGCTTTACGGATGGATTGAAACACCTCGAACACACCGATATTTTTTTCAAGGCGCTGCAATACGTACAACGCTTTCAGGGCCTCGTACTTGATCATCCGGAAGACCGCTGGTTGGCGCTGTTTGGCCAGATGCACGAGGGTGTAACCAGCACCCAACTCGGCCTAAAGGGAATTCCGCGGCTGGCAGAAGAAGTAGCATTAATTCGAAACCTGGAGCTGCTGGCCTATGCGGGCGGCCGGTTGCACGTGTCCCGGCTTTCGTCTGGCCGGTCGTTTGAGTTGATTAAGGCTGCCAAGCGAAAGGGTCTGGCTGTAACGTGCGATTGTACCACCTATCAACCGGTGTTGGACGATAGCCTGCTGATGAATTTTGATACCCACTATAAGGTGAGTCCGCCGTTGCGCGAAAAAGCAGATCAAGAGTCGATATTGAAAGCGCTGAAAGACGGCACGCTGGATGTACTGGTGTCAGGCCATGTGCCCCAAGATGATGAGAGCAAATGGGTAGAGTTTGATCATGCAGAGCCGGGTATCATTAACCTGGCTACCGTAGGCAGTCAGTTAGTAGCCCTTTCGGATGAAGTGCCCATAGAAGAACTGATCCATAAAATTTCCAACGCACCACGCGAGGTGCTTGGGCTGGAGGCACCTACCATTCAAGAGGATACAAAAGCGTGTTTAACACTATTAGACCCCAACCGTGTGTGGAACTACACGGAGGCCAACAACTTCTCGAAATCCAGAAATTCTCCTTGGTTGGGTAAACAACTCACCGGTAAGGTGGTAGCTGTGTTTAACAACAATAAACAATGGATTGATGTGGCGTAACCAACCGCTGGTACATGTGGCAGCAAAATATGGAGTTCTTGCCGCCGGGCTTGGATTTGTTTTTTTGTTGATCCTGTATGCCATTGGCAAACACCCGTTTCTTATTCCGGTTTTTTTTGACTTCCGGATTATCCTGTTCGCCTTTGCGGTTTTTTTTGCTTTGCGCGAATTGCGCGAGCGGTACTATGGTGGTTTGTTATACTTCTGGCAAGGCATGATTGCCAGCCTGTTGCTTACGCTGGTGTTTGCGGTGCTTACCGCTGCCGGCCTGTGGATTTTTGCCACTGTGTATCCCCCATTCACACAAGAATACATTCAGCTTTTTCGCGAGCAGGTAGCCGCTTTCCCGCCTGATGTGGTAGAAAAAATTGGAAAAGAAAACCTCGAGCGTAATTTGAAGGCCATTGCAGATACTCATGCATTTGATTTGGCAACGCTGTACGCATGGCAGAGCCTGTTGATTAGTTTTTTTGTTAGCATCATTTTAACCGTAATTTTGAGAAGACAACCCAAAATGAATTAACCACAACTACCATGGAAGAAACAACTGAAAAACCAACTGTATTCAACACCGGGCTTCGCTACGGCCTTTATCTTTCGCTGGCGTCAATTGCATTAACGCTTGTTATTGCTGTGGCGGGCGGAAATCCGTTGCAAAGTGACTTTAAAAGCTGGAATACCTGGGTCAATTTTGCCATTTCAATTGCCATCATTGTAATGGCTCACAAGTATTTCAAGGATAATGGTGATGGCTTCATGTCCTTCGGCCAAGGCTTTGGAATTTCGTTTGTGGCATTTATGGTATCCATTGTCTTAGGCGGTGTGTTTACCTACGTCTATGCCAATTTCATCGACACAAATATGATGGAAGAGCTTTGGAATAAAACGGCAGAGCAGATGGAAGAGCAAGGACAATCCGAAGAGGCAATTGAGATGGCGCTCAACATGACCAAAAGCTTTTTTTGGGTATTTTATGTGATTGGCGGTGCTTTTGGTGCCGCGATTATGTCGCTCATTGTAACCTTGTTTACACAGAAAAAGAATCCCGATCCGATCGCGTAAGCAAAGAATGCAGATTTCTCTCATCATTCCTGCGAAGGACGAAGAAGAATCCCTACCGGAATTAAGTCAGTGGATTAGCCGTGTGATGAACTCACACGGCTTTTCTTATGAAGTGATTTTTATTGATGATGGCAGTACGGATGGCACCTGGGCCGCCATTGAGCGCATTTCTGCAGGCAACGCTGCATTTAAAGGCCTCCGCTTCAACCGCAATTTCGGGAAGGCGGCCGCCTTGCAAGTGGGTTTTCGTGCGGCTTCGGGCAATGTGGTTATCACGATGGATGCTGATTTACAAGACAGTCCCGATGAAATCCCCGAACTGTACCGGTTGATTACAGAAGAAAAATGGCACCTCGTAAGCGGCTGGAAGAAAAAGCGGCATGACCCGATCTCCAAAACACTGCCTTCCAAATTTTTCAATTTTGTTACCAGTCGTATTTCGGGTATTCTGCTGCACGATTTCAATTGTGGATTAAAGGCCTACCAGCAGGCTGTAGTAAAGAACATTACTGTGTATGGCGAGATGCACCGGTACATTCCGGTGATTGCAAAATGGGCTGGTTTTACCCGCATCACCGAAAAGGTGGTGGAACATCGCGAACGCAAATACGGCCACAGCAAATTTGGTTGGGAACGGATGATGCGCGGTTTTCTTGATTTGCTCACCCTCACGTTCATTGGCCGGTTTGCCAAACGCCCCATGCATTTTTTTGGCGCGTGGGGTGTGGTATCTTTTCTTTTGGGTTTTGCATTTACGGTGAAGATGCTTTGGGATAAACTGGATGCCGTTTTTATCAGCAAAATACCGCTGAAACGTGAGGTAACGGAGCAACCCATTTTTTACCTGGCGTTGGTGGCCCTTGTTATCGGTATGCAGTTGTTTCTTACTGGTTTTTTGGCGGAGCTTTGGGTACGCTCGTCCGTTTCCAAAAAAGACTACCTCGTGTTGGAAAGAGTGGGCTTTCCGCCTGCGTCACACACTGTTTAGCTCAATCCGAAACGTAGTTCCCAGGTTTTCTTCGGATGACTTGATAAAAATCCGCCCATTGTGGTACATCTCGATGATGCGCTTCGCCAAGGTTAGTCCCAATCCCCAGCCCCGTTTTTTGGTAGTGAAGCCGGGTTTAAAAATACTTGCCTGATTAGCTTTAGGGATACCTTTACCGGTATCCGAAATATCGATAAACACTTTTTTATCGTTGCCGCGCAGCATCTTAATGGCCACGGTGCCGCTCGTACCAATGGCATCTACTGCGTTCTTACATAGATTTTCGATCACCCATTCGAAGAGCGGCGCATGCACGGCTGCCATGATGTTTTCGCTTAGCGAGTACACTTCAAAATTGATTTTAGAACTCACACGCGGCTCCAGGTAGCTCACCACGTTGGAGATTAAATGGTAAATATTTTCAGGCTTGAGTTGGGGTGTTGACCCGATACTGGAAAAACGCTCCGTTACAATCCGCAACTTGCGCACGTCTTTATCCAATTCTTCCACCAACCCCTTCTTTTTCAGTTCCGGATCTTCGCGCAACACTTCTACCCATGCCATCAGCGAGGAGAGGGGTGTGCCCAATTGATGCGCGGTTTCTTTGGCCAGTCCCACCCACACACGGTTCTGCTCGGCGGCTTTGGAGTAGTTAAAAGCGAGGTAGGAGATAAACGCGAAGATGGCAATGACCGATAACTGCACGTACGGAAATGCGGTGAGCTGTGTGAGCAAAGACGAATTCTTATAAAACACTTTTTGTTGCGCGTAGGGCTCGTTATTGTTGGTGGGATCTCGCAACTCAATGATGATCGGTTCGTAATAGGTTTGCATCAGCGCGGCTTCGCGTTGCAGTTGTCTTTGGATTTGTTCTGCGCGCTGCGTGGAATCCACGTCTACGTTGCGTGCAAAAATCACCTGGCCGCCCGCATCGGTAAGAATTAAAGGTACCGAGTTGTTTTTGTTGATGATTTCCTCGGTTACAAATACCATGTTTGTATTGAAATCTTCTTTCGAAGCATATTCTATGGCGCGCGCAAACAGCTGCACGTCTTGGCGCTCCCGGTCCTTGAGTTGTTTCACCAGCCGATCGGTATAGTAAATGGAACCGATGCTAATCAATGATGACACCACCAGAATGATCCACTTCAAGTTAGAATTTGTGCGGTAAAATTCCGTGCCGGGAAGAATGCGGTTGGGCATACAGAAAAGTAGAGAAAACTATCTGAAAACAAAAAAGGATCTGCGTCATCCGCAGATCCTTTTTTAGAAACCAGAAGCTGGTTTAATTTTTCATCATGAACCACTTGGCCAGCACCTTGTAATTCACCTTGGTGCCGCTCATCAAAATACCCACCCGGTAAATGCGGGCCGCGATCCAGGTGGTAAATAAAAATCCACCAATGAGTAACGCCATGGAAAGTGCCAACTCCCACGTAGGTACACCGAAAGCAATTCGGCCAACCATCGCTACGGGCGAGGTAAATGGAATGATCGACAGCCAGAAGCTTACGGGCCCGTGCGGATCGCGCAGAATGAACAGGAATAGTCCCATGTACCCAATGAGCAGTGGCATGGTGATTGGAAACTGGAACTGCTGCGACTCTTGAATGGAATCGACAGCCGAACCCACCGCGGCAAACAGGGCTCCGTACATCAAATATCCGCCCAGGAAAAAGAAGACAAACACAAAGGCGATTTTGCCAAACGGAATTTGCTCCATCTCTTCAAAAAGTCCCATGATTTTTGAGTTCTGTGCTTCAGCGGCCTCGCGCGCCTTTTCTCCACCCATTTGGCCGGCAATCTGCTCAGACATTTGCTGCTGCGGCATCTTCTGGCCGAAGTAACCCATTACTGCGGTGGAGAGCACAGAGATCAACACAATCCAGATAATGAATTGCAATAATCCTACCGATGCAATACCAATAATCTTGCCCAACATCAGTTGGAATGGCTTTACCGAACTCACAATTACTTCTACAATCTTCGATGTTTTCTCATCAATCACGCCTTGCATGATCTGGATGCCATACACCATCACAAACATGTAAATTAAAATACCCAGAACGAACCCAGCTCCGTACAGAATACCCGCGTTGCTCGATTTTTCTTCGCCCGTTTCGGTGAGGTTAATGGTTTTGAGCGAGATGGAGATTTTCAACTTTTTCAACGTTTCTTCATCGATGTTGAAAGCCCGCAACTTCATGTCGTGCAACTGGTTTTCGATTACATTTTCCAGGTCGCTCAACTTTTCGATGCTTGGATTTTCCTTCGTGTAGATGGCAAACCCCTTGGGTTGGTCAAGGTCAAACGGGGGCACGTGCAGCAGCGCAAAGTTCTCCGTTTCCTGATAGGTTTTTTTGGCTTCTTCAAGTGCGGTAGAAAGGGGGAGGAACGTAAACTTTTTTGAGTTTTCGAAATTAAACTTCGCACTCTCGTCCACCACCATTACCACTTCGGGCTTGGCCGATTCAGCTTCCTTGAGCATGATGTAAAACAACACCCCAATCACGGCCGGGAAAATCAGCGGCACCAGAATGGTAGTAAGCAAAAAGGATTTTTTCTGTACGCGGTTTAAGAACTCACGTTGTATAATTAGAAATACTTTGTTCATGGCATCAGCAGGATTAAGATTCAAGTAAGTGTTTACGCAACGCCTCATCGCCTTCGGCTTTTACCAGGCTGATAAAGATGTCGGCCATGGTTGGGAGTTTTTCCTGGAAGCTTTGTACTTCGGTAAGTTCAATCAACTCGCGGATCACCTGGTTCCCTTTAATGCCATCGGTGGCGCGGATTACCGATTCGTACACATCTTCGGCCACCGCTTTTTGGCGAATAAGTTGGTACCGCTCAGCCGGGAGATGGAAGTGGTTGCCACGGTGTTCAACCAAAAACGTGTTCGAGCGAAATTGCTCTTTTACCTGCTTCTTGGGGCCCTCCAGAATTTTTTTCGACTTATTGATCAGCGCAATGTGGTCGCATAAGCTTTCCACCGTCTCCATACGATGCGTAGAGAAGATAATGGTGCTGCCTTTCTCCTTTAGCTCCAGAATTTTTTCGGTAATCAATTGAGCATTTACCGGGTCGAAACCAGAAAACGGTTCATCCAAAATAATCAGTTTGGGTTCATGCAAAACGGTGGAGATAAACTGGATTTTTTGGGCCATCCCTTTCGAGAGGTCTTCCACCTTCTTTTTCCACCAGTCTTTAATTTCAAATTTCTCCAGCCATACTTTAATCCGTGCCATGGCTTCGGTGCGGCTCAGGCCCTTTAATTGTGCCAGATAGAGTAGCTGTTCGCCCACCTCCATTTTTTTGTAAAGGCCACGTTCTTCGGGCAAATACCCAATCAACTCTACGTGCCGGGCGCTGAGCGGCTCGCCAAAAACGGTGATGTCGCCACTATCGCGGTTAATGATTTGATTGATGATCCGGATGAGTGTGGTTTTACCCGCGCCATTGGGGCCAAGTAAGCCATAAATTGTTTTTTCCGGAATGTTGATGCTGACGCGATCCAGGGCGAGATGGCCCGTGTACTGCTTCGTTACATCTTTTGCAATGAGTGCATCCACGTGTAGTTGGGTTTTTTGAGGTGTTTAGTACTTAAATCGGCTGAAAAATTACGGAACCACTGCGAAATAAATAAATCTGTGGAACGGGATAATAAACTTAGGCTCAAACAAAGCACAGAAGGTCGACCTGCATGGCCCGCAAGGCATTCCATTTTGCGCACGCATGTCTGGTTGAATTTGTGCGCTTCTTTGAAATACAGCCGCCCCGGGTAAGCGCGCCGGGCAGGGATAAGTGGGAATTGCTGGTTACCGAAACTCAATGTTTCCCAGTGAAACATCCAGATCAAAAACCAGAGCATCTTTCGCATTCTTTGTGTAGGCCGCATTGGCAAATACATTTTTGCCCACCGGTTGCAGCCCTTTGGTCAGGTTTACGGAACAAAGCCACGAGTCTTTGATTTTCACCATCACGGGTACTTCGTCTGGCGGCAACGTAATGGTAAGGTTGCCCGCCCCCACGCTTCCAAAAATGCGGTTAGCCCCAACCGGGCGATCGGAGAAATCGAGCTCCATGTTTCCGAATCCTACATCAGCCACCACTACTTTAGACCGGCATAAATTGATTTGTCGCACATCTACCCTGCCCACATCTACCTTCACAAAAAAAGTATCCATTGCTACTTTATTCGCCACGCCGGTGGCAAAACCTACTTTCACATCGGCACTACCCGTATTAATCTTTAATTTACGCACGGCCAGCCCGGATAAATCCACGTTGGCATTGCCCAATCCATATACTAACTCGAGGTCATAGGGTTTTGCCTCAGTGAGGTACACTTTCCAGAGCTTTTCGGGCGCGCCATTTTCGCCACCAAATACCTGCGATGAAATTTGCTTGCCCAGCCCTTTGTGGCCTTGTTGATCCAGCGCCAACTTCACGCGGCAAATCTTGCCCACCACTTCGTTCGAAAACGAATGGCCATATTCCTCCAGATCCTGGTTACTATACACGTTTAATAGTTCGCTGTTTTGCGAAGGTCGAACAAAGCAGTTGCCTGATTTGGCCTTGAGCGAAAGTTGAATCAATTCGCACTGTTCCACGCGCTCAACCGAAAATTGCTTTTTTACCTGGCCCCACGCGTAAGGCATCGCCAACAGGCTTACCACCATTAAAATGGTTTGCTTCATGTTAGTTTGTACGGAGGCGGGCTGTTTCAAGGTTCGTAAGCGTAAAAATCTTTAACCAAAAGCTAAATTTTTGTTAATCTCAAACTCGCATATACGCGCCAGCAACAACCGGGTTGCGTAATTTTTACTAAAAACGCAGTTTGTTTAGCCTTTTTTGAAAAGTTGGTTCCAGAAAACGGGTAGAAGGGGAGCCGAGAATGGGATTTGAACCCACGACCTACGGTTTACGAAACCGTTGCTCTACCGCTGAGCTATCTCGGCCAAAAAACCACCCAAAGGGCGGTAAAAACGCCAAATTATGGAGAAAAACCATATCTTGAAACCGCAATATGTTGTCTAAGAAGTGCAAGTACGCCATTCACGCGCTGGTTTACCTTACCGAGCGCTACCAGCAGGGCCCGGTACAAATCCAGGAAATTGCTGAGCGGCAGCACATTCCAAAAAAATTTTTAGAGGCAATTCTGCTTGAGTTACGAAACGCCAAAATTCTCCACAGCAAAAAAGGCAAGGGTGGCGGGTATTACCTATATAAAAAGCCGGAGGACGTCAATTTGATTGAAATCATTCGGTTGATGGATGGTGCCATTGCCATGTTACCCTGTGTATCGCTGAATTATTACGAACCTTGCGAAGAATGCATCGATGAGAAAACCTGTGGCATTCGCGCCGCATTTGCCCAGGTGCGCGATCAAACGCTGGCCGTGCTCTCCGCACATTCATTAGATAAGCTGGCAAAAAAGAAGCGATAATTTTTTAGATTAAACTATATAAAATCTATAGACAATACATATTTTTGTCTGAGACATTTACTTTTTATGGGATTACGTTTAGGCGACATTGCTCCGGATTTTCAGGCACCCTCTACTGAAGGCGATATTCAATTTCACCAATGGCTGGGCGGCAGTTGGGGTATCTTATTCTCTCATCCGGCCGATTTTACACCCGTGTGCACCACTGAATTGGGTGCTGTGGCCAAGCTGCGTGCCGAGTTCGACAAGCGTAATGTAAAGGTATTGGCGTTGAGCGTGGATGGATTACAATCGCACAGCCAATGGATTGGCGATATCAACGAAACGCAGAAAACCCAGGTGAACTTTCCGATTCTTGCCGACCCGGATTTTAAAGTATCCCATCTGTACGACATGGTTCATCCTAACGCGAGCGATAAGTTTACCGTGCGCTCGGTGTTTGTTATCGGTCCCGACAAAAAAGTGAAACTCACAATCACTTATCCGGCTTCTACCGGGCGTAATTTTGATGAGTTGCTACGGGTGATCGACAGTTTGCAACTCACCGCGAACTACTCGGTAGCTACACCGGCCAACTGGAAACAGGGCGAAGATGTGGTGATTGCCCCCGCGATAAAAGACGAAGAAATTCCCGCGCGTTTCCCGAAAGGGCATACCCGCATTAAACCGTACCTGCGCACAACACCGCAGCCGAATTTATAACCTGGTTAGTTTAGTTCTGTTTTAATTGGGATGAGGCCGCTTCCGTTTGGAAGGGCCTTATTTTTTTGCAGAAACGCCTATCTTGCGCCCGTATGGGATTGAAGCAAACAAAAGAGAAACCGGTGAACGACCTACCCGTGATGGACGAACGCGAAGGGATTGTATTGTTCTATCCCAACATCCCGGAAACGGCGGTGGAGGAAGTAACGAAGGTGCTGCACTCGCGCTGGATCGGGCAGGGTCCGCGCGTGGCACAATTCGAGCAGGAATTTAATGCCAGGTTTGGCGGCACCGGGCGCTCGTTGGCGGTGGGCTCTGGCACAGATGCGTTACATCTTGCCTATATTCTGGCAGGTTTGCAGCCAGGAGACGAGGTAATCACGCCTGTGTTTACCTGCACGGCTACTACAATACCTTTTCTTTACATGGGCGTTACGTTTCGTTTTGCGGATGTAGATCCGGAAACATTGAACATTAGCGTACCCCATGTGCGCGAGTTAGTGAATGAAAAAACCAAAGCCATTGTGTGTGTGCACTATGGCGGGTTGCCGTGCGACATGGCCGAGCTGCAGGCGATCGCGCGTGAGTACAACATCCCGATTATTGACGATGCCGCGCATGCACTGGGTGCCACTTACCGGGGCAAGCCGGTGGGCTCACTCTCGGAATTTACGATGTTCTCGTTTCAGGCCATTAAGCACATTACCACAGGCGATGGCGGCATGTTGGTGATTCAAAATCCCGATCTCGTTGCAAAAGCCGAACGGATCCGTTGGTTTGGCATTGATCGTTCCAACAAACAAAAAGGTACCTGGGAAAATGATATTTGGGAGGTGGGCTACAAGTACCAAATGACGGACATTGCTGCCGCCCTTGGTTTAGCCGGCCTGCGTGAGTTCGATCATAGTCTGGCTCACCGCCAGCGCTTGTTTGAAGAATATAAAAAGCAGTTGAAAGGCGTAGCGGGTTTACACCTGATTGGTGCAGCACACACCGATCGTACCCACGCGGCGTGGCTCTGCACCGCCATTGTAGAAAAACGCGAGGCATTTATGCAGTACCTGCGCGCAAATAAAATTGAGTCGGGTCAGGTGCACTACCGCAACGATCGCTATTCCGTGCTGGGCGGCCGCCGGGATGATTTGCCGAACATGGATGCTATTGAAGATAGCTACATAGTATTGCCGCTGCACATGCACATGTCAGTAGCCGATGTGGAGTACATCGGTTCGGTGATCCGGAAGGGTTGGTAGGTTAATCCTCTTTTTTCCAAACGGAAAATCTCCGTTTCCAGGTATCGCGCAGCAGCTTTGATTTGTAGTCTTGCGGGTCTGGTTCAGCCAGCGGCCCGTCAAAAGGTTGGCCAAGCCGTAGAAAATAGTGAAAGAAGGTGGATTTGGATAAGCCCCACTTGAGCAGGAACTGTTTGTTACCGTCGTTCTTTTTTACCCGTGCGGTAGTTTTCGATCCGAAGTGATACACCCGCGATGCACTGAGGCCTTTGTAGTAGCGAACGCCGGCATGCCATAGCTTCATCATCATGTCCGGATCGGAGGCCATGCCCGGGGTAAATTCTGTGCTCAGCCCGCCAATGAGGTTCCATACGTGCTTATGCAACACCAGTGGGTACCAGTTACCGCCGGTCCAATCGTAAAACGGAATTTCATTGAAGTCGCTCAAAAAACGGGTCTCATCAAAAGCGTCTGCCGTTTTACCAAAGTCGAATGGGGCCATG
This sequence comes from uncultured Ohtaekwangia sp., assembly GCA_964387475.1. Taxonomy (GTDB): domain Bacteria; phylum Bacteroidota; class Bacteroidia; order Cytophagales; family Cyclobacteriaceae; genus ELB16-189. Next base: position 1,009 of record CAYLWU010000010.1, on the reverse strand, counting down.
ATGCTTTCCGGGTATTGCGTGGGGCTGTGTTCGATCATTGTTCCCGTAAGGCAGAAGTAAATCGAGTTGAGTTTTTGAATTTCTTCCCACAGCGGCACATCCCAATCCGGGGCATAGTAGTAATCGTCATCCGATAGCACCAAATAGTTGGCGCGTGCCAGACTGGCGGGCGCATTAAATCCGTAACACACACCCACGTTATTTTCTGAAAGCGTGTAGGCAAGGCCCTGTTCTTCCACCCACGCGCGGGAGCCGTCCTTCGCCTCGTTCAGGTGCACGATAATCTCGTGCCGGTAGCGGGAGTTTTTTTGGATGCTGCCCACACACGTTTTAAGGTAGGCCAGGTTATTCCACGAAGGAATGAGGATAGAAAAAACCGGTTCACTTTCCGGTTTTGCCGGATGGAAGGAAATGGCACGTTCGCGCATGAGATTAACCTAGTTCCTGGGCATCGTACACCACTACTTTCGACCACAGGTAGGAGTAGTTTTTCACAAACGCCTCGTGGGTGGGGTGCACCTGGTAGGCATCATGGCCTTTCACGTCATCAAAAAAATTCAGCCAGGAAATGGAGTAGGAATTGTCGATCACATCGCGCTTCTCGGTAGCTGCGGGAGTTCCGATTTTGGCGAGTCGGAGTGATTCGATTTTACGGAGTGTGTTCAGGCCTTCGATTAATTTGGCTTTATCGGCCGCGGAGTCCGGGTTCTTCAGCCAGAAAAAAACATGATGTACCAGCACGGGTTTACTTTTGGGTTGAAAGATAGAAAAAGCTTTTGCGCCCAAAGGAAGCAACAAAGCTGACGCCAGAAAGGATTTTCGTGAGATTTTCATTTCAAAAATTGTTTATCCGAAGGTAGGGAATTTTTTTACTTTTGTGCCCCCGATCGGGATGTAGCGCAGCCCGGTAGCGCGCTTCGTTCGGGACGAAGAGGCCGTGGGTTCGAATCCCGCCATCCCGACTTGACAGGACAAATTGGAATTTTTTCCGTTTGTCCTGTTTTTATTT
>CAYLWU010000009.1:0-113695 GCA_964387475.1 uncultured Ohtaekwangia sp. | reverse complement strand
GAGACGCGGGATGATTTGCTTTCAGATTGTGTTCTTTGATAGATTGCTCGCAGATGAATAGCAGCCTTTCCGATTTACCGAGGCGTTGTGATTTGCTTTCAGATTGTGTTCTTTGATAGATTGCTCGCAGAGCCATCCAAAAGAAAAACTAACCCATACCAGTTGTGATTTGCTTTCAGATTGTGTTCTTTGATAGATTGCTCGCAGACGGCACCGTTGCCGTTTGCCAGTTCGGTCAGTTGTGATTTGCTTTCAGATTGTGTTCTTTGATAGATTGCTCGCAGAGCTTCCCATGCAGCAGGTACCTACTTCACGGTCGTGATTTGCTTTCAGATTGTGTTCTTTGATAGATTGCTCGCAGACTAAACCTGTCTTTCCCCCAACCCTGCTTTGTTGTGATTTGCTTTCAGATTGTGTTCTTTGATAGATTGTCCCGCGAGACGCGGGATGATTTGCTTTCAGATTGTGTTCTTTGATAGATTGCTCGCAGATTAGTCACTTCAAGCATAGGATACGTTTTTTTCTACTTCCGGCAGCCGCACCACCAATTGCTCCAGGTGGGTGCTCAGGTAAGCGGGGTTTCCGAAATAGAGCGTGCGTTTAATCATCGAACGGAAATTTTGGCGGTGGTGGCTGGCGGTGGAACTCCATAAATTGTTGCTGGCCGCCAAACCACTCGATTACTTCCTGCTGGATGGGCGTTAGCTCGGGGAGTAGTAACCCCTGAAACGAGCTCCAAGGCCACGCGGTGTGGTCTGCCGTAAATCCGTGGTGTACCGGATTGGTGTGGATGTAAAAAATTAACTGAGTAAAATACCGGTGGTTAGTTACTTCTTTTCTTCGAAAAGATCGGGTAAAAAGCGAGCCGCGGCGCGTGTACACCTTGTTGTACGCTTTTGTGTAGGCATTAAAGAGGTGGCTGAACTGGCGTATCGTCCGACCTGACAGGTCTGCGAGACCTGTCAGGTCGGACGGTGGCGTTCCCAGCTTAAAAAACTGCTGCAAATCGGCCATGGGCTTTACGCGCACCAATAGATGCAGGTGGTTGGGCATGAGGCACCACGCCAGTGTATCGGCCACGGGTGCGATAAAGTGTTCGTATCGAAGTAAGAAATAGCGAAAGTTCTCATCCCCGCGGAAGAGGCTTTCGGTGCCATTCGCGTGCGTATAGATGTGATAATACTTTTCGGGTTCCATGTTGACGTTGTGCAGACCTGTCAGGTCTTATACCTTCGCGTACAAGACCTGACAGGTCTGAACTACGATTTATTTTACTTTCATCGCTCCAATGGAAGAAATCACACAAATGCTTTGGCGGGCGGCACATCAGCGTGCAACCTGCCGGCTTACGCTGGAAGGCGAGCCCGTGGCGCGCGTGGTTCATCCGTATGGTATTTGCCGCACCGCCCGGCAGCAGATCGTGTTGGTGTGTTGGCAAGCGTTGGGTTTTACCAAGGCCGGCGGGCGTGAGGGGTATCGGCAATTGCCACTCAACCGCATTGCTACCGTAGAAGTGCTCGACACGCACTTTACCGTTGACCCCGGTTTTCATCCGGAAGACGGGCAGTATGCGGAGTGGGTGTTTCATGTTTGAGCTCGCGTGGAGGTAACTGCGCTTGAGGCGCATGGTGCTTTTCTTCTTTTAATCCGTAAAATTTATTTGAACGTCTTTACCACTAAATGAAGCGACTATTTTGCCAAGTCGATTTACCTGAATCTTGATACATGTTTCCTTTATCTGCTGTCCTTCAAAACTTGCGGTCTTATAGTCGAAAGAACCCTGTAATTTGTTTTTCTTTTTATTAAAGAATAAATCAACCTCCTTTGGTGCAATTGCACGAGAAAAACGATTTGGCCGAAAATAGATTGCTGTTGAAAAGTCATTGACCATCCAAATTCTTTCGATTTGGCTTTTGTTTAACTGATTAAAACTAATATTGGCAAAGCATGAAGCTTCTTCTTTAGTGGGAATATAAACCAAATCGCCCGGAGATAAAGCAAACAAAAATCTACCTTTTTCAGCTTTTAGCGGGACAGGTTTGGTTTGTTCGCGTTCATGCTTAGGTAGCTTTGAACTCCATTTTTGATGTTCGATTACTTCATTCAACGGCACGGTTTCAAAGGTTCTTTCACCCTTCTCGTTCAAGTAGACTGCGCAAAATAGATTTGTACCGTCGTCAGCTTCAGCAAATTTTTTGACCTTGTTTCCCAATTCACCGAGCGTGAATTTTTTTCCCTCTTCATAGACCCGTGCTTTCAAAATTGGTTTGTGGGGTTTCCCATCATTATACTTTTCAATTGTTTTGTTCATTTCTTCAAGGCCTTCGGGCGAGAAGGCCAATTCCGGGTTACCGCCTTTGCTGACCAGGTAGTTCTTTAGAATTTTTTGAATGCCGGTATCGGTAATCGATTCGATTGTGCTTATATCAAATGTGGAGTCAATCGTTTTCCGTGTTGCGGTAGTGATTTTGCCTTTGGCTATTTTTACTCGTGGCAAGGTTACCTGCCCGAAGATGGTGTCTTTGTGCATTGACTTTCGGATCGCCCAGCTATCCCCTTTCGTTTGTGAAATCAGGCCTTTTTTCGGTTTACCATCTTTCCCAAACCTCAGATTTCCAGTTTCATCCTTGAAACTTTCATATTTGTTTGAAGCTTTATTGATCACGCGGAGGTTTTGTTTGAAGCTGATAATGATCGTTTCCAGTTCTGCTTTGGCATCAGCAGTGAAGCTGGCCCAAGGCTTCAGGAATTCTCTCGGGACAGTTCTTTCCAGCATCCGATTCTCTCTTGAATTGAAATACTTTACTTTTTCTAATTTCCTCAGCTTACGTTGAAGATCATATCGCTTGTGGTCTGAGTTGGCGTGAAGGTTATTCAGTAAATTGACATGATCCCGCGTTGCGCACGCAATAACAAGCGCATCGACAGCATGATGCCGATGATCAACTCTTTTCTTTTGAAATCCTTTTGACAATTCAAGCGGCACAGTTGGCAAATGTTTCTGATGTATTTTACTGAATGCCGTAAATGCAGTGCTTTTTGTCAACTCGTTCATCCGCTCGAACCTCGGTAGAATCAAATCGTTCCACACATCGTCCAGCCCCCAGTCGTGCCTTAGCTCTGCGGTAATTTTTCCGTTTCCCAGAACTATATTTTTGGAGTTAACACCATCATCGTTTTCCAATTCGCGGACGATACTGGATAGCACCGAACTAATGAATTTGGAGATGTACCGGGTGTCATTTAACTGCCGCTCGATCATTTGCTCTGGTATTTCTTCCAACAATAGTTTTGTCTTTTTTCCTCTGCTCTTAGCGTAGTGCTTTTTCACAAACTCCTGATAAGTCTCCAATTCTAACACAGTTACAGTATTGCCGAAACCGGTTTGAACTTTTTCGCCATGATGATTTTTAATGAACTCCAGCGCCAACTGGTTGTCTTTTAGTTTGTTCACGGCAGCCTCACAAATAACCTTGTTACTAAAGCTATCATCGAAGTAGCGACTCTGTGGGATGATATGCTCAATCTCGTAAGCCGAGGTGAAAAGCTTACTCAGCGGTATTATTTCCCCTGTGTAAGGCGAACGATACTTTTGTTCGAGCCATAGCTTGTACTTCAAGAGTTCTTTACCAGTTGGTTGTGCAGTCTTGCTGATTTTCTGAATGTCGTCCGGGATTTCGATGTCCGAATTCAACACACCATCTTCGTAAATCTTCAAAATTTCTAATTGTGTGGGGGAGTGCGGGCGCACATTCTCTACATCGCCCTGCTGCATCATCTCCACTAACAATGCTTTTAGCCTGAGATTGGTGTTCTCGTTTTCACTTATCTGTTTAGATAGGTCTTTCCGTTCATCGGCCGTCTTTTTCATCTCTCTGCCTAATTCAATATGTATTTCATTAAAGAATTCTTTTGCACCCCGGCCGTAGTGTTGCCAAATGTCTCTCACCACCCGAAGTGTTTCCGTCATCACCTGTTCAACAATCGGATTGCGCAAGCTATGTTGCTTAAAGTCTTTAAGGTAGTTGTCCAAGTCATTTGCGCTATTCCACTTCGTTAGATCGGTTGCTTCTGCATGGCGCCCATACACGAGGTATTTTGCAACCCAGTCGGGAAGCGACTGGAAATGATGCGGCTCGGTCAGTCCTTTTGTTTTCTCCCTTACGCGCTGACTAATGGTTTCATCATACTCACCTGTTGTCAGTTTTTCAATTCTCGCGCGCGTATTGCTGTCGATTGCCTCCCAGCTCCAGAATTTGCCTGCGCGCATGAGCGGTAATAACTTTTTGATGGCCTTCTCTGAGTAAGAAGCATATTCACTTTTAAAAGGCGGGAATTTTCTAAAATGCTCAACAAAGGAGGCTTCGTCCAGCTTGTGTTTTCGGGCAAATGTTTTCAGTGCTTTTTCATACTCAGTTTTGTCGGTAATCGAGTAAATGAGATGCCAAAGTTGGAACTCGGTCGTTTTGGACAAAAAGAGTGCGGGTAAATTGTTCACTTTTTCGAGGCGTGCTGCGATTAGCGAATAGGTTTCATTCATCGGATAGACCTTGTCCTCCACGAAGTTCCAGCGGTATTTGTTGGCCTCGGCACTGGCCGCCTTTCCTTTCAGTCCGGTTTGTTCAACGAGGAATTTTAATAGCGCGTCCTGCTTTATTTCCTTTCTTTTTGACAGTTCTTCAAATAGTTTCCCGTAATCTTTAACAGACTTGAAAAAGTCGCTTGTAACGTTGACTTCATCCTCTCTTCGATAAATACTCAGGTCTCGAATCCACTTCCAGATTCGGAACTCTTGATAATATGGATTCGATTTTGGAACTACTTTTAACGGTGCTACTTGCTCATTGCCTTCTGGGTCTGTGAACTTCCGGCTTTCTAAGCTACAGGAGCTGATAGATGACTTTTGTGTGCGCAGTGGGCGCTGATAAAAAATAATATCATCTACAATCAAGTGCAGAAGGTCTTTGCTGCTCAAGTTATTCTGGTGACTTTTGTTGTGGCGGTAGAGTTCACGGATGCAGTCTACAAACAGGTCTTCATGTTGCAACTCGGGGTGTAATTCAATTTGCCTTTTTAAAATCGTTTTGAGTTCATCCCTGTAGTACTTGCGTTCAATTGTTCGAACTAACTTTCCTTTTATTTTCTGATTAGGATTTTGGAGTAGGGTGTCGTAAATATATTGGCCAACTGTCTTTTGACTTTTCTCAATGTCGCGTTCCGTTTTCTTTTTTAACAGAGTCCAATCTTCTTCGCCAGGTGCTCTAAAACTTCGTTTTTCGTTTCCCTCTCTATCTTTTTTAATACTGCCATCATCATTTAAATCTGTGGTGACGATAAAATCTCTCGTTTTGCCCCTCCAATCGTCTAGGGAGATCTTACTTGCTCTGCGGTACACCCATCCGTTTTCCAACGTGATCGAGTACCAGGCTTCATCCTTCGCTTTTGCGGGATTTTGATCAGCTTTCACCTCTGTTATTTTAAGGGAGTGGAACTCAACTAGTTTGTTGGTGTTTTCTTCTTGCTCTTCTCCCCGTAGCTGATAATATCCACGCTTCTGGTTGAAAGTTAAGAGTACCCAAGCCAATTCGGCCTTTTCGATTTTGTGGGTTAACGCTTTTTTTCGTAGGTAATACAAAGTCCAGTCATAAGGAATTTTGGCTGGTTCTCCGTTTCGGTTTGGTTTATTGAGTAGTTCGGGCTGATTGATCTTAAAATCTTCGAGCATTTCGGCAAACGAAGTTTGGAAGATAAAGCCTGTTTTATCGTAAGCAAGTTTCGGTTCCGAGTCATCTTTAAACTGGCCGGGGCGTGTTTCAAAGTCGATTTTTTGAGCAAAATGTTCTGGCAGCAATCCTAAGATGTTCAGGACGCGGTATAATCGTTGTCTGCGCAGCAAATACCGTTCTCGTAATCGTCTGGCGCTGCGTAACCTTGTTCTGTTGGCAGTTTGCGAAACGGAGTTGCCTTTGTCGAATTCTCCCAAAATGTCCTGAGGCATGGGAATCACACGCGTTCCCATGCCGAGAATTTTGCCCGTTTTCTCGTTAAAATCCTGATTGACTAGCGCCCAACCGATGCTGTTTGTGCCGAGATCCAAGCCAAGAATAGTTTTGCTGCTCATATTTATTTTTTTAGCTTTGTTTTACAATCTAAAAGCAAATCACAATAAGGATTATTCCGTTGTGAAAACATCCAAAGCGGCCCCGAGCAATCGGGGTCGTTTTTTTGGGGGAGCTTGGTGGTTGTTTTTCCAACAGGACATACTTGCGTAAAAATGACCGTATGGGAAAGATACGGTTCTTCCACCTTCGGCTGAAATGATTTTGATCATTTGTCTAACCCTGTTGTGGCGCCCGCCCGCGTGCAAGGGATGGCAGCGGTACCCCGCACCCCGCGCCGCGCGGGGGCGGAGTACAAGCGAACAGCCCGGTGGCCAGGCGCCTCGCGGGCCATGCACCCAAAAACTGCCGGCTGCCTGCGCACCAACACCTTTTTTGCTTCGTATGAAATTCGCCCCGATTGCCTTATTTTTGGCCTCCTTATAAGCATCAAAGCAAAAACAATGGCTGAAATAGTACGCATGCCGAAAATGAGTGATACCATGACCGAGGGCGTGGTAGCTAAATGGCATAAAAAAGTGGGCGACACGGTGAAGTCGGGCGAGTTGATGGCCGAGATTGAAACGGACAAGGCTACGATGGATTACGAATCGTTTAGCACGGGCACCGTTTTGTATTTGGGCGTGGAAGAAGGTAAACCGGTAGCGGTAAATGGGGTGTTGGCCATTGTTGGCAATAAGGGCGAAGATTTTTCGGCCCTGCTGGCGGGCGCGGGCGCTGCCGCAGCACCCACTGCCGCACAGGCGCAAGCACAAGGTGGCGCGCCTGCCGTAGCGGTTGCCACACCGCCTGCCGTAGCGGTAAACACCAGCCACATTAAAGCAGAAATTGTTTTGATGCCGAAGATGAGCGACACGATGACGGAAGGCGTGATTGCCGCCTGGCATAAAAAAGTAGGCGATGCGGTGAAATCGGGCGAGTTGCTGGCGGAAATTGAAACCGACAAAGCCACGATGGAGTACGAATCGTACAACACGGGCACGCTGCTCTACATTGGCGCAAACGCCAAGGAAGCCATTCAAGTAAATGATGTGCTGGCAATTATTGGCGAGAAAGATGCCGACTGGAAAACGTTGCTGCAGGCAAACCAAAACAAGGCCGCTGCCCCCGCTGCTGCTGCGCCTGCGGGCCCGGTGGCCCCCGTTGCTACAACGACCGCGGCTGCACCTGTGGCAGCGAACGGAGCTACTGCCAATGGGCGCCTGAAGGCATCGCCGCTGGCAAAAATGCTGGCGAAAGAAAAGGGGTACGACATTACCAAGATTGCCGGCACGGGCGAACAAGGCCGCATAACAAAACGCGATATTGAGAACTTTAAACCCGGGGCGGCTCCGGCCAAAGCAGGCGCAGCACCGGCGGTAGCCTTACCTGCCGTGGTGGGGCAGGAGAGTTATGAAGAGATTGCGGTTTCGCAGATGCGCAAGACCATTGCCAAACGGTTGGCCGAGAGCAAGTTTACGGCTCCGCATTTCTACCTGACGATGGAAATTAACATGGACAAAGCCATTGAGGCGCGCAAGTCCATGAACGAAATCAGTCCGGTGAAGATCAGCTTTAACGATATGGTGATTAAAGCAGTGGCTGCTGCATTGCGCCAGCATCCGGACGTAAACGTAAGTTGGCTGGGCGATAAAATGCGCAAGAACCACCACATCCACATTGGCGTGGCGGTGGCGGTGAAAGATGGTTTACTGGTGCCGGTGATTCGTTTTGCCGATAACAAGTCGCTCTCGCACATTGCCACGGAGGTAAAAGACCTGGCGCAAAAGGCACACGATAAGAAGTTGCAGCCAAGCGACTGGGAGGGCAGTACGTTTACCATTTCCAACCTGGGCATGTTTGGTATTGAAGAATTTACCGCCATTATTAACCCGCCCGATGCATGCATTCTGGCCGTGGGCGGAATTAAGGAAACCGCCGTGGTGAAAAACGGGCAACTGGTGCCCGGCAGTGTGATGAAGGTAACCTTAAGCTGCGACCACCGCGCGGTGGATGGCGCCGTTGGGGCTGCCTTCCTGAAAACGCTGAAGGGACTGTTGGAAGATCCGGTGCGTATCCTCATCTAAGTGAAAATCCACGCCACTACCATTCTTGCGGTTCGCCACAATGGGCAGGTTGCCATTGGTGGCGATGGCCAGGCCACAATGGGCAACACCATTGCGAAGAGCAATGTGCGCAAGATTCGCAAGCTATTGGGTGGCAAAGTGCTTACCGGCTTTGCCGGGTCCACGGCCGATGCGTTTACGCTGCTCGACCGGTTTGAAGAAAAGTTAAATGCCTTTCAGGGCAACATGAAGCGCGCGGCCATTGAACTGGCCAAAGACTGGCGCACCGACCGTTATCTGCGCAGGCTGGAAGCCATGCTTATTGCCTGCAATGCAGAGGAGATTCTGGTGATTAGTGGCACGGGCGATGTGCTGGAGCCCGATCATCAGGTGGCAGCCATTGGATCGGGCTCCATGTATGCGCAATCTGCGGCCCTGGCCCTGAAAAAACACGCGCCCGGCCTTACCGCGGAAACCATGGTGCGCGACAGCCTGAACATCGCGGCCGATATCTGTATCTACACCAACCACAACCTCGTGATCGAAACCATCGGGTAATCGGGATTTTTTTGTAAGTTACACGCGCAGTCTTCCGTATGCAGGAATTTTTAACGCGTGCCCAGCCCTCAAGTGGATCATCGGTTTCCGACCTTGCCGATCTCGTGATCAAATCGGGGTGGTTTGCATCACCTTACTTTTACGCCGGGTTGCTGCTTTCGTTGGTGGCTATTACCATCATGTTTTTTTACAACCGCACCGCGGCCATTCGCAGGCGGCAGGAATATCTTGAGTTGATTAACCTGCAGCAGCAGCAGTTGATCGATGCCCAAATCGAAGCGCAGGAAGTAGAGCGCAAACGCATTGCCAAAGATTTGCACGATGGTGTAGGCACGGCCCTCACCAGCGTGAAGCTGATGATCTCCGACTGCATTGCCGGGGCACAATTGCAGAAGATTGAGCAGGCCCAGCAGATTAATGAGCACCTTTCGGAGATCATTACCGAAATCAAACAGATCATTTACGATCTAAACCCGCCAGCGTTGGAGCGCTACGGGCTGAAAGCCGGGGTGAAAAACCTGGTTGAGCGGGCCAATCAGATGAATTTCATCAAGATCGACTATCATTTCTATGGCGACCGCGATGTGACCAACAAAGTGGCGGTGGCCATGTACCGCATCATTCAGGAATTGTTGAACAACACGATTAAACATGCCAAAGCCTCGCACGTGCGGCTCCAGATCAATCAGTTCGATCAGGAGATGAACATGATGTATGAGGATGACGGCATTGGCATTACGGTAGGAGATAAGCAGGGACTGGGTTTAGGAAGTATTGAAAGCCGGGTGCGGTCGCTCAAAGGGCGGATGCGTTTTGAAACCAACGACCAAGGCACATTCTACAACTTCGATATACCCCTGCTGCCCCATGGTTAACGTTATACTGGCGGATGACCACGTGCTCTTTACCGACGGGCTGGAACTGGTGCTCAACCGGTCGGGCAAGTTTCGGGTGATCGGCAAAGTCAATAATCCGTTGGACCTGCTTGACTTTGTGCAACTGAATCCGTGCCACTTGTTGCTGCTCGATATCCAAATGCCGGGGTTGGATGGTATTGAACTGCTGAAGCGCATCCCCTCGCGGTTTCCTGATTTGAAAACCGTGATTCTTTCCATGCACGAAGAGGATGATTTCATTTCCGAAGTAATGGCGTTGGGGGCAAACGGATTTATTCCTAAATCGACCGAGAGCCATCTGATGGTGGAGCATCTGGGGCGGGTAATTGCCGGTGAAAAGGTTTTTCCCAAACCGATGCGCAAGGCGGCGCAAAATCAAATTTTTACCGACCGTGAAATTGAAATTCTACGGCTGATCGGCAAAGGCAAAAGCAATACAGAAATAGCCGATGCGCTTTTCATTACCGTGCATACCGTAAAAACCCACCGCAGAAACATGCTGCGCAGGCTCAACGCCTCCAACACCAGCCAACTGCTTAAAATCGGCTTCGAAAACAACCTGCTTTAGCGCGAAAAATACCTCTTTGGAGGTATTTACTCCGGCCCGAAACTCTTGGATTTTTGGGTATTCAAAACAACAAGTATGCGCGACTCGATCTTAACGAACCGGGAAATAGAAGTAGTAGGCTTAATGGCCGAGGGGCTTACCTCACGATCAATTGCCCGAAAACTGGAAATCAGCCACGAAACAGTAAAGGTGCATCGCAGACGTATCTTGAAAAAGGCACAAGTTACCTCCTCCATCGAACTCATCCGCAAAGCCATTCATTACCGTTGGATTTACGGGTCGATGGCGGCCTAAGCCCGTTACGACTCGTCTATTGCCAAACGGATTTTTTCGCACGCAGCATCAATCTCGCTTTCGCTGATGGTGAGTGGCGGTGCCAGGCGGAAACTGTACGGGTGCGACAGAAACCAAAAACAAATCACACCCAGCTCCAGCGCACGCAACACAATCTTTTGCACGCGCTCCGCAGAGTCGAAATCTACGGCCATCATGAGCCCGATGCGCCTGAATGCTTTCACTTTCGGGTGGCGAAGCCAGTTTTCAAACCGTTGGCCCTTTGCATCAACGTCTGCCAGCAGCGTACTACCCGTAAGCACCTGAAGCGTAGCTAACGCTGCGGCGCAGCACACCGGGTTGCCGCCAAACGTGGTGATGTGACCCAGCATGGGGTTGTGGGTGTTCAATTGCATGTGTTGCCAACTTGATACAAATGCACCTATGGGCAAGCCACCGCCAAATGCTTTTGCTACCGTGAGGATATCGGGCACCACACCAAAATGCTCGAATGCAAAGAGCTTGCCCGTTCGCCCCATGCCGCATTGAATTTCATCGAAGATCAACACTGCGCCCACGTCTGTGCACCGCTGCCGCAATGCGTGCAGGTAAGCACCATCGGGTATGCGTACCCCCGCATCGCCCTGAATGGTTTCGATAATCACCGCTGCGGTGCGCGTGGTGATTTGCTTGAGATCATCGGGGTTGTTGAACTGAATGAACCGCACAGCGGGGAGCAGGGGGCGAAAGGCTTTTTTCTTTACCTCGTTTCCGGAAACGCTCAGCGATCCGTGCGTGCTGCCATGATACGATTTATGGCACGCAATAAGCTCTGTGCGGCCAGTAATGCGCTTGGCTAACTTCAGCGCGCCTTCGTTTGCCTCCGTGCCGGAATTCACGAAATAGGCGCACGACAGCGAAGGCGGCAGTAGTGTGGCGAGGCGCGCGGCCAACGCATTGGCGGGCTGCTGCACAAATTCGCCATAGGCCATGACGTGCAGGTATTGATCAACCTGGTTTTTGATGGCCGCAACCACGTGCGGATGCCGGTGCCCCACGTTGCTCACCGCAATTCCACTGATCAAATCAAAATACCGTTTGCCATGAACGTCTTCCAGAAACACACCTTCCGCCTTTGCAATGTGTAACCCCAACGGATGAGGCGAGGTGGGAGCGAGATGCTGCTGAAAGATTTGCTCGGCTGTCATGCTGCAAAAATAATTCAACTTTCGAATCGGCATTGAAACGCCGTGGATTGGATTTTGGTGGGATCGACTTAACTTTCGCACCCGTTCGGTGTTCATCAATCAATCCATCTCATGTTGCACGGAGTAAAAAATCTGATTTTTGATTTGGGTGGTGTGATCATCAACCTGGATACACACCGTACGGTAACCGCTTTTGCCCGGCTGGCGGGTAGTTCCACGGCCGAAATTCAATCGCTGATGGCGAGCCCGTTTTTTCTGGAGTACGAAAAAGGCTTAATCTCTGATGCGGCGTTTCGCGATGCCGTGCGTCTTGCACTGCATGCCGAGGTGGCCGATGCTGAGATTGATGCCGCCTGGAACGCCATGCTGCTGGATATTCCGGATGCAAAGTTTGAATTACTTCGTGCGCTGGCGCCCGATTTTAACATCTTTTTGTTAAGCAATACCAATGAGATTCACTTGCGCTGTTTCAATCAGCAAGTAGCCCAGCGAACGGGTGCGCCCTCGCTCGCCCCGTTTTTTCGAAAAACGTACTACTCCCACTACCTGCACATGCGCAAACCGGATGTAGCGATATACGATTTCGTACTTCGCGATGCCGGGCTCCACGCACCCGATACGCTCTTTCTGGATGATAACGAGCATAACTTGCGGGGGGCTGAACAGATCGGTATTCGTACCTTTCACGTTCCGCATCCCGATGCTATTTTTGATCTTTTCAAATCCGTACCGGGCAGCGGTCGGTCTGCCAACTAACCACACGCATGCAAAGCAAGTTTCGTACAGCCCTGATTCACGGTGGCTTGTTCATCGTCACCTTTGTTACTACCACGCTTGCCGGCGCTGAATGGGTTTACGGCAGGAGTGTGTTGGCCCCCGACTTTACGTGGATTGATTTTCAAAATGGATTGTGGTACAGCGTGCCGTTTTTGCTGATCCTAACGGTTCATGAGTTTGGCCATTATTTTACGGCCATTTACCACCGCGTACGCACCACGCTGCCGTTTTACATTCCTTTCTACTTTCCGTGGATTCCTTTTCTATTGGGAACCATGGGTGCGGTGATCCGCATTAAGAGCCGAATCATTTCCAACAAGCAGCATTTCGATATTGGGCTGGCCGGACCGTTAGCCGGCCTGATGGTGGCGGTGGCTGTGCTCATATACGGATTTGTTACCCTACCGGGGCCGGAGTACGTGTTTCAGTTTCATCCGGAGTACGAACAGTATGGGTTGAATTATGCCGATACCGTGTATGATCCGGCAACGCTAACCCAGCCGGTTTTTGATGTGCAGATTGGCAAGAGCTTACTTTACCAACTTTTAGAGTACGTGTTTGCCGATGCCGCGCGCGTGCCTAACCCGCACGAAATGATGCACTATCCACTGCTGTTTGCAGGGTTTCTGGCGCTGGTCTTTACAAATATTAATCTGTTGCCGATTGGCCAACTTGATGGCGGGCACGTGTTGTACGGGTTGGTGGGTTTTCGGTGGCATCAGTACGTGGCGACCACCATTTTTGTGGTGTTTTTGTTTTATGCAGGTCTCGGCTGGGTGTCGCCCTTTCAGCCGTTGGATGATTTATTGTGGGACATTCCGCTCTACGTAGGCTTGCTGTACATTGCGTTTACCGGTTTAAAAAAGAGTCCCAAGGATACGTTGATGTATGCGCTGCTGCTGTTTGCAGCACAGTACGCACTTGTGTTTTTGTTTCCGGGGTTGCAGGGGTATTCCGGCTGGCTGCTATTTCTGGTCTTGATTGGTCGTTTTGGTGTGATGCATCCGCGGGCGGAAATTGAAGAACCGTTGAGCCGTGGGCGCCAGTGGTTGGGGTGGATTACACTTGTTCTGTTTTTACTCACCTTCTCACCACGACCCATTGATATTCAAATCATCGGCCCGGCTGAAGCCACACCTTCGCAGCGCGCAGCGTGGCACCCCACCGGTAGTGAATGATGAGCATTCCGGTAACGGAATCCATCACCTCCACGCGCCGGTAGTCGTTTTCTCCGCGCGTCTCAAAGGTTACCGGTTTACCCCAAAGGGTGTAGATCCGCTCCACCGTGGCATCGGCAGGTAAGAAAAAATGACCCGTGGCCGGGTTAGGAAACGGCTGTACGTCTTCGGATTCTACAAGCCCAACCGGCGGCAGCGCGCCGGTTCCTTTGCCAAATACGGGGCGCATCATTAAACTGCCATTCAGCTGGATGCTGGGCACCCAACTGCCGTTGGTGTTTACAAAAATTTTGTTTTCTGAGTTATTGTCTTTGTCCAGCCCCACGGCAATTACCGCCGTGGAGGTTTGACGCCACCCAATAAAAAAGCGTTTCCCAACAATAATGGGTATCGATAATCTGCGTCTGCGAAACTGATTGTTCTGCGATCGCTCTACGTTCACTACTTGTTGATGGATCGGGGCACTGCTCAGATCATTCCAGATTTGGAGGGTGATTACCTGTTGGCTTTCATCGCCAAACCGTGGAAAAAAGAAATCTACGGCTACCACGGTATCGTTTGCAATCTCCATATCGTACTGGTACGCTACCTGGGCACCTGCCTGGTTTAGTGCGGCTCCGTATTCGGCCACACCATCGTCATACGCGTAATAGTTGCTCAGCATTTGGGTGAGCCGCAGCGTATCGTTGTTACGAAAGTCAATGGGCGAAAAATTGGGGGTATAATCGCCTTGTGGTTGCGTGATCGGAATATTGTCGGCCGAGTTGAGCTTCAGTTGAAAATTGATGCGTGCGGAATCCGCTGCAAAATCAAACAGGTTAGCTGGCGGTTTGGTGTTGGTTTGTGTGGTACGAAATTCCAACCCGTTCACCGCGCCAACAGACTGGGCGCTGTCAAGCAGTTTACTCCGTAGCGTGGTGCTTACACCCTTATACGAAGTGACACCTGCCTGCAGGTTGTAGTTGAGCGGTTGCAAATTGCCCGCGCGCAGGTTATAGATGGTAAATGTAGAAGGCGCCAGCGGCAGTGTAGCGGCCTGCGCAAAATGCCGGAAGGGTATGGCAGAATAGCCCTTTAGACCTGTGCCGAGTTGCGATACCAACGTGCGGTCGGGGTAGCTTGTATCGGTGTTGGTTCGGCCCTTATTGATGTAGATGTAATCCAGGTGCCAGGTATCGTACGGCCCGGAGAGCCGGGCAAAGTTTGTGAATCGGAATTGAAACGAATCGTGAAAGAAGCGGTCGGCCGCGATGGGTAGCAGCACCTGCACGAAACGGTCGGTCGGCAGTTGTCCATTGTTCTCGATGGTCCAAATCAATTCCCAGTTTTTGTTTGCATTCAGGAAATACAAATTCAATACATCACCCTCATCGGGTGCTTCGCCATTACCCCGGAACTGGTAGAAAAAGCTAATGTACACGGACGTGCGCTCGTTGCCGGGCACTTGATCCATTCGGATTGGCCACGAAGTGAGCCGATCTGCAAAACCTTTGGCCAACACATCGTTTACGCTGTAGGGGCGGCCAAGGCTGTCAAGTCCATCAAAGGTGGCCACGTTAATTGAGGGCGGGCGAATGCCCATGCTGCTGTTAACCCACACCGATTGGCGTGCACTGTATAACCCGGCGGACGGCACAGCGCCCCGAGCGAAGGAGAAGTCATCCCAGAACGGAAGTGTTAATGTGTTTGATTTTGTTCGTGCAGCAACGGCAGCAGCCACAGGAACTCCACTTTTCTCGATTGGAACAAGTTGCCATTGGCCAAAACAGACGGCGTTGAGGCCCACGAAACAGCCAATCAAAAACCTACTCACCATCAATCGAGCTTTCTTCTTCTTTGGGTGTGTACCCCTTGGGAGCAAGCCAGAGTTCCACCGGATCGCCCACGCGTACGCTATCGCCCGGCAAGGGGTATTGTTTGTAAACGAAATTTTCCTGCCCGGTAGTATCTACGTCATCCGGAATATGAACTTCGCCCAAATGCAGGCTCCAACCCGATAGCTTGAATAGCGCGCGTTCATAACTGTCGCCCAGCAGCGTGCCAATGGTGAAGTCGGCCGGCCCGTTGCCATCGCCCACAACCAGGTCAATGTACGAGCCTTTGGGGATACGGGTGCCAGGCTCAATGGGCTTACCTTTGTACCGCATTTCGCGCACCAGATTCAAAAGCGGACTGGGCTCCAAAATGATGCGGCCTGTGCGGAGCTCATTACTCTTTAATACAAGTTCGGCATTCATCCGCGATCCATCCACCAGATTGGGCATGGGCACGGTGGGTGGCGTTACCCGGTTCAGGGTAACAAAAACTTTTCGGTTTTCTTTTACCTGGGTGCCCGCATGGGGGAATTGCCGCAGCACGGTAAGCGGTTCTTGTGTTTCGGAGTAGCTGCTGTCGTTCACCTCCAGGCGCAGGTCATGCTCGGCCAGAAACGTCTCCAACTCTGCATGTTTCATGCCCAGCAAATCGGGTACGGTTATCGTTTCGCCATGATTGGTGGCGCTGGGCAGGTACATGTAAAAATAGATGGCCCCCAAGAGCAGCAGAATAAACACCGCGCTAAAAAAGTTAAGCAGTACAGATAACAACGTGCCTTGCCTAAACCACGAGAGCCACTTCATGCCGGGAGGAGTTTAACGGTTTGCCGAGCCGCGTACATCAGTATTTCAGGTTTGAGTTAAATTGTCGGTTTACGTTACTGCTTTTTTGATGTCGTGCCAACGCCAATTCGATTAACCGGCTGATCAGATCGGTAAAGTTGATGCCCCGCTCTTTCCACATCATCGGGTACATACTGGAGTTCGTAAATCCGGGTATGGTGTTAATTTCATTCACGAAAACGCGGCCGTCTTTGGTAAGGAACAAATCAACCCGCGCAAAATCTTCGCAGTGTAGCATGCGGTACGCCTGCAGGGAAACTGCGCGGATGCGCTCCGCCTCGTCGGTGCTGAGTTTGGCTGGCACTTCAATGGCCACGGCATCCGGGTCTACGTATTTTGCATCAAATGTGTAGAACTCGTATTTGGGATTAATCACAATTTCGCCCGGAAGCGACGCCTGTGGCGGATCATTACCTAAAATGGCACATTCAATTTCGCGGGCAGTAACAAATTCTTCAATCAACACGGTATCATCATACTCAAAAGCATCTGCCAATGCCTGGTGATAATCCGGTTCCGCCTTTACTTTCGAAACGCCAACGGAGGAGCCGAGATTGGCGGCCTTCACCATAAATGGCAGCCCTACCTGATTGACCAGCGTGGCAAAATCGGGCGGTGTTTCTGATTTGCGAATGATGCGATACGGCACCACAGGAACTTGAAAACGCTCCAACATGTATTTGGCCGCGAGTTTGTTCATGCACAGCGATGAGCCCAATACGCCGGTGCCCACCATGGGCATGTTCATCACACGCAGCAGCCCCTGAATAGATCCATCCTCGCCATCCGTACCGTGCAAAACCGGGAAGGCCACGTCTGCCTGTAGCACGTTACCCTCGGTAGTAACCCAAGATCCTTTTTCTGTTAAACGCAGCGATACCGGTGTTCCTGTTGCGATGGATTTTGTAACGGCCGGGGTATGATACCAATCGCCCTCGGGGGTAATACCGATAAATACAGGTTCGTAGCGGGCGGTATCAATATACTGCCCGATGTTACGGGCCGAATTAATCGAAACTCCGTGTTCCACAGATTTTCCACCGTACAAAATGGCTACTCGGGTGCGCGTCATGGCATTCAACAAATCCCTCAAATATACGCGTAGATCGCCACTAATCGGTGGCCCGGATGTTATCTGCCAATCAGGACTTTGGCGGAATACCACCCCGCCCGGGTGCCAATGCGCACGATGTACACCCCCGTGCTGATGCCGTTTAGTTCCAGCGTAAATGTTTGGTTAAGTACATCCGGCAGGGTATTGGCCAGCACCGTCTGCCCCACGGAATTTACAAGCTGCAGTTGTAACGTTTCGCGTTGCGGAAGATTGAACGTAATGAGCTGTTCAAACGGATTGGCCGGGTTAGCATAAATGGAAAAAATCTGCGCGATGCGGGGCGGCTCAGTGTCGTTGCTTACAAAAAACTCAATGTTATCGAGATACACATTGTTGCCGTTATCGTTCGTCACCACCCACGCCAGCCGCACGTTCTCTTTGCCCGCAAGACTTGTTAGGTCAACAGATTGTGTGCGCCAATCGGCTGCTGCAACGGGAATCCACGTAATGGTGCTATTCGCTACCGCGATTTCGTCCAGCGATTGGCTGTACAATATCCGGTTGAAGGTCAGCCCGCAGTCTTCGGAAGCGAGTAGCTGCAAATTGTCTTTGGCTGTGGCCGTGCGTGCGTAGCTTACGTCAAAAAACACGGCTGCCTCGCTGTTGCGCTTCAGATTCAGCACCGGAGACACCAGCCAAGCCTGTGCACCCGCCCGCGCGTTTTTTGTATACACGGCCGACTGCTCAAAATTTGTGCGAGTCTGTGTCCACGGTGTCATTCCCGCTTCGGCCTGCGTTGCCCAACTGCCGAAGCCGGTTTCGAATTTTTGCCTTAACGGGATTCGGTCTTGCTGTGCATTTACAACCCATACGCGTGCGAGCGTGTTGTTGCCGGGCACTTCGTCTACGGGTTGGTCGGGGTTGGAGATTACAAACTGAACAGTTTGCTGGCCGATATTCAGTGCCACGGGTTCAAGCGAAAGTGTGCGGCTTTCGCCGGAGGGGAGGGTCAGGTTTTGAAAGAGCTGTGTGCGCGTGGTGCCATTTACCGTAACGGCCAGTTGCACACGGCCTACGGTTTGTGTTCCCAGATTTTGGATGCGCAGGCGCGGTTGAACAGTGGTTGCACAAAAGACTGGGGCCGGGCTTTCTACATTTAGAATGGCCAGGTCATTTACGCTGCCCGAGAGCACATCTACGTTATCTACATACACGTTGTTACCATTTCCATTGATGGCCAGAAACCCTACGCGGCCGCGCTGCCGGGCAGAAAGATTTCCAAGCGCCACAATATCTTTCGTCCACTGATTGGCGCCGGTAGGCGTAAAAGGAGCCGATTGATCTGTAACGGTGGCCAGCGCGCTGCCCGCTTTTCGATTGAACACGGTGAGTTGACTGACATCAATGGCGCAGCCCTCCAGAAATACCACTTGTAACGTATCCAGATTGTTACCGGGAAACCGCGCATACGCGCGATCAAATCGGAACACCAGGCTCGTGGCGGTTGATAAATCCAACACGGGGCTTAGCAGCAAATCGCTTGATCCAACGGATGGGTTGATATAAAAATCCGAAAAGAAAGCCTGATTGGTAGTGTTGGTATTGGGCGCCAGTTTTTGTATCCAGAGAAAACTGTCGTTGTTCAGGTTAAGCGAAACCCAACCTTGGTTACCGGTTTCGAAATCCGAAAATTGTGGCAGCGCCACGGGCGTCTCCGCTTGTACGGAAATCGACTTTTTGTTGTTCGCAGCATTTCCATCCGGCACACCGTTTACGTTCACAATTTCAAACTCCAGCAGGTAGGTGTTTGCCGATGGAAGTACGATCGGTGCCAGTGGCACGGTGGTTGTTTGCAGCGTATCCAGCGCAAGCGCCACGGTGCGGGTCTCTACCAGCGTGCCGTTTACGGTGACGCGCAGCGTAGCGGAAGAAACCGCATTTAACCCCGCGTTTACGAGTTGAACAGCCGCTGCCACCGGCCCCGTACACTGATTGGCGGCGGGTGCACTCCATGCCAGCGCCAGCAGATCGTTGTTCACCCGCGCGGGCAGCGTTGCCCCCGGTGATGTGGCCAGGCTGGCTCTGCGGGGGCTGTTTTGTAATACCACGTTCATGCGTTCTACCTGGCCTGTGGTATACAGGTTCATACATGGGTCGTCCGACAAGTCCATGTAATTCTGAAACATAGTCTGCGCACTACAACTGTTGTTTAGCGGGTGGTTAGGGCAGCCTCGGGTCGCGGCAGGGCTTCGAGGGGTATCGGCCACGTAGTCGGTGCCGTTGCAGCCACTCACATCGCCCCAAATGTGGCGCAGGCCAAAAAAATGGCCAATCTCGTGGGTGAGTGTACGTCCTTTGTTAAATCGGGTGTCTAACACAAACGGGCCGTCATCAATTGAGCCAAACACTTTGTGATCGAGCGAGACGCCATCGGTTAACCGGTTCAGGTTCGCTTCGTCTAAACCCGGAAGTGAAGATTGTGGGAAGGAAGCCAAACCAATAAGGCTGGAGGTGACCGGCGTGGGCACTACCCAAACATTGAGGTACTGCTCCGCGGGCCAGTAACTCAGCGCTTTGTACAGCGCTTCGTCCGTCAGTAGGTCGTAACTGGATTTTGTGCCCCGCGTGTACACAATACCATCGGTGGGCAAACCCAGCGGATCGCGCTTTGCCAACACAAATTCTACATCCATCGCAGCGGCAATGGGCTGCCATACGGCGGGCGTTTGGGTGCGGTCGGCATTCAGGCGCTGAAAGTCATTGTTGAGCACCTTTATCTGCGAAAGCACTTGCGCTTTAGGAATGAAGCTTGGGCTATTAGGGCCGTTGTGGATCACGTGTACTACCACCGGTATGGTGATGGTAGCCTGGGTTTTTGTAGTCTGCAACATGTATCGTTGCTGCAGGCGTTCCGAAATCCATCGTTCAAAGTCTTTTGGAGTTTCGCCTCCGTGTAGTTGTTGGCGCAAGTCAAACCCGCAACGCTCCTGACCACGGATCGAGGCCGCTATCATCCACATCGCCAACGCCAACCATAGCCGTAGTTTTCCGGTCATTTCTGCCTGACAAAGATTTGAAAAATACACAATTTACTTCACATCGTTCATGCGAAGTATGCTTAACGCGTAACCACTTTGATCAATGAAACGGGGTGAGGTTTACTACCTCAATCGACTTAATTTCCGGCACGGCTTTTTTTACCGCGTCTTCCACACCTGCCTTAAATGTCATGGTAGACATGGGGCAGGTGCCACAGTTGCCCATGAACTCCAAACGCAGAATTTGCTCATCGGTAATTTCTGTAACGCGCACGTTGCCACCGTCGGCCTCCAGATAGGGGCGAATGGCATCGAGGGAATGTTCTACGCGCTCCAGCAAATCATTTTTAGAAAGTATGCGGGTAGCCATCGATTAAGCAGTTGTAATTTCTACACGTTTGGTTTGCGTAAAGTTAGCATTTCGGATGGCGATCTGGCGCGCCAGCGCCTCGGCCAGGTTTTGAAAGGCTTCGGCCGTGGGGCCACCTTTCATCACGGCAGGCAAGCCGCTGTCTCCGCTTTCGCGGATGGATTGTACGAGCGGAATTTGGCCGAGTAGCGGAATGTTGTACTTATCGGCTAGTTTTTGCCCGCCTTCTTTGCCAAAAATAAAGTACTTGTTATCGGGTAATTCCTCCGGCGTGAAATACGCCATGTTCTCCACCACACCCAGAATCGGTACGTTAATTTGCGACTGGCGGAACATGGCCACGCCCTTTATCGCATCCGCCAGTGCCACTTTCTGTGGGGTAGTAACAATTACAGCCCCGGTAACGGGCACGGTTTGCACCAACGTCAGGTGAATATCGCTTGTGCCGGGCGGCAAGTCAATCAGCAAATAATCTAACTCGCCCCAATCCGTGTCGCTAATAAATTGCTTCAATGCAGAGCTGGCCATGGGGCCGCGCCACACCACGGCACTATCGGCTGGTGTAAGAAATCCAATAGAAATCAGTTTAACGCCGTATTGCTCCAAAGGCAAAATAATGTTTTTGCCATCCACTTGTTTTACCTCCGGCTGCTCTTGCTCGCAGTTAAACATTACCGGCACCGAAGGCCCGTAAATGTCTGCATCAATCAAACCAACTTTTGCGCCCGCCTGGGCCAGCGCTACGGCCAGATTAGAGGTTACGGTAGACTTTCCTACTCCACCCTTGCCGGAGGCAATCGCTACAATGTTTTTTACTTTCGGCAGCAGGGGTGCATTATCCCGTAAGGAAGTAACCGAGCTGGTCATGTGAATGAGAATGCGGGTGTCTGCGCCCACTACCTGGCGAACGGCATCTTCGCAATCCTGCCGGATTTTCTCTTTTAACGGGCAGGCGGGCGTGGTAAGCACCACCGTAAACGAAACCTGGTTGCCTTGCACAATCAGGTCTTTCACCATGTTTAACGTCACCAAATCACGTTTTAAATCCGGATCGTTAACCGTGCTCAGTGCGTGGATGATGTCTTGACTGGAAAAACTCATGTGCCTCTAAAACAAGTGCGCAAATTAATTGATTCACAGGCAGAAACATGTTTTTGGGATAATTTTAAATCGCTGCCCAACCTCTTAACAAAAAAGTATCTTTGGGGTTCAATTTTCCATTGATTTCGCGCGATACGATAGAAGAGGTAAAAAGCCGCATGGACATTGTGGATGTGGTGAGCGACTACGTCTCGTTGAAGAAGTCTGGCCAGAACTACAAGGCGCTGAGTCCGTTTTCTAACGAGAAGACGCCTTCGTTTTTTGTGGTGCCCAGCAAGGGTCTTTTCAAAGACTTCAGCAGTGGCAAAGGGGGTGATTCCATCACGTTTTTGATGGAGCACGAGGGCATGGCCTATTTGGAAGCCATCCGCCACCTGGCCAAGAAATACGGAGTAGACATTAAGGAAGAGGCGGTAACGGTAGAAGAGAGCATGGCGCAAACGGAGCGCGAATCGCTCTTCATCCTCATGAATTTTGCCAAGGATTTTTATAAAGATACACTGCGGCATACCGACGAGGGGCAGTCCATCGGTCTGAGTTACTTCCGCGAACGTGGCTTTACCGATCCCACCATCGAAAAATTTGAACTAGGGTATGCGCTGGAAGGGTGGGATCACTTGCAAAAGCGCGCCTTGCAACAAGGCTACAATCCGGTGTTGCTCGAAAAGTCTGGCCTGATTGTAAAGAAAGACGATGGGGGTAGCTATGATCGCTTTCGCGGAAGGGTGATCTTCCCGGTGCACAACATTTCTGGTAAAGTGTTGGCCTTTGGTGCGCGCATGCTGGGCAAGGATAAAAACCAGCCCAAGTACATCAACTCGCCGGAAACGGAGATCTACCACAAGAGCAATGTATTGTACGGCTTGTTCCAGGGGAAGAATGCCATTCGTAATGCCGATAACTGTTATTTGGTAGAAGGCTATACGGATGTGATCTCCCTGCACCAGGCGGGCGTAGAAAATGTAGTCGCTTCTTCCGGCACTGCCCTTACCGATGAGCAGGTGAAGTTGATCAAACGCTTTACCGAAAATGTAACGGTATTGTTTGATGGTGATGCGGCCGGCATCAAGGCGGCGCTGCGCGGCATTGATATGATTTTGCGCACCGGCCTGAATGTGCGGGTGTTGTTATTTCCGGATGGCGAGGACCCCGACAGTTACTCGCGCAAAGTCGGCACTGCCGAGTTTCAACAGTTCCTGCAAACACACGTGCAGGATTTTGTAAGTTTTAAAGCGGGTCTGTTTGCCAAAGATGCGGGCACGGATCCCATCCGTAAGGCGGAGTCGATCAAAGAAATTGTTTCCAGTATTTCCGTCATTCCCGATCCGGTAAAACGCTCGGTGTATATTCAGGAAACCAGCCACCAACTGAAAATTTCGGAGGCCGTGCTGCTTACGGAGTTGAATAAGATTCTCATTCAAGACCGGAGGAAAAAACAGCAGGAACAGTTGCGAGAGCGGCCGGAGCAGCCCATACCCGTGGAGGCCGTGGAAGACATCGCCACCACCCAGGTCGATACGCAATCGATGGTGTATTACCAGGAACGCGAAACGATCCGGCTGCTGTTAAACTATGCCGACCATCAGCTGCAAGAGCAAAACGTGGCCGATTTTTTAATGCAGGAGTTGGAAGATGTAGAGTTTGCCCATGATGCGCTCCGCGAAATCTACCAGCAGTTTAAAAACAGCGCGGGTACGCTACCCACCAGCGATTACTTCATCCAACACGGCTCGGAGGCAGTAAAGCAAATGGTTACCGAATTGATTACCGCCCGCTACGATATCAGCCAGCATTGGGGGGATAAATACAACATTTACATCCCCAAAGAAAAAGAAGTGCTTGATAAACTGGCGCTGAGTAACGTGATCCGCCTGAAATTTCGTGTGGTGCAAAAAATGATGGACGATAATTTGGTGAAGATTCGGAAAGCGGAAACCGAGCGCCAGTACGAGGAGTTAGACAACCTGCTGATCAGCCAGGAGGGATTGAAGAAAGCAGAACGCGAATTGGCCGGAGTGTTAGGTATTGTAGTGGCCAAGTAGGAACAGAACGAGTACTTTTTTTGTTGAATCAACACGCATGAACGAGAGCATAAAAATTGATAGCATAGAGGAAGCCATTGAAGACATCAAACATGGCAAAGTAATTATTGTGGTGGATGATGAAGACCGCGAGAACGAAGGCGATTTTATTTGCGCCGCGGAGTGCATTACGCCCGAAATCGTAAACTTCATGGCCACGCACGGTCGCGGGTTGATTTGCGCACCCTTAATCGAAGATCGCTGCGAAGAGCTCGGCCTGGAGTTGATGGTGGGTAAGAATACCGCTACGTTTGAAACGCCATTTACGGTTTCGGTAGATCTGATTGGCCATGGGTGTACCACGGGCATTTCTGCGCACGATCGTTTCAAAACCATCCGCGCACTGTGCGACCCTAAAACCGATCCGAATGAACTCGGGCGGCCCGGCCATATCTTTCCGCTGAAAGCAAAGAAAGAAGGTGTGCTGCGCAGAAGCGGCCACACCGAAGCGGCTATTGACTTTGCACGATTGGCAGGTTTTCGCCCTGCGGGCGTACTTGTTGAAATCATGAACGAAGATGGCAGCATGGCGCGGCTGGCAGATTTACGCGCGGTGGCAGATCGGTTTAAGTTGAAGCTGGTAACGATCAAAGATCTGATCAGCTACCGAATGAAAAAGGAGCGCCAGATTCGCAGGCATGTAGACGTAAACATGCCCACCGAGCACGGTGACTTTAAACTCGTGGCCTACGAGCAGGTAGATACTGGAGAGGTACACATGGCTTTGATAAAAGGTAGCTGGCAGGCAGACGAACCCGTGCTGGTGCGCGTGCACTCTTCGTGCGTTACCGGTGATATTTTTGGATCGTGTCGGTGCGATTGCGGCACACAACTGCACAATGCCATGCGCATGGTGGAAGGGGAGGGCAAAGGAGTTGTCTTGTATATGAAGCAGGAGGGGCGCGGCATTGGGTTGCTTAATAAGCTCATGGCCTACCGCTTGCAGGAGCAGGGCCTGGATACCGTAGAGGCCAACCTGCAACTTGGCTTTGATATGGATCATCGGGATTATGGCATTGGGGCACAGATCTTGCACGACCTGGGCGTATCAAAAATTCGGCTCATCACCAACAACCCCAAAAAACGTGTGGGCTTGATGGGCTACGGTTTAGAAATTGTAGAAAACGTGCCGATCGAGATTAAACCCAATCCGCATAACGAACGTTACTTGTTGACAAAACGCGACAAATTGGGTCATAGTATTTTGAAGGAAAAATGAGGTGGTGGCTTACATGGGTGTGGGTTGGCGTTGCCACCGTAAGCTTCGCGCAACAGTGGCCGTTCGAGCTTTGGCACGAGGGCAAACTGGTGCTGGAAACGGGCGACACACTGCGGGGTGCGATTAAGTACGATTTTCAAAACGACTTGCTTCAGCTAAACCAGAGTGGCAAAGTAGAGGCGTTCACCGCGCGCAAGGTGTTGTTTTACGAAATTTTTGATGCCACGGTAAAGCGTTACCGGCAGGTTTTTTCGTTGCCCTACTCGGCTACCGGTGGTTATAAAGCACCCATTTTTTTTGAGTTGCTGGAAGAGGGCAAAATCACGTTGCTCTCGCGGGAGTCGTTAGAGTACCGCACCGTTTCATCGCCCTACTTTTTTTATGGTAGCTATACCCGGCTGGTGTTGGTATACAAGTACTATTTGATGCGCGATAACGGCACGATTGTGGAAATTGAAAATCCGAAAAAAAACGATTGGCTTCAGCTCATGGGCAAATATGCAGACGAAGTTCAGAGTTATGCCAAAAGCAATAAATTGAGTTTTGATGAGAAATATGATCTGGTGCGCATCGTTGCGTATTATAACTCGTTGTTCAATTGAACGGAAGCGGCACGGATTGATGTAGTATTGGATTTTTTTTTGGCGCCTGTAGTTGAATTTTATCCTCACCCATGAAACCTTTGATTCTTGTAACGAACGATGATGGTATTACCTCCCGCGGTATTCGCAATCTGGTGGAGGTAATGAAAAAAATTGGCGATGTAATTGTTGTTGCGCCCGATAGCCCACAGAGCGGCATGGGGCATGCCATTACCGTTGGCGATACGCTGCGGCTGGAGGAAGTATCCATCTTCGAAGGTGTGAAGGCCTACGAATGTTCAGGCACGCCGGCCGATTGTGTAAAAATGGCGCGGCACTTCGTGTTGCGCGATGCGCGCCAACCGGATGTGGTGGTTAGCGGCATTAACCACGGCAGCAATACTTCGATTAGCGTGCTATACTCGGGTACGATGTCGGCTGCGATTGAAGGTGCGATTGAGGGAACGCCCGCCATCGGATTTTCCTTGTGCGATTATGGGCATGGTGCAGATTTTTCGCATACGCTGGAACACGTAGCGCGCATCACACAGCAGGTATTAACAAAGGGTTTGCCCAAGGGTGTAGCATTAAACGTAAACTTTCCACCTAAACGTAATGAAAGCATTAAAGGTGTACGCATCTGCCGCCAGGCCAACGCGAAATGGGTGGAAGAGTTTGATCAACGTTTTGATCCCCACGGCAGACGTTACTTTTGGATGACCGGCAATTTCGTGAACTTCGATAAGGGGGCAGATAATGACGAGTGGGCCATCGCAAACAATTATATTTCCGTGGTTCCGTGTCAATTCGATCTCACCGCGCACCAGGCGATTCCGGTATTGAACGAGGATTGGGATATTCTGCACTGATTCGTTACCCGCGGAATGCCGGTAGCTTGCCACTTCCGGAACGCACTTTAAAACCTTAGGTGAAGTTTAGTTTCGATGTTGTGTGGCAAACGATCATTTGATTATCGCCTCCCAACTACACGGGATCAACATCAAAAACAACCCGTACCGACCGGAACTTCTTGTCGGTTTGAAGTTGGTCAACGGTTGATTGTAGTTCGGCTTTCAGCTCCGGCAGGCGCCCCTGATTGCGCGGAATTTTAATGAGCAACGCATACAAAAATTCATTGCGGATTTTTCCAATCATGGGTTGGCCCGGGCCCACCCACCGCACGTAATTAATTTTGGCTTTTAACTGATCCGCGTACTGTTGGGCAAAAGCAAAGGCTACCGTTTTGTCGATATGTTTAAACGTTACTTCTATAAGCCTTGCGTAGGGCGGATAGAGGTGCTGTTCACGGTCGCGTAATTCGTGGGTAACAAATGTTTGAAGGTCATGCTGCTGCACCCATGTAAACAGTGGGTGCTGCGGCTGTGCCGTTTGGATCAGTACATGGCCCCGCGCTTGTCTGCGCCCGGCCCTGCCGCTTACTTGAAGCATGAGTTGAAAGGCCCGCTCGTGCGAACGGAAATCGGGAAAATGCAACATGCGGTCGGCATCGAAGATGCCCACCAGCCCCACGTGGTCGAAGTCGAGCCCTTTGGTTACCATTTGTGTGCCCACCAGAATTTGCGTTCTGCCTGCGGCAAACTCATCAATGATGTTCTCGTAGCTGCTTTTGGCACGTGTAGTATCGGCATCCATGCGCTGCACGGTGGCCTCTGGAAAATGCAGTTTCAATTCCTCTTCTAACTTTTCTGTGCCGTACCCCAGCGTTTGAATGTGTTTGGAAGCACACGACGGGCATTGTTGCGGCAAGTCCTCGCGATAGCCACAGTAGTGGCAGACCAATGCATGGCGGTACTGGTGGTACGTAAGGCTTACGGCACAGTTGATGCATTTTGGCACCCAACTGCACTCCTGGCATTGCACCAAGGGCGAGTAGCCTCTCCGGTTCTGGAAAATGATTACCTGCTGCTTGGTGGCCATGGTTTCCTCCATTGCCTTTAGCAACGTGCCCGAGAACTCGCCTTTCATGCGTTTCGCTTGCCGCTCGGCCTTTAAATTCACGAGTTTGATTTCCGGTAACTGCGATTCGCCAAAACGTTCGGTAAGGGCCACGTACCCAAATTTTTTCTGTTGCACCTGGTACAGCGATTCCAGCGAGGGCGTGGCGCTGCCAAGAATTACCTTGGCGTGATGCCGCTGCGCCATCCATAACGCCACATCCCGGGCATGATAGCGCGGTGCGGGGTCATGTTGTTTATACGAGGGGTCGTGCTCTTCATCAACAATGATTAGCCCTAAATTGTCGAACGGCAGAAATACGGCAGAACGCGCGCCAATCACCAATTTGAGTTTGCCTTGTAAAACGCCGTTCCAGATCTCCACACGCTCGCTCGTGGCATAACGGGAGTGGTAAACGCCCATATCGCGGGCAAATACTTTTTGAAGACGACTTACTAACTGGGTGGTGAGCGCGATTTCCGGCAGCAGATATAAGACCTGCGTATCCGATTCGAGTGCTCTTCGGATCAGGTCAATGTAGATTTCGGTTTTACCGCTACCCGTTACACCGTGCAGCAAAACGGTATTGGTGGCTTCAAAAGCCGTTACAATTGCATTGCGTGCGTGCTCTTGTTGTGCACTTAACAGCAGCGGCGCGGTGGTTGTTTCCGGAAGTTGAAACCGCGGCACAATCACATCAAACTCTTCCAGCACACCATTTTTAATGAGTGTGGTGAGCGATGATTCTGAGATTTCTTCTTTTACCAACAGCGACTTACGCATACCCTGTTGGTTGACCTGGCGGTGTTGCAACACGGGCACGGTCTGCAAATACTTCAAGATTACCTCTTCTTGTTTTGGCTTTCGTGCTAAATCCTGAAACAGCAGTTCCAGTCGGGTGCGTTGGGTGTAAGGCGCGGTAAGTCGCACATGCCGCTCCGTCTTCGGCTTATACTTTTCTTTTACCTCTTCAAACAGGATGATGGCATCCTTTGCTGCGAGCGACTTTAACAAATGATGGATGCTTTTGCCACCCAGTAATTTGGTAGCCGCCGTGTAGCTCATGCTTTCCTGCTGGAGCTGTTCCAACAGTAGCCATTCCTTTTCTGAAAAATCAAACGCCGGGTGATCGATGTCGAATGCAGGATGCAATTGGATCATCGATTCGCTCGACAGTTTCAGGCCACTGGGCAAAGCCGCCTGCAACACTTCGCCAGGTGCGCACATGTAATACGCGGCCATCCACAGATAGAGATCGAATTGGGGACTGTAAATGATTTCGTGATCGTCTAAAACGTCCAGTACATACTTTGCCTCGTAATCGCGCGGCGGCTGTTCGTGAATGTGCGTTACCACTCCTGTAAGTACTTTTTTCGTACCAAAGGGCACAATGGCCCGCTGCCCCCGGCGGATGCGATCGTTCAACGCCATCGGCACGCGATAGGTAAATAGCCGGTCGATGGGCACCGGCAGCAGCATTTCGCAAAAGAAGGTAGGCGAGCTCACGCGTTTTATGGTAAAGCAAAGTTAATCCAGTTGGCGGATGTTCGCCTCGGTTAACGCAGTAACTTCCGCGCCTCGGCTACGGAATGTACCGGCCATTGGCATGTGCGCTGGTAGCACACAAAAAGGGTATCTTGGTTGGCGATGCGCGTGCGTTCGCGTACCAACGGTAGCTCACTTTCTCCGGATGTGCCCATCAATAATGCAAACGGATGGAAATGTTCATCCCACTCGGAGCGAATCGTACTGGGGGAATTTCCTATGATCACCACCTCGGCAAAGCCATGAATGAGTTCGCTCGCAACCATGCCCCAGTTGGACATATGCACCGGCTCGGCCCGGGTAACTTCTCCCAACTGCGCGCACATGCGTGTAGCCAACTGCGTCCATTCGTGGTGATCGAAGAGCACTCCGAGCCGAAGCAGGTTGGCGGCCATCACGGAGTTGGACGCCGGGATCACATTATCAAAAATCTCTTTTTTGCGTGCGATGAGTTGTTCTGCATGCAGGGAGGTAAAATGAAAGTAACCATCATGCGCATCATGGAAATGATGCAACACGTATTCGGTCCAGAGTTTGGCATGTTGCAGATAGGATTCCGTGAACGTGGCTTGATACAATGCCATGTATGCCTGAATTAAAAAGGCATAGTCTTCCAGAAAGCCCTCGGTGCTACCGCGTTTGTTTTTATAGCTGCGATACAGTTTTCCGTTGTCAATCATGTGCGTTTCCAGAAATTTCAACGCACGTTCTGCCTGCTGCAATAAATCGGGCGACTGCACGTACCGATACGCGGTGGCTAGTCCGGAAATCGCCATAGCATTCCAGCCCGCCAGCACTTTGTCGTCCAACCCGGGCCGCACCCGTTGGGCACGAGCGGCCAGCAGGCGGGGTTTCTCCTCGGCTTCGTTTTCCCATACACCACCCGGTTGCCGGAACAAGATGTTGCGCCCATGCTCCCAATTGCCGGAAGCAGATAGCTGGAACAATTGAGTTGACGCAGCCCCCTTGCCTACAACGGCTTCCCATTCTTCCAATGGCCACGTGTAGAACTTGCCTTCCACGCCTTCGCTGTCGGCATCCAAAGCAGAGTAAAAACCCCCTTCGGGGTGCGTCATTTCATTGGCCAACCAGGCTGCCGTTTCGATTACAATTTTTCGGAATCGCTCGTTGCGGGTGCATGCATAGGCTTCGGCATAGAGTGCCAAAAACTGTGCGTTGTCGTACAACATTTTTTCGAAGTGAGGCGCAAACCACTCGCCATCTACCGAGTAGCGCGCAAAGCCACCCGCCAGCGGATCGTACAGGCCACCGTTGCTCATTTTTTCCAGCGTAAGCACCACCATCTGTAATGCCTCGTTGTTTTTTGTACGTGTGTAGTAGCGCAGCAAAAACTGCCACACGGTGGGCATCACAAATTTGGGCGCTTTATCAATCCCGCCCCAGGTGGTGTCAAACCGGTTTTTTAATTCGGTAAACATCGCATCCAATGCGGCGGCATCCGGTTGGCCGGCCTGTTCACGTGCAAAGCGTTGGGTATCGCTGGTGTTCAGGTGTTCGGTGAGGCTGGCGGCAGATTCATTAATTTCTGCCCGGCGCTGCACAAAGGCCTGGTGGATCTGCAAGAGCAACTGGCTCCAATTTCTGGGTGGAAAGTAGGTGCCACCAAAAAACGGCTCCTGCCGGGGCGTTAGAAACACATTCAGCGGCCAGCCACCATTTTTTTTCATCGCCTGCACGGCATCCATGTAAATCTGATCAATATCCGGGCGTTCTTCGCGGTCCACCTTAATGCAGACGAAATGCTCGTTCATGATCTGCGCAATGTCTGCATTCTCGAAACTTTCGCGCTCCATCACGTGGCACCAATGGCAGGCGGAATAGCCAATGCTTACCAATATGGGTTTGTCCTCCGCTACGGCTTTAGCTAGCGCTTCGGCTCCCCATTCGTACCAATCCACCGGATTGTGCGCGTGTTGAAGCAGGTAGGGGCTGGTGGCGTGTGCGAGGCGGTTAGGCATGGGTGAAAACTATAAACATGAAAACACCACGGTAGCAAGAAAGGTTGCCCGCTTACCAGTCTGGCTTGTTTTTGTCTGTTGGCTTGGCGGCTTTGCGCTTGTTCTGCTGCAGGTATTGAATCTCCTGGTTTTTCATGGCCTCCAAAATCATGCGCGCTTTTTGTTCGCTTATTTTCATTTCCTCCAACTTCTCTTTCACGGATGGCGGTAGCTCTTTTTTGTCTTTCTGCTCGGAGGGTTTCTGCTGCTTATCTTCTTTTTGCTCTCCGTCTTTCTTCTGCTGGTCTTGCTTTTCTTTTTGCTCCTGCTCTTTTTTCTGCTGGTCTTGCTGCTGGTCTTTTTGTTGCTGATCTTTTTTCTCTTGCTCCTTTTTTTCCTGCTCTTTTTTCTGTTGATCCTTATTTTGCTGATCGTTCTTTTGCTGATCCTTGTTTTGCTGGTCTTGCTGATCTTTCTTTTGCTGGTCTTGATTTTGTTTCTGCTCTTGTTTCTTCTGCTCGTCCAGCTTTTTCTTCAACAGCTCGTAATTGTAGCGCGCTTCTTCGTTTTGCGGATCGGCTTTGAGGGACTCTTTGTACTCCGCAAGCGCTTCTTCAAACTTACCTTGCCGGTTCAACAACGTTCCCAATTGTTGCCGCGCAATCGACTGGTATTTTTTGTTGGTGGTGCGCAATGCCGTTTGGTACGCTTGCTGAGCCGCCACGGTATCGTTTAGCTGAAAGTAGGCGTGGGCCAGGTTGAGGTTGATCTCGTCTTCGGTTACGCTTAGCGAATCCGTTAGCGTGCGATAGTGGGTAACAGCCGATTTGAAGTCACCCGTCTGGAATGCCTTTTTCGCCTGGTCTTTTAATCCATTAACCTTTCCGATTTTCACCGGGTCCACCAACAGGAGCAAGATCAACATCACAAGCTTCATATCTTCACGGTGCGTACGTTGGCAAATATATCTACAACCAGCAAGATGAGCGCAACCAACAAAAAGTAGAAATAGCGGTTGGCGGATACATCTACTGTTTTGGTGTCGCGCAGTTCGCCTTCAATCCGGCTGATGGTATTGATCAGGCGCGATACATCATTACGCGATTCATTGATCTCAAAATATTGCCCGTTGGTGCGGCTGGCCAGTCCTTTTAACGAGGATGAATTCAGTTTGGTAATAATTGTGTTGCCCGAGCGGTCTGTTTTGTAGCCGCGGCCGGAGCCAATCTGGCTGCCGGCCTCGGTGCCAATGCCCAAGGTAAACAGGCGGATGCCGTTATCTTCGATTTCCTGTGCCACTTCATCGGTGTCTTCGCCAAAGTCTTCGCCATCACTGATGAGGATAATCACTTTTGATTTTTGCTGGGTGCGGCTTTCTTCGTCTTGAGTAAGTTTGGTCAGTGCCATGCGCAGGGGCGGGCCAAAGTCGGTACCTGCCGATTGTACCAGATTGGTGTTAAGCGTCTCGATAAACAGATGCAGCGCATTTTGATCGAACGTGAGCGGACATTGCATAAACGCTTCCGCGGAAAAGATTACAATGCCCACGCGGTCGGAGTAGAAGGCATCTACTACGCGCTTCATTTCAAATTTAATTTTCTCCAGCCGTGTGGGTTGCACATCAAATGCGTCCATGGATTTGGAGAGATCCACGCAAATCATAATGTCTTTGCCGATGGATTGAATCTCGCGTTTTGAATCACCGAAGGAGGGGCCGAGTAGCGCGATGATGAGTAACGCCAGAATAGCCGTACGCACAAAAACCTTAATGATCAGGTTCATGGCAGACGTGCGAAATGTGCGCGCAATTTTGCTTACGCGCACCCAATACAGCACATAGGCCGCGAAAAAAGCAATCACCACACTTAACTCCCAAACACCAAACGGCCGGAACCACATGGAGCAAAAATAATCAAACCTGCGGGATGGGGCAGACGATTTAATTCCTGGTGCACGGCAAACAAAAAAGCCCTGCTCTTACGAGCAAGGCTTTATGTCGGGGTACCAGGATTCGAACCTGGGACCCCCTGGTCCCAAACCAGGTGCGCTACCGGACTGCGCTACACCCCGAAAACTTATCATCCTAATTTTGTGATCCCGGCTGGGGTCGAACCAGCAACCTACTGCTTAGCTTACCACTACGATTTTCATCGCTCCTGCTTGCGCGGGATTTGGGGTCTGGACTATATCTTCACCGTTTCAGGCGTGATGCGTATAGTCTCTACGGAACTTCCAGAAAATCATTTGCCCACCGTACTTGGCGGCTTTGATTGTTTCTGGGCTTTTCTACCCTCAGGCTGATTGTGGAATAACCTGCAAAGTTCGCGGACTTGAAGTAATAACACGTTCGGTTATCCAGACAGTACACGCAGT
This sequence comes from uncultured Ohtaekwangia sp., assembly GCA_964387475.1. Lineage (GTDB taxonomy): Bacteria > Bacteroidota > Bacteroidia > Cytophagales > Cyclobacteriaceae > ELB16-189. Next base: position 80,140 of record CAYLWU010000009.1, on the reverse strand, counting down.
ACACATCTACTTCACCGAAGTCGACCTTGCGCGTATGCACACCTCGCCGGTCGGAATAACTATGCTCAAAACGGACATTCAACCTTCCTTTTTCGAGCGACCGGGCCTTCACTTGCACCCGCTTGAATGTTGATTCGCGATACGCAATCAGATCAAACGGAGCATGCTCAGACATCGGCACGCACACGAGGTAGCCCTTTTCACACAAATCAGCTTGAGCCTTTAAAACGCCCAAATCTCCTTTGGTTTTAGTATGATGAACTTTCATTTTAACCAAAGTAGATAAAAAATTTCCTCGGTGTTGCCATGTTTGCACGAAGGGTTCACCGATATAGCATCATCCACTTTGCCCGTTTTGTTTCCGGGCAAAGGCTCCTCACTTAAAGGCAGTTGCTCTATCCATTGAGCTACGGGACCATCATGTCAAAGAACACCAGTTGCGCTGGCAGCGGAGAGGGGGGGATTCGAACCCCCGGTACAGTTTAACCCGTACGACAGTTTAGCAAACTGTTGGTTTCAGCCACTCACCCACCTCTCCAGTAGGGTTCTGAACGTTTTCCTTTAAAAAAGGAGTGCAAATATACGTGGTCGGGCCGTCTGGCCCATATTTTTCCCACCCCGAATCCAAGTTTTTTGGGTAATTCTCTACGCAGCACGCACCATTTTGCCCGTAAGGGCCGCGAAACCACCTACCAACCCGCCCACCAATCCGGTAAGCAACAACGAGTTAAGGGGTAGTAATTGGTTGAGGCGCGTAGCCAAAATCGCCCCACCGGTTGCATTTAACCAGCTGGCTGCGGCCACCCACAAAATGAAGACCGCCACAAAGCCGCCCGCAAAGGCGCGCCATCCCGACTGCTCGAAGAAAAATGCCACGATAGCCGCCCCAATCGCTACCGACCACCACGGCAAAAAAAGTTGCAGTACCAGGCAAACCAGAAGCGTGAGGAAGATTTGATACATCGTTTTCATTTGGATGCAGGTTGAAATTGAACAGTAAACAACGCGACCGATTGAAGCGCGGCGGCCGGAGCAAAATGCAACGGGTTGGGTTGCGCTTTTTCCCAACTATCAATTAACTGTGTGTAATACGGGCTGGCTGGGTTTCCGGATTGGCCGCCCGGGTACGTACCCCAGGCTTTTACCCCCGATTTTTCCAGACTTACCACCATTCGCCAACTTGGCCCGTGGCGGTGGCTTGTTGCATTTACAATGCCGCCGTTGCCGCCGTTGCGGGCATATTCGCTCATTGGCAGTAGGCGCATCAGGTGTTGCAGCAGTGTGTTTTTGTAATTGCCCCAATCCAGATGCTTACCGTTGTTTTCTGCTTTCCAGGTGGCAATGCGGGTAGCGGTTTTTTCAAAAGATGCTTTGATTACATCGCCCAGCGTTTCTTTTTCCGGAGAGGCCGCCACATCATAAAACGAAAACTCCGGCTGGTCTTTGATGAGTTGAATGGTGGTAAAATCGGTGGGGATGCGCACCCGCACTTTTGATTCGTACATCTCGTCCCAAATGCCGCGCAGTACTTCCTCCCACAGCACTTCGTAATACGCGGGCGCTACCAGATCTGCATCGTTAAAGAAATTCCACTTCGCTAATTCTTCGTGTATGGTTTTCGCTTCCGCGGATAATGAACTCGCCTCTACTTTTGCCACTAATACCGGCACGCTTTCGGACGCTTGCAGATTGAAGTTATCGTTCTGTAATCGCATCATATCCTGAGGTGTGATGTTGTTGGCTTGCGCCAGCAGCTGATTGATTCTGCGGTTGCGGTAGGTTTCGTTATAAGAGCCGGTGTGCAGGTAGTAGGGGTAGGTAGCATCGGCCGAGATTTGATTGGCCGAGCTGATGAAACCACGCGCCGGGTTTTTGTCCATCACGTTTTGCTCAAACGGAATGAAGGCCTGCCACTCCGTTTTTGTAGTGGTGCCATCCAGCACAAACCGGCCCTCGTTTACACGCCGCACCGGAAATTTGCCCTGAATGCGGATGGCGATATCGCCATTGGTGCAGGCGAACGACCAGTTTTGGGCGGGTGCCATATAGTGATCCAGTGCCTTCATGTAGTCGGCATGGTTGCGGGCGCGGTTCAATTGGTAGAAGGCGCGCATTTCGTTGCTGGCATCGTGCGAAATCCAACGCATGGCATAATGCTTCTTTTCGGAATCGCCATGGAAGGAGGCATCGTACACCACCGGGCCGTGATGAGTAAATACAATCGTATCGAAGTAGGAAGGCTTGCCCTTGATTTTAAATTCTTCTACCACTTTGTTCGTAGACTTCCACTGACCATCGCTTTTGTATTCGGTTTTCGTTTCGTCTTTGAATTCGATGCGGTACCAATCCACCAGGTCGCGTTGGGCGTTGGTCGGGCTCCACGCAATGGAGTCATTGAACCCAATGATCACGCCGGGCTCGCCCGGGAAGGTAGCGCCCATGACGTTTACCGTGGGTGAGTTGAGGTGGGCTACAAACCAGATGGAGGGCAGGTTGAGTTCCAGGTGCGGATCGCCACTGAGGATGGGCGCACCGGTAGCTGTTTTGCTGCCACTTACTGCCCAGTTGTTACTGCCTACGCCTTCGGCCGGTTGCTCCAGCGGCAAGAGGCTGATCCATTCTTTTGGTACCGCCAGCGGCAGCGAATCCGCCAACGTTACGGGCGCAAAACTCCAGCCGCCCGGTTTGTCTACAATGGGGTCTGTGCTTTCGCGATCGGGGTAAAGGATGTTCATCATTTCTTTGCCGAAAAGGTTTAGCGCGTTTGTGTTCTCGAAATCGCTGTCGCCCCGGTTCAGCGTTTGCGACATGCGTTTGAGGAAGAGCGCCATTTTCAGGTTGTCCCACGGCTCGGGGCGGTAGTTCAGGAGTTTGTACTCCAGCGGCAGGTCTTTTTCAGAAAGCTGCGAGATGTAATCGTTTACACCTTGGGTGTAGGCATCTACAATTGCTTTTATCTCCGGATCTTTTTCCATTGCGGCCAGGCCGTTTTTCGCTCCGAACACAAGGCCTTGGCGGCGCTGGCTGCGGTCGTAATCGAGGGCGCGGTCGCCCACAATTTCGCTCAGGCGGCCGGCCGTAGCCAATACTTGAAACTCCATTTGCCAGAGGCGGTGCTGGGCGTGCACGTACCCAAGGGTGCGGTACAAGTCGCGGTCGTTTTGAGCGAAGATGTGCGGAATCAGCAGGCTATCGTACACCACTTCCACGGGTTCTTCCAGGCTGGCGATGCGGCGCGTTTCATCCGCGTAAGCACCCCCGTCTGCATTTTGCCAAACCCCGCGGAACGGATTTAGAAATTTACCAAAGGCGGGCACCGGGCTACCGAAGTTCCAATCGTTATTTAAAAAGTACACCAGCCCCAGGGTAACCACCAGGCTGAGGGCGAGCTTTATATTTTTCATGGGCGGCTAAATTGAACGTGCAGTCTAACAGTTAAAATCAGATAATGCTATAATTCGTTAACTTTTCGGATTCAAAATTGGATTAACGGAACCCCCTTCGCCTGTGAAAGAACTTTTGCAACGCTATCCCAAAACCGTCATCAAAAAAGCCGCAGAAGTGAAGGCCCTTGTTTTTGATGTTGATGGTGTATTAACCGACGGCAGCATTACCTACGATGAGTCGGGCCGCGAGATCAAGACCTTTAATGTGAAGGATGGCCAGATCATCGCGCATTTGAAACGCGCGGGTATTGTTACCGGCATCATTTCCGGGCGCGAGTCGGGGGCATTGAGTAAGCGCGCCACGGAGTTGAAGCTTGACTTTTGCCACCAAGGTATTGTAGATAAGGCCAATGTATTGGAGAAGCTGATGGAGTTTCATAAAATCAAAAAGAAACAGGTGGCTTACATTGGCGATGACATTAACGATCTGCCCGTGTTTAAGCTGGCCGGTTTTTCTATTTGTCCGGCCGATGCGCCATTGTACATTAAATCAAAAACCGACCTGATCACTTTTGTTCCGGGTGGCCGCGGGGTAGTACGCGAGGTAGCAGACTTGGTACTGGCGGCCCAGGGGAAATTGGAGGAGGTTTTGAGGTAGTAGGATCGACCTCACCCCCGGACGTTGTATGATTTTTGGTGGGGGACCTCACCCCCGGCCTCTCTTCGGAGGGGGGTGTTGGCGAGATGTATTGAGTGCGTTTTTTTAAAGTTGAGGTTGCGTGACCATCGGACGTTGTATGATTTTGGGTGCGCGGGAGACCTCACCCCCGGCCCCTCTCCGGAGGGGAGGGGGGCGGTGTTGAGATGTATTGAATGCGGTTTCTAAGTTAAGGTTGCGTCACGGTCGGCCCTTGTATGTTTTTTTTGGTGAGTAGAGGACCTCGCACCCGGCCTCTCTCCGGAGGAGAGGGGTGCGTGGTTGGGATGTATTGGGTGCGTTTGTTTTAAGTTAAAGTTGCGTCACGACCGACCCTTGCATGATTTTTGGTGGGAGACCTCACCCCCGGCCCCTCTTCGGAGGAGAGGGGGGCCGACTATACTTTTGGACTTCCCTTTCCCTTACCTTTGCGGCCCAACTAGTTATTCGCATGGAACGATTTGCCGACCCCGTACAACTTACCCCCCAGATCCAATTAGGCGGAAGCCGCCTCGTGCTTTTTGCCGGGCCGTGTGCAGCCGAGAGCTACGACATTTGCATGGAGACTGGCGCGGCGGTGAAGGCGATTTGTCAAGACCTCGGCATTGATTATGTGTTTAAAGCTTCGTACGACAAAGCCAACCGCACCTCGGGCGGGAGTTACCGCGGGCCATCCATCGATTTGGGTTTGGAAATTCTGGCGATGGTGAAGAAGGATCTGAACGTACCGGTAGTAACCGATGTACACGAATCGTACCAATGTGCGGATGTGGCCTCGGTGGTAGATGTGTTGCAGATTCCCGCCTTCCTCTGCCGACAAACGGATCTTTTAGTGGCTGCTGCGAAAACCGGCAAGCCCGTGAAAGTAAAAAAGGGCCAGTTTATGTCGCCCGAAGACATGCAATACGCTGTAGACAAAGTGCGCAAAGAAGGTAACCCCAATGTATTTCTTACTGAGCGCGGCACCACGTTTGGGTACGGCAACCTGGTGGTGGATTTCCGTTCGCTGCCGATCATGCGGCAATACACACCGGTGGTATTTGACGTTACACACAGTGTACAACGCCCCGGGGGCATGGGCGGCAAGAGTGGGGGCGATCGCCAGTATGCACCCTATCTGGCCAACGCGGCCGCAGCCGTAGGTGTGGATGGCTTCTTCATTGAAACGCATCCCAATCCCGCGAAAGCGCTAAGCGATGGACCAAACATGGTACCGTTGCATGAGATGCGTGGGTTTTTAGAGCGATTGGTGTCGGGGTGGAAGGTGGGGTTGAGGTAGCTGGTCCCTGGTGTTTCGTCTCTGGTCTCTAGTCTCTAGATTCTAGTTTCTGGTCTCTCTAGTCTCTAGTCTCTGACAGCTAGCGACAAGTAGCCAGCAACCAGCTTCCATTCGCATAGTTACTTTCCCCCCACAATCCGTATATTTGAGGGTTTTGAGCTTGTTTCTGAGATTGGTGAGCAACTTTTTCAACTTTTCCCGCGGTATTGTTACGGCTGCGTTCGTGGTGCTGGCGTTATTAACCGCTTGTGTCCCTAACCGAAAGCTGGTATACCTCCAGCAGGATGACCTTAAAGACCGGGATGCCATTCCCCGCGACTCCGTGCTGCGGCGGCATAACATGACGTTCACCGAATACCGCATCCAGCCGCTGGACATGTTGAATATTCAGTTTGAGACGCTGACGGACGATGCTGATCAGTTTAACTTCCTTACGAAGCTCTCGCCAGAGATGATTGGTGGCGGCATGCAGCCAGGGATGATGGCCTTGGCGGGCATTTTTGTAGACACCGAGGGTTATATTGAATACCCGATTTTGGGGAAGATCAGCCTGTCTGGCCAAACTATCTTCGAAGCGGAAAAAACGCTGCGCGCCATTGCGGCACGCTATGTGCCCGATGTGGTGGTGCGGGTGCGGATGCTCAACTTTCGCTACACGGTGTTGGGTGAGGTGCTGCGTGAACAGGTGGTTATAGCCATGAACCCTCGTTTAACGATGATGGAAGCCATCGGTATGGCCGGTGGGTTCTCCGAGTTGGCCGACCGTAGCCTGGTAAAAGTGGTGCGTCAAAAAGGAGAAAAGTCCGAGATCCATTACGTGAACTTATTGGAAGAAAAGTTCATTGAGTCGCCTTTCTACTTCGTGCAACAGAACGATGTGATTATTGTGCCGCCGCTGAAGCAGCGCCCGTTCCGCAGCTACTTCGTGCAGAACCTCAGCATTGTGTCCACCACGCTGTCGTTCATTTTTTTGGTGATTGCGCTTTCCGCGAACTAAGCCTATAATGAGCATACCCGCGCCGCCTGATGATCTTACTACCCCCGGCTCAGCGCCTTCGGGCGGTAACTCGCCCATCAATTTCCGGCGCGTGCTGGCGCGTGCGCTGCGGTTCTGGTATATTATTATCCTGTCGCTAGCGGGGGCCTTGGCGGGTGCCTACGTGTTCAACCGGTACGCCACGCGCATCTTCCCAGTCACGGCTTCTATCATCATCAAGGAAAACGAGGAAAACCTTGGGGCGAAATTTTTGTACAACAATGAGCTCGTTAACCCGTATCGGAATCACTACAACGAAATTTTCATCATGAAGTCCTACCCGCTCCTACAGGAGGTGGTAGAGCAGTTGCATTTTGATGTGGCAATTTTCCGCGAGGGGGATATTAAAACCACGGAGCAGTATGATGCGGATTTCCCCGTGAAGTTTTACCGGGTTAGCGGAGCCGCCGGAAAGCCATTTTATTTCACCGCCCGGAGCGGAGACCGGTTTGAGGTGTCGTATCCGGGGTTGGATGATGATCCAGCTAAATCCAACCAGTTTCATGATCTGGCCTATGGCGATACCCTTGCCGTCAATGGTTACCGTTTGGTAGTGGCCAAACGTGGCGATGTTGGCCCCATCCAAGATCAGCGGTTCAAAGTCCTATTTCAAGATCCATTTCGACTTGCGCAATCGTACTCCAATCGCTTAAAGCTATCCTGGGCCCAACAAGGGGCATCAGTGGTTGATCTTGAAGTCCAAGGCCCGGTCGCCCACAAGGAGATTGATTTTCTGAAAAAGTTCATTGAGCGGTACCAAGCCTACGATGTGGAGAAAAAGACCCGCGAGTCGAAATTAGCTATTGGCTTTCTCGACCGGCAATTGCTAGTGACCGGAGACTCCCTGCGGCAGTACGAGAGTCAGGTAGAGGCGTTCAAGCGCAAGAACATCACCACCAATCTCAAGGGCGAAACTGAACGGCTGTACGCCCGGTTGCTCTCATTCGAGGAACAGAAATTCAAATACCAACTCACGGAGAACTATAATCAGTACGTAAGTGAGTTATTGAAGAACGACCAGTACGAAGGCATTTTTACACCTGCCAGTGTGGGCGTGGATGACCCCGTATTGGCGGAGCTGATTACCAAGTTGCTGGAAGAGCAGGAACAGGTGAATCTCTACCGTTCCAACCAGAAAAAGGGTGCGGACCTGACCCAAGACAACCCTACCCTGGTGAACAAACTGAATCGCATCCAGTTTATAAAGCAGGATATTCTCAAGGCCATTGCCAATGCGCGCGTTACGCGGCAGATCAACCAACGCTTTATGGATCAACAGATCGGTCTTGTGGAAAAACAGTTGCAGTCGTTGCCTACTACTGAGCGGGAGTTAATCGACATCCAACGCAATTATGCGCTCAAAGAAACGCTTTACCTTTTTTTGCTTCAAAAGCGGGCGGAGGCCGGGCTCTCGGAGGCCTCCACCACTTCCGACATAGTGGTGGTAAACCCCCCGGTGGCAGGAGCTGCGATTACGCCTAAACCGCTACAGAATTACGGAATTGCCCTCGGATTAGGTTTGCTGCTTCCATTGCTCGGATTTGTGCTGGCAGAAATGCTGAACAACAAGATACAATCGCGCGAGGACATTGAACAGGTAACGAACCTGACCGTGCTGGGCGGTATTGGCCATAACCCAGTGACCGATCCGTTGGTGGTGCTCACGAAGCCCAAGTCCGGCTTGGCGGAATCCTTCCGGGCGTTGCGCTCCAACCTTAACTATTACACCGGCAAGAAAGACCGGCAGGTGTTTCTGGTTACCTCTTCGATTCCGGGCGAGGGAAAATCATTCACCTCGCTCAACCTTGCGTCCGTATTTGCGCTTTCGGGCAAGCGCACATTGGTGATCGGGGCAGATTTGCGGCGCCCCAAGTTGTTTGAAGAACTTAATCTCCGCAACGAAAAGGGCTTGAGCCAGTATCTGTCCGGCATGGTTACGCTGGACGCGATTATTCAGTCCTCAGCCATAACCAATTTGTTTTTGTTGCCGGGTGGCGCCACCCCGCCTAACCCAAGCGAGTTGCTGCTCAAACCCGAGATGAAGGCGCTGATGACCCAGCTGCAGGAGCGTTTTGACGTGATCATTCTGGACACTCCGCCCCTTGGCTTTGTTACCGATGCACTGGTGCTGGCACCGCTGGTTGATCACGTGCTCTACGTGGTGCGCCAGAATTTTACCCCGCGCGAGGCATTGCACGCGTTGCAGGATTTTGTGGATCACGGGCAATTGCCCCACGCCAGCATTGTGTTCAATGACTTACGCCGGTCAGGAATGGGCTATGGATACGATTCCTATGGGTATGGCTATGGGTACGGTTACACCTATTCTTCCAAAAAGAAAAATCAAGGTGGGGGATATTATTCGGAATAGCGTTATCAATCAGAAATTGCATCTGATCAGCTACCTTTTCCATTTTCGAATGATAGAATGGAATGAATGGATTGATAAACCCGAGCTCAGTTGTCTTGTGATGTTTGGCTGGGGCATCCGTGGTTACCTCGTTTTTCATTTTTTTGCGAGTTAGTATGATGCCTCCTAACCTTCGTGAAAAAGCCGTGCGTGGATTCTTTTGGACCTTTTCCCATCAAGCCGGTAAACAAGGAATCGGTTTCGTTATCTCAATTGTTCTGGCTAGAATGTTAAGCCCGGAATTGTTTGGCTTAGTCGGAATGATTGGCATCGTCACCAATTTTGGCCAGGTGATAATCGAGGGCGGTCTAACGAGTTCGCTCATTCGCTCTGACAAGGTAACGGATGCAGATTTCAGTACTATATTTTTTTTTAATCTAGGCATGAGCGTTTTGATTTACTTGGCTAGTTGGTTTGCAGCCCCTGCGATTGCTGCATTTTTCCGGCAACCCGTGCTCATACCGATGGTGCGATTATATTGTTTAACTTTTATCATCAGCGCATTTGGCGCTATTCAGGCCACCCGGCTTACCAAGGAACTGGACTTCAAAACTCAGTTATTGGTAGGTCTCCCTGCGGTGGTAGCCGGTGGCGTTGTAGGCATTGTCGCTGCTTGGTTTGGTGCAGGTGTATGGAGTTTGGTTTGGATGCATTTGGTGCAAGCCGTGTTTTCTGCCTTACACTTTTGGCTACGTTCCGCTTGGCGCCCTTCGTTTGTTTTTGAAGGTGGACGCCTTCGCCATCATCTTTCTTTTGGCTATAAACTGGTACTTTCGGCTTTGTTGTTTCGGGGTTTCAAAAACCTGACGCAAGCGCTTATCGGGCGTTACTTCTCTGCCGCACAACTTGGTTTTTACACTCGTGCGCAAACTCTGAAACAATTACCTGTGGATAGCATGTCGATGGCGCTGAATAAGGTGTCTTACCCTCTATTTGCATCAATTCAGCACGACAATCAGCGGCTGCGGGTCGCCTACCGCTCTTTAATGCAGCAAGTGCTGTTTTGGACCGCCCCGCTGCTTATCTTTGCTGCCGTGTTAGCTGAACCGTTGTTTCGCATTTTACTCACAGAAAAATGGCTACCCGCTGTGCCAATCTTTCAGTTGTTGTGCCCGGTCGGAATTCTCTACCCAATACATGCTTACAACTTGAACGTGTTGAACGTGAAAGGAAGAAGCGATCTTTTTTTTAGACTAGAGATTATCAAAGTTTTCCTTGGTTCGGGTTTTATTTTCGTAGGGTTGCAGTTTGGTATTTTCGGATTATTGGCAGCCGAAGTTGTTTTCAGTGTAGCCGCGCTTGTTATCAATACTCATTATAGTGGCCGCTTAATCGATTACACTCTTCGACAACAAGCGGCAGATGTCGGCCCTACATTGCTTTTGACCCTCGTTGCGGGAGCAGGTATTTGGTGGTTTGATGCGTCAGTTAGCCATTGGTCAGATCTGGCCCGACTCGTTGTGGGTAGTGGTGCAGGCGCCCTTATTTATTTACTTTTGGCAAACGCTCTCCAACTCGCGCCATTTATCGAAGTAAAAAAAATGGTGATGAATAGAAGATGATCCCAGTGACCAAACCCTTTCTTGCCCCGCGCGCGGAGTATGAGGCCTACCTGGCCGGCATCTGGCAGCGCAACTGGCTTACCAACAACGGGCCGCTCGTAAACGAGTTGGAACTGAAGTTGAAGCAGTACCTAAACGTTCCCCATTTGCTGTATGTTACTAATGGCACGATTGCTTTGCAGTTGGCCATTAAGGCCCTTGATTTAAAGGGAGAGATCATTACGACACCATTTAGCTATGTGGCTACGACCAGCAGTATTTTATGGGAGGGATGTACTCCCGTTTTTGTCGACATCGATCCGCAGACGCTCACGATAGACCCGGCACGAATTGAAACGGCCATTACGGAAAAGACCTCGGCCATCTTGGCCACGCACGTATATGGCAACCCATGCGACATTGACGCTATTGCGGAAATTGCAGGGCGCCATGGATTAAAAGTAATTTACGATGCCGCGCATGCCTTCGGCACCCGATACAAGGGCCAATCGGTGTTTGCATATGGCGATATCTCCACCACAAGTTTTCACGCTACAAAATTGTATCACACGGTGGAAGGGGGAGCCGTCTTCACCGCTAATGCTGATTTGTTAAAAAGGCTGGCCTTCTTGAGGAATTTTGGGCACAACGGACCTGAGGATTTTGAAGAAGTGGGCATCAATGGCAAGAACTCAGAGTTTCATGCAGCGATGGGCTTGGTTAACCTGAAACACGTGGCTGCAATTCTCGCATCGCGTCAAGCCCAGAGTGCGTACTATGATCATTGGTTCCGCGAATTGGAACGTCCTCGTCTTGCGATCCGGCCGCAGGCTGAATTTAATTTTGCGTATTATCCTTTCTTTTTTAACGATGAAATGGCCTTGCAGCGCGCGGTGCGCGAACTGGAGGCCCACCGCATTTTTCCGCGACGGTACTTTCACCCCAGTTTGGATGCGGTAGAAATTTTTGCCTCTTACGCACCCAGTGCCTTACCGGTTAGCCGCGGAGTCTGCGCGCGCGTGCTTTGCCTGCCTTTGTACCCAGGGCTCTCAACGGAAGAACAGGATTTAGTGGCCCGGATGATTTTGAGAAGCTGGAACAACCCATGAAAAAAATTGCCATCATGCAGCCCTATTTCTTTCCTTACATAGGGTATTTCCAGTTAATCAATGCGGTAGATGAATTTGTGGTGTATGACAATATCGAGTTTTCTAAGAACGGATGGGTACATCGCAATCGAATCCTGCAAAACGGGAAGGATATCTTTATTACACTGCCGTTGCGAAAAGATTCCGATTTTCTTTTTATCGATCAACGTTTCCTTGCCGACGTATGGCCTGAGCAACGTACGAAGATGCTCAATCGGATTGCGGCGGCTTATCGAAAGGCTCCTTATTTTTCCCACGTGTTACCCTTATTTGAAAAATGTATTTTTTTTTCCGATCTAAATCTTTTCCGGTTCCTACTTCATTCACTGGAGGAGACTAAAAAATTTCTGGAGATCCCAACCCCGATCATCGTATCTTCTACCCTCCCCATCAATCATCATTTACGTTCACAGGAAAAAGTCATTGCGCTATGCCGATGCCAAGGTGCGACGGAATACATCAATCCAATTGGCGGCTTGGATCTATACGAAAAGAGCAAGTTTTTGGACTTCGAGATTTCTTTAAAGTTTCTTGCCGCGGATGAAATCAATTACCCGCAATTTGGTGTTTCTTTTTTGCCATTTCTTTCGATCATTGACGTAATGATGTTTAATTCGGTGAAACAGGTTCGGGAGTTTCTTTTTTGCTACACACTTCGATGATGCAGTTCCACTGGCGTAAGTTGGGGTTGATTTTTGAACCCAAGAAGATCACAGGCCGCCCATGGTTGACTGAATTTGCTCAAGCGCCTTGTGCCATTGAGGTTGATGATGCTATCCGTGTCTACTTCTCGTGTAGGCCGGCGGCAGATCACGAAGGGCGATACGTGAGTTACTCGTCATTCGTTGATTTGGATAAAGACGATTTAACTCGAATTATTCGAGTCGCGCAACATCCAATCATGGCTCTTGGAGCCAAAGGTACTTTTGACGAATTTGGGACTTACCCGGTCTCGGTCATTCAAGACGGTGACCGCATGCTAGCCTTCTATGGGGGGTGGACGCGGTGTGAGTCGGTGCCATTCAATGTCGGAATTGGTTGCGCCGTAAGCCTTGATCATGGTATTTCATTCAAACGCTTGGGCCCTGGGCCAATCATTTCGTACTCACCTGATGAGCCATTTATTCTCAGCGGACCAAAAATTCGTTTTTTCGAGGGTCGATGGATCTTGTTTTATATTGCTGGCAGGAAGTGGATTACTTTCAATGGGCGTCCGGAGCCTGTCTATCGTATAAGGATGGCAACATCTTCGAACGGATTGAATTGGATTAAATTGAATCGGGATTTAGTTGAAACTAGGATTGAGGAAGATGAGTGTCAGGCTAGTCCCGATGTTTTTTTTGACGGTTCGTTGTACCATATGTTTTTTTGTTACAGAAGAAGTTTTGACTATCGTGGCAAGGAAGGAGGTTATCGAATCGGCTACGCGTATTCGCGCGATTTGGTGCAATGGACTCGTGATGACAGCAAGGCTGGAATCAATGTTTCTGAATCGGGATGGGACAGTGAAATGGTGGCCTATCCTCACTTGTTCAAGTGGAGACAAAAGACCTACATGTTCTATTTAGGCAATCAAGTTGGACGGGCCGGGTTCGGACTTGCAGAATTACTCGACTAGTATCATACGGATATGAAATGGAAGAAAATCGGTAAAGTCTTTGACTCTTCGCGCCATCCGGATTTTGGAGAATATGATGGCTTTGCGCAATCGCCGCAAGCGCTGGTGTTAGCAGATCGCGTTAGAGTTTATTTTTCGATTCGAAAGAAAGACGAAGTTGGAAAATTTCTAAGTAATGTTTCTTTCGTTGATTTCGATCGTACGATGTCCAAAATTATTGGGGTAGCAAAAAGACAGGTGATTAGTCTCGGCAGTTTGGGTGATTTTGATGAACATGGGATATTTCCGTTCAGTCCATTTCACCACGGCGGGAAAGTTTTGGCCTACACTTGCGGATGGAGTAGAAGAGTTTCAGTTTCAGTCGAAACGTCAACTGGTTTCGCCATAAGTGATGACGGTGGTTATTCGTTTAGGAAATTTGGCATTGGCCCCGTGCTGAGTGCCAGTCTAAATGAGCCATTTCTTGTTGGGGATTCTTTTGTTCGATTCATCGGAGGACGCTTTCGGATGTGGTACATTTTTGGCACTGGATGGCTCGATTTTCCTGGAGAGTCGAACGCAGACCGCATCTACAAAATTGGGTATGCCGAGTCCGAAGACGGTGTAAACTGGGAACGATTGAATAGAGCACTGCTCCCGGACGTTTTGGATGAGAATGAGTGTCAGGCGCTGCCGTCCGTTCTCCTTATGGATGGCGTATACCATATGGTTTTTTGCTTTCGGCATGCCACCGGATTTAGAAAAGACCCCACTCGCGGGTACCGACTGGGCTACGCAAGTTCGTTTGATGGGAGATCATGGACGCGCAACGATGCTTATCTAGGTTTACAAGGAAGTCAAGGGGATTGGGATGGGAACATGCAATGTTATCCCCATATCTTTTCATGTAATAATGAAATCTTTTTGCTTTACAACGGCAATGATTTTGGCCGATTCGGATTTGGGTTAGCAAAATTAGATTCCTTTTAAGATGGAATTTTTTTTTTCAATGAATCGTTCTAGTACTCAAGATATACTTGCGCATCTGCAACGTTGTGATGCGGTTTTTTTGTTCCGACTATCTCAGCGCGTGGATCTGGTGACGTATGCAACCAAGATTGAAGGCGTGGCTGAGCGCTTTGAAGCGTGGTACGATGGTCAGCTGATCGGGCTTGTTGCAGCCTATTTCGATAATAACGAGACGGGCGCCTTCATCACGAACGTAAGCGTGGAGGGCCGTTTCCAAAGGCAGGGGCTTGCAAAAAAGCTGGTAAGAACGGCCATCCATACCGCTGCCGACTTGGGCCACAAGAAAATTCGTTTAGAGGTTGCACGAGATAACGTACCTGCGTTGAACATGTACATGCAAATGGAATTCTTAGCTACAGATCAATTGGGGGGTGCAACGATTTTGCTTTCAAAAACACTGGTCTAGTACTTATCTTGCGTCTCGACTTACTCAAATCCCTTTCAATATGCGTGATTTTAATGCTGAAATAAAGGATACGAAAGATCATAAATACGCCTACAATTTCGATCTGGACGTAATGCACCCGTTTATGATTCGGTCATTTGTTCCCTTTCTTCGGCCTGGCCGATCATTGGAACTGGGCAGTTTTGAGGGCGCCTTTACAGAGCGTTTGTTGGCCCACGTCCACGATGTCACTTGTGTGGAGGCATCGGAAGTTGCACTTCAGGCAGCCAAAAAGCGCCTGCAAAACCGTGCGCGGTTTGTGCCGGGAATGTTTGAAACTGTTAGTCTTTCTGGCAAGTTTCATAACATCTTCCTCACCCATGTACTTGAGCATCTGGATGAGCCCGTCGTCACGCTTCAACGTATCAACAACGAATGGTTGGCCGAGGACGGTTACTTGTTTTTGGTTTGCCCTAACGCCAATGCGCCTTCACGTCAAATTGCTGTGAAAATGGGTTTGATTACACATAACTCGGCCATCACGCCGGCCGAACGCGAGCATGGTCATCGCGTTACTTACACGTTAGATACCCTTGAGCGCGACGCCCGTGCAGGTGGGCTTCAGGTGATTCATCGGTCAGGCATTTTCTTCAAAGCCCTTGCTAACTTTCAATGGGATCGGCTGTTGAACACCGATATTATCTCTCCTGCCTACCTGGATGGTTGTTTCCAATTGGGGCATGTATATCCTGATCTCTGTTCGAGTATTTTTTTGGTATGCAAGAAGGGCGACAGCTAAGTTCGTCTTTGGTGACGGTTTGCCTGATAACTTTTAATCATGAACGTTTTATCGGCAAAGCGATCGATAGTATCCTGTCGCAAAAGACCAATTTTGATTTTACGATATTGATTGCAGATGATTATTCTACCGATAGAACGCGTGAAATACTGGCCAACTACCAACGGCTTTTGCCTGAAAAGATTGAGTTGTTGCTCCAAGAACGGAATGTTGGCCCCGGTCAAAATTGGAAAGACCTAATTACTAAGCCAAGGAGCCCTTTCATTTCTTATTTAGAGGGTGACGACTATTGGACAGACGAAAACAAATTACAAAATCAGGTTGATTTTTTGCAGGCGCACCCAGACTATACCGCCTGCGGCCATTTGGCCTACCGCGAAGTGGGGGGGATGGTAACCTCGCAAATCGTTGGAAACTTCCCGGGCAACACTTTTACGCATGCAGACTTTTCGAAAGGTTACCCCGCTATTCCTTCCTCTTCATTGGTTTTTCGCAACTCGGGTGTAGTGCACGATCCTTTTCTCTACTCCCAGTACGGGGGAGACCGGGCGTTATTATTTCTATTGTCTTTGCAGGGACCGATCAAGGTATTGCCATTTGTTGGCTCTGTTTACCGTATGCACCAAGCGAGCCTTGAGTCGTCCTATCGCAAAAGCAACGAAAAGCTTGCCCTTCGTAATATTGCCGAGAACTATGCCTACTTCCTGCGCATTGAGCCGCAGTATCGCCCGTTTATGGCTGCCAAGATTCGTTGGAACTGCTTTTACCTCGCCTATCATTTCAGTCGGCAGTTTCGCTTACGGCTCGCGCTCTACTATTTTGGTCAAACGTTATTGTATCACCTATTTGTTTGGCGGCTGATCAGAACGTTGCCGCCTCAACCGTATATAACCCGATGAGTGTTTCAATTGTATTTGGTACCCGCCCCGAGGCGATCAAAATGGCCCCGCTCATTCCTGCTTTTCGTGAGGCGGGGATTGATGTTCGAGTGATCTCAACGGGCCAGCATCGTGAGATGCTGCAACCCATTATATCCTGGTTTGGTCTGGCAATAGATGTTGATTTGGATTTGATGAAGGCCGATCAATCGCTGGCGGAACTATCGGCCCGTGCGTTGGTGGCCCTCGATCGAACGTTCGCGCAGGAGCGCCCTGCGCTGGTGATGGTGCAAGGCGATACCACCACGGCCATGGCGGCTGCGCTGGCGGCCTTCTACCAACGCATTCCGGTAGGACATGTGGAGGCGGGGTTGCGTACCTACAACCCGTATTCGCCCTGGCCGGAGGAGGTGAACCGAAATCTCATCTCAAAACTTGCTTCGTATCACTTTGCCCCCACGGCTTCCAACCAAACCAATCTGTTGCGCGAACAGATTCGACCCGAGTCGATTTTTGTGACGGGCAACACCGTGATTGATGCGCTACTGTATTCCTCCCGAAAAATTGATGCTACACCTGTTGTGCCAGCGGGGCTTGAGTCATTTTTTGTAGGGCCGCTTCGACAACGCCGGTTGGTGGTCATTACTGGCCACCGCCGGGAGAATCTGGGCGAGGGTTTCATTTCTATTTGCCGCGCCATTACCAGGCTCGCTGCGCATTTTCCAGACGACTATTTTGTTTACCCCGTACACTTGAATCCCGGTGTGCGCCAGATAGTAATGCCCATGTTGAGTAACCAGTCGAACATCCTGCTTATTGACCCGTTGGGGTATGCTGAGTTTGTGAGTTTGATGAAGAGGTCCTACCTGATTTTGAGTGACTCGGGCGGGGTGCAGGAGGAAGCCCCTAGTCTGGGCAAGCCAGTGTTAGTTATGCGCGAGAACACGGAGCGACCCGAAGGGGTAGCGGCAGGTTCTGTAAAGCTGGTAGGTACAAACGAAATCATGATTTTTGAAGCTGTTAGTGCGCTGCTTTCTTCGGCGACTAATTATAAAAAAATGGCTGAAACCAGTAATCCATACGGAAACGGACGTGCAGCAGAAACTATTGTCAAATCGGTCTCCGCTATTTTTGCAACAAAATGAAACTAAACCGGAATATTAATCCACTTGGCCCTTGCATAGTGATTTACAGAGGGCCGCTTGAGCGGTCAAGGATAGCCACCATATTAAAAGCGCTTTTACGTGACGAAGCACGCGTGTCGTTTTTGTGGGTTTATCCTGGAGTTTTTACAGCACGGCTAAACGAAATTTTTTCTAATTTTTTTTCTGATTTTTCTGGCGTTGAATGGCAAATTTTAAATCATCGGTGGACAGACATTTTTCGAACAAGGAGAACCATTAAAGAACTCACATCAGTCTCGGTT
Source organism: uncultured Ohtaekwangia sp. (assembly GCA_964387475.1). Classification (GTDB taxonomy): domain Bacteria; phylum Bacteroidota; class Bacteroidia; order Cytophagales; family Cyclobacteriaceae; genus ELB16-189. The sequence goes on along the minus strand of CAYLWU010000009.1, from coordinate 62,529 downwards.
GTATCTCATTTGGTTCTAATAGGCGATTCTGCCGCGTTGGTTTTCCCGCGTGGCGTTAGCAAACGAATCACATGGTTTATAAACGGTATTCCGGAAGAAAGAAACTTACGGTGGCGGTGGTTAGCCAATATTGTCGCGCGAGCGCAATGGGGACTGTATCAACTTGCGATACGGCCGGACCGTATCGTGACGGTATCTACACGCATGTCGAAACACGTTCGAGCGTTCTTTCCTACCGCGGAGACATTCGCAGTTCCTACTTGCGTTGATCGCCAGGTTTTTTCGCTCAAAACAACTGTACCCAAGCGGTCTGGGTTATTCTGTTATCTTGGCACCGGCGCTCCTTGGCAAGCTTTGGACCGGCTTTCGCTACTTTGGCAAGAGATCGCGAAGCAGGATGAATCATTATTGTTCCGAGTGATTAGTCGTGATCCACGCTGCAGAGTTCTTGGAGCAGGCATTGCAACCAATAGGATCGAGTTTGTTCAATCAGATCGTTTTCAAGATGTTGCCGCTTTTCTCAATGAATGCGAAGCGGGCTTTTTGATCCGAGAAGACAATATTGTTAATCGGGTATCATTTCCAACTAAAATGGCAGAGTACCTGGCCAGTGGATGTTGGGTTGTTGTTAGTGACTTGGATTGGGATGCGAGTGACGTGATTAGGCGGTTTGAATGTGGGTACCTCGTTAAGGAGGACACGAACTTTTCGCAAGTGGCTCACGATATTCTTCAATTTCGGAAGGTTACAAAAGAATCTCTACCCAGCGCTGTGAATCAAGCAGCAATCGAGTTAGACGAAGTAATTTGGTCAGGGAAACTTGCCGACTTTCTCAGGAAACAAAAGTAGTTGTGAAAAAAGTTCTTTTTGTTGTTGATACCCTGGAGGTGGGCGGCTCTGAGAAAAGCATGTTAGAAATGCTTCCCTATTTCCAAGACATCAAAATTAGTGTTTGTTATTTGTATCCGGGCGGCCATCTTCGAAGTAAATATGAGGCCGCACAGGTAAATGTCTATGCGCTGGAGTTGCCTGGGAAATACTCGTTTCTAAGGGGATTCAAAACCCTTAGCAAAATTATTGACGAGGTTCGCCCTGATATCGTTCATTCTGCATTACTTCGATCTTCATTGTTGGTTAGGCTTGTATGTTTAAAAAGGAAATTTGTGCATGTTTCCAGTTTGGTGGCCGATTCTTATAATCCGGTTAGAATTTCGCAGATGGCTCCCGCAATTCGATTCAAGTTCCGGTTTTTTTATTTGTTGGACCGCCTGACCGCAAGATGGATTGATTATTATGTTGCCAATAGTCATGCAATTAAAAATGATAGCCTACGGTATCTTGGAATCGAACCGGAACGTATTGAGGTAATCTACCGAGGCAGAGATGTTTCCAAGTTTCATTCGCGCGACAGATCTCATATCAATCATGATCCTTTTGTTTGCATTACTGTTGGTAGATTGATTTTATCGAAAGGTCATCAAATATTGATTGATGCGTTTTGTGATCCGCAACTAAAGACCGAGGCGATAGAATTGTGGATTGTTGGTGACGGGCCCGAGCGACCGCGCCTTGAACGGGCTATCGAATTGCAAGGTCTGGGCGGAAAAGTTAAACTGCTTGGACGAAGGGACGATGTCAGTTCGTTGCTAAAAACGGCCGACCTGTTTTTATTTCCTTCCTTGTATGAAGGTCTTGGTGGTGCAATCATCGAAGCGATGTTGGCAGGAATCCCCACTGTTTGTTCGAATTTGCCTGTCTTTCACGAGCTTATACAGACTGACATTACAGGTCGATTTGCCGCCAACAACCCAAAGGTATGGGCTATGGAAATCAAGTATATGTACACCCATTCAAGAGAGCGCTTGGCGATGGGACTCACCGCTCGAAATACCGCAATTGATCGCTTCGATATCAAAAAAATTGCTGCCGCCTATGAGAATTTTTACCGACGCGCAGAGTGAAAAAACGAAAGACTATGTTAAGAGCACTTAAACAATGGATTTTAGGAAAGGCGACTGAACTTCCGCTTCCATACTTTCTCGTTTTCGCCAATCTTGCCTTTCGGTACAAAAGTCAGTCCACAAGAGTTGCCTGTTCGTCAACAGGTGATTTGTATGTCGAGGAAAACGGGAGGAGACTCGCTATTGCGATTAAGCACAGGTTTTCACGATACCTCAATGGTTTGGGGCACACGCTTAACTCGCTTGCGCACGCCTATTCGCTTGATACAATTAGTTTAAATCCTGGTGATGTTGTTATCGACTGTGGCGCAAATGTGGGTGAGTTAGCTGCCTGGCTGGAGCATAATCGACCCGGTGTAATCTACGTGGGTTTTGAACCCGCCCCCCGTGAGTTTCAAGCTTTGCAGAAGAATTTACCCGCGGACGGAATGGCAGTCGACAAAGGCCTTTGGCATGTTACCGGCAAATTGGACTTTTACTTGGCATCTCAGACTGCGGATTCGTCTGCTTTTCAAACCTCAGTTTCTACAGAAGTTATTTCCATAAACGTCGTAAGATTAGATGAGTGGCTTGCTCGGGGCAAAAAAATAAAAGTCTTGAAAGTGGAAGCAGAGGGCGCTGAGCCAGAAGTACTCTTGGGGGCGGAGAAGGTTCTTGATCAATGTGAGTTTGTTGTGGTTGACTCAAGTGCGGAGCGGGGGATTAACAATATCGAAACGACCACGCAAATAGTGAATTTTCTGGTCCCTAAGGGCTTTGAATTACTGTCGATTTCACATCGAAGCAGGGTGATTTGCGTTTTTCAGAAGAATTCTTAGAGTAAATGCGTATTTTGCAAATTGTTACTAAAAGACAATTCCGGGGGGCAGAAGTGTTTGCTTCAATTCTTGCCAGCGATTTAGCTGGACGGGGGCATCAAGTTCTTTTTCTTGGGTTGTATTCGCCTCCGCCGGAACCACTGACTGCCTCCGGAACCTCTAATTTTGATCTTTTGGTTGCCCCGGGTAGCCCCTTACAAGCGGTCTACCGCCTGTATCGATTTGTTCGCGATCACCGCCCTGATGTCATTCAGTGCAACGGTTCCGACACGTTAAAGTATACCTGCCTGGCGTTGAAACTAATTAGACACGCTCCCCCGATTGTGTATCGGAACATCAGTATGATTTCGCATTGGGTGAATACACCCGCGAAAAAGTGGGTTTACCGTTGGTTGTTCGGGAGTGTAAAGATGGTTGTTTCGGTGAGCGATGCGAGCCGTGCCGATTTTGTAAACCTGATTAAGAAACGAAACGCAGACGTGGTAACGATTAAGAACGTGATCACGATCAAACGTGGAGTGGATCTTCCCACAGGGTTTGATCGGACGCAGGCGCGAAAGGATTTGAACGAGGCATTTCCGGTTTTGCAAGGCCAGTTTGTGTTATTACATGTGGGCGCAATGACTGGGGAGAAGAATCATCCCGGCTTGCTACGGGTGTTGAAAGAGATTGTTGCCCACGTGGCGGGAGTGTTTCTTGTTTGTTTGGGCGATGGTCCAGGCCGAGCTGCTTTGGATGAATTGGTAGCCCATCTTGGACTGCACGAAAACGTTCTCTTTGCGGGCTACCAGACCGATCCGTCGCGTTTTTATCTGGCAGCCGATTTATTGTTACTTCCCAGCCGCATTGAGGGGATTCCGGGTGTGGTGCTCGAAGCAGCCGCTTTCCAAACACCCACTGTTGCCTATCGGGTAGGGGGTATGGAGGAAGCCATTGTTCAGCGTGAGACAGGAGTGATTGTCGAGGATGACGATGAATGCGCGATGGCGGCCGAGGCAGTTCGTTTACTGCGAAATGAGGCAGCCCGCTTACGGATGGGAAAAGCCGCGCGCGAATATGTAGAAAAACACTACAACCGTGATGTAACGGTTGACCAGTTTGAAAAGCTCTACCGATCGTTGGTGTAGTGAGTTTCGGTTTTGTGCATAAACCCCACACCTTGATTTCGTGTGTCAAACTTCACGGAAAATACGGTTAAATAGGGTCTGAGGCTACAATAAATCAGATATTGTGGCTCATCTTCTCAAGTTAACAGAAGTGCTATAAATTTGTATTCGAATATGTTTTTTCCCTATACCCGAAATCCGGATAGCTCAACAAAAAAAAACAAGGTTATTTCTTTTTTTGATGATTTGTCAAACGTAGATGATCGAACAGTGACGTCTTTTGGCGATGAGTGGAATAAGTTTGACCGGTTTTCGGACCACGAAATCCTGACCACGGCGAAAGAATATTTCGACATTTTGCCAGAAAGTATTAACGCTGATAGCAAAGTGCTGGATGTGGGCTGTGGTACTGGAAGATGGACAAAATACCTTTCTGCACGGATAAATTGCATTGATGCCATTGATCCCAGTGCAGCGATTTTTGCTGCGGATCGTTTGTTGGAGAGCAGGCCAAATGTTCGGTTGACAAGGTGTAGTGTTGATAATCTGCCTGTTCCGGATAACGCCTACGACTTAGTGATGTCGATTGGAGTTTTGCATCATGTGCCAGATACCAGAAAAGCGCTTGCCTGTTGTGTTGCGAAGGCAAAAAAAGGCGGATATGTCTATGTGTACCTTTACTATAACCTTGACAATCGTGGTGTTGTCTTTAAAGTAGCTTTTTTTGTTTCAAATGTTCTACGGCGTTTGGTGTCCCGCCTACCCAAAACGAGCAAGCATTTGGTATGTGATTTTTTAGCCTTGCTGCTATACTTACCATTTATTTCGTTAGCGAGGCTTTTTCGTTTTTTTGGTTTGATTCAATTGTCAGAGTTTTTGCCGCTTAGCTCATATCAAAACAAAACATGGTTCGTTATTCGTGCGAATGCTCTGGATCCATTCGGCACACCTTATAGAACAACGTTTTTCAAAAAAAGAAGTAATTGAGATGATGCAGTTTGTCGGTTTGCGCGAAATTGTTGTTTCTGACCGGGTTCCATTCTATCATGCAATCGGAAAAAAATAGATGAAACTTGTTGTAGTGCATGTAATTAAAGGTCTGGGGCGCGGGGGAGCGGAAATGCTACTCGTAGAGACACTCCGTGTCCACAAAAAGGAAAAATACGATTTTCATTTTATCTACTATTATTCTTCAAAAGGTCAACTAGCAAGTGAGTTGGAAGGCCTTGGTGGAAAGGTTTGGAATATACCCGCGCAAACCTCTTTTGGCGTGTTGCTTTCCTTTTTGAAGACTTGGCGGCTCATTCAGTACCTAAATCCACATCTGATTCATGCGCACATGCCGGTAACCGGATTCTTGGCCCGATGTATTGGGAAAGTTACTCGGATTCCGGTTGTCTATACTGAACATTACGACATAAGAAAATATCATCGAGTGACGACTTGGTTAAATAAGTTGAATTACAGTTGGAATAAAGTGGTTATCGCGGTTTCAGATGCTACAGCTACAGCGATTAAAAGTCAGTTTCCATCGATCAAGAATTTAGTAACTATTCCTAATGGTGTCAATACAGCAAAATTTCTTCGATCAACAGTTAGCTTAGACCCCGATTTAAAGGGTAAGAAGGCACAAAATAAGGTTATCATCGGCACTGTGGCTGTTTTTAGAAGACAAAAGAGGCTAGACCTTTGGGTCGAGTTGGCTGTCGAACTTCTGAAGGCGAACCCCAAGTTCTTTTTCGTGATAATTGGTGATGGGCCGGAGAACAAGATAATTCGAGATCAAGTAATAGATAGTGGTTTCAAGGATTCATTTCTTTTCACCGGTTTAATTTCGGATACTCGAAGTTATTTGGCAACGATGGATATCTTTTTGATGACATCTGACTTGGAAGGGTTACCGGTAGCACTTTTAGAGGCGATGAGCATGGGATGTCTTCCAGTTACACCGCCAGTGGGAGGTATTCAATCTTTGGTTAAACCAAATGAAAACGGTCTCTTTATCAACCCAGTTGAAATAGCTTTGAGTGCCAAGGTAATCTTAGATGTACTGGATAACGAGGCCTGTTTTCGTTCAATGCAGGAAAGCGCGAGGGAGACCATTGTGAAAAACAACAGTATTGATACTATGGTCGAAAAACTCGAAAGAATTTACGAAAAAGTGGCGTTAGAGAATACAGGTTTTAGATAGTATTGTATGAAGGTTTCCTCGATTCAAGGCACAGATAATCTTCATGCAATTATCGAATTATTTCAATTAAGCCTTGGGGAGGAGGGCGGACTGCCGGAAGTAAGTTTCTGGCGATGGAAACACTTTGAGAACCCCTTTGGAGTATCCCCCACGCACGCTGCCTGGGATGGTGATCTACTTGTAGGTTTGCGGACCTTTCTCTGTTGGCGTTTTGCGTGCGGATCGAAAACCATTCTTGCGTACCGGGCGGTAGACACCGCCACTCATCCTGATTATCGGGGTCGGAAGTTATTTACAACCCTCACGCGAGGTTTGGTAGAACAATTGATGGCAGGACCACCTGCTTTTGTTTTCAATACTCCTAACCATCTAAGTAAGTCTGGCTACATGAAGATGGGCTGGCAGGAATGGGGGATTCCCCGCCTCGCAGTTCGTTTTTTTCCAACTTATTTCTTAACAAACCGACTGGGTAGTCCTCGCTGGCCCACTCAATCGGCCGAATGGAGTGATCAGATTTCTGACGCATGGGTGCAACTGGCCCCAACGGTTGAACATCAATTTGCAGATGTGTTTATTACAGATTACTCAGCCGATTACTTTCGTTGGCGTTATTTCAGGCAACCCAAGTTGAACTACCAATATTGGCTGGATTCAGTTGTTAATCCCAACGTCTTGGTTTTTTTTCGTTTAAAGGTTTCGAAGGGGTTATATGAGTTACGCATCACGGATGCTTTTTTTCGAAATCGGCAGGCGTTTACGCGCATGTTAAAAGTCCTCGCTAAAAAATTTCATCCAGATGTAATCACCTATCTAGCGGATGATGGTGCAGTTTTTCCTGTTCCTTTCGGTTTTGTTACTCTGCAGAAGGGTTTACTGGTTACCTTTCGAGAGTTGAATGAACCTCGCCTCACAGAAGAAATTATGCGCCATCGGAAGATTTATTTTTCAGCCGGAACACTTGAGCTTTTCTGAAATATGTGCGGTATAGCAGGATCCATCAACCATCCTTTGCCGATTCATTCGGTCCAAGCGCTATTGAGTCACCGTGGGCCAGATGATCAGGGTTTCTGGCAGCAGGATAACGTAGTGTTGGTTCACACTCGGTTGGCCATTCAGGAATTAACCGCTGCAGGCCGCCAGCCCATGCACCACGGGCATTTCCATATCGTTTTCAATGGCGAAATCTACAATCATTTGGAGTTACGCGCCCGTTACGGGCTGCGATGCCAAAGCCAGTCCGATACAGAAACACTATTGCACTTGTTTGAGCATTTGGGTATTGCTATGCTGGCGGAGTTGGACGGTATGTTTGCTTTTGCACTCTACGACTCGCATGCAAAGAAACTTTGGCTCGCACGCGATCGGGCCGGGGAGAAACCCCTTTATTATTCCTCGTGTGGCCATGCTCTGGTATTTGCCTCTACGCTGCGAGTAATACAACAGCAGATGAAAGCCCGCGTCAATAGGCAACACGTCAGTACCTATTTAGCGCTCGGGTATTTGCCGGGGCCACATACGCCTTTCGAAGGGATACAAGAACTCGTTGCGGGCTGTTACCTCGAGGTAGATGTGGCGGACGCAAGTGCTTCGTCTGTTCGATGGTGGTCTAGCGCACGGTTTTTTCGACCCAACCAACCATGGATATTGGAAGATTCCATTACCGAAGCGGACAGGTTGCTGCGTTTGTCGGTGTCTCGAAGAATTGTTTCTTCTGATCTGGAGGTTGGCTGTTTCCTTAGTGGGGGTATTGACAGTGGCCTTGTGGCTGCATTTGCGAGATCGGTCACGTCCCGGCTTCGCACGTTTACCGTTACGTTCGAGGGGCTTTATAACGAAGCGCCCCTCGCAGCCTCTGTGGCGCAGCGCCTTGGTACAGAACACACCGAGATCGCCATTTCATTTGAACATGTTGCTGATGAGTTGGACACGATTTTCGGGCAGTATGGTGAGCCGATCATGGACGACTCGATTATTCCAAGCTATTATGTTTCTCGCGAAGCGAAACGGCATGTGTCTGTCGTTTTGACTGGTGATGGCGGCGATGAACTTTTTGGCGGTTACCGGCGCTATGTGCCGTTTGCTCGCCTGAACCTTTTTGCCAATCGAGGAACCGGCTTTTACCGAATGCTGGAGCGTATATTGCCCGCCCCGGCTGACAAAATGAACGCTTATAATTACGTTCACCGGCTCGTTTCGCTGCTCGCCCAATCTGGACCAGCGGCGTATTTCGCTGCTACGAATGACCTCCTGCATCGTCATCTAGAGATTTTTAAGACACCAGCAGACGTTGCCTACGTTGAAAACCTCTTTGCCGAAGCAGTGCGAGAGAAATCTTCGGCTCTCCAGATTCTCTTGCGTCTAGATTTTGAATTGTTATTGCCTGCGATACTGTTGGTAAAAATGGACGTGGCGAGCATGGCCCACGCGCTGGAAACACGTTCCCCATTCCTATCGCGCGAACTGCTGGAGTGGGCGCCCGGTTTGCCCGATAATTTGAAGATCCGCAATACCACCACGAAATTCATCCTCCGCCAGCTGGCGCAGCGTTACTTGCCTGCCGATATCCCGCGCCAACCAAAACGAGGTTTTGAGGTGCCGCTGCGTACGTGGGTTGATGGTATATTGAAGGATATGGTATTTGATCGGTTGCAGCCCGCTACGTCTTACGTGGCCGAGTTTTTGCCTCGTTCGTTTATTCAAAACGTCCTCGAAAACCAGGAGCCAACCATTACGCCTGAGCAGCGGGCCAAATTGCTTTTTTCGTGGTTGTCCCTTGAGAGTTGGTATCAACTACAGCGGTCATGGTAGTTAGCCTTTTCGTTTTCTTTTTGCTGATTGGCTTGGCGTTTGTTGTTGCACATCAACTGAGCCAGCACAGGGGTCACTCATACTTAGTCATGTTTAAAAGGCTTATATGGTATCACGCTGTGCTTTCCGTTGTTTACTTTTTGTATGCATTCTTTAATCCTTCTGATTCTTGGGAATACTATAGCCGCATTGCGCGAAATTTCCGGGGCGAAAACTGGGAAGACTTTTATGGAGTTAGTACTCAGTTTATCGAATTCTTGGGCTATCCATTGGTAAAGTTTTTGGCCTTGCCTTATGAGAGCGTGATGATGGTTTTTGCTTGGCTTGGGCTGGTCGGCTTTTTTTACTTTTATATTTTTTTTAGGGAGACGATCCGATTCAGCCACGAATGGTACGGTTTTGATTTGACCACACTAGTTTTCTTTTTGCCCAACCTGCATTTTTGGTCTGCGTCTTTTGGTAAAGGTTCGGTGATATTTCTAGGGCTCGGTCTGCTTTTCTTTGGAATTCGAAACCTGCGCCAACGATGGCCAGCTGTTGTGTTGGGCGCCATTGTGGTGTATCATGTTCGTCCTCATATTCTATTCATTATTTTAGTAGGTATCGTAATTGGTTTCACCTTTTCTACTCGAGGGATTTCCTGGACATGGCGGCTCGCTGCCATTGTTGTGGCGTTGGTTGCTTTTAGTTTCATATATGATGATGTGATGGCATTGATTGGATTTGAAGAAGAGGAATTGATCAATCAAGGCAGCGATTTAACGCGAAGAATTCGAGGGTTGTCTAACGCAAACTCCGGGGTGGACATTACTCAATACAGTTTTCCTTTAAAACTTTTTACTTTTTTGTTTCGTCCACTTTTTTTTGATGCGCCCGGTGTGCTCGGAATTATCGTTTCCTTCGAGAATGTTTTTTATCTTCTGATGTTCTTCAAGTTACTCCGAGGCAGCGTTTTTCGCTTCTTTCAGCAATCGGACTATCTCGTTAAGACGGCCTTGCTTTCCTTCCTTGGTGTATCTGCTGCGTTAGCGCAAATCTCCGCTAATCTTGGCCTGGCCATGCGCCAGAAAAGCCAGGTAATGATTCTTTTTTTGTTTGTTGTACTTGCCTTTCTTGACGCAGAGAAGCAGAAGCAATGGGCGGCGTACCAGGTGAGGAAGAAGAGGGAGTGGGCGAGGAAGAAGCAATTGGAGATTTGAGATTTGAGATTTTAGAATTGGGATTTTAGATTTAGACAAGAAACCAGTGGCCAGTAACAAGGCCCGGCCAACCAACAACTCACAACTAAAGAATGAACGGCATCTTCACCATCTCCCTTGACTTTGAACTTCACTGGGGTGGGTTTGAGAAGTGGCCATTGGACTTGAGTCGGCAGTTGGCAGTTGGCAGTGGGCAGGAGGCGGTGAGTAGCCGGCAGTCGGCAGTCCGCACGAGTGAGGAGTGGGGAGTGGATCGTGGAGATCTTGCAGGTCTCAAATCTCACATCTCAAATCTCACATCTTTATCATCATCTTCCTTTTTCCAGCCTGCCAGGAATTACAACGAGTACTTTCTCAATACACGGCGGGTGATTCCGGAACTGTTGCGCTTGTTTGCAACGCATGACGTCCACGTAACGTGGGCTACGGTGGGTTTGCTGATGCATGCTTCAAAAGCAGAGGCGGTGGCCAACTTTCCGGCCCTTCAACCCACTTACAAAACCCACGCGTTGTCGGCCTACCGATACATCCAGGATCAGGGTACTGGTGCTGATGAATCCGAAGATCCATTTCATTTTGCCGATGCGCTGGTCCGCCAAATCATCACGACGCCCCATCAGGAACTTGGTTCTCACACCTTTGCGCACTTCTATTGCAACGAGGCCGGGCAGACAGTTGATCAATTTCACGCGGATTTAACGTCAGCGCAGCGGGCGGCAAGCCGCTACAACAAGCAGTTGGTCTCGTTGGTGTTTCCCCGCAATCAGTTCAACGACGCGTATCTGCGGGCCTGCCATGATGCGGGCATTCGCTCGGTACGCTCTAACCCGGTGGATTGGTTTTGGAAGATCGACAGCACGCTGGCAGAGAGCAAATGGAAGCGTCTCAACCGCGGCCTTGATGCGTATTTTCCGGTAGGGTCGCACAACGCATATCGGCTGTCCGACATCCCCGTAAGGGAAGGGTTTCCGATCTGCCTGCCGGCGAGTCGTCTGTTGCGGCCGTACCGACCTGCCGAGTTTTTTTTGAATGCATTAAAAATTAAACGGATTCAATCCGAGATGACCCGCGCGGCGCGGTTGGGTGAAGTCTATCATCTCTGGTGGCATCCCCATAATTTTGGGCGGCACCCAGTGCAAAGCCTGCGCGGACTCACACACATCCTGGAGCACTATCAACAGTTGCGCGTGGCCTATGGCATGGAGAGTTTAACGATGGGAGAAATTGCCAACCGTCTGCGCCCATGAGCCGGAAGCCACGCCTCGTACGCATTGCCACCGTGCCGATTTCGTTGAAATTGTTATTGGAGGGCCAGCCTGTTTTTTTTCAGGAACAGGGTTTTGAGGTGCTTACGGTAAGTGCGGCGGGACCCGAGGTGCGCGATTTGGAGACGACTGGAGTGCCACACCGCATCATTCCCTTCACCCGCAGAATTACCCCGTGGCAAGATCTGGTGTGTCTGGTGCAGTTGGTGCGTGTGTTGTGGACCTTTCGGCCGGATATTGTGCACACGCATACACCTAAGGCGGGTTTACTCGGCATGTTGGCCGCGTGGCTAACGCGCGTACCTGCCCGCCTGCACACGGTAGCGGGCCTACCCTTGATGGAAGCCACGGGTATTACACATTTCATTCTTCAGACCACCGAGGCAATTACCTACGCGTGCGCCACTAACGTGTACTCAAACTCGCGCGGCCTGCTCCATTTTATCTCGCAACATTTTCCGCGCCACGGCCACAAATTCCAGATGCTAGGAAATGGCAGTACGAACGGGATCGATTTGATGCGCTTCACTGCCACAACCGCACTGCAGGCCCAGGCCAAGTGGTTACGCGAGCAACTGGGTATTTCTGCACGCGCCATGGTCATCGGATTTATCGGTCGGTTGGTGGGCGACAAGGGCATTCATGAATTGGTGCGTACTTTTTTGCTGTCGAAATGGCCGGACACGCACCTGGTGTTGGTCGGGCCTTTTGAAGACGAGCGTGATCCAGTGGATGCGGAGGTGAAGCGAGAGATTTTACATCATCCACGGATTCACAGTGTCGGGTTTCAAGCGGATGTGCGGCCGTGGTTGCTCACGTTTGATCTATTTGCTTTCCCCAGTTATCGTGAAGGTTTTCCGAATGTGGTGATGCAGGCTGCTTGCCTGGGCGTGCCGTGTGTGGTAAGCGATATTAACGGCTGCAATGAGTTGGTACAGCCGGGGCATTCGGGTTGGCTTGTGCCGCCTAAGGATGCACGGGCGTTGGGGGCTGCATTGGCGGAGGCGTTGGCGCGTCCGGATTTGCGTGCCGAATTTGCGCGCACACTTCGCCAGTTCGTGGCCGACCACTATGATCGAAGGGTGATTTGGGTGGCATTGCTAAAAGAGTATTCCCGCGTGCTTACTTTTGTGTGATTGTTTTTTGTGTACCGTGTATTGATCAAACCTTTTTTTGACCGGCTGGCAGCTGGCGTGGCTTTACTGGTAGCGGCTCCCGTGCTTGTCTTGGCGGCACTGGCACTTGCCGTTGCCCAGCGTGGGCAGGTGTGGTTCAGGCAGGAGCGCCCGGGGCATGGCGGAAAGCCGTTTCGTATTTGGAAGTTTAAGACCATGACGGACGCACGCGATGCGCAAGGTGAATTGCTGCCCGATGCGCAACGACTCACCGCCGTGGGTAAATTCATTCGGAAAACATCGGTGGATGAATTGCCTCAACTCGTGAATGTAGTGTTGGGCGAGATGTCTTTGGTGGGCCCGCGCCCCTTGCTGATGGAGTACTTACCGTTGTACAATCCGGAGCAGTTCCGGCGGCACGAAGTGTTGCCGGGCATCACCGGCTGGGCACAAGTTCACGGACGGAACACCGTGCCGTGGCCGGCGCGCTTTGCGCTGGATGTGTGGTACGTAGATCATCAATCTTTTCTACTCGATCTAAAAATCCTATTTTTATCGGTGGTGAAGGTGTTTAAGGCCGAAGGCATCAGCAGCACAAACGCGGCAACAATGGAAAAATTCCGTGGGAACAAATAGGCTTATACTCATTGGTGGCGGCCAACATGCCAAAGTAGTGATCGATGGGTTGCTTGAGGCCGGTTTGCCGGTGGGGGCGATTTTCGATCCGAAACTTTCAGGTGTTTATCGGGGTATTCCACAGCTTTCCCATTACAGCGCGGAGCAGTTTCCCGGGGCCCTGGCGCTGGTAAGCATTGGCAGCAATGCCAGCCGGGAACGTATGGCAGCGGTATGTGGGCATTCGTACTTTACGTTCATACATAGGTCGGCTCTGGTATCCGCGCAAGCGACTGTCGGACAAGGAAGCATGATCATGCACCGGGCTGTGGTTCAGGTAGAGGCTCGAATTGGCGAGCACGTCATTATCAACACGGGAGCTCAGGTGGATCATGAATGTGTGATTGAATCTTTTGTACACATTGCGCCGGGCGCGGTGCTCTGCGGATGTGTGCAGGTGGGCGCGGGCACACTGATTGGCGCCGGAGCGGTGGTGATTCCCGGTGTTAAGATTGGGCGTAACGCCACGGTAGGTGCCGGAGCCGTGGTTACGCGCGATGTACCCGATTCGGCTACCGTAGTGGGTAATCCAGCCCGGATTAAAACCGTAAGTCCATGATCGCGCGAATTGCCATCATCGGAGCGGGCGGCCTTGGCCGCGAGGTGTTGAGTTTGATTCGTGCTCTACCGCAGTGGAGTTGCATTGGTTTTTTTGACGATGGCATCGAAAGGCATTCGCTCGTGGGCGGTTTGCCGGTGCTGGGCGCGGTGTCGGATATTCAGCCCACACAAGATCTTGCGTACGTGGTAGCGATCGGCCATCCAAAAACAAAAAAGGCGATTGTTGATCGGCTTCCCGCCAGCGTGCACTTTGCTACGCTCGTCCATCCCACCGCGGTGTTGCAAGAGGCGGAATCCATTGTTTTGGAACCAGGAGTAATCATTGGCGCCGGGAGTGTGCTTACTACTACAATAAAAATCGGTTTTCACACGTTGGTGAATCTTAACTGTACGGTTGGTCATGATGTAACCATCGGCCCATTTAGTTCGGTCATGCCCGGGGCAAATCTGGCGGGGTCCGTAGTAGTAGGTGAGGGCGTACTGATCGGATCGGGCGCGAATGTGTTAAATGGCATTTCCGTGGGCGACTTCGCCCGTGTGGGATCCGGTGCGGTGGTCACCAAATCGGTGGCGCCGGGCTTAACCGTTGTGGGTATTCCCGCAAGCCCAAGCCAATCATGAAAACGGAAGTGCTGCGGTTGTGGCGGCAATTTCGTCCCACTATTGTTTTCATCGGGGTCTTTTTGGCGATCTATCTCGTGCTCAACATTTTTTATGGGATTTACATCACCCACTTCTATCCTAAGGTGGATCGGGTAACGGAATGGGTTACGCACCAAACGTCGCACACGCTTCGGTTTTTGGGGTGGGAGAACACCGCACAAAATCATCCCACGAAACCCACCACGTTCATCTCCTACGAAGGAACCGGAATCATCTCGATCTATGAAGGTTGCAATGGGCTAAACGTAGTCATTGTGTTCTTCGCGTTTCTTGCCGGCTTTGGCCCGTATGTTAAAAAGTTGATTTGGTTTGTACCGCTGGGTGTAACGTTGATCCATATCGGCAACCTGGTGCGTATCGTGCTGCTGTTTTGGGTGTCGCTGCGGATGCCCGATTATCTTTACTTCACCCACAAGTATTTGTTTACCGCATTTCTTTATGGTTGGGTGATGCTGCTTTGGGTAGCGTGGTTGTATCTCACCAAAAAGCCGGTGCATGCCTAGCCGTTTCGTGCGACTGTTGCTGGGCGGTGCCGCCTTACTCGGCCTGCTGTTATTGTTTTTGTTTCAGGGTTATGATGTTGCAGCGCACGCGGGCGTGACGGATGCCAAATGGCGGTTCATGATTAACCGGTTGATCCGCTTTTTGCTGAACGATTCGCTGGTGGTGGTGTTGATTTATGCGCTTTTTCTCGACCGGCAGATGACCCGGTTTGCATTGCTGGTTCAGCTTTTTGGATTTCTTTTTTTGTTGATTCCCTACCTCATGTTGAAGTACCATTGGCCGGCTTACAACGGTCCGCTAATTTCTTTTTTGCACCGGCTGGTGGTAAACCCGCTTTTAATGTTGTTGCTGATTCCTGCATTTTATCTTCAGCGGCAGCGAAGTAGTTAGTGCCGATTATCTTTGCGGCCATGAGCAAACCCAAGATCTGGCTTTCTTCTCCCCACATGGGCGGTGCGGAGATTCGTTATGTGCAAGAGGCGTTTGATACGAATTGGATTTCACCCGTAGGGCCGCACATTACGGCATTTGAGCAGGCGTTGGGTGCTTACACCCAAGTGCCCCATGTAGCGGCGTTGAGTTCAGGTACTGCCGCGATTCACCTCGCGCTAATCCTGTTGGGTGTGGGCGTTGGCGATGAGGTGCTGTGCCAATCGTTTACGTTCAGCGGCACGTGCAATCCTGTCCGCTATCAGGGCGCTACACCTGTGTTCATTGATTCGGAGCCAGGCACTTGGAATATGGATCCGGTAGCATTAGCGGAGGCGATTGAACATCGCAAAAAAGTTACCGGTCGCTATCCAAAAGCCATCATCCCGGTGCATTTGTATGGGATGCCTGCGCGGATGCAGGAGATTCTTGATATTGCTAGGCATTTTGCGATTCCAGTAATTGAAGATGCGGCCGAGGCGTTGGGTTCCACGTATCACGGCAAGCCCTGCGGGTCGCTGGGCGATTTTGGGATTCTTTCCTTCAACGGCAACAAGATTATTACCACCTCCGGAGGTGGAGCATTACTTTCACACCATGCCGATTGGATCGATAAGGCCCGGTTCTTGGCGACTCAAGCCCGCGAAGCCGCTCCCCATTACGAGCATAAAGAAATCGGCTACAACTACCGGCTCAGCAACATTTCGGCCGGGATTGGCCGCGGTCAACTGGAAGTCTTGGAAGAACGCGTGCAACGCAGGCGCGCCATTTTTGAGTTTTATCGCCAGCATCTGGGTGCACATACCGCCTTTCAATTCCTGCCGGAGCCAGATGGGCTGACGGCAAACCGATGGCTAACCACCGTGTTGATCGACCCCGAAAAAAGCAAAGGGGCTGATCGCGAGCGGATTCGCTTAGCGTTAGAAGCCGAAAACATCGAAAGCAGGCCACTTTGGAAGCCCATGCACTTGCAGCCTGTGTTTCAATCTTTCCCCCATTATGGGCGGCCCGTGTCAGCGCAACTGTTCCGCGATGGGCTCTGTTTGCCGTCGGGCACGCAGATGTCCGGAAACGACCTGCAACGTGTGGTTGATCTGGTGCTGCACATGGTTACCTGAGGGGTTCGCGGGCGATTCACGACAGGTTGATTTTGGGGTTAAATTCCGGGGTTTTGCGCTTGGGATTTGTTACCTTTGAAGGTTGAAAAATCAACCTTGTTTTTCAGGCGTGGCCGATGGGGCAGACGACCTGGATAACTTGACTTTTTTTTCGGAATCATGATTAACGAACTACCTATGCGCGCGCTCAAATTGCTCCCCTTGCTGTTATTTGGATTTTGGGGGAGTTTGGTTGCACAGACCACGTACTATTCAAACGGGGGCGATTGGAACCAGAGCACTTCTTGGTCAACGGTAGCATTTGGAAACGTAACAAATACCGGGCCCTTACCTTCGTACCCTGTTGCAGGCGATATCGTAAACATAGGCGGTGGGTTTACCATTACTGTTACGGGCAACGAAGCGTGCGGCTCGATTACCTTTTCCAATCTCACGAACAATACACTCGTTATTGACGGCACAAATTCACTTACCGTATCCGGCAACATTGTGGGTGGAGGGGCTGTCCAAACTCAGATTTCGTACACAGGTGGGGGCTTAATTCGGGTAGGCGGAACCATGTTTGCCGCAGGAAGTGGCACGCTAAGCACAGTGGCTGGCAGCAGGTTTGAGTACACGGGCGCTGCGCAAACAGTTCAAGCCTTAGCATATCGAGATTTGATTTTGTCGGGCAGCGGAATAAAAACGTTAGCGGCTACAACTACACTTACGGGTGCGTTAACGATAAATTCTACTACGTTTAATGTGGCGGGTGTTTCGCTTACGGTAAACGGTACCACCACGGTGAATTCCGGCGGCACGTTGGCGTTTGTTACGTCAGCGACGGGTACGAAACAATTTACGGGTTTGGTCACGGTTAACTCGGGTGGAACATGGAACAATGCAGCTAACGAAGGATTTACATTCCAGGGCGGAATCACGAACAACGGCACCTGGACGGGCGGCACCTCGGGCACGTATTTGTTCAACACGAATACACAAACGATCACGGGATCAGTAAACGCCCCCACAGTGACGGTAACCGGTGCAACAATTGATTTGATCAACAACGGCGCTTTGTCTGTCAATCTAGCATTAAGCGGTACCGGAGAAATTCTGCAGGGTGCAGGGGCAATTCTAACGATTGGCGGAACGTCAACAATCACGGGTTTCACAGCCACAGCGATTGGCAATACGGTGAGTTACACCGGGGCGGCTCAGACGGTGCGCTCGGTAAACTACCATAATTTGAGCTTGTCCGGAAGCGGAACAAAAACCTTGGGTGTCGGCACCACTGCAATTGCGGGCAACTTAACAATTGGAGGAACTGCAACGGCAACTGCCGTGGTAGGTTTGACGATTGGTGGCAACGTGGCCCTGAATGGCGGCACGTTTACCGGGGGGGCATTTACTCACGCTGTTGGAGGCGACTGGTTGACGAATGGTGGCGTATTTACAGCCGCAGGTTCAACCGTGGTTTTTAATCGGGCAGGAAGTCAAACCATTGGGGGTAGTGCAGCTTCTAACTTTGACAACATCACGCTGTCAGGTTCGGGCACGAAGGTTTTTGCTCAGGAGTTGGATGCGACCGGCAATTTGCTTGTCAACTCTGGTGCGGTGGCCGATTTGGGCGCGCTTACGACCCACAGTGCAAACCGCCTGCGTCTGGGCGGAGTGTCGGTGCCGCTCGGCATTTGGGGCAGCGTGGCGTCGCCCGCCAACCCGCCCAACGAGAGTGATGTTTTTTTTACTTCTTCGTCCCTTGGTACCATTTCGATTGCTGCCGGCGGATTTACATACTACGCGCGAGCATCCAGCGATTGGAACAACGCCACGACCTGGTCTACGGTAGACCATGGGAGCTCCACCAACGATGGCACGTTCCCGACCGCCAGCGATGAAGTCGTAATTGGTGGCGGTTTTACAGTAACGATCACCGGGGCGGAGAGTGCAACTCAAGTCTCCTTCAGCCAAACGGCCGCTTTGGCGAATCAGTTGGTGATCGGTGGCACAAACTCCCTCAATGTTAGTGGTACGATTACGTTACCACGGAATGGCAATTCCAACACATTGGCCGTAGGAGCAGGAAGTATTACGGCGGGAAATATTGCCTTTACCACCGGAACCGGTTCAGGAGTGCAACAGGCAACAGTAACTACGGGAACGCTAACCGTTATTGGTAATATTACCGGCATTGGCCCAAGCAGCGCGATCACCTATGCGGGTAACGGCCTGGTTCAGGTGGGCGGTACAATGTTCGCGGCAGGCAGTGGAGTGCTGAATACAATTGAAGATTCCCGGTTTGAATATACAGGCGGAACCCAAACCGTACAGGCGCTGACGTATGAAGATTTGATTTTATCCGGCAGCGGCACCAAAACACTAGCCGCTACAACTACTTTGAACGGTAATCTTACAATAAATTCAACGACCTTCAATGTGGGTGGCATTTCGTTGACAGTTGCAGAGGCGACCATCGTCAATGCTGGTGGAACGTTGGCTTTTGTGACTTCGGCCGCGGGCACAAAAGCGTTTACCGGATTGGTAACGGTAAACACTGGCGGTACTTGGAATAATTTGGTGAATGAAGGCTTTACATTTCAGGGTGGCATTACGAACAACGGTGGCACTTGGAACGGCGGAACCGCAGGCACATACGTGTTTAACGCAACCCAAACCATCACCGGGGAAGTGAATGCACCGACCGTTACGGTAACGGGCGCAGCCGTTGATTTGAACAACAACGGCACGCTGACCGCGAGTGTCGCGTTGGGCGGGACGGGCGAAATCGTACAAGGCATTGGGGCAACGCTGAACTTGGGAGGCACTTCCACAATTGCGGCATTTACGGCGAGTGCCAGTGGCAACACCGTAAACTATACCGGTGCTGCTCAAACGGTGCGGGCGATAAATTATGTCAACCTTGGCTTGCTCGGTACCGGCACGAAAACCTTGGGTGTGGCAATGTCTACCGTTGCCGGTAACCTTACCTTTAGCGGCAGTGCAAGTGCGACGGCCGTTGTTGGCTTAACGATTGGTGGAACGCTTACTTTGAACGCAGGCACGTCGTTCACGGCAGGGGCATTTATCCACAATTTAGGGGGCGACTTTTTTAACAACGGTGGTTCGTTTGTATCAGCCGGCAGCACAGTTGTTTTGAATCGTGCCGGCATCCAAGCAGTAGGTGGAACCTCTAGCCCGGCTACGTTTGATAACCTTACGCTGAGCGGTTCGGGCATCAAAACATTTGCCGTGCAGACAGTTATTGCAGGAACCTTGTCGATCAATTCTGGGGCGCAAAGCAACCTTGGAGCGATAACGACCCACACATCCAACGCACTGCGTCTGGGCGGCGGCCCAGTGCCCGCGGGAACGTGGGGGAGCACAGGATCGGCTGCGACCAATCAAAATGATACTTTTTTTGATGTAGCTTCTACCGGGGTTATTTCGGTTGCCACGGGCGCATTTACGTACTATTCACGTGCAAACGGCGATTGGAATAATTCATCAACATGGTCTACCGTCGGGCATGGAAGCGCGTTGAATCTTGGCACTTTTCCAGGGCTTACAGACGAATCGTTTATTGGCGGCGGGTTTACGGTGACTGTTACCGCAAATCAAGGCACGGGTGCGATTTCTTTTGACGAAACGGCTGTGAACACGAATGTGTTAACGGTGAATAGTGGCGTCGCTCTAACGGTTACAAACTCGATCACACTCCCGCGTAATGGGGGTTCAAACACCCTGGTAGTAGGATCTAGCTCGGTAACGGCTGGCAGTTTGGCATTCACGAACGGCACCGGAGCAGGAACACACAGTGTGAGCATTTCAACGGGTACCCTCACAGTATCAGGAAACATCACCGGCAGCGGCACGAGTGCAACCATTCAATATGCCGGAAATGGCCTGGTTCAAGTAGGTGGTGCCATGTTCGCTTCTGGTAGTGGAACTTTGAGCACGGTGGCGGGTAGCCGGTTTGAATACAACGGTGGGGCACAAACGGTGCAAGCCCTTAGTTATCGCGAACTGATTCTTTCGGGGTCTGGAACCAAGACATTTACCACAACAGGCACGTTAATTTCCGGAGCACTCTCTGTGAATGCTGTCACAGTCAATGTTCCGGGAGTTTCTTTAACGGTCTCCGGCACAACCACCGTGAACTCGGGTGGTACGCTCGCCTTTGTAACTTCAGCTGCGGGAACCAAAATCTTCACAGGACTCGTAACTATAAACAGCGGTGGCACTTGGAACAACGCCATCAACGAAGGCTTCACGTTCCAAAACGGCATCACAAATAACGGAACCTTTACAGCAGGCACTGCCGGCACGTATTTGTTCAATACAAATTCGCAGGCCCTCACGGGCACGTTTACTTTGCCGTCCGTTACGGTTACGGGTGCAGCGGTAGTGCTCACGAATACCAACACCCTAACCGTAAATACCGCGCTGAGCGGAACCGGGCGCCTCACACAGGCCGCAGGCGCTACACTGAACATTGGGGGCACGTCCACCATCGCCAACCTTACGACTACCGCGGCGGGGAACACGGTAAATTTCACGGCAGCCTCCGGCACCCAAAATATCTATGGGGTGAATTTCGTCAATTTGATTCTCTCCGGGGGAGGGACGAAGTCGTTTCAACCCGGTACTACTGCCATCTCGGGTAACCTCACACTCTCGGGTACCGTTGCAGCTACAGCGGCAACCGGGTTAACCATTTCCGGTACGGTAACGCTGGGTACGGGCACGACCTTCACCGCAGGCGCATTTAACCATAATGTGGCGGGCGACTGGATAAACAACGGCGCAACGTTTAATAATACCTCTAGCACGATCACGTTAAATGGTTCTGCTGCCCAAGCGATTGGTGGTTCAGCAACTACCACGTTCAACGACCTTACGCTGAGCGGCGCAGGTACGAAGACGTTTGGTCTATTAACGGTGGTTGGCGCAACACTGACCATCAATACCGGGGCCGTTGCTAATTTTGTACCAACGCTCACCCACTCGGCAAGCGTATTGGTATTGGCGGGTGTAACCCAACTGCCTGGCACTTGGGGTCCATCCGGGTCAGGTGCCGCTAATATTAATGATACATTTTTCTCCGGTACAGGTCTTGTTCAAGTTGGTTTTGACGTGTTTTACTTGCGGCAAACCGGACAGTGGAATGATTTTAACTCGTGGTCAGACACCGGTCACACAGGCCCGGTGAATCCAGCAAATGCCGTTCCCGGCGTTGGTGATGTAGCTGTAATCGGAGGGAATTTTACCGTTACTGTATCTGGTGCTGAGACCGTATCGAACCTGATTTTTGATCAAGCGACCGGTTCGACCAACACGGTTACCATCAACGGTGGTGCATCATTGAATGTGCAGAGTTCGGTGAGTATCCCGCAGAACAACGTGTCGGGGGCAAACGTGCTTGATGTGGGATCAGGCACCCTTACCACACCCAGCATCAATTTCACCAACGCCGCAGGCGTGGGCACACATTCGATAACGATTGGATCGGGAACGGCCGTAGTCACCGGAAGTATCAGCGGTGTTGAGCCTGCAAGCACGGTTACGGTTGCATCCGGAGGTACGCTGCGTCTGGCTGGAGCGCTCTTTACGCCGGCCATAGGCACCCTCACGGCCGCTTCCGGTAGTTTTGTGGAGTACGATGGTGTCAATCAAACCATTCAGCCGCATACGTACAATGGGCAGCTTCGACTTACGGGTTCGGGCACGAAATCAATCGCGGCAAACATCAGCGTGGGGGGTAGTTTATTTGTTGGTGATAACACTACTTTTTCGGTAACTGGATTTGATTTGAATGTTTCCGGGACTACCACGGTAGGGACCGGCACTGGCGGCAGCATCATTTTTCAAACCTCTGCAACCGGAACAAAAACGTTTGGTGGGCTCGTTACTATCAGCGCAAACGCCAGCTGGAGCAATCCAATTGCCGAAAGCTTCATCATTCAGAACGGGATCACAAACAACGGAAATTTCTCGGCTGGTACGGGGGTTTACACTTTTAATACAAATGCGCAAGCGCTTACGGGCACATTCGTTCTCCAAACCGTTACGATCACCGGAGTGAACCTTACCAACACAAATACACTAACGGTGATTGGCGTATTGGGCGGCACTGGCACCCTAACACAAGCCACTAACGCAGTATTGAACGTAAATGCCGCTTCCATTGCTGTGACTGGCTTTGTCGCGACTGCCACCGGCAATACGGTGAATTATGCGGGGGGCACACAAGCCGTACGCGCGGGCAACTATTTTAACCTTAGTCTTTCCGGCTCGGGCACCAAAACGCTCAATGTGGGAACCACAGCTATCGCAGGTAATTTTACCATGAGCGGATCTGTTACAACTACAGCCGTTACCGGTCTTACCATCGGTGGTTCTGTTTCTTTGGGCGGAACAAGTTTTACTGCAGGTAGCTTTACGCACAACGTGGCTGGGGATTGGAACCTTGCAAGTGGCAGCTTTGTCAGCACCGGTAGCACAATCAACTTTAACGGTGCGGCACTTCAAACCATTAGTCCTGCCCAGAACTTCAACAACCTAACCATTAACAACTCGTCCCTTGCCGGTGTAGTTTCTGCTTCAAACCAAACGGTGAACGGGACCTTTACCAACAATGGACGTCTTGCAGTACCGGGTTTGTTTTTAAATGGTGATGTAACGCTTGGTGCTACGTCAATTACAAACGTTCCCGTTTTTTCAATTACCGGTGGTGCAGATCAAAATTTCTCAGCTAACGGTCTTACGCTTGGAGATATTGATGTAATTAAGTCGGGCGGAGATTTGATTTTAACCACCCCGTTAAATCTGGAAGGTGTTCTATCGATTCAAACAGCAACCACAGTCGCAAGCGGTGCGGGTAACCTTCGGGTGTTGTCTACAGCAGATGACCCGGTGCAAGATGGTGCGATTGGCCCAATCGCAACGGGCGGTAATGTCACGGGCACGGTAACGGTAAATCGGTTTATGGGTGCCGAGGGAACCGTTAATCGCTACATCTCCTCTCCGGTAGTTGGAGCAACGGTATCTCAACTAAGTGATGATTTTGCGATCAGTCCAAATGCAATCCGATTTTACAATGAATCGGTTCTGGGTGCCGCCAATCTGGGGTATGTCACCGTGAACGGCACACACGTGATGGAGAACGGTCGGGGCTATTTGGCATACATGTGGAATGGCGTGCTTGATCGGCCGTGGGATGTTTCCGGAACCGTGGCAGTAGGGCCCGTGAATTTGCCGGTTACACACTCCCCGTCTTCGCCTCCACAGCTCAATGCCGATGGCTGGAACCTCGTGGGTAATCCATATCCGTGCGCAATCGTGTGGGATAACGGGCCGGGCTGGACACGTTCAGCGGGAATCGGAGAGTCGATTTCCGTGCCGGATATCGGTGGTCCTGTTACCGAACTCAATTGGAATTACACCGATAACTCCGGTGATCTTCCCAATGGAGTTATCGCTACGGGGCAAGCGTTTTGGGTTTATTCGGATAACTCCGTACCGCCTGTGTTACAAGTAAACGAAGATGCGAAAACGACAACGCTCAGTGGATCCTTTTTCCGGAACAGGCAAGTTGAGTCTTCCGAGCAATTGATCGTGCGACTGATCCCGGAAGGGGGAAAAGAGGATCGGGCATTTTTAAAACTCAATGCACGCGGTTCGGATGGATGGGATGCCGGACTGGATGCCTATAAGCGCCCACAAGATGATTACTCGTCTATTTCTTTACTGGATCAGGACGGTCGTGCCTTGGTGATGCACACATTGTCAAAGCGCGTGTTGGACATTACTGTGCCGCTCTTGCTGGATGTTTTACAACCCGGCCGCTTTACGCTGAACGTAGATCGCACTGCCTTCCGCTCGTTTGATAAAGTGCTGTGGCTGGTTGACACCGAGGAGGGGGAATATGTTGCCATGGATGAAAGTTTTAGGGGCTATTCTTTTGATGTGCTGCGGGCGGGTAGAAATAACCAACGGTTTATCATCACTTCAAATGCTGAGGTGGCCGAGAAGTTGGCTACTACGTTAGCTGTTTTCCCGAACCCCGCCACCGATTATATTTATGTGAAGTACCCGGGAACGCTAACCAGTATTGAACTCATTGATGCACGGGGTGCCGTGGTGAAGTCTGCTACTGTGCGTGCCGGTGAACCGATACCTGTTTCTGATTTATCTCCCGGCGTCTACGTGGTTCGAGTCCGTACTGCGGAGGGTCTTGTTACCAAACGGATCATTAAGCAATAAAACGCGCACATGAAGAAGCTTTTTTTGATTGTATTTTTAGTAGGTCTTACAGTAACGCTGCGCGCTCAACCCGGCCCACCACCACCCGATCCGGGTGAGCCTGTGCCCATTTCCGGCATTGAAATCCTAATGGGCGCCGGGGCATTACTGGGCGGGCGGCAACTGTTGAAACGTAAGAAATCATAATTGTTGCCTCATTAACTGGCTACTCCGAAATATCAACGAACTGGCCATCTTGCCGCGGTGGGTTATCATTGTGATCGACCTGATCATCATTGCCATCTCCACCTTACTAGGATATCTGCTCCGGTTTAATTTTGAGTGGGCCGATGTAATTCGTTATGATTTACCATTGGGTATTGCTATCCAGGTGGGCGTAAGCCTGTTGGCGATTTATGTTACGGGTAGCTACCGGGGCATTGTGCGGTATTCGGGTATTCAGGATTCCGTGCGAATCATCTATATGCTTGGTTTGAGTTTTGTGCTCTCCATTTTTATCAACCTGGCCGCGTATTACGTTACGCAAAACAACATCATCCCGTACTCGGTGGTACTCATCTCCATCTTGTCTTCTTTTCTGTTTTTGATCAACTACCGATTGCTGGTGAAACAGATGTTTACGCACTACCGCGAGCGGATCTCCAAAAAAATTCGGGTGTTAGTGTACGGGGCAGGCCAGACCGGCATTATCACGCGGCACGTGATTGACTCCACGCCGCGGATGAAGACGTTTGGGTTCATTGAAGACGATGACAACAAAGTAAACAAGCTGGTAGATGGAATTAAGATCTACAACGCCAGCCCGGAGTCGATTCAATACCTGATTCAGCATTATTCCATTAATGAGATTGTCATTACCGTGAAGGAATTGAGCTACGAGCGGAAGAACGAACTTGTGGACGTCTGTATTCAAAACCGCGTGCGGGTTCGCGCTGTGCCGCCGGTGGGGAAATGGGTGCGGGGCGAGCTCAGCATCAATCAGATTCGGGAGATGAAAATTGAAGAGTTGCTGGGGCGCGAGTCGATCCGCATCGTCAACCCATCCATTGAACAGGATCTTTTTGGGAAGCGGGTGTTGATTACCGGCGCTGCGGGGTCCATCGGATCGGAGTTGGTGCGGCAGGTGCTTACCTACCATCCCGAACAAATGATTCTGGTAGATCAGGCGGAGTCGCCCTTGTATGAGTTAGAGCGTGAGGTGCGCGCGCATTCCCGCCTCCGAATCATACCCTATGTAGCCGATATTACAAATGAAGACCGGATGGCACGGATCTTCGAAGAACACAAACCCACACACGTTTATCACGCTGCGGCCTATAAACATGTGCCGTTGATGGAGGGTAACCCGAGCGAGGCCGTGATGACAAATATTCTGGGAACAAAGTGTGTTGCGGATCTGGCGGTACGTTTTGGGGTTAAGAAGTTTGTGATGATTTCAACGGACAAAGCAGTGAACCCCACAAATGTAATGGGCTGTTCTAAGCGCATTGCCGAGATTTACGTGCAGGCGTTGAACAACCATTTACGTGCGGGCACCAGCCGCCACACCGAGTTTGTTACCACCCGCTTTGGCAACGTTTTGGGCTCGAATGGATCGGTTATCCCAATTTTTAAAAAACAAATCGAGGAAGGTGGGCCGGTTACGGTTACGCATCCGGAGATCACCCGGTTTTTTATGACGATCCCCGAAGCGTGCCAGTTGGTACTGGAGGCGGGTACAATGAGCAACGGGGGTGAAATTTTTATTTTTGATATGGGGCAGTCGGTACGCATCCTGGACTTGGCCCGAAAAATGATCCGCCTCTCCGGCCGTGAACCGGACCGCGATATCGAGATAGTGTTCACGGGCCTGCGGGAGGGTGAGAAGTTATACGAAGAGCTGTTGAATAATTCAGAGAATACGTTGCCTACCCACCACAACAAGATCCTTATTGCGCAGGTTAGGGAATACGAGTACAATGAGGTGAACAAGTTTGTTGACTTGTTTCACGACTTGGTCCATGATGCGAATGAGCTGAAAATGGTGGCGTTAATGAAAGAGATCGTACCCGAATACAAGAGCAACTACTCGCGATACGAAGTGCTCGATAACCGTTAGATTTACCTTCTGCGCTTTAGCCCACCACCCTTGTTGTATCGGTAAAATGCTTTGCGTTTTTTGTTGTAAAGCCTTTTTTGCGCCGCATTTGAATTCGACAGATACACCGGCAAATAGTACTGTACTTTCACGTTCAGCAAAAAGTAAGAGTCATCGTTTTCAGGATTGCCCCGAACGCCAACATTTGGGCTAATCGGATAGTCCGGGTCACGTTCGCGTCTGCGATCGGACAATGCTACCGCCAATGGGCTTGAGAGTGTAGCCGGGTCTGGATATCTCCGGATGCTTACATCATCCAGATAATCGGTAAAGGTCTTGCGTAAGCCACCCTCAATTACAATGTTGTAAAATGGATGTGGTTTGAGCACCAGCCCCAATCCGTAGGGAATAACCGGCTGAAAGCGGCTGTACGATACCCCCTCCGTTTGGAGTGGTTGCAAAGGCACCCAATCGCCTTGGTATAGCGTCTTTGGATTAATGTAGGTCATGCCCACGCCTGCAAACGCGTAGATATTGTAGCTTGGTCGTTGGTAGAAACGCTTGCCGTTGTTGAAAAGATAAATTGCACCGGTAGCGCTCAACTCAATGTTGCCCGAGCGGAATGATAAATTTCGTTCCACGCGGTCGCTGTTGGCATCACGGTCATCGCCCTGTAATTGGAACCAGGTGAGATCCGTACGGGCCGCGATTCGGGGCGTGATAAACAACTGGAGGCCGGCCGTTACATTCAGCCGGTCATCAAACACCTTACCGGGGTTTTGCATTTCACCCAAATACGTGGCCATTCCCGTGCCGGCATTCAGAATTAGGGAGCGCTCTTTACGGATCGCATAGAAACTCTGCGACCATAGCGTATGAGACACTACGGCCAACAGCGCAACTATGAAATGCCTTGTCATTCGCTGGTATTTTTCAAATCAAATATAGCATTTTCCCGCTTTGCGGACTAGGCCAGTACCTCTTTGATTTTCTGGGCCGCTTCTTTCAGCAAAATGGCCGAATGTACCCGTAAACCGGATTCCTTGATGATTTTTGCTCCCTCTTCCGCGTTGGTACCCTGCAAACGCACAATAATCGGTACGGGAATGTTGCCTACCTTCTTGTAGGCCTCTACCACACCATTCGCCACGCGATCGCACCGAACGATGCCGCCAAAAATGTTGATCAGAATAGCCTTCACGTTCGGATCCTTAAGGATAATGCGGAACCCGGCCTCCACGGTATCTGCGCTTGCACCGCCGCCTACATCCAGAAAGTTTGCAGGCTCGCCGCCAGAAAGTTTGATAATATCCATGGTAGCCATGGCTAAGCCGGCACCGTTCACCATACAGCCAACGTTACCATCCAGTTTCACGTAGTTCAACCCTGATTTTCCGGCCTCAACTTCAAGGGGGTCTTCTTCCGTGATATCGCGCATCTCGGCCAGATCCTTGTGGCGAAACAGGGCGTTATCATCCAGATTTACCTTTCCGTCTACGGCGATGATGCGATTATCGCTGGTCTTTAACACGGGATTGATTTCAAACATCGATGCGTCTACGGCCATGTAGGCGTTGTACAGCGCTTGAATAAATTTAACGCCTTCTTTGTTGGCGTTACCTTCCCATCCCATGGCAAATGCGATCTTTCGTGCCTGAAACGGCAGCATGCCAATGGCGGGGTCTATCCATTCTTTAATGATTTTTTCCGGGTGGGTGGCGGCCACTTCCTCAATGTTCATGCCGCCCTCCGTGGAGGCCATGATCACCGGGCGGCCTTTGGCCCGATCCAGCAAAATACTCATGTAGTATTCCTTTGGCTCTGCTTCGCCCGGGTAATACACATCTTCAGCAATTAAAACCTTGTTGACTTTCTTCCCCGCGGCACCGGTTTGTAAAGTAACTAACGTGCCGCCCAAAATGGCTTTTGCCTTGTCGTGCACTTCGTCAAGCCCTTTCGCCAATACCACACCGCGCGATCCGGTTTCCTGAACCGTGCCCTTGCCGCGGCCTCCCGCATGGATTTGCGATTTTACCACAAACCATTTACTACCCGTCTCGGCTTGCAATTTCTTTGCTGCTTCGGTGGCTTTGTCGGGCGTATCGGCAACAATGCCACGTTGAATTGCTACGCCATACTTGCTGAGAATCTCTTTTGCCTGGTATTCGTGAATGTTCATGGTAAAATTTTGGGGCAAGCTAGTTTTTTTTGACCTTGAATTCAAATTATGATGAGATGCTGATTGCACGGGGAATTCGCAAAAAATACGGCAGTTTAGAAGTACTGAAAGGTGTAGATCTTAACGTGCAGCAGCAGGAAGTGGTAGCGCTGGTGGGCGCGAGTGGGGCGGGGAAAAGCACGCTGTTACACATCGTGGGCACGCTAGATCGGCCCGACCAAGGCGAGTTGAGCATTGAGGGCAAACCGGTTTTTGGTCTTGGTGCTGCGGAGTTGGCTGCTTTCCGGAATCAAAAAATCGGATTTGTCTTTCAGTTTCATAACCTGCTGCCGGAATTCACTGCGCTGGAGAACGTGATGATCCCCGGCCTGATAGGGAAACGGCCAGAGGCCGAGGTACGGGCGGCTGCCAGCAAACTTCTGCAACGACTGGGTTTGGCAGCGCGGCTGCACCACAAACCTGCGGAACTTTCCGGTGGAGAGCAACAGCGTACGGCGGTAGCCCGGGCGTTGGTGAACCAGCCGGTGTTGGTGCTTGCGGACGAACCCAGCGGCAATCTTGATTCCAGAAATGCGCATGAGCTCCATCAGCTTTTTTTTGAGTTGCGAGCGGAGCTACGGCAAACGTTTGTAATCGTTACCCATAACCCCCAGTTTGCAGCCATGGCCGATCGTACGATTGAAATACGCGATGGCCAGGTGGCAAAAACACCCTAGATATGCCGCTTGGCGGCCTTGTGGTACTTTGCTTGTGCTTTTACCCCGTGTTTCGTTTTGTGATTGGTGTGGCCATACGAATGGCACTTAAAGGTTTCGAAACTGCAAGAAGTCATAACAACAATCATCAGAATAAAGACAACTACTTTTTTCATTTTTTCCGTCCGTTTGATGATTCAAAAGTAGAGTTGCCTGATCTGGCGGGCGGGGCGTAGTCGGCCGGAACTACATTTGTGTAAGACGTACCATAGATTTGAATAAAACTGTGTAAAACCGATTTTTTTTACGCATTCCGACCAAATTCTTACAGCCGTTTGTACACCCAAACGCTTAAGTGAAGTAAAGCTTTAAGTGTTAATGCGCCAGAACTTCGGTTTCCAGTTCCTCGCCCTCGGCAAAAAGATCGGCAGTTATTCCCGTGATTCGGATTTTCTTGATCTCGTTCACCAGCAAGGGGTCATACTTGGCGCGCACCCGCACGTAGTTTTGGGTAAAGCCGTGCATGCTGCCGGCTTCCACATCATTTTCGAATAAAACCGTTGCGGTTTTGCCCACCTGGCTTTCATAAAAGGCTCGCTTTTTCTTATCGGACAGGATGTGGAGCATGCGCGAGCGTTCCGCTTTTTCGGCCGGCGCTACCTTGCCGGGAAGGTCTTTGGCAAGGGTATGGTCCCGCTCGGAGTACGTAAAAACGTGCAGGTAGCTGATGTCCAGTTCGTTCAAAAACTGGTAGGTGTCCAGAAAGTCTTCGTTGCGCTCGCCAGGAAAACCCACAATCACATCTACTCCAATGCACGCATCCGGCATCAGCGATTTGATGTAGGCCACGCGCCCGCTGTACAGTTCGCGCTGGTAGCGCCTGCGCATGAGTTTGAGAATTTTGTTTGAACCGGATTGCAGCGGAATATGGAAGTGGGGAACAAATTTCCTCGACTGTGCTACCCAGTTGATAATCTCGTCACTCAGTAGATTGGGTTCGATGGACGAAATGCGAAACCGGTCGATGCCTTCCACGTTGTCGAGTGCCCGAATCAAGTCGATGAACCGTTCCTGGCGGGCGCCATCGCGAATGCCGAAATCGCCCGTGTTCACTCCGGTGAGCACCACTTCTTTTACCTCTGAAGCCGCAATCTGGGTGGCAGTTTTTACAATTTCTTCAATGCTGTCGCTTCGGCTGGCGCCTCGGGCCAGCGGGATTGTGCAAAAACTGCACGAGTAATCGCACCCGTCCTGCACTTTCAAGAAAGTTCGGGTGCGGTCGTTCATCGAATACGAAGTAGTAAACGTCTTGGCTGCAGTTACTTCCGAGGCAAAAACGGTTGCTTTCGCGGGACGTTCAAAACCATCCAACAACTCCAATAATTGAAACTTCTCAGCCGCCCCCAGCACGGCATCCACACCTGGGATTTCTGAAATTTCCTTGGGCTTAAGTTGCGCGTAACATCCGATAATCGCCACGAACGCATTCGGAGAAATCGCTCGAGCTTCGCGTACTACCTTATGGCATTTTTTATCTGCATTCTCCGTTACGGAACAGGTATTGATAATGAAAATGTCCGGTTGATCGGTAAAATCAACTTTTTGATATCCTTGCGCCTCAAATTTCCGCGAAATCGTGGAGGTTTCGGAATAGTTGAGTTTGCAGCCCAGCGTGTAAAAGGCGACCTTTTTCATGGGGTCGCAAATATAGCGTTTTGTCAGGGTTGACCGATTAACCTGCGGTGGTAGTTTATCTGCCCCAGGTGGTAGTTAAGGTGAGTGGCGAGGTGCAACAAAAACAGCCGCGTGCTCATCGGCTCTTGAAAAACCTTAATGGGATATTCGCGGTCTAGCTCTGCCTCCTGCACGCGTGGAAGGTATTCTGCAATTGTTAGCCGTGTTTGGTGGATTTCAGCAAGTAGTTTTTCTCGTGGCAGAAACGGGCATTCAAACTCAAAGGTGCGGTTGCGTTGATAGGTGGATTTACCCAATACGTGCCCAATAAAGTGCTGCAGGTTACCACACAGGTGCAGGCATAGGTTGCCGGCCGGGTTGTTGATGCCAACGGTTTTTTTCCAGAGGGTCTCGTCATCCGCATAGAGGCGAATTTCGTCTTCCAGCTTTTGCAGATCGCGCAGAAGCGCCTTTTCAAGGTCTTTAATCAGCGCATTCATACCCCCAGATCTTTGGCAATCGCGGCAAGTGTGGCATCCAACGCCGCATTAACACGATCAAAATCGGCAATATCATGCAACGACGCCTTCACGCTAACGTAGAATTTGATTTTGGGCTCGGTGCCGGACGGGCGCACCGAAATTTTATTTCCGTTTTCTGTGTAGAACTGCAGCACATCGGATTTCGGCAGTGCGATGGGCTGCTGCACCTTTGTATCCAGGTTAGTTTCGATTTGACGTTGATAATCCAACAAGCGAATCACCCGGCTGCCGCCCAAGGTTGCGGGTGGCTGCTCGCGGAATTTCTTCATCATGTCTTTAATCTGTTGCTCGCCTTCTGCCCCCTTGCGCACCAGGTTAATGAGACTTTCCTTATAAAACCCGAAGTCGCGGTACATCTGGAGCAGCCATTGGTACAGTGTTTGGCCTTCATCTTTTGCGGCCGCGGCCATGGCAGCAAAAAAGGCGCACGCGCTCACGGCATCTTTGTCGCGCACGAAATCTCCAACCATGTAGCCGTAACTCTCTTCACCGGCGGCTACAAACTGTTCTTTCCCTTCGCGTTCGCGCATCAGCTCGGCAATGTATTTAAATCCCGTTAAGGTGTTGTAGCAAGTAACGCCAAAGTGGCGCGCCATGTCGTCAACCAGTTCTGTGGTAACAATGGTTTTGGCCAGGTATTTCCCCTTGGTTTCGCTCAGGTTTTTGAGTACGAACCACATCATTAAGCTAAATGCCTGGTTTCCGTTGAGCAGGAAAAACTTGCCACTGCCGTCTTTAATCCCGATGCCCACGCGATCCGTATCCGGGTCGGTGGCCATTACAAGTTCGGCATTTTCGCGGGCGGCCAGCTCCAGCGCCATATTCATGGCAGAGCGTTCCTCCGGGTTGGGCGATTGCACGGTAGGGAAGTTCCCATCGGGTGTTTTTTGTTCAGCCACCACGTGTACGTGGGTAAACCCAAGCAATTCTAAACACCGGGGCACCATGGTAATGCCAGCACCGTGAATGCTGGAATATACCAGCGGAATGTCGTGGTGTTTTTGAATTGCCTGCTGGCGTGGGATGAGGCGCTTTACTTCATCGTAATAAGCGGCTTCTACGTCCGGGCCGATGGTGTGGATCAGCTCTGGCCGGGCATTGAAGTGAATTTGATCGAACGATTGAATTGCATTCACTTCCCCGATCACGTTTTTATCGTGTGGTGGTACAAGTTGGGCTCCGTCTGTCCAATAGGCTTTGTACCCATTATATTCTTTTGGATTGTGGGAGGCCGTAATGACCAGCCCAGCCTGGCATTTTAAATGTCGAATGGCAAAAGAAAGCAGGGGTGTGGGGCGCAATTCCGGGAAAAGATGTACGTGGATGCCGTTGGCAGAAAAAATCCCAGCCGCAATCTCTGCAAACGCGCGGCTATTGTTGCGGCTGTCGTGAGCGATGGCAACGGCAATGGGTTTACCGGCAAAAGACTTAACCAAATAGTTGGCAAAACCCTGTGTGGCAGTGCCCACGGTATACCGATTCATGCAATTGGAGCCGGTGCCCATAATACCACGCAGTCCGCCCGTGCCAAACTCGAGGTCTTTGTAGAAGTGGTCGATTAATTCTTTAGGATCCGGCTGCCCCAGTAACCTTTCGATTTCTTTTTTCGTATCTGCATCTATGTTGCCAGAAAGCCATTTTTTCGCTCGCTGTTGGGCATTTTCAAGTAGTGAGTTCATCGGGCGGTTGAATGTGAGTTAAACATAATATGTGAAGTGGTTGACTGTAATACTTTTGGTAATATATTTGATTTACTTGTTTTTATGATTGAAACACTATTAACCCAATTTAATATGAAAATGAAGTCTATTCTGGTAGTTGGTTCTTTATTTATGGCCTCCGTGGCAATGGCACAAGAGTACAAAATTATCACAACCGTTGAATCTATTGTGCCTGCCGGTATTGGTCGTTCGCGGATGACTGAGGCGAAAGAACCTGCTGACTACAAAGCGCTTACCACTTCCCGCATTAAAGGTACAAAGAGCGACATGGGCGATGTAAAGCGCGATGATGTTAAAATTGATGCGTTTGATGAAACCAAGTTGTTGAACTTTTTCAGCATTGCAGGTATTAACTTCCAAAACATTGCATCGAACGATGCCGTGGTATCGAGCAAACTCACAGACATGGCCCGCGAAGGCTGGACGTTGGTATTTGTTACCAGTGGTGTAGAAAGCGATGGTGGAAAGGACGATGGAAATGGAATTTTCATCACCCGTTACGTGTTCAAGCGCTAACCGAGAAAGAAAACAATAAAAAAAAGGGTCGATGTTCGACCCTTTTTTGTTTTATACGATTTCGTATTCCAGCTACAGGTTGCCACGCAGCGCCTGCTCGCGCTCAATCGATTCAAAAAGCGCTTTAAAGTTTCCTTTACCAAAACTTTTTGCCCCATTCCGCTCGATGATTTCGAAGAACAACGTGGGGCGATCTTGTACGGGTTTGGTAAATATTTGCAGCAGGTAGCCCTCCTCGTCACGGTCAATAAGGATATTTAGTTTTTTCAACTCTTTCAGATCTTCCTCGATTGCGCCTACGCGATCCATAACGGTATCGTAATAGGTATCGGGCACGTGTAAAAACTCCACACCCCGCTGCCGCAGTTGCGCTACCGTGTAAATGATGTCGTCTGTGGCAATGGCAATATGCTGTACACCCGGCCCTTTGTAAAAATCAAGGTACTCTTCAATCTGCGATTTTTTCTTACCGCTCGCCGGTTCGTTGATTGGGAATTTGATGTATCCGTTTCCATTGGAAACTACTTTCGACATGAGGGCACTGTACTCCGTAGAGATGTCTTTGTCATCGAAGGTGACCAGCAACTTAAAGCCCATCACGTTTTCGTAAAAACTTACCCAGCGATTCATCTCGCCCAATTCCACATTCCCCACACAGTGATCAATGTATTTCAAGCCAATGGGCTGAGCAGCAATGGAGCTGGCGGCAGCCTTGAACCCCGGGAGAAAAGGACCGCGGTAGTTTTTTCGCTCCACAAAAGTGTGGATAGTCTCGCCATAGGTTTTGATGGAGGCCACCACCACGTGCCCGTGGTTGTCTTCCAGCCGTTGCGGCGGCGCTGCAGACTCAGCACCGCGTAAAAGGGTTTCCTCATACGAGCGGGTGGCATCGTCCACCCAAAGCGCCAGCACTTTCACGCCATCGCCATGCTTTTTTACATGGTCGGCAATGGGCGATTCGGGCTGCAAGGCGGTGGTGAGCACCAATCGGATTTTCTCCTGCTGTAACACGTACGAAGCGCGGTCGCGCTGCCCGGTCTCAGGCCCGGCGTATGCTACCAATGTGTATCCAAAGCAATGTTGATAATACAGCGCTGCTTGTTTCGCGTTGCCCACGTACATCTCAATATAGTCCGTGCCATTAATGGGGAGAAAATCTGTGCTCATGCTGCAATCGATTTAGCCGTAAAACAAAGGTATAATAATTTCATCCCGCAGGTTTTATTATCCCGGTCATTTCCATAATCTTTGAGAAAATTTGGTATGGATTTAAACGCGCTGGACAAAGCCCTTCAAAAGATTGCGTTGCAACGAAACGAGCTTGCAAAAATCGATTATAGCAATCCGAAATACGATGATCTGGAGGAGCAGTTGCACGATTTGGAAGATGCACTGCAAGACGAGTATGGCGATTACCTCGAGAACGTGCTGCAAGGCGTGCACGATGAGTACTGCCCGGATAGCGATGTGCTACACCCGGTGGCCTACCTGGCAAAGACGTATTCCATTGATGGCAAACAGTTCAACGTTGGGAGTACCGAAGGAGTATTTGTGGAAATGGACGACTACCCGGGAAAAGAAACAAAATTGGTGATTGCGCCTGCACCGCTTCGGGTGTTGTTGAATATTGGTAAAGATCGCCAGGAAGTAGTTTGGAAGGTGGGCTAAAAACCCAATTTCGATTTCACTCTGCCCAGCACGTTACGCGCAATTTCTGCCGCACGCTTTTCGCCCGCCCGTAATTTTTCTTCTAATTCGGCCGGGTGGCTCATCAGGTAATCGAACGCAGCGCGCTCTCTTGCAAACCGTTCTCGAATCACCTCAAACAACTCTTGTTTTGCGTGCCCGTAACCAAAATTTCCGGCCAGGTATTTTGCACGTAGCGCTGCGGTTTGCTCGGCATTCGCCACCAACTGGTACAACGCAAAGGTATTGTCCGTATCCGGGTTTTTGGGAGCCTCCAGTGGGGTAGAGTCCGAAACAATCGACTTGATTTGCTTGAGCAATTCTTTGTCGGGCAAAAAAATGTCGATGGTGTTTTTGTAGGATTTGCTCATCTTCTGGCCATCTGTTCCGGGGATGATCATCACGTCTTCCGCAATTTGCGCTTCGGGTAACACAAATGTTTCTCCGTACTGGTGGTTAAATGAGGCTGCAATATCGCGGGCGATTTCGAGGTGCTGCTTTTGATCTTTGCCCACAGGCACGATATCGGCATCGTATAAAATAATATCGGCTGTCATCAACACCGGGTAGGTAAACAGCCCTACGTTTACATCGGCCAGCCGGTCAGCCTTGTCTTTAAACGAATGCGCATTGGCGAGCATCGGAAACGGTGTAAAGCAACTGAGGTACCAGGCCAACTCGCATACTTCCGGAATTTGACTTTGGCGATAAAGCAGATTTTTTTCGATGTCAAAACCGCATGCCAGCCATGCCGCTGCCACTGCTTGTACGTTTTGTTTCCGCTCTTGTGCGTCTTTGATGGTAGTAAGCGAGTGTAAATCGGCAATGAAGAAAAACGATTCATTTCCTGGCTTACGCGATAGGGCAATGGCAGGCAGAATGGCGCCAAGCAGATTACCCAGGTGGGGGCGGCCGCTGCTCTGGATTCCGGTGAGAATTCTGGACATAGTGCTGCAAAGAAAAACACGTTGCACGAAATAGCCGTATTTTTAGCCACATTTTCTATGATCCGGATTTTTGTATTGCTATTGATTTTTGGTGACGCACTGGGGCAGCAGGCAGAGTTGCTTGTGTTTCAAAACAAGGTGCAAGACTTTGGCAACATTCAAGAGCGCGCCGGCACAGTTCAACACACCTTTACGTTTGTAAACAACTCCGGACGAACTGCCCGCATCCTGGGGGTACAAGCGAGTTGCGGTTGCACCACATCCGGGTGGACTGACCAACCTGTTGCACCGGGCAAGACAGGTTTTATTAAAGCACAATTCGATCCGGCTGGCCGCCCGGGGTATTTCAGCAAGACGCTGAGTGTCAATACCGACCTTACGGCCACGCCCATCGTACTCACACTGAAAGGAAATGTGGTTTCTGGCCAGGTGCCTGCCGATCAATTCAATTATACCAAAGGAGCTTTACGATTTCGCAACGCGTCGTTTAACATGGGCACGGTGTACATCAATCAAGCTGCGGTTACCAAGGAATTTGAGGTGTTAAATGCAGGGCCAGGGGCCATTCAATTTCTTTCGTACGAAGCACCGCCCCACGTGGTTGTAGCTCTGCCCAAAGGGTTAGGCGAGAATGAACGAGGTGTAATTCAAATTCAATACGATGCAAAAAAGAAAAATGAATTTGGCTTCGCTTCTGATAAGATTTCGATCGTAACCGATCAGGAAGCCGAACCCCGGCTGGGATTTTCACTCTATGCCACCGTGGAGGAGTTTTTCCCCATACTTTCCGGCGAGGAGTTGCAGCGCGCGCCCAGACTCAAAATTGAACCAGCGGAAGTCAATGCCGGTTCGCTGCGTCTGCGAGAAACGAAACAACTCTCCGTGCGACTAAAAAACGTAGGGAAGAGAGACCTAACCATCCGGGCAGTGCAGCCTAACTGTAGTTGCATCATCGCGCAAGCCGATGAAAAAGTGTTGAAGCCCAACGCAGAAGCCACGCTTTCCATTCAACTTATCGCGGAGGGGCGGTTGGGCACCCAAAACAAGGCGATAACGGTGTACACCACCGATCCCGCGCAGCCGGTACAGCGGATTCCGCTAACGGTGGTGGTTCAGGATTGAAACGATTTTTTCGGCCGCGTTTCCATCGCCATACAGGGGCTTGGTAAAATCCAGCGGCTTTCGCACAAGTTCTTTAGCGGTTGCTACAATCTTGTTTTTGTCCGCGCCAGCGAGTTGATTTACGCCGGCATCAATCAACTCCACCCATTCTGTTTGATCGCGCAGCGTTACGCAGGGCTTCTGAAAAAAATAGGCTTCTTTTTGAAGGCCGCCGCTGTCCGTAAGCACAGCTACACAGGTTTCCAGTAACTGCAACATGTGGAAGTAGCCCACGGGTTCGAGTGTTTTTACGCGTAGCGGGATGTTGTTTTGGGCCAAATACTGGCGTGTGCGCGGGTGAAGCGGTAGCACCACGGTGCCGGCTTCGTGCAACTCGTTCAGCGCGGCCACAATCGATGCAAGTCGATCAATTTGGTTTGTGTTTTCTGCGCGGTGCAGAGTGGCGAGGAAAAATGGTTTTGTAATTCCCGCCAGGTGTAAGATGCTGGGTTGGGTTCTCGCCTTTTCAAGATAGTAGCGGGCAGCATCGTACATAACATCGCCTACATGATCCATACGGCAGGGAAAATGGGCATAGCCTTCGTGCTGCAGATTGTGGATTGCCGTGGTGGTGGGGCAGAATAAGTACCGGCTTACCCGATCGGTGAGGATGCGATTCACTTCCTCCGGCATGTTCATATCAAAACTTCGCAAGCCGGCTTCTACATGGGCAATTGGAATGTGCAATTTAGCGGCTGCCAGCGCGCCAGCCAGTGTTGAGTTGGTGTCGCCATACACCAGCACCACCTCGGGTTTTTCTTTCAGTAGAACCGTTTCAATTTTTTCCAGCATCCGGCCGGTCATGGCCCCGTGTTGCAGGCCGCTAATTTCCAGGTGGTAATGCGGTTCCGGAATTTCCATTTCGCGGAAAAACACCTCGCTCATGTTGGCATCAAAGTGCTGGCCGGTGTGCACCAGGATTTCGTTGATGCCGTTTTTTTTACAGGCGCGCGATACCGTGGCCGCCTTTACAAACTGCGGCCGCGCGCCAATAATGGTTACGATTTTTAAGGCCAAGCGAAGGGTTAGCTGAAGGCTGGAATACCGGTGATGTGATTGCCGAGAATGAGCAGGTGAATATCGTGCGTACCCTCATAGGTTACCACGCTTTCCAAATTCATCATGTGGCGCATGATCGAGTACTCGCCGGTAATGCCCATACCACCATGAATCTGCCGGGCGTCGCGCGCAATTTCCAACGCAATCTGTACGTTGTTTCGTTTCGCGAGGGAAATCTGTTGCGTGGTGCCTTTTCCCTCATTCATTAGCGTGCCCAGTCGCCAGTTAAGGAGCTGTGCTTTTGTAATTTCGGTAAGCATTTCGGCTAACTTCTTTTGTACGAGTTGAAACGATCCAATTGGCTTACCAAACTGAATACGCTCTGCCGCGTAACGCCGGGCGGATTCGTAACAATCCATCGCAGCGCCCAACGCGCCCCAGGCGATGCCATACCGGGCTGAGTCCAGGCACATGAGCGGGGCACCAAGGCCGCTCTTTCCGGGTAACAGATTTTCTTTGGGCACCTTCACGTTATCAAAAACCAGTTCGCCTGTGGCGCTCGCGCGCAGGCTCCATTTGCCGTGGGTCTCGGGGGTGGTGAAGCCAGGCATGCCTCGCTCAACAATCAATCCGTGAATTCTGCCTTGCTCGTTCTTCGCCCACACAACTGCCACATCTGCCCGGGGCGAATTGGAAATCCACATCTTCGCACCATTTAAAATGTAGTGGTCGCCCGCATCTTTAAAGTTTGTAACCATACCACCGGGGTTGGAGCCGTGGTCGGGCTCGGTTAATCCAAAGCAGCCCAGCCACTCGCCGGAGGCTAGTTTAGGTAAGTACTTTTTGCGCTGCTGTTCCGATCCAAACTTGTAAATCGGATACATCACCAAAGAGCCTTGAACACTTGCCGTGGAGCGCATGCCGGAGTCGCCCCGCTCAATTTCCTGCATCAAAATTCCATAGCTAATGTAATCCAGACCACCACCGCCATACTCTTGCGGAATAGTGGGGCCAAAGGCACCGATCTGGCCAAATTTCTTCACGATCTCATACGGAAAATGGGCTTTCTGGGCCCAGTCTTCGATGTAAGGGCTGATTTCGCGTTTTACAAAGTCGCGAATGGAGCTACGAATCAGTTTATGCTCTTCGGTAAGCAAACTATCGATGGCGTAAAAATCAGGATGATCGTACACATCTTGTTTCAGCGATTTCTGGATGGAAGCATCGGATAAAGTTGCTGTGGCCATAATCTTTGGATTGATTCTCTAAATTCGCTGCAATTTACATAACCATTTAACAATTCTATGGAACCTGCGCTCGATCCTGCCCGGTTTGAACAACTGCAAAAGCTTCAACAGAAATACGATGTGATGGGCCAGGATTTGTCTTCCTACCTCGAAGGGTTGCTTTACGCGGATTACCTCACGTATTGGGATTACATCCATTTGGATACGTTGTTGAGTCTTCAAAATCCCAAAACACAATTCAAAGACGAAAAGGTTTTTATTGTTTACCATCAGATTACCGAACTTTATTTCAATCTGGTGTTGTGGGAGTTGGATCAAATTACCAGCACCCAACAGCCCACCGAAGCGTTTGCGCTGGAGCGCATGGGAAGAATTGTGCGCTATTTCCGGCACCTCGAAAATACCTTCGAGATTATGGTGGAGGGGTTAGACAAAGAGCAGTTCCTGAAATTTCGCATGGCATTGTTGCCCTCCAGCGGTTTTCAGTCGGCCCAGTATCGCTTGATCGAAATTGCCTCTACCGACATGATTCATTTGGTAAGCGCTGGTGCGCGCGCGGCGTTACAAGAGTACAGCGATCTCGATGCGCAACTGGAAAACCTGTATTGGCGCAGTGGCGCCACCGAGCTAGCCACCGGCAAAAAAACACTTACGCTGCAGCAGTTCGAAACCAAGTACATGAAGCTGTTCAAGGAAAAGGGCATGCATTTTCGCGAAAACAATTTGCGGAAGTGGTACCTACAGCACTTTCCCGGCCATGCCGCGCTGATCGCGCTGCTTCGTGAGTTCGATCAAATGGCCAATGTATTCTGGCCGCTGGCGCACCTCAAGGCCGCCGGCCGGTACCTGCAAAAATCTCCGGAAGACATCAAAGCTACCGGAGGTACCAACTGGCAGAAGTACTTGCCGCCACGCTTTCAGAAAATCATGTTCTTCCCCGAATTATGGAGTGAGGCAGAAAAGGAAGAGTGGGGGAAGGCGGCCATCACCCGCGCGCTGCAATCGCCCCGTTAGTTTTCTTGCTACCTTTACGGGATGGCGTTTCGGGTAGCACTGCTTTGCATCATGGCCCTCAGTTGTCTGCAGGCAATTGCCCAACTTGTTACGCGCCAAACCTACCACGATGCCGAGCGCAAAAACCTGAAGGAAATCTACCAGGTAAAAGACACCATCCGCAACGTGCTGCATGGCCGTTATATTTCTTACTTCCTTAACGGCACCATCGAATCTAAAGGGCAATTCGTAAACAACGAGACCACCGGCATTTGGGAGTTTTTTTACGAGAGTGGTAACCTGAAGATGAAAGGCGTGCTTCGCCAAAATTCAAATTATGGCTTGTGGGAATACTTTTTTGAAAATGGGCAGAAAAGCATGGAGGGCACCATCAACGGCAAAAACAAGGAAGGCGAGTGGAAAATATACTACGAAAGTGGTGAGTTACGAGAGCAGGGCATTTACCAGAATAACAAGCGGGCCGGGTTGTGGGTGGCGTATTTTGAAGATGGCACCAAAAAAGGCGAGATCGAGTACACCGATGATTATGGTAGGTTTACAGAGTATTTCCATTCGGGCAAAGTGTTTGGCGAAGGCCCGCGGCTGGCCAACCGTAATGTAGGGCATTGGCGGTTTTTTGCAGAAGACGGCAGCCTTTCTAGCGAAGGGGGTTACACCAACGGCAAGCGCAGCGGCCCCTGGAAGTTCTACTTTCCTTCGGGTAAACTCGCCTACGAGGGCCAATACGATAGCGATCTGCCCACGGGCAAATGGACGTACTACTTTGAAGAGGGTGTGGTAAGCGCCAGTGGTGTTTTTGCCGGTGGCCAGAAGAATGGTTACTGGTCAACCTTCAACCGCGATGGCTCCGTAGCCAGCGAAACCATGTACGAACGGGGCACGGGCGAGTACAAAGAGTTTTATCCGGACCGGAAACTGCGGGTAAATGGCACAATTCGCGAGGGCAAGCGCGAAGGGGCTTGGCAGTTTTTTCGGCCAGATGGTTCCAAGGAAGGCGAGTGTAACTACACCGAGGGCAAAGGAACCTATACCGGGTATTATCCTTCTGGCGCGGTGCAAACCAAAGGCGCGATGGACGATGCGCAGCGGGTGGGCACGTGGGAGTTGTTCGAGCAAGACGGCACATTGGCCGGGTACTACAAGCCCGTGGTGCAGGACGAGACCATTGCCAACCAAATCAATGTGTTGGCACGCCAGCAACCCGCGCCGCCAAAGCCAACGGCCACGGTAACCAAACGAAACGTGCGAAAAGGATTTACCTACTTTCAGCCGCGCAATCCGGAATACCAAAGCGTAATTGTGGGGTTAAATCCAATGGCCATGTTCATCGGGCAAATGCCACTGGGGGTAGAGTTTTATAATGAAGCGCGCCTTGGCCATGAGTTTGGATTTGAAGGCTTACGCGATCCTTTTTTTTCGGCCGATAATCAAATTCCGCAAGACCGCATTTTTACGCGTGGTTATGCTATTTCGGTGCGGCAAAAGTTCTACAACCCGCTAAAGTCCGGCATGTGGTATTTTGCGCACGAACTTCGGTTCACCAATATTTCTCACTTCAACAAAACCGATTTCCTGGGGCAGTCGCCCAGCCGGCAAATCATCGCCAGTGCATCCGAACAACAGGCAGAATACGGCATTTTATTGGGCCTGCGCCTGATGCAGAAAAATGATGGCGATGGCTTCACCATTGATGCGTTTGGTGGGTATTCGGTGGGCTACCGCAGGTTTGATGTAGAGCCAGTTTTTTCTGAATATTTTTCTTCGGTAAATCGCGATCCGTTTTCGCATTCGTTCCGGTTTGGACTTAACTTTGGCTATTCGGTTTCATTCGATGGGCGGCACTAGCGGCCCGGAACGTTGAAGGATAAATACCTTTCATGTCGCAGATCAAAGAAGTTACACTCTCGCCCGCGGAGGCATTCGATGGCGTTGTTTTGGAAACAGCGTTGGCGCGTGAGCTGGGCCTGTCTACAGCACAATGGCATGTGCGCCCGGTGAAAAGGTCGATCGATGCGCGCAGCAAAACCATTCAGGTGAAATTTCAGGTTGAGGCGTATCGCAAACCGGATGTTCCACCCCTGATTTCTTACCGACGCGAGCCCCCGGCTGTGCAGCACGCACCGCGGGTGGTAGTGGTTGGCGCGGGGCCGGCCGGTTTATTTGCCGCCTTACGGCTGATGGAACTCGGCTTCAAGCCGATCGTGCTCGATCGGGGCGGAAACGTGCAGGCACGCAGGCGCGATCTTGCGGCCATCAACAAATACCAACGGGTAAATCCCGAATCAAATTATTGCTTTGGCGAAGGCGGCGCGGGTACATACTCAGATGGTAAACTTTATACGCGCTCTAAAAAACGAGGCGATGTAAAACGCATTCTGGAAATACTCGTGGCGCATGGCGCTACGGAAGAAATTCTGTTTGATGCGCACCCGCACATTGGCACCAACAAGCTGCCCAAATTGGTGATGGAAATCCGAAACACCATCTTGGCCGGTGGGGGTGAAATTCACTTTCACACGAAAGTGGTAGATCTGCTCACTTCTTTTGGCCAGGCGTGCGGCGTGCGCCTGCACACAGGCGAAGAGGTAACGGGCGAAGCCGTGATTCTGGCCACGGGCCATTCCGCCCGCGATATTTTTCAACTGTTGTACGATAAAAAAATTCATATCGAGGCAAAGCCATTTGCCCTGGGTGTGCGGGTAGAACACGCGCAAGCCACCATCGACCAGATGCAGTACCACTGCGCGGCCGACCGCGGGCCCTATTTGCCGGCCTCTTCCTATGCGCTGGTGCACCAGGCCCGTGTGGCGCAAGCGGACCGTGGTGTTTTTTCTTTTTGCATGTGCCCGGGCGGGTTTATTGTGCCAGCGGCCACGGCTCCCGGCGAGATAGTGGTAAATGGCATGAGCCCTTCGCGCAGAGATTCGCGGTTTGCAAACTCGGGCATTGTGGTGGCGGTTGAGTTAGCCGATTACAAGCCGTTCGAAAAATG
The DNA here is from genome assembly GCA_964387475.1 of uncultured Ohtaekwangia sp. Classification (GTDB taxonomy): domain Bacteria; phylum Bacteroidota; class Bacteroidia; order Cytophagales; family Cyclobacteriaceae; genus ELB16-189. The sequence continues at coordinate 18,422 of CAYLWU010000009.1, read as the reverse complement.
GGGCCCCTTGAGTGGCATGCATTTTCAAGCGGCCATCGAAAAACAAGCTTGCCTTGTGGGCGGTGGAACGCAGGTGGCGCCCGCCCAGCGGCTGGTTGATTTTGTGCAACACCGGGTCTCCGCTTCCTTGTTGGATACCTCGTATCAGCCAGGTTTGGCTGCGGCCGATATGCGTGCGGTATTACCCCCTTTTCTGGCGGATGCATTGCGGCAGGGCTTCATCGCTTTTGGAAAGAAAATGAAGGGCTATCTTACGAACGAAGCACAAATCGTTGGGGTGGAGAGTCGCTCGTCATCGCCCGTAAAAATCCCGCGCGACCCGGTAACCCTGGAGCACGTGCAGATGCAGCGCCTGTTTCCGTGTGGCGAGGGCGCAGGGTACGCTGGCGGCATTGTTTCTGCGGCCATGGATGGCGAGCGTTGCGCAGAGGCCGTTGCACTACGCTACAAAAAGAAACACGCATGAGCAAGAAGACAGTAGTTATCGGGGCCACAACAAATCCCACACGTTATGCCTATTTCGCGGCAGAAATGCTACAGGCCTACCAGCATGTGTTTGTGCCCGTGGGAATCAAAAAGGGAACCGTTTTGGGGGAGCCTATTCTGGATTTGGCTACACGCCCGCCCGTAAGCGATGTGGATACCGTAACGCTCTACATCGGGCCGCAACACCAACCTGAGTGGTACGATTACATTTTAGGGCTCAATCCCAAACGCATCATTTTCAATCCCGGTACGGAAAATCCTGATTTTGAAAAAATGGCCGCGGCCAGAGGCATCGAAGCGATCGAAGCCTGCACGCTCGTCATGTTGCGAACCGGGCAGTACTAAAGTCTGGAAGCCCGATCAAAAATAGGGAACGCGTAATGGCGAAGCCCCGACCGGGAAATCCCCGATTGCCGCTATGCAATGAAACATGTTGCGTTCATTCAACACGAACTGTAGTTGAGATGGCCTCTAGTCTTTTGGGTAGGATGCAATTACCCCTACGCATACAATTTTCCACTGGCCGTCTTTCTTCTCCAACACGCGGATGTGCGAGGTTTCGTCCATGTTGATTTTCTTGTTCGACACGCGCTGGGTGTGGCGTGTAAACGCCCCGTTTCCGTACACCCGGATTTCCTTCCAGTCGCGTTCGATTTTGATGTCGCCTTCAGATCGCTTCGCTACGTCAATGGTGCGGCTAGCGGTTTGCGTTTTGAAATACTCATGAAAGAATTTTGAGATTTCCTGAAACCCCTCAACGTACGTGGTGCCGGTAGAATCGGAATACGACCAATACGCATACGGTACATTAAGCCAGGTGCTTTCCCAGCCACCTTTGTTCACGTTCAAAAAAGCAGACGTCTCGGTTTCAATCACTTTTTTAATGGCATCTTTCTCTTTGTCCTGAGCCCTTACAGAACCAGCGAACGATACAAGCAGGATACACAACAACTTGATTTTCATGGTGTGGGGGTTTTGGGTGTGGTGAGGTGAATGTACTGAATTTTTCCGGATTTGCCAGTGCAGTTTTGCGGAGTTCCCTGCTCCAAACTGACAAAAATCAGTTGCTTTTGCCGAATAGCTCCTTACATTTAACCTACTGATTACCTAAACTTCACTGCTATGCTAACCGATGAAAAACTCATTCAGATAAAAAGACTCCAGGTTAAGGCGAACAAAAAGATTAAACTGAAGGACTTCTCCACCAAATACCAAGGTAAAACCCTCAACAAGGAAGATGCTACGAAACTCTTGGAAATGGGCCGGGCGCATTTGGCCGAAATTCAGGATAAACTCTACGCCCATAACCGCTACAGCGTGCTCATCATCTTCCAGGCTATGGATGCCGCAGGAAAAGACGGTGCAGTAAAGCACATCATGTCGGGTTTTAACCCGTTGGGAGTAAAAGTGTACAGCTTTAAAGCGCCTAACTCGCACGAATTAGATCACGATTTCTTCTGGCGCCATGCGCAAGCGCTGCCTGCCCGGGGCGAAATTGCCATCCATAACCGGTCGCACTATGAAAACGTGTTGGTTACGCGGGTACATCCGGAGTGGATTCTGAACGAGAATATTCCCGGCATCGATACAGTGAAAAAGGTGGACGATAAATTTTGGGAGAATCGCTTCAAGCAAATCCGCAGGTTTGAGAAAAACCTGACAGACAACGGCACCATCATCATGAAGTTCTTCCTCCATGTATCAAAAAAGGAACAGAAGAAACGTTTTCTTGAGCGCATTGAAGATCCCTCAAAAAACTGGAAGTTCTCCTTATCCGACCTGAAAGAGCGCGGCTTTTGGGATCAATACCAACAAGCCTACAGCGAAGCCATCAGTGCCACCTCAACCGAGTATGCGCCGTGGTTCGTAATACCCGCAGACGATAAGTGGTTTGCGCGGTTAGCGATTGCATCGGTGATTTACCGCAAGTTTGAGGAGCTTGACCTGAGCTACCCTACGGTGTCCGAAGCCCAGCGGGTGGCCCTTCAAAAAGCACGCCTTCAGCTGCTAGGCGAAGAGGGCGCTGAACCCGTAAAGCCAACTAAGGTTAGAAAAAAGGCCACCGTGCGCAAAACCACCCGAGTCGCCAAAAAGCGCGTTCGCAGGTAACGCTACCGCGGCCCCTGTGGGGCTTCCGTCTGGGGTGCCAACTCCAGATTTACCACCACGCCCCGCTGCCGGAGTTGCGTGGCCACTGTTTGCCATTGCTCACGGTTTTCCTGCTCCAGCGGGTTGTATGATAGCGTGAGCAGTTCAAGTTTCGGGTAGTTGCTGAGGTAAGTGGGCAGTTCGCGAAAATGGTTGTGCGAAACATCCAGAAAATCGATGTTGCGGAGCGTCGCAAAAGCGCTCGGCAATTCACTCAGCAGGTTGTTATTTGCACGGAATACTTTCAAATAGGTAAGTCGCCCGAGCTGCTCTGGCAACACGCTAATGCGGTTGTTGTGTACATACAGTTCTTTCAACTCACTCAAATCCCCCAGCGCATCCGGCAGGTTAACGATTCGGTTATGCGAAACATACAGCACCTCCATTTTTTTCCAACGCGCAATGGCGTCATCCAGTCGGTCGATCTGGTTGTAGTACAAATCCAACACCCGCAGGTTCGTTAACGCGTACACCGCTGGGGGTACGGAGGTTAACTCGTTTCTGTAAAATGCCAGCTGCTCCAGATTTTTTACATCTGCCAATGCGGGCGAAACCTGTTTGATCTTGTTGCCGCTTAAAACCAATTTGCGCAAACCCGGAAAACCCGCCACCGAGGCCGGCACTTCCTGGAGGTGATTTAGTTGTAGCTCCAGCTCTTTCAGTTGGGCGTTACCGCGATAAGACTCAAATTTTTCGATGCGATTGTTGCGCAAGACCAGCACCTGCAACCCCCGTGCACCACTAACATTGGGCATCTGCGTTAAGCCATTTTGAGCGAGGTTCAATTGTTGCAGAGTGCTGCTCTGAAATCGGTTGGGTACAAAACGCTCCGTGCCACCCCGGATTAGCAGATTGGCAATGGCTAATCGTTTTGGAATACGAAGCGTTTTTTCAGTTGTGGGATTCAGCACATAAACGGTTTTTAGTTTTTTTGCGCCGCGTAGCGCGGCCAGCTTATGCAACGGGGAGTTAATGATTTCCAGCGTTTCAAGATTTTTAAACCGATGCAACCCTTTTGGCCAACTTTTAGCTCCCACCAGACTAATTGCCCTCACACTATCGGCCGGCATTTGAGTTACGTCGGCCAAAAGTGGAAACCGGTTTTCGTACAGCGTCTTGGTATCGATAATGGCTTTTGAGCGCGCCTCCAGTACCTGCTTGATCAGGCTGTCTGTTTTAGCCTTTGAACCCGCCTCAAGTCGGTACAAACCCCAGGCTTTTTCCAACTCGGCCAGTGCCAGGCTGTCTTTGGCAGAGCGGTAAACCGGGTGCGAACCTACGGTTTTTGGATCGGTAAAGGGTTGCGCTATCGCCACTCCCAGGCAAACCATGAGCGCTAAAACGGTGTGTAACGATCGATACATGACAGAGGTGTTTTTTTGTTGAACGAAGGAATTAGTTCGAGCGTATAAATATCGCCAAAAAGGCGGTTAAAAATCGATCGATTTTAAAGGTGTTTTTTGCTGGTTTCCAATGGGAAAACGGGTGTAAAAGCAGTACTTTTGGCGGTTTGTAAAACCCCCTTATGAGTGAAGTAAAAGCCACATCGGCAACTAATTATTCGGCTAGCAATATCCAGGTTCTGGAAGGTTTGGAGGCCGTGCGTAAACGGCCGGCCATGTACATTGGCGATGTAGGCGTAAAAGGCCTCCACCACCTGGTGTGGGAAGTGGTAGACAACTCAATTGACGAGGCGCTGGCCGGGTATTGCGATGAGATTTTCGTAACGATTAACGAAGACAATTCGATTACGGTAGAAGACAACGGCCGCGGTATTCCTACAGACATGCACGAGAAAGAAAAACGCTCGGCGCTGGAGGTAGTGATGACGGTGCTGCACGCGGGCGGTAAGTTTGACAAGAACACCTACAAAGTATCGGGCGGTTTACATGGCGTGGGCGTATCCTGCGTAAATGCGCTCTCTTCAGTGCTGAAGGCCACGGTGTACCGCGAGGGCAAGATTTTTGAACAGGAATACCATCGTGGTGTGCCCCAATACCCCGTGCGCGTAGTGGGCGACTCCGACCGGCGAGGAACCACGGTACACTTTCTGCCGGACACGGAAATCTTTCAGGTGAGTGAGTATAATTACGAAACCGTGTCCTCGCGCTTGCGCGAGTTGGCCTTTCTCAATCCCAAAATAAAGCTTAACCTGCGCGATAACCGCGATAAAGACGAGCAAGGCAATCCGCGAACAGCACAGTTTTTCTCCGAGGGCGGCTTGCGCGAGTTTGTAGAATACATTGATTCCACGCGCGAAAAGCTGGTGCCACAGGTGATCTACATTGAAAATAACCGCAGCGAAATCCCGGTGGAGGTAGCCCTAAGCTACAACACGTCATTTAGCGAGAACCTGGTATCCTACGTCAATAACATCAATACCCACGAAGGCGGCACACACGTGGCGGGTTTTCGCCGGGCACTTACGCGCACACTAAAAAATTATGCGGATAAGTCGGGCCTGTTAGAGAAGGCTAAAGTTGAAATCAGTGGCGATGACTTCCGCGAGGGGTTAACCGCAGTGATTTCCGTAAAGGTGGCAGAACCGCAATTTGAAGGGCAAACAAAAACCAAGTTGGGTAACAGCGAAGCCATGGGCGCAGTAGATACTGCGGTGGGCGAGGTGTTACAAAACTACCTGGAGGAAAACCCGCGCGATGCGAAGATGATTGTAAACAAGGTCATCCTGGCGGCACAAGCCCGTATTGCTGCGCGGAAGGCGCGCGAGATGGTGCAGCGCAAAAATGTACTCTCGGGTACGGGGCTACCCGGTAAATTGGCCGATTGCTCCAGTTCCGACCCTGGAATTTCAGAGCTTTACCTCGTAGAGGGTGATTCGGCCGGAGGCTCGGCCAAGCAGGGCCGCGACCGCAACTTTCAGGCAATTCTGCCCTTGCGGGGAAAAATCTTAAACGTAGAAAAAGCGCAAGAGCACAAAATTTACGAAAACGAGGAAATCAAAAATATGATTACCGCTCTGGGCGTGAGCTTTGGAGTGGCTGATGACGAGAAGGCGCTAAACATTACGAAACTGCGCTATCACAAAATCATCATCATGACGGATGCCGATGTTGATGGCAGCCACATTCGCACGTTAATTCTCACCTTCTTCTTCCGCTACATGCGGGAATTGATTGAACAAGGGTATATCTACATTGCGCTGCCGCCGTTGTATTTGGTGAAGCGCGGCAAGGAAGAGCGCTATTGCTGGAACGAAGAGCAGCGCGATGCCGTGGTGAAAGAATTGGCGAAAGACGGAAAGGAAGACAGCGTAAACGTGCAGCGCTACAAAGGCTTAGGCGAAATGAACCCGGAACAGTTGTGGGCAACCACCATGGACCCGGACCGCAGAACACTGAAACTGGTGAGTATCGAGTCGGCTGCGGAGGCTGACCGGCTGTTCTCGATGCTGATGGGCGATGAAGTAGCACCCCGTCGGGAATTCATTGAACAGAACGCCAAATACGCAAAGGTGGATATCTAACCGACAACACCATGGAAATGGACGAGGCGCTAGAACGCGAGGAAGTAAGCTACTCGCTGGAGCAACTCCAGAAGCAGATTCACGAAAGCAATTATGTGAGTCGTGACTTGAGTTGGATCAAATTCAACTACCGCGTGCTGGACCAGGCCAAGCACATTGATCGTACAATTTTTGATCGCCTCCGGTTTTTGGCCATTACATCGTCCAACCTGGACGAGTTCTGCACCATTCGCGTGGGCAGTTTATACAACTACCTCGATTACGGCAAGCAGCGCTTCGACTACAGTGGCTTGCGCGAGGATCCCTTTCGCTTTGTGCTCTTCAACGAGATCAAGAAGTTTGTGCACGAGTCGCACGACTATTACCTCAAAAAACTCCGACCTCATTTTGAGAAGAACGGATTCCGGCTGGCCGCCTATTCCGACTTGTCTTTAGACGATCAGCACAAAACGGATGTGTACTTCAGTCGCACCGTTTACCCGATGCTTACCCCCATGTTGTTTGATTCGTACCACGCGTTTCCGGTACTGAAGAACAACCGACTGCTTTTTGGTGTGGTAACCAAGACCATCGTGGACGGAGTAAGCCAACCAAAAGCTTCGTTCATCCAAATTCCCAGCAACATTCCCCGCTTTCTTGAGTTACCTCAACCGGATGGCGCTGTTTGGTTTGTAGCGGTAGAAGATATCATCCGCCAACACATGGGGCAGCTCTTTCGCAATATCGAGATTGCCAGCATCACGTTGTTTCGGATTAACCGCAACGGAGACTTTACCCTGGAGGAGAGCGAAGATATTGAAACGAACTTTCTGGAGGAGCTAAAGCGTAAACTCCAAACCCGCAGAACTGGCCGTGTAGTGCGGCTGGATGTCTATGGTGATCACGATCCCTGGATTTTACGCTTGCTCAAAATTCAGTGGGATATTGATGATCAAAACATCATTCACATCCCTACGGGTAGCTTGCTGGATTTTACCGGACTGAATCAAATCATTGACCATAAAAACTTCCGCGATAAGCGCGCCAGCCTGCGCCCGCCCCGCAAACCAATCTTGTTTCCGGAGGAGGGCAACCGCGATTTGTTTGAAGTACTGAAAGAAAAAGACATTCTGCTCCACCATCCCTACGACTCAATGGAGCCGGTGCTGGAGTTGTTGGAGAAGGCCGCAGACGATTCCAAAGTGCTATCCATCAAAATCACCATCTATCGTGTGGCGAAAGACAGCCGCATTACAGCTGCGCTATTGAAGGCAGCCGAGAGTGGTAAGCACGTGTCGGTGTTATTTGAAGTGAAAGCGCGCTTCGATGAGGAAAACAATTTGCGCGAGGCACAGCGGCTCCAAAAGGCCGGCTGTTTTGTAATTTATGGTGTAAGTTCATTGAAGACCCACACCAAGCTGATGCTGATTGTGCGCAAAGAAGAAGACGACTCGGTTTTCCGATATGTGCACCTGGCCAGCGGAAACTATAACGAAGTTACCTCGCGGTTTTATACGGATGTAGGTTTGCTCACCACGAGCGAGGCCTATGCCAACGATGTGTCTGATTTCTTTAACGTTATCACGGGCCATTCGCAACCGGCGTCTTACCAAAATCTGATTACTTCGCCACGCGACATGCGCATTCAATTGATCAACCTGATCAAGCGTGAGGCCCGCAATGCGCAAGAGGGTTTACCTGCGGGGGTGGTGATAAAATTCAATTCCTTACAGGATAAGGAATTTATTGATGCACTGTACGAGGCATCACAAGCGGGCGTTCCCATCAAATTAATTGTGCGTGGAATTTGTTGCTTGCGCCCGGGGCGAAAAGGCGTGAGCGAAAACATTGAAGTGATCTCAATCGTAGGAGAGTATCTGGAACACTCACGCATTTACTATTTCCACAACGCAGGCAACCCCAAGGTGTATATGGGTAGTGCTGATGCCATGGTGCGCAGCTTCGACCGCCGGATTGAATCGTTGTTTGCGTTGGAAGACGAAATCCTGAAAAAGCAGGCCACCAACATCTTGCGCTACAACCTGATCGACAACGTAAATGCCTACACCATGCGCGAAGATGGCAACTACCGGATTAAAGAACTCATGGGGCTACCGCCCTTCAATATCCACAAAGAGTTCTACAACGTTACCAAGGATATTATTGAGCAGGTGCGGTTGTTTTAGTTAGCCGCTCTTTGCCACGGCCTTTTTTAAACACCTGGCGCCCTTTGTTCACTCCCTTTCGCAGTTCGCGTTGCACGTCTGCGGGTAGCGCAACCGTTTCTTTGCACTCCGGTGAGCAGCAACCTGCATATTTTTCTGCGCAAGCCGGGCACTGGATGAACAGTAAGTGGCAGCCATCGTTCTTGCAATTCGTGTGGTCATCGCAAGGCGCACCACATTGGTGGCAGTTGGCAATGATATCCGGCGTGATTCGTTCGCCCAGCCGCTCATCAAATACAAAATTCTTTCCTACAAACTTGTTTTCAAGACCTTGCTCGGCCACCTGGCGCGCATAGTGAATAATACCACCCTCCAATTGAAACACCTTGGCATACCCTTGGTGCTTCATCCACGCACTTGCCTTTTCGCAGCGAATGCCACCGGTGCAATACATCAGCAGGTTTTTGTCTTTGTGCTCCGCCATCAACTCTTCCACTACCCGCAACTCCTCGCGGAAAGTATCTACGTTAGGCAGTATCGCGTTCTTAAAATGCCCCACTTCACTTTCGTAATGGTTACGCATATCCACAATCACCGTGTTGGCATCGTCTGCCAGCCGGTTAAACTCGGCCGCATTCACGTGGGTGCCGCATTGGGTTACATCAAAAGTAGAATCGTCCAGTCCATCAGCAACGATTTTTTTCCGCACCAAAATCTTCAGTTTGAAGAACGATTTACCGTCATCGGCTACAGCCAGATTCAGCCGTACTCCCCGCAGCCATTCGAAGGCATCTAGTACCTGTTGAAATGCGCTGAGATGCGGCGAGGGTACTGAAATTTGCGCGTTAATGCCTTCATGCGCCACATAAATCCGCCCCCAGACCTCCAGCTGCTCCATTTCCCGATAGAGCTCATCGCGGAACTGTTGTGGATTTGCTATTTGATGGTATTTGTAAAACGAGATGGTGGTGCGCTCTTGCGCATGGGTACGAACAAACTCCTTGAGCTGCCGACCGTTGATTCGGTTGTAGAGGGCCATGTGGCGATGATTAATTGCAGGTTAATCGATCGGCAGCAAAAATACGATATTTTAGTTTTTCGGCTTCAGCTCGCCGCGTACCAACTTGTTATAGTCGGCACACGAGAGTGTACCGGTTTGGTTGCAATAGCCGCAGGCACGGTACCGGGTGCCCAGGTGGTTGGCTTTAATGATTACCGTCTGGCCATTGCAAACCGGGCACGTTACTTTGCCGGAGGGCCCGCAGTCAATATCATAACTCTGCGAAAGAATTTCGTTTGCCACTTTGCTTTCCTCCCGGCGGGTTTCCACCATGGCGGCTTCTGCCAATTTTAACACTTCGGTAGCTTCCTGAAAATACTGGCCGCTGGTGCCCTTCAACTGCACGTATTTGTTCAACCAGTCGATGCTCTGCCGGTACTGCGCCAGGTGGTAGGAGTTTTTGCCGAAAAAGAACGCAAGATCTGAGGGCACACTCCGGATGTTGCTGAGTACGTACCGATACTTTTCATCGGCCTCCTGGTACTGCCCGGCATCGGTAAGCGCTTTTGCCGCATCAAACTCTTTGCGTACTTCCATTTGCCGCATTTGTTCCTTTTGTTCCTGCGCCAGCCGCAGCTTTTCGCGCTGCGCGTCTTCGTCTTGCGCAAGCGCTACCGCACAAAGGCTCCACCCCAAAATCAGAAAAAATATTTTCACGCTACTCGCTCCCGTTCGGGTTTACTTGAAAAATCGGTTATTGCCATGCCCAACCATTCCAGTGCCGCTCCGTGAAAGATCGCCTCCAGCGTTGGCGTGGGTAAATTCATCTCTTCAATAAACTTGCCAATTTCTAAATCGCCCAAGGGAAAGGGATAGTCCGACCCCAGGGCAACGCGGTTGGCGGGCACCATTCTAAGAATATACTCCAGCATTAACGGATCATGGGTAACGCTGTCTATCCAGAATTTACCCAAATAGTTTTTTGGAGGCACTTGGTTATCAATCGCCACTAAATCGGGGCGGCATTCATACCCATGCTGAATTCGGCCCAGCGTAGGTAGAAAAGCGCCACCTGCATGGGCAAACATCACCTTCAAGTTGGGCAGCCGCTCCAGCACGCCACCAAAAATCATGGAACAAATGGCCCGCGAGGTTTCTGCTGGCATGCCAACAAGCCAGGGCAGCCAGTAGCGCTGCATTTTCTTTTCACCCATCATTTCCCACGGATGTACCAGCACTGCCATATCCAGTTGTTGTGCGGCTTCAAACACAGGAAAAAACCGGTCTTCATTTAGATTTTCATCGTTGATGTTTGAACCGATTTGTACGCCCTTCAGGCCAATGCGTTTACACCGTTCTAGCTCTTTTACTGCCAACTCTGTGTCTTGCATCGGTAACGTGCCCAAGCCCACGTACTGGCGCGGATAGTTTTCTGCTAACTCAGCGAGGTGATCATTTAAAAATTTGCTGAGCGCCAGACAGTCGATCGACTTCGCCCAATAACTAAACATCACAGGAATGGTGCATACCACCTGCACTTGCGTGCGATGGGCCGCATACTCCGTAATGCGCACGTCTGGATCCCAACAGTTTTCCTTGATTTCGCGGAAAAACTGGTTGCCGCGCATCATCTTGGCAAACCCTTTCTTGTGGTGCTGCAGGTAGATAAAATCGCCATACCCAAAACGCTCGCTCCAATTGGGCATTTTTTTAGGAAGAATGTGCGTATGGCTATCGATTTTAAGCATCCGACCCGCAAATTAACGCGAAAGCGTTGACAAAATTAAATGATTGGTCTTATGGAATCCGCGTAAGCGTAATGAGTTCGCCTACAGTGCAATTTTTTTCAAGTCGAGGGCCTTCAATTATTTGGCCATTCGCGCGAAAGCGATTGCCAAGATTGGGTTGGAGTTGAAGCCTGCCGCCCGCCAGACTTTTTATCTTTACCTCGACTGCCTGGCCCGCGGTCACGCGTGCGCTCACCTGAAAGGCACCTTCGGTGCAGATGTTTTCGAATGCTAGTTCTTTCCAGCCGTCGGGGATTTGCGGGAGCACGTAAATTCCATCCGTGCGATTTTGGACGAGCAGCTCGAGCACCGCGCTCAAAGCGCCAAAGCCGGCATCTAGTTGCATGATTTCGTTTTTCGGTGCGCCGTCGGGTAATTTGTTGTACACGGGGTTGGCCAGAATGCTGATACCGGGCTTGTTTGCGTTGTGCAACGTGCCGCGCCCCTCATTTACGAAGTTTTCGTTCCAGAAATGAAGCGTGCTTACGGCTGCTTCTGCATGTCCCGTGCGTGCGTGCAACACCGAGGCCCACGGTATACACCAACCCGACCACATGCCGGTACCGCGGTTCACCCACCGGTTGATGCTGGCCTGAACGATTTTCTGGTGGGCGTCGGACAGCGGGTCAATCGTGACGAACGGATAAATGCTGGCCAGGTGTGAGTGGTGGCGGTGACTTTCAATCAGATCCTGACCTTCCCACAACGCGATGCGCGTGCTCCGCGCGCTGGGCCATTCGTCAATCCAAGGACCTTCTAGCGTGGTGTACATCGGTAACCGTGTAGACACATCTTGCCAGCGTGGGTCTATTGGCTGGCCCAGTCGGGCAGCTGCCAAGGGTAAGAGTTGCGCCACTTTGTGCAAGGCCGCCAGTTGAAACGATGCATCGCGCCCCCAGGCCGTCATTTGGTCGCCCCGGAACTCTGGACTTACTGACACCGGTAAGCTCAGGCTTTTTCCGTCCTTGCCGCTGTCAACTTCTTCCAGCATCGCCCAAAATCCTTCAAACGCACCAGCGAGCAGGGGCCACGCGATCTCACTCAATACCGTTTGATCTTGCGTGTACGAAAAGTGTTGCCAGGCGAGGTAAGCCATCCAGGCCGTGCAGGCATGATCAATCGTACCCGTCCAGAATGTACCCACTACGCGACACCGATCGTCTACGGCGTGTGGCAACATGAGGGCGCCCGGCCGACCGAAGAATTTTTCGCCATTGACTTTCATTTGGGGAATCCACTCTTGCATCAGCTTCCAAAGCGGTTGCAGATGGGTGGAGCGGTTCGTGGCCAGCGCTGGCGTGTAAATCATTTGTACGTTGATGTTGAAATGATAGTCGTTGCTCCAGGGCGGAAGCTGATACTCTTCCATGAAGGGGCCTTGCAGCGCGCAGGCCACGCCTTGCGGCGGTGTGGCACAGGCCTGTTTGTATAGCCCATAATCGAAAATCTCTTGAAGTACCGGATCGGGCAAGCGAATCGTAGGTACCTCCGCCCAATAGGTACGCCACCACTGGTTTCGTTTTTCGATATTTGGCAAGTAAGTAACGATTTCTTTTTTGCGCCTATCCACGTGGGCACCCATCGCGGTGGCGAGTAAAATATAGTCGTTGGTTTGTGTGAGCAGCAGCGAGAGCGCTTCGTCTTCGGGAAGCGATTGTGTAAACCCGAGTATCCGGTCTTGTTGCCAATACGTGGGCGGAGCCACACCGGTTTTCTCCAGGGCCGCCTTCACGCCCGGGCTTTCCCACGCGGCGCGAAGTTCGGTTTTCACACGACCCGCCAAAGCCTTCGGATACGTAATCCAACTGATTTCTTGCTCGGGGTCTTGTCCGACGGCCAACGTTGTCACGGCGCCTTTCGCGTCTGCCGCTTCGATGCGTACCTCGGCTTGTGCGAGGAGTAGGCGCGCACGTTGCAACACGAACCCATCCGGTAACGTAATAACCAACACGCCGCCACCGAGTTGTTGCGGGTGACTCGGTTGGTTTTCGCTCTTGCGTGGCACTTCAAACGCTTTGCGCAGGCCGGCTTCGTCTTTTGATTCCAGCAGCCGCTTCACCTCCGGGTAGGTGGTACGGGCGGAGAATTCGTTACCCCCGCGGTGATCCCAAAAGCCGGCGCGGCCAACGGTAACGTTCAGTGTCCGGCCTTGGCCCCAAATCATCAGTCCTTGGGTGCCGTTGCCCACGAGCACGCCGGTGTGCGTGCGCGGCAGCGGAAATGTCCACACGAGTTCGCGGGTGGTTTGGGCAGGCGCGAAAGCCGGAGCGATGGTGAGCAGAAAGATAAATCGGAACATGTTTGGAAAGGGTTGTTAAGTACACGGTCCACCGCTACAGTAGCCGTGTTGGAAGGTAGCAGATTTCGCGCTTACTGGCAATGCGGCAGCGACCAATCATTTTGTTCTGGGGGCATGGCCCTGCCTGCGGCTGTGGGCCACCGGGCTTTTGCTGCAAGTCCGCGCCGCCCACACATCCGCCCCTGGCGGGCTTTCCGCGCAATCCCTTGCCCGCTGGCGCACGTGGTGATTGTGGGAAGGTATGGGATATCGGGTATGATAAGTAATGAGATTTGAGATTTGAGATTTGAGATTTGAGATCTGGGAGGGCGCGTTTCGTTTGTATTGTCTACAAACATTCGATCCCTCCGGTATCGGTGCTTAGCTTGCGGGGAACGCCTTTTTCAATCGCACATCAAAAAACACAACCCAAAAATCGTGTTGCTTTTAACTTGCGTTGGAATCGATGCATCAGCGTCTCACTACCTGGCCACTACGGATGCCGGTATGTTGTTGATTTTCGATTACGACTTCTCCGTTTACCAACACATACCGGAAACCCTTTGCGTAAGCATGCGGGGCCGCATATTCGGCTGCATCGCTTACCGTGGCAGGATCAAATACCACTACATCTGCTGCAAAGCCCTCGCGTAACAAGCCGCGGTTGCGCAGATTGAATTTTTGTGCGGGTAAAGACGTCATCCTACGAATGGCTTCTTCCAAGGTAAGCACGTTTTGCTCTCGTACATAACGGCCCAATACGCGGGCGTTGGTACCATAAGCGCGCGGGTGCGGCATGCCCGAGCCGAATGTGGTAATGCCGGCATCTGAGGCAATCATGTTGTGTGGATATTGCAGAATGCGTACAAGGTCTTGCTCGTTCATGCTGAAGTACACCATCTGTGTGCGGTTGGTGGCTGCTACCATTTCTAAAATCGTCTCGGCTTCATCTTGCGGCTTGTGTTTACGCCCCCGAAGTTGGTTAATCTGCGAAATATTCTTTCCATTCAGGGTGGTGTCGGGCGCATAACGTGATACCTGGGCATAGCTGTAGTCCTTTAATTTTTTCTTTTTTAAATCGGCTACCATTTGGTTTTTGATTTGTGCGCGCACTGCTGGGTTAGCCAATCGCACTTTAAGCGAATCGCGGCCGCCCGCAAAGGCCCACGTGGGCACGGTGGTGTCAAGCGTAGTACTGCTGGCAACGTAAGGGTACTGGTCGATGTTAACGTCTAATCCTTGCTGACGGGCCTGCGTTACAAGTGCGAGTGTTTCCGTTGAGCGGCCCCAGTTATTGCGGTAGGTTACTTTGAAGTGCGAAATCTCCACCGGAATGTTCGCCTCGCGGCCCACGCGTATAGCTTCGCTCACCGCATCGGTTACCCGGTCACCTTCATCGCGAATGTGAGATGCGTACACGCCACCGCGCGCCGCGGCGGCCTTTGCCAGTGCCACAATCTCCTGGGTTTGTGCGTAAGTGCCTGGCACGTAGATCAAGCCGGTAGAAAAACCTACCGCACCGGCCGCCATGGCACCCGCCACGAGGCGTTCCATTTTGGTGAGCTCTTCGGCTGTGGGGTCGCGTTGTGCATCGCCCATGGCCGCCCTGCGCACCGTGTTATGTCCCACGAGGGTAGCCACGTTAACTGACATACCGATCGAGTCCAGACGTTTGAAGTAGCTGGGAATATCCAGATTTGAGCCGCCACAGTTGCCGGTCACCACCGTGGTAACACCATCAAACACAAAATTATGCGCGTGGGGGTTGCTTAGTTCGTTTCCTTCGATGTGCGCATGTACGTCTATGAACCCCGGCGCCACCACCAGCCCGGTGGCATCCAACGTACGGGTGGCTTGTGCGTTTCCAAGTTTGCCAACGGCCGCCACCTTTCCTGCGCGGATGCCCACATCGCCATAGAACCAACTGTTGCCTGCACCATCAATGATTTTGCCGTTGGTAATGAGCAGGTCGAACGGTTGCGCGTGGAGGTGAAGGCCAAGTGCGAGCAGGAGGGAGATGATTGGGAGTTTCATGTTAACAATATAGAAAATTAGCTTTTAAAGCGTTACAGATTTCAGGTTTCTGGCCGATAGAAGTTGAGAGCGGTAGTTTTTGAAAAGCTAAATGAAGATCATCGCGGGGTATGTGTTGGCAATCGTGCGCCTTGCCAAAATGGACATCCGTTATTTGAAGTAATTTCGACTTGCTTCAAGTCGACCGTTAAGTTTCGTTGACGAGTCCGAGTCTATATTGATTGATTTAATACTTAAATGTCGATCATTTCATTTTTGACGGGCAAATCTGTCTGTCGACCAGCTATATTTTACGAAAAAACGTCAAAAAATACCCGTCTCCGATTTTTCAAAATATCCTTTGTCAAATGTTAAGAAAATTCGCGCGCTTCGCGCGATCTTTTTTATCACACCGGGCCGGAAACGTGGTTTTTCAGGCGTTAAACTGTCACTTAAGTTAAGGTCCAAACATTCTGCGGAAAGCAATCTTTCAGGTCAAATACGAAACTCTCCGCGGACATTTTCGCGCCTGGCATACAACGTTTGTGTTTGCGCAGTGGTGGGCTTTTGAAAACGTATTTGTCTCACGTGACCAAATGTTGAACGAAGATAAAGACTTATAGCTTATACCAAACCCCACCCTTGCGCAAACATTTTGTTGTGGCCAGTTGGGTTTCGTACGTTAATTGTCGGACGGCCCGTTTCTTTTGTATCGACTGCTTGCCACGGCACCATTGCAGAAACATTCCGTTGGTGGCTGTGTGGTCTTGAGTCACCTTAATTCGTTGCTCTATCAAGCCAAGCGAAATTTAAAATGAATATTTGAAAACATTAAAAATTAGATAGAGAGTAACAAGGTAAAGAAGGTCCCGTCTTACTTACACACGTTGCATAACCTAATTTTTGTTGTTGAAAAACTTGAAGTAGAAAAATTGTCCGAAGTCACCTGTCAGCAAAATGGTTCTCTATCATTTGAGGCTGTGTTAAACCAATTTTGTTCACAGTTTCTCATATACACCACATCTCACTTTATACTCGGCTGTAATCACCTCTGTCTTCCCGTTGATATCAATAGTTAACTGCAACTCTCCAATTAAATAATAGAAAAAACTCTGATGAGGTTCAGAGTCGATCTCGACAGGATATGATTCTATTAACTCAATTTTTGTAAGGCGGTGGAAGGATAGACTTATGTCATCTGTTATAGGCTGGAAAAAATCATTGCAGTAGTTGTAAATGCCAAATGCCGTGGAGACCACAGGGGGTGAGCCAATCGATTTAGTTATGTTTTCTACCTTCACCAATGGAGTTTTGATATCAATACTGCCATTCAGTTCTTCGTCTGAATCTGGCGGATCTAAATAAAAATCAAAAACAACATTCCACGTTTTAGAATAGTCACCCGTATAGCTCGATTCGATTTTATTGCCTAAAAATGAGTACTCTTTTCCCTCAAATGTAAAATTGAAAAAGCACTCTTCGCAAAAAGTTCCCGGAATCATAGGAAAATTAGATTCAGGTGGAGCAAATTTACACAGCCCTTTGTCAAAGACGAGCGTATTGTCGCATTGCACGAATACGGCCAGTAGAAGAAGTATCAAGAGATATGAAAGTTTCATGATTGTTTCAATTTTAATTAGACTTCACATACCGTGTGGTGTTGCCGTCTACATTGATTACGTAAGAACCAGGTGGTAATTCGGTAAAGAGAGCGTTGATATCCGCATCCTCTACTTTTCCTTCTTTTATCACCTTTAGGGTTTTCATATCCATTACGGTGTAAGAGCTGAATGATGAACCTTTACAAAAGGTGAAGGTAAGGTTGCAGCTGGCGTTGTACGCATTAAATGTAGAACAGCCCGAGCTGATGGTGAAAGTCATGTTTTTACCTCCATTGCTGGTGCTCCAGCTTGCAGTGCCCGAAGTGCGCACCCACGTCCACGAACTAAGACACATCACCACTTGGTTGGAGCCTGAGGGCACCACGTTGAAGGTGTTTAAAGCTCCGCCATTCAATGTGCCGGAGCAAGTAGGTAAAATTTGAATAGTTTTGGTTCTGAAAAAATTACCCCCATTGCAACCAGTGACGAGCTTATATTTTACGTCTGAAAAACCCGGTAAGCAATTTGCAATTAATGTTATTGAAGTGGCTGACTTTGCCACAAAAGTAAAATAGGCTGTATTAAAATCCCATCTCGAATCAGACAGTTGAATAAAAGATGGAAAGGGTTGTCCGTTGTTGGTTAATGTTAAAGTAAATTGCGTACCTGGATTAACTGCCGAGGCACTAGATATTGTTATATCGGGTATTGCGGTAAAGTACTGTACATCCTGTGGGCATGCTGTCGTGAATGCCGTCGCACTTTGGTGGGTAAAAATACTCTGACTGGTTGCATCCGGTGTGCTTGCAAAAAGCCCATTATTCAACTTTATAGCTGAATGATAGGATGTATTACCATAAGGTGCAGGCACAACTGCCCTCGCATCATTTATCGAACAAACACGAATAAAATTTGGATCAGTGGCTATTTCGCCAGTATAAGACAAAAAATTACTTTCAGGATGAGTAGGTATTCCTGTTGACATGTCAACCCAGTTACCTAACAGCGCAGCCTTCACATATTGATGACAAAAATAACCTGCTTGCTTAGTATGAATGGGAGTACCGGAACTGAACTGGCACTGGCCTAAAGATTCTTGTATAGAAATAAATAGACAAAGTGAAATAAGTAAAAATGTTTCCATGACGTATTGATTAGTGAGTAAAAGTAACGTTTTTTTTTTGATTTTTTCTCCACCGCCTGCGGAGATGTAACCTGTCCATATGTTGTAAACTATCAGAGAAGAGGTCAAGTGCTTTTGGAATTTTTGTCGGCCAAACTTGTCGGCTTACACTTGCGCGTTGGAAGAACTTGAGTTGGCCGCCCGTATTTTCCGTCAACTTTGAATTATCGATCGAAACTGTGTCCGCGTGGTGGCTTTTGGAGAATTGTCAATTTTAGTTTTGATAGGAGGGAACGCTTGAATGTCCAGATGTCCACGTTTTAGAAGTCGTTTTTGGCCGGCTTGCCCACAACGTTTG
>CAYLWU010000008.1:27371-114584 GCA_964387475.1 uncultured Ohtaekwangia sp. | reverse complement strand
TGAAGCGATACTCAAACGGATAGCTGGGGTTATGTTTTTTGAATACGGATTCTACCTGCGCGAGTGCGCCCGGTAGGTCGTTGGTGGGGTTGAGCCGAATGGTGATGGTACTCGTCCAACCGGGAATGAAAAACATTGAGAGCGGTTGCACAACGCTGGTGGCCTCGGCCATGACCACGTCCTGCATTACACCGATGATTTCGTACTGACTACCACCCCATTCCAGTTTTTGTCCGAGCGGGTCTTCAAAGCCAATCATTTTCCAGGCCGCCTCGTTAATCACTACCGCAGATGAGTCGCTGGGGAAGTCAGGCGAAAAGTCGCGACCCTTGATGAGCTTAACACCTAGCGTTTTTGCATAGTCATATTCCGTTGCAATCGTGCTGAAAGCAATCCGCGAATTTGTTGGCATGCCTTGCCATTTTACTTCGTTGTTAGAGAAGATGGCTGTTACGGGACTATTGCTTTTACAGATGGATGACACCGCCCCCGTACGCACCAGTTCTTCGCGAATGGTTTGGAAGTTGGTTTCCAGCTCTCTGTTGGTCCAGATCTGGATGAGGTTCTCACGGTCGTAACCCATGTCGCGATTCTTCACATACATGATTTGCTGATAGACTACAATCGTTCCGATAATCAGAAAGATGGAACATGCGAATTGCATGACGACCAATACTTTTCGGGGCGCGCTGCCACCTTTGGCTGCATCAATCTTTCCTTTCAGCACTTTTACCGGTTCAAAGCTGGAGAGGTAAAATGCAGGGTAACTTCCCGTTAACAGCCCTACGATCAGAATTAGTGCAATGGCCAACGACCACGTTACCGGGTTGGTATAATCGATGGATACGTTTTTGTCAACGAGTACATTATAGGCAGGTAAAGCGAGTTCTACGAGCGCGATAGCGAGAGCAAATGCAAGGAGTGTAATCGCCAGCGATTCGGCCATGAATTGTGCAATCAACTCGCGCCTCCGCGATCCAATGCTCTTGCGAATGCCCACTTCCTTAGCGCGGCCTTCGCTACGGGCCGTGGCCAGATTCATGAAGTTGATGCAGGCAATCACAAGCACAAATACGGCAATAGCGGTAAACAGACGTACATGGTCAATGCGACCGCCTGTATTCACACCTTCTTCAAAGTTGGCGTGCAAGCGCCATTTACTCATGGGGTGAAGAAACAATTTCGCAGTGGGCGATTTTGGATTGTTATCTTTAATGACATCACGAATAGCCGTGTTGGTTTCTGCTTCTGTGGCGCCTTCGCGGAGTTGTACAAACATTTGGAACGAGTTGTTATCCCAGCTCGTTTTGGCTCTGCTCACCCAGGAATTGGTAGCTTCATAAAATGCAAAAGGCAGCAGGTAATCAAACTCAAATTGCGATTGCTTTGGAAAATCCGCGATTACCCCCGTTACTTTCTGGTCGCGATGATTATCGATGCGAATCACTTGCCCCAGCGGATCAACATCTCCAAATAGTGATTTTGCTGTTGATTCGGTGATCACGATGGACGTAGGTTCATCCAAAGCGTGTTGTTGATCACCCTGAATCAGGGTAAATGAAAACATTTTCAAAAAATCCTCGGATACACAATACCCAAACTCAGTGATCCTTTTATCCCCCGTCTGTAATAAGTTGCCCTCGCCCCAGTTCACCATGGAGATGTATTCAATCTGACTTGCTTTATCGGGTAGCACATCCTTTACCGGATAGGGCATCGATTGGCCCGTGCCGATGTGGCCCATGTTCCACTCGGAACTTTGGTAGAGCTGGTAAATGCGATGGTAGTTCGTGTGAAACTTGTTGTACGCGTACTCATCGGCTACCCAAAGAAAGATGAGTACGGCAGAAGCGAGTCCTACCGCCAGGCCTCCGATGTTTAATAAGGTGTACGCTTGCTGTTTTAGTAATGAGCGCAGCGCAATTTTGGCGTAGTGGCGAAACATAGGCGAGGGTTTAGAGAGCGACAGGTTGTAATTTCACTGTCGTCGCTTTGCGAAATGCGCGCCAAAGAAACTAAGCCGTGTTATTTGGCCAAAATCAGTGTTTTTGGGCATTCAGCCCGTCCGGAATTATAAACGAGTGTCCGAAATCGGATGCTTTGTGCCGTCCGCCTGCCGGGTCTTACTCGGCTTTTAGTACTTCGGCCGGATTCGTTCGGGCTACTCTTAGGGTTTGCGAGGCGATCATGCTTCCTGCCAAAACCCAAACCGCCACTACACCCAGTAACATTTCGGTTAAATTAAGCGGCGCACTGTTTGCCACATGGGTGAAGACCATCGTTTCAAAAAACAGCGCGCAGAGGGTGATGCCAATTACACCGGCCAGCATTAGCAACAAGAAAAAGTTTTTGCCAAGTAGCAGCAGCAAGGAAAATTCGCCCGCGCCCATCACCTTCCGGATGCTGATTTCTTTGATCCGCACTTCGGTAGTATAAATCACCATACCCAGCAAGCCGAGCGAAGCGATGCAGATGGCGAGGAATGCCAAAAATCCGGCCACCTTTACGGTTGCCTTCAGGCCGGAAAAGGATTGGGCAATCTGTTCATCGTAAAACTTCCCGTCAAACGGATTAATACCGTCAACTTTCTTCCAGATCTTTTCTATTCGTTCGTATGTGGCGAGCAGATCGGTGCTTTCGATTTTTACATTTAGCCACTGAGTAATTTTTTTATCGTAGCGGAACATGACCGCTTTGCCGCTACCCACCTTCTCGTTTGCCCGACTGTAGTTGAAGTCTTCCAGTACACCAATAATTTGCAATGCCTTGCCGTTAACAAGAATGGTTTCGCCAATCGCCTCGCGTGGATTTTGGGGTGCGATGTTTAATTGTTTTAGTGCATCGCGATTGAGAATGACTTCCGTCTCAGCTGCGCTGTCTGCTTTAAAGGCGAAGTTTCGTCCGGCAATCAGTTTGTGTTTGTGCAGCGGAATGTAGTATTCATCGATTTGATTTATCCCCAAAGAAATCGAGTCGTTTGGATTTTTGCCATACTTTACAAAGTTACCCCAATAGCTGCCAATGCTCGTCACTACGCTCGACCGCGAGATCATTTTCACTTCGGGCAGTTGTTCCAGTTCGTTGATTAATACATTTGCGCGGTTGCCTTGCAGGCTAATGTTCAACACATTCTCGGTGTCGTATCCCAAATCAAAATTCACGAAATGGCGGTATTGCCGATAGGCACCAAGGCTGGCGCAGATCAGCACCACGGAAATGGTGTATTGAAAAACAATTAGCGCCTTGCGTGCCGAATATTTCTGATTCGGTGCTCCTAACGCAGCGCCTTTTAACACGTTCATGATTTCTACGCGCGCAAAATACATGGCTGGAAAAATACCGGCCAGTAGACCAACCGCTAACGCAAATCCAACGAAGTAAAGAATCACGCGTGGGCTTACTTCCATCGGGAAGATTTTTGAGATTTCTGGTTCCACCTGCAGAAAAAACGGTTTTAGCGCAAAGAAAAAAATCAGTGCAAGTACCAGTGCCGCGAGTGCAAGCATGACTGATTCGATCAGGAATTGAAGTATCACACTCGACTTTTGTGCACCAATGACCTTGCGGATGCCAATCTCTTTCGATCTGCGCAGGGAGCGGGCAATTGATAAATTGTTGTAATTGAAAAACGCAGAGAGGAGTACAATACCCGTAAGGCCACCAAAAACCCACAGTAGCCCGCTGCCAAACGTGGGCCCGATTTCGTTGCTGGCGCTATTGCGAAGCATGATCTGATGCATGGGTTGCAGGGCCAGCTGAATGTGCGTGTTGGTAATGGTTTTGTCTTCGCGCTGGCTGATTTGGTCAAGCTGGGCTTGCAGCGCAGGTAAATCGGTATTCGGTGGAAGCAACACATATACCCACGCGCTCCACATGTTGTCCCACGCAAATTCCCAGTCGTCTTTCCCGGCAAGGATATCGCGGGTGCTGAGCGATGCCAGCATATCGAAACGCATGTGCGAAAGCCGCGGAATGTTTTTCAACACGCCGGTAATTACATAGTCGCGCTCCTTGTTATACTTTACCGTCTTGCCCAGCACATCGTTTGTGCCAAAAAGTTTTAGTGCGCTTTCTTCGGTGAGCAGCAGCGAAAATGGTTCTTTTAATGCGGTGTGCGGATTGCCGCGGAGTAGTGGAAAGGAAAATACGGTAAAGAATTCCGGATTGGCGTAGTAGCCGGAAAGCGGAATGGTTTTTTCGTCTGTGCCAATGGTTCCACCAAAATCGTTTCTCAATACGGCCACGGCCTGCGGCTGCGAAACCGTTTCTGCCAGCAAGCGGGCCGTTTGTCTGGAACTGGTGGCCATGTAGTCGTTGTCTTTGTTGCCGAGATACTCGTAGCGGCTCAACACCCGGTAAATGTTCGCACGATTTTCATGAAAATGATCGTATGAAAAAATTTCGGTGAGTAGTGTGATCAGGACTAGCCCCACAGACATGCTCACCGCCAGGCCAAACACGTTAATAAAGGAGAAGAGTTTATGGCGCAAAATGCTGCGACCAGAAACTTTGATGTAGGTGGCAATCATAAGCTGATGGAAAAGGAGATCAATAAATTTGGGTTTGCGTACGGTGTATGAACGAAAGAATTTGATCACATCAATAACGTAGATCAGCTTGGCGGTTCGGATACCTCTTGCTTGGGCGTTGCGCTGGTAGTATTCGTGCAGGTCGCCTTCGAGGTCTTCCAACAACTCTGGTTTACAGTACCATCTCAGCAAGCGCGTGGCCCATTTCGGTGGTGCGATGTGGTTTGGAGCATTCATTTCACGCCTCTGTTACCGATCGTTTTTTAGTCTGTTCATCTAGATTCCTTTTAGTTTAAACTCCGGAATCAATTGCCAATACTGTTCACGCAATTCGCGGGCTTTCATCAAGGCGGCTTTGCCGGCGTTGGTTACGGTGTAGTACCGTTTCCGTTTACCTCCGCGCGTGCTTGTGGCTTCGCCCAACCGACTTTTGGCGAGGCCTTTTTCTTCCAGCCGGTTAAGCACCGCATGCACCACACCCAGTTTTACCGCGCGCTTGGTTCGTTTTTCCAAGTCATCGCAAATGGCTACGCTGTAGGCATCGGTTACCAAAGCCGCTACCGTTAGCAAAACCAGTTCTTCAAACTCGCCCAGGTTCGTTCCTTTCATATCTGGTGATTATGTACGTAAATGTATGTAAAATGATTCAATTAAATCTTTATTTGTATGTAAAATCTCGCGCAAGCGGAAGCAATCCGCTTTTCCGATACCGTTAGTAATCTTGTTTTTTCTTTAGCGACTTCGTGGGCCGGTGTGCGCTTTACCGGTGAAAACTCTCACTCACAAAACGGAATACGTCTGGCAGTGCCGTGCGCCAGTAATCCCAGTTGTGTACCCCTTCGCGCACCCGGAATTCGTGGGGTATTTGTTTATCGATCAACGCGGCGTGTAACGCCATGTTGCCTTTGATCAGAAAATCTTTATCGCCACAATCAATGTAATAGCGTATTTTTTTTAGTTCATCGGCAGCACCGTTTTTCACCAAATGCAGGGGGGCATTGCTTTTGTAATGTGCGGTAAGCCGTACGTCTCCATTCAAGTCTTTACCAAGGGCAATGCCGTACGCGCCGTTCCACCGGTCTTGCGGCATGGTGGTTACTTCTTCATCGGTAAGTACTGCGGCACTTAAGGGTGCTGCGGTAGAGAAGAGGTCCGGATATTTGAGGGCGTATAATAAGGTGCCTAGTCCACCCATCGAAAGGCCCGCTACCGCCCGGAACTGGCGCTGGGTTCGGGTTTTATAGGTGCCATCGATAAACGGAATGAACTCTTTAATGAAAAACTCTTCAAATTTTACTTTGCCATCGGCACTGTTCATGTACCAACTGGTGCCCGCATCGGGCATGGCAATGATCATGGCCGTCATTTCCATTTTTTCATACTGCGCGTCGGCAATGGCTTTCACTTCACCAAACTGGGTCCAACCGGTTTCATCATCGGTATAGCCATGCAGTAAGTAGAGCACGGGGTACCTGCGCTCAGAGGTGGCATAGTCGGCTGGCAGATAGATGCTGTATTCCACGTCTTTTCCCAGCACGGCGCTTTTTAGTTTCAGCGATTCCTTTACAACGCTTTGTGCGATACTGACACTACTCATCAAAAGGCAAGCAAGAAAAAGATGGATTTTCATGGCTGGATTTTTTTCCGAAGATCACCTAACGGCTGTTGTTCTCAAAAACTAAAATTGAATTTTTGTTGAACGGTAAATCCTTTGTTTCTTTCCGCCTCAATCAAACATCATGTTTTTTACAAACACATTTCAAGGCGAAAAGCAAACGTTTCTGCAAAACATTGAGGCAGAATTAGCAGCCCGCGGGTTTCGCATCGCTTCCAAAGAATGGCAAAAGCCCTGGGGCGGTTTTTTTGTGATTGATGAATCGCAGGCTTCGAAATTTCAGGAGCATTTTTTTGGCGAGGTGCGGCTTTCGGCCGATGAGCAAAGTCAAAAGTTAAGCCCTAAGATTTTGGTGGTGGAAGCCGGTAAGCGATTGTCCTGGCAGTACCACTTTCGCAGGGCTGAAATCTGGAAACTGGTGGGCGGTGTAGCGGGTATTGTGCGCAGCCGCACCGATGGAGAAACGGCCGTACAACCGCTGGCATTAGGTACCACAGTGCGGATGGAAAAAGGTGAGCGCCATCGGCTGGTAGGCGTACCCGAAGGATGGGGCATAGTAGCCGAGATTTGGATTCATACCGATCCGCTTCATCCGTCAGATGAGAGCGACATCGTCCGGCTGCAGGACGATTTCGGGCGATGAAGCCAAAGGGCGTGTTTTTGGTTTGGACGTTGGCGCTGCTCGCGTGCGAGCCACCGCCTACTTACGACCTGTTGATTAAAAATGCGATGCTCTACGACGGCACCGGGGCGCAGCCCCTTCGCGGGCACTTGGCGGTGCAGGGTGATACCATTGTGGCGATGGGTAAATTTCGGGCCCGCGGTAAAGTAGAAGTAGATGCGCGCGGTGCCGCGCTGGCACCGGGTTTTATCAATATGCTGAGTTGGGCCGATAACACGCTGCTGAAAGATGGCCGTAGCCTGAGCGATGTAAAACAAGGCGTTACGCTGGAAGTAATGGGCGAAGGCTGGAGCCCCGGCCCGCGGAAGCCAAAACCGAACGATACACTTTGGACCACCCTGGGTGGCTATTTTGACTATCTCCAGCAGCGGGGCGTATCGGTGAACTACGCCTCGTTTGTGGGTGCTACTACGGTGCGCGATTATGTGATCGGCCGCGAGCAGCGCCCCCCCACGCCTAACGAATTACAAGCCATGCAGGCATTAGTGGCAGATGCCATGCGTGAGGGCGCGATGGGTTTGAGTTCTTCGTTGATTTATGCGCCCGCAGATTTTGCTGATACGGATGAATTGATTGCGTTGAGTAAAGTGGCGGCCGCTCATGGCGGCATCTACGCGAGTCACCTCCGCAGCGAAAGCGACAAAATCTACACAGGCCTAGCGGAGTTTTTTCGCATCGCGCGCGAGGCGAACATTGCTGCCGAGATTTATCATTTAAAAATCAACCACGCCCGCAACTGGAACAAAATTGATACCGTGCTGGCCAAGATTGACAGTGCGCGTGCAACAGGCCT
Organism: uncultured Ohtaekwangia sp.; assembly: GCA_964387475.1. Lineage (GTDB taxonomy): Bacteria > Bacteroidota > Bacteroidia > Cytophagales > Cyclobacteriaceae > ELB16-189. Next base: position 106,965 of record CAYLWU010000008.1, on the reverse strand, counting down.
ACAGGTAACCGCGAACATGTACACGTATGCCGCCAGCGCTACAGGCATGTTGGCGCGCGTGCCCACGTGGGTGCAGGCAGGCGGGGCAGCAGCCATGCGTAAACGCCTTAAAAATCCGCGCATACGCCAGCGCGTGTTAGACGAGTTGCGCCGGGGTATTCCTACAAAAAACTCCGATCCAAAAGATGTGCTGGTGTTGGCTTTCCGGAAAGACTCATTGAACCGCCTTTACCGCGGTAAGCGGTTAGACGAAATTGCGCGCCTCCATGGTAAAAACAGCGATGAGACGATGCTGGACTTACTGGTAGCCGATAAGTGGAATATTCCGTGCATCTATTTTTTGATCTCTGAGCAAAATCTGCAACGCATGTTGCGCCAGCCCTACGTGAGCTTGTGTTCTGATGCGTATTCCATTGCTGCCGAGGGCGCGTACCTCAACGATCTTACGCATCCGCGTGCGTATGGAAGCTTTGCGCGATTTTTGGCAAAATACGTGCGCGAAGAAAAGCTGATGCCGCTGCCGGAGGCTGTGCGGCGCCTCACCGGTTTGCCTGCTGCAAATTTGAAATTGCAAAAGCGGGGACTATTGAAGCCGGGCTTTTTTGCTGACCTCGTGCTTTTCGATCCGGCCACGATACAAGATCATGCCACCTTCGAAAACGCGCATCAATATGCTACAGGCGTAAGCCATGTGTGGGTAAATGGCGTGGCCGTACTGTGGGAAGGCGAACATACCCATCAGTTTCCTGGCCGCCCGGTGTATGGGCCTGGCTATGTGCCCGCGCAGTCTGATTAAGACGCCCTGGTGTCTTACACGCGCTGGCGCACCTTCTTCGATGAAACAAAAAATGGACATGGACTATTCCAGCGCGGCTCGCTCTTGGTTGTGGCAACTACTCCCGAGCTTGGTTTACCAGCAATTCAATAGCCGTAACCACTTGTAGATCGCAGCGGCCTCCTTGTTCTTTTGCTTTATTGCACTGCGCCAGACTTTGCGCTTTCCAACCAGCGGGTGCTCTTTTGTTTCGGTAGTCAAGGGCCTGCAGGCCCACGATGCTAATGGCAGCCAAATTGGTGCTGAGAATAACTGCCTCTTGCAGCACAGGGCTTTTCTTTACGCTTGCCAGGAAAGCCGGGTGGTTATCACGCCATTTCTCCAACCAACTGCGAATTTCTTTTTCATCTTCCGGCTTGGGCTTGGTGATAAAAGTGAATACCAGTTTCCGGAAATTTCGGGCTACGGCCTGATCGGGTGTGGCTACATCGGCAATTTTTGTGTAGGGCGAGAACACGGTGTACATGGTGTCGCCCGCATTGCGCTGATAGATTTTCAGCGGCTCAATCACATCCACCAGGGTTTCGAGCGCGCGGGTATCGCCCCCATTGGTTAATCTGCGCAGCAGGGTGTGTTTGTTGCGCAGGTGTAATGAACCTAATTCGTCCAACAAAAAACTGGCGCGCTCCAGCCGGCGGTACATGTCTTCAACATCGCGCAGGTTCGCATTCGACCAAAGCCGCTCGGCAATGGCTGCCGTGCGCGGCCAAATGCGCGAGTCGATCGTTTCCGGGGTAACGTGTTCCGTCCACATCGTGGCTTCACCACCCACAATCAGTTTTTTCTGCGCTTCGGTAAGCGCTGCATTGGCCGGAACAGGATCGTTTAAATAATGAAAGTCGGTAGGTTGAATTAAGTCGATGTAATAACCGGTGGAGAGGAGGCCCGGGTAACCCTGGCGTGCGCCCTCAAACAACGACTCGTGGCCGCGCCACGATTGAATCATAATTTCTTTTGAGATGCCCGGGTGCAGAATTTCATCCCAACCCATCATTTTCTTGCCATGTTTTTGTACGATGGGCAACAACTTGCTGATGAACTCCGCCTGCAGATCAGCCGGGGTAAAATTGCGTTCTTTCATGTACGTGGCAATGGAAGGGCTTTGCTGCCAGTGCACACCCGTGTTTTCGTCACCACCAATATGAAAGTAAGCGTCGGGAAACAGTGCGGCCATCTCCCCGAAAAGTTTATCTAAAAACGCGTAGGTACTGGCTTTTGTAACATCCAGCGATGGATCAAAAATGCCGAAGTAACGTTCAAGTTCATATTCTTTGGGAATACTGGCGAGTTCCGGGTAGGCCCGCAACATGGCGGTGCAGTGCCCGGGTACATCAAACTCGGGAACAATGCGGATGCCGCGTTGATCCGCGTAAGCGATAATTTTTTTCATTTCTTCCTGTGTGAAGAAATTGCCCTCGGCGCCCACCTCATGGAGGCGTGGAAATATTTTTGATTCGATGCCGAACATCTGATCTTCGCTGAGGTGCAAATGCAGCACGTTCATTTTTACGGAGGCCATCAGGTCAAGATTTCGCAGAATCACCTCCATCGGCATCCAATGCAGACACACGTCAATCAACAATCCCCGCCAGGGAAATCGCGGTGCGTCTTGAATCACCACACCCGGAAAAAAATAGCCCGCATCATCCACACTTACCAGTTGCAGCAGCGTTTCCAATCCGCGTATGGCACCAAGGTCCGTGTTGGCGGAAAGCTGAACTTGTTTTTTGGTGATGTGGAGTTGGTACGATTCATCTTCGCCCAGTTCGATTTTTGCCTCGCGATTGACATGAATCAATACGGACGCGTTAGGATTGCTATCCTTCGCGGTGAGATGGCCTTGCGGAAAGAATAGCCCCACACGGTTATCCAATCTGCGCAACGCGCGGGAGGCTTCTTTGTACACCCGGTTGCCCGGTTGCCCGGAGATGGCCATGGTAAAGTCTTTGGTCACCCGAAACCGCTCTGCGCTCGGTGCCACCTGCTGCGGCATGGGCATTAGGCTTTGTAGCGCATTCTGTGCTGCCAACTCACCCGCCATTAACAGTAAAACAAAAAGCAATCGCATAGGCTACAACCGGGTAAAAAGTTGCTGCCACAGTTGGTTGTACTTCTTCCACTTTACCAGGTTAATGCCCCAATGCGGGCTGGCGCTAGTTGTGAACGTGGAGACTTTGCCCTTGCCCACTTGCCGGGCTGAGAGCAGCGGATACCATTTGTTCATGTATTGAATTTCCAACAGGCTGATGCTCTCCGGCCGAAGCCGTGTCTCATTAAATCCGAGTAGGGGCGGAATCTCTTCTACCGAAATGCCTGCGAGTACCGGATGATCTGCCTGTTGCATGCGTACGGGGAAACTCCACGTGGACTCCACAAGATCATCGCCATCCAGGCATGCTACCGGAAGCACTTCATGGAAGGGCACGCGTTTCCAACCACCCTTGCCCAACTCCCCACTGAAACTGTACCAGCCGCCCATCATATGAAAGTGCCCGCCTTTACGAACCCATTCTTCTAACAGCATGAAGCGATCCGGAAACGTAACGTAGTTGTCCCACTTGTTACGATTAAAAAAATCCGGGTGCAACATCAACACCTTGGTTTCCACATCTCCAAAAACGATTGTGGTGGCCCATGTTAAACGCTTATCGAAATCTTCGGGCGACATGTTGTACAATTCCCACGAAGGTTGCGAGATTACTTCTGCGTGGGGGATTGCTTTCACGGCATCTACAAACTGTTGCGCGTAGTTCAGGATTTCAACGCCTTTTGTAGCCGCAAGAAAAGGCGACTCAATATACTTCTGGCCGGTGTGTACACACCAGTTGCCTACGTGCCAGATGCGAAGGGGAGTTTGCATGATGATATTCTTTAGTTGTTCAATATGAAATTAAAACTTGTGTAGGGATTCGTGGCAAGCCGTAACAAAAGTAATCCGCGAATGGTGGAGGCAATGATTTTAGTGGTTCAATAATTCGAAGCACAGGTCGTCAATTTTCTGGCTTTGATTGGCCAAACGCGAGTAGTTGCTCAGCACGATCATGCCCCGCTTGCGCGTGAGATCAAGCGCCATGCAACTTGAAAATCCACCCGTGCCACCATTGTGCCAGATGATGCGGTTGCCTTCTTCGCGGATGATCCATCCTAATCCTACCCCGGTGCGGTCGTTCATGGTATGCGTCTTTGTTTGTGTGCGTGCGATGGCCGCCGTGGCGTTGAATTGTGCAAGTGCGAACCGGGCGAGATCTTCAGTGGAACTCAGGACTGCACCCGCGCCCTCCAATGCCATCAAATCCCAATAGGAAACAGGCTCGCCTGAGCCATTAACGCCTACGACTAAATTTTTACTCACTCTCTCACGCGATGTGGAACTGCTAAGCATGCCGTAGGGTTGGAAAATTTTAGACTGAAGAAGCTCTTCATAGTTTGTTTTTTGATGTTGGACTAAAACAAATGCAAGTAAGCCGGCACCCAAATTTGAATATTCCATTTTTTGTCCTGGCGGTGCACTCAACTTTATCTCTTCGCGGAGGTAACGCTCCAGTTTATCGGTAGTGTAGTTTTTGTATGGGTTGTCCGGGTTCATCATCATGCTGGGCAGCAGATTAGACGGTAGCCGCGGCAACCCGGAGGTATGATTGGCAAGTTGCTGCAAAGTGATCGTACCACCGGCTTTTAGTGGAAACGGAAGTAGGCTGGCGAGCGAATCCGTCAGGTGTAGCTTCCCTTCCTCCACGGCCTGGGCCAGCAGCGTAGCGGTGAAAACCTTCGTGATCGAACCAATTTCAAAAACACGATTTTCATTTTTAACGAAGCGCAAGGTGTCGGCCAAACGGGTTACGCCGTAGAATGATATTCGGTCGCCTTCAATTTTGGCGAAAGCGAATTCTACCTGGTTTGGGAAAGTAGCAAGTTGCTTCGACAGCCGATCGGTGATGGACGCAGGCCACCCCGGCTGCTCGGTAAGTCGGGCTACTGCCTCGGTGGTAGATTGGGTGCAGCCCGTGAGATACCCGGCAACCAGAAGTGCCGCAAAGAAAATGGAAGATGTCTTTTTCAGCCTTGTAACCCGGTAAATTGTTTGCACTACGAAAAAGTTTAGGTCCATCGAAGATAGACAAAAAGCGGGAGTAAAAACGGGTGTAGCCCCTGGATTACTAACGTTTGGGCCACTGATTTGCCCGCACATTTTTGGCGGCAAGGGCAGCAGTTTCTGCTACACGCCGGGCGCGGGTTTCCGGCTTTTTCGCGGAGATGATCCACTCCAAAATTCCTTTCTTTACGGATCGCGGAAACGCATCAAAATATGCCGCTGCGCCTTTTTGTTTTTTTAGCTCCTTTTTTAGGTCTTCGGGCACTTCCATGTTCTCGATGGCGTCCAGCGCGGTCCACGTGCCAGACTTTTTAGCGAGTTCAATCATCGCTAATCCGGCCGGGGTCATTCGCTTTTCTTTTAGCAGGCGCTCCACTTTTTCCTTGTTTACTTTGCTCCAGCGGCTCTTGGGGTTTCGCTTTGTAAAACGCACTTTAAAACTCTCGGCATCGCGTTTGTTGGCTGTGCTATCAATCCAGCCAAAGCACAACGCTTCGTCCACGGCATCGGGGTAACGCACGCTGGGGGTTGCGCTTTCTTTTTTGTAGATCACTAACCAAACCGAACGGGCGGTTTTATGATTGACTTCCAGCCAGGCGCGCCATGCGCCGGTGCTGGAAACAATAACCTCCGGGGCTGATTCTTTTTTCGCGGGCATTTTTTTTCGTACACGGAAGGTAGGAAAAGAAAACCATCCACTATTGAATGCGTTGCGCCATTTCCCAACCGATGATGCACTTTTTGCGAACCGATTCCCACCGGTATTCGCCCAGGTGGCCGTCTTTGCGGATGACACGGTGGCAAGGAATGAGATACGCAATGTGGTTTGCGCCAACGGCCGAGCCCACGGCTTGTAAGGCGCGCGCGTTATCAATGGCACCTGCAATGTGTTGGTAGGTGGTTACATCCCCGAAAGGGAGTTGCAACAATGCCTGCCACACCTTTACCTGAAAGTTGGTGCCTTTTACCAGCACATGTAGTGGCTGACGATGAGCCCGGTTAAAAATCTGCAGCGCGAGCGCTTCTGCGATTGCATCATCTTTCTGAAAGCTGGATTGATGCCAGCAGGTTTTCATGCGCGCTGTTTCCAGCCGCGGATCGGAATCTGTGGCGAAGAAAGAGAACCAACAAACGCCGCGGTCGGTAGTGCCAATCAACGCCCGGCCAAAGGGTGTTTCGCAAAATCCATAGCGAATGGCCAATCCGCGCCCTTCACGTTTGTATTCCGCGGGGCTTACCGCCTCGAGTGTGGTAAACAACTCATGCACACGAGCGGGGCCGGAAAGGCCCACGGTTTCGGCTGCGTCAAACAAATCGTCCGACTGCCGCAATCGCGCTTTTAAAAAATCTACCGTTAGGTATTGAAGGAAACGTTTCGGGCTGATGCCCGCCCACTCCGTAAATAGCCGCTGGAAGTGAAACGGACTAACATGAACGGCCGCCGCAATTTCTTCCAGCCCGGGCTGCCGCTGAAAGTTTTGTTCCAGGTAGCGGATGGCGGCTTCAATCCGATGGTAGTTAAGCGCTTGCTGCTCGGTCATGGCATTCAAAGGTAGATGAATCATGCCTCAAACATCAGGATGGTGGCCACGTAATTCAATCGTTTTCTTGCGTTGTTTACGTTAAGTGTTGTACCCGGAGTAAATTTTTTCCGCCCGTTTATTATATTGGTGTAAAAGAGTAGTTAGAAAACCAAATTCCAATCATGATAAAATTTATTGGGTGTCTTTTCGCGATGGTAACCGTGCTGGCATCCCACGGTCAGGTGTATAACCCTTCACCGGTGGCGTCTACCACTTTCTTTTCTGAGTTTCTGTACAGTTCCGCTATACTATCCGTAAACGTGGATCGCATTTTTCTTGAGACAGGTGCATTCAAATTTTCATACCGTGCTGGTGTAGGGCTAAGGCGATCAGAGGTGGCCATTCCGTTGGGCGTATCTGCACTGCGCGAGGTTGGCTTTGGCTCGTATCTGGAGGTCGGGGTGGGCTACACGCCCGATTTTTTTATTTCGCGTTTTCACAACCTGCGGAATTCTTTCAATGGTCGCCTTGGATTTAGGCGGCAAAAGGCCGCCGGTGGCTTCTTTTGGCATGTTGCAGCACTTTATATCGTTATGGATCGAACGGATTTAAATCAGCAGCGACAAGATTTTTCGTTCAGCATCGGGATTGGCTACACGCTGCCCAAACACTGGTTGTAGCGGTTTCCGGAAACCCGTCTTTTCTCGTTACCTTGCTGCGTAGAAAAATCGCGCATGATCAAATCCATGACGGGCTACGGGCAAAGCACCTTTACGGACGCCCGCGCCAGCATCAATATCGAAGTGAAATCGTTGAACTCAAAGTTTCTGGATTTGAGCCTCCGGCTGCCGAAGCAGTTCAATGAAAAGGAGCACGAAATTCGAAACTTGATTACCGACAAGCTGGAACGCGGCAAAGTAAGCGTTACCATCGACTACCAACCGGCTGGGAAGCAAGACGTGAAGTTGTCGTACAACAAGGAGCTTTTTAAAGCCTACTACCACGAGCTGGTAAAACTTGCAGACGCCGTGGTTTCCCCTTCGCACGAAGCGCTATTTCAGATCGCCCTTAACTCGCCCGATGTCATCATCAGCCAAGGCAAAGAAGAACTTGACCAAACGCTGTGGGAGCAGGTGCTTCGGTTGCTGGACGATAGTTTACACCGATGCGATCAGTTTCGCGTGGGCGAGGGCAAAAGCTTGGAAGTGAAGCTGCGCGAGTACATCGACCAAATTGAGCGAGGCCTGCGCGAAGTAGAGCAGCTTGATCCCAAACGGGTGGAGCGGGTACGCAACAAAATAAAGTCCGGCATCACCGACTTTTTTGGCGAGGTAGGATTTGATGCCAACCGGCTGGAGCAGGAAATAATCTACTATATCGAAAAGCTGGATATTCACGAAGAGCGCGTGCGGTTGCAAACGCACCTTACCCACTTCCGGAAGCTGTTGGCAGAAACCAACTCGAATGGGCGTAAGCTCGGGTTTCTTGCTCAGGAAATTGGCCGCGAAATCAACACCATCGGCAGTAAAGCCAACGATGCAGAAATCCAAAAGCAAGTGGTGCAGATGAAGGAGGAACTTGAGAAAATCAAAGAACAACTCAACAACGTGTTATGATGCGTAGCGTAGGATATGGAATCATGTTGGCGGCCTGCGTGCTCGTGGGCTGCCAGCCGCCGCAAGAACAGGCCGATTCGAAACTGCTCGTGGGGGCAGCATCGGCACCCGTGAATCCGCCCATAGGCGCTTTCATTGCCGGCGATAAACAAAACCGCAAGTTCACAGGCATTCACGACAGCCTCTTTGTGAAGGCCGTAGTGCTAAAAAAGGATTCGACCACATTGGCAATTGTAACTATCGACTGCATCGGCCTTTTGTTTCCGGATGTAGAACGCATCCGGGCCCGGGCGGCGGCGGCCGTTGCCATTCCGCCGCAGCATATTATTGTGTCGTCCACACACACCCACGCCGGGCCTGATGTAGTAGGGCTTTGGGGTTCCGATTATCAACACCCGGGTGTGGACAGTGCATATCAACAGTTTTTGATTCAAACGGCTGCAGCGCAGATTGCTACGGCCTACACAAAATTGCAGCCCGTGGTGGTGCGCACGGCCGAAACCATTTTTGGCGAGCCGTGGGTACAAAACATTTGCGATGAGGAGATTGATCGCTCCGTAACTTCTATGCAGTTTGTGGCGGTGGATGGATCTTCCGTTGCGTCGCTCACCAATTTTGCCTGCCATCCCACATTTTTGGATGCACAGTACAGCGAGGTGTCTTCAGATTATGTGGATGGATTTTACAAAGGGCTGGCCACCGCCTGGGGGGGTGAGAATCTTTTTTTGCAAGGCGCCATTGGCGGTTGGGTACAACCGGTAGACGAAGGCACCTTCGCACGGGCCTTCCAACGCGGCAGCGAGCTGGCAGCGGCAACGGTAGCGGCTTACACCTCGTCCGACACGCTGGCGGTAGATCGCCTTGACGTCCGCGCCCGGCGTGTGCGGTTTCCGGTGGAGAACGCAGCATGGAAACAGCTTGCGGCTATCGGCACAATCCAACGCGATATTTCCGATTCGGTGGAAACAGAAATTACCTGGTTTGCTATTGGCGCGGCGCAGTTTGCTACCCACCCGGGCGAAACAGCGCCCTGGTATGGCCTTGAAACGAAACGTTTGATGGGCACAGGCCCGAAATTTGTGTTGGGCCTCGCGAACGATGCGCTGGGTTACATCCTGAAACCCGTCTATTTCGATGATAAAACAAAACCCCATGCGGAGTACCTCACCAGCATGTCTGTTGGCAAACCCACGGGGCCCATCATCATGAGAACGCTCGAACAACTCATTCCGCAAACACCGCGCTAATGGAGTGGTATGTTGTCTGGCTGCGCGGGCTGGCGGTATTGCTGATCTGCAACACGCTGCTGTGGCTGTGGAGTATAAAGCTGCGCAATGTCAGCATCGTAGACATCTGGTGGGGCCTCGGATTTGTTGTTGTGGGCGGTGTGTACGCGTATGAACTGCAACCTATCGCCACGCGCAATCTGGTGGTGCTTGGCGCGCTCACCATCTGGGGGTTTCGGCTGGGCATTCACCTTTTTTTGCGCAATGCGGGTAAAGGCGAAGATTACCGCTACCAACAATTTCGCAAACAGTACGGCCCGGAACGGTATTGGTGGTTTAGTTTTTTTCAAGTGTTTGTGTTGCAAGGTGTGTTAGCGTGGCTGATTTCTTTTCCGTTGCTGGCCGTTGCCGTAAGTAAAAATGAGTGGAGTCTGTGGGACAGTCTGGCGCTGGCAGTCTGGTCTATCGGTTTTTTCTTTGAAGCCGTAGGTGATGCACAACTGGTTCGATTTAAACGCAAATCGGAAAACAAAGGCAAACTACTCACCACCGGTTTGTGGCGCTTCACTCGCCACCCCAATTACTTTGGCGATGCCGTTGTATGGTGGGCGTTTGCGCTGTGGGCCACGGCTGCCGGGTGGTGGCCTGCGCTGCTCGCAGCGGGGCTCATGACTTTTTTACTCATGCGCGTTTCCGGTGTTGCCTTACTCGAGCGCACGCTCGTGCAGCGTAAACCCGGCTACGAAGCCTACATCCGCAACACGAACGCGTTCTTTCCCGGCTTACCTCGAAAAAACTAATGGGCGATTTCTCCAGACGCAGTAAAATTGTTATTACCTGCATGAAGCGGCTGGCGCCTTTCGTGCGACAAGAAGTAGAGGCCCTTGGCTTTTCGGTAAATAAGCAGTTCAACACAGGTCTGGAACTGGAAGGATCATTAACCGATTGTATCCGGTTAAATCTGGCCCTGCGCTGCGCCAGCCAGATTCTCTATTCACTCAAATCCTTCCGCGTAACACACGTAGATCAAGTGTACGACACGGTGTTGAAAATGCCGTGGGAGCAGTGGATTCCGGGCGATGGCTATGTATCGGTAACCAGCCACGTTAATCATTTTACGATCAACAACCCGCTGTTTGTAAATGTAAAGGTAAAAGATGCCATTGTAGATCGCTTCCGGCGCGAGGCTGGCGCGCGTCCGAACAGCGGCCCCCGCCTGGATCGCACGGTTGTGAATGTGCATTGGCACGAAGAACAGGCAGAAGTTTTTCTGGATACCTCGGGCGAAACCCTCACCAAACACGGCTACCGTAAAATCCCCGGCAAAGCGCCCATGCTCGAAGCACTGGCCGCGGCCACAGTGTACGCCTCCGCGTGGAACAGAGCTACGCCCTTCGTTAACCCCATGTGTGGTTCGGGCACGCTGGCCATCGAGGCGGCCTGCATCGCCACGCAACGTGCACCCGGTTTGCTCCGCAGCAACTATGCGTTTATGCACCTCGTGGGCTATGCGGCGGCACTGTACGAGCAGGAGGTAGATCGCCTGCGCAACCAGGTGTGTCCCACAACGGCAAAAATTATCGCTACCGATCTCAGCGCAGATGCAGTAATGATTGCCCGGGTAAACGCACGCGCCGCGGGTGTAGAACAGCTCATCACTTTTGCACAATGCGATTTTCAGGATACAGAGCTGCCGCAGCCTCCGGGGGTGCTCCTGTTTAACCCCGAGTATGGCGAACGGCTGGGCGAGGTAACGCAACTCGAAAGTACCTACGCGGCGATCGGAGATTTTATGAAAAAGAAAGCCCAAGGCTACACCGGCTACGTGTTTACCGGCAATCTTGAACTGGCCAAGAAAATTGGGCTCAAAGCCAGCAGGCGGATCGAGTTTTATAGTGGAACGCTCGACTGCCGGTTGCTGGAGTACGAGCTCTATCAGGGTACCCGGCGCAGCACATCGTAAGGATGAAGCAATTTTTGGGGGCGTGGCCAAGCGCGGCGCAAGGCCACCGGGCTTTTCGTTACAATCCCGCTCCCGCGGGATTTTCACTCCAATCCCTCGCCCGCTGACGCCCGCGGTCGCCATTCATCAAAATGTCGGACACCCCCGCCCGGTAAAGACCTTCGTTTTTCGGTTTTCTTTTCTACCTTCGGTTTTAAACACGAAGTGGGTATGCAAATCAACGGAGACGCAAAAAAGCAAAATACGTTCGATGCCATTGTGGTAGGCTCGGGCATGAGTGGCGGCTGGGCTGCAAAAGAGTTTTGTGAGCAAGGGCTGAAAACACTGGTGCTGGAGCGGGGGCGCCCCGTGCAACACAAAGTGGATTATCCCACCGCTACAATGAATCCCTGGGAATTTCCTTATCGACTCAACCTGCCGGCTTCCACCTTGGAAGCCAACCCCGTGGCTGCCCGCTGCTACGCCTTTGGCGAAGCAACGCAACAATTTTTTGTGAAAGATGGCGAGCATCCGTACGTACAGGAAAAACCGTTTGATTGGATCCGCGGCTATCAGGAGGGCGGCAAATCGCTCTTGTGGGCCCGGCAAACGCAACGGTGGAGCCGGTTCGAGTTTGAGGCACCCGCGCGCGATGGATTTGCTGTGCCGTGGCCTATCCGGTACGATGACCTGGCTCCGTGGTATTCTTACGTAGAAAAATTTGTAGGCATTAGCGGTAACCGCGATGGCTTGGTCAATCTGCCCGACAGCGAAGTGCTGCCACCCTGGGAGTTAAACTGTGTGGAAAAACATATTCAGGAACGCATCCACCAAAACTACACTAACCGCCATGTCATTGTAGGCCGTTGTGCCCATCTAACCCACCCCACAGAAGAGCACCTTAAACTGGGGCGCGGCCAATGCCAGGCCCGAAGCCTGTGCGAACGCGGGTGCCCCTTTGGCGGCTACTTCAGCGCCAATTCCGGCACGTTGCCCGCTGCCCGCAGAACCGGTAACATGACTTTTCGACCGCACTCCGTGGTGCACTCCATTATTTACGATGAACAAAAGGGGAAGGCGATAGGCGTAAAAGTCATCGACAGCGAAACCAAACAAGAAGAAGATTTTTTTGCGCGCGTCATTTTTGTCAACGCCGCCTGCCTCAATTCAAATCTTATTTTGCTCAATTCCAAATCCAATCGTTTTCCAAACGGCCTCGGCAATGATCATGGGCTGTTGGGGCACTATGTCGCCTTTCATAATTACCGCGGCCGTATTCATGCTAAGTTTGATGGTTATCACGACCAATACTACTCGGGCCGCAGACCCACCAGTGCCTTCATGCCTTCGTACCGAAACGTGCAGAAACAAGAAATGGATTTCCTGCGCGGGTACATGACGGCTTACTCCGCCACACGCGATGGCTGGAGTCGTGACTCGGATAAATTGGGCGCGGATTTAAAAAATGAAATGACCAACCCCGGCCTGTGGCGCATCTATTGGATGATGCAAGGGGAAACCATCCCCAAGTTCGAGAATCATGTGCGCCTTAGCACAGACCAAACCGATGCGTGGGGCATACCGCAATTGGTGGTAAGCGTAGACTATGACGACAACGATGAAAAGATGTTAAAAGACTTTTACGCGCAGGGCGAGGAGATGCTTACCAAAGCGGGTTGCTACGATATCGTGATTGATGATAATCATCAAGCCCCGGGTCTGGATATCCACGAAATGGGCGGCATCCGCATGGGCGAAAGCCCGAAGACTTCGCTATTGAACGAATGGAACCAGGTGCACGCGTGTAAAAATGTGTTTGTTACGGACGGAGCCTGTATGACCTCTGTGGGCAATCAAAATCCATCCTTAACGTTTATGGCATTTACGGCGCGGGCAGCGAACTTTGCCATAGGCGAAATGAAGAAGCAGAACTTATAATTCTTTTACCTGCGAGAACGCATAAAGTAACTCGCGCCCAATCTGTAGCGTACGCTCGGTATATCGGGCGGCAGCCTCGGGTGTACCGTCATACGCTTTGGGGTCATCATACGTTAACGCAATCCGTTCCAGCGCATGAGGAATAAACGGGCAGTGTTCGTCTGCATGGGCGCACGTCATCACGGCCGCAAATGCTTTTGTGTGATTGAATGGGTCGTCATAGGTTTTTGAGAATGCCAATACCGCAGGGGCATCTTCAGAAAAACGAACTTCATATCTGGGATTGGCGCCGGTCGTGGTCGCCTCAATCTGGAATCCTGCCCGCTGCATGGCGGCTACTGCCTGTGGATTGAACGCGGTGGCTTCTGTACCGCCCGACAGACACACTACGCCTCCCACGCCGTGGTAGTACGCGGCTGCCTGAGCCCAGAGTTGGGCCATATGACTTCTCCGAGAGTTATGCGTGCAAATGAAATTGAACACCGTTGGTTGGCCAGACTGCTTTTGCTTTTTTACAAATTGCGCTACCCGCAACAGCACGGCTCTGCGGTGTTCGGGAATTAGATTTACCTCTGCGGTAAGCGTGGCAATGGTTTGCTCGAGTTGGGGGAATACCATAGGTTACAATTTTTTCTGGTTAGCAGCATCCGGCTGCACCGCATCCCTCAGTTTTTTCACCGTATACCGTGATGCTGAAAATACCGGTACTTCCGGTTTCAAATTCGCGTTGCTCCTCTGGCGATAGATACTGATTCAAGATTTCAGCCGGAAGTTCAATTCGCTTCTTTTTTTGAATCTTCACATTTTTGAAACCGGCTGCGGAGATAAGCTGTAGATAGTGCTCTTGTTGAATGGCACCCGCAACACAACCAGCATACATTTCGGCACTTTTTTGCAGCCCATCAGGCAACTGCCCGGCCAACACAATGTCCGACACGCTAAAGTGCCCGCCGGGCTTCAATACCCGGAACATTTCAGCAAATGCCTGTTGTTTATTGGGAACCAAATTCAAAACACAGTTGCTCACCACCACATCTGCGCAATTTGCTGTGAGTGGCATTTTCTCGATATCGCCCAAACGAAACTCCACGTTGTTAAATCCCAACCGCTCCGCATTTGCCCGCGCCTTTTCAATCATCTTTTCCGTAAAGTCAATACCAATTACTTTACCTTTCTCGCCTGCAATGTGCCGGGCAACAAAGGCATCGTTGCCCGCTCCGGAACCGAGATCCACCACCGTGTCGCCTGGTTGGATAAGTGCAAATTCTGTGGGTAGCCCGCAGCCAAGCCCTAAATCAGCATCGGCTACATAGCCTTTTAAATCCGAGTAGTCGTCTGCCATGATTGCATAGTCAATCGTAGCACAACCACCTACACCACAGCAGCTCGCCTCGTTTTCCGATTTATTTTGATCGGCAATTTGAGCGTACTTTTCTTTTACAATTTCTTTCAGTTTTTCGGCAGGATCTACGATGGTGTTCATGGTATGATAGTTTAGTTCATTTCATTTTACGAGTAGCTAGCAGCAAGTGTCAGGCAGATAACTTTCGAATAAATCGGTCAGGCTTTTTTTTGCTTTTTTCCATGCTTTCTCATCAATGCAGTAACACACCGATGGTCCCTCAATTTCCCCTTTGATTAACCCGGCCTGTTTCAACTCTTTTAGATGCTGGGAAACGGTGGACTGAGAAAGTGGCAATTCTTCTACAATATCACCGCATACACACGACTGCGTACGCAACAAATGTTGCAAGATGGCAATGCGCGCCGGGTGGCCCAGTGCCTTTGCTAAGGCCGCCAGATCGTTCTGGATTTTGGAGAATTCTTGTGTTTTGGTTGCGCCCACAACGTATTTAATCGTAATATTACGATAAAGGTTCATGAATTCATCAATTTTTTTTCATCGTGTGGCAAACAAACTTTCCTGAACTCGTATTGGTTGTAATTTCGGGCCCAATTGGTAATGAAGTCGCAAACGGTTAAAGTATCCTTCCCGGTATTGGAAATGAGTTGTGCTGCCTGCGCGGTGAGCGTAGAAACCTTATTGGCCCATACTAAAGGTGTAACGAAGGCTGCGGTGAACTATGCCAATCAAAACGCCTGGGTGGAATACGATCGGTCGGTCGTTACGCCCGAGCAACTGCGCCAGGCGGTGCAAGCGATTGGCTATGATCTTTTAACCGAAAAGAAAACGGACGAACAGGTTTTTGAGGCCCAAACCGACCAGGAACGCCAGGTGCGAAACCGCACGATTGGGGCAGCACTTTTTACGCTACCGGTTTTTGTTCTTGGTATGTTCTTCATGGAACTGCCCTGGGTGCCGTATGTATCAATGGTGCTCACCGCGCCGGTGTTGTTCTATTTTGGCCGTCATCACTTCGTGCATGCTTTCAGGCTGTTGCGTCATCGGCAAACAAATATGGACACGCTGGTGGCGTTGTCCACCGGAATAGCTTTTGTATTTAGTGTACTGAATACGTTGTATCCAGAGTACTGGCACGTGCGGGGGCTCCACGCACACGTGTATTATGAGGCGGCAGCGGTGGTCATCACCTTTATTTCGCTGGGTAAGTGGTTGGAAGCCCGGGCAAAATCGCGTACCTCAACAGCGCTCCGGGCATTGATCGGACTTCAGGTCAAAACGGTTTGGCGTTTTCGTGATGGTGTTGAGGAAGAGGTACCGCTGGAAATGATTCAACCAGGCGATGGTGTGCTGGTGCGTCCGGGTGAGAAAATTCCGGTAGACGGTTTTGTGCGGTCGGGCGAATCCTACGTGGACGAGCACATGCTCACGGGCGAATCGTTACCCGTATTAAAAAAAGAGGGTGAGAAAGTTTTTGCAGGCACGATTAATTTGAAAGGGAGTTTTGAAGTAGTGGCACAACACATGGGCGAAGCCACGGTGCTGGGGAATATCATCCGCAAAGTACAGGAAGCACAAGGTAGCAAGCCCCCAATTCAACACCTGGTCGATCGCGTGGCGGGCATTTTTGTTCCGGTGATCTTACTTATTGCCGGGCTGACGTTTGTAGTTTGGATGATTTTCGGGGGCACGGATGCGTTGAGTCATGCCTTAATGACTTCTGTAACGGTGCTCACCATTGCTTGTCCATGTGCATTGGGGCTGGCTACACCAACCGCCATTATGGTGGGTGTGGGGAAGGCCGCTCAACATCAGATACTGATTAAAGATGCGGAAAGCCTTGAGCGTGCCCGCGAAATTACGGCTGTGGTGTTCGACAAAACGGGCACCATTACAGAGGGCAAACCACGGGTAACACATGTACATGCGCAAAGCTGGGATTGGCAAGATGCCATTTACTCCCTTGAGCAACAATCCGAACATCCATTGGCCACTGCGGCCGTTGCCTGGTTGAAGAATAACGGGGCCGTAGCGAAACCCGTGCATGCGTTTAGGAGTGTTACGGGCGTGGGTGTAGCAGGCAAAGTGGAAGAGCAACTGTACTGGATTGGCAACGAGTTTATGCTCAAACAGCAAGGCGCTGATTTGTCGGACGAACAGGCGCGTCAGGCAAACGCCTGGAAACAACAGGCGTTTACGGTAGTGTATGCCGGTAGCGGCCATCAGGCGCAGGCAATTTTGGCAATCGCAGATCAACCCAAAACATCGTCTCGCGAAGCCATTGCGCAACTGCGTGCCAGCGGATTGGATGTGCACATGCTCACGGGCGACTCCTCCGAAACGGCAGCCGCCATCGCTAAGGCGGTTGGCATTGATACATTTAAGGCGCGCGTCTCGTACGACCAAAAGGCAGATTATGTAAAAGCACTGCAGGCGAAAGGCCATGTTGTTGCCATGGTTGGCGACGGCATTAACGATTCCCAGGCACTGGCTCAGGCCGATGTAAGTATGGCGATGGGAAAAGGAACGGATGTGGCGATGGAGGTGGCCAGCCTAACGATCATGTCGTCCGATCTGCTGCGTGTGGCATACGCCATTCGGCTGTCGCGCCAAACGGTAGCCACCATCCGGCAGAATTTATTTTGGGCTTTTGTTTACAACGTTATCGGCATCCCGATTGCTGCGGGGTTACTTTATCCCATGAACGGCTTTTTGCTTAACCCCATGATTGCAGGCGCTGCTATGGCGCTGAGTTCGGTGAGTGTGGTGTCTAACAGTGTTTGGTTAAAGTACAAAAAGTAAATCCGGCAAATTAACTTGCACTGAAACCCACCCGGCTTAAAATCGAAAACTAAGTTTGTTTATCGAGTTTTAAATCGATCAAGTAACAGTCAAAGAATTTATCAATACGTGTATGAAGCAGTTGAAATTTACCAGCAACATCAAGTGTGGTGGCTGCATCGCTAAGGTAACTCCGTTTTTTAACGAAGCGAAGGGTATTCAGTCATGGCAAGTAGACATTGCCAGCCCACAAAAGGTGTTAACGGTTGAAACCGATCAACTTTCAGCGGAGGATATTCAATCTCTTGTGGCGAAAGCCGGCTTCAAAGCAGAGGTAGCCGGTTAAAGGCGGCTACTTGTAGATTTCATTAAAAACGCCCGCGAGCCGAACCCCGGCTTGTAGCAACCGAAGTTTAACGGCATCCATATTTTTGTAACTGTAGCGATACCCCAGGTTACCATCGCCTTTTTCGTACAATTGCTTTCGGTAGCTCATGGATTCATATGCCCACTCTTTTACCGTAGCCGCCTGCCATTGCCGAACCACGGCGGCATCGGGTGTGCCCAGCCACTGCGCCAGCTCGGTATAACTCAGCTTCGTATCTTCAATCATATCGCTGTCCCACACGCGGTGCAAATTTGAGTCCGTGCGAAACCAACGTACCCGCACATCATTGCCGCCGCGGTCGTTACCTCCACCTACATGCAGGGGCTGGTGGATGTCGCCCACCAGGTGGATAATCATTTTCACAGCTTCGATTTGCTTTTTTCGATCTAACTGACCGGCTTTCAGTTCGCGAATCAGCCGCTCCAATGTCATGATCACGTCTCCATTTGGGTTCTTCACGGATTGCTCATAGGTTTCTCCATCCTGTATCGTTACCCAGTGCCAATCGGCTGTGTAGTTGTAGGTAGAGTCTGAACGAATTTCATCCATCCACGTCGAGGCCATGGCTAAACTCTCTTGTCCCAATAATTCCCGGAGTTTTTTCCGCGCCTTTTTTGATAGATGCTGGTCGGCCACGTAGCCAGTGGCCCGGTGGCCCGTAGCGCCCCATGAAAAAACCTGTAGTGAAAAGGTAAGCCCGAGGGCCACGAGTAAAAAGCTGCGCATAGAGGGTGTTAACGAATGCAAATTTTGTCTTTTTTGGCGAGGAGCGCAACGTGCGGGTGTAAACCTGCATGAGAATTTGACAAGGGCGGGGCTGCGCGGCCAAATCGGCAAATAGTTTGTAATTTGCTTGCTGCGAAAGGGCATGGAAAATCGGCTTAAACTCTCGGCAATTCTGGTAGCCAACCAGTTGGATTTAAAGGCATTAAGGGTATTTCTCGATCTTAAACCGGTAGCCGATGCCTCATCGGAAGTGTTTTACAAATTGGGCGACTCCCGGTATCAGTATTTTTTTAACTACGGTGTGATGGTGTTGTGCGGCCACACCGAAGAGGAAATGAAATGGGCTGTGAAAACCTGTACGCCGTTTATGCGCAATCCGTTATCAAACTCCTTACGGGATGATCTCGACTTAAAAATTTCGCCCGGGGCGCAGTTGCTTTTTGAGTTTAACGAAGTAGTGGTAGACCACGTGGATGACAAAATCATTCGCATTGCCATGTTTAACCTGGCACAGTCGGTAGCGCTGGACTATTACCATCAAACCACGGAAAACCTGCTGACCGAGATAAAAGGATTTACCCGCGATCTGGAAACCACTGGCAAGCTCAGCCTGGGCCGTAGGGCGATGATGAAATTTATTGGTAAAGCCCTGAACACGCAGAACGATATTGCTGACAATATCTATATTTTTGATGCGCCCGAACTGGTGTGGGACGATGAGTATCTCGATCTTTTGCAAAAGGGACTGAAGCAGCAATTTGACCTGCGTGTGCGTTTCAGCGAAATTGAATACACCATGCGGATCATCGAAGATAACCTCAGCGTTTTTCGCGAAATATCACATCAGCGTGAGAGTAGCATTCTGGAGTGGATTATCATTTTGCTGATTTTGGTGGAGGTGTTTGATTTGTTGATTTCCAAGATTCTCTAACGCGCCATTATGGAATACGATTACATCATTACCGGAGGCGGCTGTGCCGGGCTAAGTCTTGCCGTACGCCTACAACTTTCCACTCCGTTACGCGATAAAAAGATTTTGATTGTTGACCGCGAGCGTAAAACCCGCAACGATCGCACGTGGTGCTTCTGGGAGCGAGTGCCGGATATTTTTGAGCCGGTGGTGTACCGGCAGTGGAACCGATTATTCTTTCATGGCGAAGATTTTTCCAAGCAATTGGATATTTCACCGTATGCCTACAAGATGATCCGCGGTATTGATTTTTACAATTACTGCTACCAGCAATTGCAAGGCTGCACAAATGTCTCATTCGCTTATGGCGAGTTCGAACGCATCATCAACCACCCGAGTTCGGTTTCGGTAATGGCCGGGGGCCAAACCTATCATGCCAAGTATGTTTTTAATAGCATACATGGTTTACGTCTGGAAAAACCCGACCTGCAACCCCAGCATCACTATCTCATGCAGCATTTTAAAGGTTGGTTTATCCGCACAGAAACGCCTTTCTTTAACTCCGGCAGCGCCACGCTCATGGATTTTCGTGTAAGCCAGCAGCACGGTACTACTTTTGTATATGTGTTGCCGTTCTCCGAGCGGGAGGCACTGGTAGAGTATACGCTGTTCACCCAACAACTTTTGCCGCAAGATGCGTACAGCAATGCGTTGCACGATTACGTAACGAATTGGTTAAAGTTACCCAACTACCAATTGGTTGAAGAAGAGTTTGGTATCATTCCGATGACCGACTATCCGTTCCATTCCCCCGAAGGGCGTATCGTTCCGCTGGGTACAGCGGGTGGGCAAACCAAAGCATCCAGCGGGTACACGTTTCGATACATTCAAAAACATACGGCGGCATTGGTGCAGCAATTAGAAAGTACCGGGTCTCCGGTGTTACCGGTATCATTTGCAAAAAAGCGATTCGCTTTGTACGATGCCACACTACTGCGGATTCTGGCGGAAAACCGAATTGAAGGCCACC
Organism: uncultured Ohtaekwangia sp.; assembly: GCA_964387475.1. Lineage (GTDB taxonomy): Bacteria > Bacteroidota > Bacteroidia > Cytophagales > Cyclobacteriaceae > ELB16-189. The sequence goes on along the minus strand of CAYLWU010000008.1, from coordinate 86,594 downwards.
GGATTTTTACGAAGCTTTTTAGAAATGGCGATCCGCAGCGGGTCTTGAAGTTTCTCGATAATGAAACGAATTTTTTTGAAGAGGTAAACGTGATGTGGCGATTGCCGCAACTCCCATTTGCGCGCGCGGCGGCGCAAGAGTTTTTTAAGTAGCGTACCGATGCTTGGTTGGCTTCGAAAATCCATCCAGTCATTTTTCCAGGTTTCGCGCAGCGAGAGCAATGCGTTTTTGATTTTGATTCCGCTGATGATCATCGTTTTGTTTTCCGAATACATCTATCGGCAGTGGTGGTTCAGCCACCCGCGCGATACCCAGGCAGATGAGCGGAAACTAGATAGTTTGTTAGCGCTTTGGGCGGCCGATACAACCCCGGTGGTAATGCCAACCGCGGCGGTCGCGTTTAATCCCAACCACGTTTCGCTCGAATTTCTGATCAATACGGGTTTGCGGTCTGATTTGGCTCAACGTGTGATCCATTACCGAAACAAGGGCGGAACATTTCGTGTGAAGACGGATTTGCTGAAAATGTACGGTATGGATACCGTCTGGTTCAAACGCCAGCGGGGGTGGTTACTCCTGCCAGACAGCCTGCCGCGTACGCAAAACAAAAAATCCTTTTTGCGTACACGCCAGCCGTCGTTCATGCAAGACATTAATCAGGTAGACAGCATCGGCTTATTGGCAGTACGTGGCATCGGGCCGGTATTTGCGAATCGCATTCTTCGGTTTCGTACCGCGTTGGGTGGTTTTTATTCGATGGAACAACTTCGTGAGGTCTACAAGATCGACACCGCATTGGTGCGTGCGATGAAAAAGCAATTTCAGGTCGCGCCCGACTTTCAACCTGTTCGGATCAACATCAATACCGCAGACGAAGCGCAGTTGGCCAAACATCCGTATCTCACGCGCAATCAGGCGAAAGCGATTCTGGCCTACCGTTTTCAGCACGGCCCGTTCCAAAATCTGGAAGACCTCAAAAAAATCCAGTTGATTTCAGCTTCCGACTGGCAGCGGATAATTCCATATCTTGAACGGTAATGGCCGACAAAAACATCTTTTCGGTTTTTCAGCAACGGTTACAAAATCTATCGGCCGCCAACCGAAATTTGTATTTGCCCCGTTTGTTGTTGGGGCAAATGGTAGATGTGCATGATTTTGGTTTCCTGCTCCGCCAGCCCGCCTTTGCCATTGTTGAGTCGTTCATCGCACAGAAGCCGGTGTGTATTTGTGCGCAGCTTGATAGCCGCCAGGAAGCCACAAATGTGGTGAGCGAGAAGCTGAGTCGGCTTCAGCGCCATGTGCACTACATCACGGAAGAGAAAGGTACGCACGATCTGTCTTTAGGTTGGCCGTTTGTTTGTGGCCGGTTTCGCAACGAAACCCACGTTCGGGCACCTTTGCTGTTTTTCCCGGTGCAGTTGGAAGTACGCGATCAGCACTGGTGGTTGGTGCCGGTACCGGGTGCACAGGTACAATTCAACCGCACGTTTTTACTGGCGTATGCCTGGCATAATCAACTGCCACCCACTGCTGGCTTGCTGGATTGGACGTACGATGAACCGCTGCAAGACGCACTCACCTTCATCAACCAATTGTATCATGTAGTAACAGATGAGAAACTGGAAATTAACTTCAATTCGGAAACATTTCGGCAGCAGCTTCAACCCTTTGAAAATTTTACGAAGCAGAGTTTCCAAAGCCAGCATGAGGTAGGCCGCCTGTTGCTGCAACCCGAGGCCGTGCTAGGTATTTTTCCGCAGAGTTCTTCCACGCTCGCACCCGACTATGAAATACTCGGCACCCGGTATCCGGATGCTGTACTCGAAGAGTTCTTTCAGCAACATTTTGCCCAGGCTGCAAAACAAAATCCGGCCCGCGAAGAAGATACGTATGCACCGTTTCGGCTGGATGGCTGGCAGGAGCAGGCGTTGGTAAAGATCAAGTCGGGTCAGTCACTCGTGGTAAAGGGCCCACCGGGCACGGGTAAGTCGCAACTCATTGCTAATCTCGTCTGCGATGCCGTGGCCAACCGCAAGCGTGTTTTGGTGGTAAGCCAAAAGCGCGTGGCGCTGGAGGTGGTGTATCAGCGATTGCACGAGCAGAAGTTGAATGAGTTTGTTGCCCTCGTACACGACTATCAGTTCGATCGCACGGCCATCTACGCACAAATCGGGCGCCAGATTGACCGGGTAGATGAGTACAAACAATTCAATAACAGTATTAATGCGATTCAGCTTGAGCGGGAGTTTGTACAGGTGGCGCGCAGAGTAGATGCCCTTAAAGAAGAGTTGGAAGATTTTCGCACCGAACTTTTCCGAACTCAGGCCTGCGGACTGAGCGCCAAAGAGCTGTATCTAATTGCCGATCCTGAACTGCCTGCCGTTTCCATGGATGCGCTGGTTCATTTTTTTTCGCAATCCACCCTCTCGGATTTCCTTGTAGTGCTAAAACGGTGGGAGGTCGAGGCGCAGCGTTTAGAAACGCCACAGCATCCGTGGTTTCATCGGCAATCGCTTAAAAAATACACGGCAAGCCTGTGGCCGGAATACCGGTCGATCATTCAACGCGTGGCTGCATTTGCATCAGCTTTTACAGTGGAGAGTGCAGGCATACTCGGCCATTCACTTTCGTGGGATGAGGCGCTCGGGTGGCAGCCTTTTCTGGAGAACTTCAAACAGTTGGGTAATGTTGCCTGGCAGGGGCAGGTGTACCAGTATCTTCAGGCCATGTCGGCCGAAACGCAAAATGAAATCAGCTTGCTTTGGTTAGCAAATGAAGAGCGGGTGGTGATGGAGTGTTTTGAAGGCGAGGGCATGGAAGAAACCGCTGCGGGCGAGCAACTGGGTGCGCTGCAGGTGGCACTTGAGCGCGCGCGGCGTGCGCGCCATAACGTCTTTCGATTGATGTGGTGGGAGCTTTTTGGTACAGACCGCGTGCTGCTGAAACGTGTACTTATTGCCAATGGTTTGCCCGGCACCAAAGAAGGCTTGCAACGATTAGAAAAACGGATCGACAACCGGTTGAATTTTGAGCACCACCACACCAAACTCAAGCAACAGGCCTGGTTGCAGGAGCTCCCGGCTGAGCGGCAGGCTACCCGGTGGCAACAGTGGTTTACGCACCAGCTACATGCCATCCGGGCATATCATGGATGGGCAGAAATCCGCGGACTGAGAAATTTCATCCACCCGCAATATCTGGAGGCGAGTGTATTTTCTGATCGCATACTTTGGGTATATCATCAATTGAAGCGTCAACTGGAATTGTATGAAACGGCCCGCACGGTCTTATCCGATGTTCAGATTAATCAACTGGTGGCGAATCCCATGTATGGCGAGCCGCTGATTGATTCGTTGCGCGCAGATGGTGAAGCGCTGGCTGAGCTTGATCGGATCCAGGAGGCGTGGCGGGCAGAAGAGAAGGAGTTGGTAACCCGTTGGAGTGCGCTGCAAGGCAGTTGGAACGAGAAGGCAGCTGCGCTCAAAAACGGCTGGGCACTGGCGTGGTTAAAGCAAATTGAATTACAGCAGCCTATTCTTCAACTACCTTCCACCGGTAAACTCATTGCACTTGAAGACGAGTTGCAAGAACGGATTGCGCGCCTACAAACGCTAAGCTCTGATCTGGTGCTGATGCGGGCCCGTGAGCGCACGTTGGAAGATTGGGTGATGAATCGGTTAAACAATCGTGTAACGTACCGCGACCTCTACCACCAGGTAACGAAACGCAAGAAAATCTGGCCACTGCGAAAAACAATTACGGAGTTTGAAAACGAACTTTTTCGTGTGCTGCCCGTGTGGCTGGCGTCGCCTGAAGCAACATCAGCTTTGTTTCCGCTTGCCCCGTTGTTTGATGTGGTAATTTTTGATGAAGCCTCGCAATGTTTTCCGGAACAGGCGTTACCCGCGATGTACCGTGGCCGCCAGGTGGTGGTGGCGGGCGATGAGCAACAACTTCGGCCCCATCACGGCTACACCATTCGGTGGAGCGATGATGAGGTGGAAGATGAAGATCAGGAGGTGGAATCTTTTCTTGATTTGGCGCTTCGTCATTTTCCCCACACGGTGTTGCAAGGTCATTACCGAAGCCAGTCGCCTCAACTGATTGCGTTTTCGAACGAACACTTTTATAAAAATCAGTTGATCATGTTGCCGCACGCCCGGTTGCCGGTGGCCAGCGCGATTCACGTGCGCCAGGTGGCGGGTAGGTGGCAGGAAAATACCAATCCGGTGGAGGCGGAAGCTGTCGTGGATTTAGTGCGCGAGTTACACGTAGCACAGCCTTCAAAAACCGTGGGGGTAATCACATTTAATGCGCCGCAGCAGGATTTGATTGAGGAGCTTCTTCAAAAGCAGTCCTCGGATGTGCTTCCGCCTTCATTGATTGTAAAAAACATCGAGAACGTACAGGGCGATGAACGTGATATCATCATTTTTTCCGTGGGTTACGCACCCGATCGCACCGGGAAAATAGCTGCACAATTTGGCAGCCTGAACGTGCAAGGTGGCGAAAACCGATTGAATGTGGCCGTTACGCGTGCGCGCGAAGCAGTGTGGATTGTTACCAGCATCCTACCCGAGCAATTGCAGGTAGAGGCCACGCGAAATCGCGGCCCCAAGTTGCTAAAAGCATACCTCGAATTTGCGCTGCGCGGTAAAGGGTTGTCCCACACAGCAAGCGAACCCTCGGCACACTTGCTGGCAGCGCGGCTGGCCACACAGGGGCGGTTGCGGCCAGCTCCCTATCCGTTCGCAGCGCTGATCAAAGACCATCCGGCTGGCGAAGCCACACTCGTGCTCACCGATGACACTGCCTACCAACAGCACCCGTCAAGCAAGTCATGGCACGGCTATGTGCCGCGGTTGTTGCAGGAAAAAGAGTGGACCCGCATTGCACTCTATAGCCGCCAGTTTTGTTTCGAGCGGAGGAAAGTAGAGGCGGTGTTGGGGTAGGGGGAGTTTTTAGTTGTTGGTTGGGAGAGTGGCCTCACGCTTCTGGCTATACGCTACATGATTTAGGCTACACGCTTCAGGCTTCACGCTAATGCTGACCAGCGACCAGCAACGAGTAACCAGCCACCCAAGAACCACATCCCTACAACTAACAACTAAAAACTAACAACTGACAACTAACCACGAATAACGACCAACCCCCGCACTACTTCCGATAATCCAACGCTGGCTTCCGGTCGCCAATCAAGGCGGTGTACTGAAAATTTTCACCCCTTCTGCGCTTTAGCTCTTTCCAACTTTCGTCAATCACACCGGGTGTGGTAAACAAGTCAATGGCAGTGAGTGCCATGGTTTTGGCTGCGGTAATCATGCCTTTATGGCCAATGCTCATGCCGCCCGCAGCTACTGCTTGCCAACTGTGTGCCGCAGTACCGGGTACCCAGGTTGCGGTGCCAAGCCCTACCGTGGGTACTACCCAGCTTACATCGCCCACATCGGTGGAGCCGGGCATGGCTGCATCGGTTACCTGAAACGGTTCGATGCGGGCGGTGCTTTCCAGCGGCGGGATGTTGCCCTTAAACGTTTTTTGAATGGCCGTTCCAAATTGCTTCTCGCTGTCGGACAACGCATAACCGCCCACCTGGCGCAAGTTGGCGTCCATCACCTTGCCCAACACTTCGTTGGGTAACAGGTTATACACGCCGCCTGTTACTTCAATTTCCACGCGGGTGTCGGTACCAAGTGCCGCACCTTGTGCAGCGCGGGTAATTCGCTCCCACATGTTCTTTACTTCTTCCGCCTTTGGATGACGCACATAGTAATACGCTTCTGCGAAAGCGGGCACCACGTTGGGCGCCTCGCCACCGCGGGTAATCACATAGTGAATCCTGCTTTCTTCCGTTACGTGTTCGCGTAGCATGTTTACCATGTCGTTCATGGCTTCTACACCGTCTAACGCAGAGCGACCGCGTTCCGGCGCCATGGCCGCGTGCGAAGAGACTCCGTAGAATCGGAACTTGCCCGTTTTGTTGGCAAGTGAAGACGCGGCGCTGGCATCGTTCTCTGCCCCCGGATGCCAATGAATAACGGCATCCACATCGTTAAATAAACCTCCGCGCACCATATACACTTTGCCAGACCCGCCCTCTTCGGCCGGAGTACCATAAAACCGAATGGTGCCCGAGCGTTTTGTGGCCATTAGCCAATCTTTTAGCGCGATGGCAGAGGCCGCAGATGCGGCTCCGAAAAGATGGTGTCCACACGCGTGACCTGCGTTTTGGTTGGGGATGGGTTTGTATTCCGCCACGGCTTCTTGCGAAACGCCGGGTAGGGCATCGAATTCGCCCAAAATGCCAATCACGGGTTTCCCGCTTCCGAAGCTCGCCACAAAGGCAGTAGGCATATCGGCTACTCCGGCCTGAATGCTGAAACCGGCATCCCGTAAGGTTTGCTGGAGTAAAGCGCTACTCTTTTCTTCCTGAAAACCGACTTCGGCAAAGCCCCAGATTTGATGGGCGATGGAAGCATAGAAATCTGCTTTTTTCTCGATGGCTTGAAGCACTTCTGGCTTCGTTTTTTGGGCAACAGCAAACGAGGCAGCTAGCGCAAGCAGCGCCGGTAATACTTTTTTCATGGGAGATTTTTGTTTAATAACGAAAGTAGGGAAAAGTGGCGAGGGGTTAGCTCCGGGCTGCGAGAAAGTTGGGGAGTACTACGCGTTGCACGACTTCGGCTTCAGGCTGCACGCTTCAGGCTTCAGGCTTCAGGCTGCGCGCTTCAGGCTACACGCTTCACGCGTTACTGTTCACGCAGACCAGCGACCAGAAATGAGCGACCAAGGCAGCACATGGCCCCTCGAACAATCACCCACGACCAACAACTGCCAACCGACAACTGTCCGCTACCTACGCCACATGCATCTTTGGCTGCGCGTCGGTGGTTTCTGCATGCTGGCTCAAGTCCAGGCCCATGCGCTCGTCTTCGGGCGACACGCGTAACCGCGTAATCTTACCGGTGATTTTATAGATGGCATACGATCCGCCAAAACTAAACGCGCCTACGATGAGTAAAGCCAGCAGGTGGTACATGAAGGTTTGCGTTTGGCCGTACACCAGCCCCACATCTTTGGCAAATACGGCTGTTAAAATCATGCCTACAATACCGCCAACGCCGTGGCAGGGAAATACATCCAACGTATCGTCTAGCGAAGTGCGTTGCTTGTAATACACTGCAAGGTTGCTGATGATCGCAGCCGCAAATCCGATAAACACGCTTTGGCTTAAGTTGACAAATCCTGCGGCGGGTGTAATCGCCACGAGGCCCACCACGGCCCCAACACACGCCCCCATGGCAGAAATTTTCCGACCTACAAGCGCATCGAACATCACCCAGGTTATCATGGCGGAGGCCGATGCCATGTTTGTGGTAGCAAAGGCCTGCACAGCCAAACCGTTTGCAGCCAACGCGGAACCGGCGTTAAATCCAAACCAGCCAAACCACAACATGCCGGTGCCCAGAAGGATAAAAGGAATGTTGGCGGGCTGATGGTCTTTGTTTTCCCGCTTGCCCAAAATGTACGCACCAGCCAATGCAGCAAAGCCGGCCGACATGTGTACTACGCTACCTCCGGCAAAGTCCAGCACGCCCCATTTTCGTAAAAAACCTTCGGGGTGCCACGTCCAGTGGGCCAGCGGGCAATACACCAATAAGGCGAACAGGCACATAAATATCAGGTACGAGGTAAACTTCACGCGCTCGGCAAAGCTGCCCGTGATGAGCGCAGGCGTGATGATGGCAAACTTGAGTTGGAAGAGCGCAAAAAGCAGTAACGGAAAGGTGGGCGACAACGCGGGGTGCGGGCCTAACCCAACATTCTTAAAGGCAAAAAACGTAGTAGGGTTGCCGATGAACCCCCCGATGCTTTCGCCAAAGGCAAGGCTGAAACCCACCAAGTACCACAAAAGGCTGATAACCCCTAAGGCAATAAAGCTTTGCAACATCGTGGAAATCACGTTTTTGTAACTCACCATGCCACCATAAAAAAAAGACAGCCCTGGGGTCATAAAAAGCACAAAAGCACTAGCCACAATCATCCAGGCGGTATCGGCTTTGTCAATGGTATCGGCACCCTCCAACGAAAGCGGGCTACCATCGAACAGCACAATTAGTTGCAGCAGCGCCAGAATGCCAAAAATCACAATCCAGCGTTTTTTAGGTTTACTCATAGTGGTTTGTAGTGGTTTGGATCCAAAATTCGAAAGAATAGGGTCAAAAATGAACCAAATGCGTTAAAAAAATACCGAATTCGATTGAGTTAAGCTCTATTTTGATGGCTTCTTCGGTTTTTTTGCGAAAATCTGATCTTCTAACTCCAGCCGGGCCTTGCCGGTGGCTTCAAACACCATTTGTATCTCGTCTTGGTTTACCAAAAACTGCCCGGGGCGCACGGCCAGCGAATCGATCAGTAAATTGATTTTTTGGCCACTTTTCCCTTTTTCGATTCCGGCGGAAATCAGGGCAGGCAATTGCCTCCATACGGGCCCCACGTCTACCTGCAACTTGTCTTTGAACATGTCAATCACATAATCATGCAACAGCCAGTTGGCGGATTGCACCAGCATTTCTTCGGAGTGCACATCAAATCCAAAATCGGCTACCCGGATGTGCTCACGAGCGGTGTCGTACGCTACGTTACCCGTGAGATAGACGCTGCCGTGTACATCGCCCCGAATATCTACCGCCACCGCCAGCCGGTTGTTTTGTGTGGCATATACCTCGGCCTTTTTGATAATGGCCTCGTACCCCTCGTAGCGCAAGGGCTTTTTAATTACCTCAGGCCCCAGTACCTGGTTAATCTTTGAGAAAGGAATTCGTGCCCGCAGGTGCAAGTGCAAACTATCGGAGGTTGACTCGGTATCTTTTTTGGCAGGTAACGCAATGGCCGCAAAATCAGGAACTGCAGAGAAAGATGTTGACAACAATCCATACGTGGCTACGCGCACCTCCAGCACATTTGTTTTGGTGGTGGAAAGAATCTTTGCGGTGATGTCTTCCGGTTGATACACGAGGTACACCGGTATTTTTTTTCGATTAATCAATATGGGTTGCTGCATCTTCTGCCAGAGATCACCAATAATCTGCGGCAGCGGCACAACCTTTTTTAACTCGTCATCCAACTTCGCGGCCAGCTCTTGCTTTTTGGAATCAACTACCTTTTCAATGGGCTTACGCAGATTAATCCAAACCGGCCCCACTTGCAGGCGTGGGTCGCTGCGCCATTCGATTTGGGTGATCTTGGTGTTGAAGTCCAGATTCCAGTCGCGCCCGATGCGGGTGAACGATTCGATATGGATGATCACATCCGTAGATACAGGTTTTGCATTGCGGATGGTAATGCCCGCTTTTTTAACGGTGGCCCACCCGGCGATGCGTAGTGGAAACTGCCCGCGTACTTTTTTATCGCGCCACCAGAGGCGGATGTGTTCCGTGCGACTGATTTCCAGCCGCAGGCTATCGCCTTTGGCATCGAGTGCGATTGTTTGATGAAAGAACGTGCCCTTGAGTTTTTCGTTCACCAGTTTTTCAATCGTGGTAAAATCAAACTCCACTGGAAACACCAAATGCGAGGGCGGCACGGTGAGTTGTTCGCGCGATGCCAACCGCGGCGGCGGCGTAGGCTTCACCCGGTTGCAGCCGCTTAACCATCCGGCACAGGTCAGCACGAGTGAACAAAAGAGTACTTTCTTTTCGGATGAAAAACGCATAGCTTCCAACATTCAATCAAGGTATGAAGAATCTCCTGTTTTTACTTGTTCTGGTAGGCAGTGCTGCCGGGGCACAGATTAAAAAAGCGCCCGAAGTAAAAGAGGGCGATGGCCCTTACCCGCAGTTGCTCATCCGTGGGGTTACCCTCATCGATGGCACGGGTGCACCGCCCATCGGGCCCATCGATATTGAAGTGCGCAACAACCGCATTACGCGTATTGAGGTGGTAGGCTACCCGGGTGTGGCGATTAACCCCGACCGCAGACCCAAGTTGGAGGCCGGTGGTAAAGAGCTGAATGCGGAAGGCATGTATTTGATGCCCGGCTTCGTAGACATGCACGGGCACATCGGTGGTGGTCAGGCCCCGATTGCGGAATATGTTTTTAAGTTATGGATGGGCCACGGGGTTACCACCATTCGCGATCCATCGGCCGGTAACGGATTAGACTGGGTGTTGGATCAGAAAAACAAAAGCGCAAAAAACATCATCACCGCCCCGCGCATTCTTGCTTACAATGTGTTTGGCTCAGGAGCAAAAGAAAAAATAACCACCGCGGAGCAGGCCCGGACGTGGGTAAACGAAAATAAAGCAAAGGGTGCCGATGGCATTAAGTTCTTTGGAGCAAGCCCTGCCGTTATGGATGCCGCATTGCGCGAAAACAAACGCATCGGGTTACGGTCGGCATGCCACCATGCGCAGTTGGATGTGGCCCGCTGGAACGTGGTGAAATCCGCGGAAGCGGGGCTTACCTCGATGGAGCATTGGTACGGTTTACCCGAGGCGCTTTTTACCGACCGCACCATTCAGGACTATCCGCTGAACTACAACTACCAAGACGAGCAACACCGCTTTGAAAATGCCGGCAAGCTGTGGAAGCAGGCAGCACCACCTTATTCCGAGCATTGGAATAAAGTCATGAACCGGTTGCTCGAACTCGACTTTACGATTGACCCTACGTTCAACATTTACGAAGCCAGCCGCGACCTGCATCGGGCACGTAGGGCCGAGTGGCACGAAGATTACACGCTCCCGCAGTTGTGGGCATTCTTTCAGCCGAACCGCCGGGCACATGGCTCGTACTGGTTTAATTGGGGCACCGAGCAGGAGGTGGAGTGGAAACACAATTACCAATTATGGATGACGTTCGTGAATGAATATAAAAACCGCGGTGGCCGCGTAACCACCGGCTCCGACTCCGGGTTTATTTTTCAGACCTACGGCTTTGCGTATGTGCGTGAGTTAGAGCTGCTGCGCGAATGCGGTTTCCATCCGCTGGAGATCATCCGCTCGGCCACGTTGTACGGAGCCCAGGCGCTTGGCATGGAAAAAGAAATTGGCTCGGTAGAGTTGGGCAAACTGGCCGATTTTGTAATTGTAGATCAAAACCCGCTGGAGAATTTGCAAGTCCTCTATGGAACCGGGGCCATTAAACTTTCGGCTGATAACAAAGTAGAACGTGTGGGTGGCGTAAAGTACACCGTAAAAGACGGTGTGGTGTACGATGCCAAGAAATTGCTGGAAGACGTGCGCAAAATCGTGGCCGAAGAAAAACAAAAGGCCGGCTTTACCCTGAAGCAGCCGGGCATGAACTAAAAATGAAACGCATGCGCGCAAAAGTATTTTGTGTTTTTGGAGCCTGGCTGGCAGTTCAATCGTGCCAGTCCCCCAAAAATGAAGTTGCAACTACTCCCTTGCCGGTGGTGACTTCATTACGGGGCGAACCATTTTTTGAACCCACACGGTCCGCGGAAGCGCAGGCGCTACTCGATAGCAATTTGCGGGTAGCCAAGGCGAATTTTGAAACGGATGCCACCGAGGAAAACTACATCTGGTACGGCAGGCGTGAGGCATACCTGGCCCACTATCAACGTGCGATTGAAATCTTTACGGAAGGAATTGCACGGTATCCACAATCGTTTCGCTTGTACCGCCACCGCGGGCACCGCTACATTACGCTGCGCAAGTTTGATTTGGCTGTAGCCGATTTAGAAACGGCCGCCACGCTCATGCAGGGTGCGCCCCTCGAGATCGAGCCGGACGGGCAACCGAATAAACTTAACCAGCCATTATCCAATACGCAGTTTAACATCTGGTATCACCTGGGTTTAGCGTATTACCTGCAAGGCGATTGGCAAAAAGCCATTGCCGCCTACAAAGAGTGCTGGGCAGTTTCTTTAAACGATGATTTGAAGATCGCTACGGCCGACTGGCTGTACATGGCCTTGCAACGCGCGGGCAAAAAGGATCAGGCGGCCAACGTGCTCGCCATGCTGCCGCCCGAACTTAACATCATTGAAAATGATTCGTACCACCAGCGCTTACAACTCTACGCCGGAAAAATTGCACCCGAGCAAGTCTTGCGTGTAGATGGCTCAACCGATGACCGCGATTTGGCCATCGCTACCCAGGGCTATGGTGTGGGCAATTGGTATTTGTACAACGGCAATCCCGCGAAAGCGCGCGAAATATTTGAGCAGGTAGTGCAAGGCAACCAGTTTGCCGCTTTTGGGTTTATTGCCGCAGAGGTGGAGTTGAGTAGGGATTCCAAATAATCGGAGTCTTTTTTGTTGCGATAGCAAACAGAGTGATGTGATCTGGCTTCTAAAATCAGCAAAGAAATCTGACAGGTCTCAAAGACCTGTCAGATTTCCAGTAACCTCCTATATTTGCCGCGCAAGTTGCGCGGTGTTGTTGGTCCCGTAGTTCAACGGATAGAATAGAAGTTTCCTAAACTTTTGATCCCAGTTCGATTCTGGGCGGGACTACTACCTTACGTTTTTTTCGAAAATATGCCCTTTTCTAATTGGAATGGGGCACCGCCAAAGCTACTGGTTTACTAATCTACCAATTTGATTTGCGGCTACCTAAACCGCGCGGCAACACTATCGAACGCGCGTTTAACCGGCGTAGGTGCTTGTAGCCGATAGGCCACAAAGATTTGAAACACCACCCGGGTAAGTCTCATCTCAACATTTGCAGTCTGCTTTGTGAATGTGCGGTCCGCCATAAACTCACCGCCCGCGGCAAACCTACCACTATTGTAGCCCAGCGCACCGTGAATGCTGCCGCGGATTAACCCTCGGCCAAAGTTGCTATTCACATTTTCGCCTGGCAGGCGGGTGAGCAAAAACGTGTGGTATACCCCGGCTCCGCCCTCACAACCTATTGTTGCGTACCATGTTTTGCGATGCACAGCAGTGGCATAAAACCCCGCCATGAATACCCACTCCAGATTGGCCGACCGCTGACTGGAAACCTGATTCGTACTTTTATTGTCGATGTGGTAATAGCGGTACGAGGTGCTTAATACAGGTGTAGCTATACTCCGAAGTTGCCGCTCGGTTTGGCTATGAATCGCGTTAAACGAAAAACCGGGATTGAACAAGTATGTTGTTTTTCCTCGCAAGGTCCAGTAGCGCAAATCCGGGAATTGAATGTAATCGTCTCGGTTCGCGTTCCACCCGGCAATTACATCACGCGTATTTTCCAAATAAAATCCCCGTACTCGCGCAAATGAAAACGAGTGAAAAAAGTGCTTTTTTGAAAGGGTAAATCCATACGAAAATCCGCGAGACTTTCCCTTGCGCAGGGGGTCGTCCGTCCACAGAAAACGCGGCAAATAAGAAAACCAAATGGCAGCAAACCGGTAGCTTGCGGAGAAGGATTTTGATAAACCAAAGTTGGGTTGAAGATCGTAGTTAAACGTATTGCCCCGAAGTTGAAACCGATCAAAGTCGTTATCCACGTCCAGTTTCAGCGTAACCACGTCAGACAACACGTCTACCACTTGCTCCGATTTACGGGTGGTGGTATCCCCCGGTTGCGCGCTGCAAAGTGCAAGTGCCGCAACCCAAAACCAGCAGGTAAAAAGAGCGCGCATCAAACCTTTCGCGACACCACCGTGCCCAGGGGGGTCTCCGCCTCAATGGAAACCAACTCACCCAACTTGTATGTGTAGTACGTTTTCTTTTTGTCGGGGGTGGTTACTTCGTAACGCCCGTTCCCTTCCGATTTTACGGTAACAAAGTCTGCATACATGTTCGAGAAAATGCGCGCAAGACCTTTGGGTTCGCTAAAGTACAGGTCTACTACACAGTAGGTAATCTCTTTTATCGGCAGCACGCTTTTCTTGCCATTTTGTTCGCGCTCGTATTGTTGATTATCTGTTTTTTTGGTGAGTGCGTGAATGTCCGCCGGGCCGCGGTTGGCATGGCGGTATGCAGTTCCTTCCACCAGCACTTTCTCCTTTTTTTTCACCTTCACGTCCGCTTCAACATGCACTGCAAACGTCAATACCTTTGCATCGCTTACGGTTTTCAACTCGCGGATGGTGTGGGTATCGCTTTTTTGTTCAAACACGTCTACCACCCCAATCTTCTTGTCTTTCAAAAACACATGGAAAGAACGCACCGGGCGCTGGGCGCACAACTGCAGAGTAGAAACTGAAACCAGCACAAGCAGTAGAAAACGTTTCATAGCAGATCAATCAATTTTTTTGGGGTGCGATGCGCGCGGCGGGTGGTACTGACACATTACACTTTTGGGCGACCACCAGCCGAAATTCTCGAGGCATTTGGGTGGCTCGCGCCTGCAAGCAGGAAAAACCAGCCGTGGCCAAAACCAAATCCGCAGCATACACACATGCCAACTAAGTTACGCGGGCTAAACCATATTGCCAAGCTAGGGTGACCCGCGAGCAAACACATTTTCCCAAAAATTCAAAACAGCGGGTTTTGCCGCTCGGTGCCGCTTAGCTTCAAAATAAAAATGAACTAAGGCCGCGCCTTGGCGGTTACCCGCGACCTTGCCCAAAGAACGGTTTTAACACGGTACGATCCAGCAGAATCAGCCCCAAGGCAAGATTCACCAAAATCAGTCCGTTGATTACCCATTTTAAGTTTACCACAAAGGGTGCGCGTAAACTGGCCAACGGCAATTGCGAAGTATCCAATTGAATCGCGCCGCCCGGCAGCAGATCGCTGCCAAACAACAGCATGAGCACTGTGCAGGCCACCAACACACCCATGAGCAGCAGCAGTCCGTTTCGTGGCGAGTGGCGCACCGAGCGTGGCAAGTGCTCCAACCCGGCCATTACCCGTTGTGTAAATCCAGCCGGGGGTGCTTCCAAAACGTTGCCATTCAGGTGCATGTGCAGCAGCTTCATCGCCGCCAGTTGGGTGCGCAAGCCCGCATCGCGCTCGGCCGCTTCTAATAGAGCGCGCGTGTCGCCCGCGCTCAACTCGCCATCCAGAAACTTTTGGATGCGTTCGCTCCAATCCTCACTTTGCATGCTCATAACGTTACAGCCTCCTGTTTTAATATTCGTTTCAATTCTTCGCCCAGCCGGTGGCGTGCGCGGTGGATGCGCACCTTTACCGTGTTTTCGTTTTGTCCGAGCAACGCGGCCACCTCTTCCATCGAAAACTCCTTGATATAGTAGAGTTGTACAGCCAGCCGATCGGCCTCGTTTAGTTGATCCAATGCCCGCTGGATAAACCGCGCCTGATCTTGTTCCTGCAAATGGCCTTGCACAGAATAACCATCGGCCACATGTACTTTCTCAATATCAAAAAAAATGCGTTTGTGTTTGCGCTTAAAACTCACCGCAGCGTTAAACACAATGCGGTAGAGCCACGTGCTGAAGCGCGATTGCCGGTTAAAGTGCCGCAGCCCCTGATAGGCTTTGATAAAGCCATCTTGCGCTACCTCTTCGGCATCTGCGCGGTTGCCCACAACCTTTAACGCAATGGTAAATGCAAAACTCTTAAAGCCATCTACCAATTCGGCATACGCGCGCGCGTCGCCCGCCAGCACACGGTCAATCCATTCCGTTTCTTGTTGTTGCGAAATCACGGCCCTTTGACGCACGTTGCGTGCAGGAAGTTACAGCAATTTTGTTGTCGTCAATACCCCCTCTCCTCTGGAGAGGGGGTAGGGGGTTAGGTAATCCACCCCCTCTCCTTTGGAGAGGGGGCAGGGGGTGACGTAATCCACCCCCTCTCCTTTGGAGAGGGGGTAGGGGGTGAGGTAATTCACCCCCTCTCCTTTGGAGAGGGGGTAGGGGGTGAGGTAATTCACCCGCTCTTCATTGAAGAGGGGGCAGGGGGGTGAGGTCACCCACAAATAATTTTTCCTGGGCGTGCCCCCGCGGCCTGGCCCAAAGTGTTCTACACCTGTAGGGTGTAGAACACTCCCCCGCGCTGCCGCGCGGTCGCGCTATCCGCTCCTACTCCTCGTGGCCACGCCGTGGGCGTGGCCCCTGCGGGGTATCCGCTCCTATCGCTCACGCAAATGCCCCAAAACAAATCTGACAGGTCTCCAAGGCCTGTCAGATTTTGATAACTTTTTTGTTTACCACGTGTAACCGCCACAAAACGTGCCGCGTCAAAGGGGCAAATCAACACGATTATGAACGACGAAGCAATTATTATCCCGGTACTCGGTATTTTGTTACCCATCATCATCACGCTTGGCGCATTTGTAATGATCGCTTACATCCGTAAGTACGAAAACATCGAACGAATGGCCATTATCGATAAAGGGCTCAGCCCGGATCTCTTCAAGAAAGACCGCTCCGCTACGGGGCCGCTACGCGCGGGTTTTCTGCTTGTAGGCGCAGGCTTGGGTTTCCTCATCGGCTATGCCCTCGATCGCGCGTATGATATGGAAGAAGTTGGTTACTTCTCGATGCTCTTCATCTTCGGAGGCTTAGGTTTGTTGCTGGCGTACGTAGTGGAGGATAGGAAATCGAAAAAGGAGTAAGGCGCCATCGAAGGCAAAGAAATTATTTCAAATCTGACAGGTCTCGTTCGCGTTCTCAAAAGACCTGTCAGATTTGTGTGGGTTAGAAACAAACAGTAGGCGCAGTTAACACCTCAAAAACCATCAGCTGCTTTGCAGCCCCTTCACCAACACCTGCAAGGTAGAGCGCGAAGATTGCTCTAACACCAGCCCCGGCATGCGCTGGTATTTTGCCTGTGTAGCGGCATCGTAGTTCTTCACCGTAATGAGGGTGAGTGGGGTGTTGTAAAATACTTCAAACTGTTGGCTCAGTTCTTCAATCAATCGAGCCACTTTTTGTTCTTCAAAGTCAATGCAAAAAGAAAAACTGATGGCAGAATTTTGCATCAGGTTGATTTTGATGCCCAGGCGCGATAGTACGGAGAAGATGAAGCCAAGCTGCTCTTCGGTTACAAATGAGTAATCGGTTACTTTACAGGAAATGAGGCATTGCTCTTCTTTAAACACAATCATGGGCGGGATATAGTCAACCCGGCCCTCGCGAATCACTGTGCCGGGTAGTTCGGGCTGGATAAAACTTTTTACAAACAGTGGGATCTTGCGATTTGCCAGCGGCTTAATTGTTTTTGGGTGGATCACATTAGCACCGTAGTACGTCATCTCGGCGGCCTCGCGGAAGGGCAGTTGCTCAAATACCGTGGCAGCGGGCAAGCGTTTAGGGTCGGCATTCATCACCCCCGGCACGTCTTTCCAGATTGTAACCGATTCGGCTTCGAGTATGGAAGCGAAGATGGCTGCGCTATAATCCGAGCCATCGCGCCCGAGGGTGGTGGTCTCGCCTTTTTCGGTTCGCCCAATAAATCCCTGCGTTACCACCCACCGGTGTTGCGCAAGTAAATCGGTAACGAGGCTGCGGTTTTTTTCTGTTTCCTTCCAGCGCACGTTGCCCTCACGAAAGTTGGCATTCGTGCGAACGATGTGCCGGGCATCCAGCCACGATACCTGGGCACCTGTGTAACGCAGGTAATGGTGCAGCAGGGTAGTAGAGATCAACTCCCCGAGGGATACTACCTGGTCATACACAAAATCAAAGGAACCCGGTGCACGGAGTAGCGCGGGCAGCGATTCAAAATGGGCTCGCAGGTCCGCGAAAGCGGGATGCGTGTGGGGTAAAAGCTCGGCTACGATGGACTCATGTTGGTGCTGAAGTGCCCGAATTCCGGGTTCGAAATCGCCTCCACGCAGACTTATTTCCAGAATTTTTTCGAGCGCATCGGTGGTTTTGCCCATGGCCGAGACCACAATCACCAGTGGCTCATCCGCGTAAGCGTGAAGAATTTGGCCCACATTCCGGATTCCGGCCGCGTCGCGCACGGAGGCACCACCAAACTTAAATACCTTCATTCAACTAATTTCAAACGATTGCAACTATATTTGTGCGGTGGTTTTAAACACCATCCGCCATGTCGAACCACCCCCGCAGTGTAGAAGAATCGCGCATCGCGCAACCCATCGGCACCACGCTCGATCGATTCATCAAAAATAATCAGGATCAGTTTGCTTTTGCCAGCGGCGAGTTATCGCAGTTGCTGCGCGACATCGCGCTGGCTTCTAAAGTGGTGAACCGCGAGGTTAACAAAGCCGGGTTGATCGATATCATGGGTGCCTTGGGTTCTCAAAACATTGCGGGCGATCAGCAACAAAAACTAGACGTGCTCGCCAACATTCGGTTTACCCGCGCGCTTACCAAAGGGGGCGAAGCCTGCGCGATTATTTCGGAGGAGACCGACTCGTATGTGGATTTGAACAATCAGGGTAAATACGTGATCGCAATCGATCCGCTGGACGGCTCCAGCAATATTGATGTGAACGTGTCCATCGGCACGATCTTTTCCATCTACCGGCGGAAATCGCCCGTGGGGCAACCCATTCAAACCGAAGATATTCTGCAACGCGGGGCCGACCAGGTGGCTGCGGGCTACGTGTTGTATGGTTCTTCTACCATGCTGGTGTACACCACGGGGCATGGGGTAAATGGATTTACCTACGAGCCCACCCTTGGCGAATACTTTTTATCGCATCCCAACCTGCGCATGCCGGCGGATGGAAAAGTTTTTTCGGTAAATGAAGGTAGCTACTTCTCGTTTCCGGAGGGCGTAAAGAAATACCTGGCCTACTGCAAAGAACAAAAATATGTGGGGCGCTATATCGGTTCGCTCGTGGCCGATTTTCATCGAAACCTGCTCAAAGGCGGTATCTATATTTATCCCGCCACAGCGGCCAGCCCCAATGGCAAGCTGCGGCTGATGTATGAATGCAATGCGCTGGCTTTTGTGGCCGAACAGGCCGGGGGAAAAGCTACGGATGGCCGGCAGCGAATTTTGGATATCGAGCCGAAAGACCTGCACCAACGGGCAGCTTTTTATGTGGGTTCTGTAAACATGGTTGACCAGGCTCTTCGGTTCAATTGACCACAATGCATTGATTTACAGAATTATAACTTTTGGATTAAACACTGTTTAGATTTATTCTAAACAATTTGCAGGATTAGCGCCACGGTAACATCTTTGCGCTATTAAGAATCAGTCTAAATAATCATGAGTAAGAAATTTGTTGCCATCAACTACATTAGTTGCGAAGCGCACTATCGCGAGCGTTTTGAACAGTTATTTGCCACCCGTGCGCACGCGATTGACCGCATGCCGGGCTTTGTGGACATGCAGGTGTTGCGCCCAAGCCAGGAGGGGGAATACCTGATTGTGAGCCACTGGGAGTCGGAAGACGCCTTCAAAACCTGGACCAGTTCGCCCGAGTTTATTGAGGGCCACAAGCGCGGCTTTGAAGATATTCGTAAAGCAAAAGAGCGGGGCGAGAAGGCACCGATGAGCTCTTCCTTCAAGACGTACGAGGTGATTGCAAACTAATGCAAGTGGCGCGCTGGCCGGGTGGCTGGCGCGCTTACTTTTTTTCGGATTCCGCCGGAGTTGCCTCAGCAAGTACTTCGGGTGCATGCTTCAGTAACTGGTTGTACCACCGCACCAGTTTCTTGATGTCTGAGATGTACACGCGCGTCTCATCGTACTCGGGCAGCACGGACTTTAAAAACGCCTTTAATTCTTCACCTTCCGCGGTGGCATCTACGCCCAGGTCTGTTTTAAAATCAGTATGGATTTTCTTCAGCACATCGCGCAGCGCTACGGTGCCTTCTTTTGTGGTGGTATAAATTGAAATTTCGCTTAGCACACTTAAGCGGTGCTGGGTTGAGGCAATCATTTTGGTTTTTGCTTCGTCCAGCGATTCAAGAATTGCCCCGCTTTTGTTGGACCCGATAATCTTAAAAAGTACGCTTTTGCCCGGTACCGTGGCGATTTGACTTAGTTCCATAGATTTTTTCCGTTGTAAAACTACAAATTATCTGTTCGCGCCATGGCCTGCTGCATAAAATCAAACAGCTCCTCGCGGCCTTTGCGCGTTTCAGCGGACGTTTCAAACCACGTGGGTAATTCGGCCCAGGTTTCCTGTAACTTTTTTTTCCAACGGGCGCGGTTTTTTTGCCACTCGTTCATTTTCAGCTTATCGATTTTAGTAAACACCAACGCCAAAGGCAGGCCTTGTTCTCCCATCCACGTCACAAAGTCTACATCCAATTTTTGTGGCTCCAATCGGCTATCAATCAATACAAATGTGCAGTACAGGTTTTCCCGTTTCTGCAAATAGGTTTCAATCATGGTGCCCCAGTTGGCGCGTTGTGTGCGACTCACGCTGGCGTAGCCATACCCGGGCAAGTCTACCAGATACCAACTGGCGTTGATCAGAAAATGATTAATGGTTTGGGTCTTGCCGGGCTTGCCGGAGGTTTTCGCAAGGCCCTTTCGCTCCACCAGCATGTTGATGAGTGAAGATTTGCCCACGTTGGAGCGACCGATGAATGCAAACTCCGGCAGCGTGGGCTCCGGGCATTTCGCGGGATTGGAATTGCTAACAACAAACGCTGCGGAAGTGATCTTCAAGGTACTTCAAGTAATTATTGAAGGGCAAAATACTAAGAATGTAAGATTCGGGTGCTTTTGCCGATAGGATTCGCCCTTTTTTTAACCTATTTTGCCTACCTTGCTTTTTTTAAACTGATCGTGAAGCCCACTTCATGAAGACTACTCACCCTGCGCCCATCAGCACTGACCGGTTGGTTAGGCTTTTTTGTCTTGCCTTATTTTTTGTTGGTGCTGCGGCCGTTCATGCGCAGGAACAACAAGACAAAGAGCAGTCTAAAGCCTACCTGGAACAAGCGCAACTGATGATTGAAGGCTCGCTGGCCTTTGATGATATCCGCGAAGTACTCGTGCAGGCAGCCAATTTCGACACGACCAACATTAAAGCCAACTTTGAAGCAGGCCACATGCACCTGAAAACGATTGGCAAAGACCGGGCGGTGAAGTATTTCATGCGCATTTATCGTCAGGATCCGGATTACCGTTTTGATCTTGAATATTGGATCGCCAATAGCTACCATTTCGGTCTTGATTTCGATAATGCATTAATTTTTTACAATCGCTACAAGGATAAGCTGAGCAAACGCCCCACGTATGCCGGTAAGGACAAAGTGGATATGAAAGACGTGGAGCGGCGCATTCAGGAGTGTGGCTGGGGCAAAGAATTTGTTGCCAATCCGGGTGCATTTTCGATTAAAAATATCGGTCGTGAAATCAATAGCGATGGGTACGACTATGGCCCCGTGATTTCCGAAAAAGAAGACGAGATCATTTTTACATCGCGTAGGCGCGATGGCAACCTGAACGAAAACGTAGACACAGATAACATTCCGTTTGAAGACGTTTTTGTAGCCAAAAAGAATGGCGAGAGCTGGAGTCGGGCTACTAACGTGGGCGTGCCGGTAAACACGAAAAACCACGACTCCAACCTGGCCCTGAGCCCCGACGGCAAAACACTGTTTATTTACAAAGACGACAATAATGGCGACATCTATTTTTGCGAGCGTAAGCCAGACGGAAGCTGGACGGCGCCCGAGCCGTTGCCAGGCGTGATTAACTCTTCGTACCGCGAGGGGTCAATTACCATTACTGCGGATGGTAAGACACTATACTTCGCCAGCGAACGTCCGGGCGGGTTTGGTGGTAGCGATATTTACGTGTGCACCCAAAACGAACGCGGCGAGTGGTCGCGGGTGAAAAATCTTGGCCCCAACATCAACACCGAAGTGGATGAAGAAGGGCCGTTTATCGACTACGATCAAAAAACGCTTTACTTCAGTTCGCGTGGACGCAAGGGCATGGGCGGCCATGATGTGTTTAAAACGCAACTGATCAATGCCGATCGTAACGAATGGAGCGAGCCCGAAAATCTGGGCTATCCCATTAACACACCCGATGATGATGTTTACTTTGTAGCCACACGCGATGGAAAACGCGCTTATTTTTCTTCTGTGCGTGAAGACGGCCTTGGTTATAGCGATATCTACACCATCATACTCAAGCCCGAAAAGAAACCAGAACCTGTTGCCGCTGCTAAACCCGAGCCGGTAAAAGAAACCCCCAAGGAAGAACCTCAACCGAAAGTTGAACCCGCTGTTGCGAAAGAAGAACCCAAGGTAGTACAGCCGCTAAAAGTGGTGGTTTCGGTAGTGGATGCCGAAACACAAAAACCCTTGGAAGCGAAGGTTCGGTTGCAGGCAGCAAAAGATAACACCGTGCCGGGTGCCAGTCGCGAGGGCACCAATTATGTGTTTTCTGTTCGCGGCGAAGGCACGCAAGACTACCGCCTTTCTGTAGAGCGTGATGGATACGTCTTCTCCAATCAAACATTTAGCATCGCAGGCGCCACCACACAAGCCACTACCCGCATGTTTAAAATTGAATTGAAGAAAATCAGTGTGGGTGTAACGGGTATTTTGCGGAATATTTATTTTGATTTTGGTCGTTCTACGTTCCGAACAGAATCGTACAACGAACTCAACAAGTTAGAAGCCATGATGAAGCAGAATAGTGGGGTATCGGTAGAAATTGCCGGCCATACCGATAACGTAGGTAGTAAATCGTGGAATCAAAAACTGTCGCTGAATCGCGCGAAAGCGGTACGTAATTTCCTGATGTCCAAAGGCATCGATGGTCGTAGAATTCAAACCGCAGGCTTTGGTGAAGACCGGCCACTGGCCAGCAATGACGACGAGGAGGAAGGACGTGCCCTCAACCGAAGAGTTGAGTTTCGGATCACAGGAAACTAGCCGGGTAAATTAAAAGATTCTTTTTCTCACCTTTGAACCTGCGCGGGCATCTGCCTGTTGTACACGTTGCCTTTCCATGAAGATATGACTGTAGTTCCGTATAAAGACCAGGCAACCGGCAAAAAGCAGCAGGTGGCCCACATGTTTAACAGCATCAGCCCCCAGTACGACTTTTTGAATCATTTTTTAAGCCTGGGCATTGATATTCTGTGGCGTAAAAGGGCCGTTAAGCTGCTTCGCCAACATCAGCCCCGCACTATTTTAGATATTGCCACCGGCACGGGCGATTTTGCGCTGGAAGCCATGAAACTAAACCCGGAAAAAATCATTGGGCTGGATATTTCCGATGGGATGTTGGAGGTAGGCCGAAAGAAAATTAAAGCACGCGGATGGCACCAGCGCATCGATATGGTGAATGGCGATTCAGAAAATCTGCCCTTCGAGGAAAATAAGTTCGATGCGGTGATCGTTGCTTTTGGTGTGCGCAATTTCGAAAACTTAGAACGCGGCCTTTCAGAAATGCTACGGGTGTTAAAACCCGGAGGTGCCGTGGTTATTCTTGAGTTTAGTAAACCACGCGGTTTCCCCATGAAGCAACTGTATGGATTTTATTTTCGCGCCATTTTGCCGTTGGTGGGGCGGCTGTTCTCAAAGCACCGCACCGCGTACACGTATTTGCCCGAGTCGGTAGACGTGTTCCCGGATGGCAATAACTTTTTAGCTATCTTGAATAAAATCGGCTACCAAAACGCAACATGCCAGCCCCTCACCTTTGGAGTAAGCTCGCTGTATTACGCTCAAAAATAGTACTCACGGGTGCCTTTGCACTGGTGGGTCTTTTTGCGCAAGCGCAGTTTTTTAAGTGGGCGCGGCAACACAACCCCAATTATGATGAGCGCTTCATCTCGTATGGGTTCATGATTGGTTTGCACACCAGTGCTTACCAGCTGCAGTATAGCGACCGGTTTGTAACGCAGGATTTTGATACCGTTCACTCGGTCATCACGCCTTTTTTGCCCGGTTTTTCGTTGGGATTTCTTGTGAATATGCGCCTCAATTCGGATTTGGATTTGCGCCTGATGCCCAAAGCCGGTTTTTATAACCACCGCGTAGAATACCGCTACACCAACCGAACGGTAAAAGAACAACTCGTAGAAACCACGCTCATGGAGTTTCCGCTGCTGCTTAAGTACAAGTCTGCCCGGAGAGGCAATGTGCGGATGTACATGATAGGCGGCGTAACCCCAGCCTTTGAGTTATCGGGCAAAAACGATGCACAAAGCGGGGCTACCGGGCTGGATATCCGCAAGCAGAATCTAAGCCTTGATGCCGGCCTGGGTTTCGATTTCTATTTCCCGTTGTTCAAGTTCTCGCAAGAGATTCGGTTTTCGCGCGGCATCTCGAACATGCTTGGGTCCTCTCCCAGCCCGTTCTCCGAACCCATTCGCAGGCTGAACACCAACACCATTTCTGTCTATTTTATTTTTCAATAGTATGGCTGCACCCATTATGCTCATTACCGGGGCTACTTCCGGCATTGGCGAGGCAACGGCCCGCACAGCGGCTAAGGCACACTTTCGTGTGATTATCTGCGGCAGGCGCACCGAGCGCCTTGAACAGCTTAAGGCGGAACTTGAGCCATTTACGGATGTGATGCTGCTGTCGTTCGATGTCCGCAATCAGCAAGACGTAGCCGCGGCCATTCGCTCATTACCCACAGCGTGGCAATCGATTGACGTGCTCATTAACAACGCGGGTAATGCGCACGGACTGGATCCCATTCAAACCGGAAAAATCTCCGATTGGGATGCGATGATCGACATCAATGTAAAAGGATTACTCTACGTTTCGCACGAAGTCATCCCCGGTATGGTAGCGCGCAAGCGTGGGCACATTGTTAATCTGGGTTCTATCGCGGGCAAACAGACGTACCCCAACGGAAATGTGTATTGCGCAAGCAAGTCGGCCGTGGATGCATTAACCGATTCCATGCGCCTGGACTTAAATCCTTACGGGATAAAAGTTACCGGCATTCATCCCGGTATGGTAGAAACCGAGTTTTCTTTAGTGCGATTTAAAGGCGACATCCAGCGAGCCGATAAAGTGTACCAGGGGCTTACGCCACTTACCGGCCAAGACATTGCTGAACTTATTCTTTTTGTGGTTACCCGCCCGGCACATGTAGTCTTGGCAGACATTCTCGTGCTCCCGTTGGCGCAGGCTTCAGCCACGGTGGTTGCAAAAACGAGCGATTAGTTACGCATTAACCCGCGTGGGGCTTGAGTATTTTAATTTTGGTTTGATGCGATTAATGTCGAATTTAGGTTGAGTTCTGAACATTGGAGAGTGGTAGTAGATCAAAAAATGCTACTATGATTTCGAAAGCATTCTTACTGAGCTGTGGGCATATAGCCTTGTTCCTCCTTTTTTATGTTTTTGGTTTGTTTCCGGAACATAGCCTGAAATTAGCGGTCATAAAAATAATTTGGTTTTTTGTTTTCAGCGTAACCTTTCTCCGTTCGTTTTTTGAAGTACCGAAACTTTCCCATAGCACGAATATTCTAAGTTTGTTAGCTATCGTTACGCTTTCAACCGTTGTTTGTACCGGATTTGACTTTTATTTTAATAATTTTTACGATGACCAAATAAGGTACGAAAGAGCGCGCAACGAAATAGAACAGATTAATGCAAGGCGCGACCGGAGAAACCTACCGCATGAAGTTTTTGATAGAGCGAAGGTCGATGCAGATTACCATCCAAAGATGTATCTCCAACGGATTGTGCACACATCAGTATTCAATATCATCGTGGTTTTATTCGTATATCTATTCGGAATTTTTTACTGGAAGATCAGGCAGGAATAGGCACTAAGGGGTTGTTAGTGAATCGCAAAAACGAGCGATCAGTTACGCATTAACCCGCGTGGGGCTTAAGTATTTTAAGTTTGGTTTGATGCGATTTATGTCGATTTTGGGTTGAGTTCTACACATTGAGAGTGGTAGTCAGATAATGAAATAAACGTTTTTTAGAATAATCGTTGTTTTTTTTAGCTAACCGAACTCGCTTAACCCTACTGAACTTGTAAATAATTAGGTTGTTAAACTACTCCAATTATGATTTCGAGAGGACTTCTATTAGGACTTGGGCATTTTGGCTTATTTCTGATTTTCTATGTTTTCAGGTTAATACCAACCCATTGGAACCTATTGCAAGGTGTGAAATTCGGGTGGTTCCTGACGTTTTTAGTGTTTGCCTGTCGCACTTATTTTGAGGTACCTAGGTTGTCTCATAAGATTACCTTGGTAACGTTAATTGGCATAGTTACCTTTTCATCGATTATATTTAACGTATCTCAATACGCATTCAATACGTGGTATGATGATCAGTTTCGATATGCCCGTGGCAAAGCTCAAATAGAGCAAATAAACGAGCGACGCGATCGTAGAAATTTACCCCACGAAGTTTTTGACCAAGCAAAAGTAGACGCTCAACATCATCCGGAACAGTACTTTTACAATGTGGTCAACTCCTCGGTTGCAAACGTACTGATGATCCTGTTACTGTATCCCCTTGGAATTCTTTACTGGAAGATTAAGCAAGAATAGGCGCTAACGGGTTGTTAGTGAATAGTATTCGCCATGAGTTTTTGCAATACTGGGGCGTTGATTTCATGGCCACCGTCAAACAAAAGTTCTGTTGGTTGAATTTTTAGTTGGTCGAGTATTTTTTGTGATTGTGCCAGTCGCTCGGGGGTAATCAAAGGGTCGGAGGTGCCACGCACCATGATTGTTTGCTTACGCGCTAACACCGCGTGGGCGGCTTCAAAATTGAGATCATCAGGAAAAATGCCCGCCCAAAGAATAAGGCGATGAAAGGGAATTTGGTTGTTCACCGCCCACCGGGCAGCGGTGGCTGCCCCTTGCGAGAATCCGAGCACCGAGATTTTTCCTGCGAAATCCGAAGGGATTACGGCGCGATAAACTGCCGTGAGGTAGGTCAAGTAGTTTTGGATGTCGGTGAGCCGCTCTTCGCGAGTCATCCAACTTGCACCCACGCGGCTGGGCTGGCCGCTGGCGCGGTGTTGCACATCTTCCAGGTAAAACCGGCTTAATCCTTCAGGCGCCACCACCACACAATTTCGTTCGGTGAGTGCATTGAATTTTTTGTGAAAGTAAGTGGCCAACTGGCCATACCCGTGCAGCACAAACCAAACTTCGGGCGTGGCGGCACTCACTGCCGCAGACTGCACGTAGCGTGCCTGAAACGGAAACTCAATTGACTGTAGTTTCATAAAACAAAAACCCCCGCGGGGCAGGGGTTTTTACATGTAATGGTTATGGCTGCTTAGCGCTTGAAGCCCAACGCACTGCCGCCACATTTTGCAGTAGAACCATCGAAGGTGTACTGAATGTAATAGATGCCGGTAGCGTTGCAGGGATAAGCAATGGCCGTTAAAAACTGGTTGTTGAATTTGCTTGAAGCAACTTTATTCCGGTTTGAATCAAACAAACTCACCACAATGCCATCGGCATCTTTGCCGGGCGCGCAGAGGTTAATCATGTATTGGGTGCCTTTTGTGAATACGTAGCTGTATTCTACTTTCTCTTTGGCACCGCCCTCGCCATCTACTTTGTAGCTCTTCAGGAAGTTAAATCCATCGGCCAGTTTCGGGATGCAGGTGTTACTTAAATTTTCGGAGTCGCACTGTCCTGATAATGGCGAAACCGTAAAGCTACAGACCAAAAAAACAGCGAAAAATAAAACGACTTTTTTCATACAGTTGCTCTTCTTACGTATTTATCCAATAATTTTTGTTCTGATGTTACTGGTAATGGTGCTGATGTTTTTAACATCGGCTTCGGTAATATCAATGGTAGTGGTGCTGTTATCTTTAATTACGGCTACCCCGTTTACAATCTCCATGGTTGATTCTTTGTAGGTATAGGTAATGTTAATTTTATCGAACGCAGCCTTTAACTCTTCCATGTCTTTCAATAAAGATGCCATATTCTCATCCCCTTTGTAAAACGACAGCAAAAGTACGATTTGCTCTAAAATGATTTTCTGTTCCCCTATTTTTTCGGTCAACTCTTTGTTTTTGGGGTCTTTTGCCGCCACTTGGCAGGTAATCTGCATCGCTTCCAGCCAGCCCCCCGTGAGAAGGAGCACGCTTAAATTGGCCCGGCTTTGGGTTTGCAGATAGTGATTGATGTTATTGAAGTTTTGGGTGGTGATGAGCAGCAGTGAGTCGAGGTTTTTGCTGTTCGTAGCCAGCCGGCCAATGGTTTCGATGTCAAAAAACTGCCCGATGCTCAAATCATCGGCTAACGATTTGATACTGGTGAGGTACTTAATGCCATCATTGTTCTGTTCGTAGATGTTGGTGTATCCCAAATCAGTACCATAGATGCCCAAATTGAGCGCCTTCTGGTAATTGGAATTGTACCGGGAGATATTGTCGGGCGAGTTCAGCAGCCCGAAGTTGTACTTCGTGCCGGATTCCTTTAACAGCACGGAAATCTCCAGCGGGCTTGGAATTTGCTGAAGAATGGAGTTGATGACTTCCTCATCGATTGTTGGGCCTTGCGCCTGTGCCGAATCCAACGACTGCAAAAATGCTTGATCGTCTGGCTTTTTTGGCCCGCAGCTCCCGATGACTAGGGCGAGAACTGAAAGTGCTAAAAGGTGCTTCATATCCGTCAATTAAGGATTACAAAAGTATCAATTCAAACTAAAAATAGACCTTTATCTGGTCTAAAACCTTACATGGGTTACTTCCTTTTGGGCAAATTCACGCTTCCAAACGAGTCCACCAGCTTGCGCAGCCACTCAAAATACAAGGCGAGATACAAAAACGCGGTCATGACCCAGATTACCAGCGTATTGAACCAAAACGTGCTTACGGTAGCGCCCAACAGGTTTTTTTCCGGTAGGAAGAACGCGGTGCGGTAGTCGGCCAGGTGGTCGGGCCGGGGCGTTTGAAAAACAGGGTCGATTTGCTGGATCAGTTCGCCTTTGTACTCCAGCGTCCGTTCTTTTACCAACACGTTTTTCACCAGGTCGGCCAGATCTTCGTTGTAATAGGTGTTTTTTGCCTTGTTTATGGAAAACCCGTTTTTCTCGTAAAACGCCATTTTCTTTTCCATCAACGCTACGTTGTCGTTGTATTTTTTCTGGTAGAACTTGCGGTAGTTATCAAAATAGGTCTCTAACTGTTTGCCCACCGCCTCGGTGTAACGATTAAGGGTAAACGCGGTAGTTAGATTAATTTTTTCAAGGCCTTCCCGGAAGGGTTCTTTTGCCAGTTCGCGCTCAATCAGTTTTAGGTTTGCTTGTAGTTGCGCTTTGATGGAGTCGTTCTCCGGGGGCAGGTTGTCCAGCACCTGGCGGTTGCGGCGTTTCAATTCATCGGCCAGATTGCCGGCCTTGAAATCGGCTTTTGATTGTTCCCGCTCATACTCGTAAAACGGGGCTTCATAATCATTATTGGTAAACTGGTGCACGGCCATGGCCTCGTAGGCCCATCGCGAAGCCATAAAATCTGCCACAATCGGAACCTTGCCTTTGGTGCTGATGATACTATTCAACTTATCGAAGCTGAATAACAACCCGCTCAGAATCATCTGTGGGATCAGCAGCAGCGGGATCATCACGTACACGGTAACCGCGCTGCGGAATGCGGAGGAGATGTTCAACCCCAACACATTGGCCAGGCAGGAGGTGGAGAACAAAATCAGCCAGAAGGCCAGGTTCATGCCCTTCACCTCAAGAATCAGGTTGCCGATGATGACATACGAGAGTGTTTGCAATGCCGAGAGCGAAAACAGAATGACCAGTTTTGATAGCAGGTAGCTGTTCCAGCTTAAGTTCAGAAACGACTCGCGCTTTAGAATTTTCCGGTCGCGAATGATTTCTTCGGCACTTACGGTGAGGCCCATGAACAGCGCCACAATAATCGACATCAACAAAAACGCAGGAAAGTTCTCGTTAAACCGGAAGATGTATTCTTTACCACCGGGTGCACTTTTGTATTTGATGATGAAGGCAAGAATAAGTGCCAGCACCGGTGCCTCCAGGAAGTTAATGAGCAAATACTGCTTGTTGCTGATTTTGGAAAAGAAGTCGCGGGTAGAAAAAATGATTGTCTGCTTCAACTTACCCGGAATGTTCAGTGTCTTGGGCGGCTCTTCGTTTACATCTTCAATACGGTTAAGCCGGAAGCGCTGCGTGTACATATCGTACCACTGCGGCGGAGTAACCTTGCGTTTGTTCGTGGGCTGGCCGTATTCATCTACCACCTGGGCTTCAATGATATTGAAGATTTGTTCGGGGTTTACATTACCGCACGTTTCGCACTGGCCGCGGTTACTATCTACCTGCAGGGTGGCTTTCTTAAAATAAGTAATGGCCTCTACGGGCGGGCCATAATAGGCGGGGTAACCGCCGGTGTCCATGATGATCATCTTGTCGAACATCTTGTAGATGTCGGACGAGGGTTGGTGGATCACCACAAAAATTAACTTCCCCTTTAGTGATAATTCTTTCAGTAAGTCGATCACATTTTCAGAGTCGCGCGAACTCAACCCCGAAGTAGGTTCATCCAAAAACAGCACGGCGGGTTCCCGAATCAACTCCAACGCGATGTTGAGGCGTTTGCGTTGGCCGCCGCTGATCGTTTTCTCTAACGGGTTTCCTACTTTCAGATCTTTGCGCTGGTCCAACCCCAGGTTTTCAAGCACCGACATCACGCGGGCATGAATTTCCGCCTCAGAGAAATGGGCGAAGCAAAGCTTTGCGTTGTAATACAGGTTTTCGTAAACGGTAAGTTCTTCAATCAGCAGGTCGTCTTGCGAGACGTACCCAATCACACCTTGAACTTTTTCTTTTTGATTATGAATATCAAAGCCGTTGATGAGTAACGCGCCCTTGCTGGGTTTTTCCAGGCCGGCCAGTACATTCAGCAGGGTGGTCTTGCCCGCCCCGCTGGCCCCCATGATCCCCAGAAGTTTTCCAGGCCCCTCGCTAATCACCACATTGCGCAAACCTACCGCGCCATTGGGAAACCTAAACTCTTCAATGTTGGCATTGAAAGAGAGCTTGGTGGTCTTGATGTCTTCATTGAAATGGCCAACGATGTCGCTGTAATACAAGGCATCGCCTTCTTGTGTTTTAATGGTGCTGCCATGCGAGAACAAATACACCCGGTTGGGCTGCATGGCAAAGCCGTTCAACACATTGGAATCGGTGCCCAGGTATTTTACAAAATACATTTCTACGCTGCGCACCCGCATAAACACCATCGCCCCGTCAATGTGGCCGTGGTGGTGTTTTTGAAGCTCAGCAGATTTTTCCTGCTGGTGATCCACAATTAAAATATCAGCAAAATTCAGGTCTTGAATCTTCTGCGTAACAACAAAGGTCTCAATCAGCTTGTATTCCTCTTGTACAATGTTAAACACCGTGGACACGGTGTTGATGATTTCCATGCGTTGCGCAGTGAAGTTCTTGTCCGACCCCACCAATTCCAACAGCTTGATCAACACTACCGCTTTTTGTTTTTGAGCAAGCGTTTTGTTGATTTTTTTGCAAATGCCTAACGTTTTTACCGAGTCTTTTACCGAGGTAAGTTTGTTCTTCTCGTCTTCGCCCCCCTGCTTGTTGTAGCCGGAAAAATTATCGTATAAGTCAAGATACTCTTGTATGGTGGCCCGGTCCAGTTCTGTCTGGAAAAACGTGATCACGAACTGCCGCTCGTTTTCTGTTACACCACCATCCTGTTTGGTGATGATGGCAAACAACTGCGTAAGGGCTTTTAGAATTTCTTCACTCATAAGTCAATAAATTAAAAATCGTACGAAGCAGGGCATGCTGGCGTACGATTTGTTGCCGGGGGCAGATGGTTTAGTAGGTTTTGAATTCGAACGGGATTTCAACCAACTCAGAAAATTCTTCGCCTGCTTCTTCCATATCTTCATCGTCTTCGTGGAAATACCAAAGAATTTTCATGCCTTTGATATCCTCCAGCGCAGACAGTACGTCAAGAATCAGTTTAGACGAAGCGGTGTTAAAATACTCCAGCTTAAAAACGAATTCGGTTGTGGGATTCGGGTTGCCGGCATACTGGCCGATCCATTCCAGCACGGGGCGGTAAAATTCGGCCGAGTCTTCGGGCAGTGAGCGCCCCGAGATTTCGAAAATGCCGTTGCCCTTATCCAAAATAATTTTAGGCGTATCTTCCGTTCCTTCCAGTTTTAAGATGTCCATAACTATGAATGTTTTTTGATGTGATGGTGGATTATTCTTTTTCGCGTGGAATGTTTACACGCAGACAGAAGAAGTCGTACGTGTCGTCCATGCTGTTGAATGAAAACTCAAGTTTCTCGCCTGATTTGCGGGCCATGTCTACAAAGCCAAGACCGGCTCCGCCTTTTTCCGAGATTTGGGTGTTTTTTATGATTTCCTTGTACAGTTCCTTCAG
Source organism: uncultured Ohtaekwangia sp. (assembly GCA_964387475.1). Taxonomy (GTDB): domain Bacteria; phylum Bacteroidota; class Bacteroidia; order Cytophagales; family Cyclobacteriaceae; genus ELB16-189. The sequence goes on along the minus strand of CAYLWU010000008.1, from coordinate 54,420 downwards.
CCCGTCTTTGTCTTTTGAATTCAAGTCGTTCAGCGTGTTGGTAAGCCCCGCCACTTTATCCTTCGGAATGGGGTTGCCGGTAAGGATGCTGTAGCGATCTTCTTGCTTGGAGATCATGAAGATGGCTGCCTGGCTGATCAAACTGCCCGCTTTCAACCCGGTTTCGCTGCTGTGCTTCACAATGTTTTGCAGTGCTTCCACCATCACGTTAAAAACTTTACGTTTAATGCTGGAATCTTCACCGGAAGCATCCAGGTTTCGTTCGGCCATAGCCAAAATGGACTTCGTGGTTTCCTGAGTGAAATCACCCTGGTACACCAAGATCAGTTTTTGTTCTAGCATGGACCGATGCAGGTCGTAAATGAAATTCATGTGTTTACGATTAGAGTTTCGAATTTAGAGGTTTTGTTTTCAATTAGTGTTTATCTGATTTAAAATTTAATACCGATCAGGAGTACATCGTCTGTCTGTTTGTGCGCTCCGCGCCAACCTTCCCACTCTTGGTCAAACACCTGCATGGCTTCTTTCATGGTTCCACTGTGCACCTGCTGGATTATTTCCCGTACGCGCTTCGGCCCGAGTTTTCTTCCCTCCGGACCACCAAATTGATCGGGGAAACCATCGGAGCTGAAGTAAATGCTGTCGCCTTTTTTCATCGGCAAGGTATGGGTAGTAAAGTTGGTTTGGTTCTTGAATATACCCCCGCCAATCGGGAATTTGTTGCCCTTTACTTCGTCCATCTCGCCATTACGGATAAAATACAGTGGCCGGTGTGCGCCCGCATACGCTACCTCGTTTGTATCTAAATTGATGCGGCACAAGGCGATATCCATACCGTCTTTGGTGGCAGAATCGTCTTGGTCCTGCCGCAGGGTGGTGGTTACTCCTTCGTCCAGCAGATCCAATATTTTGCCGGGGTCGGTTACTTTGCGGCTCCGAACGATGTCGTTCAGCAAGAAGTAGCCGATCAACGAAAGCAATGCCCCCGGTACACCGTGGCCGGTACAATCCACGGCAGCAATGAAGATTTCATTTTTCATCTGCACAAACCAGGGGAAATCACCGCTTACCACATCGCGGGGCTTGTAGAGAATAAACGAGTCATTCAGGGCGCGATTAATCAACCGGGTGTTGGGCATAATCGCGTTTTGAATGCGCTTCGCGTAATTGATGGAGTCGTTAATTTTCTTGTTTTTATTTTGGATTTCTAACTCAATCAATTTTCGTTCGGTGATGTCGTGCGATACCACCAGCACGGATTCCAGGTGTTCGTTTTCATCAAACTCCGGAATGGCATTTACCTGCATGATTTTGTTGCCTTCTTCGGTTGGGAAATCCATTTCCAGCGAGACTTTGTCGTTCGTGGAATTTACCTGCTCTACAATGTTAATCCACTGTTCCAGAATGGCTTGATTTAAATCTGCCTCCTTCACTTTTCTGCCCAGATAATTGTCTGGCTTTTTGCCGGTAAAGTTTTCGATCACCGGATTAATGTAGGAGATGGCTTCATTTTCGAGGCGTGCAATCAGGTCGAGCGAGTTCTCCGACAAGGCTTGCATTTTCGAACGCATGCGTTGCTCCTGCTCGGCACGTCTGCGTTCGGTAATATCGCGCGAGTTAACGATGTACCCGTGAATCGCAGGGTTATTCATGTTGTTTGTGCCGGTGGATTCAATCCAAACGTAGCTGCCATTTTTGGCGCGATATTCGTACTGCACGGTAACTTTTTCAGCGGGCGCCGCTGCCAGTTGCTCAAACATCCGGTCGTACACTTCGCGATAGTCCGGGTGCACCAGATCGCGGTCGCTCTTGCCTTGCAGTTCTGCTGCGCGGTATCCTAAAATAGAATACACGGAAGGGGAGCTGTACCGGATGTTTCCGTTTTCTTCGTAAATGGTGATTACCTCGGAGGCATTCTCCAGCAGTAATTGTAACCGTTTCTGGGTACGATTTACTTCCTCGATTTGATCTTCCAGCCGCTGGTTGGTGCGTTGCAACTCTTCTTGCGTGGCTTGCATCTCCTCGGCATTCTGGCGCAGCACTTCCTGTTTCTCCTTCAACTCGTTGCTCATCGCTTGCGATTCGGCCAATAGCCTGCGTGTGCGCTCGTTTACTTTGATATTGAAAATTGTGCGAGCCAGAATTACGCTTAACTCCTGCACAAATTTTACTTGCGATGGATTAAAGCGCTGAATACCGGCAAACTCCAATACACCAAACACCTCTTCGTTGGTGATTAACGGTACAATTAGAATACAACCCGGCTTTTGTTCCCCCAACAAGCCAGAGGTCAGGGTAACGTAATCATCCGGAATTTCCGTACGCATCACCGTATCTTGTTCAATGGCGGCTTGCCCCACGAGGCCCTCTGCAAAACGGAATGTTTTCTTCAGGTATTTTTTACGATTATACGCGTAGCTGCTGCGCATTTCAATCAGGCGCTCGCCTTCGTCATCGTTCACCACGTAAAACGCACCTTGCACGGCACCGATTTTTTCAATGATTACCTGCACCACTTCTTCGCCCATGGCGTCCAGGGTGTCGTGCATGCGCAGGATTTCGCCAATTTGCGCCACTCCGCGCACAATCCAGTTGCGTTCGGTGTCTCTGCGTTCGTTTTCTACCAGGTTGGCGCGCATGTTCAGCAATGCCAGGCCGAGGGTATCGTTTTCGCTGGCGGGCTGAAACGCTGTATCAAATTTTCCCTCGCCCACTTTTTTGGCGAAGTCCGCGCTCGACTTCAGCGTTTGTACCAGCTGATCTACCTTTCGCGTCATTAACCCAAACTCATCAGCCCGTTCGTAAGTGGATTGTTCGGGTAACTCGCCGCGAGCTACCATATCAAGAATGGTACGGGTGTTATTTAACGGTTCGGTAAGCGAACGTGCAAAGAACATCGCGAATGCGATTGCCGTAAGTGCAATGGCGATGCCCGCACCCCAATAAATTCCAGATAATGCTGCACGCTGCCCTTGAATTTCTTTTTGATCGATCTTGGCGACCAAGGCCCAACCGGTAGCGGGCACTTTGCGCCACGCAGCCAGCACTTCTTCGTTACGGTAATCGGTAGTCACACCGGATTCGCCTTTACCCTCCAATGCCCACAGCACGGGTTGGGCCGCAGGCGATTCTACAGCAAGAATTTTTTGGGCGGCGTTGGGCGCAGAGCGTAACGAACCCATTTGGATAATTTTTTTGGTGATGGGGTCTTGTTTTGCGATCCAGATTTCCCCGCTTGCACCCAGGCCATCTTCGGCACTTACACTGGCAAAGAGTGCTGTCAGGTCTAACGGGATCAACAGTATCTGCTCGCCAAAGGCGCCTCCGGCAAATGCGGTGTAGCGCGTTCCCACTTTTTTAGCCGTGCTAACCGATGGTTGGCGCACGGCGGCATCGTAAAACGTACCATCCGGGTCAACCAAAACGCCACCTACCGTGAGGCTGTCATTGGTAGATTGCTGAATGTTTCCTTTTCGGTCTACCAACAAAATATCGCTTATCTGCAGTTGTGCTTTAAATCGCGGTAGGGCAGCGGCAAGTGAATCAACCGGGATCACACCCAACGCAGACTGCAAGAGCTGAATTTGGGTTTCGTGCGTCTGTAGGGCTGCGTTTACCTGTGCTGTGCGGGCATCCGCTACTACCGCGAGCTGTTGTTGGTATTTGTCCTGAATGGACTGAAGATTAACCTGAAAGGTAAACAAGCTAATGGCCAGAATGGCCAATACCGTTAACCCCAACACCAGGGCGGTAATCTTTGCGCTGATTTTAATGTTTCGTAGCATACTCGGTTAGATCAGAGTTCCAACAGCTGTGGCAATTTGTTCGAGGTTTTGTTTTTGTTGAGCGGAGATGGGTGCGAAAGTGGCTACCTCATACACACCGCATACCTGCTGCGCTTTCTTTACACAGAAAATAAAGACGTACCGAGGCGATGAACTGCCCAGCCCGCTCACGATGCGGATGTACCCTTCTGGAATCTCATCCAGATACAGATTCTGGCCGCTGGCACCTGCCTGCCCAATAAGACCTTCGCCCAATTGAAATTCGGTAGCGCGTTCATCTTCCGGTGCAAATGCAAACGCGTGGGCCAGGCGCACCCGTTGGGCGCTGGCATCTACGGTATAATACGCACCTTGCCCCGCCTGCAGCCATTGGCACAGTGCACTTAGCGCGTGGTTGGCCACCTCGTGCTTTTGTTGCTGAATGGTTTTAATTACACTGCTTACGTCTGCACTGCCTGTTTCAGTATCCGTCTTTTGTGTTTCGGTACTTTGGTTACGCTCCAAGTACACAACAATTTCTTTCTTGGAGGTGATGACGAGGTACAATGCTAAAATTCCGATCAGTAGCGTAACCCCGATGGTGACCAGCAATGGGGCCGACAACGCTACTACCTGTTCGCCCGGCAACCCCGATAAAGAAAGTTGGCCCGGAAGCACAACTAGTTGATAGGCGGAACCCAGGAAACCTACCAGGTACATCAACCCAAGCGCGAGGCTTACCTTTGAATGATTTTGCAGCCACGCTGCGATTTGTTTCTTCATGATTCGAATCACTTAGCTCTTATATACTTTATCGAGTTCTTTGAAAAACTGAATGATTTCATCTACCCGCAACACATGGTCGATTTGGGTGGCGCTCAAGGCTGCTTTTGGCATGGTGTCAATCATGCACTCCGTGGGCTCTTGCACAATGGTAAGGCCACCGCGGTCTTTAATGTATTTCATTCCCAGACCACCGTCTTTATTTGCGCCGCTCAGCAAAATACCAATTAGCTTATCCTTATACACGTAGGCCGCAGTACCTAATGTGATATCTATCGCCGGGCGCGAATTGTTGATCATTTCTTCGGTAGACAACGAGAAGTGATTGCCCAACTCCACCGACAAATGGTAGTTGGACGGAGCCAAATAAACTCCGCCTTTTTTAATCGGTTCCTTATCGTAGGGTTCAACCACTTGTACTACACTTTTTATCGATAACGCTTCTACAAATCCATTGCGCACATGCTTTAAGCGATGCAGCGCCATGATAATCGGCAGCGGAAACCCTTTTGGTAACTGCGCCAGGATTTTTACGATGCCCTGAAAGCTCCCTGCCGAACCACCAATAACAACGGCTTTGTAGCTGTTATTTAAATTGAATCTGCTCATGCAGCCGGGCTTCCTTAGTCCTTAATCTTTTTGTACACCTTCTCTTCGTTGTTCACCACAATAAATTTGTTGGCGATTTCGCACCAGATGAGCGACTCCTTAGAACCGATCGCCAGGTAACCGAACTTGAACAAACTTTCGTGAAACTTCTTCAGCACATCGTTTTGCAACGTCTGGTTAAAATAAATCATCACGTTGCGGCATAAAATCAAATCAAACTTGTTGAAGATTTCACCCACCACTAAATCATGCCTGCGAAACGTGACGTTTCTAAATAAATCCCGGTTGAACACCGCGCGGCCATTCTCTTCTTTGTAATACGATTTCAGCGCCTTTGGGCCTTCGTAGCGGATGTAATTCTTTTCGTTTAGCTCCAGGTTCTTGATGGGCACCGACATGGTTTTTGCACGTTCGATGATGGTGGTATCCAGATCTGTGGCGATGATTGTTACATCATCCAAAATACCCATCTCACTGAGCAGGATCGTCATCGATAACACTTCTTCGCCCGAGCTGCAGCCTGCATGCCAGATTTTAAACTGTCTGTGGTTTAACCGAATGGTGGGAATAATTTCATCGCGCAGCACCCGCCAGAACCCGGGGTCGCGAAACATTTCAGTGACGTTTACTGTGAGCTCATCCAGAAACTCATTGATAAACCCCGGCTGCTCCGAGATTTTTTTAAGTAATCCATCCAGCGTAAGCGATTTCAGTTCAAGAATGCGGCTGATTCTGCGTTTGAAAGACGACATGGCATAATTGCGAAAGTCGTAGCCATACCGCTGGTGGATGAGTTCGGTTACTTTCTTTAAATCAGCAATTTCCAGTTCCTGCAACACGTATGTAATTGATTAAAGCCTCTAATCCCCCGTTTGCCAACAAGCCAACAAATGTACTGCACGGCCAAACCCGGCATTAGCGCATTCTGGCGGAAACATTACATGTGTGTAATGTGCCCGGAAGTCAACAAAAGGGCGGAGAAATTAAGAATTTCGCTACAAATCGCCTGTTCGGCAGCAATTATCTTTCTGTGTCCAGGTGGTCCTGGTTAAAATCCAGCGGTAGCAACGAGGTGGCCGAAGAGCACTTAACCCACTTTAAATCAGGGCCTAACATGATGGATTCGATGGGTGTTTTTTGGCGGTGCTCAAATTCCAACAATACCTGGCGGCAGGCGCCGCAACTGGTGGCCTCGGCCAATTCTTTATGACTTTTTTTGTGTGCGGCTACGGCCATTTTGGTGATTCGTTTTCCGTGGTGTTGTATGGCCGCCGTGTACAGCGCCACGCGTTCGGCACACATGCACAGGGGGTACGAAGCGTTTTCCTGATTAGCACCCACCACCACCGTACCGTCTTCCAGCATCAACGCTGCCCCCACGTGAAATTTGCTGTACGGTGCATACGCGTGTTGAGTAGCCTCTTTTGCTTTGTGAACAAGGTATTTTGATTCGGTATCAAGGTCTTCGAGGTGATCGAAAAAAGTAAATGTTTTCATGGCTTTGCATTTATGCGTCTGGTACCCTGTCAATTTCCGTGCGCCAACAGCGTGCTGAGGCGCCACGTTTGGCGATTACTTGAATTTTTCCTTTGCGGGATGGAAGAAAGTTAACGAACGCTGCCGACTTTTTCACCACCCGCCGTGCTATTTTTGCTGCTCATGCAATACCCAAACATCCTGGTGCTGGGTGCTGGCCGTTCTTCGTCTGCACTCATTTCCTACCTGCTGCGCGAAGGCGCAACCCGCAGGTGGACAGTTGTTGTTGGCGACTTAGACGAAAACCTCGCCCGGCAGCGCGTAGCACAGGCTCCGCACGGGCGGGCGGTTTACTTCAATATGGATGATGAAGCCAATGCCAAAGTGGTAATCGCCTCGGCAGATGTGGTAATCTCCCTATTGCCAGCGGCGTTCCATCCTAAAGTAGCGGCCGTTTGTCTCGCTCTTGGCAAGCACCTGCTTACCGCCAGTTACGTGGCGCCTGCCATGCAGGCCCTGCACGATCAGGCGAAAGCCAGTGGCCTGTTGTTTTTGAATGAGTGCGGCCTGGATCCGGGTATTGACCACATGAGCGCTATGGCGATCATTCATCGGCTTACAGCCAATGAGTTCAACATTACTTCGTTTGAGTCATTCACCGGTGGGTTGATTGATCCTGCCAGCGATCCGGATAATCCGTGGAGCTACCGGTTTACGTGGAATCCCCGCAATGTAGTGGTAGCAGGGCAGGGCACGGCCAAATATCGCGAAGACGGCAAACCCAAATACATTCCGTATCACCAGCTTTTCGAACGTACAACGCCAATTGATGTACCCGGAATTGGCCAGTTGGACGGATACGCCAACCGCGATTCGCTGCAGTATGCCGATGTGTATGGTTTGCAAAACATCAACACGATGATTCGCGGTACCTTACGCTTTCAGGGATTCTGCGCAGCGTGGAATGTGTTGGTACAGTTGGGCTGCACCGATGATACCTACCTGATGGAACAGGTGCGTGACCTTACCCATGCACAGTTTCTCGAGCGTTTTGTTAAGGCGGGCGCTGAACCACTTGCCGAGCGTGTGGGCCGAACGGCCCGCGTGAGTGCCACCGGTGCGGAGTTGGAGCGCCTGCGCTGGGCCGGGTTTTTTAGTTCCGAGCCCATTGGACGAGGCGATGGAACCCCTGCCCAAATTACCGAACACATTTTAAGTAAGTGTTGGGCGCTGCAACCCAATCACCGCGACCTGGTGGTGATGTGGCACCGCTTCAAGGCCCACAAAAACACCCATGTGCTGGAGATTGAGTCTTCATTTAGCTTAACCGGTGATGCCCATGAAACCGCAATGGCAAAAACCGTAGGCTGGCCCCTCGCTATCGCCGCGAAATTGCTGATCACCGGGGCGCTTCATGCGCGGGGTGTGGTGGTGCCGGTGCATCAGGCAGTGTACACGCCTATGCTCCGCGAGTTGGAAATGCTGGGTGTGCGTTTTGTGGAGACCGAACGAACGCTCAACGCTTGAGTTCTTCGTAAGCGTGATCAATGTTTAAGTTGTTGCCCTGCGCCGCCGCTACGGCCAGCGCATCGCAGCGTTCATTTTCGGAATGGCCGGCATGGCCACGCACCCAATGAAACCGCGGCTTTAACTTGTGGTGAAGCGGGATATAGCGTAGCCACAAATCAGCGTTGGCTTTGTCTTTGAAGTTTTTCTTTTGCCACCCCCATAACCAACCTTTTTCAATGGCATCAATCACGTACTTGCTATCCGAGTAGATCGAGATCGGCAGCCCCGCTTTTTTGATGGATTCCAAAGCCACAATTACCGCGAGCAACTCCATGCGGTTATTGGTAGTGAGCCGGAATCCTTCAGAAAGTTCTTTTTCGTGTTCGTTAAATCGCAAGATTACCCCGTAGCCCCCCGGGCCGGGATTACCCTGGGCGGCACCGTCAGTGTAGATGCGAATCATGCGGGGAACGCATTCGTTTTAAAAATCTTTACAGCAATGGCCAACAAGATTACACCGAATACCCTGCGCAAAACAGCAAATCCCGATTTACCGATCACACGCTCGAGCCACGAAGCCGAGCGCAACACCCAATACACAAACACTAAATTCACCAGAATACCAATCAGCACGTTGATTTCGCTGTACACCGCCCGCAGCGAAAGAATGGTAGTAAGTGTGCCCGCGCCGGCAATTAACGGAAAGGCGAGCGGTACGATGGAGCCGGTGCCTTTCGCCTCCGGGTCATCTTTGATCAGCGTGATCCCTAAAATCATCTCCATCGCAACAATAAAGATTACGATAGAGCCAGCTACCGCAAACGAAGAAACATCCAAACCAAAAAGCTTCAAAATAGAAAGCCCGAGGAAAAGAAATCCCACCATCAATACGGCGGAAATGAGGGTCGCTTTTTCAGCGTGAATGCGGCCCTCTCTTTTTTTGATGAGAATGATAAAGGGAACCGAGCCGATGATATCAATCACCGAAAATAAAATCAGCGTAACCGAAAAAATCTCTTTTAAATCCATACTTTGTATGCGGCGCAAAATTAAAATAAAAACACGCTCAATTGATGACGCTTCGCACCGCATGGTTGGCTTTTGTCTGCGCGCTCGGGGTAACGTGGGCATGGAAGACAATAATGGAGCAGCAGGTTCGGCCGCTTACGTCTGCCGAGATCGTGGCGTTTGAGTTTGCGCGCACACCGGCGGGTGCAACCGAGTGGCTGAGTCAATGGGAGGAGAGTGGCCTGCTTTCGCAGGCCAGGCGGAGTGTATATCTGGATTTTATTTTTCTGCTGCTGTATCCGCTGCCCTTTTACTTTGCGTGTCGGGCAATCGCCTTGGGCGATCATCCGCACGTGCAGGTGTGGGCCCGCCGCTTTGCGCGTGGCGTATGGTGGGCGGGCGGTTTCGATGCAGTTGAAAATCTAGGTTTGCTGCACACCTTGCTGGCTTCGCCCGATGCGGTGGTTACCGGGTTGACGGCCTTTTTTGCACTTCTTAAGTTTGGTGTTCTTACCGTAACCTTCGTTTTTGTTGTGGCGGCGGGTATCTACTACGCATACAAGCGTGCCGTTCGATAACCGGGTGTCGTGCAAGCTGGTTTTTTTTGTATTATTGAATCTTAATTTAACCTCAGATCCATGAAGCACGCACTACTTTTTTCATTCCTGCTGCTTTCCGGCCTTGCGTTTTCGCAATTTGAAATTGATCAGTTTGTGAAGGGATCTGTAAATGATGCCCGCCTGATCACCGAAGGCTATATTCAACCCTTTGCGGCCGCATGGGGTGCAGGCCTTAACCAAGGCTGGTACAACACGGCCAAGGTGCATAAGTTCCCTGGTTTTGATCTTACCATTACCGTAAACCCGGTGATGATACCCAGCAGCGAAAAACTTTTTGAAGTAGATAACACCAAACTCACAAACTTGCTGCTCACGCGCGATGTGAACGGGCAAGCGGTGCCCAGCAACGGAAAAGGTTCAGTGCCAACTTTTTTCGGCCCCGATGTTGCGCCGCAGTTTACCACCCGGCCGGCCGTGCCCGGTTCTACCTTCTCCGGTCTTGCCGGAATTGATTTTGGGTACTTGCCGCTACCGATTGCTCATTTGGGCATTGGTCTACCGAAAGGCTTTGATCTGAAAGTGCGTTTCCTGCCGGAGTTGAATTTCAGCACAGGCGATACCGATGCAAGCGTTAGCCTCTGGGGCGTGGGGGTTATGCATGACATCAAACAGTACATCCCAGGCATTAAGAACATGCCTTTCGATTTATCCGTGTTTGCGGCGCACACCCAAATGAATCTTACGGTAGGCTTTAATCCGCAGCGGGCCGATCAACGTGGCGATTTCAGCGTGTCAGCCTCCACGTTGCAAGGGTTAATCTCAAAGAAAATCTCAGTGCTTACCGTGTACGGTGGCTTAGGCTATAATTTGGCCAGAACTAACATGGATGTGTTGGGGGCTTACGACTTTAACGATGACGGCACGTTTGAAACCCGCGACCCGTTTAAGGTAGAAGCCAATGCCAGCGGCCCTCGCATTACGGCTGGTTTACGGCTTAAATTTGGGCCGATTACGTTTCACGGTGATTACACCTTGCAAAAGTTTAGTGCACTGTCGCTCGGCTTTGGCGTAGCCGTGCGGTAGTTATTTTCCCTTAAACTGAGGTTTACGTTTTTCTACAAAGGCTTTCATGCCTTCCTTCTGATCTTCGCTGGCAAACGTGAGGTAAAAGTTCTTTCGTTCGAAAGCCAAGCCTTCATCTAAGTGGGTTTCGTACGCGCGGTTAACCGCTTCTTTCGCCAGTTGTACAGCGATGGGCGATAGTGCGGCAATCTCTTTGGCCAAAGCAAGTACCTCATGCATCAGCATTTCCACGGGTACCACCTTTATTGCTAACCCATAAGCAACCGCTTCTTCTGCCGACATGAACCGGCCGGTAAGGATCAATTCCATCGCTTTTGCTTTGCCCACGGCGCGGGTGAGGCGTTGCGTGCCACCGGCGCCCGGAATGGTACCGATTTTGATTTCAGGTTGGCCAAACTTGGCCGTTTCTGAAGCCACAATCAAATCACACATCATGGCAAGTTCACAGCCGCCACCCAGCGCAAAGCCGGAGACTGCAGCCAGAATCGGTTTCTTCACTTTTCGAATTTGATCCCACGTGCTGAACTGATCCATAATCAGCATGTCAATGGCGCTTTTTTCTGCCATCTGCTTAATATCGGCCCCAGCCGCAAAAGCCTGTTCGTTACCGGTGAGAATAATTGCCCGCACGCCATCGTTCCGATCCAAGAGTTGCAAACTGTCGCGCAGTTCTTGCATCAATTGCGGATTAAGCGCATTCAATTCTTTTGGGCGATTCAATTGAATCAGCGCCACACCGGGCGCGTATTGTTCGGTTACGATGATTAGTTCCATAGCAATAAATGAGGAGTAAAACTATCGAAAAAAAGAAAGGCCCCTCCGTTTGAGGGGCCATTTCTAACCAAAAGGCGGATAAAAAGTGTGCTATGCAGGATTATATGCGGGCACATCGAAAAGGGTAACCCACGTAAGCGATTATTTTTGTGCGATGAAAAAATCTGTACTGTTTGTGTGTTTGGGCAACATTTGCCGCTCGCCTATGGCCGAAGCCATCTTTAAGCACAAAATCACCGAAATGGGGCTGAATTCAACGGTTTTTGCCGATTCGTGTGGTACCGGAGACTACCACATTGGCCAGGGGCCGGATGCCCGTACAGTATCTGCTTTGCGCAAAAACGGAGTTGAAATTGCGCATACCGTTCGGCAACTGGCTGTGAGTGATTTCGAAACGTTCGATCATATTCTGGTCATGGATCAAAAGAACTACGAGAATACGCTTCGGGTAGCTGATGCCCGGCATCACACGAAAGTGGAATTGATGCGCACGTACGATCCACAGGGTGGTGAAGAGGTGCCCGATCCGTATTTTGGCACTGCCCGGGATTTTGACGAGGTCTTCGTTATGCTCGACCGCAGTATCCAGCATTTTATCAATCGGCAAGTGATTAAAACATCAGAGAAATGACACTCGATTCTGCCCAACAACACGTTGATCAATGGATCAAAACGTATGGCGTGCGATACTTTAGTGAGTTAACCAACATGGCCGTCCTTACGGAAGAAGTGGGTGAACTTGCGCGCATCATGGCCAGGCGCTATGGCGATCAGTCCGAAAAAGAGTCGGACAAGCATAAAGACTTAGGCGATGAAATGGCGGATGTGCTCTGGGTGCTGATGTGTTTAGCCAATCAAACCGGGGTGAACCTGACGGAGGCGTTCCAAAAAAATCTGGAAAAAAAGACCCAACGCGATGGGCAGCGTCACCACCAAAATCCGAAGCTAAAGTGAATGTTAGCTCACTGCATAAAGTGATTCTTTTTGCTGAGCTACACGTTCGTTGGTGATGTACTCATCGTAACTCATGAGCTTATCGATAAAGCCGAGCGGACTAATTTCTACAATGCGGTTGGCTACCGTTTGGGTAAACTCATGATCGTGCGAGGTGAAGAGCACCGTTCCGGGGAAATCCTTAAGCGCATTATTGAATGCCGTGATGGATTCCAGATCGAGGTGATTGGTAGGCTCGTCTACGATCAACAGATTTGCCCCGGCCAGCATCATGCGCGAAATCATGCAACGCATTTTTTCGCCCCCGGAAAGCACATTACACTTTTTAAACACTTCTTCGCCCGAGAACAACATTTTACCTAAAAACCCGCGAATGTACTGTTCATCGCGGTTCTCTTCTTCGGCAAATTGGCGAAGCCAGTCGATGAGATTCAAATCCGACTGAAAATACGACTCGTTATTCAATGGCAGGTACGCAATGGTGATGGTCTGCCCGAATTGAAACGTGCCCGACGTAGGCGTTAATTCCCCGGCGAGAATTTGGAATAACGAAGTCAGTGCCAGACTTTCTTTGCTAAGGAAAGCGATCTTATCCCCTTTGTTTACATATACATCCAGATTCGAAAAAAGCTCAGTGCCATTCACCGAATATCCCAGCCGTTCGATTTGCAGAATTTGATCGCCCGCGGTGCGTTTTGGTTGATAGATGATGGCCGGATACCTACGCGTAGACGGCTGGATGTCATCCACATTAATTTTTTCCAACAGCTTTCTGCGGCTGGTGGCTTGGCGCGATTTTGAGGCGTTCGCGCTAAAGCGCATAATGAACTCTTGTAACTCTTTCTTTTTGTCCTCGGCTTTTTTGTTTGCAGCCGTGCGTTGCGCCAGCGCCAACTGGCTGGACTGGTACCAGAACGAGTAATTGCCCGTGTACAACTTAATCGCGCTAAAGTCGATATCTACAATGTGGGTACACACCGTATCCAGAAAATGGCGGTCGTGCGAAACGACAATCACTGTGTTTTTGAATTCCAGCAGAAAATCTTCCAACCACCCGATGGTATTCAAGTCGAGGTCGTTGGTGGGTTCATCCAAAATCAAGATATCCGGATTACCAAAAATGGCTTGCGCAAGGAGTACGCGCACTTTTTCATTTCCGCTCAGCTCGTTCATGAGCCGGTAGTGTTTGTCTTCGCTGATACCGAGGCCACTCAGCAGCGAGGCTGCATCGGAGTGGGCGTTCCAGCCATTGAGTTCTGCAAATTCCGTTTCAAGATCGGAGGCACGTAAGCCATCCGCTTCGGAGAAGTCGGCCTTTTCGTAAATGGCATCTTTTTCTTTCATGATTTGCCACAGGCGCGCATGGCCCATCAGCACGGTGTCAATCACGGCAACTTCTTCAAAGGCGAAGTGATTCTGGCGCAGCACCGCCATGCGTTTATTGGGCTCCAGACTCACGCGACCTGCGGTGGGGTCAATATCCCCTGCCAGAATCTTCAGAAACGTGGATTTACCCGCGCCGTTCGCACCAATTACCCCGTAGCAATTCCCACCCGCAAACGTAAGATTGACCTGATCAAACAGTACCCGTTTGCCAAATTGGAGCGATAAATTCTGAGCCGAAAGCATAGGTTGTTAAAAAAGAGGCGCAAAGATAGCATTTTGCTAGTTGTTGCTCTTGTTGCGCACTAACCAATTGCGTTGGCAGCAGAGACGGCAGGTCGTTAACGGTTACCAGCCGTTAAACAACCAGTCTTCCGTCGCGCAACTTCGGCACGTGATGGAACTTGTCCACCGTCACACAAAACTCGATATCCCGATAAATATTCAGGCGATTGAGCCTGCGTACGTGTGAACTTTGTTCCAGATAGCCCACGAGGTCTTTTTTTGCTTCGCGATACAAATGCCACGCAGAAAGCCCGGCATCGCAATCCAGCGATGCAAAGCGTTGTACTTTTTCTACCAAGGCGCCGGCAAACAAGGTGTCTTCCAAACTGTAACGACCCTTCCAGCCTGCGCAGACGATCAAGATGGAATGGTGTTGTTGGTGTAAAAAATCAGCCACTGCGCTCAGGTTCAGAAAGGCTCCAACCACCAACACGGATGCGTTTTTTGATTTTTCGATCGCTTGGGTGCCATTGGTAGTGGTAAAGGCTATTTTTTTACCATGCATCTCGTCCAGGTACTCAAAGGGTGAATTGCCCTTGTCGAAGTCTGGCACTTTTACACCATCACGCTCGCCAGAGATGATGTAACCTTGCGCTTTCATCGTGCGGCATTCATCAAGGCTCGCCACGGGCACGATATGATCAGCTCCAGACGCCAGTGCTGTAACCATGCACGACGTAGCCCGCAGAATATCAACGACAACAACAGCTTTGTTACTCACATCATACAAATGCAGCAGCTCGGGCGTGAGGCAAACATCGATGGTTTTCATAGACGTGATAGAAGCGTAGATACCGGTATTAGATAAATGGCACTTTACTCACTTCTGCCTTCAGGGATTTGCCGCGCACATCTACAAAAATTTCGCTACCCGGTTGGGCGTGTGCGCTCGTTACATAACCCATACCGATGCCGATACCCAGCACCGGAGAAATCGTACCCGAAGTTACTTTTCCGATGACCTCGCCCGCAGCGTTTTTTAACGCATAGTCGTGGCGGGGAAAACCTTTGTCGATCATTTTAAAGCCCACAAGTTTACGGGTAACACCGGCTTCTTTTTGTTTTTTAAGCGCTTCTGCGTTGGTGAACGATTTCGTGAATTTCGTGATCCAACCCAAACCGCCTTCCAGCGGCGAGGTGGTATCGTCAATATCATTACCATACAAACAAAAACCCATTTCCAGTCGTAAGGTGTCGCGCGCACCGAGCCCAATCGGCTTAATCCCTTCTGGGGCACCGGCTTCGAACAGCGCCTTCCAGACTTTTTCTGCTTTCGCTTTATTCACGTAAATCTCGAATCCACCGGCGCCGGTATAACCGGTGTTACTGATGATTACCTCTTGCTCGCCGGCAAACTCACCCACGGCAAAGTGGTAATACTTGATTTCGTGTAACTGCACTTGTGTGAGTTTCTGGAGAACGGGTACTGCCTTCGGACCTTGCACCGCGAAGAGGCACAGATCGTCCGAGATGTTTTTCATGATTGCGCCATGGGTGTTGTACTTCGAAATCCAATTCCAGTCTTTTTCGATATTCGAAGCGTTTACTACCAACAGGTAATCATGTTCTTTTATGCGATATACCAAGAGATCATCAACGATGCCGCCCGTGTCATTCGGCAGGCAAGAGTACTGCGCCTGGCCGTCAACTAACTTACTCGCATCATTGGAGGTTACGCGTTGAATCAGATCCAGGGCCGCCGGGCCTTCAATTTTAAACTCACCCATGTGCGACACATCAAAAACACCCACGCCCTGGCGCACGGTATGGTGTTCTTCCAAATCGCTGCTGTAGCGTACGGGCATATTGTATCCCGCAAAGGGAACCATTTTAGCGCCCAATTGGATGTGGACGGCTTCGAGTGCGATGTGTTTTAGCTCCATGGATAGTAAAGGTTGAAAGAGTCTGAGATAGTTTATTGTTGTAACAACGAAATGCCGAAAATTGATTTGTGATCGGATAAAAACTGGTCTACCGATTTTGCAGGCAGCACACCCCGTAACGTTTGCACGGCACTTGCTGCGTATTCATCAAAACCACGCGTAGCCGCGGCCAACGCATATGCTTTTAGAATTTTTACCGAGCGCGGGTTGCGCTGCAGTGCTTCGGCAAGTATGGTGTACGCCCGCTCGGGCTGCTGGTTTTCCTGGTAATACTGGGCGGCTGCGGTAACACCCTCGGCAAAAAACGGATTGGCATACGCTAACCAGCGAAAAAGTTTTTCAGCTTCGGTAGCTCGCCCCGAGGCGTAATTCAACAAAGCAGTAAAATAGAGTTTACGTTCGGCCTGGCGGGCAGTAAATGTTACACCCTGATTGATCTGCTCACCCAGGAGCCGGTAGGCGCGCTGTTGGGCCAGTAAAATCAATTCAAAATGCTGAATCTCTTCGTACAGGTTTTTTTCTGTTAACACCAGCCCTTTAATTTTTTGGAACGCGCGGATGGCCGGCAGGAGTTCGTCTTGTGCATATAGTTTTTTACTGTAGTCCAGCCACGTACGGGCGCGAAAGTTTTCGTTGGTGATTTTGCCCGCAATTTGTTCAACTGCGGCAGAGTCGCCTGCGGATAACCGGTATTTGCTGTACGCATACTTCTCGTCATCCGCCAGCCGTTCTACGAACGCCGGTGGGCTGGCCAACACGCGTACCATTTTTGTTGCCAGCTTTGCCACGAGCGTATCGTTGCTGCGTTGCAGGCTGTCCCACACAAAAATTGACGGGCCTGTTTGATTCAATTCGGCCAGTGTTACGGCGAGTGTGATTTGGGCCGGTTGAAACTGTTGCTGGGTAGAGTAGGCCAGATAACGATTGGCCACGTCGGGCACAGCCTGTTCTAATGCCCACAAGGCCAGTACATGGTTGTGCTTGCCTTGGTCGTTGCTTCGGTAAATGGCCTGTTCCATGGTGCGCAGGGCCTTTTCTACTTCGCCTTGCTCGTAATACGCCTTGGCAGCGGCTACAAGCAGCACTTCCTGATAGTTGGAGTTCACCGGGCGTTTTGTCAGCGCCACTACCTGTTGCAAGAAGGCAGTATCCAGTTTGCCGGCTTGGTTGATGAGATAATTGTGCAGCAGCGATGCGGTGAATAGGTTAAGCGTGGTGTCGGTGGCCAGGTTTACCGAAGGCGTTGCACCAATAAGTTGTTGCTGCTGGTTTGCCAGCGCAAAAGCATTGCTTTGTACACCGGCATCGGAGGAGTTGAGCAAGCGAAGTATTGAATCGGCTGCCAGCGGCAGTTTTTTTTCAACAACAAGGCCCACCAGGTTGGTTTTCGCGGCTGCCGCGCTAACCGGGTCGGCCATGGCCGTTTGCAGGTAGTAAAGTGCAGAATCGACAACATTCAGTTTCTTCAGCAGCAAGCCGCGCGTGTTTTGGATTGCGCCACGTGTTTGTACTTCGGGTGCTTCGCGCAGGGCGAGCAGCGATTCCAGCGGGTTGTTTTCGCGTTGAAACGTGTAGGCATAATTCAGAGCCGACATTTCAGTGGGGCGCCTTTCGCTGGCTCTGCGGTAGAAAATACGTTCGCGCTCAAAGTTTAAAAATCGCGATTCAATGTCGGCCACACCATAGTTCGAGTGGTGATTCAGAAACCCGTAGTTGCCACCTTGCTGGTAAAAGCCGAGCGCGGTTTTGGTTTCACCGGTATGCAAGTAAAGGTCACCGGCAGCATTGTAAAATCCGGAGATCGCGTTATGCAGCGGCCCTTGCCAGCCGTTGTAGATCATAAATCCCAGCACAGCAATAAACCCTGCAAAGCGAAAGGTAAAGTAGGGCATACGCGTAGGTTTGTAGAGCACCTTATGCACCTCCAGATTTTTTTCAAGCATGCTACCAAAGTTGGATAGCACGTAGATAAAAAAGATCACACCAAAGCCCAGGTGAGCGTAGCTGGAGAAGGAAGAAATTGCATCTAATACTGGATCGTTAGCGGTGGCCCAGAACAGCGCTATTGTGCTGAACGCAATTACCGACACGGACAAGTAAAGCAACGTGGTAAACGGATCCTCCAAAAAGCTATCGAGCTGCGCTTGCCGTTGCCGGAAACCCCAGATGCCCACGATGCCGGAGAGCATGAGGAGGAAGAAAAAATCGATGTAGATGAAGTTCCAATCGATCATCTTGAACTTCTCGGCATACGCCAAGGCCAGATTGATGAAGTAGATCAGCGCTACAAACAATACGTGTTGCAGGCTTTTGGTAGCACCAAACCCGCGTGTAATTCCGGAAATAAGCGCGGCCAGCAGTTCATGAGCCACCATCACAATAAAGACAACCGTTATGACCAACGCTAATGGTATGGCGGCTACCGCCAGATGCAAAAAGGGCACCTGAACACGAGCGAAAAAATGAACGACTACGCCAAAGCAGCCAAACAGCACGACCATAACCAGCCAGCGCGAAAAAAAGGATACTTCCTTTTTGAAAAATTGAAACCAGCCGGTAGCAGCAATTAGTGCGCCTACTAAAGCGACCGTAGAAATTTTTGATGCAGAATTGAACAGCAGTAAGATTTCAATTCGAAGGTAGGATACCAGCACGATTAACACCGTCATGG
Source organism: uncultured Ohtaekwangia sp. (assembly GCA_964387475.1). Taxonomy (GTDB): domain Bacteria; phylum Bacteroidota; class Bacteroidia; order Cytophagales; family Cyclobacteriaceae; genus ELB16-189. Next base: position 35,678 of record CAYLWU010000008.1, on the reverse strand, counting down.
CGGCCAGATACCAAAAGCGCGAGAGGGTAGTGATGATGGCCACCAATACACTCAAAGCGAAGAAAAAAATAATCAAAAACGATTCATACGCCCACGGTTGTACCTGCAGGCGGCCGCCCAGCAGTTGGTCGAAGATCACGTAGTTATCTGCCGGAATAACAAGTTCTGCCAGACCCAAAGTAAAACTGCGCATGGGCACCTCTGTAACAAGTTGCTCCTGTGCATGGTCCCACACAAATACGGGTGCAGGGTAGCGAAAGTAAAACGTCCATAGCGCCACCCAGGCCAGCACCAAAAGCACAGTTAACACTGCACCCATGAATTGGTAGCTCTTCGGCCACGATTTCCAGAAAGCAAAATTGTTCATGTGGTCCCCGGTTTACTCCAGTACTTTGGGCACCCGGAAATAATCAGGGTCTGGCACGGGTGCGTTTTGCAACGCCTCCGCTTTCGAAAGGTGGGGCCCAACTTCGTCAGCGCGCCAGTGGTTCACCTCATGACTCATCGTGGTGAGCGGTGCAACGCCCGTGGTGTCTACTTCCTTTAACTGCTCCACAAATGTGATCATGTTCGACAAGTCCTTAAGTAAGGCCCCTTCGTCTTCAGGCTTGATTTCCAGGCGGGCGAGTTGCGCGAGCTTGTAAAGGGTTTCCCGATCAATTTGCATGCAATGGATAGTGTTTGTACAGTTCGGACTGAATTTCCTGGAACACTTTTGTCTTCAAGGTTTCCAAGTCATCCAGTGTCATCCCGGCTACGGGCACGGGTTCATGGAAAATAACTTCCAGCGTTCCACGCTCTAACAAAAGTTTTTTCCTGTCGGGCAAAATTATCCAATTATGAGGAATGGTTACCGGCACTATGGGAATTTGTTTTTCAATGGCTGCCCGAAACGCCCCCTCTTTGAACCGCACCATTTTGGGGGGATGCTGGGTGATGATGCCGCCCTCCGGGAAGATCACCAGGCTTTTTCCTTCGTCTAGAGCGTGCAGGGATTTCAAATAGGTTTCGAACTTGCTCATTAAGCGCGACCGGTCTACCGTGATGTGCAGTTTACGATACATGAATCCGAACAATGGAATTTTTTCCATATCGTTCTTGCCCACAAAAATGGAGTTATGTGGGTTTAGCCCAAGTGCAGGAATATCGAGATACGAGAAATGATTGGGGCAAAAAATGTATTGCCCCGATTTCCGGAGCTCGCCGCGCACCACTACCCGGTAACGAATAAACGCCAGCCGAAAGAATGCGTGAGCCCACCACCGGTTTAACCGCCCCACCCACCGATGTTGCGAGGGCAACGCGATGGGTATAAGTAATGGGAAAAAGAAAATTGCAAATAAGAGGGCAAAAACGCCTAACGCATAGCTGGTGTGAAGCAAGCGCATGGGCTACAACGTGTTTACACTCCGTTTATTGGCGGTTAATGCCATCCGGTTGAGGAACGATAATCAGTTCTTTTTGGCGGCCGTCTATGTACCGGAAACCAGCTCCATCAAAGAAACCATCTTCTTCCAGTTGAATGCGGATGTCGCGCTTCCACTCCGGGATGTTTACCGTGCAGTTAAGCTCGATGGAGTAGGCGGTATTTGCGTGCATGGGGTAATCGCCCGTGTTGGGTACGCCTCCTTGCATGTCCCACATGCCAATAGTAGTGCCGGCCGCGTGTCCATGAAAACCAATTGGGTGGGTGTAAATCGAGGGGGTAATGCCCTCGGCCAAGGCTTGCTCGCGCGTGGCCTTGAGAATGTCGTTACCGGTACGGCCTTCGCGAAAGTGCGAAGTGAGGATGTCTTGTAGTCGATTTCCTTTCTTCAGTGCCTCTTTTAAAAAAGCAGGAGCATCGGTTTCACCCGGTTGTAGAATGTAGGCGTGCTGCTGTGTATCGGTATTCAGCCGCAGGTAGGTAATGCCAAAGTCCACGTGTAGTAGGTCGCCCGGCATAATTACCAGCGGTTGCGGGCGTTTGGCGGTTACCGCTTCGGGTTCGTTGCGTTGGATGGAGACAGAGGTTTGAAACCAGGTATCAAGTTTTAACTCACGAATTTTTTCGCGATACCACCACACCACATCCTCCGTGGTAGTAACACCTGGCTGGATTACCTGATCAGAAAACCCCTGCCGGATAATGTCATGGGCGATGCGGCAGATTTGTTGGTAGATCACCATTTCGCGCGGGGTGCGGGTTTCCAGCCACGATACCGCTAACTTCTCGGCTGATGCAATTCGGTTTTGCAGATTTTTGGGTGTTACCCGCACAAGATTATCGTAGTCGTTGGCGGTGAGACCATCTGCATGCCCGTAGTACGGAGCTTTGTTAATGCCGATTTTTTTGGGATTACGATCGGCAATGATTTTGCCAAGCTGTGCCCACTGGTCGGGGTTTGCTTCCGGATCCCACGCGCGTTTAAACATTTTGCCTACATCGTAGCGCGACACGGCCAGGTATTCCATTTCCTTATCGATTCCGCGATCGAACGCGATGAGCATCGTGGTTCTGCGTGCGGCAAACCAGGTGGCCGGTAACAACGTGCGAATCACAGGGTCTTCGTTGTACTCGCGGGAAATGATCACCCACATGTCGAAGCCTTCTCTGCGCATCAACGCGGGCAGCACATTACGCAAACGGTCTTCCAGCAACTCGTCTACTACGCGTGCGCGTTCGCGTTCCGTTAAGATTGTGGGATATTGGCCCCGGGCAACAAAGCTCAGGCAAAGAAACGCCAAGATTAAAAAACGCATGCTCATTTAGGTTTGGGATTGCTACAAAGAAAGGATGCAGCGCTCGGTTTTCAAAAGTGTTTCTGCTTGTTCGATTGGCAGGTGCGACCGCGCATCGTCCATCTGCTCGCGCATGGTGGTTTTGATTTTTTTAAGATGGAGGGCTTCCACAAATCGTTTCACCTGTTCTTTATTTTCTAAAACGAGTGGGGGCACTTCGGCCGGCTGGTCGTTGTCGCCCTTGGCTACCATCGTAAAAAAACACGAGTTGGTGTGTTTAATTGTGCCGGTTTTTACGTTTTGTGCTTCTACGCGAATGCCCACAATCAGCGAACTGCGGCCCACGTAGTTTACGGACGCTTTCAGCGCTACAAGTTCGCCCACTTCTACGGGTTGGAGAAACTCAACTTTATCTACCGATACAGTTACGCAATACATACCTGCATGTTTGCTGGCACAGGCATACGCTACCTTATCCATCAGCGAAAGCAAAATACCGCCATGAATTTTGCCACCAAAGTTGGCGTAGCTGGGAATCATTAATTCAGTAATGGTGGTTTGCGAGTAGGCCACCGGGCGCGCCTTAACTGTCATGTTACCAAACTACAACATTTTATGGTGGCGTAAAACAAAAAATCCCGATCGTGTTGACCGGGATTTTCTTTGTTTTTGGAGCCGCGCTAGATAATCAGCATGGCATCGCCATAGGTAAGGAACTTGTACTTTTCTTTCTTGGCCATTTGGTAGGCTTCCATCACCAAGTCAAAGCCGCCAAAGGCACAGGCCATCATGAGCAGCGTGCTCTCGGGCTGATGAAAATTTGTAACCAGTGCGTTGCAAATCTTAAAATCGTAGGGCGGGAAAATAAATTTGTCCGTCCAGCCCTCCCGTTCTTTCAGGCGGTTGGTGGCCGATACGGCCGACTCCAGCGAGCGCATGGATGTGGTGCCAATGGCGCATACCCGGTTTTTGTTTTCGAGGGCGGTGTTTACCAGTTTCACCGCGTCTGTACCCACCACAAAGTTTTCTGAGTCCATCTTATGCTTGGTAAGGTCTTCCACGTCTACCGCGCGAAACGTGCCGAGCCCGATGTGCAGCGTGACGTACCCAAAATCAACGCCCTTCAGTTGAAGGCGTTTCATCAGTTGGCGGGTAAAGTGCAAGCCTGCTGTAGGTGCACTTACTGCGCCTTTATTCTTTGCAAAGATGGTTTGGAAGCGTTCCTTGTCTTCGGGCTTCACTTTACGTTTGATGTATTTGGGCAGCGGTGTTTCGCCCAAATGTTCGATCACCTTATCAAACGCCTCCGAATCGCCATCGAAAAGGAAGCGAATTGTGCGGCCGCGAGAGGTGGTATTATCAATCACTTCGGCTACCAGGTCGCCATCGCCAAAGTACAGTTTATTGCCCACGCGGATTTTCCGGGCCGGGTCTACAAGCACATCCCACAAATGCATGTCTGCGTTCAACTCGCGCAACAAAAAGACCTCAATCTTGGCACCGGTCTTTTCTTTTCGGCCATACAAGCGGGCCGGAAACACCATGGTATCGTTCGCGATCATCACATCGCCTTCATCAAAATAGTTGATGATGTCTTTAAACATTTTGTGTTCAATCTTGCCGGTGCTTTTGTGGATGACCATCATCCGGGCTTCGTCCCGGTTTTCGGCTGGTTCGGAGGCAATGAGACTGGCGGGGAGATCGAACTTGAATTCGGATAACTTCATAAGCTTACGGGCTTCGGCACAACGGCCGCTTTAAATTTTGAGGCTGCAAAAATAGTACGGCCCTGACCGATTGGTTCGGTAGCCGTGCTATTTTTTTTACGTGCCAAATACCCCGAAAAATGGCCCTTTGTAACTGAAAAGCGCCTTTTTGCTTTACTTTGCCCAACCATCCAACGATCCGCGCGTTAAAATCCCGATGATGTTAATACTTAAGCTTGTATTTGAAAGCTTCCGGTTTGCCGGTCGCGCCCTAAAAGTAAACTTGCTCCGCACCACCCTGTCTTTGTTGGGGGTTACGGTGGGCATTTTTGCCATCATTGCGGTACTTACCTTTGTAGACTCGCTGGAAAAAAACATAAAAGAAAGTTTCAACTTTCTAGGGGCCGATATTTTGTATATCGAAAAATGGCCCTTTCCGGGTAACACTAACGGGGGCGACTACAAGTGGTGGGAGTACTGGCGCAGGCCCAATCCTTCGTATAACGAATACAAGTTTTTGAAGGCTAACCTCACGCACCAGTCGGCCATCTCCATTTTTGCCATCAGGGGCAATTCGGTGGTGAAAGCAGGCAACAACAGCATCAGCCAAATCGCGCTGATTGGAGTAAGCGAAGGTTACGATGGCATTAGTGAAATGGACATCATCGCGGGCCGCTATTTTTCTGAGGAGGAAGCAACGGGCGGCGGCAATCAGGTAGTACTGGGCTTTAAGGTGGCAGAGTCGCTTTTCCCGAAAGATGCCGAGGTTGTGGGCCAGGAAGTACGCATCAAAAACCTGAAGTACCGGGTGATAGGCATTTTGAAAAAGCAAGGCGAAAGTTTTCTGGGCACGCCCACGAAAGACTACAACGTGTTTATTCCATATCAGTCGTTTCGCAAATTGTACATGACGGGCACCGGCCGGTGGAATGAAATCGGCAGCCGCATTGGCATTAAAGGCACAGAGTCTGATGTGGGCTTGGTAGAATTAGAAAACGAATCGCAGGGGTATTTACGCAGCCGGCGGGGCTTGCGGCCGTTTGATAAAGACAATTTTGTGATTAATCGCCCGGAAGCGTTTCTGGGATTGGTATCGGGTGTGTTTGATACAGTGGGTATTGCCGGTTGGATCATCGGGGGGTTCTCCATGCTCGTGGGCGGCTTCGGCATCGCCAACATCATGTTTGTATCGGTGAAAGAAAGAACAAGCATCATTGGCCTTCAGAAATCGCTAGGGGCAAAGAACTTCTTCATCCTGTTTCAGTTTTTGTTTGAGGCCGTGTTTTTAAGTCTGATCGGGGGCCTTACGGGATTGGTTTTGGTATTTTTCCTCACGCTCATTCCTTTCGGGAGCTTGGAGGTGGTAATGTCGTTCAAGAATATTGTGCTTGGGCTGGGTGTATCTACCGTGATTGGCTTGGTGAGCGGAATTGTGCCCGCGGCAATGGCTGCACGACTTGACCCCGTGGCGGCTATTCGTGCAAACTGAAACTTTCCCAGATCAGATAAAGAAAAGCGATCGTTTCCCGATCGCTTTTTTTATGCCGGTAGCTCGGCCACGCACTCAATTTCCACCAATGCCTCTTTGGGCAGCCGCGATACCTCTACAGTAGTGCGCGCGGGCCGATGGGCACCAAAAAATGCGGCATAGGTTTTATTCATGCGTTCAAAGTCCGCAAAGTTTTTTAAAAAGACAGTGGTTTTTAGGATGTGATTTCGGTTTGCGCCGGCGGCAAGCAGCACGGTTTCCAGATTTTGCAGCACTACCTGCGTTTGTTCTTCTATCGTGGTGGTTTCCACGGTCATTGAGGCCGGGTTAAGTGGAGTCTGGCCAGAGCAAAAGATCAACTGCCCGCTGCGATAAGCATGTGCATATGGGCCAATGGCCTGGGGTGCGTGATTAGCGGTAATCAATTCCATTATTTGTGTAAATCGTATCGATGCTATTGGTAAACCCGCACGTAATCTACTTCCATACGTTGTGGGAAGGCGGTATCGTCAATACCCTTCTGCCCACCCCAGTTTCCGCCAATCGCAATGTTAAACAAAAGATGAAAGCGCTGATCGAAGGGCCAGTACGCATTCGAGGCCATCATCAACACACAAAAAGCAAGTAGTATTCTCATTGGTAAACGCGTACGTAGTCTATTTCCATGCGCTGTGGCCAGATGGTCTCGTCCACACCTTGTTGGCCGCCCCAGTTGCCGCCCACGGCAATATTCATGATCAGGTGAAACCGCTGATCGAACGGCCAGCCCGTGAAGTCATCGGCCGGATTTCGATTCACCGTGTGGTATTTTTGATCATCCACAAAGAAGTCCAATTTATCCTTGGTCCATTCCACAGCATAAATATGGTAGGTTTCCTGGCAATCTGCGATGGTAATCTTGCCCTCCAATTGAGTTTGTTTAACGTGATTATACTTCTCGGTATGGATGGTGCCATGAATCACACCCGGGTCGTGGCCCACGTGCTCCATGATATCGATTTCACCGCTGGCCGGCCAGCCACCGTATTTCCAGTCGGTAGACAACATCCAGATAGCAGGCCAGGTGCCGCGGCCGTAGGGCAGGCGCGCCCGCACCTCTATCCGGCCATAACGCCAGTCGCCTTTTTTACGCGAAACGATACGCGCAGAAGTGTAGGCTTTTCCGCCCATGGAATCGCGGTGGGCCTCAATTACCAGCATACCTTCTTCTACACGCACATTTTTTAGATCGCGGGTGTAGTATTCCCATTCGTTATTGCCCCACCCACATACATTCGGGCAGCCGTCGCCCAAATCGTAATCCCATTTTGTGCTGTCGGGTGTGCCGGTATATTCAAATTCGTCCGACCAAACCAGTTGTTGCCGCGAAGGCGTGCAACTCTGTAATACAAGAATACTAACCAGTACAACGAGAAGCAGCACAAGATTTTTCATATCTGATGGTTTACGATTTTGCATCCGCGAAAGCGAAAAGCAACCCTGCTTGTGGTTGCCGCTGCGCGCTTTTTCGATCGCTTGAAGATACTATTTTTTGTTGTTGGCTGTTGATTACCAGAGACCATTCTACGTTCATTCGGGCTGGCGGGGTATTCTTCAGATGGCTTCTGGTTTTTCATTTTCGGCTTTGCGGATGACATCTGCAAAGAAGCGTAAGGAATCATCGGCATGCGATTTTACTTCCGCGAAAAAATATGGAAATTGGTTGTATGCTCGTGCACGAAAACGATATTTCCCGCGAAATTATCCGCTGTCCAATCGATCTGCACAAAACGTTAGGGCCCGGTTTGTTGGAATCCGTTTACGAAACCGCGTTGGCGTTTGATCTTGCCGAAGCGGGCTTGCGTGTGATGACCCAGGTTCCTGTTCCGTTAGTGTATAAACACGTGAAGCACGAAGTAGCGTTTCGGCTGGATATGCTTGTTGAGGAGAAGGTGATTATTGAGATTAAATCAGTAGAAAACCTCGCGCCGGTACATTTTGCTCAGACATTAACATACCTGAGATTAACAAACAAGAAATTGGCCCTACTGATCAACTTTAATACACCCTTGTTGAAGGATGGAATCCATCGGGTGGTGAATAATCTTTGATAGCTTTTCGCTTGCGACCTTTGCGAGGGATTTTTCACGCAGAGTTCGCAGAGGGTTTCTTTTAGTGCTTTGTGAGTTCCTTTGCGGTCTTTGCGAGAAAGAAGATTTTCACGCAGAGGTCGCAGAGGAATGCGCGCAGAGGGCGCGGAGGGTTTCTTGGCGTGCTTTGCGAAGTTCCTTTGCGGTCTTTGCGAGGGATTGTTTTCGCGCAGAGTTCGCAGCGAAAATGCACGCAGAGGGCGCAGGGGGTTTCTTGGCGTGCTTTGCGAAGTTCCTTTGCGGTCTTTGCGAGGGATTGTTT
>CAYLWU010000008.1:9267-27271 GCA_964387475.1 uncultured Ohtaekwangia sp. | reverse complement strand
TCGCGCAGAGTTCGCAGAGGGTTTCTTTGCGTTCTTTGCGAGTTCCTTTGCGTTCTTTGCGAGAAAGAAGATTTTCACGCAGAGTTCGCAGAGAAATGCACGCAGAGTTCGCAGAGGTTTTCTTTACGTTCTTTGCGAAGTTCCTTTGCGGTCTTTGCAAGGGATTGTTTTCGCGCAGAGTTCGCAGAGGAATGCACGCTGAGGCCGCGGGGGGTTTCTTGGCGTGCTTTGCAAAAAACCGACACAAAAAAACCCCGACCGTGGTGGCCGGGGTTTTTGCTCCTCCTCTTGGGCTTGAACCAAGGACCCCCTGATTAACAGTCAGGTGCTCTAACCAGCTGAGCTAAGGAGGATTGTGCCCGTTTTTGGGAGTGCAATATTACGCGAATGGCATCCACATCTCCAAAACAGCATTGCAATAATTTAGTACCGCTTTCTTTTGCCTAAATTCCAACATGTTACGAAGCTTTTTTATACTAACCCTCGCCTGCTTCTCCGGGGCAGGATGGGCGCAAACGCTGGTGGCGCCATCCGAAAGACTTGCTACGCAGCGCTGGACTGCGCAATGGGTGGTGCCGGAAAAGCAACCGGGCAAATTCGGGGTCTTTTTGTTTCGGAAAAATTTTTCCCTGGCGGCCGTGCCCAAAACCTTCGTCATCCACCTCTCTGCGGATAACCGGTATCACCTTTGGGTTAACGGGCAGTATGTAACCGAGGGGCCACAGTTGGGCGATCCACGCCATTGGCATTTCGAGTCGCTGGAGATTGCACCGCTGCTGCGGCCTGGAAACAACGTGTTAGCCGTGCAAGTCATCGACTTTGGGGGCGCGGCTCCGCTTTATCAAATGGGTAAAGGGGCTGCATTAGTGATGCAAGGAAATAGTGAGGTGGAGGCCATCGTGAACACACCGGGCGACTGGCAATATTGGCCGGACACGAGCATCTCGCCTATTTCCTATAAGTTTGTTGATCCAGCGTTGTTCTTCCAGTTCTATGCCGCTGGCCCCACCCAACGCGTAGATGTAAAAGACGCCATCATCGGCTGGCAAGAGCCTGGTTATGCCGCCAGCGGGTGGAAAACGCCGCACGTGCTCGCTTCCGGGGCACCCCACGGGGCGGCGGGGTTTGGTGATGAGGTGCGCGAGTTGGTGCCGCGTACGCTTCCACTGTTGGAGCGTACCCGGCAATCGTATAAAGCGGTTCGGAGAACCACGGGTTTGTTTGAGGCCGTGGATGTGAACCGCGCATTTATCATTCCCGCCCGGACATCGGCAACGATCTTACTCGATCAACAACAACTAACGGTGGCTTATCCAGAGTGGACTGTACGTGGTGGTTTAAGCGCCAGCGTACGTGCGGTGTATGCCGAAGCTGTCTTTACGGACATTAACAACATCGGGCACCGCGACTCAATAGTGAACGGAGTGCCAAAAGGGGTGTACGATGTCTTTCAATTGGATGGTCAACACCACACGCTCGCCACACTTTCGCCACGCACCTTTCGTTATGTGCAACTGGAGATACAAACGGCCGATGAACCACTCACCATCGAAAAAATGGGCAGTTGGTTTGTGGGCTATCCGTTTCAACAACACGGCACATTTACCAGCAGCGATCCCGCCTACGAGAAAGTATATCAGGTCGGTTGGCACACCGCACGCTTGTGCGCATTCGAAACCTACATGGATTGTCCGTATTGGGAGCGACTACAATATGTGGGCGACACACGCATTCAGGCGCTGGTATCGTATTTTGCATCGGGCGATGACCGACTCGCACGCAATGCCATTCAGCAATTTCATCAGTCCCTCACGTACGATGGTTTAACCTTTAGTCGCTACCCTTCAGAGCAGCCGCAGTTTATTCCCAACTATGCGCTCGTTTGGGTATTGATGGTACACGATTTCTGGATGTACCATCCGGACGATGCATTTGTGCGGCCTTTCCTTCCGGGGATGCAGCGGGTGATCGAACACTTTCTACGCTACAAAACCCCCGATGGGCTGATCGGCTTGCAAGCGTATTGGGATTTTCTGGATCATACCTACTCCTCAAAAAAGATTTCAGACGAAAGTATCAGCAAAGGCCTGGCGGCAAATAGTTTGTTCTACGCCCTCACGCTGCGTGCTGCCGCAGAGGTGTTGGCCAATTTTGGCGAAACGGCTCGTGCCGCTGCCTATCGCAAACAGGCACAGGAGTTATGTGCCCGAGTACAAACGCTATGCTGGAGTCCCGCCCGCAACCTTTATGCCGACTCGCCCGACCAAAAACACTTCAGCATGCATACCAACGTGTTGGCAGTTTTAGCAGACCTTGTCACGGGCACCAACGCCAAAGAATTGTTACGGCGCAGCATGATGGAGACTGGACTTACACGCACCACGCTGTATTTTGATTTTTATCTTGGTCGCGCGTTACAAAAGGCGGGCGCCCCGGAGTTGTATGCGCAGTTGCTTACGAAATGGATAGACATGTTAGACCTGGGCCTCACCACGTTTCCCGAAGGTGTAAACCGCAGCGAGTGCCATGCATGGAGTGCGAGTCCGAATTTTGAGATGCCCGCACTGTTTGGCGGCATTCAGCCGGCAAGTCCGGGTTTCAAAACAGTGCTGATTCAGCCTTCCGTGGGTCATCTTACCGCGGTGAAAACCGTCGTGCCACATTGGGCCGGAGATCTATCCGTTCAGCTTCAGCAAAATTCTACCGGTTGGCGCGTGGAGATTGAGTTGCCGCCGGGCATTACCGGGCATTTTGTATGGAAGGGTAAAAAGTACAAGCTGAAGTCGGGTTCGAACCGGTGGGTGGGGTTATGACTTTTTGATCGTTGTGTATTTGGGTTAGCACTCGATAAGAAGGTATCAACATATTGGCTTGTTTTGTACCCCTCGCCTTTCCGCATTTATTGCGATAACGTGGAAAAACTTACATCATTTTTTTTGAAGTTTTCACGAGTTGCGCAGCTGAAAAAGCAAGAAGATTCTTTCCAGGCCTTCATTTTTTCCAACCAGAAACGCCAAATAACTTACAAGCACCCCGGGAAAAACCCCATTGATTGTTTGGTATTTTTTTTTTCTTCTTTGCAAATGTTTTGCAAAACAACTGCAGCCGGAGCAGGGTTTCACCGGCAGATCAAAACTAAATTTAGTAATAAAAAAAAAATAGGAGCATTTTTTATTTGCTTAATGGCCTTAGCGTACTCCCCAGCGGATGCTGCGGCTAGCCATGAGCAGTTCGATTGGGCATGCTGTACCGTGTCTAATTCAGATTCTGAAGTGACGGTGTGTCGGGCGGATGGGAATTTAAGGAAAGCATGCCGAGAAGCCAGAGCCCTTCTACAATAAAACTGACGGAAGTTTTTGGGGGATGGTAGTAATGCCATCCTACCTTTTTTTACCTTGAAATTCGAATTGGCAATTCCACGCTGAATAAGTTAATAAATACCAAAGTAAACAATGAGCCCGATGATCTACTTTTTGAAAACGGTATCAATTTGTTTCCTCGTTTTGATTACAATCCATCGGGTAAACGGACAACTTGTTCTCAAATACAAAGTAACAAAAGCTAACATCCAGTCGACTTATAGTTTAGCCATTAATCAAGCGCAGGCGCTGAGTGCATGGATTGAGACCGAAAATCCGAAGCCTGTCGGAAACGATCCCAACTTTGTTGAAAATCCAAACCAATCGAAAGATCAGATGTTTAAAGATTTTAAAACCCGTACCATATATTGCGATTATCGGATTTTACAGGGAAGTTTTTTTCTTCGTGATTCAACTGGTCTTTTTAGATGGAGTTTAGTTGATTCTACCCGCACGATAATTGGCTATAACTGCCTGATGGCGAAAACAACATTCAGGGGCAGAAATTTCACCGTCTTTTATACTCGTGATATCCCGGTGGCCGATGGTCCCTGGAAATTCAATGGTTTGCCGGGTTTGATTTTATATGCGTTTGCTAACGATGGTCGGGAAAAGTATATTTTCGAGTGTTTAAATGTGGAGAAACGTACAGAAGATCTGAGCGTGAGATTCAATTCCTACCTGAAGGCAAAACCAAAGGGAAAAGAATTTGAAACATGGGATAGGTTTAAGGTAAGCGTAGATGAGTATGTAAGGCGGTATGTTAAACGGATAAAGTCCTCCCATGAGGCAGATGGCGATACGGGATATACGGCAACCATTCGCGTGGCGAACTTCATTGAGGTTTTTGATCCCGCACTTCAAAAAACTGGAGTTACATTTGATTATTGATATATCAGGTTTGCCGTTTGAGGAAAACCCTTTTTATTACTTGCTTTTTTTTGTTAGTACAGGTGCCATTCCTGAACGCCCAGCGTATTATTGGTACGTTTTTTACAAAGGAACAGGTAAAGCCCGATGTAGTCAACGTACTCTTCCGCGAAAAGCATTCAACAGGGAGGGTTTCAGAGTTTGTAATTGCATTCGATGGCAGCTTTGACTATACGTTGCGTAATAAATACGCTTCGCTCATTATTGAGTTCAATGCCCTGGTGTACGAAACCGATTCTCTGCTTATCGCAAACCCACTTTCTGACTCGGTCTACCGGATCACGGTGGTTTTACGTGAAAAACCACCCACTGTTCTGGATGAGGTTTTAATTCGATCTATACCCGGTCGTATGACAATAAAAGAAGATACGGTGGCATACCGGGTTGCTGATTTTGCAGATGGCACTGAGCAAAAGGTTCAGGATATACTAAAAAAACTTCCCGGAATCGAAGTCAATGACAAATCAGGGGAAATCAAATTTAAAGGGAAATCAATCGAGAAAGTCTTGCTGGATGGTGACGATCTCTTTGGGCTCAATTACACGGTGGGTACCAAAAATATGAGTGCTGCTACGATTGAAGAGGTGGAGGCGGTAGAGAAATACATTGACAACCCCTTGTTAAAAAATATCATTGAATCAGATAAAGTGGCTCTTAACCTAAAGCTAAAAAAGGGCCAGACAGATTTTTCAGGAAACGTTAACATGGGCGGTGGGACACAGCAGGAGAAGAAGCTGGCGTACGATTTGGATACAGATGTTCTGGGAATCAGCCAAAAGTACAAGTCTTTTGCAACCGTGCAGTCAAACAATGTTGGCAAGAACAGTTCACCATTTGATTATTTTGATTACTCGATTACTAACGAGGAGCAGCCCGATGAGAAAAAACGAAGCAGAGAAATAATACCGAACCCCGGGTTTTCGACTGAATTGGATGAGTCTCGGGTTAATATAAACAGATTACTTTTTGGAAATTATAACGGCGTTTTCAACATAAAACAGAAACTTCGAACACGCATCAATGGCTATTATTTCAAAGATTTGATTAACTCCAGACAACGCCTTGATGATTCATTCATTATAGGAACGGAAATTTTTGATACGCAGGATGATTCCTATATCAAAAAGCGCCCCTTTTTGCTTCGGGGAGATATCGAAATAAAGTATCAGGCAAGTCCGAATTTGTTGATTGAGTCCCTGTTTAAGACATTTTTTTCCGATGTGATCACAGCACGCAATACGCGACAAAACCAGGAATTGAACTTCTCATCGGATTTTATGTCGGATGAATTGTTTTTTAAACACAGCGCCGCTGTTACACACAGATATACCCGTCAAAGAGCTTTTCAGTTTCTTTCCAACTATACCAGGTCGTCATTAGGCCAGAACCTTGTTATTACTCCAACTCCTTTTGATGGTTTGGGCGAGAGCAGACAAACCGTGAGCATCAGAAAAGAATTTCTGGAACTTCAGGGACTGTACCTAACTTCGACTGAGCACGGTAAGCTGAATACAAGGTTTGGATTTCATGCGGTGCGCACCCCACTACGCACGTCGCTTGATCAGGCAAGCATCAATGATCTTGTTTTTTCATCAAATAGTTTCGTGCAAAGTAGTTTTTTTGACTTTAACAAGCCCAGTCTATCCGGAAAAGTGGGTTATCAGGTGAGGTTAATTGACCAGCAGTTGGGTAAATTTGACACCCTAGGCAGAACATCGGCTACAAACCTGGTCTTCGAACCAAGTGTAAACGTACAATACAAAGTCGGGCCCGATAGCCGGTTAAAGGCTGCCGTGGCAACCGTGTTTTCCGAAAATCAAGAAAATCACTTTTTTGTGCAACGTGTATTGATCAATAACCGAACGGCCATCGGAAACACGCCCAATTTGAGGCTTAGGCGAACTGACAGAGTTGATGTTAGTTTAGCGAAAGATGATTTTACAAGTCTGACACATCTACGCGTTACTTTTGGGTGCGAGCGTTCTCAGGGTGTTTTTTTGTCTAATTCGATCATTTCTGAGCGATTTACCTTGATTAACTACTTTAACACACCTCAGAGCATAATAAATGTCACTGGCGAAGGGTCGATTTCGAAATATGTAAATGGTCTGGTGTCCACCTTCAGGCTTAACACCCATTACGCTTTTTCTAGGTATCTTAACGTTGTAAACGGTTCGGATCTGCGGACAAATTTTTCCCACGCTTTTTCCACACGTTTTTTTTGGAAAACAGCTTTTGATGGGATTGTCAATTTTGAGAACGTAGCGGAATACACCTATATGGGGTCTGTAACCGAAAATCAGAGTAACTGGTTTACGAATACAAGTTTATCGAATGCAGTCAAAGTTATTTCTAAGGTAAGTCAGACTTTTACATCGATTTTTACGTGTGAGGTACTCATACCCGACTTTGAAAATCGCAGCTCAAATCTGATATTTTTTGATTTCATGGCCCGCTACACGCCCCGTAGCGGAAAATGGGGAGCTTATTTTAATGTCCGTAATATGTCGAACGTAAGTTTTTATCAGGTTGTTGATACCAATGATGTGGCAACAAGCATCCTCGCTACGAATATTTTACCAAGGCAGATTTTGGCCGGATTTTCTTTGAGCTTTTAGGTCCTTCATAAATGATTAAACGGTATGCTACTAAATTTTTCCAACCCGCAGCTGCCGTCTTTGGTCGAGTCCAATACGGCCGAATACACAAGAATCACGCGGCCGTTCAATCAATTGTCCATATGAAGACGTCTAACGTCATATGTTCAGTATCAGCTCTTTATCTTTTTCTTCTCACGGCTTCTGCAAGCTTACCGAAGAAGTCACTGACCCCGACGCCAAAGAATTGTTACGGCGCAGCATGACGGAGACTGGACTTACACGCACCACGCTGTATTTTGATTTTTATCTTGGTCGCGCGTTACAAAAGGCGGGCGCCCCGGAGTTGTATGCGCAGTTGCTTACGAAATGGATAGACATGTTAGACCTGGGCCTCACCACGTTTCCCGAAGGTGTAAACCGCAGCGAGTGCCATGCATGGAGTGCGAGTCCGAATTTTGAGATGCCCGCACTGTTTGGCGGCATTCAGCCGGCAAGTCCGGGTTTCAAAACAGTGCTGATTCAGCCTTCCGTGGGTCATCTTACCGCGGTGAAAACCGTCGTGCCACATTGGGCCGGAGATCTATCCGTTCAGCTTCAGCAAAATTCTACCGGTTGGCGCGTGGAGATTGAGTTGCCGCCGGGCATTACCGGACATTTTGTTTGGAAGGGTAAAAAGTACAAGCTGAAATCGGGTTCGAACCGGTGGGCGGGGTTATAAAAAATCAATATCCACATTCAACGGGTAGCGCATCAGGTAGTGCGCGGCTTCTTCCATGGTAAGGCCTTCAAACAATACCCGATAAAGATTGTCGGTAATGAGGGCGCGCACTTTGTAATAGTCAGCACATTTCTTGGCGATTTTAATGGTGTTGATCCCCTCGGCCACTTCGTTCATGTCCGCCAGAATATCGCTGAGTTTCTCGCCCTTGGCCAGCCGGTAGCCCACCGTGTAATTGCGGCTCAGCGGACTATTGCACGTGGCCACCAAATCGCCAATACCGGCTACGCCTAAAAATGCTTTCACGTTTCCACCCAGTGCGCGGCCCAGGTAGATCATTTCTACCGCCCCGCGGCTGATTAACAAACCTTTTGAGTTTTCGCCATAGCCCAGTCCGCTCAATGCGCCCGCAGCAATGGCGATAATGTTTTTCAGCACACCGGCCAACTCCACGCCAATCAAGTCATTGTTCTCGTACACCTGGAAGCGTTCGTTGCGCAGCAAGCGCTTGCCCGCAGTGGTTACTTCCTGAAACGGACTGGCAATAACCGTGGCGCCGGGCTGATGTTGAGAAAGTTCTTTCGAAAGATTAGGGCCGGAGATACAACCCACGCGTACTACCACCGTTTCTTCGCGAATCACTTCGCTCATGGTTTTTACGTGCGCGCGCGAGAGCTTGTCGGCCAACTCCAGTGTGTGCCCTTCGGGCAGCGAAATGTCCAGTCCTTTTGTGCCGTGAATGAGAATGTGGTACGGGTGCAGGTAGGGCGAGAGTTTACGCATCACCTGCCGGAAGTGCAGCGATGGAACAATCGGGAAAATAATATCGCAATGCTCCGCTAAGTAGGAGAGTTGCGTGGTGGCGTGCAACTGGCCGCCAAAAACATGGCCATGGTGCGCCTGCGTTTGGTTGATTTCGCGCGCGGTATTTTCCTGTCGCACGTACATCACCACGGGGCGGTGCTGCGCAATCAGGCTGGCCACAGCCGATCCAAAATTACCGGCCCCTAAAACGCCAATCGGTTTCTCAGATGAGCCTTTCAAGGTCATAGCCCACCAGCCGGTTGTGATAATAGTACAAAAGTGTGAGGTCTTGCGTAACGATGTTGCCGCGCTTGTTTCGTAGCAATGGCCGGTTCAGATGGAAGATGCCCACGTTCGCCAGCCCGTTCTTGATGACCAGATCGGCTTTGCCCTTCAAGTGAATCGCAAAGTTGATCTCGCGCTTTTCTTTCATGCCATAGATTTCTTTGCGTACGCGCTTAAACGTGGCGCGAAACTCGGCATAGTCCAGCTCCAGATCTTCTTCGGGCAGGCGCAAGAAGCTAAAAAGATCAAGCTTTGAATATTTTTTCATCCACATCTCAAAAGCCACAAAAGCCACCAGATGGCTGGCAAACACGCGATTGATTTTGTGGTATTCTTTTACAATCCGTTGGCCCAGCATGCGGGTGTATTCCTCTTCGCGCTGGCGGTCAACCACCACCTGCCCACCACTCACAAAATAATCGCGGGTGTTGATTACACGCCCCTGGGCATCTAGGCTGTGGCCATCCAGATCTACATAGTTGCCCATGACATCCAAACACGGGCCAATGGACACCGAGATGTTCGATCCTTTGGTAAAGAACTTAAACAGGAATCGAACCAATTGAAAACTGCCGTACTTGTCGTGCTCCGGGAAGTACCGATCCTGCCCTTTTACATGGAGGTAATCTTCAATTAGATCCGGAGCCTCCAGTACAAAATTGTAGTTTAATGTAACCGGCACAACAAAGATTTTCCGAGGTGTATCGCCCGGCTTTTCTTGCTCGTAGATGGCGCGCTGCGCTTCCACGGTGGTGCTTAGCAATCCCAACTTCAGTTGTTTCTCGATGAGCCCGGAGCGCGAGCGCGTGCCGCCGGGGAAGAACAAACTGTGTGCGCCCTTTTGCAACGCCAGCGTGGAGTACATTTTCAGGGTTTCCAGGTAGGGCAGGTTTTTCTTTCTGCGGTCTACTTTGTACGCCCCAAGGCTGTTCATGAAGTAGGCAAAAATTTTGATGTTGAACAGGTTCAGCCCTGCGCCGTAGATAAAGGCCGGCAATCCTAGCGAGTGGATCACCCACCCAATGAGAATCGAATCGAGGTTGCTAAAGTGGGTGGGTACCATCACAATCGTACCTTCTTTCGCCAGCTTGCGCAGCATCTTTACTTTACCTACAATTTGGATCTTATCGCGCAGCGCATACTCATTGCGGAAGAATGCCCCGAATTTTTTAAGGCGCGCGCCATTGAGCAACCGGGTGAACCAAAACTTGGTAACCTCGCGGGCAAACCGGTACGAGCTGGGTTTAAAGTTGCCCGCAATTTCGTTGGCGTACCGCTGCACAATCTGGTACAGCAGTTCTTCTTCTTTTTTCCCGGCTTCGTCCGGGGTTTTTGCACTGAGTTCGATCAGTTCTTTTTTGATGTTGCCCCAAAAGGCCGATTCATCCGCCGGGTCTACGCGCCACCGGTTGCGTTTCATGCGGTTTTGCTCGCGGTAGGTGGTGGCCTCCAGTTCGTCAATCAATTGCTTGCGGCTGGGGCGCAGTTCTTTAATGCGCGCAATTGCCTGTTGGGTTACTTCTTCTAAAAACTCTTTCCGGTTCTTGCTGAGTTGGTAAACCGGCCACTCGGGAATGCCATCAAGAATGGGCTTGTAGCCGATGTTTTTATTGTTCTTTTCGAGTACGTCCATGAATCGCCTTCGGTTGCGTGGTAAAACGCGGACGGCAAATGTAGCCGAACACGGCCCTTTTACCAAAAGACTGTTTGAGCGTCAACCGTTTAGCTACTTAAACACCGGCAAGGGCGGTGTGCAGGCTGCGCTCCATATCATGAAAACGCTGAAGCGCTTCTTGCACAAAAATCTCATTTACTACCTGCTTTACATCGCTCTCGCTGGCCAGATCGTATTCCGGAATTTTAAAGGTCTGCTCCAGCAATCCGTTTTCCAGTTTAATCAGATACCGGTTATTCCAATGAAAAAGCGTGATTTTACAATCCGGGTGACTGATTTCGCCAATAACGCGCATGGGTGTGGGGGTTGTTGATGGATCAAAAATGCTAAATTGAATGTTATTTGACTCCAACCTCAAAAATAGGGGAAACGGTATTTCGAGGGCGGCACAACCGAGAAATCCTTGGCGGCAGGGCTGTAGGTTGGGCTGTATCACTTTCGTTAGAGATAACGAGACTCTTTTTTTTTGAGATGGGTTCCGGGCTGTTCAATAAGCGCCGCGTTTGTTCGTTTTATCGGATAAACCTTTAAAACGTAGTTTGGTTAGTTATTTTTGAGTGGGATAGCATGAGGAAGTTTATAGCAAATGTAAAGTGGGGTGTTGTGGCCGCGCTGTTTTTTGGCAGCACATCGGCTACGTGGGGCAGCCACTTGCGCGCGGGCGAAATCACCGTTACGCGGCAGAATTGTACCAGCCTTACGTTTACTATCTGTATTACCGTGTACACCAATACCGGCTCCACCATCCGCTTTGGCGATGGCTTTCTCGATTTTGGCGATGGCTCCCCCATCTTTCGCACACCTTCGGTAGACAACACGCTCCGGCCGGATTTGCCGCCTAACGTGGGTACCGTGCGGTACTGTACCACGCACACCTATTCCGGCCCGGGCGAGTACATCATCAGTTACCTGGAGCCCAACCGAAATGGGGGTATTCTGAACATGTTCGATTCTTTCAACACCACCTTTTATCTGCAAACACAGATTTCTATCGATCCTTTTTTGGGATGCAATAACTCGCCCCAGTTGTTGGTGCCGCCCATCGATAAAGCCTGCTCGGGGGCTGCGTGGTTCCATAATCCGGGTGCGTACGATCCGGATGGCGATAGTCTTTCTTACGAATTGGTAGTGCCCCTGCGCGACCGCGCTACGCCCGTAAGCCGGTATGCCCCTCCGAATAGCCCCGATTTCTATCGCGGTTTTGATTACAACGTCGCAAATGAAGAAGGCAATGGCCGCCCCGTTTTTTCCATCAACCAACGCACCGGCACGGTTACGTGGAATGCGCCGGGCCTCTCGGGTGAGTACAATATTGCGTTCATTATTCGGGAGTGGCGCAAAATCGGTAACGAGTGGGTGAGCATGGGCTACGTTACCCGCGATATGCAGATTATTGTGGAAGACTGCCGCAATGAGCGGCCGAAACTAAAAATCCCCCCGGATATTTGTGTTGAGGCAGGCACCCTCATTGACCAACGAATCTTTGGCTTCGACCCCGATGGCGACAGTGTGAAGATTGAGGCGTTCTCGCAGGTGTTTATTCTACCATCGCCCGCACGCTTTACCCCAGATCCACCGCGTTTTCAAACCTCTAATCCGAACCGCGATGCCGTTGGTGTTTTTCGCTGGCAAACCACTTGCGACCATGTAAAAGAACAACCCTACCAGGTAGTATTTAAAATCACAGATAACCCCGGCACCGGCCCGCGGCTGGTGGATTTCCAAACCTGGAACATCCGCGTGGTTGGCCCGGCTCCGAAATGGAAATCTGCACAGTTAAATCTGGCGGCACGCAGTGCCAGCCTGGAATGGGATCGGTACTTCTGCGCAGATCGGGCCGAGCGGATAGAAGTGTACCGCAGGGTAGATAGTTTTCCGTTTACCCCGCCCGAGTGCCTAACCGGCATTCCGGATTTTCTGGGCTACACAAAAATCGGGCAGACCGGCCCTGCCGCCACCACATTTGTGGACACCAACAACCAGAGAGGGTTGGCCCCGGGCGCCCAGTACTGCTACCGGCTGGTGGCATTTTTTCCGCAGCCGCGCGGGGGCGAAAGCTACGTGTCGGCCGAGATTTGCATTCCGCCCATTGAAGCCGCTGCGCCTGTAATTACCAACGTAACAGTCGATCGCACCGGCACGGGTGCGCAAGGTTCGCCCGTGGGGCAAATCACCGTAAAATGGCGCTCACCGTTTGATCTCAATCGTGCGCAGTTTCCGCCCCCATACCGATATGAGGTGTGGCGTGCAGAAGGATTCAGCGGCACTAACCGGCTTACCCGCGTTTCCAACGGCAGGCAGTTGGATTCCACTTTCGTGGATGTGGGGCCCAACACCCGCGAAACGATTTACAACTATCGCATCATCGCATTTGATAACAACGACACGCGGATTGATACTTCCTTCGAGGCCTCTACTGTGCGGTTAGAATTGGCATCGCAACTGAAAAAAATTCAATTGAACTGGCAGGCGGATGTGCCATGGTCCATCAATACCAACGCGTATCCGTTGCACCTCATCTACCGGGGCTCGCTTAACCAAACCGAAAATCAGTTTGTATTGATTGACAGCGTAAATGTAAACCAGGGTCGCTTTCAGTATCTGGATTCCGGCCAATTCAATCGGCAGCCACTGCGCGAGAATGAATTCTACTGTTATCGCGTGATGACCCGCGGGGCGTACGGTAATCCCAAAATCAACGAGCCGCTGATTAACTTCTCGCAAATTGCCTGCGCCCAGCCCAACGACAGCGAAAAGCCATGCACACCGCAGTTTTCTACCAGCCTCACTGGCGTAAAATGCGAGGAGTTTATCGAACAGACGGCATGCGAGGCCGCGTTGTTTTCGAATGTGATCAAATGGAATCGTCCTACCGATGCCACTTGCCGCGAAGATGTGCGCAGCTACAACATTTACGTGGCCAGCAAAGTGGGTGAAGAGTTTACGAAACTGCTCACGGTAACCGATACCTTTTACGTAGACCGTAACCTGCCCTCGTTTGCGCGGTGTTATAAAATTGCCGCGGTAGACCGATCCGGCAACGAAAGCGAGTTGAGCGAGTCGTTTTGTTTTGATAACTGCCCCAGGTATGAGTTGCCCAATGTATTCACACCCAATGGCGACGGCTGCAATGATGTGTTTAGCGCATTCTCAGAACGCGATGTGCGCGATGAAAACGGAAACTTTCGCTGTGGCGAGCCCGTGGCAGACATCCGGTTGCGCTGTGCCCGGTTTGTGCAACGGGTAGAGTTTACGGTGTACAACCGATGGGGGGGCGAAGTGTATAATTATTCTTCCGGCGGTGAGCGCACCATTTACATCGATTGGAACGGCAAAGACAACAACAGCCAGGAGTTAGCTACCGGCGTGTATTATTACAGTGCGGAAGTTACGTTCGATGTGGTTGATCCGGCCCAGCAAACGCGCACCATCCGCGGCTGGGTACACCTGATTCGCTAGCCCATGATTATTTTTTTTGACGGTGTGTGTAATCTCTGTAGCGGCGCAGTGCAATTCATCATCGCCCGCGACCCACACGCACGGTTTCGGTTCAGTTCGCTGCAATCGGATTTTGCCGCAACGGCGTTAGCCAAAGCAGGCATGGTGCCCGGCCAACTGTTCAGCATTTTGCTGTTGAAAGACGGCCAAATCTTCCAAAAAAGCGATGCAGCCCTGGAAATCGCCCGGCATTTGGGTGGGGCATGGCCGCTGCTCTATGGCTTTCGGGTGGTGCCCCGCGTCATTCGCGATGGCGTGTACGATTGGATTGCGCGCAACCGCTATCGGTGGTTTGGTAAAAAAGAGGCGTGTTGGCTACCCACTCCGGCCCTGCGCGCACGCTTCATCGATTAGCGCCGCTTTGGTATTTTTGGCCCCGGCCTGCGGCACGCAGGCATGAACATCATCCAACTGAAAAAAACATGAAAACCGCTTACGTTTTTCCGGGCCAGGGCGCCCAGTTTACCGGCATGGGTAAAGAATTGTACGACACCAATCCGGCAGCAAAAGAATTGTTTGATGCCGCCAACGATATTCTCCAGTTTGATTTACGTGGCATCATGTTCAACGGCTCGGCCGATGAACTCAAGCAAACCCGCGTAACCCAGCCCGCCATTTTTTTGCATAGTGTGGCGGTGGCCAAGTGTGCACCCGATTTTACACCCGACATGGTGGCGGGCCATTCGTTGGGGGAATTCTCGGCCTTGGTGGCCAACCGGGCGCTCTCGTTCCAAGACGGGCTTAAGTTGGTGTTTCAACGCGCCATGGCGATGCAAAAAGCCTGCGAGTTACAACCTTCTACCATGGCTGCGATTCTGGGCCTGGACGATGCCGTGGTGGAAGAAATTTGCGCCTCCATCCAACCCGAAGTGGTGGTAGCGGCCAATTACAATTGCCCGGGGCAGCTGGTAATCTCGGGCACATTAAAGGGTGTGGAAATAGCTTGCGAGAAACTAAAGGCGGCCGGGGCCAAGCGCGCGTTGCCGTTGCAAGTGGGTGGGGCCTTTCACTCACCGCTGATGGAACCCGCCCGGGAAGAGTTGGCCGCCGCCATTCAAGCCACACACTTCAGCACTCCGTTGTGCCCGGTCTACCAAAACGCTACGGCCCAACCGGCCAGCGATGTGGCAACGATTCAAAAAAATCTTATCGCACAACTTACCGCACCCGTTCGTTGGACGCAATCCGTGCAGCGCATGACTGCCGATGGGGCAACGCGTTTTATTGAGTGTGGGCCCGGCAAGGTGCTGCAAGGGTTAGTAAAGAAAATCTCGCCCGCGGCAGAGGCGCTTAGCGCGTAACATACTTTTCTACCGGTAGCCGGTCGGGGCAGGCGGCTAGCAACGTGCGCACCCGTTGCTGCAAAACAGGATGAACAAAATCGGGCAATACCTCTGCCAACGGCACCAACGTAAACCTGCGCGAGGCCAGGTGCGGATGGGGAACGGTAAGCCGCTCGTTTTGAATTACATCGCTATCAAAAAACAGAATATCGAGATCAATCACCCGTGCGCCCCACTTCTCCTCGCGCTGGCGCCCCAGTACACGTTCAATCGTCAGCAGCTCGTCTAACAAGGGCAAAGCCGCAAGGGCGGTATCAAGCAAAACCACCTGATTTAAAAAAGCAGGCTGGTGCTCGTTGCCCCAGGCCGCCGTTTCGTATACGCTAGATTGTGCGGCAATACGCCCCAAACGCTGCAGGTGTTTACATGCGCACTCAAGCTGCAGGGCTCGGTCGCCCAGATTTGCACCCAGTAACAACACGGCCGTTTTTACGTTTCCCATACCAGGTTCGGACTTTGTTTTACCACCAAGGCTTCCGGCTACGTGTTTCAAATATGTATTTTTATCCCCTCAAATATAGACTATGAGTTTCCTCAAAGCTTTCTTTGCCTCTTGCCTCGGCACGCTTGTGGCCCTGGTGCTGCTTTTCTTTATCACCATTGCTTTTTTTAGTTCGTTGTCGGCTGAGCAGGAAGTGCAAGTCGCCAATAACTCCATACTCCATATCAATCTCAATACCATGATTAATGAACTGGAGGTGGAAGACCCCTTGGCCGAACTTTTTCCCAGCTCTATCCCACAAAACGTAGGCTTGATTCAACTTACAGAAGCCATCCGCAAAGCCAAAGACGATGCCAACGTGCGTGGAATTTACCTCCAGGCCGGCTCGCCCTTTGCCGGGTATGCTACGTTGGAGGAAATCCGCGCGGCCCTGCAGGATTTCCGTACGTCGGGCAAATGGGTGATCGCTTACGCGGATAATTACACCGAGGGCGGTTATTTCGTGGCCTCCGTGGCCGACCAGGTGTACATGAATCCCAACGGGCTGGTAGAGTTCAACGGGCTTTCGATTGAAGTGAATTTTTTTAAGAAGTTATTCGATAAGCTGGATATTAAACCGCAGGTGTTTCGCGTAGGCGATTTTAAAAGCGCCATCGAACCGTTTGTACGCGAAGAGCTAAGCCCGGAAAACCGCACGCAGTTGAATGCGATCATCCAATCCGTTCACGGTGTGATTTTACAGCAGATCGCCGAGAGCCGCAATCGTACGGTGCCTGAACTCAAGACGGTGGCCGACAACATGCTGGTGCGCAATGCCCGGCAGGCCCTGGATCAACGGCTGGTGGATTCCCTTTTTTACCACGACCAGCTTCGTGCAGCATTGGCCAAGCGCGTGGGCACGGCAGAAGATGATCTGGAATTCATTTCCTACGCCAAGTACCGGAAGACCTACTCCACGTACAGTTCATCAAAAAATGAAGTAGCGGTAATTGTAGCCGAAGGCGAGATTGTGCCCGGCACCACAGACGAGAGCACCGTGATCGCTTCCGCCACCTTCCGCGAAGAGATTCGCAAAGCAAGAACCAATGGAAAAGTAAAAGCAATCGTTATCCGGGTAAACAGCCCGGGCGGCGTTTTTCAGGCGGCCGATGAAATGTGGCGTGAGATTGAGCTGGCCGCCAAAGAGAAACCCGTTATCGCATCCATGGGCGACTATGCCGCCAGTGGGGGCTACTATATGGCCATGGCCTGCGATACAATTGTGGCCCGACCCACGACCATTACCGGCTCCATCGGGGTTTTTTCGGTTTTGTTTGATCTGAGTGCCTTTCTCGATAACAAGCTGGGCATCACGTCCGATCAGGTTCAAACCGGAAACGTGGGCGATTTGATTACCGTAACCCGCCCGCTTACCGAATTCGAAAAGCAAATCTGGCAGACCCAGACCGATGAGATCTACGAGATTTTTACCAGCAAGGCCGCTGCGGGCCGCGGTATGAAGCAAGAAGACATTAAGAAAATTGCCTCCGGCCGGGTTTGGACCGGGGAACAGGCCATTCAAAACAATTTGGCCGACCAAGCGGGCGGCTTGCAAGACGCCATCGCCATCGCGGCGCGGCAGGCCGGGGTTGCAGACGATTTCAAGGTGAAGTACTACCCCAAAACCAAATCCGTGCTGGAACGGCTGATGAACACCACCGAGGAAACGGTGCAAGCCAAGGTGCTGCAACACCAGTTAGGCGACCATTTCGGCGCCTACCAACAGTGGCAGCGGCTAAAAAATTACCAAGGCACCCAAGCCCGGATGGGGGTGGATTTTGGGGTGAAATAGGATGTAAGATTTTGTCTTTTTTTGAATAATTCCACCCAAAAACTTACAGAGTTGCTATTCTCTATTACCAACCCGAACGATGCTCAAGCACTTGTTAACGCCCGATGATTATGCGCAGAGACTTAAAGCATTAGAACGTTTGCTCGGATACAAAGCCCCGAGATCCATTCGATTGTGTTGCTTGCTTTTCTGATCGAGTCTGGGTGACTTTACTATAAGTAGTGAATGATATAGTTACAAGTGCAGCGAGGCAAATGGATAAAATAATGACTTTTTTCATAGTGTATTTTTTTTAATGAATTGCTAGAAACCTTTTTCAGAAACATTTCCTCCGGTGCTGTTTCCAGTTTGAGGAGTTACGTTCTCTTCCGTGCAGCTAACGGCAACAATCGAAACAAAAAGGATGAGAGTGAGAATTTGGACAAATTTTTTCATGGGTCGTTTGTTTTGCAGTTATTTCATTTTAGAAACCTTTTTCAGAAACATTTCCTCCGGTGCTGTTTCCAGTTTGAGGAGTTA
>CAYLWU010000008.1:0-9167 GCA_964387475.1 uncultured Ohtaekwangia sp. | reverse complement strand
CATTCTCTTCCGTACAGCCAACGGCGAGGGTTAATACCAGGGTTAATACCGCTGCGATCTGAATTGTTTTTTTCATAGGATTTACTTTTTAGTTTGGTTTATTTGTTTTCACATTGTCTTTTAAAACTTACAACTGGTAGCATCGTAGTTTGAACTCTTAGCGTCATGCTCGTAATCTTCATTCGGCTTTCTGTTCGAGGACAAAATTGAGGTATGGTTTCGATACAAAGCGTAGGATTTTGTTTGGATGCTTGCATGAGTTATTTTTCCAATCATTTTTAGATGAATAGACTATTCTTAGTGTTGTTGTTCGGGCTGACAGCCAATGCCCTTTTTGGACAATTGAACGTTGAAAGGTTGGATTCTTTGCAAAGGGAATTGGAATCTTCAACGGATCGTTTGATTAAAGTTGATTTGTTGATGGAATTGATGCGTGAGCTAATCAATTCGGATTTAGATGAAGCCTTTCGCTTATCGAAATCAGCAGTTGCACTATCTGAACAATCGGGCGACAGTCTCCGAATGGTTAAAACGTATTTTGCGCAGGGCTTTATTCTTCGAAGGCAAAATCGACTCCCCGAATCGATTGAGTTACTTAACCGAGCAATGCGAATTGGTGAGCGAAATCAATTCAGTTCGGACCTTGGTCGCATATATAACTCGTTAGCAATTGCATACACATTTTCCGGGAAGTACGCGAATGCTTTATCTATTCACTTCAAATCGCTCGAATTCAATGAACAAAAAGGGACTAAAGAAGATGTGAGCATTACATTGAACAACATCGGCTTCGTCTATTTCAAGTTGAAAAACTACCAGGAAGCGCGCTCGTTTTATGTTCGTTCACTGCATATCAAAGACTCGATTCAAAGTACTTTCGATGTTGACCGACTGCTAATTAACCTCGCATTATGCGAAAATCAGCTAAAGAACTACGAGCAAGCTGAAAATTATATTGTCAAAGGGTTACGTCTTTGCGGGGAAAATTGTGACCCTCCGATTCGACTTGAAGCAGAGCTTGGATTAGGCATGTCTTTTTTGGAAAGGAGAAACGACACCCAGGCAATTATTCATTTTAGGGAAGCCTATCGTATTTCAAAAAATCTAAATGAAAATAGGTTCACTACTGAGTCATTAATTAGTTTGGCACAGATTAACATCCGCAGGCAGGAATATGCCGACGCATTAATTTTTTTAGACGAGGCAGAAGATGTTGCAGCCACAGCACAGTACCCGGATTTGCTGATTCAGGTTTTTAAAAACAAGTCACGTATTTATTACTCACTTAATGAATACAAGAATGCAGCCATTTATCAGGCGAGATACATTCATCTCAAGGACAGTATTTATAGTGACGAGCTAATAAATAACCTTGCCGATGTAAAAGCAGAGTTTGAAGAACGTGAAAATCTAAAAACTATTCGAGAGCAAGATCAAGTCCTCCAACTCAAAGAAGAAGTTATCCAGCGCCAGCGCCTGCAAACCATTTTCATCACCATTATCGCCTGCCTGGGCATTGCGCTTACTTATCTGCTCTTCCGGTTTTCGCGTGAGTTGCAACGCAAGCGCACCGACTTGTCTGTAAAAAACAAACAGTTGTACGAAGTGCAGAACGCCCTCCGTAAGGTAAACCGCGAGTTGGATCAATTAGTGGAAGAGCGCACCAAAGATCTGGCCGAGATCAACCAATCGCTCGTTAGCACCAACGAAGAGCTGGATTACTTTATTTACAAAACCTCGCACGACATTCGCGGGCCGTTGGCCAGCCTGCTCGGGCTGGCTCACCTCGGTAAACTGGAGGTGACGGAGCCCGTGGCCAGTAATTATCTGCACCAAATCGATGGCACGGCCTCCAAACTTAACGTGGTCCTGTCGAAAATGGCTAAGATCAACCAAATCAGCCGCGGTGAACTTCAGCCTACCCGGGTGGATTTGCAAGCCGTTCTCAACGCCATTATCGCGCGCCAAACTGCGCAACTGCCGCCAGGCAGAGTAGAGGTGTCTATCGACATGGTTGGTGATGTGCAACTGATTTCTGATGCGGCCCTGATTGAGACTTGCCTCGAGAACCTGGTGAGTAACGCAATTAAATACCGCTCAGAAAGCGTGCGTATTCAACCGTTTGTAAACATCCAGGTCGAACAAAAAATGCACGCTGTGTTGGTGCGCGTAATCGATAATGGCATCGGCATCCCTGAAATGCCGCAAGAGCAGCTTTTCCGCATGTTTGTGCGCGCCTCCGAGCGCTCGGAAACCGGGGGCATTGGCCTTTACCTTGCCAAGCTTAGCGCCACCCGCATTTTTGGCAAGTTAAGCTACTCCAAAAACGAGCAGGGCCACACGGTCTTTACCTTGCTGCTTCATCCCAACCTGCAGCAGCGGCTGGCGCAGGTGCAGCAGCTCCGCGAGGAGAAGTCAAAGCAAGAAGCACTCATCCGCGCCCGGGTGCAGGCCCTCTCCGACGAGGTGCTCTAAGGCTGCCGTAAGTCCACAACAATTCGCATCTTTGCACGTCTTTTTTTGGGCAGATTTTTCCTCAATGAGTTCCTCAGTAAAACGATATACGGTAACGGCCGCGCTTCCTTATGCCAACGGCCCCAAACATATTGGCCATTTGGCGGGTGCCTACATTCCGGCCGATGTGTACGTGCGCTACCTGCGGTTGCAACAGCGCGATGTAATCTTTGTGTGTGGCAGCGATGAGCACGGCACGGCCATCCCCAACCAGGCACTAAAAGAAAAAACCACGCCCCGGGCAATTATCGATAAGTATCACGCCCTTATTCGCGATTGCTTCCAGCAACTGGGCATTTCGTTCGACATCTACCATCGCACCAGCGAAAAACTGCATCACGAAACCTCGCAGGAGTTCTTTCTTACACTGTATAACAAGGGCTTGCTCACGGAAGAAACCAGCGAGCAGTATTTTGATGAACAGGCCAATACGTTTCTGGCCGATCGCTACATTGTGGGCACTTGCCCCAAGTGTGGCCACACCAACGCCTATGGCGACCAGTGCGAAAAATGCGGGTCTACACTTAGCCCCAGCGAGCTGATCAACCCCCGCTCCACGTTGTCCGGCCAACCGCCGGTGCTGCGGCCCACGCGCCATTGGTATCTGCCGTTGCAAAACCACGAGCCGTGGCTGCGCGAATGGATTTTGAAAAGCCACGAACGCGATTGGAAACCCAACGTGTATGGCCAATGCAAATCGTGGATCGAGGCCGGCCTGCAACCCCGCGCCATGACGCGCGATCTGGACTGGGGTATTCAGGTGCCGTTACCCGATGCGGCCGGCAAAGTGTTGTACGTGTGGTTCGATGCCCCCATTGGCTACATTTCGGCCACACGCGCGTTGTTTCAGGAACTCAGCACCGGCCAGAAAACCTACGCCACCCCCCAGCGCGAATTCCCGGCCGTGACTGAAAACGATTGGAAGGCATATTGGGAGTCGCCCGACACCCAATTGGTGCACTTCATCGGTAAAGACAACATCGTGTTCCATTGCATCATCTTCCCGATCATGTTGCATGCGTCCGATCGGTTTATTGTACCTGCCAACGTACCTGCCAACGAATTCATGAACCTTGAGGGCGACAAGATGAGCACCAGCCGCGGCTGGTCGATCGAGATGCACGATTACCTCGCGGAATTTCCCGATAAGCCAGACATCCTGCGGTATGCCCTGCTCACCAACCTGCCCGAAACCAAAGACAGTGAGTTTACCTGGAAAGACTACCAGGCCAAAAACAATAACGAGCTGGTGGCCATCTTCGGCAACTTTGTAAACCGGGCACTGGTGCTTACGCAAAAGTACTTTGATAACCAGATGCCCCCCCGCGGTACGCTCACCCCGCTGGATGAAAAGGCTTTGGCCAATCTGGCCGCGGCGCCCGCTACCATAGCCGCTGCCATTGAAGCGTATCGCTTTCGCGAAGCCACGGCAGCCTTCATGGACCTGGCCCGTGTGGGAAATAAATACCTGGCCGATACCGAGCCGTGGAAGCTGGCAAAAACAGATCTCGCCCGCGTGGGCACAGTACTGAACATCGCCCTGCAGATAGCCGCCAATCTGGCCATTGTGGCCGAACCCTTTCTCCCGTTCAGCGCCAAAAAACTGCGCAACATGTTGCACATGCGCCAACACACGTGGGCGGAGGCCGGGCAAGACCGCCTGTTGCCCGATGGCCACGCGCTGGGCCAGGCTACCCTGTTATTCGAAAAACTGGAAGACGCCATCATCGATAAGCAGATTAAAAAACTTATGGACACCAAAAACGAAACGGCCCCCGCGGCCCCGGTTGCACCGCTAAAACCTGAAATTGTGTTCGATGATTTTTCCAAGCTCGATATCCGCGTGGGCACAGTAACCGCAGCCGCGAAAATGGAGAAGTCAGACAAGCTGTTGAAACTCTCCATTAACGATGGCCTCCACACGCGCACCATCCTCAGCGGTATTGCCAAGCACTACACGGCCGAGGAAATGGTGGGTAAGCAAGTTACGTTTATTGCCAACCTGGCCCCCCGCAAAATGATGGGCGTTGAGTCGCAAGGCATGGTGCTCATGGCCGAAGATGCCGAAGGTAAACTGCGGCTGCTACAACCCAATCAACCCGTAAACCCGGGCGCTACCGTTAGCTAAGAAGTTTCCTGATCTTTTGGGGGTGCCCCCGCGGCCCTGCCCCCAAAGCCCCACCGCGGGGTCGGGCCTTCGTGGCTCGCCATGCCCGCGCACAGGCTCCCGCGGGCTCAAACAAACCCACTCAGTCCCTCACCCGTACGCACACCGAAGCAGAAATCGCTGCAGCGGTTAGTCCTGCTCTAAAAACGGATAGCGGTAGTCGGTGGGCGGCACCAGTGTTTCTTTTACAGATCGCATCGATACCCAGCGCAGCAAGTTTACTTTCGCGCCCGCCTTATCGTTTGTGCCAGAGCCACGGGCACCGCCAAAGGGTTGTTGGCCCACTACGGCACCCGTAGGTTTATCGTTAATGTAAAAGTTGCCGGCGGCATTCTCCAGTTTTTTAGTGGCCAGTTCAATGGCGTACCGGTCGCGCGAGAAGATGGAGCCCGTCAGCGCATACGGCGAGGTTTGGTCTACCAGCTCCAGGGTCTGCTCAAAGTTCTCGCTGTGGTACACATAAATGGTTACCACCGGCCCAAAGATTTCTTCGCACATCGTTACAGACGAGGCGTCTTGCGTTACAATTACCGTCGGCTCAATAAAGTAGCCTTTCGATTTGTCGTATTTGCCACCGGCAATGATTTCGTTCATCGGGTTCTTGCGGGCTTGCTCAATGTACCCGGTGATGGAGTCGAACGCTTTTTCGTCAATTACCGCATTCACAAAATTTGTAAAGTCTTCGGGCCCGCCCATCTTCATTGTGGCAAGGTCGGCCAGCAGGTACTTTTTTACATCGTCCCACAAATTAGACGGAATATAACAGCGCGAGGCAGCCGAACATTTTTGCCCCTGGTATTCAAACGCGCCCCGGGCAATGGCCACGGCTACTTCTTTGGCCGCTGCGCTTTTGTGTGCTACAATAAAGTCTTTGCCCCCTGTTTCGCCCACAATGCGCGGGTAGCTTTTGTATTTGGCGATATTATTGCCAATTGTTTTCCACATGCCTTGAAAAACGCCCGTACTGCCGGTGAAGTGTATGCCCGCAAAATCGCGGTGGTTAAAAACCACTTCGCCCGTGGCGGCTCCGGCTACAAAAACCAGGTTAATCACACCTTCGGGCAATCCGGCCTCGCGCAAAATTTCCATAAACACGTGGGCCGAATAAATCTGGGTATGTGCCGGTTTCCACACTACCGTATTGCCCATCAGCGCCATACTGGTGGGTAGGTTGCCGCCAATGGCAGTAAAGTTAAACGGGGTGAGGGCAAACGTGAATCCTTCCAACGGCCGGTATTCCATCCGGTTCCAAATACCGGGCGAAGACTGCGGCTGTTCGTTGTAAATCTCCGACATGAAATACACGTTGAAGCGCAGGAAGTCGATCAGCTCACACGCCGCATCAATCTCGGCCTGAAACGCGTTTTTAGATTGCCCCAACATGGTGGCGGCGTTCATCTTGTAGCGGTACGGCCCGGCCAATAAATCGGCTGCCTTTAGAAAAATGCTGGCGCGGTGCTCCCACGAAAGGTTGGCCCACAATTCCCGACCGGCCAGGGCCGCCTGAATGGCCTGTTCTACATGGCCTTTGTCGCCTTCGTGGTAGTAGCCCAGTACATGTTGATGGTCGTGTGGGGGCGACAGCTTTTTGGTTTGGCCGGTGCGCACTTCTTGTCCGCCAATAAACATCGGCACATCAACCTGGCGGCTGCGGGCTTCGGCCAGCGCCTGTTGCAGTGCTTTGCGCTCTTTGCTGCCTGCCGCGTAGCTTAGAACGGGTTCATTTTTAGGATAAGGAACGTGAAAAAAACCAGTAGCCATGGGTGTAGAAATTTTTTGTGCGCGCAAGTTAGAGAATTTGCGGGCCTACAGAAACGCAAGCAGTTCGTTCAATTCGCGAATCTCATACGTGCACGTGGCCTCATGCGCTGCGCCCTGCGGATTGTAAAACACCTGGTCAATTCCGGCTTTGCGGGCCCCGGCAATATCGGTGAGCAGATTATCGCCAATCATGAGTGCATCGCTTGCGGTTACGCCCAGGTGTTGGAGGGCGAGCGCAAAAATACCGGGTTCCGGTTTTTTAGATTGGGCACGCTCCGAGGTAATGACGGAAGTAAAGTAGGGCCGCAATCCGGCGGAATCTACTTTTACGGTTTGAATCTCTTCAAAACCGTTGGTTACAATCACAAGCGGATACCGCGCGTGTAAGTGTTGGAGCACTTCTTTCGCATGCGGAAGTAAGTTGCTTTTCTTGGGCGATTCGCGCACGTAGGCATCCGAGAATAGTAACGATAGCGGGTAGTTGTCAATGCCCACTTCCTGAAATACCCGGTGGAAGCGCTGTTCGCGGATGACCTCGCGTGCAATCAGGCCACGGTCGTAATCCAACCACAGCTGGGTGTTGATGCGTACAAAGTGCTGGTGGAAGTGCGCAAAAGGCGCGGCCGTTTGGTCGGTGAGGTGCTCGTGAAAAAGCTCGTGCAATGTTTCGGCTGCGTTGGTTTCGTAATCCCACAGCGTGTGGTCTAAATCGAAAAGAATTCCTTTGTATTTTTTCATGGTTAAGCACTGCGCACGGCACTCAGCGGCTTCATCTGTAAGCGGTTGAGGGTAAGCTCGCGATTGTTGTAAAGCGTAAGAAACGTTTGCTGGTCTTGTTGCAGCACTGGGTCGCGCTTTACGTATTGCAGCAATTTCTCTACGAAATCAAAAACTTCGTCTTTAATCGAATAAAACACCCATTGGTTGTGTTTCCGGAAGGTGAGAATGCCGGCATTCTTGAGGTAGATCAGATGCCGCGATGTTTTGGTTTGCGTAAAATCCAGAATCCGCTCCAGATCGGTAATACACATTTCACCATTGGTAAGGATCAGCGTAAGCAAGCGCAGCCGGGCCGTATCAGAACAGGCCAGAAAAATCTGGCTACCCAAGTCCAGGTTAAAGTGTTTCAGTCGCATACCCGCCTATCCGTGTAAAAGTAGCTAAAACCGCTGGTAGGTTAACATCCGTTCGGCTATCGGGTTTAATCTCTATATTTGGCAAATTTGGATGTGTTGAAGCAGCTAATCGGTTTGATCTTTTGGATAGGGCTGGCCGGAGCAGTGAGCGCCCAGACGCAACACCAGCGCAGAGTCATTCAGCTTTCGGGTGTGATTCTTGCCGCGGACAGTGCTACGTCCGTGCCGGGCGTGCACGTGTGGGTGCCCAAAGCCATGCGTGGCACGGTGTCGAACCGCATGGGTTATTTTTCGATGCCGGTGTTGGCAGGCGATAGCGTGGTGTTTAGCTCTGTGGGCTTTATCAAACAGCATTACATCGTGCCCAATCACCCTTCTGATTTTCTTACGCTCGTGGTGGAGATGGTAGAAGACATCACCTTTCTGCGCGAGGTTACCATCACCCCATTTCCCACCGAGGAGGTGTTTAAGCAAGCGGTTTTGGCATTGAATCTACCGTTGGATAACAATGCCTACGACCGACGCAACCTAAATGCCGAACTCCTCGCGCTCATGATGCAAACCACCCCTATGGATGGCAACCTGAATTACAGGTACTATATCGACCAGTACTCCGGATCGGTAAACGACCGGTTTATGCCGCGCACGAATCCGTTTTTGAACCCTTTCAATTGGGCGCGGTTCTTTCGCGATCTCAAGCAGAATAAAAAGAAATAATCCGTTTCCACGATTTTTAGTATTATTGCGACCTCAAAAAAAGGTTTCGGGGTGTAGCGCAGCCCGGTTAGCGCATCACGTTAGGGACGTGGAGGTCGGACGTTCGAATCGTCTCACCCCGACTACCCTCTGATTTATTCGGAGGGTTTTTTTTTAAGTTATGTGCACGGTGTACATTTTGCGCAGCCAACGTACGGGACGGTTTTACGTTGGTCAGACCCAAGATCTGACTAAGCGTTTGGCGGAGCATAACAGCGAGCTTGCGGGTCATACCAGAAAAGAACAGCCGTGGTTGCTAGTTTGGCATCACCAGGTCGCGAATCGAAAGGAAGCGATGATCCTGGAAAGGAAGATCAAGAAGCGTGGTGCTAAGCGATTTTTGAGTGACCAAGGGATTTGCAGCCCGGTTAGCGTCACGCCATCAGCGTGATTAGGGACGTGGAGGTCGGACGTTCGAATCGTCTCACCCCGACTACCCTCTGATTTATTCGGAGGGTTTTTTTTTAAGTTATGTGCACGGTGTACATTTTGCGCAGCCAACGTACGGGACGGTTTTACGTTGGTCAGACCCAAGATCTGACTAAGCGTTTGGCGGAGCATAACAGCGAGCTTGCGGGTCATACCAGAAAAGAACAGCCGTGGTTGCTAGTTTGGCATCACCAGGTCGCGAATCGAAAGGAAGCGATGATCCTGGAAAGGAAGATCAAGAAGCGTGGTGCTAAGCGATTTTTGAGTGACCAAGGGATTTGCAGCCCGGTTAGCGTCACGCCATCAGCGTGATTAGGGACGTGGAGGTCGGACGTTCGAATCGTCTCACCCCGACAAAAGGCAACATCAAAGTTGCCTTTTTATTTTTTGTGCAATCCTTAACC
>CAYLWU010000007.1:102781-115961 GCA_964387475.1 uncultured Ohtaekwangia sp. | reverse complement strand
AAAGTTACTACAACAATTGAAATAAATTGACGATGTGAATCTAAAGGTTGGCGGTTATAGTTCAATTGACATGAAGACCTCGAAAAACTACATTTTGATTACACTCGTGACCCTTTGGTCTTGTGGGACAAATACGAACCGAGACAAACAAATATTTGACGATTTTTTGTTATTGAGTTACAGAGCTTACAATGAGTCAATCAGTAAAAACATTATTTCAAGTCTCGACAGTTATGAACCCGGTGACACATTATCAATTGACATGACCGTAAGACTAGTGATTGATAACGACAGCACAGATGCAATTCCAGCCGGTGCGCTTCTGACGCTTCTTGAAGTAAAGACCAACGACATTAAAGTAAGATCCGTAAATCAAAAAGGAATGACTGTAGAAGGTTATCTTGGAAAGGACTTTGTAACAGAGAATTATTTTCCCTACAACAAATTCAGCCGAATCGACTTCTTTAGAGATTTGGAAAGAGTAAAAAGAAAAGGGGTTGAGGAAATACTCAAGAAATATCAAATTGACGAAGCCGAGTTCATCCAAATAATTGCACGAGAATTTAAAAAAGCGACAGGTGAAAATCGGATAAACCTGTGAAGAACTACAACCGCCAACAACATGTTTCTGCAATGGTGCCGTGACAAGTTGGTTTAAAGTTTTACCTTCGTTCTACGTTCATTTAAAACAGATAACAGACTATTGAAAAAAGAAAAACGAACGCACAACACGGGTTTTGCGTCAGGCGGGGTGACGTGCAAACTTGGAGCTTGATTTCCCGCAGATTCTTCCGCCTCGAGGACTCTTCGGAACAATGAGGATGAGCCGAGGGCATAAAGCGAAATGACAAAAAATACACCTGAGCAGAAAATAGATGAAGGGCACGCAATGTACTTTGTCACTTTCACCCCGAGGCGGGAGACGCTGCGGAGAACGAAATTTGCATTTCGTTTACATTTTTTAACATTTCGTATACAAAAGTCGGGTACAAAGACGCGTAGCTTTGTTGCACTTAATCATGAAAGCCACAAAAAGTATGAAGAAAGTGATTTACGTACTGATCTCAACACTGGTTGTGGTAAGCGGGATTGTATTGGCTAATCGTGGGGCCAGAAAAGAAACTTCTAGAAAATCAACCCCAAGTCCACGCGCTGCCGATGAAATGAGAGCGGTTAAGGAAAAATGGGAGGCAACCCCCGAGGGTATAAATTTCAACAAATGGAAAACGTCTGCCGAAGGTAAAAAAGTGCTTGCCGCTGCGGCTAGAATAAGAAGCCGTGTAAGTGATTCTTCCAATATGGCAGCCGTTGTAACCTCTCTTGCGCTTCCACCCGGCGCACGATTAGGTTTCGGAGTGATGGTCAGGATTAACGGTGACGATTATATTGTTAGTTTCAATCAGGTAAAATCGAATGAATTACAGCAATTGTATCGCCTGAAAGTTGACGACAAGATAATTTTACGAGGCCATGCGGTGTCTTACGCGCCCAAGTATTCGTATCCCATTATATCGGGCGACTATGTACAACGAGATACTGAAATAATTTATAAGGCTGCTGCTCGCAAAGGCGGCTGCTAACGAGGAACAAAAGTCACGTTGGTCAGGATTTGCAATCCCGCCCGAGCATCCTTTGATCATTTTTAGTTTCGCATCGTATCTCGCCAGAGGATAATAGGCAATCTCATCCCCTTATGGCGCCAGCTACCCCATACGCAACTGCCCAGGGCGTGCCAGTTTGAATCCTGAACAATAGGCAAAAGCGATACGCTTGCGGCCGTCGGAGGTCGGTGAAAACACCGGCTGCAGGGTGATTTTTTACGCCCTGCTTGCAAACACAACGGCGGCAGTCGTTGTTTTTTACTCAAACGATAGGAAGCATGAAGCAAACATTATTGATACTTGTTTTGAGTGTAATCTTGTGGCCGGCACACGCGCAGCAAGCAGTGTACCTTAGCGGAAAAGTTAAGAATGCCCATCCAACTACGCCTATTTATATCACTCTGGGCGGAGTGTTGGAGCTACTGAGTATCTCAGAAGCGGGCGCGTTTTCTTTGCAGGCAACTGTCCAACAACTTCCGGCTGTTTTTTATTTCGGAACGGTTTCGAAAAAAAAAAGACTTGAATGGCAAACAGCAGGTATCTGGTTTGATCAAGACACCGTGGAGATCGAGATCGACTGGTTAGATAAAGCAATCCAAAAGTATGACCCGGTGCCTTTTCAACCACTTTCCGAAAAGATGGAAAAATTTGCAGACCAAAAGCAAATGGAGTTCATACTCAAGCATCCGGATCAGCTTCCCGCGGTCTATTTTGTAGAAAGAGAAAAGAAAAGCCTTTCAGTAGCTGATCTTGATTCATTCCTTCAAAAGATCAGCCCGGAACACAAAACGTCAATCTACGCCAAACGCATTGAGCAGTATGTTGCGGCACGCAAGCGGAGTCCGGCAAAAATTGGTCATGTACTTGAAGATTTTAGCTTGCCCGATAAAGCCGGAAATCAAGTTTCGGTTATTCAACAAAATGGAAAGCCCAAGTTGATCACCTTTTTCTCTTCTGGATGTTTGCATTCCATCGCCCGCATTGCTGTGGTGGAAGCGTTCGCCCGAAAAAACAGCGATAAAGTGGAGATCGTTACGCTAT
The DNA here is from genome assembly GCA_964387475.1 of uncultured Ohtaekwangia sp. Lineage (GTDB taxonomy): Bacteria > Bacteroidota > Bacteroidia > Cytophagales > Cyclobacteriaceae > ELB16-189. The sequence goes on along the minus strand of CAYLWU010000007.1, from coordinate 113,319 downwards.
GGACAGACCGGAACAAAGCCGCCTGGCTCACCGAGCATGCGGCTGAAAAGAGTAAGATGTATTGGCCGAGCCTGCGGGACGAATACGGGTTTGCGTCAACCTACTTCAATAACACGGGCACACCAACATTTTATGTGATTGACCGCGAAGGCAAATTGATCGATGTTTTCAGAGACTTTAATCAAAAGGCAGTAAACCGAGTGCTTTCAATGATCGAATAAGGATCTCGGGTTAACAACCGTACAGGTATAGGTGTTGCTGGTACGTTTGGCGCAGTGCGCCACCGCGCCGCTCCGTTTGGAATTTCTGCGGGAGTGTTTACTGATGCTATCGTACGCGCAGTAAAGCCCAGCGCGGTTTATCGCTTCAACAGTTTAAACGCAATTTCCCGGCCCTGGCCCTGAAACATCGCGAGGTTGATCCAGAACCATGCAAATTGTTCCATGAGCGCGAAGTGTTCGTTGCCGCCAATGGGGTAGCACTCGGCAAAGCCGGCATCGCGTGCCAGTTGAATAGCCACTTGTTTTCCCTTTGCACTATCGCCAGCTACAAACATATCGATGGCTACGTCACCATAGGTGGGGTTATGCATGTTATTGAAGCCGGTGGTATTAAAGCACTTTACTACATCCGTGGTTTGGGTGTGCGCCAGAATGGCTTCGCTGGTGGTGCGATAGCCGTTGGGTCCGCGGCCCTTGATGATGTTCATGGCATCAATAATGATTTTGCCGGTAGTGTCGCCCAGGCTTTTTGTTACCTCAATTGCGGCGGTAGCAGGTGTAGCCAATAAAATCACATCCGAATGGGCTACCGCATCTTGCACGGTGAAGACCTTGGTGTTGGGCTGGGATACCAGTGCATCGTCCTTCACGCGGGCGCCAGCGCGTACACCCAGGTTAATTTCATGGCCTTTGTTGGCCCATTTCGCGGCAAGTGCGCCGCCCACATTACCCGTACCGATGATGGCGATTTTCATATCTCGTGTGTTTTATGGCTAATGATCTTTTCCGGAACAATATACGCAATGGGCTCCACCGCTTGCGGAAAGTTTAGGCCGCGGGCCGGGCGCTATGGGCCACACGCAATTCAATGCCCGCCAATAGTACCAACACACAACACTCGGCAATGAAGTACCCACGGGCCAGGAGCATCAGCTGATCAAAAAACCCGAAGCACAACGAAGCGGTAACCATGGCATACACCACGTTAGCGATGGCGATGCCGCGCAACAACTGCGGCCAGCCTTTGGGCTTCGTGCGGTGGCATACAAACGAGTACACAAAGAATACCATGGCGGTGATGATCAGGCCTGCCATGAGGTGGGCTGGTAAACCACTCTGGATGTGGTATAGGAACATCAAACAGAGCGCCGAGGTAAGCGCCCCCAGCGCATCAATCAAAAACACATGACGAAATAAAGTGGTGCGCATGTCGTGGAACGGTACAACTGTCGTGCTCAAAGATAAAAACCATGTGATGAAGGTTTTACTAGCTGATCTCACATCTTGAGCCGAACATTTCAAATCTGATACGACTTACGTACCATCCAAAAAAACAACCTTTCGGGCACTAGCCGTTTCAAGGGTAATAACACATTCGCGGGGTAAGCAATGGGGTAGCGCATTTTGGTGGAGTGATCGTTAGCGGCCTTGAAAATCACGTTTGCCACTGCTTCGGGCGACGCGCCTGTATTGCCGGCAGCCATGCTTACGCGCTCGCATTGGTTTACAAAAGTATCATAATCGGTGGTGTAGTCCGGTTTCATGAACGCGCGGCTGCGGCCATAAAACTCGGTTTTAATCGCACCTGGCTCAATCAATTTTAGTTTGATATTGAACGGGGCCACTTCGTATTGCAGCGACTCGGTAAACCCTTCTACCGCCCACTTGGTGCCGTGGTAGATGGAATACAACGGAAACGCCACGCGGCCGCCTACGCTGGCAATTTGTACAATCACACCTTCTTTTTGCTGACGCATGATTTTTACGGCTTCGCGCGTTACCCGCATGAGACCAAACACGTTGGTATCGAACTGTTTTTGGATAAAGTCGTCCGTCATGGCTTCAAACACGCCATCGGCACCAAAGCCGGCATTATTCACAACAACATCAATTTTGCCTGCATCGTGTTTAATTTTTTCCAGCGCCTGCTGGATGCTATGGGTTTGCGTAACGTCTAGTGCATACACCTTCACGCGGGGCAGGGTATGCAGTTCGGTTTCTTTTTCGGGGCTGCGCATGGTGGCGGCTACATGCCAACCCTGCTTTTGGAAGAACAGCACGGCGGCCCGGCCGATGCCTGAGGAACTTCCGGTGATAACAACTGTTTTTTTCATAAGTGAACGTTAATTCATTAATCGTTTAAAAATTTTTAGAGCCGAACGGCCTGCCAGGCCATTTCGAAAAGTGCTTGTTTTTGGGCGGAAGAAAGTTTCAGGGTACCTGCTGTTTCCAGTTTTACCATTTCATAGATGGGCCCCAACACCTGGCTCAGCACGATGTCCACCGGCAGATTGCGCAACTTTTTCTGGCGGATGCCCTGGTGCACAAACGTGGCTAACGGCTCCAGCAGTAAATCGCTCTGCTTTTTGGTTTTTGGGGTGAGGTGAGCCGTATGGGCAAATTGCTCGATAAACAACATCCGCTCGGGCTCGCGCAAGCTTATCTCCAGATACGTAAACCACATTTTCCGGAAGGCGTCTTCAAATCCATCGGAGGGGCGGTAGGCATTTAACACTGCCGTGGTTTTTGCTTTCTTAAGATGGAGGAAGAGGGAGTTAATCAGTACATCCTTATTTCTAAAATAAATATACAGCGTACCTGTGGCCAGCTGCGCGGCCCGCGCTACATCCGCCATCTTCAAACCAGTAAAGCCGGTTTTAAGTACCAACTTTAATGTGGCGTCATAGATGGCATGAATTTTCCTATCGTCTTTTGGTCGGGCCATGTCGAGTACAAATATAAATGAATTTGCATTCATTTATTCCGCGACGCGGAAAATCGCCACTCCAAAACAGGATATACCGTTTGGGTTGAACCGAACCCGAGACAATGAAAAAAAAAAGGCTATCTTGCTGGGATAATCTAACCTAAATCTCCTATGGCAACGTGCGGCCGCTGGTTTCTGATTCTTTTGGTGGTTTTTGCCTCCGGGTGCTTGTATGCGCAGGCACCGGGTGGGGTTGCTACCAACCTCGGGCTTTGGTTAAAGGCAGATAATGGGCCGGAAAATAGTAGCAACCTGCCTGCGGCTAACGGAGAGGGCGTGGCCACGTGGCGCGACCGCAGCGGTCTTGGCCGGGATTACACTGGGGTTGCCGGGCCTACGTTGGTAACCGGAGTGCTCAACAACAACGCAGCCGTACAAATTCTGGCCGGGGGATTTGATGCGCCGGTAGCCGCCGCACTGGGCACCGACTGGACGCTATTCACCGTTTCGCAAAAACTTGCGTCTGATAATAATGGGCGGTTATTTGATGGCCACAGTGGTAATTTTCTTTGGAGCCATTGGGGGAACTTTACAAACAGCATTTTCCTCAACGGCAATCCTTCCAACTTCAATTCGGGTATTGCCACCACGGTGGGCATTCAGGATCTGCGCCTACATGTGTACCGCAGAGAGTCTGCCGGAGGAACGTTGGAAGCGCGTGCCGATGGCACCAGCCTCGCCACATTTGGCAGCAGCAACAGCGCCAGCGGTACGCGGATCGACATCAATCAAGGCACGTTTTCAGCTTCCGAATCTTCGCACTCACGTGTTGGCGAAATGATCATTTACAACGGTGCGCTTTCTGCCGCAGACATCCTCCGCATCGAATCTTACCTCGGGGTGAAATACGGCTTGACGATCAACCATGATTACGTTGCCTCCACCGGTGCTACCCTATGGGATTTCACCGCTAATTCGGGCTTCAATTCGCGCATTACGGTGGTTGGTCGGGATGATGCGTCCGGGCTTGACCAACGCGTATCCACGAGCCTTGTAGCAGGGGCTGATGTAACGATTACTGCTCCGGCTGCGTTTGGAACCGACCTTTCGTTTGTGGCCTTGGGCGATAATAATGCCGCAAACGGCACGTCCACCGATGTGCCCTCCGGCTTTGAGCGCAGGTTAAATCGTGTTTGGCGTTCGGCCGTCACGGGTACGCCCGGAACCGTAAATATTTCGATCGACCTCCGTGATTTGGGTTTGCCTTTCGGATCACCGGCTGCAAGCTATTCGTTACTGCTCGACAGCGATGGCGTGTTTGCAGACGCCTCCTCGTTGGCCGCCACCAGTGTTGTAAATGGCGTTGTTACATTCAACGCAGTGCCATTAACCAATGGTTTTGTAACGGTATCCGTGTCCAATGGCACGTTAGTTGGCCCGGCCAATGTTACTGACAATCTCCGGCTTTGGTTGAAAGCCGATGCCGGTGTGGCTGGAGTAGACCTCGCGCCCATTACAAGCTGGGCGGATCAATCTGGAAATGGGTTTACAGCCACACCGCCCGGTAATGCGCCCGTGCTTCTTTCCAACCAGATTAACGGAAACCCTGCCATTGATTTTACCAGTGCCAGTACGCAACACCTTGCGATTCCCGGGGGCATTTTTGGCACCGCTACGTTTAACGATGCGTGGATCTACGTCGTGCATCGGGGGGATGCGATTCAAAACAATACCATTCTGTACGAGGGACTCGCGGGTGGAGAACGACTGGGCCTATTGGGGCCATGGGGCGACAACAATGTTTATTTCGACTTTGCCAATGGCATAACAGGCCGGGTAAGTGGTGCCTGGGGTGGCACCATAAACAATTATAACATGTGGACGTTCGGCAGCAGTACCGGTACAGCCACGCCCAATGGCACACGAAAGGCGATTTCGCGCGATGGCTTGGTCATTCATTCCAACAACAATAACGACAGCGGCACCGGAGCTGCGCAATCATTCCTGATTGGCGGCGGATTTGCCACGGGCCTAGGCACTACGAATCCGCTTGACGGAAAGATCGCGGAAGTGATCGTGTACACGGGGGTACCTTCTGCGCTGGAGCAGGAGAAAGTGCAGTCCTATCTCGCCCTGAAATACGGAATAACAAAAAACAGTGCAGATCTGGCTGCAACCGCAGGCCAGGATGAGCGTGATTATTTTGCTTCGAACAATGCTGTGGTGTGGGATTTTGACCTGAACACTGGCTATAACAATCGCATTACCGGCATCGTGCGCGATAACGGCTCGCAGTTGCTGCAACTTGCTTCGCGCAGTATTGCCACCAGCGCGGTGCTAACGTTGAATACGACCGGCATTGGCACCGACAACTCTTTCCTGATTGTGGGAGATGATAACGGCGCGGTCACGTCCACGGGCATCAATGTGCCCGCAGGCTACACCCGCCGCGTGGCCCGCATTTGGCGTGCGCAAGTCAGTGGCTCACCCGGAAGCGCTTCCGTGAGCTTCGATTTGACCACGGGCATTTTTAACTCCGGTAATGCAAGTGATTATGCGCTCGTCATCAAAAACAGTAACTCCGATTTCAGTACCGGAGCCACGCTGCACACCACCGGGGCATCCATCGTGAATAATGTGCTTACGTTTACCAATGTAAATTTTGCGAGTGGCGATTATTTTACGCTGGCCCAGAATATTGTGACTCCTTTGGCCGCACAATCGCCCGTATTCTGGGTGAAGGGTTCAGCGGGGATTACCGGATCGCCCGACGTGAGCGTGTGGGCCGATCAAAGCGGCTCGGGCACCAACGCGGTGCAGAACACGCCCGCCAACCAACCCACATTTACCGCGAACGACATTAATGGAAACCCCACGATCAACTTCTCGGGCAATACGGATATCTTTTCCATCACCAACCCGCCCGCTAACCTTAACTCCACCATCTTTACCGTTGGTGTGCCCACCGTTAACGCCACCTGGCGCACCATGTTTCGCGGCAGTGCGAGCGATCATCCCATCATTGTTCAGGCTTCCGGAACCGGGCTTGGATATTTTGATAATGACAACGGAGGATTTCGTGCCAGCGGGTTTACATGGCTACAAAATGAAGTGGCCGTAGTGGCTGCTGAATTTCGTGCGGGCGATGTGAACTTCAGAAAAAATGGAGCGCAGGGGGCATCGATCAACACGATTGATTTGACGGGATTGAATCTGAATTTTTTTGGAAACTTTCAGGGCAATAATCAGCAGTTTGGCAGAATTGCAGAAACCTTAATATTTAATTCCGCCACACCACTCACCACCACGGAAAAAGAAATTATTGAGTCGTACCTCGCCGCGAAATACGGCACAACACTTTCTCACAATTACCTCACCACCGGCAGCGCGGTGTATTGGAATACAACGGTAAATGCCGCGTACAACAACCGGGTGGTGGCCATTGGGAAAGACGATGGCTTTGCGCTGGACCAACGCAGGTCCAGGAGCGTACAAACCGCCAACCCCATTCTCACGGTGGAGAAAGCTACCCCTGCCACGCCCTTTACCACCAACTTCGATTTTTTGGCCGTGGGTGACGATAACGGGCTGCTTACGGCTACCAGCACCAACGTGCATAGTTCGCGCCCCATGCGCGTGATGCGCGTCTGGAAATCTGCGCTTCTGGGTGCGCCCGGTAATGTGAATCTAAGTTTTGATTTGGGCACCGGCATTTTCAATTCTGGAAATGCAAGCGATTATCGGCTGTTGATCAACACATCAGGTACGCCCGACTTCACCACCGCCACCGATATTGGTGGAGCAACGCTCTTAGGCAACGTACTTACCTTCGCGAACGTGGCCCTACCCGACGGTGCGTTTTTTACGCTCGGGTTGCCGCTCGTCTCCAGCCCTGGCGGAGTAGTCAATAACCTCCGGGCGTGGTTCAAGGCCGATGCCGGTATCACCGGTGGCCCTGCCGTGGCGGCCTGGCAAGACCAGACTTCTAACAACTTCGTGGCCGCGCAAGGCACCGTAGCCAATCAACCGCAACAACTGAACGAACGGCTTAACTTCAACCCCGCCATTCAGTTTGATGGCAGCAATGATCAACTCACCGTTACCGGCGGTATTCTTCAAAACGCAAATTATAACGACATTAACATCTTTGCTGTTTCGCGGGCTAATCTCATCCAAAACAACGCGCTCTTTGCAGAGAATGTTACCGGCGGGCAACTCATCGGGCGTGTGCCTTGGGGCGATAATAACGTGTACTGGGATGCGGGCATTGGAGCCGCTCCTAACCGACTTGCCATCAACTGGGGCGGCTCACTAAACACCGGGTTCCTATGGTCGTTACTGGCCAGCACGAGTTCAACGGCTCTTGGCAATCGACAAAACATTTTACGCAACGGCCTGCTGCTGGCATCCGATGCGGATCTCAATCCCTTTACTGCAAACGGAAGCAACTTTTTAATTGGCACTACGGGGTCGAGTTTTTTGAATGGTGAGATCAGCGAATTATTAGTCTACACGGGCCCGCTGTCGGCTGCGGAGTTGCGCAACATCCAAAGCTACCTCGCGGTGAAGTATGGCATTTCGATCGATCAATCCATCGCAGCAAACTATACTGCCGCTAACGGCAATGTGATTTGGGATGCCACTGTGAACGCAGCGTATCGTAATCGCATCACCGGCATCGGCCGGGATGATGCCAGTGCGCTTGATCAGCGAAAATCGAAGAGCGTCTCCACTGGTTCGGTGCTCACGATTGAAAAAGAAGATCCGCTCACCGCGTTTTCCGCAGATCGCAATTTCTTTTTTGCCAGCGATGACGGCGGCATATTGGGTGCTTCCACGAACAATGTGTTGGCGCCCTACCCCATGCGCGTTACCCGCATTTGGCGTGCAGAGGTGAGCGGTACGCCCGGCTTGTTGAATGTTAGCTTCGATCTGGGCACGGGTATTTTCAACAGTGGAAATGCGGCCGATTACGCCATCCTGATAAAAACTACCGACACCGATTTTAGTACCGGTATTGCACATACAACCGGTGCATCTATTACCAGCAACGTCCTCACCTTTACAGGTGTTAACCTACCCGACGGTGCCTACTTTACGCTGGCGCTGCCGCGCGTATCGGCTCCTGGCGGAGTGGTGAACAACTTGCGCACATGGTTACGCGCAGATGCGGGAGTTACGGCCACTCCTACGGTAACTGCGTGGCAAGATCAAACCACCAACGCTTTTGTTGCAGCACAGGCTACGGGGGCAAATCAACCCGCCCTTGTGCCCACGCGTGTCAACTTTAATCCGGCTATTCAGTTTGATGGAGCCAATGATCAGTTGGTGATCACCGGCGGGATCATGGGAACGAACTCGTTTTCGGATGTGAATGTTTTTGCCGTTACGCGCGTAAGCAATGTCCAAGCCAGCTCGGTGTTCTTCGAAACCCAAGCCGCGGGCGGCCGCATAAACGCGCACATGCCGTGGGTTGATGGTCAGATTTATTGGGATGCGGGGTCGGCTGGAAACCCGCCACATCGAATCAATGCCCCATGGGGCGGAGCCGTAAACACACCCTTTTTATGGTCGCTATTGGCAAGTACTAATTCCACCGCTACGGGTAATCGGCAGGATATTCTCCGCGACGGACAAACCCTGATTGCCGATGGCACTATGGCCACTTATACGGGCAATAACAGCAACATGTTTATTGGCTCAAGTGGGGGTGCCAATTACTTTAATGGCGAAGTAACGGAGTGGATTACATACACTGGCCCACTCTCCGCCACCGAATTAAATCGCATCCAAAGTTATCTGGCCATAAAATATGGCATTACACTGAACCAAACGGTGCCTGCCAATTACGTAGCGTCTAACGGTACTATTGTATGGGATGCTACCGTTCACGCGGGCTTCGCCAACCGATTAACTGCCATTGGCCGCGATGAGGCTTCTACACTTGACCAACGGCGGTCGCGAAGTGAGCGCCCAAGTGCGGTGGTCACGATTGAGAAAGCCGATGAGACCACTCCTTTTGCGGATTTCAATTTCATTGTCGTTGGCGACAATGGTGGTTCGTTGGGGGCTACAACCGCTAACCTGGTGAGTCCCTTCCCGATGCGGGTAACCCGTATTTGGCGCGCGGAACTTACCGGTGCGCCGGGCGCAATGGATATCAGTTTTGAGTTAGGCACTGGCATTTACAATAGTGGCGACCAAACGGATTACGCCTTGATCATTAAAGGCGCGGATACCAACTTCGAATCGGGATCTACCGTGGTAAGCGGTGGTATTCTTACCGGTAATATCCTGCGGTTCGATAATGTTGTGCTGACGGATAACGATTACTTTACCCTGGCGCTGCCGCGGATCGAAGCTCCGGGCGGTGTGATTGCGGGCTTAGGTGTTTGGCTCAAGGCAAATGCCGGGGTGTTCTCTGATGGTGGTACTACACCTGCGGTGGATGGCGGCCCTGTACAACGCTGGGCAGATCAAACATCACTCGCGAACAATGCCACACAAACCGGCATTCCGTTCTATAATACATCCAGTAATCTGATCAACTTCAACCCCACCATCTTTTACGATGGAACCAGCGGGCACAATCTATCATACAGCACCGTAAATCAATTTACGCTGTTTACGATGGGTCGCCTGGAGGGCACGCTCAATCGAAGACTGTTTTCCAGTAGGGTAGGCAATGCGCTTACCGGCACCTGGAATGGTCGTGAGGATGTATTGTTCCTCAACGGTAATCCCAACTTTCTAAGCGGGATCGCGGCCACCACAAATCCGCGGCTGTACACCACGGTTCGTGCCAATTCAGGCGCGTACCAATTTTTCCGAAACGGGCAACTGCTCTATGGGGCTACACCTTCGGCTGCTACTACCTGGCAGTACGGCATTGCCAATGGCGGTGCCACGCCCGGGGAATCGAGCCGTGCGTTTGTTTCGGAGGTGATTCAGTACGACCGCGACTTAACTGCGACTGAGATTAATCGCGTGCAATCGTACCTGGCAATTAAGTATGGGGTTACCCTTAATCAAGCCACACCCACTAACTACGTTGCCTCGAATGGCACCGTAATCTGGAATGCTACCACCAACATCGGCTATGCGGAAAGCATTGCGGGCATTGGTCGCGATGATGCCTCCGCCTTAAGTCAGGTACAATCGCAAAGCATCAACCCCAATCCGGTGGTTTCGATGAACAAAGGCGGAACGTTTGGTAACGATTTGGATTTTTTGATGTGGGGTAGCAACAACGCTTACCTTTCGCCCACTACAACCGATGCATTTTCGCCCGCCTATCCCTATCGATTGGGCCGCATCTGGCGCGTGGATATTTCCGGAACCCCGGGTGACGTAACCGTGACCTTTGACTTGAGCGGTGGGATTTTTAATTCCACGAATGCCTCGGATTATGCGTTGCTCATTCATTCGTCTACCGCCTTTGCCAGTGGCGTGGCACACATTACCGGCCGCAGCCTGAGCGGATCTACGCTTACCTTTACGAATGTAAATTTTGCCGATGGCGATTATTTCACACTTGGTATGCCTACTCCGCCTGCACCCGGCGGTGTGGTAAACAACCTGAACTTGTGGTTGAAAGCCAACCAAGGGGT
>CAYLWU010000007.1:27115-102681 GCA_964387475.1 uncultured Ohtaekwangia sp. | reverse complement strand
GCCTGGGCCGATCAAAGCGGTAATAACTTTAACGTCACCCAGGCAACAGGTGCTAACCAGCCAGCGATTCTGTCTAATCAGTTCAACTTTAATCCGTCACTCCAGTTTGACGGCTCAAACGATAACCTGCAAAATGCGGGAGGAACCCTGGGTACGAATACCTTTACTGATGTGTATGCGTTTGCAGTTTCGCGCACCAACGTGGTGCAGAATTCGTATGTATTTTTTGAAACCAATGCTGTAGGTCAATTTAGTTTGCGTGCGCCGTGGAGCGACGGCAACATTTACTGGGAGCCGGGCAACACCGGCACCAACCGGGTATTTGCAAACTGGGGCGGCAATACGACATCACCCTTTTTATGGGCTTTAACCGCCAGCACCACCGCCACACCCAGCGGCCAGCGCCAGGATATTTTACGAAATGGGTTTACACTTGCCAGCGATTTAACGATGAATGGGTTTTCCGGCAACAACAGCGCGTTTTCGGTGGGCTCCGGAGGTGGTAGTTTTTACCGTGGCGAAGTGGGTGAAGTGGTAATCTACCGCGGGCCACTCACCGCTGCTGAGATGAATCGTGTGCAAGGCTATCTCGCAATTAAGTACGGCATTACACTGAATGGCATCAATTACCTGAATGCAGCCGGTACGTCTATTTACAATTTAACTACTACGCATGCCGCGTATGGAGCAGACATTACAGGCATTGGCCGTGACGATGCCTCTGCGCTATCGCAGTTAAAATCGCGTAGCGTAAACACGCCCACAGATGCGGTGGCGTTGGCCAATGGTGATTTCCTTACCCCGGCAGCATTTGCGAACTCGGGCGAATTTTTGGTATGGGGGCATAATTCCCAATCGCTTCAGGCAGATGTAGCCGCACCGGTTATTACCCACGCGGCGGTAAATATTCAACGTTATCTTGCCCGTGTGTGGAGTACGCAGCTCACCGGAAGTCCGGCGGGTAACGTGGTGATTGAAGTGGACCTGACCAGAATTGCGGGTACAAATGATCCGAACCAAATCCGTTTGCTGTTCGATCGTGACGCGGTCTTTGGTAATGGTTCCCCGGGTGAGTTTACCTATAGCGGCACAGTATCTGGCAGTCTGGTGTACTTCACGGTGCCGTACACCAACATCGGTGCGACACAAGCATTCTTCACCATTGGATCAGTGGATGCGAGCACCGCCCCGCTGGCAGTTCCCGCTCCAGGTGGTGTGGTCGGTAACATGCGCGTGTGGCTGCGAGCAGATGCCGGTGTTACCGGTGCAACCCCTGTTACCTCGTGGCAAGATCAATCGACCAATAGCTTTCAGGCTACTGCACCTTTGGGTAATCGCCCAGATCTAATCAACAACGCATTCAACAATAACCCTGCGCTGGAGTTTACCCGCAGCAACAGCGAGTTTCTCCAGATCGCCAACGGCATCATGGGTTCGGCCAGTTATCCTGATGCGTGGATTTATGTGGTGAGCCAGGCAAATTCCGTAGTAGACCAAACCGTGTTGTACGAACGAATGGCTTCCGGTGAGACATTTAATGTGCTTGTGCCCTGGAGTGATGCCAACACGTATTTCGACTTTGGTGTCACCGGTGGCACGGGGCGAATTGCAGGCAACTGGGGTGCAAATACCTCTACGCACTTTATGTGGACGTACGGCACAAGTACTACTTCTGCAGCTACCCCCAATGGAACGAGAAAGGCGATTGCACGCGATGGTGGTGTGATTCTTTCCAACAACAATAATGACATTGCCACTGGAGGTAATCAGAATTTTCTGATTGGCGGTGGTTACAACTCGGGAGTGGGTACCACCAACACGTTTAACGGACGCATTGCTGAAGTGATTGTCTTTGGTGAAGTACCTACCTCGCTTGAACAAGAGCGGGTGCACTCCTACCTCGGCATTAAGTACGGCATTTCCAAAAACAGTCCCGACCTGGCAAGCACACCGGCCGTTGATGAGCGCGACTACTTTGCGGCCAATGGCAATGTGGTGTGGGATTTTTCGGCCAACGCGCCATTTAATAGCCGCGTAGCCGGCCTCGCACGAGACGATGCCTCCGGCTTGAATCAATTGCGTTCGCAAAATAAAAATCCGCAGGCGATTGTAACCATGGAGAAAACCGGGTCGCTCACCGATCAGGATTTTCTGCTGTGGGGCGATGACAATGGATTGCTGGGCTTAACCGCGTCCGACAATGCGGTGCTTCCCTATCGGTCCGGTCGCGTATGGCGTGTTGATCAGCAGGGAACCCCCGGCGCGGTTTCCGTGTCGTTCGATTTGGGCGGTGCAATTTACAACAGCGGCAACGCGGCCGACTATCGCCTGCTTGTGGGCAATTCACCCACATCGTTTGCTGCCGCTTCGGTGTTCTCCGGCACCATCAGCAGCGGCGTGATCACCTTTACAGGGATTACTTTCACCGACAGCCAGTATTTTACACTCGCCATTGCAAATATGCCGGCGCCTGGGGGTGTGGTACCTAACCTGCATTATTGGGTGAAAGCCGATCAGGGCGTAGTGGGTAGCGGCACGGTCTCCGCCTGGAATGACCAAAGTGGAAACGGTTTCAACGTAACACAGGCAACCGTAACGGCGCAGCCTACAATTCTTACCAACCGAACAAACTTCAATCCTTCCATCCAGTTCGATGGGGGAAGCGATCGCCTCTCCGTAACAAGCGGAATTTTAGGTTCGGCCATTTACACCGACTTTAATGTCTTTGCGCTCACACGCGTCAATACAGTTCAGAACAGCTCGCTGTTTTATGAGTTGCAAGGATCACCCGCGGGACAATTTAACGCCCATGTTCCCTGGGGTGATAACAACTTATACTGGGATGCGGGATCGGCAGGCGGCAACAATCGTTTATTCACAAATTGGGGTGGTGCCACTAACACGAACTTCCTTTGGAATTTGCTGGCCAGCACCACCAATACTGTGTCTGGCCCGGGAAATCGCCAAGAGATTTTCCGCAACGGCCGAAGAATTGCGAATGACAACACGATGAACTCGTTTGGGAATGGATTAACACCGCCAAACGCATTCTTCCTGGGCTCTTCGGGTGGAGCGAACTTCTTCAATGGCGAAATCAGCGAACTAGTGATGTACCGCGGGCCCCTTTCGCTTAGCCAAATGCAGCGCATCCAAAGTTATCTCGCCATTAAATGGGGCCTATCGCTAGATCAAACAACACCTACGAGCTACCACGCTTCTGATTGGAATGGAACTACCGGTACGATTGTTTGGAATGCGGCTACTGCCGGAGTTTTCCGCACGGACATTACGGCCATCGGCCGCGATGATCTTTCTGCCCTTTCTACGCGCCAATCGGCCAGCATTAATGCGGGCAATATTTTAACGATTGGCAATACAACAATCGAATCGTCTAACGCAGCCAATCCGAATGACTTTGCGGCAGACCGTAGCTTCTTTGCCTGGGCACATAACAATGGCGCAGTGGCAGCCCTCAATGTAACGGACTTTGGCACTACGGTGAACAGTGAAGTGATTGAGGCGCGCATTGCGCGTACCTGGCTGGCAAACGAAACCGGAACCGTTGGTACATTACGACTTCGGTTTAATCTTGCAACGGTGCCCGGTGTAGGTGGCGTTGCGGGCGAAAACAATCTCGCCAATGTGCGGTTGTTGGTAGATGCCGATGGAACGTTTGCTACTGGCGCCACGTCTATCTCGCCCGCTTTTGCAGATAACGGTACCGACATCGTGGAGTTTAATCACGACTTCACCGCCGGCACGGGTTTCTATTTTACGATTGGCAGTACGGATCGCTTAGATACACCGCTGCCGGTGGAACTGTTGTTCTTTACCGCCAAACCCACGGCCAATGGAGTTGAACTGAGCTGGGCCACTTCTTCGGAGAAGAACAACGATTACTTTGTGGTGGAAAAATCAATTACGCCAGATGTTTGGAGTGCTGTAACAAATGTGAAGGGGCAGGGTACCAAAACTACCCGCACCGATTACGCTGCGATAGACGCCGCACCACTGGCTGCAACCGTGTACTATCGCCTGCGGCAGGTAGACCTGGATGGTACCGTTCGTTACTCGAATGTTGTTCGGGTGACAACCGAAACGGAAGAGCTGGTGATCTACCCCAATCCCTCTAACGGGCAAGCGGTTTCAATTGTGGTTAACCCACGCGATGGCGTGCAGGGCGGACTTGAAGTGTCATCATTGCAGGGCGTTTTGCTCAAGCGATGGGAAACCAATTTCACGGAGGGCCGGCAACAGCAGTGGACGGTTCCAGCCGATGATCTTGCGCCTGGGGTTTATCTCGTTACGCTAAGAACCGGCGGCAGAACGGTGGTTAGGCGGCTTGTGGTCATTAAGTAACCAAATGTAAGGTTGCGCCACAGGCTTACCGGAGCTTTCGGCACACCAACACGTGCCGTGCGCGTTGGCTGGTAAACGCGAGCACGTAGAAATCGCCTCCGTCCGTCAGTCGCAGTTTCTTTTTTAGGCTATCTGCAGCTTCAGGAAAGTTGCGCGTGACTACGTGCGCTTTTTTGTTGGGGATTGCGGCGGTGGAAAGATTTGTAATCTCAAAGATCCGTCCGGGAAAATTCGGCACCAATTCATTGCTGGTATACAGATGGGTGTTTACATGCAGCTTCGCCAATTGAAATCGATGTGCCATCAGCCGAAAGGCACCTGCCTTTAAGATGGCCGCGTTGGGTTCGTAGAGATAAGTTTGCGGCTCCGCATATGTTACGGGTGCAGTTGTTTCTTCGGCCGGGAAGAAGTGCAGGGGCTCTTGTTCGGGTAAATCTATTGCCGTGATCGCCACCGGGCCATTATAACCACGCACGCAAAAAAACAGTAATTCTTTGCATTCGTGCTCAACGGCTACCACCTGCACATTTTTGATGCCGGGAAGTACGCGTGCCGCCAGAGAAATGTCTAGGAGCGGCGCGGCTTTGATCAGCAGGTGATTTGTTTTTTGAAATAGCGCGGCCATGAGGCTGGGTACGTCGGGTTCATACGCTTCCAGCGCTACTGTCTTTTTGCCTGCGGCCCGGCGCGAAGGGTCTAGGTAAATGAAATCGAGTTGATCCGGAATTTGCGCCAGACTGGCGGGTAATCCACCAGGCACGTACCGTACGTTCTCGCGCCCCAGCAGGCGATGGTTGTGTTGCGCGAGCGCAAGTAGGTGTGCATCCGGCTCGGCATAAAAAAAATCATCTGCCATCCCCGAAAGGAAAAAAGCATCTACTCCCCATCCGCCGGTGAGATCGGCACCGTGTGCGATTGGCGCGCCCAGATAGTTGCGCAACACCGCCGCCTTGTACGTGGCGGTTGCCTCCGATGAGGTTTGTTCGAGGTTGAGTTTCGGTGGGTACACGATGCCACGCGTGTAATAGAAGGTGGGCAGCTTTTCTTTGGCCTTGCGCCGGGCGGCTGTTTGTTGCGCCAACACGGTGGCTGCTATGCCCGCTACCGTTGTGTTGCTGAGCAGCCAACGGGTTTCGTCTTCGTGTGCGTGCGCGAACAGAAAATCCTGCACATCCGGACTGGCAATTTGTTCTATTCCCTTGGGCTCCATCGTACAAAGTTGCAATTTCGCAACTTACCGTTCGCACGACATGAGAAAATCGCCCTTGTTTGTTCTTTTCATCACCATCTTTTTTGATCTTCTGGGCTTCGGCATCATCATTCCCATTCTTCCTATTTTCACCAAAGAGCTGGGGGCGGCCGATTGGCAGGTGGGATTGGTTGCGGCCATCTACCCAGTTATGAATTTTCTGTTCGCACCTTTCTGGGGCACATTGAGCGATCGGCACGGGCGCAGGCCGATCATTCTTGTGAGTGTATTGATTACAGCCGTTGCCTACGTGGTGTTCTCGCAATCCAGCGTGTTGTGGGTGTTGTTTTTATCGCGCTTGCTCTCGGGAATCGGCTCTGCCAATATCTCAGTAGCGCAGGCGTACATCGCGGATGTGAGTGCCCCGGCTGAACGGGCTAAATCCATGGGGCTGCTGGGTGCGGCGTTTGGACTTGGGTTTGTGTTTGGTCCCACCCTGGGGGGTTACCTAAAGTCTGTTTCTGCACCCGGCCAGGTAGACATGGTGGGTTATGTAGCCGCTGGTCTTTGCGTATTTAACCTTATTGCGGCTTATTTTTTCTTGCCGGAATCGCTAAAAGAGAAAAAGGTAAATGCAAAATTCAATTTTCGTGTCGTTACCGGAATTCTGAAAGAGTTGCGCAAGCCTACCATTGGCGAATTGATGTGGATAAACTTCATCTTTATTGTGGCCTTCATGCTGATGCAGATGGCCTCATCCTTAATGTGGAAAGAGGTGAATGGCATGAACGAAAAACAAATTGGATACCTGATGGGCTACGTGGGTGTTGCCACCGCAATTGTACAAGGCGTGTTCGTGGGACGAATGGTTAAAAAAGTGGGCGAACCACGCTTGTTGTTAATTGGCACATTGTTTACGATAGCCGGGTTGGCATTGCTGCCCGTTGGCGATGTAAGTTGGTTTTTGATTTTTCAATTGCTTGGACTACTCTGCCTGGCATTGGCGAATGGCTGCATCACACCCAGCATCTCATCTATGCTTTCAAAATATGCAAGTCCGGATCAGGTGGGCCACACGTTGGGCGTGAATCAGTCGTTCGGATCGCTCGCTCGGGCCGCGGGCATGGCCATGAGTGGGTTTTTGTATGGCTTAAATTTTCGAATCCCGTTTTTTGTGGGCATTGCATTTATGGTGGTGGCGCTGGGCATCTCATTTGTATTTCGGAAAGCCCCAGTGCAGGTGTAGCAGCACCTTACTCCTCCGCGCGATTTTTCCAGACACTTAGCAATTGGTAGGCGCCGGTAGTAACGATGCGCGGCGGAAGGCTATCGGTAGCGCGCACCTCGCAAAAGCCATCCACACAGGTGCCTTTGGTAACAGCAACCGCGCGGTACACTCCGGGCTGTGTTTGTGGTACAAAAATATAATCTTTTCCCTCGGTGTATACAAAAGCCTCTTCAGGCAAAGCCGCCACGGGGCGATTGCCGGTTTCGATTCGTGCGGTAAAAAACAATCCGGGAATCAAACTCGGATCTTCGCGTTCCAGGTGCGCGTGCACACGAATGGTGCGATCTTCTGAAATCTCTTTCCCAATGAGGTACACCTTGGCAGCACGTTCTTGTGTTTCGTTGGAGATCCGGATGAATAGCGGCTGGCCTACCCGCAAGGCGGGCAAATCCCGCTCGTACACATAAAGCTCTGCGTGAATGTGTTCGGTGTTCACAATGCGAAACATCACATCCGTTGCGGTAACGTGTTTACCGCGGTTCACGTTTACCTGAGTAACGTATCCGCCCAACGGTGCTTTGATTTCGATGGCCGATAGCATCGGGCCGCGCAGGACGCTCTCGGGTTGAAGCCCTGCTAAGCGAAGACGCGCAGCCAAACCTTCGCACTGGGCCTGCGTACTTCGAAAAGCAGCTTCAGCTTCTTGCAGCCGTTGGCGTGCACCGATGTTTTCGCTCGCCAGCTCCTGTTGGCGTTCCAACTCCTGCCCCAACACGGTGAGCCGGGTGTTTGCCTCCTGATAGTCTTGCTGCAATTGGATGTAGGCGGCATCTTCGATTTCGGCCAGCACATCGCCTTGCTTTACCACCATCCCTTGCAACGCGTTGGTTTTCCGCACGAATCCCCCCAGCGGGGCAGAAACGCTCACCACATTTTGTGGCGGGGCATCCAACATGCCGGAGGCGCGTACTTCCTGGCTAACCGCGCGTTGCGCTACCGCGCCAAAATGCAGGGTAATTGATTTTTGCTGTTCTGCGGTAAGAATTATTTCATCGGCAGCTTCCGGCACACGGCTTTCCGTGGTTTCCGGTTTTGATGTACACGCAGAAAACGAGAGCGCGGCAATCAGACCAGCGTAAAAGGTAATTGTTGGATGACTACGAAATGAACTCATAGAAGTAAATGTCAGTCAGACGTTTTTTCGAAATAGGTAAAAAGAACAGGAAGCACGACCAGCGTGAGTAACGTGGCCGAGATGAGGCCGCCAATCACCACGGTAGCGAGCGGTCGTTGCACTTCCGCCCCTGAGGTTTGGGAAAGCGCCATAGGCAGAAATCCCAGCGAGGCGACCAGGGCCGTCATCAAAACAGGCCGCAGGCGCAACGCAGTACCTTGTCGTACAATATCAAACACATCTTTTACGCCTGCCTCGCGTAAGCGATTGAATTCAGCAATCAGCACAATGCCGTTGAGTACAGCTACGCCAAACAGCGCAATGAAGCCCACCCCGGCCGAGATGCTAAACGGCATATCGCGCAGCCACAGCGCAAACACGCCCCCAATGGCGGAGAGCGGAATTGCGGTGTAGATGAGCAGGCCCTGGCGCAGTGAGTGGAACGTAAAGAAGAGGAGCAGGAAAATCAGCCCCAACGCGACTGGCACGGCCACAAGCAAGCGTTGTTTGGCCTCTTCTAGATTCTTAAATGATCCGCCAAAGGTAACGTAGTAGCCCGGTTCCATGCGCAACTGGGCACGAAGCTTTGCCTGGATTTCGGTGACGATGGTCTGCACATCCCGGCCACGTACATTAAACCCCACAATCACGCGGCGCTTCGCATCATCGCGTTGAATTTGGTTCGGCCCCTCTTCCAATGCAACTTCGGCCACTTGATGCAACGGAATCTGCATGCCATTGGGCGCGGCCACATACAGCTGGCGTACCTGCTCAATGTTTTTGCGTTGCTCACCCGCCAGGCGTACCACCAAATCAAACCGTTTTTCGTTTTCGAAAACCTGACCGGCCAAGGCGCCCGAAAACGCCGCGTTAATTGTTTGATTAATCTTCTCTACCGAGAGGCCAAAACGTGCAATTTGGTCGCGTTGGTAGCGCACTACAATCTGGCGTAAGCCGCCAATCGGCTCTACAAATACGTCTACTGCACCGGGTACCGATCCCGCAATGCGCCCCAATTCTTCTGCATATCTGGCCAACAGGTGTAAGTCTTCGCCATAGATTTTTACCACTACATCCTGCCGGGCGCCCGTCATCAATTCATTAAACCGCATTTGAATCGGCTGCTGAAAGCCGAAAGAGACGCCGGGAACTTTGTCTTCCAATACGCCTTGCATTTTTTCGGCAAGTTCATCGCGGGTGTTGGCCGATGTCCAGGTGCTTCGCTCGCGAAGCACCACCATTAAATCGCTGGCTTCAATGCTCATCGGATCGGTGGGGATTTCTGAGGTACCGGTTTTGATCACCACTTCTTTTACTTCCGGAAAAGCATCCAGCAGAACACGTGCGGCTTTTTGTGTGGCGGCTACACTTTGGGAGAGCGAGCTGCCCGTGATGACGCGCGTATCTACTGCGAAGTCGCCCTCATCTAACGTGGGAATGAACTCGCCGCCCAGCGAAAGGAACAACCACATACTGGCGATAAACAATACCACGGCAGCGATGATCACTTTGGCGCGGTGTTGCAATGCCCGCCCAATCGTGGGCGCGTACACGCGGTGCAGTGCATCCATCAGCCGGTCGGAGATGTTGCGCTTGTGCCCCGTGGTTTTGCTGAGCAGCACAGCCGAGATCATGGGCACGTAGGTGAGGCTGAGCAGCAACGCACCAATGATGGCAAACGCCACGGTTTGCGCCATCGGTTTAAACATTTTGCCTTCAATGCCTACCAGCGAAAGAATGGGCAGGTACACAATCAAGATGATGATTTGACCGAACGCAGCGGAGCGCATCATTTTATTTGCGGCTTGTTTTACCTCAATGTCCATCTCCTCCTGCGTAAGACGCGTAACGGTTTGCGAAATGCCGAGGTGATGCAACGTAGCTTCCACGATAATCACGGCTCCATCCACAATCAATCCAAAATCAATGGCGCCAAGGCTCATCAGGTTGCCTGATACACCGAATAAATTCATCATGGCGATGGCGAATAACATGGCCAATGGAATAACCGACGCCACAATTAACCCGGCGCGCAAGTTGCCGAGCATGAGTACGAGCACGAACACTACGATTAATGCACCTTCGCCCAGATTTTTTGTTACGGTATCGATGGCGTTGTTTACGAGTTTGGTGCGATCTAAAAACGGATATACCTCCACACCTTCGGGTAGCGTGGCACGAATTTGCTCAATGCGGGCTTTTACATTTTCAATCACCTGCGAGGAGTTCGCGCCCTTGAGCATCATCACTACGGCGCCGGCCACTTCACCCTGGTCGTTGTAGGCTACGGCCCCGTAGCGGGTGGCGTGGCCGAGGCGCACAGTGGCTACATCGCGGATCAGCACCGGCAACCCGTTAGGATTGTTTTTTACCACGATGGATTCAATATCCTGAAACGTATTAATCAAGCCCTCACTCCGGATGAAGTATGCGTAAGGTTGCGCATCAATGTATGCGCCACCGGTGTTCTGGTTATTTTGTTGCAAGGCCGCCAGCACATCTGGAATGGTGATGTTGGCACTGCGGAGGCGCTCGATGTTAATGGCCACTTCATATTGTTTCAATTCGCCACCCCAACTGGCTACGTCCGCCACACCCTCTACGCCAAGCAGTTGCCGCCGCACGATCCAATCCTGAATTGTACGCAACTGCATGCTGTTGAATTTGTCTTCGTAGCCTTTCTTGGGCCGCACAATGTATTGGTAGATTTCGCCCAAACCGGTGGTGAGTGGTGCCAGCTCCGGGCTGCCGGCTCCTTCGGGAATCATGCTCTGCGCTTGCGCAAGGCGCTCGTTAACCTGCTGCCGGGCCCAGTACACATCGGTAGCATCCGTAAATACGATGGTTACTACCGATAACCCGAAACGCGAAAACGACCGAATCTCGGTGATGCCGGGAATGGTGGCCATGGTTTGCTCTACCGGAAACGTGACCAACCGCTCAATTTCGGGTGCAGCCAGACTGGGCGAAACGGTAATCACCTGCACTTGATTATTCGTGATGTCAGGCACGGCATCAATGGGCAATTGCGTAACAGCATAGCCGCCCCACACGATGAGGGCCATCGTAAAAAGTGCGACAATAATTTTATTCCTGATCGAAAAGGAAATGATAGAATAGAGCATAGAAAATTCGTCTGCAAAAAATCAACACCTGAGCAAAAAGCCGGAGTGCATCAGGCGCGCGGTGGCTGCCAAATAGTTTGGATGGCTTTGGTGGGCAGCAAAGACGACTCGTACAAATTAAAATACAAGGGGATGGTCATGCCAGCGCCGGTATCTAACGCAGCGGTGGAGTGGGCGCAGAAAAAAACAGACATCAGCTTGGCTGCAGCCCCGTAGGGAAGGTGTTTGTGTTGCACGGGCTCCTCTTGCTGATGATGATCGGCCCCGGCGCCATAGTGCATCGACAAAAACTGCGCGAAGGATAGCGCAGGGTTTTTTAGGCGGTGTTCTTGAAAATGCGTAACCAAATCGGGCAGCTTACTCCACTCCCGAAAGTCTACCAGACTTCCGGCAAGGAAAAAAATCAATAGCCCCATTGGTGCCAAACGCATGAAACCAAAGATACGAAACTGGTTGTAACTGTATATCCGTGCGCTGTAACCGTTAAGAACCCGGCAAACCCGCGGCTGCTGCCAACAAAATCGCGCCGGCACGCAGCGTGGCTACAACTCATAATTTTCATTGGCAAAACGAAACTCAAAGCAAACGTTTTCGCTACTGATTGTTAGTTTGTTCGAAATAATATTTTGCGAATCGCTTCAATACAGTAACGATTAACCGTACCTTCATCGCTTAACTTTGATCAGAACTGTGAGCAAGTCGCTGTACCACCCTTCGTTTGAGAAAGATTCCTGTGGTGTTGGGTTTATCGCCAACATGAAAGGCCGCAAATCGCATCAGATTATTTCCGATGCGCTCACCATGTTGGAGCGGATGAGCCACCGCGGTGCGTGCGGCTGCGAGCCCAATACGGGCGATGGCGCAGGTATTCTGATCCAAATTCCCCACGAGTTTTTTGTTGACGTGTGTGCTCAACTTGGATTTAAGCTTCCTTCCGTGGGCGCCTATGCTGTAGGCCAGGTTTTTTTTCCGCAAGATGCGCGGCTGCGCGAAGAATGCCGCACCGTATTGAACCGACAAATCAAGCGGATGAAAATGAAGTTGTTGGGCTACCGGCCGCTGCCGGTGGTAAATACCGCACTGGGTAACGCTGCGCAACAAGCCGAGCCGGTGATGGAACAAGTGTTTGTGCAACGGCCGGATGGCGTACTGCAACCCGAGGAGTTTGAGCGAAAGTTGTATGTGCTGCGCAAGTACGTTACGCGGCTAATCACCGATTCGGTGCAAGGTGTGGGTCAGCAGTTTTATTTCTCATCGTTATCCTACAAAACCATTTCGTACAAGGGCATGCTCACCTCGGGGCAATTGCGGTACTACTTTCCCGACCTGGAAAACGAATCGGTGGTTTCGGCCCTCGCGGTGATTCACTCGCGCTTTTCCACGAACACGTTCCCGTCGTGGCGCCTGGCACAGCCTTTTCGGTACATCGCCCACAATGGCGAGATCAATACCGTGCAGGGCAATATTAACTGGCTCAAATCGAAGGAAGCTTTTTTTGAGTCGCGCTACTTTTCGCGCGAGGAGCTGGACATGCTCTTGCCCATCTGCAACCCCTCCCAATCCGACTCTTCCAACCTGGATAATGTGATTGAGTTGCTGGTGCACTCAGGCCGTTCGTTACCGCATGTGATGATGATGCTCATCCCCGAGGCATGGGATGGCAACGACAACATGAGCAAAGAAAAGCGCGATTTCTACGAGTACCATGCCAACATCATGGAACCGTGGGACGGCCCCGCCTCCATCACCTTTACCGATGGCAAAATCGTTGGAGCCACCCTTGACCGCAACGGGCTGCGGCCTTCGCGGTACGTGGTTACGGATGAGGACGTGGTGATCATGGCCTCTGAGGTGGGCGTATTGGATGTTGACCCCGCCCGCGTAATTCAAAAAGGCCGCCTGCAGCCTGGTAAGATGTTCGTAGTAGACATGGAGCAGGGCCGTATCGTAAGCGATGACGAACTAAAAAAGAAAATATGTAGCCAGCAACCTTATGGAAAATGGGTAGCCGAAAACAAAGTTCGCCTGCAGGATTTACCACAACCCGGCGGAAGTTTTCATAAGTACGATCCCGTAACGTTTCTGAAGCGCCAGATTTCTTTTGGATTCACCACAGAAGACTTACGGGTGATCCTCACGCAAATGTGCGAAACCGGCAAAGAGGCGTTGGGCTCTATGGGTAACGATACGCCCCTCGCGGTGCTCTCGCAACAGGCGCAACACCTGTCGAGTTATTTCAAGCAGCTTTTTGCGCAGGTCACCAATCCGCCCATCGATCCCATCCGCGAGCGCATGATCATGAGTTTGTGTACACACGTAGGCGGCTCATTGAATTTGCTGGAAGAATCGCCCGAGCACTGCCTTACGCTGGAGCTGCCTTCGCCCGTGCTTTCCAATACGGAGCTGGAGAAGATCCGCTACATCGACCATCGCCACCTGCAAACCAAAACCATCTATACGTATTTCAAAACCGATGGGCAGCCCGGAGCGATGGAGCGCGGCTTGAACCGTGTGTGCCAATACGTGTCGGACGCTATCGAGGATGGCTTTACCATCATCATTCTTTCCGACCGCAGCTTTGATTCCGGCCATGCGCAGATTCCTTCGTTGCTGGCGGTAGCGGCCGTACATCATGATTTAATTCGCAAGGGGCATCGGGGCAAAGTGGGTTTATTGGTGGAAGCGGGCGATGTATGGGAAACCCACCACTACGCCACGTTGTTGGGCTTTGGCGCCAGTGGCGTGAACCCGTACCTGGTTTACCAAACCATTCACGACATGAAAAAGCGCAACCTGCTGCGCGAAGAACTTTCGGAAGAGCAGGCGATTTACAATTACAAAAAGGCGGTGGAAGGAGAATTACTCAAGATCATGAGTAAGATGGGTATCAGCACACTGCAATCGTACCACGGGGCGCAGATTTTTGAAGCCCTGGGGTTGAGTCGTTCAGTGGTAGATCGCTATTTCACCGGCACCGTATCGCGCATTGAGGGCCTCACACTGGATGATATTGCCCAGGAAGCGCTGGCAAAACACCGCATGGCGTTTCCGCCGGTGCCCAATCCAAATCCACATCTGGAAGTGGGTGGCATTTACCAGTGGAAGCAACGCGGGGAAGTACACTTATTCAATCCGCAAACGATCCACCTGCTGCAACACGCCACCAAAATCAACGATTACACCACCTTCAAGAAATACAGCCAACTCATCAACGAGCAAAGCGAGAAGGCCATCACGCTGCGCAGTCTGTTACGCTTTCGTAAAGGCAAGGCAATTCCGCTGAGTGAGGTAGAGCCCAAAGAAAACATCTTCAAACGGTTTGCTACGGGTGCGATGTCGTTCGGGTCGATTTCGTTTGAGGCGCACACCACATTGGCGATTGCCATGAACCGCATTGGCGGCAAGAGTAACAGTGGCGAAGGTGGCGAAGACGACCTTCGTTTTGTACGTAAAGAAAATGGCGATTGGGAAAATTCGGCCATCAAGCAGGTGGCGTCCGGGCGCTTTGGCGTAACCAGCTACTACCTGGTAAACGCGCAGGAGCTACAGATTAAAATGGCCCAAGGGGCGAAGCCGGGCGAGGGTGGCCAGTTGCCCGGCCACAAAGTAGATGAGTGGATTGGGCGGGTGCGGCACTCCACGCCGGGTGTTGGGTTGATTTCACCGCCGCCCCATCACGACATCTACTCCATCGAAGATTTGGCCCAGCTCATTTTTGATTTGAAGAATGCCAACCGCGATGCGCGCATCAGCGTAAAGCTAGTGTCCGAGGCGGGTGTAGGTACAATTGCGTCTGGAGTGGCTAAAGCGCATGCCGACGTTATTCTCATTGCCGGCCACGATGGCGGCACGGGCGCTTCGCCCATCAGCTCAATTCGTCATGCGGGTTTGCCGTGGGAACTTGGTCTGGCGGAGGCTCATCAAACCCTGGTGCGCAACAAACTGCGCGGCCGGGTAGTGTTACAAACCGATGGCCAGATTCGTACAGGCCGTGATCTGGCCATTGCCGCGTTGTTGGGTGCAGAAGAGTGGGGAGTGGCCACGGCTGCCTTGGTAACTACGGGGTGCATCATGATGCGCAAATGCCATCTCAACACATGCCCGGTGGGTGTGGCCACGCAAAACAAAGAACTGCGGGCCCTCTTTACGGGCAAACCGGAGCATGTGGTGAATCTGTTTTCATTTTTGGCCGAAGAACTGCGCGAAATCATGGCCGAACTCGGCTTCCGCACGGTGGAAGAAATGGTAGGGCAAGCCGCGCGTCTGGAGTTTAAATCGCTTGATCATCATTGGAAGTACCAGCATCTGGATTTGTCGCCCGTCGTCTATCAGGAACCAAATGATCTTACCACCGCGCTATATCAACAAGAGCCGCAAGACCACGGACTTGCCGATGTGCTGGATCATCAATTAATTGAGGCGGCAGCACCCGCGCTGGCAGAGGCGAAACCCGTGCGCGGCGAGTATCGCATCTCCAATCAAAATCGTGCAGTGGGTACCATGCTCTCGTATGCCATTTCGAAAACGTGGTTGAAACCCGGCTTGCCGGAAGACACCATCAGCTACAAGTTCAAGGGTACGGCCGGCCAAAGCTTTGGCGCATTTGCTGCCCCCGGCATTACTTTTGAACTGGAGGGCGATGCAAATGATTACGTGGGCAAAGGGCTCTCCGGCGGAAAACTGATTGTGTACCCGGATGCACGTTCAAAATACAACGCATCAAAAAACATGATCATTGGCAACGTGGCATTTTATGGTGCCACCGGCGGCCAGGCCTACATCCGCGGCCTTGCCGGCGAGCGTTTTGCCGTACGTAACTCGGGCGCACAAGTGGTGATCGAAGGCGTTGGCGATCACGGTTGCGAATACATGACGGGTGGCCTGGTGGTGGTGCTGGGCGATACCGGCCGCAACTTTGCCGCCGGCATGAGCGGTGGCGTGGCCTACGTTTGGGATGTAAACAAACATTTTGTGCGCAACTGCAACACGGAAATGGTCTATCTGGAAACCCTCGATGCCGAAGACGAACGCGTGCTGCGCGAAAAAGTTGAACTCCATCAACGCCTCACCCGCAGCGATGTAGCGGCCCATGTCATCAGTTACTGGCCTCACGCTGTAAAGCAGTTCATCAAAGTCATGCCTATGGACTACAAGAACGCGTTGGAAAAAAAGAAAGCCGCATTACAAACCAATCCAATTTCAAATTAGCAAATGGCAAAACCTACCGGATTTTTAGAGCACCCCCGGCAATTGCCCGGCAAGCGCCCGGTAACCGAGCGCATCAAAGACTACTACGAAGTAGAACAGTCGGTTGATCCGCAGATTACCGTGAAGCAAGCCACGCGCTGCATGGATTGCGGTGTGCCGTTTTGCCACGCAGGTTGCCCGCTGGGTAACATCATTCCCGAGTTTAACGATGCGGTGTTTCAGGGCAATTGGAAACTGGCCTATGAGTTATTGGTGTCTACCAATAATTTTCCCGAATTCACCGGGCGTATTTGTCCTGCGCCGTGCGAGGCTTCCTGTGTGCTTGGCATCAACAAAGACCCGGTAGCCATTGAGTACATCGAAAAAACAATCATCGAAAAAGCGTTTGAGTTAGGTTATGCGGTACCGCGGAAACCCGCTACGCGCACCGGCAAAACGGTTGCCATTGTAGGCTCGGGTCCTGCCGGCCTGGCTGCCGCGGCGCAACTCAACCAGGCGGGTCATCAGGTAACCGTGTACGAACGTGCCGATGAAATTGGCGGACTACTGCGTTACGGTATTCCGGATTTTAAGTTGGATAAACAAGTGCTCGACCGCAGACTTCGGTTGATGGAAGAGGAGGGAATTGTATTTGTAACCAACACCGAGGTGGGCGCGCAAATCAGCGTGGCGCAGCTGCGCGATGAGTTTGATGCGCTGGTTTTGTGTGGCGGGGCAACGCAACCGCGCGATCTGCCGATACCCGGGCGCACCGCGCAGGGCGTACATTTTGCCATGGAATTCTTGAGTCAGCAAAACAAGCGCGTAGCCGGCAAACAGGTAATGAGCGAAGAAATCTGGGCCACCGGAAAACACGTAATTGTAATTGGTGGCGGTGATACCGGTTCCGACTGTGTGGGCACTTCCGTACGCCACGGTGCAGCGTCGGTTACGCAGTTGGAGATTATGCCCAAGCCACCCCAGCAGCGCCATACTACAACACCCTGGCCCAATTGGCCGCTGGTGCTCCGTACATCCACTTCGCATGAAGAAGGGTGCGAGCGCCAATGGAGTGTACTGAGCAAGGAGTTTGTAGCCGAAAACGGCCGCGTGGCGGGTTTACGTATGGTAGAGGTAAATGCCGATAAACAAGGCTTTCAGGAAGTGCCTGGCACCGAGCGGGTATTACCGTGCGACCTGGTGTTATTGGCCATGGGCTTTACCGGTCCAGAGAAAAGTCTGGTAAGCCAGTTGAACCTTGCACTGGATGATCGTGGAAATGTGTTGTGCAAGCGCTATCACACTTCCGTGGATGGAGTTTTTGCTGCCGGAGATATCCGCCGCGGCCAGAGCCTGGTGGTGTGGGCCATTAGCGAAGGGCGCGAAGCAGCGCGCGCGGTAGACGAGTACCTCATGGGCGCCTCCGCGTTAGAAGAGAAAGAGCGCGGTGTGTTGGCGTTGGGGCGGTAGCGTTGTCTTTCTTCACCACGACTCCGCTTTTGATGTGATGAAGGGTGAAAAAAATATAAAGCGGTAAACGGAAATTCTTCCAGCCGCAGTGCTACGTGCTACATGGGCGAGCGGATTTATTCGGCTGCGCTTCCGCGGATGAGAGAGACGAATTTTATTCGCGATCCAAACCTTCTCCTCCCGCCCGCGGCTTTAGCACCATCGATGCAGCCATGCTTACCAGCAGCATGCCTACGATCGCGATCAGCGAAATCTCAATGGGTATTTTGTACAGATCAACAATACACATTTTAGTGCCCACAAAAATCAAAATGGCAGCCAAACCAAATTTAAGGTAGGCAAACTGGTTATCGGCTTCTGCCAACACAAAGTAGAGCGAGCGTAAGCCGAGAATGGCAAATACATTCGAGGTGTACACAATAAACGGATCATCCGAAATCGCCAGAATGGCGGGAATAGAATCCACAGCAAAAACCAGATCCGTAGCTTCAATCATGGCTACGGCCACAAACAGTGGCGTGGCCCAGAGCTTGCCGTCCAGGCGAACAAAAAAGCGATCTTCATGGTAGGCCGTAGTCGTGGGAAACAACCGATGCACCAGCTTCACCACCGGGTTTTTCTCCGGTTCGATTTTAAGGTCGCCCGAGAGAATCATTTTTGCACCGGTGAAAATCAAAAATCCGCCAAACGCATAAATCAGGAAATGGAAATGGTGGATTAACTCAATGCCCGCGACGATAAAAATCACGCGGAAGATCAGTGCACCGAAGATGCCCCAAAAAAGTACTTTGTGCTGATACTGTTTCGGTACCTGAAAGTAGGAGAAGATCATCAGCATCACGAAAATGTTGTCGACACTCAGTGATTTCTCGATCAGGTAGCCGGTAAAAAATTCCAGTGCTTTGGCATTGCCGAGCTGGTAGTACACAAACCCATTAAAGATCATGGCCAACGCAATCCATACGCCCGTCCACTTCAGTGCGCCGGAGAGTTTTACGGGCTCATTTTTTTTATGGAAGACCCCCAGATCCAGCGCAAGCATGATCACAACAAAAAGGTTAAAGGCCGCCCACCAATACCAGGGGTAATGCTCCATGAAGTTTGATTTTAAACAAAAGAACAACCAAACCTACCGGTTTGTATGAAGTGTGGAGACTTTGGTTGGGCCGCAGGGCTAGTTAGGTGCTTGTGTTTAAACAAGAAGGCAACCCTTGTAGATGCTAAAGGGTTGCCTTAATCCCAAAATACCCCAAGGAAACGCCTAAATAAAGATAATTTGGGTACGCTCGCCGGCTGCGAGCGCGTACATGTCGCCCACGGTGATAATGTCTTTCACCTGTGGAACGAAATCTTCTTTTGTTAGGTGGAACATGTCCGCTGCCAGTTTGCATGCAAACACTTCGCCACCGCCGGCTTCAATCATTTCAAAAAACTCCGTCACGTGCGGCATGTCAAGTTTGTCCATTTCCTTGCGCATCATGAACGAAGCAAAAGCTTCAAAGCCCGGCAAGCCGGCCAGCATTGTGGGTACTTGCGGCATAAACGCCGGGTTACCTACGGTAGCGGTATGCAGGTGATCGGCACCTTTTTTAGTGATGGCCTCAAGTCCAAAGAAGGTAAAGAACATTTTGGCTTCAATACCTTCCATCAGTGCACCATTGGCCATGACGAGGGCAGCATAAACATCTTCCAGTTTGCCTTTCGAGCAAATGATGAGCACGCGTTTTAACGGTTTATCCGCCACCGGCACGGGTGGAGATTGAGTTTGCGGTCTTGCGATTACATCTTCCATAACGTTAGCTTTTGTGGGTTGCATTTTTTTAAATACAGCTGGCAGGTTTGGGTATGCCGGCCAGCTTGCTGGAAATTTTCAGTGGACCACCGGGAAACAGTTCGTAGAATTGTTTGATGTCTACAAGCCCGGATGCACCCACCTTGCGGATGGACAGGGCCACACCTTCGGCTTGCTTGGCGCGCAGCCAGTTCAGCACCGCAAAATGTTTGTCGGTAAGCGTAATACCCAGCTGTGCTGCCCACGCGTGGGCGAGTTCGGGTGTCCATTGTGCCGGGTTTTTTAAATACCCGTCTTTGTCAAGTTCAAGTGCGATTGTTTTTTCGAGCGTTTCCATAGTTGTTCATTTTAAGGGTTATGCCGTTGGTAATTCTTCTGCCTGGATTTTGCCGGCCATACTCATCTGCGTAGGCACCGGCAGGTGTTTCCCTGTAAGCAACATGTGCCAATACACCCACTTGAATGCAAGCTTGCCGTAATGGTTGGCGCGGGTGGGCTTGAGCAGATCCATCGGGCCCACTACCGGCCACGGGAATTTGCCGGGCAGCGGTTCAGTAGTGTAGTTAAAGTCGATGAGTGCGGCTTTGCCGTGACCAGTTTCAATAAAGCAGTTGCTGTGGCCATCGAATTGCGCTTGCAGGGGCTCACCCTTCATGTAGCCCAACACATTTTCAATCAGGATTTCGGCTTCAAAGTGCGCTACAGAACCCGCTTTGCTGGCGGGCAGGTTGGTGGCATCGCCTATCACAAACACGTTTTCGAATTTCTTGGATTGCAGCGTGTGTTTGTCCGTCGGGATGAAATTCAATCCATCGTCATCGCCCCACTGGCTGCGTTCCACCATGGCCGAGCCTTTGTTTACGGGAATGGTGATGAGCAAATCAAAGGGTACTTCCTGGCCATCATAACTTTGAATCACTTTCCGGTCGTTGTCCACGCCGGCCAGATAAAAATCCGGAATCACGTTCACATGCTTTTCTTCCAGCAGGCCGCTCAGTACTTCGGTGGCTTTGGGTTTAGTGAAGGCCCCCGAGAGCGGCGTAACGTAGGAGATGTTTACCTTGTGGCGCATGCCTTTTTCTAAAAAATACGCATCGGCCAAAAACGTAAATTCCAGCGGTGCTACCGGGCATTTAATCTGCGTTTCCGCGAGGTTGATGACCAAATTACCCCCCTGCCATTTTTCTAGTTTCTTCGCCAAGCGGGTAGCGCCTTCGTAGGTGTAAAAATCAAAGATGTCTTTGTACCAGCGTTTGCCTTTTAAGCCCGGGGTTTCTTCGGGCACCACCTCGGCACCTGTAGCCACAATCAGCAGATCATACGGAATAACGGTGCCGTCAACCAAGAGCACTTGATTACTGGCTCCATCTACGCGGTCTACTTCGTTGAGAATAAACTTCACGCGCGGGGGCAGAAATTCTGTTTTGGCACGCACCACGTCTTCGGGCTGGTAAATCCCGAAAGGAATAAACAGAAAGCCCGGCTGGTAGTAATGAATGTTGTCTTTATCGATAATGGAAATGTTCCATTCGCTTTCGCGGAGGTGGTGATGCAGTTTGTTGGCCATCATGGTTCCGGCCGTTCCTGCTCCAATGATCACGAGGTTTTTCATGGCGTTTCGATTGATGGATCAAAAGTGGCTATTCGGGCGGCCCGAAATCCATGATCCTACTCACCAAACGCGATGATCTTCCTCACACGAAAAGCGTGACTGCAATCACAAAATGCGTGACACGCGGCAAAAACCGATGGCTAAACAGCCATTCGCAATTAAAAGAGCTAATGCAAAAAATGGTGATTTACCCGCGGAGGAACTTCTGGCCAGATTGGCCCGCTACCGCTTCCGCTTGTTGTTTCCGGCTGCGCGGCCAAGGTGTTTAAATGAATCCACTAGCATAAATGTACCGGCTACGCCCGTGGCGCCTCCGGCAATGAGCAAACCCTGACCAAGACGGTCGTTTTCGCGGCCCAGCATTAGGCCACCCGCAATGGTTACGGTATAACCAATGGTAGCCAACGCCATACCGGTTTGGAACTTGCGCTGCGCCTGGCCCAGGTTCACTTCAATGTTATCCACACGCGTCTGCAGTTGCAGAATCTGGCTTTTTAATTCCGCTTCCGAGGGGGCTGCGGTTTGCCCGGTAGCCAGGCCCGCCAGCATCACAAATAGAAAAAATAAAGAACATTTCATGCGCTCAAAAATATTCATCGGCAACTACTGATTCAACCATTGTTTAAATTCTACCGCCCGTTCGCGGCTGATGGGCAACGGGGTTGAAATACCGGCAAGTACTACCTCCAGTTTCGCGGCGGACGCGCGCACTTCCTGGATGGATTTGATATGCACGATATGCTTGCGACTGATGCGGAAGAAGTCCGCCGGGTTTAACATGTCTGCCTCGAGTTCCTCCAGGGTATGGTCAATGATGTACTGTTTGTTTTGCTCGCGCGAAACAAGGTAGGCCAGCTTGCCATCGGCAAAGAGGTAGGCAATTTCGTCAACGCTTTTGTAGAGAATCTTTGTGCCCTGTTTTACCAGGAACCGCTTTTTAAATGCCGGTTGAGTGCTGCGAATGATTTCCTGCAGTACTTCCGGGCTGAGCGGAGCCGGCCGCTCGGCCGGATTCAGGCGTTTAAATTTTTCTAACGCTTGCCGCAACTCATCCGGGCGAATGGGTTTCAGCAGGTAATCTACGCTGTTCAGCTTAAACGCGCGCAGCGCGTATTGATCGTAGGCCGTAGTAAAAATGATGGGTTTATCGCACAGAATCTTGTCGAACACTTCAAAGCTTTTGCCATCCGCCAGTTGAATGTCCATGAACAACACATCCAGATCAGCGGTGCGCTGAATGACCTCCGATGATTCCTTCACCGTATCGAACGGCCCCACAATTTCAATGGTCGGGTCAAATGCCTGTATCATCTGCTCCAACCGCTCAGCGGCCAATTGTTCGTCTTCCACGATCAGCACTTTCATGCAGGCTATTTTACCACTACCTCCAACAACGGAATCTTTACCGTAAAGTGTTCATCTTTTACAATCTGCACTGCCGCTTTGCCCGCCAGAAAATCATAGCGCGACTGGATGTTCTTCAGCCCCAGCCGTGCCGAAGGCTCGCGCGATTCTTTGGGTTGCAGATTATTTTGTATCACCAGCCGCGCCGGCACCTGGCCGTTTTCAGAATAAATGCGGATGGTGAGTGGCTCGCGTTTCGACACGATATTGTGTTTGATGGCATTTTCAATCAGCAACTGCAACGTAGAAGGGGCAATGTACCGGTCTTTGTACTCCTCCTGGATGCGCACATCTACCTGCAGATTTTCCTGGAAACGGATTTTTAACAAAAAGATGTACGAGTTCAAAAACTCAAGCTCCTCGCGAAGCGGAATCAGCTTTTGATCTTGATTAAAAAGCAAATACCGGTACACGTTCGAAAGTTGCTCGATAAACCGGGCCGAAGTGTCTGGGTCTTTGTACACCAACGTGGCCAGTACATTTAGCGAATTGAACAAAAAGTGTGGGTTGATTTGGTTGCGCAGCGCATCGAAGCGCGCTTCTATGCTCTGGATTTTTAAATGTTCGGCCTCCACCTGCGCCTGCTTGTATTTCTCCATGTAAAACACAATGGCGTTGATGCAGTGCAGAAACAAGTTGATTCGTGATGTAAAGCCGATCGAGAGCTTCATGGTATTCCAACTCAGGTCATCGGCAAAAGGCGAGATGAAATGCAGCAGCACCAGCGGGCTGAGCGCAATCACTACGGAAACCAACAGACTTAAGCCAAAGTGCACCAGCAGCGGATGAATCTTCCCCAGTCGGGCTGTGCCCACGGCCGTTTGCAACAGCCGGTTCGACTCCCACACCAACAGCACCAGGCCCATCACAATCAGGAACAATACCGTGCCCGACAGCGGCAAACTCACCAGTTGATCACCACCGGTAAATAAAATGTTGAGGTACGAGTACGTGCCCAACAGCAGAATAAACAGATACCGGTATTTAACCTGAAACATGATGAATATGTAAACAACGATGAATAAAAACTGTTTAGCGCAATCGCCCGCGGGCAAACCCACGGGCGATGCAGATCAAACAAAAACCTCGGCTCCGGCACTCCCTTGCCCCACACCTCCACAGCACCGTTCTGCAAGGGAGGCCGGAAAACGAGGCGATGGCTTAGTTCGGCACCAACACGCGGTCGATGGTATGAATCACACCGTTTGTGCCCAACACATTTATCAGTCCGGCATTTGAGCTGATGTTGGCTACTGCGCCGCCGCTGGCGGTTACCGTGGCTGCGGTGGCATTAATGGCCACGTTGCCATTCAGTGTAGGCACGTTACCCGTTACCAGGTCGCGCGAGAACACCCGGCCCGTAGGCGTAGTAGGCGCAGCAATGATGTGGTGTTGCAATACCGCAGTGAGCGTGTTCAGGTTGATATCGTTCACCCCGTTTACACCTAATGCAGTGTATAGCGCGCGGAAGGCAGCATCTGTGGGTGCAAACACCGTGAGGTTCGAGCTGGACGCACTTGCGGCTTCCAGTAATGCAGGCACGCGGCCCAGCGCGGCTACCAGTTGCGTAAACTCAGCACCGCTGGAAGCTGTGGAGAGTGCCGTAGCAATTTGTGCAATGGTCTGCGAAGGCGGCATCAGCGTGCGATCGATTACGTGCACCACGCCATTGTTGGCCGCAATGTCTGTAGTGGTAACGCGCGTGCGGCCGTTAATGAACACGCCATTGGCGCCGCGGTTGCTCAGGTAAAATACACCCCCCAGTGTGGTAATGGCTGAGTTGCCCGGTGCGGCCACATTTGGCAACTGGGCTGCCCGCACTTCGCTACCCAATACGTGGTAAGTTAACACCGCATCCAGCGTAGCCCGCGCCGGCAGTGTGGTAATGCCCGCGGCAGTAAACGCCGCATTGGTGGGCGCAAACAACGTCTTGCGGTTGGAGTTCAGTAACGTTTCTAAGATAGACGGACTGGCTGCAGTAACAGCCGCAATGAGCGTAGTAAAATCTTTGCTAAAATACGCCGGCTCCACAATGGTGTTTACAAACCGCGCGATAGACGGCGGCACCAACACCTGGTCTACAATGTGTACCACACCGTTGGTGGCGCGCACATCTGCGGTAACTACCTGGGCCGCGCCATTCAAGCGAATGCCTCCGCTGGTGGTTACAGCAATGTTTTCGGTATTGGCAGTAGCCACATTGCCCGCCGTAAGCTGCGTGGCGAGTACCGCGCCCGAAGTAACCACGTGGTATTGCAAAAGCGATTTCAGTACGGGTTCAGGTACGTTGTCGATGTTGGTCTGACCAATGGTGGAAAGCAATGCAGCAAACGCATCGTTGGTAGGTGCAAACACCGTAAGCGTGCCGGCGCCGCTGAGAGTGGAAACCAAATCCGGAAACTTGGTTAACGCCGCTACCAGCGAGCTCAGGTTAGCCTGCCCCTGTGCAATTTGCACAATGTTTTGGGTAGGTGCGGGTGCATCATCGTCATCATTGCAGCCGGTGAATGTCACCAGCGCAAAGGTGAGCAGGAGCGATAAGATCGGTCCCGGTTTGAAAAAGTGTAGATGTTTCATGTTGCGATTTGTTTTGGTTGAAAATCGCATCTACAACGCAACCCATCGGGGGTGAGCGCGGGGTGTGGGGAGTGAATGCGCGAAAAGTGGGAGTGAATGGTACAAAGTGTTGCGCCAGCTGCCTATCACGCGCAAACAAAAAAACGCTGCGGCCGCACCGCGTCAGTTTCCATTATACCTGCGATGCCGCAAACTGCTCCAGGCTCTTCTTCGCCATGGCCCGCACCTTGCCTTGCACCAGGCTGCTCCAGCCCAGCAGCCAGCCCGTGGGGCCCAGCGCCATGCGGCTCCATTTCCATAAATCAAAATGGTCGGTGTGCGCAACGATTTTTCCATCGCGGAAACGCAACGTAGCCCGAATGTGGTTCTCCACCGGGCGCCCGGTTTTAGAAAACGTGTAAAAGGCCCGCCACCGGCAGATTACCACCTCGCCTTCGGTAGTTGGCGCGTCAAACTCCATGCGCAAATCTTTGCCGGCGGTAAGCAACATCTGCCACATCGTGCCCACCGCAGCACCGCGCAACTCCGGAAACACCGGGTCGCTAAACCGCGCCTCCGCATGGTAACACGCGGCCATGGTGCGCCAGTCTTTGCGTTGAAAAGCAGCGTAAAACGTGTGCGTAAGTTGCTCGTGTGCAGTCATGAAGTAAAGCTACCATTTTGTACACAATCTTTTGCGTGCGCAACAGGCGCCCCACACAAAAAGAAACAGCAGCCATGCCCAGGCAGCGGGTGCAGCAACCATTTTTTGGGCGGCCCGCTCGCGCCCGCCCGCAATCCGCGCGGCTCGCGCCCGGCTTTCCGCTGCAAGTCCTCGGGCGCGCGGCGCGCCCTGTGGGCTTTCCGCTGCAATCCGTGGCCGTACGCCTCCACTTTATTTTACGTACTGCGTCCCCGCCAATTTGGGCGAATGTGCGATTGGGGTTATGCAGCGGTAAAAGAAATAAATGCAATTGTTTAAATTGGGGTGTTGGTGGCAAGCCCCCTGGGACGATTTACATATTAGACATTGGGACTAAGACTAGGATATCAAGTTGGACTAAAGGAAACATACCCAGAGGACAATCCTGAGGACTTAGGAACATTTTTAAAGGGTATTCCTCGTGACACAGTATTACTTGTGATTTCTTCTCTGCTGGGCAAGAAAGAAATTTATACATCGAACTTAAAAGAGCTTCTTGGGATTTGGTTTCGTGCCTCTAACACAGACTTTGCGAACAATGCCTATCAAAGACTATTGCCTATTCAACAATCTGCAGGACAACCAATCTTGGTAATTTCTCAACCTTCAGTCCTAAAAGTGTTTGCATATGCTTATAACAACCTTACGGACGAAAAATCTTTAACAGACGAACAAATCGAAATCAACTTATTTAAGGGATTCCTCTATCAAAATGACCTTATAAATAATGTCGAAAAGAAAATCACTGAGACAACGGAAAATTTGGACAAGGAAGTAAGACTTTATGCCCTCCAATTTACAAATGCGGTTCGCTTTTCGGATGTTGTCAATTTTGACTTGGTTGAAATCTTCTTTTCCGAATTTATTCGAGCAGTACTATTTTTTGAATTTTTAGAAACAAAGGCAGAAGCTAAAGCACTTATAAACAAATTCCTTGAGAGATATGAAGTAGCCGACTGGAAGGAATATCTAAAGAGGATAGCGGAAATAAGTTGGTTGATTTTGAAGAAGGAAAAAGATGGACACCTAGAAGTGGAAATTACAAAGGACGAATACTTTGAATCCAATGTGAAGTTCTTCGAGATTTTATCAACGGTCAAATACGATGAATTGACGGACCATGACTTCAAGGTCGTGAGAGAGCGCCCATTGCATAAAATACAGGACGGAAAGTTTAGAATTATTTCAGAGTTGTTCTCTATTGAAAGAATATTTAAGGGATTATATTTTAATTTAAAGGCTATTAATGAGACTTTATCAAAGACAGAAAAGGTGAAAGATTTTAGACTTTTATACACTTTTCATTTCTCGGAAAAGCATTTATTGTACGAGATACTTCGTAAGACCTTTCCTAAAAAACATTTATCTTTCTCAGGTGAGGAGTTAGAGGCTAGAGGAATTGATGGAGCGCCTGACTATTATGTTAGGAACAATAACAAGCTTTTCATATTTGAATCAAAGGATTCGTTAATAAGTGCAGGACTGAAAGAGTCCGGTGATTTTTCTGCTCTTGAACCTGATATAAAGAGGAAATTCTACGTTGATGATCAGGGGCCTAAGGCTGTCATGCAACTGATTAAGTTCATCCAAAAAGTTTATAGAAATAGTTTTTTGTGGGTGGACAAAACATGTAAGATCGATCACCTTAGAACTTATCCAATCATTGTCATCCATGACCGACAGCTTGACGTTCCGGATTTCAACAAAGTATTGAATTATTGGTTTTCTATTGAGTTAAGAAAAATTGAAAAACACATCCCACTTGACAGAATTCGACCATTAACAGTAATCGACATATCGACTATCATCCTGACTCACGAGTTAATTCTCGACAGACGACTAGTTATTGAAGAAGTAATTGACCAATACCACGATTTTGTAAAGATCAAAGAACGAAAATATTTTAAGTCGGAGTCACAATACGATAGACATTTATTGGACACAGGGCTACCATTTTCGTTCTTCATCAAACAGCAGATTAGCAAAAAGAGGCTACCAAGAATACCACACCAAATAATTACTGAAAAAGCAATTATTGCATTGGAGGAGTAGGTAGCCAGCGCACAACAAAAGCTTGTGGCAAGCGGGCGGGACTGTGCGTCATTGAAGTGTGTAGTTCTTTATTTACCCCGTTAGCGCTCCCGTTAGCGCGCGTTTGCAACGCGTGCCTTTCCTATCCTCAATCCAATAACAGCTACTTTTTCGCCTGCGTAGGTGTTCTTCACGTGTTTTTCACCTACCTGAGCGCGCAAGACTGATTACGTTGAATGGAGAAGAAATTGTGGTATCTTTTACCGGCGAAGAACGCCGGTACCGGCGGCTACGCCAAATCAACTAGCCTAAGTACATATGAAAAAGACAATCGGTAGAATTCTTGCAAGCGCATGTCTGGTCTTGCTGGTGGCATTTTGTGGACTTTTAAGCATTATTCTATTCCCAAAACCTTTGTTTGCTCATAAACTTGAACATGGCCAGTTTGTTGTGCATGCAAATGAGAAAATAGACGTGGAAATAAAAGTGATATTGGACAATGCAACCCATCTAATAAAGCATTCTGAACTCTACAGGCCGGATATGAAATTTGATGTATACCTGAGCTACAATACACTATTCAATACAATTGACGATACATTCGTTGGGCATGGTCCGGTGGCCAGAGCTACAAATGAATAAGTTAACGTTAAAGCGGCAATTGACATTAAGCGAAATCTCTTCTTTCGAACATATTATCAAAAGTGTGAAGGGGATTTGACCTATTTGATCACACATGAAATTGTTCATGTGTTGCAGGAGCGTAGGTATGGCAAATTAAAATTCAATCCTTTTGTACATCCGGAACACTGGAAATTAGAGGGTTATCCGGAGTACATCGCAAGACGGCCGCAACGTGTAAACGTGGACTACGATTTGCCGGCTGAAATTGGTAATTTCATAGACCTTGAAAAAAAGCTGCCCGGTTTTTGGATTCCCATCACTACAGGTGGATGCCAGGTTCCGAAGTATTATTACAAAGGAAGACTGATGACGGAGTATCTCATGGATGTTAAGAAGTACTCGTATGACAACATACTGAACGATACAACATCAGAAGCTAAAATCTATGCAGAGATGCTTGCGTGGAGAGACTCAAAAAAGAAGTCGGAAAAATAAAGCGTATCGATATTTTTTTCTGTCAGGTGTTATCACCTGAGAGCCACCACGTCCCAGTTCGAAACGGCTGAAGTCACGTATCGTCTCCCGCCCAGGGGCCGATACGCTAAAATCAATTGAATATCTGGTTACTCTTCCTCGTTAGCGTGTCCGCCCTCGTTGGTGTTCTTCACCAACGAGAAGTTGAAATCCGTTTGCCGGTGAAAAGCACCGGCAATGGCAAGCCGCCACTTTATTTTGCGTACTGCACATACCCCGCTAATTTGGGCGAATGTGCGATTGGGGTTACGCAGCAGTAAAAAAATAAATGCAATTGTTTAAATTCGGGTGTTTGGGCGCAAGGCGCTCGCTGAACAAAAATGGATCAGTTTAACAGGTGGTTCTGGGAATACAAATGATGAATATGGAGTATCTCAAGAGAATTGACTGGGTGAAATGGTTCATCATCGTGCTTGGTGCATTGCTTATATTTTATCCGAGTCCTTACAGAGTCCTCGTGACTCTTTTGGTGATCACTCCTATGATCACCCTAATTATTCATGGAATAATAGGTAAGCGCCCGAGTATATCAACTTTGTTTGATGGCGTTCTGAATAACGAGTCTTCTTTCAGTCCTGTCATCCATTTAGTTTTTTCAACGGTTTTATTAGGATTTCGGATCTTTTTGGACTACGACCCAGAAAGTATGTTTGTGGTGATGGGTGTTGGACTTGTGTCAACTTTTATTTCGTCCATATTCTTGCTCTTAACCCACAAACTTGCAGACAGGAAAGATGACATGGCTGGACTCAATTATACATTGCTCGGCCTACTGTTATTGTTTTATTCCACAACTTCCATGTTTGCTATCAACTGCGTTTACGACAATTCCGAACCGCACAAGTACCAAGTTAAGGTCATTGATAAAGACAAAACGAGGTCGTCAGGTAAGTCGAGTGGAGATTACCACCTAAAAGTTACATCATGGAGTCACCATTCCGAACCGGTCAGCGTTGAGGTCTCTTCGGACAAATACGGTGAGGTTGAGGTGGGAGACACTGTTATAGTTCATGCAAGAGATGGTCTGTTTGGGGTGGGTTGGTACTATGTTGAAATGTAATTTTTAAAAAGTTTTCTTCGCTCATCCCGTACAGCCAGCAGCACCGGGTGTATTTGCCAGCTGGTTTTCTGAAGTCGTGTCTTTCGTGTAATTTCATTTCAAAAAACCGGAAATGAAAAATCGCATGCTTGCCATCGGTCTCGCCAGCATCTGCCTGGCGGGCTGTAACACACCCAACCCACCCGCGGTATCTGCCGCCGCTGCTGATTCAACCAGTCAAAAACCTGTGTTGGAAAGCCGGGTTGCGATTTTCGAAATTCCAGCTACTGATCTTCACCGTGCGGTGACCTTCTATGAAGCTATTTTGGGCGTGGCCATCGAAAAGATGGAATGGCCGGAGATGCAAATGGGCATCTTTCCATACGAAAACCAAATGGTTACGGGCGTGATTGTGAAGTCGGCTAACCATCAACCGTCATCCGGCGGTGTAACCATCTACCTCAACGCGGGCGATGATCTTCAAACCATTCTCGACAAAGTAGAACCACATGGTGGAAAGGTACTCACACCCAAAACGATGCATGCGGATGGCAGTGGTTTCTTTGCGCTATTCCAGGACACGGAGGGCAATCGGCTTGGCTTGCATGCGCTCAAGTAAGTGCTCCTAAACAGCATTGCCTGTGCCGATGGCCGTACGCGGGTACACGTAAGCGAGTACACATGTGCCGTAGTTAGCGCGGGCGATACAGCGTTAGAATTACGCGCCGGTTCTCTGCGCGCTCGGCTTCTGTGAGGTTTTCATTTAACGGCTCATCCTCACCCCGGCCGATGGCCTCCAGCCGCGTGGGCGAGATGCCCGACTTTTTGAGAAAATCGCACACCGCATTTGCTCGCTTTAGCGATAGGCGTCGGTTAAAGTGCGCGTGGCCCACATTGTCCGTGAATCCTTCCACCCGTAGGTAGAGGCCCGTATCGGCACGTAACGCATCGCGAAATTCCTGCAAGCGCGCGATGGCGTCTTCGTCCAACGTGGCCGAGTTAAACTCAAAATGAAAGTGTAGTTGCTGTGTTTTTACCACGTCCATGTGCGCTTCGATTTCGCCTGCCGTAGCCGTGCCTTTTGCCTTCGGGTTTTCCGTAATCGAGTCGGTGGTGTTGGCAGCACGGGCTACCAAGGTATCCGTGGGCACCGAGGCAGCCGGTGGTATGGGCGCGCTGGGTGCGGGTTTTCCTGGTGGAACTGTGGCACGGGTGGTAGTGGATTTCTTTTTTGCTGTAATTCGTCTGGATTTTGGGAGCGTTAACTTCCGGAGTTGTAGTGCGATCTCCAGCGCACTCAGGTTACCCACATTTTGATAGAATACCGGGAAATCGTACGACACGCCCAGCGACAGGTTTTTCTGATGGAGCTGAACTCCAACTATCCCCGAGCGCAAAGGCACATAACGCAAGAGCAACTCAACGCGGTCCGTATTTTTCGGTTGCCGGGGTTGCAGTTGTTTTTGAAGGCGTACGCCTGCGTTGAGCCAAGGGTTGCCGGCCGAGAAGACGGCGAGCAGATCAGTATAGAGCCGGAGATCGTTCTTCTTCCACCATTGCCAGCCGCCGGTTAATGTTAGGGTGGAGGGAAGGCGCGAATCGACCGCCAGAAATGCATCGGGTGGCCGGTTTAAATCAAAAACCGTGAGTCCGAAATAGTGCTGTGGTAACTCACGGCTGTCGGCTTGCTGCCAGTATATGCCAGTACTAAACGTGGTGAGTGCTGTGCGCAGGTGGGTAAGTTGTTCGCCGTTAGAAAGGGTTTGGTTGAATCCACGGTCGGGCACGTATTGCGATCCTGTAAAGAAGCCTGAGAAATCAACACTGCGTGACTGGTGGAGCACGCGGGCGCCAAATCCGACGTGTTGCGTGCGACTGAGGCGTACAGCCACTGCGTATGCTACCGCGGCTTCATTGGTTACGAAAATACCGGCAGAGCGATCATGATGGAAACTGATACTCACGGCCGACCACGGCTGGCCCGTGCTTGGGTTGAGCAGCGGCTGCGTAACTTCAAGAAAATTGCTGTTGATATTAAAATCTCCGCCCGTTCGTTGCGAGCGGTAGTTACCCGTGGCCCGGGCGTACCTGGAATTCGCCAGCATGGCGGGGTTCATGCGCTGCTCCGTAAATTGGTACTGCGAGTAATGCCAATGCTGCGCAGATAACAACTGCGTTGCACACACAAGTATCCCGGCAAAAGTGGAACGGTGCTTCACGTGGTTGATCAGTACACCATAAGAATGTTTCCGGATGTATTTCCATTCAGAAGCACGGCTTCACCCGTGGCGGTTTGGCCGGTTACTTTCCAGTAATACAATCCAGCCGATTGCCGCACGCCTTGGGTAATCCCGTTCCACCCAACCGTGGTTGCCTGCTGCACGTCTTCGGTTTGATATACAATACTACCCTCGCGATTAAAAATCTGAAATTTGAAATCCGTAACGGTTTGATCTAGTCCATACACCAGTAACCGATCGTTGTTATCGTCTGCATTGGGCGAGAACAAGTTCGGAAGAAAGGCCGTGAAATTTACGTCCACGCGCACGCGTGTTTCGGCCCGGCACCCCACCGAGTCGGTTACGCTGGCCACATACTCGGTCGTGCGGGGCGGGGCGGCCGGTGTAGCAGCGGCAGTTGGAAAAGACACGCCCGTAACGGGCGACCATTGCAACTGGCCGGGTGTGGCGGTAACGGATAGATTTATCTCCGCACCTTTCAGGATGCGAAAGGAGTTTTCTGCCGCGGTAATTTCCGGTTTGCTCAACCGCAAATCAAAGACTTTTTGCCATTGGCACCGGCCAGACGATGCAACCACCGTAATGGTTTCGTTTTTTGAAACGCGATAAAGAATCGTATCGCGGTTAACGGTGGGCGGAGTGGTTTGCCACGTTACCTGCGGCCACCCGCTAGCGATGCCGAGTTTCACTTCTGTATCCTGACAGGCAAACCGAACTTCACGTTCGTTTTGCAGGGCCGGGTGAACACGAATGATCCAGATGCTGTGGTCTGCGCAGGTGGCAGATTGCGGCACAATCGAGAACACCGTATCAGATTGCACAGCGGAAAAGGTATGGGTACGGCCCACGCCAAGGAAACCGCCACGGAG
The DNA here is from genome assembly GCA_964387475.1 of uncultured Ohtaekwangia sp. GTDB lineage: Bacteria > Bacteroidota > Bacteroidia > Cytophagales > Cyclobacteriaceae > ELB16-189. The sequence goes on along the minus strand of CAYLWU010000007.1, from coordinate 69,545 downwards.
GGAGTACCACGCAGCCTCGCCCGAAGCGGTGAGCTGTACCTCTTCGTTTTGGCAAACTTGTCTGGTGGTCTGCGCCAAATCAAAGCACGGCAGCACGCCGCCGCTACAAACTTCATAACTTCCGTTCAATGCATTATCAACTGCCTGAATGGTGTAAAAGTATCGGCCATCCGCAAGCGTACGAACGCGAAACATCGTGGCGTTGCCGGCGTTGCCTCGGGTTACAGCCGTTCTGCGCAAATGGCGGAGATCAAACTCAGGGCTTACCGTGGTGGCGGATTGTTTTCCGAGCCACACATCGTAGGTAATCGATTTGCTATCGGTCCGGTCATCGGAAGACGGCTGCCAGAAGATGAGCGTACTTCCATACAAAGAAAATGCCGCAGGCTGCCGGGGTACCTGGGGGCGCTTATCTTTTGGCGCGGTGCGGTTTTCGAACGTTTTTATCCATTCACGATTCAACGAGTCGGACACAACAAATCCATCCAGATCTCCATCGCGGTCTGCATCCGCGAATGAAATCGTGCGCGCATGCTGCCAAGGCATTGCAATCTGGCGAAGGGCAGAATCCAACATCCACGCGCGCGGTTGGTTTAGCGCATCGGTTCCGATCAACACCTGCTCGGTTCCGCGATCTGCATTGAAGTTGGTAGCAAAAAAATGGGTTGCCCGTAGACCGGCTTGCGACGGGCCAACCGAGAAGCCGGTGGCATCTGCGTGCCACGTTCGCCATGTTGTGCCTACAGAATCGCTACCTACCGCTGCAAGATCAAACCAGCCGTCTGCATTAACGTCTGCCACAACCACTTTTCCGTTAACAGGCTTACGCAGGGGCAGCACGTTTACGTTCAGTGCGTGGTTGGTGAAAAGTACCTCCGTGATGGCGTTGCCGTTTTTTGTTCCGCTGATGATCCAACTCAGCTGCGTGCTTCGAAAAAGCCGGAACAATGCCACATCGGTCACGCGAATATCGGTGCGTTCATAGACGCGTTCAAAACCGGTAGCGGTGGTTTTGAATACCTCAAAACCACGGTCACCAAAAAAGAATAAATCCGTTCGCCCATCGCCGTCGGCATCGGCCAACCGGAACTTGGGCAGCGTAGATCCTGCAAAGAGGACTGATTGCTTCCAGGTAAAGTCGCCCTGGTTCTCTAAGGTTACCAGTGTCCATTGGCCAGCGGCGTTACGGCCGCGTAGCAATACGTCCTGAAGGCCATCCCGGTTCCAATCGGTAGACTGCATGGAAATATCTTCGAGACGGATCGGGGTTTGGGAACGGATCACCCAAGCGGTGGCGTTTCGCTCGCGGGTAAGCAGCCAATGAACGCCGGGCTTGCGCTCAGCAAGCATCACCATATCCAAAACGGTGTCGGAGTTCAGCGAAAGAAACTGGAGGTCCAGCGTGCGCAGGGTGTCGGGCAGTGGCACCTCCGCTGTTCGCGTCCAGGATTGGGCCTGCATCGTTACGGTACCAACCGTAAAAGCGAGCAGTAGCAAATATGGCGTTCTCATTTCTCGATCCGGAAGGTAATGGGCAAAGAGAGTTTGGATCGTGTGGGCTCGGTGCCCAGCCGCGCAGGTACCCACGGGGGCATGTTTTGTACCAGCCGTAAGGCCTCTTCATCAAACAATGGTCCGAGCGATTGCTCCACCTTCACGTGCTCCGGCTCGCCCTGTTTATTGATGAAGAACGAAATCATAACCACACCCTCAACCGAATCGGCCAAAGCCAACTCAGGGTAACGCAGTTCCCGTTGGAAGTAATTGTACAGATCTTCATACCCGTTCAACGGCACTGCTGGTGTGTAGGCGGGGGGCAGCGATTCAATTACTTTAGGTGGTAACTGCTGCGATTTTTTTCTTCGCTCGCCCGATGGCGCTGCGGTCACTTTTGCTGCCGGTTCGGTCGCCACCGAATCAACGGCCGTGGCGGGTGGCGGTACAGTTGTCTCGGGCACTGGGGTGCTTACGCTTGGGGCAGACGGCGGCAAGGCGAGATACGTAACCAGTGCGGTGATGGCGACCAAACCCGCACCTGTTGCGAAACGCCACACGCGCGTGGTCATGAGCTGGTGGTGGTGATAGCCCGCGAGCACGCGGTTAAAGTCCATACGTTGGATTAACTCGTCTTCCGAAATCGATGGCCGTTTTTTCATTACCTTCAGGTTCCTCACGATTTACAGGCTTTTGTTTAAAATTTCAGCAAACTTCGTTTTCATCCGATCCAAAATGCGATAGGTGCGCACCTTGGCGTACACTTCTGAGATGTTGAGCATCTCTGCAATTTCTTTAAATGGACGCTGTTCGAAGAAACGCAATTCAATCAATTCAAGGTCTTTGTCCGACAGGCTCGCCAATACCTGCGGTAAAGCAGCTTCCCAGTTTTGCAGCGAGTCGGCTTCGGTAAGTCCTTCATGCAACTCCCTCAGGTCGGCTTCTTCCAGCACCACGGTGCGCACGCGCTGTTGCTTCCGGAAGAAGTCGTGACATTGGTTAAGCGCGATTCGATAAAGCCAGGAAGAAAATGGTACCCCGCGCAGTTCGTAACGCTTCAGGTTGATCAATGCCGTGGTGAATACGTGTTGTGTTACATCAGCCGCCAGTTCTTTGTCGCCCACGCGGTTCAACACAAACAGAAAAATTTTCCGGAAGTAGCGCTCGTACAGCGGCCGGAAGGCAGCCGGATTGCTGCGGGCAGACTCAATCCAGCCATATTCTTCCTGCAGCGCAGTTGGCGATAGGGTGGCGGATGGGGGCAGCATCTGGGCGTGTAAACACCACTATAATGGCAGAACGCAAAAAAGATACAACTCTGCCCGCAAAAAATCTAAACGGGTTACCGCACCGCGGGCGGCACCAGGTCTTCCCAATCCGTGGCTAGCTGGTACGCATGGGCCAACCTGGCCGGAGCTCCCTCGCCAAACAACTTACCCAAAAACGAAATACTGGTAGGTGCCCCTTTATCATCAAACCCGTTAGGCACCACCACGCAGGGGTGGCCAGTGAGGTTGGTGGTAAGCAACTGCGTGCCACCAAAGGAGGGCGAGAGAATCACATCAAAATCCTTCAACTGGGCATGGTAGTTTTGAATGAGCTGATACCGATGGCGCGAAGCGTTAATGTACTCCACCGCCGGAATAAACCGTGCAGCGCGGAAGGTGTTCGGCCACGCTTGCTTGCGTTGGTCGGTCAGCACATCGTCCAGATTCGTGCGCGTTAACGCTTCAAACGATGCGGCCGCCTCCGCGGTAAGCATCAGCCGCAACGGCACAACAGGTACGTCCATTGGTACGTCTACGGCCACCAATTCCACACCCAGCCCGCGAATGACGTCTAATGCCTTTGCATCATTTGCTTTCGCCGGATAGTTCGCCTCAAACAGCGATTTGAAGTAGCCCACTTTCAGTTTCTTCACATCCGTTTGGGCCGAGTAATTGAACGGAGCTGCAATGCTAAACGGATCTTGCTCATCCTTGCCCTGAATCGCGGCAAGCACAATTGCAGCATCTAAAGCCGACCGGCAAATCGGGCCAACTTTATCCATACTCCAACTCAGCGCCATGGCGCCATGCCGGCTCACACGCCCAAACGTGGGCCGAAGGCCACTGGCGCCACAGCGCGTGGAGGGCGACACAATGCTGCCCAACGTTTCCGTACCAATCGAAAAGGCCACGAGGCCGGCCACGGTGCCGGAGGCAGAGCCCGCAGACGACCCGCTCGAACCTTGTTTCAAATTCCACGGATTTTTCGTTACGCCCCCGTACCAAATGTCGCCCATCGCCAACGCACCCAAGGTAAACTTGCACACCAGCACGGCACCGGCCGCTTCCAGTTTCTTTACCACGGTGGCGGTCTCGCCAATCACCTGATCTTTATAAGGTGCCGCGCCCCACGTGGTTTTTGTTCCCTCCACAGCCAGTAAATCTTTTATTCCGTAAGGAATGCCGTGCAGCGGCCCGCGGTATTTTCCTTTTTTAATCTCTTCATCCGCAGCGCGCGCCTGCGCCAATGCAGCAGCCTCCATCACCGTAATTACACATTGCAACGTGTCGGCAAATTTCCGGATGCGCCCCAGGTACAGTTGGGTAAGTTCTACTGATGTAACCTTGCGCGTGCGTAGCAGCACCGCCAGTTTGTACACCGGGTAAAACGCCAGGTCTTCCCGCCGTGCCGGCAGCGCCACATCCTTTGGAAGGCCCCATTCCTGCGGCAACTGTTTTTCCTCCATTACAAAGCCCTGCGGAATCGGGTTAAACACCAACGACATCGGCACCGCGTTGTTCAGCGGGCGGTTGTGCAGGGCCTCATACATTTTTTGGTATTGCATTAAATCGCCCAGCAACGAATCCCGCTCGGCGGCAGTCAGTGCAATTCCTAAAAAAGGTTCAATCGTTTCCGTGGGTTGCACTTTCGTTTGTGCGCACAAACGAACCACCGCCAGCGCGGCAACAACTCCAAAAAACATATACCTTTGAATGCGATTCATAACGGCCAATTTTTTGTACCAAGCTACGGATGAAGAAGTACTTTTTAAAACTCTACCAATACAACGCGTGGGCGAACGATCGGGTACTCGGTTGTTTAGAGCGCCAGGCGGTGCGCGATGAGAAAACCCTTACGCTCATGAGTCACCTGCTGGTGGCCCAATACCTGTGGCTGCACCGCATTGAAGGGCAGCCCAAGCCGCCGTACGAACTCTGGCAACGTTACCCGCTCACCAAACTGCGCATCATGAACACCGAAATCGCACACCGGTGGCTCACCTTTATCGAAAGTCAGGATACGTTCGAACGCGTGTTGAAATACCACAACTACACGGGCGATTACTTCGAAAACCAAGTGGAGCAAATCATGATTCACCTCGTAAATCACTGCACCTACCACCGCGGCCAGATTGCGTTACAACTGCGCCAGCAAGGGTACGAGCCCATCAACACCGATTACATCACGTACGACCGCGTTATTTCCGGTCAGTGGAAAGACTAGCACAAGGCGGGTCAACACGAAAAGAAGATCAGGCTTCGCGTAGCGCAAGAACTGCCAGAGGAATTTATTTCAATTATTGGATGCATTTTTTTCGGGCGGTCCCCGCGCGGCGCGGGTCCGGGCTGTCGTGGCTCGCCCCGCCCGAGGCGGTCGGGGGCTCAAACAAACCCACTCCATCCCTACCGCAGTACGGCGCATCATAAAAAATCCGTGGCGTTCATGCCGTTCCGTGCGCCCGAAAACGCAATTGGCAAACAGAAAATATTTCATACCTTCCCTTTCTGTTAAAATCAACACGCATGAAATTCCTTGCTTACTTCGTTTGCCTGATATCGGTAGCTTCCTGGGCGCAAACTGAAACCGTATGCCACACCAGCGCCAATGAAAAATTTGCTGTGATGGCCAGTTCGCGCGAGTTTAAAATGGCGCACGCCGGGCCGCGGGTGTACACGCACCTCACGCAGGCAGGCGGTAAGATGATCCGTTTCAAAACCCCCGATGGGGGCGAGGCCAACGCGTATTTGCTGGAAGCAAAAGCAAAAACCAACAATTGGATTTTTGTTTTTCAGGAGTGGTGGGGCCTCAACGATAACATCAAGCGCCAGGCCGAAGAAATCTACAACTCGCTGGGCAACGCCCATGTGATTGCGTTGGATATGTACGATGGAAAACTTGCTACCGATCCGCAAACGGCGGGCAAATACATGGGCGAGTTTAAGCAAGGCCGTGGCACAGCCATTGTGCAGGGCGCGCTGGCCTACGCGGGCAAAGACGCCAAGGTAGGCACCGTAGGGTGGTGCTTCGGTGGTGGCCAATCGCTGCAAGCCGCCCTCACGGCGGGCAAGCAGGCGGTAGCGTGCGTAATGTACTACGGCATGCCCGAAGAAGATGTGGAAAAACTAAAGACACTGGCGCCCGATGTGTTGAATATCTGGCCCACGCAAGACAAGTGGATCAACAAAGACGTCATGGATAAGTTTGAAAAGAACATGGCCGCCGCGGGCAAGAAACTCATCATTAAATCCTACGCGGCAGACCACGCCTTTGCCAACCCCAGCAACCCGGGCTACAACAAAGAAGCGGCAGCCGATGCCTACAAAAACACGATTGAGTTTTTTAAAGCAAGGTTGAAGTAGGGATCACTTGAATCAATGAATCGATCGTTTGGGGAGCGACGTAAGCCATTATACCCTTACAGGGTGTTTTGCTTCGTTACGTTTCGGTAGAGGTAAACGAAGGAACGGAATGCATTCAAACCGAAAAGCTACTTGGTCATATAAAGCAGTAGCCTTCAAGCAAGCAAAACAGAAAAGTTCTGTTCAGCCGACTCAAAAAACGTTTAGCGTATACGGGACAGTTGTGCATCGTGCGAGCGCACGTAAAGAAATCAAAATTCAAATGCTGGATCAAATTCCCAAAGTTCCCCGTAGTTAACCAAGTATACTTTTTCTTTAACTTGAAAAACAAGAGCGCTTTGCACTCCTCTGGGTACGCCAATCAGCTTTGCCTGCCATGTATCTGTTGCTGGATTATACTTGTTTACATGGGAATACCCATGCACATAACCCGCTTCATTGTAGGCAAAGCTTGGTGAGCCCGGCTCATAGGGCCCGTCGGGAGCGGTTTTTTGATCCCAGGTGCCCGTCGCGAAATTGAAACCAAAGACCTTGTATCCAGAAGATGATCCGTAAAGGACGAACAATCCACCTCCCGCAACAAAACCCGTATCTGGCCATTCACCAAAAATAAAGGGACGGTCAGCAAGGAGGCTCCATCGATCAATACCCGGATCGTACCTCCAAAAATTTGCAGTTTCGTTGATGGCCAGCACGTAACCATAGCCACTGGCCGAAAAGCCGAGGTGTATTCGAACCGAGTCAGGCAACCCGCTTCTCGGGCTCCACGCCTTTGATACCGGATCGTAGGCCCAACAGGCGTTCGAGGGGCTGAGGCAGACATACCCTTTGTTACCTGCCTGAAAACTAACTGCGGCCGTGGCAGGGGTAGCAAGCAGCTGGGCTACATTTTCCCACCGGTCAAGTACAGGATCATATTGCCAAGTATTGCCCTCATCACTTTGGGTTTCCACCACATAACCTTTGTCACCCAGCGAAAAAGCAACCGCATTAAGCTGCCCTTGTTGGCCATTCGGCAGGTTATTTTTCTGTAGCCAAGGGTCTAATAACGTTATGGTTTGTGTACTTGTAGCGGTTTGCTGTGCGACAGTTACTTTGACGGTTAAGGCGCGAGACTTAAATGGCCCAACGGGCAGGGAGCATTTAATCAACGTTGGTGTTACCGCTTCAACGGATACGTTAATATCGTCTATAAACACCTCGTTCCTATTCTCAATGGGGCTAAAATTCTCCCCCAAAATTAAAATGGATTCATTTGTGAATGCCTCCGTTTTCGACAATGACAGGATAACGGGCGGTGCTAATGTAAAGCCGCGACTAGCTTGGGTTGTTTGGTTATTCACGGAAACACGAATAAAACTCTCTCTACGCTGTAAATCCGCAGGTACCCTGACTTTAAGTGTCGTTTTTGAGGCCTGGATAATATCAGCGTATAGTTCATCAAACTTTACAAGATTAGTTTCTGGAGTGGCGCCAAAATTTCGCCCTGAAATGGTAATCACATCCCCAAATGTGGCTTCTCCGGGGTTGAATTGATCGATCACAGGCACGGTTAACTGGAAATTAATCAAAGATTGGGTTTGATTTTTGAGAACGCTAACCGCAATCGGAGCACTTGGCGCGGAAAGATCAGTCGGCACGAGGCATCTTATAGTAGAGTCATTATTCGACAGAAGTAGTGCATCGAACGTGCTAAACTTTACCGTGATATGTCGCAATGATGTGCCGAAATTCTTGCCATGAATCGTAACCGTGTCGCCCCAATTTGCTTCTACAGGGGTGAAACTTTTGATCACGGGTGCGGCACTTCCCAAACTTGTAAATTTCACACCGGAGCCGTACGTAACGTATCCTTCTGCGATAACGTAGGCTTTGGCAATGTATGTTTCGCCTGCAACAAATCCCGTCTTTACTTCTGCGGTCAAAGGGCCCACCTGCGCATCACCCCGAATTTGGAATTTGTTGTCAATATTAACTGAAAGCTTATCGCTTTCGCCCCAGACAAATCCGTGTTCGAGGATAGGGCGTGACCCTTGGTAGATGAGTTGCCCTTGAAAAATCACGCCTTCGCTTGAAATTTTGGCAACGGGTAGTGTTTCTACACGCGCGAAGGGGCTTTTTGGGAATTCATACGTGTCGCATGAAAAAACAATGACTGCCGAAACGGCTAGGCCAATAAACTTAATGCGATTACCTTGCATATTATCTTAATCTAACCCCGAATAGAACTTGAAAATTCGAAATGCTGCTAGATATTGAACTTGTTTCAATCGATACAGGCCTTATTCCATTAGTCCGTTCATATCGAACTTCAGCTACCAGTGCGAATTTTCGGTGAATCGGTTTAATTACACCAACACTTCCCCACCACCCTATTTGGTTTTTTCTTTCTGCTACGGCAGCATTTTCAGACCTGCTCACGATCGCATTTGCTTCTACCTCCTGAACCCATGTGAAATTACCTCGGGGATGAAAGGTGCTTGAAACACCAAGGCCAATAAATGGCTTGATGCCCGCTCCACCAAAATGATAGCGAAGGCCAACCGGCATTTTCACCTGCGGCAAATCAAGCGAAACATAATTGATTCGGATGGTCGTTGGCAGCCGATTAAAGCTATAGAGGTAGTACCTACCATGCAGGTAGCTGACCTCTCCGTATAGGGAAATACGTTCGCTTATGCGGGGTGAAGCAAAATCAAACCATAACCCGCCTGTAGGGACCTTGGAAACTTCAAAATCGCCGGCAAGGTGTTCGTAACCCGGGGAGGACCCGAAGTGTGGTTGTGAAAGGCCACCACCGCCAACCACACCTAGCATTGCTCTTGCCCATGGTTTACCGCCCGGGTAGGTTACACTTTTGTCACCTTTGCATTGGTGATACTTCTCAACCAGTTTGGCAAGACTTTTTCGAGTGAGTTTTGTTTCTTCAATGAGTTTTGTTACGTCCGGGCAGTCGTGCATAAACATGTTCATCACACCAATGTGTTGATTTTCTTTTTTTTGATAGTCATCGCCATCAATCATCAGTTTCTTTGCTTCGTCTTTCAATTGATGAAGCCCACTGGTATCTTTTTCAAGAAAAAAGTCTTTGCCAAGGCGGTATAAATTCAGGCGTCCCTTTACAACTACTTCAAGGAATGTAGCAAGGTATAGGGGATCTTTCACTAAAATTGGTCTGGACTGGAAAAACCGATCACCTGTGAAACCATATCCAAAGATGTTGCCCGCATAATAAGTGGTCTTACTGTTACCTCCAACATATTTGAAAACGCATGATTCACTTGCCTTTACGCTGGGTTGCTTGGCTACTAGTCCCGTCAGCGTATCCATAGAGGCGGTTATAACATACCCCTTTCGAAAAGACCGCTGCGAAAGCCCGGCCGTTACCAGCAGAGCCGCAGCAAAAAATAAAACTGTTCGCTTGGTCATGCGCAAAAAGATAATTGGTTGTTTTCGGCAAATCTGCTGTGGCAATTAAGCTTTTCACTAATGCCTCAGTTAATACATAGACTTTCCCGACAAGGTAAATTTAGGTTTTTTTGAGATTTCCTTGAACTTTAAAAGTAAATATCAAAAGGGGTAGCCGTAAAATTTAAATATCGAATCCTACGAAAACGACCACGCCTTTGCCAACCCCAGCAACCCGGGCTACAACAAAGAAGCGGCAGCCGATGCCTACAAAAACACGATTGAGTTTTTTAAAGCGCGGCTAAAGTAGCGAGAGCCCGGTTTGCTTCTGTACCGTGCGGGCATCATGCAAAATGTAAGGCTACACATTGCGGCGGGCCGCACCGTTTTTTTGCAGATCGGTTTCTCAAAAACTCCAATCCCGCCGCCAAGTATCGATCAGATCGAATGATACTTTAAAGTCGGTTTTGGCAGGAGCAAAGTTAGATTGTGCCACCACGGCATACGCACCCACGCGCAACCTGCGCCTCGGCCCAAGTTTGAATACGCGCTCAATCCCGCCAAAAATCTCCTGATGGAAAAATCCGTTCTCGCGAATCCACATCATACCCGCACCTGCCACGGTACGGATTTTTGTTTTTTTAATCAGCGGTAGGTTATTGATCATTGCGCCATTAAAATGGTGAATGTAGTGCGCCTCAAAAAACCAGTCGGTGGCATACAGTGCAGTATCCAGCAACTGGAACGAACGCATGGGGTCGGAGTACAAAATCGGGTCGGACTGGCGGAAACGTTTTACATCTACGTAGCGCAGATCGCGTGCGTTTACAAACTTGCCTAACTCCAGCCGGTAGCGCGAGTTTCCCAGTGTGCCGAGCTGCAGGTTTTGTTCGATGACCGTTTCTAGGTAATCAAAGTCAATATCACTCGAAAGTGGACCGTTCCAGCCTTTGCGGTGCGTCAGGTGAAGCGTGGGGAAGCGGCTGCCCAACACTACTTTGCGGTTGGGCTCCGTCATGAACTGCTGCCCAAACGTGTACGACAGTTGCAAGTTGCTGATCAGCGCCTGGTAGCCCTCGAAACGAATCGGCTCCGTTTCCCGAACAACTTCATTAATGATAGACGTGCGGTCGTAATCCTCTACCGACTTGCGGTTGTGTATGCCCGCGTCCAGCGCAACATAAAACCCGTTAAACAACTCAATGCGGTGAAATACAGATACAAAGTCGTGCAGAATGTAATTCGAGATGCGTAACTGGTTCAGGTAGGCATCAAAGCTGTTAATAGATTGAAACGAGCGCCCTGCGCGCAGGGCAATATCGCCCAGCCGGTAAGGGTTGTACCGAAACCAAACACTGCCGCTGCCTTGCAGGTCGTTGTTTTTCAATCCATAGTTAAAACCACCGGATGTGGAGAGCGTGCGGCCACTTTCGTAGCGCTTAAACCGCCACACGTTCGGCCCAATACGCCACCCGCCAATCACCTCAAAGCCGATGGTGCTCAGCAGGGAGGGGAAACTGATTTCGCGCTTCAGCGAGTCGTTGCGGAAACCAAAGCCATTGTAGAGCACTTCACCCAACGTAACTTTATTATAACGCTTCTGGATGGAGTCGAGATACTTTCTACTGCTGTGCACGGCTTGCACACTATCGCGGTAGCGAATTACTTTTTGCTGATCGGGCGTGAGCGGCTCGCGTCGGGTGCGGTTCCAATAGGCGGTGTCTCGCTGGTAGGCTTCTTTGGTGGTAATGGCCACTTCGTTGCCAAAAAAACGTTCCGGAAAAACAACGTCTTTTTCGTATTCGGAAATGACAACCGCCGTGTTCCCCTGAAATTGTGTTTGGCCCGCTTTGGTTTCGTACGTAAACTGCTGGCGTGTGGGAATCCAGAAATCCGGGGCCAGCTGTTCATAGCTTTGGCTGATGGTAAAGGCATCGTAAAAACGCAACCCACCTTTTTCTAACGTAAGTTCAAGGCGGTTCAGGTTCCACGTGCTGTCGTTAATAAAAACAAAACCCTTGCAGGTGGCATCACCCGTTTTGCGGGGGGTTACCCGAATTTTATACACCACCCGATCGGCCTCTTTTAAAACGGCTTCCAATTTGTATTTGTACGACAGAATGGCGGTGCGGCTGATGGGCGAAATGAGTGGTACCTCGGAGATGCCTTTTAGATCCACCAGGTTGCGGTAGAAGTTAAAATCGGCCTGGCTAAATACGGGAACAAATAAACCTTCTTTGCTTCCGTACGCTTTGTAGGCCGTACGCTCTTCTTTGTATTGGTCGGGTGCGGCAAAATGAAGGGTGAGTTGCATTTCCAGCAGATTGATTTGGCGCAAGCGCTGGGCTTCTTTTTTGGCGGCCTCCGCAAAGGGATCTGTGGGTGGCCCTTTCTGCTCGAGTGGTTCTGCTGCCTCGGGCGCAGGTTCGGGTGCTTTTTTTTTGCGATCAAGCGTTTCCATCGCGCGTACGTACACCTGCATCCGTGCCGTTTGGGCCTGGGTGCGGTAGTGCTCTTTGCGCTCAATTGTTTTTTGAATGATCTCGAAGGCGGGGTCTCTTCGGCTGGCTTTTACTACCACTTCACTCAACTCAGTACTGGAGGTTTTGAGTATAAAGTTTTGTTCCATCGGCTGATCGCGCACCACTATTTGTACCGCCTGGGTTTCAAAACCCACGGAGGAGACAACCACATTGTAGATGCCCGGATCAAGCGTAAGAAAGTAGTAGCCCCGTGCGTTGGTGGGCGTACCGGTGTTCAGCTCGCGCACAAACACGTTGGCAAACGGTACGGGCTCGTTTTGCTGGTCGCGTACGTAGCCACTCAGACTTTGCCCACGGCACACCGAGGCGCCAAACGCCAGCAAAAAGCCAAGTAAAACGCAAGAGCTTATCCTGTTCAAGCCGCGCACACAGTTGGTTTAAAAAAAACCGGGCCGGGGTTATCCGCCTAAAGACAAATCCGATCCGAACGATTGAAACAAAGCTAGCAGTTACGCGGCAATGAATGAAAAAGAAACCGCCCGTTTGGCGGAAATGGCAGCCGTTGGCCGAAGCATTGAGCACCAGGTACCCCTTTGCTCGTAAAACGTTGATGCGGGCAAGTAATCCTTTCATGCGGTGGCCGGAAACAACACGCGCCATAAAAGCGAATCGCCACGTGCTGAACCATGCTCGTCCCACGCACCTTGAAAACGCCGCGTCTATCGGGCCCGGCTACGCGTGGTGTAAAAAAAACTTTTGGTCGGAGAAAATTGGTTTATCTTGGAAGTTGATGATTCGGGCGGCGGCATTACTTTTCTTGTGGACGACAGGTACACATGTACTTGGGCAATCAATCGATAGCCTGCGCGTAACCGCACTGCGAGCAGCAAAACAAACGTACCAGCAAAATGTGCGCGGGCAATCACTGGTGCAGCAGGGCATTGAAATCGCGGTTCCGCCCAAAGGTGTAGCCGGCAGTCCTTATCTGTGGGAGGATTTTCTTTCGGGTCGGCTGGTGTATGATGGTGTCGCCTACGAAAATGTGCCGCTGCAATACGATGCGGTAAACGAATGGGTCCTCACCGAACACCCGTACGGTTTTTTTCCGATGCTGTTGGTACAAGGCAGAGTTTCTGGTTTTGAAGTCGGCAGGCAAACGTTTCGGTGGCTGGAGGTTTCCGGGGCAACACCTGGATTCTATGAAATTCTTCGTGCGGGCCGCGTTACGGTGTGGGCAAAAAGACGAAAAGAGTTGCGTGAACGCGTAATCGACAACAAATCCGAAAAGGCCTATAATCCCATCGATCAATTTTTTCTTGAAAAGGCGGGCACATGGTATCGCATCAATACGCGTAAGCAACTCTGGGCAGTAATGGGAGACAAAAAGGCGGCCATCAAAAAAAGGTGGGCGTTGCTGGGTGTAGAATTTAATCGCGAAAAAGAACGGGCACTGGTGGAGGCGGCTTCGCTGGAATGAGTAGGTGCAGGAATTTTAGTGCGGTGGTGCTTTTCTTGATTTGCACCCTGCCCGGCTGGGCTCAGGAAAAGCCGTTGTTTACATTTCAACTGCGGGAGGTACCCTGGGCCACGTTGGTAGAAACCGTGGAAAGCCAAAGCCGCTACCGGTTTTATTTCCGGCCACAAGATGTGGATTCGATCAGCTTTTCTGTGGCCGTACTCCGCGCCCCCATTGAGGAGGTGTTGACAAAGGCATTTGCAAACACGGAGTTACGCTATGCGGTTGATCCTGACCAAAACGTTTTTATTACACAAACCATTGCGCTGATTACAGATTTGCCCCGGCCGTCCGACACAACTAGTACGCGCAGCGGACTACCCGAGTACTTTACCAATGCATTGGCCGAACGGCAGCAGTCGCTAGAAGCCAAACTGGTGCAAATCGGCAAGCGCAGCACGCCACCAAAAGCTGAGGCCGTGCTTACCGGGCAAATCAAAAACATGCAAACCGGCGAGGCGCTGGTAGGGGCATTGGTGTACATTGACCAGCCCCGCATTGGTACCTCAGCCGATCCGTTTGGTAACTTCAGTTTGCGCCTGCCTACCGGGCGACACGAGTTAATCATTCAAAGTGTCGGCATGCGCACCACCCGGCGAAATATCCTGTTGCTAAACGATGGGCGGCTAGATATCGACATGACGGAAGAAGTAATCTCGCTGAAAGAAATTGTAGTGGAGGCCGAGCGCAGCGAAAACATTTCTGGTTTGCAGATGGGCACACAACGGCTGGATGTAAAAACCATGCGCAAAATTCCATCGCCCCTGGGCGAAGCGGATATCTTCAAAATCATGCTTACACTGCCGGGTGTACAAAGTGTGGGCGAAGGCACATCGGGCATTAATGTGCGCGGAGGTTCGGCCGATCAAAACCTCATTCTGCTGGACGGTACCACGATTTACAATCCCAGCCATCTGTTCGGGTTTTTCTCTGCCTTCAATCCGGATGTGTTGAAGAGTGCCGAGCTTCAAAAAAGCGGAATTCCCGCTGAGTTTGGCGGCCGGCTTTCTTCTATTTTGGATGTACATGTGCGCGAAGGCAACAAGCGCAAGTTTCAAATGAGTGGCGGTATTAGCCCCATTACGGGGCGGATTACCCTCGAGGCCCCGCTCATTAAAGACAAGATGTCTTTTTTGGTAGGTGCGCGCTCTACCTACTCAGATTGGCTGCTGCGGCAACTGCGCGATCCGGCGCTCCGCAGAAGTAACGCCGGGTTCTACGATGCGAACTTCCGTTGGGACTACGACTACAACACCCGTAACCACCTTACGGCAAGTGCGTACATCAGTAACGATGATTTTCGTTTTAATAATGACACTACCTATCAATACGAAAACCGCACGGCTTCGCTGGGCTGGAAGCATATCGTAAACAAAAAACTGTTCACCCAATTTGCAGTTGGCTACAGCGGCTACCGGTATTCCATCACCTCCGACCGCGACCCGCTAAATGCTTTCCGGCTGAATTATGCTATCGATCAATTCAACGCAAAGGCGGATGTGAACTATAGCCTTTCAAGCCGGCATGTAATCACGGCCGGAGCACAGGCCATTCAATATCAGCTTTCGCCCGGCACGCGTGTGCCGCTGGGCCCCAACTCGATTATCCAAAATGAACAACTGCAGGCGGAGCAGGGTTTGGAAACAGCGTTGCATGTAAGCGATCAATGGGAGGTGTCATCCAAGTTGCTGCTGTCGGGCGGGCTGCGTTACTCCGGTTTCTGGAATCGCGGCCCGGTGCGGGTGTTTAACTATGATCCCCTGGCCACCAAGAGCATCAACACTATTGTAGACACAACGTTTTATCGTAAAGGGGAAATAAGTGCCTTTTATCACGGACTGGAGCCACGGCTGGCCGCGCGCTACACATTATCTTCCACCAGTTCGATCAAGTTCGGCTTCAACCGCAT
The DNA here is from genome assembly GCA_964387475.1 of uncultured Ohtaekwangia sp. Taxonomy (GTDB): domain Bacteria; phylum Bacteroidota; class Bacteroidia; order Cytophagales; family Cyclobacteriaceae; genus ELB16-189. Next base: position 54,107 of record CAYLWU010000007.1, on the reverse strand, counting down.
GCGCCAATACCTGCAGATGCTCTCGAATACCACCGCCATTGCGCCCACAGACATTTGGAAGTTGAGCGATTACCACATTCGGCCATTGGTAGGCGATCAAATCAACCTTGGTTATTACTGCAATGCGGCAGACAACCGATGGGAGTTTTCTGTTGAGACATACTACAAATGGATTTTTAATGCGGTGGATTTTAAAAGCGGTACCACGCTGCTGCTCAACCAAACCATTGAGGCCGATTTGATCCGGGCCCGCGGCAAAGCGTATGGTGTAGAAGTGCTGCTGAAGCGCAACACCGGTAAACTAAACGGATGGCTAAGCTATACCTACTCGCGCACGTTGCTGCGCACGCTTGGTACTTCGCCCAGCGAAACCATTAACCGTGGAAACTATTATGCGGGTAATTTTGATAAGCCCCACGCGGTAAACTTGATCAGCAACTACCGGTTTAACCACCGCTTGAGTATGACCCTGAACGGCACCTACTCTACCGGGCGGCCGGTAACCATTCCCATTGCGCAGTACACATTAAATGGTGCACCCCGGTTTTTCTATTCGGAGCGCAATCAATTTCGTATTCCCGACTATTTGCGGTTTGATATTGGATTTAACATCGAGGGCAATCACAAAGTCAAAAAACTGGCCCATAGTTCATGGACGGTATCCGTATATAATGTGTTGGGCCGACGCAATGCGTATTCTGTTTTTTTCCAGTCGGAGAATGGCAACGTACGCGGCTACCAGCTAGCCGTTTTCGGCACAGCCATTCCCACGATCACCTATAACTTTAAATTCCGATGAGACGCTTCTGGGTAACTCGGGTGGGGTTGATGCTCGTGGTGTTGTTGGCATTTGCAGGCGCGTGTCTGGATCCCTTCACGGCACCACAACGCGATAACGGCTTTCGGTTTTTGGTGGTGGATGGCGCCTTCCGGCCGAACGATACTACCGAGATTCGGTTGAGCCGGACGGTGAATTTGGGATCGTCTGAGTTGCCACCACCCGAAGCCGGAGCGCTCATCCAAATCGAAAACGAAGCCGGCCAACGCGCGGAGCTCTCCGAAGTAGAACCCGGTCGCTATGTGTTGCCACCCGGCGCAGTTACTGGCGTACGCATGCGCCTGCTCATGACCACACAAGCGGGCACCCGGTATGCATCCGATTTTGAAGAGGTGCTAACTACCCCCGCTATCGAAAACGTAGGCTACCGCTTCGATGCCGTGGACGGTCTGGAGTATCAGGTAACTACGCGCGCGCAAAACAGCACCCCGTTGTATCTGCGGTGGGAGTTTGTTGAGACGTGGATGTATACCGCTGCGTTCGAATCGGTGTTGCGCTTTGAAAACGGGCGCATTGAACCCCGTTTGCAAAGCAACTTTCTGTGTTGGCAAACCCGGCTCTCAAAAAATATTCTCATCGGCTCAAGCTTGGGCAGAAGCAACGGCATTATCGCCAACCAAACGGTATTGACAGTGAGTGCGCGCGATGAGAAAGTGAGAATAAAACACAGTGTGCTGGTGCGCCAGCAGGCCATCAGCCGCGAGGCGTTTGAGTATTGGGATCAGCTTGCTAAAAACAGCCAAAACCTGGGCTCGCTGTTTGATCCGATTCCATCGGAGTTGCCCGGCAACATCCGCTGTATCTCCAATCCAGATGAGCCCGTGTTGGGATATTTTACCGCTGCGGTAACGACAGACCGACGTGCTTTCTTTGATGCCTCCACCGTGCCCAACCGGCCTGCGGTTGATCTTCCGTTTGAAGCCTGCCGCCTGGATACGATTCGAAATCTCGCCAACTTCAACTCCGGTATTTACGAAATCGTAACGGCATTGCCTTTTCAATTGGGCTTTGGATTTACCTATACGATAGACGATTGCATCGACTGTGAAGCGCGCGGCGGCACTACCAAAAAACCACCTTTCTGGGAATGAAACGGCGCTCACTTTTTTTGGGATGGGTATGTTTGCTGTGTTGTGCCAACGCGGTGGCGCAGCCCGACTCACTCCGGCAAACCGCCCCCGGCAATCCGTGGGTAGAGAAGGTGTATCTTCATACCGATCGGCCACAGTACTTCGCGGGTGAGGTGATGCGCTTCCGGATTTTTTATGTGGAGGGTTTCCAACATACACCAGCCGATTTGAGTAAAGTGGCGTATGTTGAGTTGTTGAGTTCCGCTCCGGCCGTAGTGCTACAGGTAAAGGTGAAACTGCAGGCCGCAGGTGGGGCAGGGGAGTTGGTGTTGCCCTACACATTAACTACCGGCACATACCAGTTGCGGGCCTATACGCGTTGGATGCGCAACGAATCAGAGCGTTTGTTTTTTCATCGTTCGCTACAGATCATTAACCCGATGGAGGCGTTGCCGGTAAGTGGCAAATCGCCCGTGGTACCGCGTTTTTTGCCGGAGGGTGGGCATTGGGTAGCCGATGTAGAAAACCGTGTGGGTGTTTACCTTGCTGGCGCCGCCAATGTATCAGGGGTGGTGCAAAACCAACAGCAGGAAGTAGTGGCGCGCTTTTCTACGGCCTTCGATGGCCGCGGCAGTTTTGTTTTTATGCCGCGCGCGCGCGACCGTTACACCGTATTCTTTTCTTTGGCCGGCCAGCCGTATCAGGTGCCCTTGCCCGTGCCGGAGACCAGTGGTATGCAGTTGCGGGTTACCCGCACCGGTCGTGATCTGCACATGCAGCTGCTTTCCACCGATCTTCGGCCGCACCAAACATTTGTGCTGCTGCATCAAAGCCGGATGAAATCAAAACGATTGGTGGTGCCGATGGAAAACGGAAAAGGTGTAGTGCGGTATCCATGGGCAACATTACCCCCGGGCATCACACGCATTACCGTGTTTGGTGAGCAGCTGCAATTGTTGGCTGAACGCCTTGTGTTTAAAACGCCACCGGCGCCTGCATCGATAGCCGTAAGGGGCAGTACACAAACAAACCCGCGTACGAAAGTTTCGCTTTCGCTTTCCCCGGTGGATACGCTTCAGAAAGGAGCAGCCGCTGTATCGGTTTATCGATTAGATAGTTTGTCTGGACGAAGATCGTCCCTACACGCGTACGTATGGTTGGAGTCTGAGTTGGGTGAAGAAATTGTGGATGGTGATCGATACCTTGAAGTGTCGGACAGTGCGCAGCACGCAGCAGATCTTTTGATGCTTACCTCGGGTTGGAGTCGCTACAGTTTGCCCGCGAGCACCTCTACAGCGTTTGCTCCCGAGGTACACGGTCCCCTGGCCGAAGGGCTCGCCACCGATGAAACCGGGCGCGCAGTAGCCGGTCTTGCCTTGCTGGCATCGGCTCGTGGGCGAGCGCAGATTTATACCACACTGTCTGATCGCACGGGCAAGTTCACGTTTGAGTTGCCCGACGTGAGTGGCCCCACCACACTTTTTATTCAAAACTGGACAGATCCGGCGCAACCGCTACGCGGCCAATGGCTCTCGCCTTTTGATAGCCGGATTTCGTTTTCCCCGGCACGTGCCACCACGTATCCGCCATCAGCAGATCTGCGGCGCGCATTTATTCATCAGCAGGTGGAGGCGGCGTATCGCCAACCGGAGGCAGCCACAACATCCGTGGCCACACCAAACGCACCTTTTTACGGAGTAGCCACGGAAAGTTATCGGCTGGATGATTATACCCGCTTCCCTACACTAGAGGAAGTTTTCCGCGAATACATCAAAGGCGTTTGGGTGCGCAAAAACAAAACGGGTTTTTACTTTCGGCAAATCAACCGACTTAACCAAACATTAATGGATGGCAGTAATCTGGTACTGCTCAACGGTCAGCCCATCGCCAACGTCAACAAACTCATGGAATTCGATCCGCTGAAAGTAGAGCGCATAGATGTGGTAGATCGTAAGTTCTTTGCAGGCCCGGTTACGTTTCAGGGAATTGTAAATGTGATTACCACACCGCAGGAGACAGGCGCGCGCATTCCGGACGAAACGGTGTTGGAGTTGGCTTACGAAGGCTATCAAACCTACCGCGAAAGAGCTCCGCGTGTGTACGAGAGCGACTCATCGCGAATTAGCCGCACACCCGACTTCCGCCATCAATTGTATTGGAATGCCAACGTAACGATCGGCTCCAAGCCAACCGCTCTTGAGTTTTTTACCTCCGATGTTACGGGTACCTTCCTGATCGTGGTAGAGGGCATTTCAAACCGTGGGCAATGCCTTACCGGCGCGGCCGTATTCAACGTGGTGCGCTGAATCACTCCACGTTACTTTCGTTCACCACATATAATGGGCGTTGCCGCAGGTTGGCATCCATGCGAATGAGGTATTCGCCAATCAAGCCCAGGCAAATGAGTTGAATGCCACCGATAAACAGAATACTTACCATGAGGGAAGCCCACCCGGGCAGCGCTTCTTCCAGTACATATTTGGAATAGAGCGTGTAGAGGATGAGCAAAAACGAAAGCCCCGATACCAAAAACCCAAAGTAAGACGCTAGTTTTAAGGGCAGGTTGGAGAAGCCGGTAATGCCATCTAATGCAAACCGCAACATCTTGCGAAACGTGTAACCGGTTTTTCCGGAGAGGCGTTCTTGCCGATCGTACACAACAAACGTCTGCTTAAAACCCACCCACGAAACCATACCACGAATGAATTTGTGATGTTCCGGCATTTGGTTGAGTGCCTTTACTACTTTTCTATCCATCAGCCGAAAGTCGCCCGTATCTACCGGAATGGAGATGGACGTTACGCGCGCCAGAAAGCGGTAGAAAATTTTTGCGGTAATTTTTTTAAAGAAACTTTCACCCTGCCGCGCTGCGCGCTTGGCGTACACTACATTCCAACCTTCGTTCATCTTTGCATCCATGGTAGCAATGAGCTCGGGTGGGTCTTGCAGATCGGCATCAATAATCACAATGCGTTCGCCTTTGCAGAAATGCAGCCCTGCGGTTACCGCCACCTGGTGGCCGAAATTTCGACTGAAGTCGATGTACTTCACGGCCGCATCCTGGCGCGCCAGTTCTTTTACAGCCGCTAAGGTGCCATCGCGGCTGCCATCGTTTACAAAAAGAAGCTCGTAGGGCTTACCCAACGTGTGCAATACGCGCGTAAGCCGCTCGTAAAGTGGTTGAATGTTTTGCTCCTCATTAAAAACCGGGATGATTACCGAATAGCTTGCCATGCGCCGCGCAATTGAAATTGAAAAGTATAACTTTATGGCTTGGCTTTCAAGATCGATTTTGCATGAGGCATTTGCTTACTAATAACCGTGCGCTTTTCATTTTGTGGGCGCTGCTGCTGGTGGTGATAATCATTAAATTGGTATTCATCGCCCCAACGGCCAATAACTACCTGATCTACAAGTTTACGTTTGTGCATGCGTGGGAGGGACACACGCTTTACGGCCGCTCGCCGCAGGAGTTTCTCGACAAAAACCACTATGGCCCGGTGTTCAGTTTGGTGATGCTGCCGTTTGCCCTGCTGCCCGATAAGGTGGGTCTTACCCTCTGGTTGGTGATGTTGGTAGCGGTTCTTTGGGTTGCCATCCGTGCCTTGCCCATTACAGAGTGGCAAAAAAACGTAATGGCGTTGTTCATGGGCAACGAACTGCTCACGGCCGGTTTCAACGCACAGTTTAACATCGCGGTAGCGGCAATCATTATCTATACATACGTGCTCATTCATCGCCAACAAGAATTTTGGGCCCCGCTTCCGTTTTTGCTTGCCACGTTCATTAAATTATATGGCGTGGTAGCGCTTGCCTTTTTCTTTTTTGTGAAAGATAAGCCCAAGTTTATTTTGGGCTGTGTGGTATGGAGCGTAGTGCTTTTTCTGGCGCCCATGGCCATCGCCTCGCCCGAGTTTGTGGTACAATCATATCAGGAATGGTATCTGGCACTCGTGGTAAAGAATGCGGCCAACGTGTCGTTGGTTTCTTATCAGGATATCTCCGTCATGGGTTTTTTTCGCAGGCTTTTCGAAAATCCGCAGATTCCTAACCTGCCCTTTTTGGCGGGGGGTGTTGTGCTTTTTGGGCTGCCGTATCTGCGCTGGAGTCAATTCAGGCACCGCACGTTTCAATTGCTGATTGTAGCCTCCACCCTGATTTTTCCGGTACTCTTTAGCTCGGCTTCCGAGGGCTCCACCTACATCATTGTTTTTGCTGGTCTTGCGCTTTGGCTGGCCCTGCAACCTACACCGTGGGGGGTGTGGGTGTGGGTGCTGGTGGCGCTCGCGATTTTTTTTGCCACACTTAACTCCACAGATCTTTACCCGCGTGCCTGGCGCGACTTTTTACGACTACATGCTGTGAAAGCCATTCCGTGTTTATTGATTTGGCTGCGTGTCATTTACGAACTCTGCACCCGCGACTTCACCCCGCGGCAGCATCCGCAAGCCACTAGCCCACAAAGTTGATCTTGCGATGGGTGCCATCGCAATACGGTTTGTTTTGCGATGCGCCACACCGACAGAATGCGGTAACATTATTTCGTTTCGATAACGTGCCCTGCGCATCTTTTACCGTTACATTACCATACACCAGCAGCGGCCCATTGGCCGTAGTTTCTACAATCGTTTCGGCTTCTACCTTCACCGGCCCTTCGGCTTCGTTGTTCATGAAGTAACTCAACGCACCCGAGGGGCACTTTTTGATCTGGTTAATGATGCGCTGTGTATCCGCGCCCTGCGGATTGACCCAGGGTTTCTTTTTGGGATCGAACACGTCGCCCAACCCGCGAAAGCAGTTCGTAGAATGAATACATGCCTCGGGCTTCCATACGATGGTAACTTCTCCGTTCGTGTATTTTTTGGTGATGGAATCCATATTCAAACGAGTTGTGTCGTCACTTCGATGGGGTGGGTAAGTACTTTGTGCACCGGGCACGCGTTGGCAATTTGCAATAAGCGGCTGCGTTGCTCGTCTGTCAATTCACCCGAAAGATGAATCTCGCGTTTGAAAATGTTGGTCTCGCCCGATTTCTCCAGATCAATTTCCACCTCGATTTGGTCGATGGGCCATGCTTTTCGATCCGCATACATGCGCAACGTAATGGCAGTACAAGAGGCGAGTGATAACATGAGAAGTTCGCCCGGTGCCGGCCCCGCGTTGGTGCCGCCCAACTCTTCGGGTTCATCGGCCAGTAATTCGTGCCCGGCGGCATACAGCCGCGTTTGGTAATGCGCATTGCCAATGATCGCGCGAACCATCTAGAACGGTTTGTTCATCACAAAAAAATCCTGCGTGTAGCGCTCGCGCGGCGCGGTTTCACGTGTTTTAAATGGTTCCGGTAAATCGTTACCATCGCGCAGATACCCAATTGCCAATACCACTACCGGTTCATGCGTGTCTGGAATACTCAGGTTGGCAATGGCTTTGTCGCGCTCGAAGCCGCCCATCTGATGCACGTTTAACCCGAGATGTGTGGCTTGTAACGACAAGAGGGCATTAGCAGCTCCTAGGTCGAACTTGGCCGAGCCATTGGGCTTGTCGTTTTTCAAAAAGTTTTTTCGAACCAGCGATACAATGAGCAACGGGGCATCTTTCGCCCAGATTCTGTTGCCCTCCATCAGGGTATCAAAGATTTTATTCCACAGTTCTGGTTGCGCCTTTGTAGCGTAAAGGTACACCCACGGTTGTTCGTTGCTGCTGCTGGGCGCCCAGCGGGCAGCTTCAAATAAAGATTTTATCTCGGCTTCACCTACCGCGCGGTCGCTGTACGCTCTGCGACTTCTGCGTTCGCGGATTTCAGTAAAGACAGGGTATTCGATTTCGGAGGATTTTGGAGGTGCGGTAACAGTTTCCATGCAGGGTTTAATACATCAATTTGTTCGATGGTATAAACAGCACTTCGGCAAAACAGTTTACTTCGCCCATTTGGGAATACCCCAAACAGCAAGAAATCCGGAAATGGCGTGCATGGGGCCCGCCAACAACGGAAAAGTTGAATCCAGAACGGTGCCATCGGGCAATTGGGGCGTAGTAAAAACCGGGTAGAAAGAAATCAACGTGATGTCTATACTCACGATCAGCCAAATTAAGTAACCCCTTTTTGTGTATTTCATTAGCAAATAGTACACAATCGACCCCGCCAACACAGGTGCAAGCGATGAAATGGTGGTGGCCAGCGCAAAACCAGGCGGAATGGTGGCCCCCAGCGCGTGCGCAATCAGGCTCCAAAGGTTATTGAGTCCAACTCCGATGAGCCCGGCAATGGCGCCAGCTTTTAAGGCCTTTACAAAAGTAATTTCGTGCATGGGTTAGGATTTTAGTAGATAGTCGTATCCGTTCTTTTTTTAGTTTTGATTCGTCTACAACTTTGAAGGTAAAGAAAAAGTTCATGCGACCGTATATTCTGGCTGAGACTAATTGGAGAGATATTCAAACGGCTAACTACCAACTAGCGGTGTTGCCCTGGGGGGCGTGCGAAGCGCATAACTACCATATGCCTTACGGCACGGATATAATTGAAGCCGATTACATTGCCGCAGAGTCTGCGCGCAAAGCGTGGGCGAAAGGCGCGCGCGTGGTGGTGCTGCCCACAATTCCTTTTGGCGTGAATACCGGCCAGCATGATGTGTTGTTGGATATCAACATGAATCCGTCTACTCAGTTGGCGGTTTTGCGTGATGTGGTTACGGTATTGAACCGGCAGGGCATTTTTAAATTGTTGATTTTAAACAGCCATGGCGGCAACGACTTTAAAACCATGATTCGCGAACTGGGCCTTCAATTTCCGAACATGTTTTTATGCCAGGCCCACTGGTTTCAGGCGATAGATCAAAAGCTATTTTTTCAAAACAAAGATGATCACGCGGGCGAGATGGAAACCAGCGTGGTCTTGCACCTCCGGCCCGACCTTGTACGACCGCTGGCAGACGCGGGGCCCGGAACAGCAAAGAAATTTGTCTTCACCGCCATTCGCGAAGGGTGGGCATGGGCTGAGCGGCAATGGACACAAGTTACCGCAGATACCGGAGTGGGCAACCCCAGCCAGGCCACGGCAGAAAAAGGGAAACAGTATTTGGCGGCCGTTACGGATAAGGTGGCCGAGCTGATGGAGCAAGTAGCCACTACGGAACGTGTGGATTTCTACAATTGAGTCTGTTTAGGAACGGCTAATTTCGGCCGGGTACATCTTCCGGCATCAGAAGTACGAGTAAATAGCCAAGGTTTTTATCAATTGGGTTGACTCGCTTGGTATTGAAAAACTGCCCGAGATAGTCCGGATCGCGGGCTTTATCTTCCAGCCCAAAATCCGTAAAAGTGTAAAATCTGGCGCTTTGATTGCGACTTGCGCGAAAAGCAAGTGAAGATCCCAAGAATTCATTTTGCTTGAGACTGAAAATGCGGCCGGGTGGCATAGGCTTTCGCAAAAAGTATCCCGACCGGATTTCCTCTGGCTTGTCGTTGATTTGAAATTTATACACCTCGTCCGTTCCAAAATCATCAAGAAAAATGAAGCACGTGTTTTTAATCCTGGCGTTCCGATGCCGGGTCAATGCGCTGTCCGGAGAGAAGTAAACATCCAATGTGAGTGCTGCTTGTGTTGTTTTTCCGGGTTTTTCAAAACCAGCGAGTTCAAAACTGTTGGCCCCGAGTTGAAGTGCTTTGTATTTTATTCGAAAGAATAGCTGTGGGATATCAACCTCGCGCCCATTGGCCTGGGCACGAAGCGTAGCCACGAACTGCGAAGACTTTCTGCCTTCATCCGGTGCAATAAATTCGAATGACGGATCTTGCCTACGCGGTGTCGTTTTGCCGGTGCGGAGTACCTCCACCGGTTGTGCGTGGAGCAGCCCGACCGCCAACATCGCAAATAAAAGAATTTGAAATTTCATAAGAATTCAGTTTTACAAATTTGATTTTGAAGTTGGTACTACCTCGTGGCACGCGGCTAAACACTCGTAGCTAACCACTCGTTGCGCGCTCACTCACCATCCAATTCCATAATCCTCGCCATGATTAGATGAGCCCCCCCAAAACGTGCCGTGCTGCCAGTCGAAATAAATGGCATTGATCGGCCCGCTGGTACGGTCTTGGTAAGAAAGTTTGTAGCCTCTGCGCGCCAGTTCTTTGCGCACCCACGCGGGCATGGCACTGTTCAAAATCAAACCGCCCGGCGTTTTTTCATGATCGCCAAAGCTGGAGTACATCTGCAACGTTTTAAAGCTGGGGGCCTCGGTGGCTTCTTGCACCGTCATGTTAAACTCCACCATGTTTAAGAAAAACTGAATCAACAACTGGTCTTGTTCATCGCCTGCTTGTTTGGCAAACGAGAGAAATGGTTTCCCATCCTTCAGCGCCAGGCTGGGCGTAAGTGTTACGCGTGGCCGTTTGCCCGGCTCCACCACGTTAAACGGATTTTCTTTTGGATCAAGCACAAAAGCCTGCATCCGTTGGCTCATGCCAACGCCCGTGTTTCCGGCAATGCAGGCAGGTACCCACCCGCCGCTGGGGGTGATGGACACCACCCATCCTTCTTTGTCGGCTGCCTCTACCGAAGTAGTTCCTGCGGTGAAGCTTTCGAAATATTTTTCTTCGCGCAGCGGGTTGCCCGGTTCAAAAACGTGCGCCTGCGCGTTGCCCCAGGTTTTGAGCAAATCAAGATAGGGGTTTTGTTTTCCTTCGAAGGGATACGGATCGCCCGGACCTGCTTTTGCATCATTCAATTCGGGCTGAATCAACTGGCTGCGTTGTTTTGCATATTCTTTGGAGAGCAATCCTTTCATGGGCTCTTCCGGTGCGAAGGCCGGATCGCCATAGTAAAAATCGCGATCCGCGAAAGCGAGATTCATGGCCTGGTACACGGTGTGGATGTATTGTGTAGAGTTGTAGCCCATGCTCTTCAGATCGAAGTTTTCGAGGATGTTCAGCGTTTGCAACATGGCGGGGCCTTGTGTCCATTGCTGTAGCTTGTACACTTCAATGCCACGATAGGTGGTCATCATCGGTTCCTCAATCTTCACCTTCCAGGTTGCCAGATCTTGTTCGGTAATTAAACCGCCTTGCTCCTGGCAGCCGCGCACAAATTCTTTCGCGATGTCGCCTTTGTAGAAACGATCGTAGGCAGCATAAATCGCTTCTTTACGGGATTTGCCTTTCTTCAACGCCAGTTGCTCGGTTTCCACCAATTTGCGCAGCGTTTCCAACAAATCTTTTTGCACAAACACTTCGCCCGCGTTCGGGGCTTCGCGTTTTTCGCCCAGGTGCGGCAGAAATACTTTTTTACTGTACGGCCATTGCTTGATTTGTTCTTTGGCGCGCTCAATGGAGTTGGCGGTTTGCGCTTCGATGGGGTAGCCCTCCGCCATTTGCATTGCAGGAGCCAGCACGTCTTTCAAACTCATGGTGCCGTACTCGGCCAACATGGTTAGCAGGCCGCCGGGTGTACCCGGTGTTACAGCAGCCAGCGCGCCAAACTCGGGCGGGTACTTCATGCCTTTGTCTTTAAAGAACTGTGCGGTGGCCCCGGTGGGCGCAACCCCCAGCGCGTTAATGGCAATTACTTTTTTGGTTTTGGGATTGTAGATCAGCGCTTGTGTTTCGCCACCCCAACTGAGCACATCCCACATCGTGCAGGTGGCCGCCAGCATGGCGCAAGAGGCATCAATGGCGTTGCCGCCCTTGCTAAATATCATGGCGCCAGCAGTGGCCGCGAGCGGCTTGCCGGTAACGGCCATCCAGTGCTTGCCGTGAAGTGGCGGTTTTTGAGTGGTAACGGGTAAATTGTTGAACGATTGCCCGCAGAGCACGGTGGCGAACAGCAGGGCGCAAAACATCGGTACAAAGCGCATGGTGGAAATGTTAGTACCTGCAAGATACGGCCTGTACGCGCTTGCGTGCGAAGACTTTGATGAAAGCGTGGCGAACGGTTTGGCTGGTTGTTTTCCGGCTGCGCAGGTCGGGTGGCGGCGGCGTTGCCTGCTCTTTGTTTTCCGGGATTATTCACCGAGATTTCGAGTTTGGCTATGGATTTAATGCTGGATAAACTCGCGGAGGCGACCGACTACATTCGCAAACACGGAAAGATTCAGCCCGAGGTGGGCGTTATTCTGGGTACCGGCCTGGGCAACCGGTTTGTGGAGGAGATTTCAAATCCCATCATTCTTCCCTACAACTCCATTCCACACTTTCCCATTTCAACGGTGGAGTTCCACAAGGGGCGGTTGATTTACGGCACCATCAAAAACAAAAAGGTGCTGGCCATGCAGGGGCGCTTTCATTATTACGAGGGCTACTCTCTGCAACAAGTTACCATGCCAGTGCGCGTAATGAAAATGTTGGGTGTGCAACACCTGCTGATTTCCAATGCGGCCGGCAACCTGAATGCCAAATGGAAGAAGGGCGACTTGATGCTGCTGGACGACCACATCAACTTATTTCCGGATAACCCACTGCGTGGCCCAAATCTCGATCGCTTCGGCCCGCGCTTTCCGGATATGAGTGCGCCCTATTCGCCCACACTGAACAGCCTACTTCAAAAAATTGCGCGCGCAAAAAAGATCAAACTTCACAAAGGCGTGTATGCGGCACTGTCTGGCCCGAATCTGGAAACGCGGGCCGAGTATCGGTTTCTGCAACGCATCGGTGCGGATGCGGTGGGCATGAGTACCGTGCCGGAAGTGATTGTGGCCAACCACATGAGCCTGCCCTGCTGCGCCATTTCGGTGCTCACAGACGATTGCGATCCGGACAATCTCAAACCGGCAAACATCCAGGAAATTATTGAAATCGCGGGCAAGTCGGAGAAGAAGCTCACCGATCTCTACGTGGAGCTGATCCGCCAGATTTAAACTGGCCCTGCTGCTTGCCGTTTGTTGCAAGTGGCGGAAACGGCCATGCAACCTGTTGATCAGGTTTTGCGTCTCATCAAAAAATAAAGAGCACGATGAGACTAACCCTTCTGTTAACATGCGCCACCCTGGCGTTTGCGCAGGCCCAAACCGGCCGCGACTACCACCTGGATAAAGAATATGCGGTAAGCCTGGGTGGCAAATTGCAACTCCGCAGCTCCGATGCGCGGGTTACGATTACGGGCTCCAACCGCACAACGGCACATGTAAAAATCGATCGCACGGTAACCACGAAGGGGCTCGTGTGGGGCTCGGATGAGTTTGCGGTGGACGTAGTGGAAGACAACGGCAACTTGTCCATTCGCGAGCGCTCGTCCGGTACGGTATCGATGGCGTTTGGTGTGTACCGCGAAGAGTATGCCATTGTGTTGGAAATTCCGCTCGGCATGTCGCTGGATGTAATTGGAGATGATGGCAACTACCAGATACATTCGGTGCACGGTGCCATTTCCATGGATATTGATGATGCCGATGTAGCGTTAACGGGTTGCCAGGGAAAAGAATTTAGTTTCCGGTTAGACGATGGCGACCTTACGATGGACCAAGGGGCAGGCCGGATTGCTGTGGATGGCGATGATGCTGATTTCCGCATTGGCAATGCCCATTTTGCCAGCATGGACGTGCGGTTAGACGATGGCGACTTCGTGGTGGCCACAACGCTGGAAAATAACGGCAACTATTCTATCGACCTGCAAGATGGTTTGGTGGCCCTCACCATTAAAGGCGGTGGCGGCCGTATTGATGTGGCCCACGATGATGCCCGCGTGATAGCCGAAGGCGACTTTCAAACGCTACGGGCAACCGAAAGCTACACCGAATTGAAAACCGGAACCGGTTCTGCCGATGTGCGCATCCGTGTAGACGACGCCCGGGTGCGCCTGACGCGCGGGTAACCCGGGGGGTACTAAAAAAACGCAGCGGTTTCAAACGCATAGTAACCGTCATTGCGAGGGAGGAACGACCGAAACAATCTGCATTTGACTTTTCTCAGGCAGATGGCTTCACTTCGCTCGTAATGACGATTGCCTTTTTGAAACAGCCGCGTTTTTTACTACGTGCGCTGTTTAGCTATCGCGCTTGGCGCGCTTTTCCGCACGTTTTTCTTTCAGGGTTTTCAAGGGCTTTTTCTTCGCCTCTTTTTTCATGTCTTTTCCTTTGGACATAGTAGTTATGGTTTGGAGGTGAAGTTACGGAAATCGCAACAAAAACTGCAAATGGGCGCAGCAAGTAACACCTTTGTAACCAACAGCTGACTTGAGGCGCGAAAAGTTATTTTTTCAGCGCATATTCATGGCTTGTATTTTGGTTGGGTTGGCACGCTTGGTTCGGGGGTGTTTTCCATTTGTTCAGTTTTTAAAATTGACCTGATAGGTTGTGCTTCTTCCGCCCTTCTCCTCTGGAATGAGAATTCTTTTTTCTACGAGATCTTGTAAATGCCGGGTGGCAGTAGCTTTTGATACTTGCGTAATGGATTGATACTTTTTTGCGTTCATTCCACCCATAAATTCCACGCCCTCTTCCAGCATTTTGTTAATGACTTTCCGTTGTGCTGCATTAAGTTGTGCTTGATGCCTGTGGAAGAAATTAGCTTTCTTAAGTGTAAAACTTATCGTGTTAATAAATTCCTGTTGGGCTTTCAAAACCGTCTCGGAAAAATAACGGGTCCACGCGGTCAGATCGTTGGTGCGTTGTGCTTGCTTAAGTGCTGCGTAATACGATTTTTTGTCGGCCTCAATAGCCGTAGATAAACTCATTAAGATCGGTTTTTTTAATCCTTGCGCCAATGCTTTTTCAGCAATTACTCTACCTATTCTTCCGTTGCCATCTTCAAAAGGATGGATGGTTTCAAAATAGACGTGCGCGATGGCCGATCGAATCAATAAATTGGGTATTGATTTGATGCCCCCGGGCTTTGTTTCATTAAACCATTCAACAAACGCTTCCATTTCTTTGGGCACTTGGGTCGATGGCGGCGCTTCAAAGTGGATTACTTCTTTGCCTACGGCACCGGAAATTACCCGCATGGGTTCAGCGTGGGTTCGATAAACACCTGCATTGATCGTGTTATTGCCCGCCATCAATAAGTTGTGCCATTCTAAAAGTTGCGCTTCGGTTAAATCGCTTTCGAAATCTTCGCGGGCTTTTACCAGTAAGGTTGCAATGCCTGCGGCTCGTTTATCTTTAACCCGATTCAGATTGGGATAGCCCAAATTTTTACGAATACTCGAAACCAGATCTTCACGACTTAGAAACTCACCTTCAATGGCGGAGGTTTTTATAGCCTCCTTCACTAAAAGTGTGATGATGGATTCGGTCTGGTCGTTCGTGGTCAGACTCTGAATAGAGCCCTGGCTTTCGCCAGCCAAGGCCACAAAAGATAAGGCAGGAGTGGTAAACTCACTTTCATTGAATTTAAACTGCCGCCAGTCCTTTAGCTGCCAATTGTACATGTTAGCCCATTAAGCGCCTTATTCGGCTCAAATATATGGAATTTGTGAGCCGATTAGGGAGTTATACGGCTCATTATCTCCCTCGCCAGTTGAAAAACATCCAGATCAAAAAAGACCAACGTGGGCCGCCAGCGCGACCTGAGCGCGCATGGCCCCGTGCGCAGGCAGGCGAAGGGCATGCCCAAACCTCACCCCGTGCCCCGCTTCAATTCGAGCGGGGCGAAATGCACTACTTGTATCGTTTTCCCTTCTTCACCACCAGCTTTACATCTTGCAGCAGCGCCATGTGGCGGAGCACATCGCCTTTCACGGCAATGATATCTGCATATTTTCCCTCGGCCACGGTGCCAAAATCTTTTTCTACGCCCATCATCACGGCCGGCCAGTATGTAGCCGCGCGGATGGTGTACATCGGGTCGAGGCCGAATTTGTTTACCCACACATCGAGTTCGTTCCACGTGCTCTGGCTGTGGAACTTCATGGGGATACCGCTGTCGGTGCCAATGAGCAACACCACGCCTGCGTCTTTCAGTTGTTTTATTTTGCGCTCCAGCGTGGGCTTGCGAATGGGGTTAAGCCCAAAGTAGCTGAGGCGCCCCGGATGTGTAAGCGACTTTCGGATGTCTGCAATGATGCTGTCGGGCAAGCCCAAATGCCAGCTGGGGTTATCCAATGCTTCGGGGTTATCGCGGGTGTACTCAAAGTTGAAGAGACCTTCCACGGTAGGCGTCCAGAACAGCGGGCCGAGACTCATCTTGGCGGTACGTTCTTTAATCATCGCCATGATGTCTTCCGGGTATTCGGGTGCGGCCGCCAGCCCCGTGTGTTCAAAATTATCTACTCCGGCCTTCATGCCCCTGCGGATTTCATCGGGCCGGTGCGAGTGCGCCACTACTTTCAATTTGTTTTTGTGCGCTTCATCTACCACGGCCATGTATTCGGCTTCGGTCATTTCATCCTGGTCGATAAGCTTAATGCAGTTGACGCCCGCTTTTGCCAGTTGCTTCACTTTGGCACGTGCATCTTCCGGACCTTTTACGCCCCAGCGAAATTCCTGCGTGCCGGGGTAGGGCTCATGCTGAATAAACGGCCCGCTCATGTACATGGTGGGGCCGGGAATTTCGCCTTTGTTGATGCGGTCGCGCACGGAGAGGCTCGCCTCCAGCGGCCCGCCCAGATCGCGCGCACTGGTAACGCCCGCCAGCAGGAGTTGATGTGCAGACGAGGGCATGATTACGTCTTTCTGAATTTTCATGTACGTTTTGTCCCAATGCGTGTAATCGCTGTGGCCGTTAATCATCAGGTGCACGTGCATGTCCCACAAGCCGGGCATCACGCTCATGCCTTCGGTAGAAATAATTTCTGCGCCTTTGGGTATCTCGATGTTGCCCACCGTGCCAATGGCTTTAATGCGCTCGCCTTCAATCATGATCACCGCGTTGGCCAGCGGTTTGCCGCCATAACCATCGATGAGCGTGCCGCCCACCAGGGCTTTGGTTTGTGCGTACGAAAAAAACGGGAGGGCCAGCAGGAAGAGCACTAATTTTCTCATGGACGTTTGGGGGGTTAGGAGGAAAGAAAGATAGCGAAAAAGCGGTAGCCCACGAACCGGTTTTCGATTTCCACCACCCGGGTGTATGCGTGTGGTGATTGGGTGCAGCCCCCGCGGTTGCCCGCGCAGCAGCTGCTGCGCGGGCAACCGCGGGCCGGGCTATTCGCTGCAATCCACGCGAAACGCGTGGGATTTCCGCTGCTATCCCTGGCTGGAATTCTGCCCCCACACGCAAATGCGGCAATCGCCATTGTGGGCGCAGTGCGATGGGGGTTAAACACGCGCTTTTTTTTTAAGCGGGTACATTAACTTTGATTATGCGTTTTGTACTTGCTGCACTGCTTTTTCCGCTCACGTCACTGGCGCAAGTCGAGGAGGGCCCAGCGGTGATGTCGCTGCACAAAATCTATTTCTTACATCCTGCGTACGAGTGGGAGGGGCGGCTCACATCAAGAGCCACGGCTTCGTTGCAGGCGGGCCTGGGTTTTTCGCTCTCCGCAACGTCTAGTTCCACCACGGGCTTTCAGTTTAACTGGACCATGTTTGCTGCGGGTCACGCCACTTACCGCTATTACTATAATTTGGATAGGCGCCAGCGCCTGGGGCGGTTTACGCGGGGCAACTCGGGTAATTTTCTCACCGCGGGTTTGCTTTGGAATACAAGTTCGGTTGCGGGCGAAAATTTGACTAGCGCCGCGGGGCTTCATCCCATGGTGGGGTGGGGCATCCAACGAACGTATCGTAAAAATTTTAACCTGACATTGGTGCTGGGCGGCGCTCAATTTAATTTCCTAAATTCTAATACGCAGCGCAGCGGCCTGAGTGGATTGCTTCAGTTAAAATTGGGCTACACGTTTATGCCCAAGAAACAGTCTTAGCCACGGTTGCGTTACGCGCAGGGCATCACCCAATGGCGTGTTGCCGCCAGATAGTTAACGGAAGTTGTAACTTGTTGGCGGCTTCGTTCGTCTTGCCTCGTAACCCAACACGCCATGAACCAAGAAAAAGAGCTGATCTCTACAGCCCGTAAGGCCGGCCTCGCGTATTTGGCCTTAGCGCTTTCGGGCATGGTTGGCGTTCTGTGGCTACACCCGCAGATTTTTGTTTCGTCAGACCCGGCGAAGACGCTGGCCCACTTAACAGAAAAAGAAACGCTTGCGCGAATTCGGTTACTGCTCGAGTTAACCATTGTGGCCGCGCAGGCGCTGGCCGCGGTGTACTTCTACAAATTATTTAAAGACATCAATCCCTTTGCTGCGTGGGCGCTGGCCGCGTGGGGCACGATGAATGCGGGCCTCATCATAATCAGCGCGATCGCCATGGGCGGTGCTATTGACGTGGCCCACGCTGAGATGCCCCACGCGGATCAATTGATCATGGTTGGATTATTTGTTCAGCTCATCCGCCATGCCTGGGGCGTGGGCGGTTTGTTCTTTGGCCTTTGGCTGATGCCGATGGGCTACATGGTGATGAGCTCGAAATGCATGCCGCGCGCGCTGGGTGCTCTTTTGATTTTGGGTGGTGTGGGCTACCTGCTGAGTACCTGCCTGGGGTATTTGGGGATGAAGGGCGCCTGGGTGGGCGCGTTGCCGATGTTGGCCACCGCGGGCGAGTTTTGGATGATTGGCTATTTGTTGATCTTCGGCATACGGACTTCGAAAGAAGTTTGAGAAGGGCGTGGTGCAAGGGCAGCCGCTGGCCCACACGAATATTATGCATGCAACCGCAATCCGCCGGTAAACCTCCCCCCAGCCACGGATAGCAGCGGAAATCCCACGCGTTTCGCGTGGATTGGAGCGAATAGCCGGGCCGCCCGGGGCAATTGGGGCGGGGCTGCCAAAACCACTAACTGAAAAAATCAATCGGTAGGTGGAGAAGCGCCATGGGTGTGGGCCATG
Organism: uncultured Ohtaekwangia sp.; assembly: GCA_964387475.1. Lineage (GTDB taxonomy): Bacteria > Bacteroidota > Bacteroidia > Cytophagales > Cyclobacteriaceae > ELB16-189. Next base: position 35,392 of record CAYLWU010000007.1, on the reverse strand, counting down.
CACGCTTTTGCTGTACCTTTCGGGCAGAAAATGAGCTGTTGTGCGTGGATTAAAGTTGAATCTGTTCTTGTTTTTGATGTGGTGGAGTGGCGGTGTGGGTGCGCAGCATCCATCGGCCGGCCAGTTATTGGCAGAGGGCATTGCGCTGGAAAAAAAATACAATGTGCCGGAGGCGTTGGCCAAGTACGAGGCCGCGCTGAAGGTTGATCCTAAATCTGCGGAAGCGTGGTGGCGGGCCAGCCGCATGCTCTCGAATCTGGGCGGCCACACCGATAAAAAGCAAGCGGAAGAGAAACGTGCCAAATACGAAACGGCAAAAAAGTATGCCGTTACTTCTATTGCGCTAAACCCGAAAAATCCGGAGGCCCGGCTGGCACACATTATTTCCATGGGGCTGCTGGCGGAAATGGCAGGCAACCCGCGCGAGAAAATCAGGGATGCGAAAATCATTCGCGAAGAAGCAGAGGCCACGCTTGCGTTAGACTCCGCCTTTGCACCCATTTATTTTGTGCTGGGCAAGTGGCATTATGAATTGGCGAAACTAAACTGGCTGGAACAAATGGCGGTGAAACTGTTTTTTGGCGGGATGCCGGAAAATGTATCGATGACGCGGGCGATTGAATACTTGCGCAAAGCCAGCCGGTTAGAGCCGAACACGATTTTATACATGTACGGAGAGGCGTCGGTGTTAGATTATGAAGGCAAAAAGGCGGAAGCCATTGCGTTGCTGGAGCGGGCCCTGAAGTTACCGCCCCGGGAACCGGACGATATTCTGCGCAAGGAGAAGTGCAACGAGTTACTGCGCGCGTTGAAATAGCATTAGAAAAACTTTTTTTGCACGCATAGGGGTTTTGGGTGCACGGCTTGTCATACCCGTGTTTTACCCAAGGCCATGAAACAGATACACCCCTACTTTCTTCTTGCATTCTTACTCTTTATTTCTGCACCGGCGCGCAGCCAGACCTTAACGCAAACCATACGCGGCAACGTAGCGGATAAGGTTTCGAAAAGCGGCTTACCGGGCGCCACGGTTGTGGTGGTAAACTCCGATCCGATGATTGGCTCCACTACCGATCCGGATGGAAACTTTAAACTGGCAGCCGTGCCCGTTGGTACCCACACGCTTAAGGTTTCGTTTGTGGGCTACAAAGAAGTGGTATTGCCCAACGTAATTGTAAACTCGGGGAAAGAGCTGGTGCTTACCATTCCGTTGGAGGAAGAAATTACGATGATGGAAGAAGTGGTGATTACACCCGGTGTGGAGAAAAGCAAGCCGATAAACGAGATGGCCACCGTAAGTACGCGCACGTTTTCGGTGGAGGAAACACGCAAGTTTGCGGCGGCGGTGAACGATCCTGCCCGCATGGCGCAGTCGTTCGCGGGTGTGGTATCTACCAACGATGGCAGCAACACCATTTCTATTCGCGGTAACGCACCTGTGGCATTGCTGTGGCGCATGGAAGGTGTGGATATTCCTAATCCGAATCACTTTGCTAACGTGGGCACCGCGGGCGGCGGCATTTCCATTCTTAGTTCGCAGTTGCTGACGAACTCAGATTTTATGACGGGCGCGTTTTCTGCCGAATATGGCAACGCGTTGGCCGGGGTGTTTGATTTAAACCTGCGCAAAGGCAATAACGAAAAGCCGGAGTACACCGTGCAAGCAAGCTTTTTGGGCACAGACGTAGCGGCCGAAGGACCCTTTGCGAAAAATTACCGCGGTTCGTATCTCATCAACTACCGGTACTCCACGCTGGGCATTCTGAATCAGTTGGGTGTAAACGTGGGCGATGCAGTAACTAATTTTCAAGATCTTTCTTACCACCTCTATCTGCCTGCAGGCAAGGCGGGTAATTTCTCGCTCTTCGGTTTTGGCGGCTTGAGCGACCAAAATCAAAAAGCGGTGAAAGATTCGCTGCAATGGCAGGAGGAATTTCAACGGTATGATTGGCGGTATTTTTCCAACACGGGTGCGGCCGGAATAAAGCACCTGCTTTCGCTGGGAACCAATACCTACCTGCAATCAACCGTGTTGCTTTCGGGTAACGATGGCGGGTACGAGCAAGAGCGCCTGAACGAAAACTATCGGCCGGAGTTCAGCTTCAAACGGAACTTCATCAACAACCGGATTACAGCCACTACGGTGTTGAACCACAAACTTAATGCGCGCCTTAGCGTACGCTCGGGCATCTACCTTAACCGCTATTTTTTTAATCTGCGGCAACGCGATTTAAACGAGCAGACCAAGGTGATTGAAACTCCGTTGAATGCCCGCGGCCAGGTAACTACGTGGCAGGCATTTTCGCAGTGGAGTTTTCGTGCCACGGAGCGGCTCACGGTACAATCGGGGGTACATGCGCTCTACCTGGCCATGAACCGCAACATATCGGTAGAGCCGCGCGCTGCCGTGAAGTACGACATCTCAGCCAAAGAAACCGTGAGTGTGGGGTATGGCCTTCACAGCCAAATGCAGCCGGTGGGAGTTTACCAGGCGCAGGTGGAACAAGCGAATGGAACTGTGGCACAGCTGAACCGCAACCTTGGATTCAACAAAGCCCATCATGTGGTTGTGGGCTACGATCGCTCGCTAACACCCTACCTGCGTGTAAAAGCAGAAACGTACTACCAGCACTTGTACAACATTGCGGTGAAAAACGACCCCGCAAGCACGCTCTCTACGTTGGTGATTGAAGAAGGATATTTAACCGATCCGTTGGTGAATGCCGGCCGCGGCCGCAACTACGGGGTGGAACTTACGGTGGAGCAATTCACCCACAACAACATGTACTTCTTGCTGTCTACTTCGCTGTACGACTCAAAGTACCGGGCGCTGGATGGCGTTTGGCGTAACACGCGCTTCAATGGCAAACAGGCGGTAAGCTTCACCGGCGGCAAAGATTTTGCGTGGCGTAAAAACCGCACGTTTGGGGCGAACGTGCGCATCATCTATGCCGGTGGTTTCCGTACTAAGCCTATTGATATGGAAAAGTCGCGCGAATTGGGCGAAACCCGGTTCGTTGAATCGCTCGCCTTTACAGAGCAGTTACCCGATTACTTCCGCACCGATGTGCGCGTGAGCCTGAAACGCAACCTGAAACGTTCTACGCGCACGTGGTCGCTCGATCTGCAAAACGCCACGAATCACAAAAACCTCGGGGGCCAGTATTTTGATGCGCTTGCGGGCGAAATCAGGAAATGGTATCAACTGCCGCTGCTGCCCGTATTAACCTACCGGGTAGAATTTTAAACCGGGCAATAGGGGTAAGCGCCTGCTGGTTTGTCTTACCTCCAGAAACACAAACATTACCACCATCATGAAACCTGTTTTTTTGATTCCTGCACTTGTATTTGCACTGCTGCTTACGGGCTGTTACGAAGAAGACTTTGGGCCGCGGCAAAGCGGGAGCCGTACCTTCACTTTCGTGGATTTTGATCGTATAGAAATTGAAGATGCCTTTGAAGTAACCATCACGCAAGGCACGCAGTTTTCCGTGAAAGCGGAAGGCGACTATCGCAACCTGGATGACATGCGGGTGTATAAAAGCGGTTCTACGCTGGAGATTGAATACGAAGACAATTCCAATCGCCAATACACCACGTACATCACCATCACCATGCCTGTGTTGTACGAAGCCAATTTTTCCGGGGCGGTGAATGCCACGATTAACGGCTTCCGTAACATCGATGAGTTTTCGGCCATTCTATCCGGGGCATCGTTGGCGCAAATTGATGTAGCTGCAACCAAGTCGGACCTCCGCCTTTCCGGGGCGTCGCGGGTGCGTGTAACGGGTCAGGCCACAACGCTAAATGCCTCGCTATCGGGTGCGTCTACCCTGAGCGGCTATGAATTTCCCGTGAAAACAGCCCGCCTGATTATTTCCGGTGCCAGCCAGGCCCGTGTTACGGTTGCCGACCGGCTTTCGGGTGAGGTGACCGGGGCGAGCGAACTTACGTATAAGGGCGATCCGCAGGTGAGTGTAGAAGCCTCCGGCGGCAGCACGGTGCGGAGATTCTAACCGCAGACTTTACACCGCTAAAAACAACATTCGCCAGATGGAGACGCGCGGCACCGGCCGGCACGCACTCCATCTGGCGAATGTTTTTTATGTAGGGGCTATCGGTTGCCGTTCCCCTCGTTCTTTTTCAACTCGCCTTTGAAGTACTTATCCTCGTCAAAATCATCATCCGCCTTTTTGGGCTGTACCGGCCCAATCTCCAGAATTTTAAATTCGGTTCTTCGGTTGCGTTGGCGGCCGTCGGGGTTATCGGTGCCATCGGGATTGGTGTTGCGCGCGATGGGCTTTTCTTCGCCATATCCCTTGGCTACCAGCCGCTCGGGCGCAATACCATTTTTAATGAGGTAGTTTACGGTGGACTCCGCCCGCCGCTGCGAAAGCTGGATGTTGTAGGAATTAGAGGCAATGCTATCGGTGTGAGAGCCCATTTCAATTTTGATTTCGGGGTTGTCGTTTAGTAACTCCACCAATTTATTTAGTTCAATGGCTGCATCCGCGCGGATGTCGGCTTTATCCAAATCAAAGTAAATGTTGTTCAACACAAACACTTTGTTTTTCTCGAGCCGATCCAATACCAACACCGTGTCTAGGGTGATGTTTGTTACCAATTCCTTCAACGACTCCAGCGGCACCGATTTGCCGCGTGTGGTAAATGGTTGCCGCTTAACCAGGAAACCTTCGGCTTCGCCTACCAGCGTGTAGTTTTCGTTTTCATAGACGCGGAACAAAAATTTGCCATCGTTGCCCGTAACAAAATCCTGCATCAGTTCGCCCCGTGCATCCAACAGCTTTACGGTAACATCGGGCAATACTTCACGACTGCTGTCTTTTTTCGGGGTGTAGGTGATGCCTTCCAAATAGTAATTTACCACACGCAAATTGGGGTCTTCGTTCACAAACGTGTAGATGTCGTCATCGCCAGCGCCGCCTTCGCGGTTGCTGGTAAAGAAGCCACGGTCCGGCCGGAACAAGTACATTCCAAAATCATCGCCAGTGGAATTTACAGGTTGTGCCAGGTTTTCGATTACGGTTCTGCCGTTAACGCGGTTCATCACAAATAAATCGAGCATGCCGTAGCCGGGGTGGCCATCGGACGAAAAGAAAAATTTTCCGTTGTCGGACATATACGGAAACAGCTCATCGCCCGAGGTATTTACATCGGCACCCAGATTACGCACGCGGCCAAAACGGCCCCGGGCATCTAACTGGGCGGAGTATAAATCCAGTCCGCCAAAGCCACCTTTGCGGTTGGAGGAGAAGTACAGGGTGCGGCCATCCTGGCTAAATGCGGGCGTAGATTCCCACGAGTCGGGCAGATTTATATTAATGGGCGCGGGGGCCATCCATTGGCCATTTCTGAATCGGGTAATGTACAAGTCTACATCGTTGGTGCCTTTGCGCTTGCCTGTGTTGCCCTTGGCAAACACCATGGTTTTTCCATCGGGCGAAAACGTTACGCAGCCCACGTTCACGGTAGGGTCGTTGATGCTTTCCTGCAAAGGGGCAATGGTACTAGTGTTTACATTAGCGCCTTTGGTTTCGGCTTTAAAAAGGCTCGTGAACGGGGTGCCGGAGGCTTCGTAAATTCGGCTATTGCCGCGCGAGGATGTAAAGTAGATTTCGCCATTCAGGTATGCGGGGGCATATTCGGCAAAAGAGGTGTTTACCGCCTCCAGATTTTTAATCCGGTAATAACTCTTTCTTTCGTTCAGTTTTGTAAGGTAGGCCAGACCCTCCTGCTCGCGCTGGGCACGGGCTTTCATGTTTTCGTCTTCGGTGTTTTGCTCAAGTTCGTCCAGACGGGCGCGGGCTTCATCGTATTTACCATTTGCCTGTAGCGCTTTCGCGTGATAGAGCAATACGGAGTCTTTGTTCACTCCGGGGCCACCCGCTCGGGCGTAAAACGGCTCGGCTAGTTTGATGCGGTTCGACAGCCGGAACGATTCGGCCACAAAATAGTTGGCCCGGCCGTTGTTCGGCTGCTTCTCCAGCACATTGCTGTAATAATTGATTACGCTTTGGTATTTACCCCAGCGGAAATTCTTCTTTGCCTTCTTCTCTGGGCTGCAGGCAATGCCCAGCAGGGCAAGTACCACAAGCCAGATGCTTTTTTTAATCCAAGTCCTCATTGCCATACAACCACTTGATAAAGCTACAAAGAATTTTTTCAGGATATAGGCACTGCTTTCGGCAGGAAGCGACTGAGCCAGCTGGTATCAAGGCGCTGCGGCCAACCCCCACGCCAGGCGCCCAAATGGGGCGGCAGATTTTGAAAGTACGGGGTAGCCCCGGTAAGTGTGCCCGCGGCAAGCAATGCCGCAATCTGTGTCTGCGGGTGCAGCACCACCGCGCCATCGATCAGGAAGGCCAGTTGCTTTCGATCAAAGAAATCCACGCCCAGGTGCTGTTGCATGGCCTGCAGCGCATGTACCGAGGAGTCGATGGAGCAGCCGCTGGCACCGTTTGCTTTTTCGTCTACTGCCAGCACCACAAATTGATTGTAGGCCACCTGAAACGCGGCATGTAAGGGTACCTGATGGGCAGCCCATTGGGTGCAAAAATGAGTAAGCGCGTCGGTAAGCCATGCTGCTTCCGGTGCGGTGAAGGCGCGGTTGGATTGATACACCCATACGCGGGCGTCATCAGGCAGGGATTCAAAAGGCACGAGCATAATTTTATAAACCTTTTGCTTCGGCAATCAGTTCCGCAAGGTCTTTCACGTTTACGTCTGCTTCTTTCTCTTTGTTTTTCACACCATCCGTCATCATCGTCATGCAGAAGGGGCATGCTACGGCTATGGTTTTTGCGCCGGTGGCCAGGGCTTCTTCGGTCCGCTCGATGTTGATGTCTTTATTTCCCTTTTCCGGCTCTTTAAACATCTGCGCGCCACCCGCCCCGCAGCACAACCCCGTGGTTTTGCACCGTTTCATTTCTACCAAGTCGGCATCCAGTGCCAGCAGTACCTCGCGTGGCGCCTCGTAAATATTGTTGGCGCGGCCGAGGTAGCACGAATCATGAAACGTAATCTTCCGCCCTTTAAACGAGCCGCCCGCCACAGTTATTTTCCCCTCGTTAAACAACTGCTGTAAAAAGGCGGAGTGGTGTAGCACTTCGTAGTGGCCGCCCAATTCGGGGTATTCATTTTTTAGCGTGTTGAAGCAATGGGGGCAGGCCGTTACAATCTTTTTTACCTGGTACCCATTCAGCACCTGAATGTTGGTGAGCGCCTGCATTTGGAACAGAAACTCGTTGCCGGCCCGGCGGGCCGGATCGCCCGTACAGGATTCTTCCGTACCCAACACCGCAAAACGGATGTTGGCGGCGGTCAAGATTTTTACAAACGCCTTGGTTACGCGTTTATAGCGCTCATCGTACGAGCCTGCGCATCCTACCCAAAAAAGCACTTCCGGGTTTTCACCCCGGCTGGCCAACTCGGCCATGGTGGGCACTTTATATTCCATGCAAACGGTTTTAATCGTATAACCAAAAAAGGGCGCTGTTGTCAGTGCCATCGTCAAAAATAAGCGGTTTTCGAAAAGAAATTCAATCCGGGGCAACCTTTCGTGCAGCAGGCGGCGCTATGGTTTTCGGTGTATCTTTGGTGCCGAACACCTCACCATGAGCATTCAACAGCGATTTAGTGTAAGCGACCTGGAGCGCATTAAACAGGCGGTAAAGGCAGCCGAGAGCAAAATCAGTGGCGAAATTGTTCCCGTGTTTGTAGAGCGCAGCGGCACCTATGCGCTGGCGGCTTACCGCGGGGCCATGGTTATGGGCGCGTTGGCGTTTATGGCCATTATCTTGTTCGATCGGTACGTGCCGGCCTTGGCCGTGTTTGATCCGATGTTCATTTTCTTGATCGTTACGGGCGTAGGGCTACTCACGTTTGCGTTGCTGCGGTTCATACCCGGCCTTTTGCGGCTGGTGGTACGGCAGGATGAAATGGATTACGCTACCCGCCAGCGGGCCGAAGTTTCTTTTCTGCGCGAGGAGGTTTTTAATACCCGCCAACGTACTGGCATCATGATTTTCATTTCCTTTTTTGAGCACGAGGTAATTGTGATGGCCGACACCGGCATCAGCAAAGTAGTCGACCAAAACGTGTGGGACGAAGTGGTGCTGAAGATTATTGAAAATGTAAAAAAACGGCACATGGTGGCGGGCATTGAAGCGGCTATCCAGCGGTGTGGCGAACTCCTGTTGGAGAAGGGGTTTGTCATAACACCCGATGATGTGAATGAATTGAGCGATGATCTGCGCA
>CAYLWU010000007.1:0-27105 GCA_964387475.1 uncultured Ohtaekwangia sp. | reverse complement strand
CCGAATAATGCTGCACTTTTTTTTATGATCCGATTTTTCTTTTTACTCGTGCTGGCCGGGCCGTTGGTGGCCCAGGTGCCCGTGCCGCCACACGGCGGCCGCTGGGTGCACGACCAGGCCAACGCCCTCAGCCCGCAAACGCGGGCACAGCTGGAAGCGCTGTTAAAAGCCGAGCGCGATTCCACTTCTAATCAGATTGCCATCTTGCTCGTATCCACACTGGAGGGCGATGATATCGATTTGTACGCCAATCGGGTATTTAACGATTGGAAACTGGGCGATGAAAAGAAAGACAACGGTGTGCTGTTTCTCATCGCCATCAACGATCGAAAAATGCGTATTGAAGTGGGCCAGGGATTGGAAGGCGTGCTGACGGACGCACTATCTAGCCGCATTAATCGTAACGAAGTGGCCCCTGCGTTTCGGCAGGGCAATTACGATGCCGGCGTTATCGCGGGCACGCTGGCCATCATCAAAGCCATTCAGGGCGAATACAAAGGCGATGGCAAAAAGAAAAAGTCGTTCCCGTGGATTCCGTTTTTACTCATTCTCGCATTCATTATCATTTCCTCGCGTGGCCGTGGCAGGCGCGGGGGTGGCGGGGGTGGCTATTGGACGACCGGCCCCATGATTGGTGGGTTTGGAGGTAGTAGCGGCTCGTGGGGCGGTGGTGGCGGTATCGACTTTGGTGGCGGTGGCTTCTCCGGGGGCGGCGGCTCCAGCGATTCCTGGTAACGGGCCAGACAGCGAGCGCATCTGGCCAGAGCTTCGTGTTGGCGTAAAGCCGCTGCTTGAATATCCGTGCGGTAAGGATAAAAATGCTTTCAGGTATAACCGATTGCATTTATATTGAATCGCCTAAATGAAAACCCCCCTTGATCCCCGCCGGGTTCAGCTGATCTGGAACCTGTGTTGGACGATTCTCCTGATCGATCTGGTATATGTGATTTTGTACATCACGTTAGCCTACGAGTCAATTTCCTTTATCATGCTGGCGTATTTCACCGCGCTGCCATTGTTGGTGCTGTTTCTGTTGTCCCGAAAACGGGTTCGCGAGGCCCGGCTCATCGGATTGTTCGGTATCAATATTCTGATCTTCCTGGTGGCCAGCAGCGAGACGCCCGGCACAGGCATCGATTTTCATTTTATCTCGGCCAGTACGGCAGCCATTGCGGTTTTTGGATATGAGGAGCGGTGGAAAGCGCTGGCGTTTATTGTGTTGTCGATCGGCATGTTCCTGGTCATTCACCTTTTCACTTTTAACACCTTCATCCCCTTTCGGGAGGTGCAACCAGAAGAAAGCAGAACGTATTTTGTTATTCACGCGCTGGCGGCTGCGTTCATGTCTGTCTATTGTGTTTTTGTGATGTTGGAGCTGGCCGACCGATCGCAAAAGCAACTGCTGCTCAATCAGCAGCTGATGGAAAAACAAAACAAACAGTTGGTGAAGGCCAATCAGGAGTTAGACCGGTTTGTGTACAGCGCCTCGCACGATTTGCGCGCCCCGCTGATGAGCATCGATGGGCTGGTGAACCTGTTTGAGATGGGCACCAGTCTCACCCAGGCGGAATTTGTTACGCTGGTGAAAAGTAAAATTCAAACGATGGACGGATTCATCCGCGACATCACCCACTTTTCACGAAACGCGCGCGCCCAGGTGCAAAAAGAACGTATCCTGTTGCGCGAACTGGTTGATGAGGTTACCGAATCGCTCAAGTTTTCCGACCGATCGCAACGAGTAAACATTACCAATGCCATAGAAGAAACATTGGTGCTTACCACTGATACCTACCGGCTGCGTATTGTGCTGGCTAACCTCATTGGCAATGCCATTAAGTATGCCGACCTCACGAAGCCACAACCAGTGGTAAAGATTTATTCCCAACCGGTGGAAAAAGGGGTGGAGATTACCATTGAAGACAACGGCATAGGCATAGAAACGGCACACCAAGACAAAATTTTTTCCATGTTCTACCGCGCTACTGCGCATGGCCAGGGCTCGGGTTTGGGGCTGTACATTGTGCAAGAGGCGTTAGAAAAAATCGGAGGTAGCGTTTCATTTCAATCAGAATACGCCAAGGGTTCGCGATTTACCATTTCGTTACCCCAGGGCTAATGCCTAGTCGATTAATGTCAGCGCCAAGTTCATCATGGCGTGTGTCTGGCGCTCGCGTACCTCAGGCGGTGCAGCAATACCGGTAATGATGTGATCGGTTACGGTAAGCAAGGCCAGTGTTTCAATGCCATATTTTTCGCCCATCGCGTAAAGCAAACTTGTTTCCATATCTACGCCAACAACGCCCTGGGCCGCGGCCATGTGGTAGCGGGTAGCATCATCCGAATAAAATAAATCGGTACTGAAAATGCGCCCGTGCAGCAGTGCAATTCCTTGCGCGGTTGCACGAGCGGTGCAGCGCGCGAATAACGCCGGGTGCGCCCGGGGTAAAGCAGTAGATTTTTGAAACCGGGCCACGGCGGCGGAGTCGGTAATTGCGTCTGTGGCTGCCACCACTTGCCCCAGTGCAACATCGGGTGGCAACGCACCGCAGGTGCCCACCCGCACGATGCGCTTTACACCGTAGCTATGAATAAGCTCGTGCACATAGAGGGCGGTGCTGGGGATGCCAATGCCCGTGCCTTGCAGCGATACCCGCTTGCCCAGGTAGGTGCCGGTAAAGCCCAGCATCCCGCGAATGCGGTTATAGCAAATAACATCGGTAAGAAAATGTGTAGCGTAGTGCTGCGCACGCAGCGGGTCGCCCGCAATCAGCACCGTTGGTGCCACATCGCCGGGCTGGGCTTCCAGATGGAGACTCATAGCATGGGGTAAGCTTCAGAAAATTACAACTTCCTGGTAACATCATCACGGAAAGGCTACGGCACAAACCCGGTCCGGTACGGCTGGCTAAGTTGCGCCACTAGCGATAGGTGCTCATCGTAGGCCACAGTTTTCCAAAGTGAGTCGTGAAGTGTTTTACGGTTTCGGGCTCGCGCGTAACCAGGATGTTTTCGTGATTGAACCGTGCTGCACTGCGCGTCCAATTGTAGCTACCCGTGATCACCGCTTTTTGATCGGCTACCATGAATTTATGATGCATGTGATTCGGGGTTGTGTCCATACGCACTGCAATGCCCGCGCGCCAAAGTTGTTCGATGTCGCTGCCTTCGTCCAGCGACTTATCGTTATCGGTGATGATTTGAACGGCCACTCCCTTCTGATGCGCCAGCAGCAATTGGCGGGTAATGTGGTCATCGCTGATCGTGAAGACGCATACTTTTAGTTCGCGCACGGCTTGATTGATCTGACTTACAATGGCCTGGCGGCAGGATTCGCCCGGACTAAAAAAAACTTCTGCACCGCCGCGCAGTGTTTGCGCAGTGGGGACAGTGGCCAACGCGTGCAGAGCAGTTTTCATCCATTCAATCACAAAAGGATAGTTCTGCGCTGTGGCGCGTTGGTTGGCGAGGGTGTACACCTCATGACGCAGGAGTTGCACCTCCGTATCGCTCAGCGCGCGTTGGGCCAACAAGGTTTTAAAATCGCGCTTTTCCTGTTTCGAGAAAATTTCATCTGCGATGCTGGCGTGCAACACGGCAACGAGTTCGTCCATGTTTCTGGTGTTTGAGGCCAAAAAGATACGGCCCGGTTTCGAGAAACGCGAACAGATGAGCAGCCTTCTCGGCTACGGGCGAACGCGCCTCCCGGGTACCGGAAGCGCGCAGGGATTCGCGCAAATGGGTTAATCCCACCGTTCATCCCAATCTTACTTTTCCGGCCAACGAATTACATGCACTTTACCTGTAAATCTGCACGTATGAAAATGCTAAAAGTTGTTCTCCTGCTGCTCGTTACCACCAGTGTAACAGTGGCACAGTACAAAACGCCCATGGTGGCCAGCGATCTGATGAAAATTGCCACCACTACGGGTATCCAAATCTCGCCCGATGGCAGCAAAGCGGTACTGGTGGTGAACCGTAAGGCGGTGAAAAACGAAAACGAATACTACTACACGCGCCATTTATACCTCCTCGATCTCAGCGGCAAGGATGAACCCCGCCAGCTTACGTTTGGCGACCGGAGCGATGGCCAGCCTCAATGGAGTCCGGATGGGAAGCACATCGCCTTTGTGCGCACGGATAATGATAAGTCGCAAATTTGGTTGTTGCCGCTAAATGGGGGCGAAGCTCGCGCCATCACCAAAGCCGAGTTTGGCGCAACACGGCCTCGCTTTAGCCCCGACGGAAGGAAAATCATGTTCAGTTCCAACATTCCGTTTTATGCGATTGGCGGCAATCCACCCTGGACGTACGAGCGCCCGGGCCGCACGCCGGGCGATGAGCCCAACTGGAAAAAATTAAAAGCAGAAGAAAAGAAAAATGTAAAGCATAGTCCGGATGGCACGCTGGAAGAAGTGCGTGCGTGGCTTTCAAAAAATACGTTAGAGGGCAACCCGCGCGTACTCACGCGCCAACAACTGCAAGGCGAATTGAACCTGCAACCCGAAGAAGATTTTACGCACGTGTTTGTGAAAACCATGGGCACAGATGATGCGCCCCAGCAACTTACCGCCGGATATCAGGATTTTGAAGGGGCTGAGTGGAGCCCCGATGGCAAAAAAATCATTTGCCACTCGCGCATCTATAAAATTGCGCCAGACGATGAACAGGATACCGACCTCTGGACCATTGATACCGAGACCAAAGCAGCCAAAGAATTTTTAACCTGGCAGGGCTACAGCCTTTCCAACGCCAGATACTCGCCCGATGGAACACAAATTTTGTTCTATGCCGAAGTACTGGCCAACCGCCACGCCACACAAACACAACTTGCGGTAGTCAATGCCACGGGCAGCACGCCCATTGCACTCACCGCAGCGTTTGATCGGGATGCAGGCCAAGCTGCATGGAGTGCCGATGGCAAAAACATCTACTTCACCGCGCAAACGGAAGGCGATATTCCGCTGTTTGTAGTTCCCGCCAAGGGCGGAGCGGTGACTAAAATCATCGGCAACGACAATGGCCTCAACGATTTTGATGTGGCGGGCGATCGTGTGGTGTACGCCCTCACCGAAACGAAAAACCCGTGGGAAGTTTATCTCTACGGCATCAAGGATAAATCAAACAGACAGCTCACCAAACTCAATGAGGGCTGGGTGAAAGACAAACACATTATCAGCCCCAAAGAATACTGGCTCACCCGCCCCGATGGCACTAAAGTACAATACTGGGTAATGGAGCCGGTAAACCGCAAAGACGGACTTAAATACCCTACGTTGCTCAACATTCACGGCGGCCCGTCGGCAATGTGGGGCCCGGGTATTTTTAGCATGTGGCACGAGTACCAACTTGAAAACAGCTGGGGGTACGGTGTGGTGTACAGCAATCCACGCGGCAGCGGTGGCTATGGCGATCGCTTCAAAAAAGGAAACTTCAAAGACTGGGGCGCAGGTCCCGCGGGCGACATACTTGCCGCGTTAGACGAAGCGATCGCACAACATCCGTGGATCGATAAAGACAATCTGTTTGTGGAGGGCGGCAGTTACGCGGGCTACATGGTGGCGTGGATCATCGGGCACGATGATCGCTTCAAGGCCGCCAATGCGCAGCGCGGCGTGTACGATCTCACTACCTTTATGGGCGAAGGTAACGCGTGGCGATTGGTGCCCACCAACTTTGGTGGCTACCCGTGGCAAAAAGAAACCAAGGCATTGCTCGATGCGGAGTCGCCACTTACTTACGTGGATAAAATCAATACCCCGCTACTCATCATTCATGGCGATCAGGACTTGCGCACGGGTGTCATCCAATCCGAAATGCTGTATAAGAGTTTGAAGATTTTGAATAAGCCCGTAGAGTACATTCGGTACCCCAAAGAGGGGCACGAACTTACCCGCAGCGGTAATCCGGGCCGCATGATGGACCACCTGCTGCGCACAATTGAATTTTTTGAGCGTTATGCCAAACACCCCGAACCACCACCCGCTACGGTAAAGTAAGCGCGTGGCGCGCAACTCAACCATGGCTTTCGGATGGTTTCTTAAATTCTTTTTTAAGATACACTTTCAGAAAACGCCTTTCAAATTTTATATCTTCGGCAACATCAACCCGACACGATGACTTCCAGAAGAAATTTTCTTAGCCGCGCGGCAGCCGCGGTAGGCGCTACCTCACTCGCCGCCGCTGCGCGTGGCGGCATCGTAAGCGATGCGTTGTTGGAATTAAACCGCCAACCGCTGGCGGCGGTCATTGCAGATGAAGAACTGTGGGCCATGATGGCGCAGGCCTATACGGTGTCGCCCAACATCCTCAACCTGAACAACGGTGGTGTTAGTCCCCAACCAAAAGTGGTGCAAGACGCTGTAGACCGGTATTACCATTTGAGCAATGAGGCGCCCACGTATTACATGTGGCAGATTCTGGATAAGGGGCGCGAGCCGCTGCGCAGAAAGCTGGCCGATCTTGCCGGCACAGCCCCGGAGGAAGTTGCAATCAACCGTAACGCCACCGAAGCGCTGGGCATCTGTACGTGGGGCATCGACTTACAGAAAGGCGATGAGATTGTGATGACGCGCCAGGATTATCCCAACATGGTTCACGCCTGGAAACAACGCGAGTTGCGCCAGGGTATCAAAATCAACTGGATCAACCTCACTCTGCCAATCGAGAACGATGATGCGTTTGTGAACGCCTTCATCCAGGCGACTACACCCAACACAAAAATCTGGCACCTTACGCACATCATCAACTGGACGGGCCAGATCATGCCGGTGGCGAAGTTGTGCGCAGAAGCGCGCAAGCGGGGCATCATCAGCCTTGTAGATGCTGCCCACACGTTTGCGCATCTCGATTATAAAATCAGCGACTTGGGTTGCGATTATTACGGCACAAGTCTGCACAAGTGGTTGAGTGCACCTTTTGGCACGGGCATGCTGTACATCCGCAAGCCGCTCATTGAGAAGACATGGCCGATTTTTCCGAATGATAAACCACAGAGCCCGGACATCCGTAAGTTTGAAGCACTCGGTACGCGTTCTTTCGCACCCGAGCAGGCCATAGGGCAAGCCATCGACTTTCATCTAGCCATTGGTGCCAAGCGCAAACAGGAGCGTTTGCATTATTTGAAAAAGTACTGGTGCGAGGCCGTGAGCAAAAATTCGAGGATCAAGATTCACGTTTCCATGAAACCGGAGTATTCGTGTGCCCTCGGAACATTTTCAATTGACGGGATGCCCCCCGGTGAGGTAAGCAGCAAGTTGTTTGCCGATTACCAGATTCATACCACTGCCATTGAGTGGGAAAACATCAAGGCTGTGCGCGTAACACCACATGTGTATACCACCACCAGGGATATGGATCGCTTTATTGATGCGGTCTTGAAAATTGCGGGACGATAATTTTCGTTTTCGAAAAAACGCTTCAGGCCGACCCCGGTTCACTGCTGCATCTGCGCTTCCTGCTGCCTGCGATAGGAGTTCTGAGAAAAATTTGTAATCGGTTGCGGCTCGCTTACTTCATGGGTAGCGTCGGTACTTTGGCCGTCTTCATAGCTAACGGATACTGCCACTTCCAGGGTATGATCGGACGTGCCGCGGTAGGTGCCCTTCACCGGCGCGCAGTCGCCATAATTTTTGCCCACCGCCAGCCGCACATGGGTTTCGCTTACGATGCAGTTGTTGGTAGGATCCAGCCCCAGCCAACCGTAGCTGGGCAGGTAGGCTTCTACCCACGCGTGCGTAGCGCCTTCGCCGCGCATGCCGTTTTTATTCGGACAAATGTAGCCGCTAACATAGCGTGCCGGAATTTTGCTGAGGCGCAGCATCACGAGCAAGATGTGTGCAAAATCCTGACATACGCCCGAACG
This sequence comes from uncultured Ohtaekwangia sp., assembly GCA_964387475.1. Classification (GTDB taxonomy): domain Bacteria; phylum Bacteroidota; class Bacteroidia; order Cytophagales; family Cyclobacteriaceae; genus ELB16-189. The sequence continues at coordinate 19,244 of CAYLWU010000007.1, read as the reverse complement.
CAACCGCCAGATTTCGTCTAGCGTACTCTCTACGCTTGTAATCCCCTTTTGATATGCAAATGTGGTGTAAACAAAGCCGCAGAAGTCTTGCGCCACCTGCAGGGGTAAGGCTTTACGCACATGCTCGGCGGCAATCATTTTTTCCACCTCAGGCAATGCCGTAAACGTTTCTTGCCGCAGGTAGTCAAAAAAAGCGGCCTCATGGGCGAATCGGTCAAGTTCCTGCCAAAGTGATTCCCGGTCGCCCGAAAGTGCAGGTGGAGGAACCGGCTTGGTGCTAATGACCAGCCGTGAGTCAATCTCCAGCACGCGGTGCGGGTGCGGGTGCGAGAATGTGCCCACCTGGTTACCGTAGTAATCCTCGTACACAAAAACAGCCGGGTCTCCGGAGATGATCACCTGGTGTTGCTGTACATCCTGCCAGGCATCGCGAATAGGGTACAGCATGATTTGGTTCGCGCTGTCGCGGATGGTCGACTCGTAACGATAGCGGGTGATGTGTCGGATTTTGAAGCGCGGCATGAGAAGGATCAGCTATACGCGAAATAGTGTTGATTGAGTCCGTGGCCTACATCGTACAGGCCGGTGCGAATGTCTTTGAGGTAGGTGTTCAGGCCGAGGTTCAACACCTCGTCAATACGCGAGTATTGCACGTGGCTCCGCAATTTCCCGATTAGAAATGAGATGCGCTCATGCCCCTCTTGATTTCTTTCGCTCTTTAGCCGCTCAAAATACCGGTGCAACTGGTTGACCGAGTAGAGCACCGAACGTGGAAATTGATTGTTGAAAAGAATCTGCTCCGCTACGTTTCGCCCTTCGAAGCCGCTCCGATAACTTTTTAGATAAAGTTCGTAGCCGGAAATGGAAAGGAGCAGGTATTTCCAAAACGTGGTGTCCGGGGTGTTATTTTCATCATACGAAAGGTCGCTGAATTTCACGTCAAGAATATCGGCTGATTGTATGGCACGTTCCAGGTATTTGCCGATGTTGATGAAGCAGAAGCCCTCGCCGCGGGCCATGGTAACTTCCGTTGTTCCAAAATACAATTGCCCCTGTCGGATAAGCCCATCCAAAACCGTAATAGGGTCTTCGCGTTGTAGCGATGAGCGGAGCTTTTCATCCTTTACCAAATGGTAGTACTCGTTAAGGCATTGCCATACCTCTTTAGTGATGTGGTCTTGTACGGCCCGGGCATTTTCGCGCGAGCGGGTTACCATGTTCACCACCGAGTTTGGGTTCTCTTTATCTACCAGCATGAAGGCAAGTACTTCGCGACTGTCGTTGCCGAACCGATTTAGCTCAGCCTCAGGCAGGTAGCTGAAGATTTTCAGTACGGGCCGCCAGGTAAACGCCTGCCGGTCGTCTTGCGATGACGCATAGTTCATTTTGAGCATGCGTAGAATACCATCCGTGCGCTCCAGGTAGCGCGACATCCAATACAACGAGTCTGCAACGCGGCTTAACATATTCCATCGGCTAATACCCACGTATCTTTGCTACCACCGCCCTGCGAGGAGTTTACCACGAGCGATCCCTCGCGCAACGCTACCCGCGTAAGGCCGCCGGGCACAATTTCAATCCCATCGGGGCCACAGAGGGCAAACGGTCGCAAGTCCACACGCCGGGGCTGGACTTTATCATTGAGGTAACACGGCGCAGCCGATAGACTTACCACCGGTTGGGCAATGTACTGGCGTGGGTCTTTTTCTATTTCGCGGGCGTAGTCGTGCAGCTCTTTGTCGGACGCGGTGTGGCCCATCAGCATGCCGTAGCCGCCCGATTCATTGGTTTTTTTCACCACCATCTTATTCAGGTTCTTCAGCACGTAGTTGTACTCATCGGGCTTACCCAATTGGTAAGTAGGCACATTTTTGAGAATGGGTTCTTCGTTCAGGTAATAGCGAATCATATCCGGAACGTACACATACACGGCCTTATCGTCTGCCACGCCATTACCCAAGGCATTTACAATAGCCACGTTTCCTTTGCGGTAGGCCGATAAAATGCCCGACACACCGAGGAAGCTGTTGGGATTAAAAACAAGTGGATCAAGAAACTCATCGTCCACCCGGCGGTAGATTACATCTACCTGCTGCAAGCCGCCCGTGGTTTTCATAAACACGCGATGGTTATCTACTACCAGGTCGCGGCCCTCCACCAACTCAACGCCCATCAACCGCGCCAGTGTGGTGTGCTCAAAATAGGCAGAGTTGTACATGCCCGGAGTAAGCAGCACCACTGTAGGATTAGCCGTTTGGCGCGGCGAGAGTGATACCAGATTTTTGTGTAGGATGTTGGGATACTGCGTTACCGGGCGCACGTTGTTCTCCGGAATCAGGTCGGGGAAAATGCGTTTGGTGATTTCGCGGTTCTCAATCATGTAACTCACCCCGGAAGGCGTGCGCAGGTTATCTTCTAAAATGAAGAACGAGCCATCGGCATCGCGGATAAGATCAATACCGGCGATGTGTACATAAATATCATGCGGTACGGGCAGTCCCTGAATCTCGCGCAAGTAGTGGGGGCAGGAGTAAATGAGCGACATCGGCACAATGCCGTCTTTCAGAATGAATTGATCGTGGTAGATGTCCTTCAGAAATATGTTGAGGGCCTTTAGCCGCTGTTTGATGCCGCGTTCGATCAGCGCCCACTCACTGGCGGTAATGATGCGCGGAATGATATCAAACGGAAAAATCTTTTCGATGCCTTCGCCACTGCTGTACACCGTAAAGGTGATGCCCTGGCTCATGAACAGGCGTTTGGCCAGTTCTTCTTTTCGGGCTAGTTCTGCCGGAGGGATTTCCTGCAAAAAAGCGTGCACGCGTTGGTAGGCGGCGCGGATGCCGTCGGGCCCGTACATTTCATCCCAGGTGTGCGGCGTTAAAGCGTACCGATCGAAGAGTGAATCCAAAGGCGAATACGTGTTAGGTCAGGTACTTGCTAAAATAGCAGTTCAAATCGAATTAGACGTGGGTGGCGCGTATTGTTTTGCGGATTTTTATCTGCAATCGAGTGAGCCACGGTGTTCCTGCGTCACGCGGTTGGAAGCGCGAAGGAGAGTGGTGAAAAAATCCGACTTTTACCTCATGGCCATTGCACTAGATCTTGGCACTTCGCATGAAGTGATTACGCGGGTGCAGAAACGACTTGAGAAAGAAAAGAAGGTGCCCAAGACATACGCCGGCATCGAAATTCTCTGACTGTACCAAGTTTTCGATTCTGACAATCAATTATTTACAGGGATTTTACGCATGGTGGTGACCAATGTCACCGTTTTTGATGCACCGCCGCAGCTAGGTTTGAATCATGAACACGGCCGCCAAAAACAAAGTCGCCAAACTGCTCATCGTTTGTTTGATGTGCGTGGCGTTGGTGTACGCCGTAGTACAACTAGCCGAAACCGTTTAACCAAAAAACAATCATGAAAAAGAACATGGGTAACATCGATCGCGCCGTGCGCACCCTTTTGGCAGCCGTATTTGCGGCGCTTTATTTCACCGGCACTGTTACAGGCACGTTGGGCCTGGTACTGGTTATTCTGGGTGGTGTATTTGTGTTGACAAGCCTTGTGAGTTTTTGCCCACTGTATGCCATTGTAGGCCTGAGCACGTGCCCCACAAAAACAGCATAATCAAAAGCTCAAAAAAACTTAGAAGGGGGCCTCAGGCGAGGCCTCTTTTTTTCACTACGAAATGGTGCTAGCCATTAAACCAGTTCGGGAAACTCCACACCATCCAGCCGTAGAGCGCAAAGCGCAACACACGCGAAATGCAGATCAACAAAAAGTTGCGGAAATTCATGTTTACAGAACCCGCCATCATGCACGTGGCCGAAAACGGTATGGGCGTAACCGCTCCAACAAATACCAGATAGCCGCCAAATTTTTTCAGCTGCTTTTCGTATTGCTTCAGGTATTTTTCGCGGATGCGCTCCTGATAAAGTTTTGTTTTTGAGAAGTTTTTGCCAATCCAATAGCCCACAATGCCGGCCCCGTAGGAAATCAACGTAAGTATTGTCAGGTTAATGATGAAGCCCTGCAACGAGATGTCATCAAGAATCCAGATCATCATGAACAACTCCGGTGGCAAAATGCCAAACACAATTTCCGACACGGTGTAAATGCCGTAGAGCAGCGCCGGGTTGGCCCGAATATCATCGATGTGCGATTTGAAGTTATCCTGAATGTATTCTTCCATCAGGATGAACGCCGTAATAATCACAGCAAAGAAAAGAAGCCCCCGAAAAAGGTTCTTCAATAAAAATCCGGCTTGGGTTTCTTCTTGAGGCTCTTGCATGTAAAAAAATCAGTTCACAATGGGCATTCGTTTAAACGGCTTGCTGCGGTCGAACAGGTAGCGGTAGGTAGCGTGTTTTTTAACAACGTAACTATTGATCTGTTCCACCACCCGGATCATCTTCGGATTAAAATCGCCAATCCAATTCATTTCATAATCGGTGTACTTAAACGTGCCCGACTCTTGCGCTAATTTCCGGAAGGCTTCAATGATGCCACCGTCCAGTCCTTTTGCCTGATGCTCCGGTACTACGCCAAACAAGACACCAAATGCTTTTTTACACGTTTTGCGGTACTGGTGCCACACAAAAATGAGTTTGCCCAGCCAGTTGAAATTTCCATTTACGTGTTTGAAGATTTGATTCACCTCCGGTAACGAAAGGAAAAACGCTACCGGTTCACCTTTGTAATATGCAAACCACAGCAACTGTTCATCCATGATGGGTTGCATTTGCTTCACCAAATGGCGCGCCTGGGCTTCGGTAAGTTCGGGAATTTCGCCACGACTGGCCCACGCCCGGTTGTACACGCTGCGAATTTTTTCCGGCAACGTAGACCAGTCCTTTTTTTTCAGGTAACTGAAAGAGTAGTCGGGATCTTTTGCCACCAATTCGGCTTTTGCGGTAAGCCGTTCGGTAAGCGGTCCGTCAATCGGGCGGCCAAACGTGAGTTGATAGAAATACACCTCAAATCCGTACGCCTCAAACAGCGTTTGATAATACGGTGCGTTATAGTTGCATTGGTAATTGGGCGGCAGATCGAAACCGTCAATGAGCAATCCCCACCACTTATCGCGGTTGCCGAAGTTGATCGGTCCATCCATCGCTTCCATGCCCTGCATCTGCAACCAGTTTTTGCATAACTCGAAGAGTTGAAAAGCTACTGCCTGATCGTTAACGCAATCAAAAAAACCGAAACCGCCGGTGGGTTGATCGTTACCTTTATTTACGGTTTTCTTGTTAACAAATGCGGCCACGCGGCCTACCACTTCGCCCTGATCGTTTTTAATAATCCACCGGATGCTGGAGCCGTGCTGGTAGGTTTTATTTTTTTTCGGATTGAATACGGCCTCTACATCTTGATCCAGCGGCCGAATCCACGCCGGGTTATTTTTGTACAACCGCACCGGCAGTTCTAAGAAAGCTTTCCGATCGGCCGCGGTGGTTACTTCGTGTATGCTCATCGGGGCGTTTGATTGGGGATTTGAATCGTGAACGTGGTGCCTTCCTGCCACACACTGGTTACGTGTACTTTGCCGTTCAGGCGTTCGATGGCATTCTTGGCAATGTACAACCCTAAACCAGAGCCTTGCGCGCGTGAGCTGGCCCGGTAAAACATCTCAAAAATTTTGGGCAGCTTATCGGGTTCAATGCCCGGCCCGGTGTCTTTAAAAACGAATGTACACTGGGTGGGTGTGGTGGTGATCGCTACCGCTACATGTGTAGTGCCGCTTTCTTTTCGGTACTTAATGGCGTTCGACACCAGATTGCGCACAACCTCAGACAACCGCCACGGATCCGAGAACAAGGGCGGGCCTTGCTGCTGCAGCGTGTACGTTACCTGATCGGCACCATCCAGATAGCTTAGGTCAGTAAACGCCTTGTTCACCATCTCAGCCAGATTTACCTCCTCAATTTTAACATCCATTTTGAGGTTTTTGGAATGGCTCAGCACATCGGAAATAAATCCGTCTAGCTGTTGCACTTGTGCGCCAATTCGTTTCAGGTAATCCAGCGGGCTATCGGTATTGCCCGTCATTTGCGAGAGGTGCACCAATCCCAATACCGAGGTGAGGGGCGCGCGCAGATCGTGCGATACTTTGTACACAAAGTTGTCTAACTCGGCATTTCGCGTTTTCAACTCTTCTTCCATGTGGCGGATGTCGGTAATGTCTACATACACTCCGAAAATGCCGATGGTTTCATCTTCCAACCGCACGGGCACGCCATATAAAATTACCCAAACCTGGCGGCCGTCTTTTCGCAGCCGGGTAGTTTCCAGCCGCACGACCTGGTAACTGCCGATAACGGTGTTGATTTCGTTTCCCTCCGTTTCCAACTCTCGGGGTACGATAAATGCATTTAATCCGTTACCGCGCAACTCATCAATGGTGTAACCAAACAATTGCTGGAAGCCGTGGTTGATGCGTACCACATTGCCTTCGGCATCCAACAACACAATGGCGAGCGGCGAGTTTTGAAACAATTGCGAAAACATGGTTTCCGCCTTGCGCACCGATGCAGCCGCAAGTTTTTGTTGGGTGATGTCTTTTACGATGATCTGTATGGCCGGCGCACCTTCAAACAAAAAGCTTTTAGAAACCAGCTCTACGTCAATCACGCGGCCATCCAAACGTACCAGTTTTTCTTCCGCCAACGGCACCGCTTCGCCCCGCATCACGCGCTGAATGCGGTCTATGGCCATGGCTTGATACGCCGGGTGGATCAAATCCAGCAGCGGTTTGCTCAGCAGTTCATCGGCCGAAGTGGCGGCCATTAACTCCACCGCGTAGCGGTTGGCATAAATCAGGCGCCCACCACGGTGAATGCCTACGCCCAGCGGGATTGACTCCAGCAGGTCGCGGTACTGGTTTTCGACTTCGCGTTGCTCGGCTTCCAGTTTTTTGCGCAGTGTGATGTTGTTCATTAGCCCGCGCCAGATTACCGACTGATGCATGTGTGTGGGGGAGGCCACAAGTTCAATCCAGTTTACTTCTTCCGTGGGTAACACAATGCGGCCTTCCCATCGTAACGAGGTATGCGCAGCATTTGCTGCATCTTTTTGTTGTTTAAATGCGGGCCAATCCTCCGGGTGAATGAAATCCTTCATCTGAAGATGGCTTGCCATGATGCTTTCGCTGGTGCGGCCCAAAAGCTCCTTACAATACGGGTTGATGTAGGTGAACTTTCTGCTGCCGTCTGAGAAAACGGTATATTCAAAAATGACCGCGGGAATTAAATCGAGCAGTTGCTGCACAGCGCGTTAAAAAATTTTAGGCGAGGCAAGATAGAGAATTAATCGGTATCTGGACGTTCAACAAAATAAAGGGCGGATGTTTACATCCGCCCTTTTTTCCGGTGGCCACCGCCGCCGGTTATCGGCCAATTAGTTGTTGATTTCCACAGCCCGGCCTTCGGTAATGAGCGCCGGCAGATTCTTTTCGCGGAATACCTTGTTGTACTCGGCAATGTCTTTCTGCACCAGGTCAGACAACTGATTTTTGTAACCCTGCCATTGTGTTTCTACATCGCGGGCCCGGTCTTTGGCACCTTGTGTAAGGCGTGGGTCGTGGGTGTCGGCCACGGACCGGAGTTGCAAGAACTCCGCGTTAAGGCGATTCGGGAAGTTGATCACATCCTGGAAGTTCTTCGAGCGCGGCTCGATGAGATATTGTTCCCACTGCTCGATTTTCTTCGACAGCTTTTTGCCCAGTTCCACCAGCTCTTTGCTCTCGGGTTGCGCCTTCAGCGACTCGTTAATTGTTTCGATTTGCTTTTTCACCTGCCGCATCTGGTTTACGCTTTTGTGCAGTTCGTTAAACTGATCGCTCATGCGTTGCAAGTACTCCTGCTGGGCGGCCCAGTCGGCCGCGGTGGCGGCTACTTTCGGGTCGGCCAGAATTTCCAGGTCTGTTTCGGATACCTGCTTTTTGTATGTGATGCGCGCCTTGTAGGTGCCGGGTGCCACCCGATAGCCACTGTGATCGCCATACACAAACACGCCCGGCACACCGGCGAGGGCCTCGGTACGAAAATCCCAGGCAAAACGATTCAACCCGGCATCTGCCGGTAACTGCTGTGGTGGCGGCGGCCCCCCTGGCCATGATTTTGCGCTCTCGTCTTTTACGTTGGTATAGCTGCGGATGAGTTTGCCCGCACGATCAAAAATCTGTAAGGTAACTTTTGCAGTGTCTGCTTTTTCGCTTAGATAGTAATCGAGAATAACTCCGTTGAGTGGATTACGCCCTAGGCCGGGGATATCGCCCATGTAACTGGGGATGGTTACAGATGAGAGCCGGTACGTTGGTTTGGGTGTGAAGATTTTGACGGACCCATCCCAAACGCCTTTGGATTGTTGAATGGCACCCAGATCATCTAAAATCCAAAACGAACGGCCCGCCGTGGCGGCCACAAGATCATTGTCGCGAATGATCAAATCCGTTACGGGCACTACCGGCAGGTTCAACTGTAACTTCTGCCACTGTGCGCCACCGGTAAAGGAGATATAAAAGCCCCGCTCGGCGCCGGCATACAACAGGTCTTTTACTTTTTTGTCTTCGCGAATCACTTTAATGAAGTCATCCGCATCTACCCCCGTGCCGATTTTAGTCCAGGTTTTGCCGTAGTCGGTGGATTTAAACGTATAGTTCGCAAAGTCGTTGAATTTGTACCGCGAGGCGCTGAGGTACACCGTGCCTTTGTCGTGCGGTGAAACTTCGATGGAATGAATGAGCCCCTCACTCCAGTCTTTGGGTGTGATGTTTTGCCAACTCTTGCCGCCATCGCGGGTGATGTGCACTAGCCCGCAGTCGCTGCCCGTGTAGATGGTTCCGGCCTCATGCGGGGATTCCATCACATAATAAATCGTATTGTAGTTTTCGCCACCTGCCCCTTCGTTGGTAATCGGCCCACCGCTTACGTCTTGCTTGGTGGTGTCGTTACGGGTGAGGTCGGGGCTGATGATCTCCCAATTAAGTCCGCCATTGCTGGTTTTAAACAACACGTTGGCCGCGTGGTACATGACCTTCGGATTGTGCGGAGAGTTGATTAAGGGCGCATTCCAGTTGAAACGATATTTCATTTTCTTAGGCGCGAACGCCAGATTCGTAGCCGGGTATTCTTGCAAGTCTTTCGCTTCCCCGGTGCGTGTATCCAGCACATCAATTTGGCCCTGATAACATCCACCATATAAAAGTTCCGGATTGGCCGGATCATTAAACGCTACGTACGCGCTTTCGCAACCGGGCCCATTAAACCAATCTTTGTCAGTAATCCCGAAGCTTCCGTTGCGGCTGGGGATGGCCACAGAGGTGTTGTCTTGTTGTCCGCCATAGACCCAATACGGAAAGCGGTTGTCTACATTTACGCGGTAGAATTGCGATGTTGCCTGATTGTTGATGGGCGACCACGTGCGGCCCGTGTTGTAGGAAATCTCCCCGCCACCATCATCGGCCAACGCCAGGTTTTGATTATTTTTTGGGTTGATCCACAAGTCGTGGGTATCGCCATGTCCCACACGCACATTGGCAAAGGTTTTGCCCCCGTCAATCGACCGCATCATGGGTGCGTTCAGTACATACACCACATCTGCATTTACCGGATCGGCAAAAATTTCCATGTAGTACCACGACCGTGCGGTAAGCGTTTGATCGTTGGTTTGCAACGTCCATTTCTTGCCGCCATCATCGCTGCGATACACGCCGGCTTTTGATTTTTCGGCTTCTACAATTGCGTAAACGCGATTGGAATTGGCGCGCGATACGCTGATACCAATTTTACCCATTTCTTTGGGCAGCCCTTCATTGATTTTATTCCAGGTGTCGCCACCATCCACCGACTTCCATACGCCACAGCCCGCACCGCCACTTTCCACCTTCCACGGGTAGCGCCGGTGTTGCCACATAGCGGCATATAAAATGCGGGGGTTATTCATATCCATCGTAAGCGAAACCGCCCCGGTATTTTCGTCTACGTACAAGGTCTTTTTCCAGGTGGTTCCACCATCCACCGACTTATACACTCCCCGATCGGGCGAGGGGCCATGTACGGGGCCCTGCGCGGCCACATACACCACATCGGCATTGTTGGGGTGCACAATCACATCGGAGATATGGCGGGTTTTTTCTAACCCGATGTTTTTCCAGGTGGCTCCACCATCCGTGGATTTGTACACGCCATCGCCATAGGAGGTCATCACCCCGCGCACGGCATGTTCGCCACTGCCTACGTAGATCACGTTGGCATCCGACTCGCAAACGGCAATGTCGCCAACGGATCCTACTTTGAAAAAGCCATCAGAGATGTTGCGCCACGTCATGCCGCCATCGTCTGTTTTGGCAAGACCGCCGCCGGTGTAGCCCACGTAGTAAACACTGCTGTTGTTCGGGTCGCCCGCGATGGCGTTCGCCCGCCCACCCCGGAAGGGCCCGATGTTACGCCACTTCAGACCTTTCAATTTTTCTACGTCCGCTTTTGGCGGAGTGGCGGCCGCGTTGGTTTTTGATTTCTGTGCAAGCGCAGCGGTGGTAAACACCACGGCCAGCAGGCAATACCCAAAGAGTTTCATGATTGATTCGATGTTTAAAACAATGTTGGTCGATTTAATAAAAGCCAGCCGTAATTCCTATGAAATTTCTACCAGCGGAGGTGCAACAAACCCAAATATTCCGTAAAACAAGTTTTGATTTCGGATGAAAAGCCAGCAACTTGTTACGCCTAAAAAACGAGCATGAAAAAAATCCTTCTGGTGGCCGCGTGCTGCGTTGGGTATGTGGCCGCATTCGGTCAACCCAAGCTACAGCCATTGCCGCTTACTGACTTAACCGCGTTTCGCCCGCAGGCCGGCAATTGGCAAATTGTGGGTGGTGTGATGATAAATCCGCTGGTAGCCATTCACGAACCTGAGCCAACCACGCCTCCGGTTGCGGCCGCTGGTAAAAAAAGTAAAAAAAACGTATCCGTGGCAGCGCCCACGCCAAAAACAACAGCAGTAACGTTTACCGCAGGCACCGGCATTTTGTTAAACATGAATGATGCTGCCCGACGCGACGCACTGCTCACCACATTTGAACATGGCGACATCGAATTGTCATTGGAGGTGATGCTGCCGAAAGGATCGAACTCCGGCATTTATTTGCAGGGACGCTACGAAGTGCAACTGTACGACAGCTGGGGTGTGGCTATCCCGGGTTTCTCCGACATTGGGGGTATCTACCGCAATTGGGAAAGCGATCCGCCAAAGGTGTACATGGGCAAAGCGCCGCTGGTAAATGCAGCGAAAGCCCCCGGCACATGGCAAACCCTGCGCATTAGTTTTCGCGCGCCCCGGTTTGATGCGGCGGGCAATAAAACGGAAAACGCACGCTTCAATTTTGTATACCTCAACGGTGCGCTGATTCACAACCAGGTGGATGTACCTCAACCTACGGGCGGGCCCATCGAGAACAACGAGAAGCCGCTCGGCCCGCTCATGATTCAGGGCGACCATGGCCCCGTGGCCATTCGAAACGTGCACTACCTGGTGCCCGAGTTGGTGAAGGTTACCCTCGGGCCGGTGAGCTACCAAACGTATTATGGAAATTATAAACTCATTAGCGATTTCACCGCGCTCAAGCCAGCGGCCAGCGGCACGCAACCCGAGTTAAGTTGTGAGGTATTAACTTCCGACAATGCGTATGGCTCCATATACAAAGGCGAAATCACCGTATCGAAGGATGCGGAATATCAGTTTACTCTGGCGTATACCGGTGGCGCACGGTTGGTGGTGAACAACCAAACGATAACGAACTACCAAAGCGCAGATGGCTGGTGGCGTTTTGATGAAGGCAAGTTGCGATTAAAGGCGGGCACCTATCCCCTTGAAATCTACAACTATAAAGATGCCTCGTGGATGCCGCCGCGCCTCGGGTTGTACGTAGCCGCGGAGGGCGGTGAGCCGCAAACGTTGCATGCGTTTAATTCCTATCCGCCGGCAGATGATCCCGTGGCGCCTATTTTACTAAGCCCCGGTGCTACACCGAAGTTGTTGCGCGCCTTCGTAGATTTTAATGGAGATCGCAAACAGCGGCTTACTCACACCATCGGTGTGGGCGACCCCACCGGCGTGCACTATGTGTATGATTTAAAGTCGGGTAACCTGGCGGCCGCCTGGCGCGGGCCCTTTGTAGATGCTACGCCCATGTGGCATGATCGCGGCGATGGTTCTTTTTTACCGCAGGGTGCCGTGCAATACTTTTTTAATAATGTGCCGTTAGCAGAACTGCCCACCGGCAATGAGCCTTTTGTGGCATGGCAAGCCGCCACCGAGGTAATGAACACCGCGTTTCAGCCGAAAGGCTACCGCATGCAGCCAGATGGCCGACCCGTTTTTGGGTACCAACTCAAAGGGGCTAAAGTGGAAGATGCGATTATACCCGATGCGGAGAAACGCAGCCTTGTACGCGAAATAAAATTGACCGACGCACAAGCACTTGCAAATCCACATTTCAAACTGGCTGAAGGGGCCGAGATTCAGCAGGTGTCGGACGGCTTGTTTGTGGTCGATCAACGCTACTTTATCCAGGCCGGAACAAACTGCCATCCCAAAATTCGTACCCATAATGGCCGCCAGGAACTGATTACCCCGGTGCAGCAGTCGATGCAATACACATTAATGTGGTAATGCTTATGAAATCGAAATCAGAACGCTTCTTTTCTATTCGCATGAAAATATTTTTTAGTGGTTTGTTATCGCTGGCGCTGCTAGCGGCCGTTGCGCAGAATCCTAAAGTAAAAATCCCGACGGAAGATGATTACTACCGCATTCTCTCCATCGCTACCCCGGAGGGGATTTTGCTGGAAGTGGGCGGTGTGGCAACGTTACCCGATGGACGGTTGGCGGTGTGCACGCGCCGGGGTGATGTATGGCTCATTGAAAATCCCGCCACGGCCAACGGCCGCATGCCGGTGTTTACGCTTTTTGCGTCGGGCTTGCATGAGGCGCTTGGGTTGGTGTACCGCGACAACGCGCTGTTCATTGCCCAGCGTGGCGAGCTTACGAAACTGAAAGACACCAATGGCGATGACCGAGCCGATGTGTACGAAACCGTGTACGCCTGGCCGGTATCGGGCCATTACCATGAGTATTCCTTCGGGCCGAAGCTCGCACCCGATGGCGACTTTTTCGTTACGGGCAACGTGGCCTTTGGCGATGAAGAATGGTGGCGTGGCGAAAGTCGTGTACCGTGGCGCGGCTGGACGATGAAGATCAGCCCCGAGGGTAAGATGCAACCGTGGGCCACCGGCATGCGCTCGCCTTGCGGCCTCGGTGTTATTGATGGTGAATTTTTCTATGCCGATAATCAGGGCGATTGGATTGGTTCCGGGGGCCTTGTACACATCCCGAAAGGAAGCTTTGCCGGACACCCGGCCGGCTTGCGCTGGACACAACAACCCAACTCGCCCCTTTCGCTCACCACGGAGCAATTGTACGCGCGCGTAGATCCGCGGCAAACGAAAATAGATGGGCAGTATGTGAAGCCCGAGAACCGTACCGATGAACAGCCGCAGTTTTTGTATGAGTTGAAGAAGGTGTTTCCGGAAATCCGCCTGCCGACCGTGTGGTTACCGCATGGCGTGCTGGGAATTTCTAACTCCGAGATCATCACAGACGACACCGGTGGCAAATTCGGTCCGTTTGCCGGACAAGTGTTTGTGGGTGATCAAGGGCAAAGCAAGATCATGCGCGTGGTGCTCGAGAAAGTAAATGGCGAGTACCAGGGCGTGGCATTCGATTTTAAGTCCGGATTCCAATCGGGGGTGTTGCGCATGAGTTGGGGGCTGGACGGGGCGCTGTATGCGGGCCTCACCAACCGCGGCTGGGGCTCGGCCGGCACCGCGAACGAAGGTTTGCAGCGGCTGGTGTGGACGGGCAAAGTGCCGATGGAAATGAAAACGGTGCGCGCGCAACCCGATGGTTTTGAAATTGAGTTTACCATGCCCGTAGACAAAACCGTGGCCGGAAATCTGGAAGCCTACAGCGGCCGCAGTTACACCTATAAATACCAACCCGTGTATGGCAGCCCCACAGTAAACGAAGAGAAGTTGAAAATCGAGGGCCTGAAGATTTCAGACGATGGCTACCGCGTGCGCCTGCGCGTAACGAATCTGCGGCCGTACCACGTGCACGAGTTGCACGTGTTTGGCGTACGCACAACAACAGGTTTACCGGTGTTGCACCCTTCGGCTTATTATACGCTTAACGCGATTCCATCCGGGCAACCGTTGCCTGCCAACGAATGGAGTACCCAACGAGTACCCGCAAAGCCAACCGTTACACCAAAGCCGAGGGTGCCGGTGGCCGGCGGTAAGACCATCGCGTACGCGGAGATCGAACCGTTGCTGGTGAAGAATACGTGCACGGCCTGCCATCAAACGTACAAGCGGCAGGTGGGGCCCGCTTTCGCGGATATTGCTAAACGTAAATATTCGGATGAGCGCATTGTGCAGTTGATCTACATGCCCGAACCCAAGAACTGGCCGGAGCATGAAACACCCATGGCCGCCATGCCGCAAGTACCCCGCGATGAAGCGCTGAAGATTGCGCGCTGGATTAACTCGTTGTTGGCGCCTGCGCCTTAAAAGAAGAATACGCCCAAAACAAAAAAGCGCTGACAGAATCAGCGCTTTTTGTTTTTAGTACCCGGGACGGGAGTTGAACCCGTACAGCCTTTAAGGGCCACAGGATTTTAAGTCCTGCGTGTCTACCAATTCCACCACCCGGGCAAAATCAATTGATTGATTTGCGAAATTATCTATTTATTGATTGAGTCGCCCTTCGCGGATTTACGCGAAGCTGACATAATAAACAGCAGTTCTTTCGCCTCTTTCATCAATGAGGCATCTACTTTGGAAACGGATGATTCGTCTATCATTTCCAGCCAAAGCAATGTTTCATCGGCTTCTTCTACCACAATAGAAAGCTTCGCAATAAACTCTGCTTTCGATCGTGCCCGGCACGCGGCGCGGTAATTAGCGGTTACCGAGGTGGCCGAACGCAAGAGCTGTTTTCCCAAAATTTGGGCCTCCGTTGTTTTGGGGAGCGCCTGAAAAAAACGGATGATTTGAAGACTAAACTTTTTGGTTCGCTGCTGTAGTTCTTGAGCATTCAAATCAAAAAATCACCAAATCTTCAAATCATCCAATCTGAGCGGGAAACGAGACTCGAACTCGCGACCCCAACCTTGGCAAGGTTGTGCTCTACCAACTGAGCTACTCCCGCTTATCCCCGAAAGGGAGTGCAAATTTAAGCCCCGGTTGGCAATTTCCAAATCCCATAAAAAAATGTCTTAGTCCACCTCCGCTTCGGCCACCGCCGGGGTGGGCCGGTTTTCGGCTGCGGTGGCCGCCCGCTGGCGCAACTCCTGCGCATGGCGTTTATTCCGCGAATACTTAATGTAGTCGGGCACACCTTTTACCTCCCAGATCAGCCCCAGTTTTTCGAAGCCTTTTAACACATAATACGTAATGTCAATCTCCCACCAGAAAAATCCCTGGCGCCCTGCCGTTTCGTAATAATGGTGGTTGTTGTGCCAGCCCTCGCCCAGCGTAAGCAAGGCCAGCCATACGCTGTTCCGGCTCTCATCGTTCGACTCATACCGCTGCGTGCCCACCTTGTGCATAATGGAGTTGATGGAAAACGTAGCGTGGTACAAGATTACCGTGCTCAGAAAGAAACCGATCAGCAACGTGCTCATGCCTGCGCTGGTAAACATCAGTGCCACGCTGCCGCCATTTACATAGGCACCCAGCGCCGTTACGCCAACGGCCAGTAACACCGGCGGCACCAGGTAATTTTTATTCAGCCATACCAACTCCGGGTAGCGGGCGTAATCGCCAATGGTTTTATAGTCGGTGTCTTTAAAATCCGGGCCAATGATCCAACCAATGTGCGAATACCAAAAGCCATAGATTTTCATTGAGTGTGGATCGGCCGGAGTATCGCTGTGGCGGTGGTGATGCCGGTGGTGGGCCGCCCACCACAGTGCCCCTTTTTGCGCGGAGGTCTGCGCCATGAACGCAATTACAAACTGAAACCACCGCGAAGTTTTATACGACTTGTGCGCAAAGTAGCGGTGGTAGCCGCCGGTAATCCAAAACATGCGGAACACGTACAAAAAAATGCACACCAGCCAATCAAAAAGCGTTGCGCCCGTCCAGATGGCGGCCAGCGGCAACAGGTGCACAAACAAAAAAGAAATCTCTTGCACCAGAATGGGTTTCCTGCGAGTTTCCTTCACCACGGCAGCGTTCATTATTTCTCGGTTTACTTAACAACGCAAAGAACGGAGGGAAAAGCACAGCTACCACATGATTTTCATCAGCATTTTTTAAACGGTTACGAACGCGCGTTAGCGAAAAGTTTTCACACAAATGCCGGGTTTTTCCACTTTCTTTGTGATCCGTTTCTATGGATCAGGCACAAACCATCGCGCTCTACCAACCGTTGCTGCAACGCATTGCCTATAATTTGGTGCGCTGCCAGCAAGATGCCGAAGACATTGTGCAGGAAACTTTTGTGCGCTGGCTCACGGTAGACACGCAAAAAATCGAGAACACCAAAGCCTACCTCATCCGCGCAGTAACCAACAACTGCCTCAATCACCTCAACGCATTAAAGCGAAAGAAGGAAGAATATCTGGAAGCCTGGCACTTGCCCGAGTTCTTACACAAGTGGAAGGAGATGAACCTGCAGGCACTGGACATGGACGTACATCTTCAGGCCGCGTTCCAGGTGCTGCACCATAAATTAGAACCGCTGGAGCGTGCGGTATTCGTATTGAAAGAGGTGTTCGATTGGGATTATGACGAACTCCAGCACGCGCTGGACAAGAAAAAAGACCACTGCCGCCAGTTGCTGGCCCGCGCCCGAAAAAAAATAAGCGAAGAAACCAGTGCCCTGCACGTAGAACTGCCCAATACCCAAGCACTCATTCAACGGTTCCGTTCCGCCTGCGATATGGGTAACGCTACCGACTACCTCCAGCAGCTCAAAAACGATATTGCGGAGGCCGTACAGAAAAAAATCTAAAAATAAGTTCAGGTTTTTGTCACAAACCCCACGCCGGGTTTGTCTTACATTTTCCAGCCCGCAAGGCAGGCTGGCATTGTTTTACGATAAACTAACCTGAACATGCTGATTGTCCTCTCTTTTTTCGTAGCCCACTGGTACCTGTCATTGTTTTTCCAGACGTTTTTCCTGCACCGGTATGCGGCCCACAAGGCGTTTACCATGAATAAAACTACGGAGAAGATTTTCTTTGTGCTTACATGGATTTTCCAAGGCTCCAATTACCTCAGCCCCTACGGCTATGGCGTTATGCACCGCATGCACCACGCCTACGCAGATACCGAAAACGATCCGCACTCGCCCACCTACGATGAAACCATCTGGAACATGATGTGGAAAACAAAAACCATCTACTCGGCCATTGCCAACCGCAAAATGGTGGTAGACGCCCGCTTTACCGAGGGCGTGCCGCAGTGGGAGTCGTTTGATAAATTCGCGCGCTCGTGGCCCTCGCGCCTGTTCTGGGGGGCTTTGTATGTGCTTTTCTATTTTCAGTTCGCTACCGCCTGGTGGTTATGGCTGCTATTGCCGGTTCATTTTTTAATGAGCCCGCTGCACGGCGCCATTATCAACTGGTTTGCGCACAAGTACGGCTACAGAAATTTTGAAGTGCGCGATACATCAAAGAATTTCCTGCCGGTTGATTTTCTGATGATGGGCGAGAGCTACCACAACAACCACCACAAAAATGGCGCCCGCGCCAACTTCGGGGGCATTCGGTGGCATGAAATTGATCCTACCTACATCGTGATTAAAGTGCTCAACCGATTGGGTGTAATCCAATTGAACAAGCAGCGCACACTGCAAGTCGAGCCCATTCAGAAAGCCGCCTAAGAGCGTTAGAAGATTTTTTTGCGCGCGTCACCTGTTCGTGATGCGCGCTTTTTTTTGTCTCTTTTTGGGGTATGCCGCCCGAGGCGTGCGGCACCAGGCTTTCGCGGCTCGCCACCCACCGCACATGCTCTTGCGGGCTCAAACACACCCGCTCAATCCTTTACCCGGCGCAGTGTCCTAACCAAAACCGTCAGCAAAACGGCTTAGTTAATCTTGATGATCTGGCCCGGCATAAGCGAACCGTTTACGATGGTAAATCCCACCCTACCGTTATTGGTTGAGTTAAACCGCGCCAAATCAATCTCGAGTATCTTTTTTTCCAGTGCGTTCACTTCAATCCAGCCATCAAAAATTACCTGATCTTTTTCGGTGTTGTGGTAAATCACGCGCAGGCGCATGTTTGGCCGCGGTGGATGGAGGGCCATTAAAGAAAACACATCTAACTTAGACGAATCAGGATAACTCAAAACCTGGCTGGACACCCCGCTGGGGTCAGTTGCACTTTTCTCCTCACCCAAAAGAACTTTAACCTTACCTTTACGGAAATTGCGCAGTTTACTTTCAATACCAAAAACCTTGCGCTCAAGATTGATTTTCAGTTCTCCGGTGATGGCAGAAGTATTGATCTCCACTTTGGCTGCATACGTATCCGTGGGGGGATAATATTGATACATGTTGGCGGAGCTGTCGGCTTTGGTGTACACGTAGCATAGACCCGCGTCAGCGCCGTTTTGCATCGGATTTTGGTAGTTCAAAGAATCAGCCGCGACCGACCAATTGATATTCGTGTAGATGCCACTTTTGTAACGCAAAATTCCGTGCGAGCTGCCTTTTTTAATGGCCTTAACAAAAATTGTAACATTGGTTTTGTCGGGTAGTTGCAGCCCTACGGATTGCGGCACGTCTTTAAACACACCAGATGCATACAGTGCGCTACCTTTTCGAATCTCAATGAACAAGTAGGTTGGATCGGCATCGGTTGTTCTTTGTTCGCGGCCCGTTAGTGGCTTGGTGCTGATTTCAATCCCCTGAAACGACACGACAACTTTTTTAATGCGCCCCAGGTCAGATTTCTCAACTGCTTCATTTTCGCAGCCAAGAACTGCTATGGCAAAACTCAGAATTACTAGAATTCGCATAAAAATGGTTTTTTTAGGGGTGGGTAATTAAAAGGGTAGTGTAAGGTAAGCAACCGGACAATACTCTACAACTATCTTTGCAACTCAAAAAACGTTGATGGCTGCCGCAGGCGCAATGGATACCCCGCTCATGAAACAGTACAACGCCATCA